>AP024892.1 GCA_024347015.1 Vibrio pectenicida | reverse complement strand
AGGCTTTTTTATGGTTCGTTCTTATTACCCTTCTGAATGTCACGCTGATTATTTTGACTTTGAGCGTATCGAGGCTCTTAAACCTGCTATTGAGGCTTGTGGCATTTCTACTCTTTCTCAATCCCCAATGCTTGGCTTCCATAAGCAGATGGATAACCGCATCAAGCTCTTGGAAGAGATTCTGTCTTTTCGTATGCAGGGCGTTGAGTTCGATAATGGTGATATGTATGTTGACGGCCATAAGGCTGCTTCTGACGTTCGTGATGAGTTTGTATCTGTTACTGAGAAGTTAATGGATGAATTGGCACAATGCTACAATGTGCTCCCCCAACTTGATATTAATAACACTATAGACCACCGCCCCGAAGGGGACGAAAAATGGTTTTTAGAGAACGAGAAGACGGTTACGCAGTTTTGCCGCAAGCTGGCTGCTGAACGCCCTCTTAAGGATATTCGCGATGAGTATAATTACCCCAAAAAGAAAGGTATTAAGGATGAGTGTTCAAGATTGCTGGAGGCCTCCACTATGAAATCGCGTAGAGGCTTTGCTATTCAGCGTTTGATGAATGCAATGCGACAGGCTCATGCTGATGGTTGGTTTATCGTTTTTGACACTCTCACGTTGGCTGACGACCGATTAGAGGCGTTTTATGATAATCCCAATGCTTTGCGTGACTATTTTCGTGATATTGGTCGTATGGTTCTTGCTGCCGAGGGTCGCAAGGCTAATGATTCACACGCCGACTGCTATCAGTATTTTTGTGTGCCTGAGTATGGTACAGCTAATGGCCGTCTTCATTTCCATGCGGTGCACTTTATGCGGACACTTCCTACAGGTAGCGTTGACCCTAATTTTGGTCGTCGGGTACGCAATCGCCGCCAGTTAAATAGCTTGCAAAATACGTGGCCTTATGGTTACAGTATGCCCATCGCAGTTCGCTACACGCAGGACGCTTTTTCACGTTCTGGTTGGTTGTGGCCTGTTGATGCTAAAGGTGAGCCGCTTAAAGCTACCAGTTATATGGCTGTTGGTTTCTATGTGGCTAAATACGTTAACAAAAAGTCAGATATGGACCTTGCTGCTAAAGGTCTAGGAGCTAAAGAATGGAACAACTCACTAAAAACCAAGCTGTCGCTACTTCCCAAGAAGCTGTTCAGAATCAGAATGAGCCGCAACTTCGGGATGAAAATGCTCACAATGACAAATCTGTCCACGGAGTGCTTAATCCAACTTACCAAGCTGGGTTACGACGCGACGCCGTTCAACCAGATATTGAAGCAGAACGCAAAAAGAGAGATGAGATTGAGGCTGGGAAAAGTTACTGTAGCCGACGTTTTGGCGGCGCAACCTGTGACGACAAATCTGCTCAAATTTATGCGCGCTTCGATAAAAATGATTGGCGTATCCAACCTGCAGAGTTTTATCGCTTCCATGACGCAGAAGTTAACACTTTCGGATATTTCTGATGAGTCGAAAAATTATCTTGATAAAGCAGGAATTACTACTGCTTGTTTACGAATTAAATCGAAGTGGACTGCTGGCGGAAAATGAGAAAATTCGACCTATCCTTGCGCAGCTCGAGAAGCTCTTACTTTGCGACCTTTCGCCATCAACTAACGATTCTGTCAAAAACTGACGCGTTGGATGAGGAGAAGTGGCTTAATATGCTTGGCACGTTCGTCAAGGACTGGTTTAGATATGAGTCACATTTTGTTCATGGTAGAGATTCTCTTGTTGACATTTTAAAAGAGCGTGGATTACTATCTGAGTCCGATGCTGTTCAACCACTAATAGGTAAGAAATCATGAGTCAAGTTACTGAACAATCCGTACGTTTCCAGACCGCTTTGGCCTCTATTAAGCTCATTCAGGCTTCTGCCGTTTTGGATTTAACCGAAGATGATTTCGATTTTCTGACGAGTAACAAAGTTTGGATTGCTACTGACCGCTCTCGTGCTCGTCGCTGCGTTGAGGCTTGCGTTTATGGTACGCTGGACTTTGTAGGATACCCTCGCTTTCCTGCTCCTGTTGAGTTTATTGCTGCCGTCATTGCTTATTATGTTCATCCCGTCAACATTCAAACGGCCTGTCTCATCATGGAAGGCGCTGAATTTACGGAAAACATTATTAATGGCGTCGAGCGTCCGGTTAAAGCCGCTGAATTGTTCGCGTTTACCTTGCGTGTACGCGCAGGAAACACTGACGTTCTTACTGACGCAGAAGAAAACGTGCGTCAAAAATTACGTGCAGAAGGAGTGATGTAATGTCTAAAGGTAAAAAACGTTCTGGCGCTCGCCCTGGTCGTCCGCAGCCGTTGCGAGGTACTAAAGGCAAGCGTAAAGGCGCTCGTCTTTGGTATGTAGGTGGTCAACAATTTTAATTGCAGGGGCTTCGGCCCCTTACTTGAGGATAAATTATGTCTAATATTCAAACTGGCGCCGAGCGTATGCCGCATGACCTTTCCCATCTTGGCTTCCTTGCTGGTCAGATTGGTCGTCTTATTACCATTTCAACTACTCCGGTTATCGCTGGCGACTCCTTCGAGATGGACGCCGTTGGCGCTCTCCGTCTTTCTCCATTGCGTCGTGGCCTTGCTATTGACTCTACTGTAGACATTTTTACTTTTTATGTCCCTCATCGTCACGTTTATGGTGAACAGTGGATTAAGTTCATGAAGGATGGTGTTAATGCCACTCCTCTCCCGACTGTTAACACTACTGGTTATATTGACCATGCCGCTTTTCTTGGCACGATTAACCCTGATACCAATAAAATCCCTAAGCATTTGTTTCAGGGTTATTTGAATATCTATAACAACTATTTTAAAGCGCCGTGGATGCCTGACCGTACCGAGGCTAACCCTAATGAGCTTAATCAAGATGATGCTCGTTATGGTTTCCGTTGCTGCCATCTCAAAAACATTTGGACTGCTCCGCTTCCTCCTGAGACTGAGCTTTCTCGCCAAATGACGACTTCTACCACATCTATTGACATTATGGGTCTGCAAGCTGCTTATGCTAATTTGCATACTGACCAAGAACGTGATTACTTCATGCAGCGTTACCATGATGTTATTTCTTCATTTGGAGGTAAAACCTCTTATGACGCTGACAACCGTCCTTTACTTGTCATGCGCTCTAATCTCTGGGCATCTGGCTATGATGTTGATGGAACTGACCAAACGTCGTTAGGCCAGTTTTCTGGTCGTGTTCAACAGACCTATAAACATTCTGTGCCGCGTTTCTTTGTTCCTGAGCATGGCACTATGTTTACTCTTGCGCTTGTTCGTTTTCCGCCTACTGCGACTAAAGAGATTCAGTACCTTAACGCTAAAGGTGCTTTGACTTATACCGATATTGCTGGCGACCCTGTTTTGTATGGCAACTTGCCGCCGCGTGAAATTTCTATGAAGGATGTTTTCCGTTCTGGTGATTCGTCTAAGAAGTTTAAGATTGCTGAGGGTCAGTGGTATCGTTATGCGCCTTCGTATGTTTCTCCTGCTTATCACCTTCTTGAAGGCTTCCCATTCATTCAGGAACCGCCTTCTGGTGATTTGCAAGAACGCGTACTTATTCGCCACCATGATTATGACCAGTGTTTCCAGTCCGTTCAGTTGTTGCAGTGGAATAGTCAGGTTAAATTTAATGTGACCGTTTATCGCAATCTGCCGACCACTCGCGATTCAATCATGACTTCGTGATAAAAGATTGAGTGTGAGGTTATAACGCCGAAGCGGTAAAAATTTTAATTTTTGCCGCTGAGGGGTTGACCAAGCGAAGCGCGGTAGGTTTTCTGCTTAGGAGTTTAATCATGTTTCAGACTTTTATTTCTCGCCATAATTCAAACTTTTTTTCTGATAAGCTGGTTCTCACTTCTGTTACTCCAGCTTCTTCGGCACCTGTTTTACAGACACCTAAAGCTACATCGTCAACGTTATATTTTGATAGTTTGACGGTTAATGCTGGTAATGGTGGTTTTCTTCATTGCATTCAGATGGATACATCTGTCAACGCCGCTAATCAGGTTGTTTCTGTTGGTGCTGATATTGCTTTTGATGCCGACCCTAAATTTTTTGCCTGTTTGGTTCGCTTTGAGTCTTCTTCGGTTCCGACTACCCTCCCGACTGCCTATGATGTTTATCCTTTGGATGGTCGCCATGATGGTGGTTATTATACCGTCAAGGACTGTGTGACTATTGACGTCCTTCCCCGTACGCCGGGCAATAATGTTTATGTTGGTTTCATGGTTTGGTCTAACTTTACCGCTACTAAATGCCGCGGATTGGTTTCGCTGAATCAGGTTATTAAAGAGATTATTTGTCTCCAGCCACTTAAGTGAGGTGATTTATGTTTGGTGCTATTGCTGGCGGTATTGCTTCTGCTCTTGCTGGTGGCGCCATGTCTAAATTGTTTGGAGGCGGTCAAAAAGCCGCCTCCGGTGGCATTCAAGGTGATGTGCTTGCTACCGATAACAATACTGTAGGCATGGGTGATGCTGGTATTAAATCTGCCATTCAAGGCTCTAATGTTCCTAACCCTGATGAGGCCGTCCCTAGTTTTGTTTCTGGTGCTATGGCTAAAGCTGGTAAAGGACTTCTTGAAGGTACGTTGCAGGCTGGCACTTCTGCCGTTTCTGATAAGTTGCTTGATTTGGTTGGACTTGGTGGCAAGTCTGCCGCTGATAAAGGAAAGGATACTCGTGATTATCTTGCTGCTGCATTTCCTGAGCTTAATGCTTGGGAGCGTGCTGGTGCTGATGCTTCCTCTGCTGGTATGGTTGACGCCGGATTTGAGAATCAAAAAGAGCTTACTAAAATGCAACTGGACAATCAGAAAGAGATTGCCGAGATGCAAAATGAGACTCAAAAAGAGATTGCTGGCATTCAGTCGGCGACTTCACGCCAGAATACGAAAGACCAGGTATATGCACAAAATGAGATGCTTGCTTATCAACAGAAGGAGTCTACTGCTCGCGTTGCGTCTATTATGGAAAACACCAATCTTTCCAAGCAACAGCAGGTTTCCGAGATTATGCGCCAAATGCTTACTCAAGCTCAAACGGCTGGTCAGTATTTTACCAATGACCAAATCAAAGAAATGACTCGCAAGGTTAGTGCTGAGGTTGACTTAGTTCATCAGCAAACGCAGAATCAGCGGTATGGCTCTTCTCATATTGGCGCTACTGCAAAGGATATTTCTAATGTCGTCACTGATGCTGCTTCTGGTGTGGTTGATATTTTTCATGGTATTGATAAAGCTGTTGCCGATACTTGGAACAATTTCTGGAAAGACGGTAAAGCTGATGGTATTGGCTCTAATTTGTCTAGGAAATAACCGTCAGGATTGACACCCTCCCAATTGTATGTTTTCATGCCTCCAAATCTTGG
>AP024891.1 GCA_024347015.1 Vibrio pectenicida | reverse complement strand
TCGGCATTGGTAAAACCATGATCTAACATAGTGTGTGAATTCTCCTCACTCATTTGTTTATCGTGTCTTATCGCATCTTCATAAGTGATTTTGGCGTATACGTTGGTACTACTTCCAACCATTGCTAACGCTATTAAAAATCTGATGTTCACCGTGTTGTTCTCCTTATTTACATTGAAATAAAACCGTTACTTTCCCGTAATGAAGCGCTGTGCTGCTACCATTGGATTTATTGACGGCCCCAACATCAAGCCCCACCTGAATGTGGGTTTCGTTTTCACCTGATGCATAAGCTCTCACCATTCCAGTTAAGGTATGATACCTATCCGTCATCACCTCAGGCGTCGCAAAACCCGCCTTGATGGCAGTCCCAGCGGGGCATTTGGGTTTTCTTATCCACTCACCATGACTGACGGTGTACATATCAGTCAGACGACTGGCGACGCCACGTTGGCTGCCATCGCTGTTACGCACAAACACATCCTTCACGTTCGTAATCGCAAAGTGACCTCCGGTATCCCAATCGCCATCCAAAGGTGTAGAGCCATCCTTTTGCAGGTATTCCCGATATTGCAAGGTCTTGGTGAGGGGTTTAACGGTGATACGTACATCCCAATTGGGCATCACACGCGCTCCTGGGAATTTCAGCAACGCCGTTTTCCAACGGCCATACGTCCCATCATCAGGCAACTGGCCAATCGGTACGGTAATGTAATATCGACCTTGTGGAATAGGCAGTAACGAGTCGTCCCATACCGGCTCCATAGTGAGCCGTCCTTGACTAAAAGGTACAAAGTCTGGACGAATACACATCTCAGCCACTTCCTCCTCCTCACTACAACTTTCCCAGAATCGAGAACTGTAGTCGTTCATTAACGTATTCACGTCCGAAGGCCAGCTTTGAAGTGACGCTATAAAGTCGGGATCAGGGTCGATATCATGCGCTTTTACCCGATAAAACTGATAGCTCTGTACCTGCCTGGTTAAGAGTTCTAGGTGTTCGATATAGTCTTGGATCTTCATATAGCGATACACCTTCATTGCAGCCGGAATAGCAACCGCAATCAAACCTCCAAGAATGGCCATCACTAAAAGGAGCTCCACCAAAGTAAACCCTTTGCCATTAGTCATACGACGCATAACAGCCGCTCTCCATGTCAAAATCCATCATTGCCCACTCTGTGTCGGTAACAGACACCATATTTTGAACACTCAGGGACCAAGTGGCGGGGTGATAACGCCATTGCTGCACCGTATCGGCCGCCGCCTCCCGCAGTGTCACACCTTCTATCTCATCGGTGGCGGTATAGGTCATAGACAGCACCACAAAATCGCTTTGTGGAACACGTTCCCATTGAAGCGCAACTTGCCAAGGTGTCTTCGCCCAAACAGAGCTGGATAACCACCCTTTTTCGATGAGGTATTGGGGAGTTATGTCAGGCAAAGGGTCAATACACCTTGAGGCGTGAACATGTTCAGTGAGCGCCTGTTGCATCCCTTGGTTCAACGCTTCATGGCTGGCCTCTAATTGCGTTTTTTTGCCATGAGTCAAGGAGTACCACATGGTGGTACTCACCCCGACGAACGATAAGGCCAGAGCACTGGCCAATATCGAACCTTGTAGTGTCATTACATGGTCACCGTGATGGTATTATCCGCCACCGTAATGCCCGCACAGCCTGTCGCTTGTGTGCAATTTGCGGCCGTATAAGGGGCCAGGGCATCGGCAAGGCCGTCAATATACTGATTGTCAACCTGAGTAATCGCAATGTCGACCAGTTGTAGGTTGGCATCATTCGCGATGACGGTGTAATTACCGCCATACGGGTTCGTGAGTGTTCCATCACGAGATGCCCCACATATTTTCATCGGAACGGCATTGCGTGTGGTGCCACACAACCTCGCCATGGAGACCCCTGTATTATTAATGGTCTTGACACTCTCTGCGCCGGCTTTGATTGAATTCACGGCAGAGACCACCGCAAAGCTATTCAGCTTGGCACTCCCGACCGAATACGTTTGTATGGTGATGACTATCGCCATAGCGGCGAGGATCATCCATAACAAAAAGTTTTCAAGTGCAAATCCGCCTTGCTTGTGACGATGAGGCATTCTATTTTTCATTGGTTTAGTTGATTTCATTGGTTTTTCCTTCTTATTGAATTGAATTCAGTAGTTGCATCATGGAGGTCAAAATAAGGGTGCCCAGCATCAGTACAGAGGCCACCATAATGACTTTGGGCAGTAATTGTTTTAAGCGACTCAGTTTGCGAGTCGCCACATCGCTGTGGTGTTTGGCCGTACGTGCCAGCAAACGAGAAAATTGTTGATGGTTGTCACCCAATACCTTTAAGTTCGACACACTTTTGGGCAGCAGCAAGCCCGTATCCATGACTTGGCCCAAGTTCGTTTGTGTGGATAATTGAGCGTGCATACGATCTAGGTGCCACCGCATATATTGACTGGCATGCGGATTCATCAGTTTCATGGCGACAGACAATGTCATACCCGCACTGGATAGGTTCGATAAGGTGCGCAGCGTTTGTGCGGCCACACCAAGACGGTAGTGATAAAACAGTGGCCATTTGTCTATGCGAGCACGCATAGGGCCCGACCAACGCGGCAACGCCAAGCTGATGGTAAACAATACCAGCAAAGTGAGGCTAGCCGCCCATGGACCGCCTTGAATAACCCCATCCCGAAGAACCACCGCAAATCCAGTGGCATTGGGCATCGCCAGCAAAATCTCACCCGACACATAAGCGCCTAATAAGCTCATCCCAACCAAAATAAGAAAAGGGACCAAAGTGACGTAGGCCAGCTGACCCATAATGTTTTGGCTTCCATCCAGTTCATCGATTGCAGATTTCACGCCTAGCCCCAGTTGACCGGATTGTTCAGCGGCATCCACCGCTGCGACAACAACCGGATCGCACCATTTGGATAAAACATGGGTAAAGGTTTGCCCTCGCCCTGGCGCGCTGAGCCCTTCTTGTCCAATTTTTTTCGCACTGCCCGTTTCATGTTCCGCCAGTAACAAACAAAATTCTTTAATCGTCAGTCCGTCTTCTAAACACAGTAGCCATTGCTCCAGCAACGCACGCTGCTCATGGCGACCAAACCACCGTGTTTCTAGTTGAGTCAGCATGTGCTCATCTCCTGTTGAAGCTGTCGATAACGCTCATGACTGGCTACAGGCATTAAGCCATCCACTTGCTCTGATGCTGACGCCAAATCGACTTGACCGAGACAAATCCGATGCAAAGTATGCTCACGAATATCTGGCCATCCTTGCGCTTTTAAATACCGTTTCCAGCCCAAGTAATCTTGTTGTTTGATGAACTCTCGGTCTGCATCTTCAAGTGCAATCAGCTCCACAACTAACAAGCGCCCTTTTTCGCCTTTACCACCACAGATCTCGCAACCACTAGGGTGACGAACACGAACCTGTGTCTGTTTCTCCTTGGCAATGACAGCATCGAGTTGACAAGTGAGGGCATCGAATTTGGCCTCCATACCGAGATGAGCATACTCAGAACGCGCATTGGACAGCGGCAAGGCGCAGTGTGGGCACAATTTGCGAATCAGCTTTTGGTGACTGAACAGTTGCATCAACCCAGGGGCGGCCACCATGGAAGGCGATATCCCCAACTGCTCAATTAATATTGCGGGCACGCCAATGGCCGAGTTGGCATGCAGCGTCGAGATAGCCAGCCCACCGGTTTCCCCCTTACGAATGAACTCTTTTGTTGCCTGAGCCGTTCGCAACTCCCCGAATGCGGTAATATCAATATCTTGTCTTAGCTGCTCTTGGGCGTAAAACACGTAATCCAAATACGTATCTCCCCCTTCAGTCAGTTTGCGCCGTGGTTCCACCAATGTTTTGGTGACGCCGGCTTGTTCAAACTCAACCGGATCTTCTAACGTATGACAACAGCGTGCCTCTCGGTCGATACTGTCTATCAGAGCGTACATTAAGGAGGACTTCCCCGAACCCATGGGGCCGGTCAAGATCCCAATCCCACTGCGGCGTTTGGTCAAACCTAAGTACAACGTCCTTTGCGTAGGCAGCAAATCCATTGCCGAAAACGTCAAAGGCGCATCAAGGGGAGTCAAGCATCGCAAAACCACCTTGATCCCCCTATCAAGAGGCATGAGGGCCACTCGCCATTCCACCCTTTTTTCCACTCGGTCCTTCTCATTGTGTGGATGTTCACAAACGCTAAGGGTCAGTTCAAAACGGTCATTGAGCGGCGTTCTCTCCGTGTAGTTGTGATTGCCTTTTATCTGCAGTGCGTAACGGGCCAACTGTTTACCCAAGGTATCACTTTGTCGACGAGCACTTTCTCCATTGGCCAGGCGATCGAGTAAGCGACGTTTGCCATCCACTCGCAACAAGATCCGCGTCTCCTGCCGCACCACCTCAATATGAATATCTGACGCCTTGGCATTCACCGCCGCTTGGCAAAGTGCTGAGAGTTTTTCGGCCATTTGCGATTGGTCGCTCTCTTCCGACTTACCAGCCAACATGGACGGCGCCATTTCCAACAAACGATGCACTAAAGCGGGATCCGATTTCTTTACAGTTGGCGCTCGCCCTTCATGCGTGGGTTCGTTTCGTACATACGCTTTAATCACCGATAACTTAGGCGCCCGAGCGGCATCGTCAACATGGATAATGCCCTGGCTATCAACAATGGTGTGACCATCTTCTAGGCACATCGCCATCAAGATTGGGTCGGGCATGACCGCTAAGTCTTCATCCATCCGATCCATACTTAGCCTCCCACATAAAATGATTCAGCCCCTTGGGCGCTGCGAACCGAGAGTCGATTACCCTGTATACGCGTCACGGTATAAGGACCAATTCGCTGACCTTTTTTGACGGTGTGCCATTGGTCGTTGAACCACACCCTGGCAAACTTAGCCTGCCCTTTTTGAGTGATCCCCCGCACTTGCAGCGCGCGACGTTGTGACTCAGAGGGCACATCTGTCGTCATCACTTTGGATTGAGGAAACGAGGCTAAACCCAGCGCTTTCACCGTCGAGTTTCTGCCCTCTTGCTCAGCACGTCGAACGCGCGCCTTAGCTTCAGCAAGCTCCGCCTCTCTTTTCACATCAGCCAAGGCCTTGGCTTTAGTAAGGTAAACTTTTATCTCATCTGGCAATGGAGGCAACGCCATGCTGGTTGGCGGCGAGACAATAGAAGCGGAACGAACCGTCTCAACGCTCGACACCACTGGCGCTTTAACCTGATTTAACTTTGAGGGCGGGCTAGGTCGCATCATATTGACCAGTAGACCTATCGTCACCACACCGGCAACCACCGCCATTCCCATCACTTTTTTGTTCATTTTGATTCTCCATATAACGTTAGCGTCAAAGGACCAGACAAGGTGCCAGCTTCCCCAATCTGAAAGTTAACGCGCTCCGCTAATGTCGGTATTTGCTGAGAAACATCAGCCACTACCGACCATTGACTCGGGCTAAGCGCATTCATATCGAGCGTAATGCTGGCACTTTCCTTGTTTTTCTGTGTTGAAACCGGCGCGATCCCCGCGAGATTGAGCACATCAGATAGCCAAGCTTGAGACTGATCGACCGTCACCGTTTGATATGCCCAATGCTGTAAGTCAGGCTTCATCGCCAATTGGATCTGTCCGCCTTGCATATCAAAAGTGAGATAAGGCGCCCATTTAGAATAACGAGAGGTCCACTCATTCATGGTTTGTATCAGGCCCGTTGGGTTACGATGAAACCGCAGTGTTACCGATTTCCCTTCTCCCTCGACTCGCGTCGCTTCCCAACCTGGCGGCAAAGACTGCGCAATGGCCCACAACTTAGAGATGGCATTCAAACGTTGATGGGCAGAGATCCCTTGTGTCATACGTTGCCGGTACGCCTCAAATGGGTCGATGGCTACGGTTGCCGTTGTAGACTCAGGCGCGGGTGCACTCTGACTCCAGACCAACCAAGCCACCATGAAGACCACCGCCAGCCCCGCACCCACAAGAGGAAGAGGCGTCACTTTTCTAAGAGCCGGTCCGATCATGACGACCTTATCAAACACTTCCCCCTCAAAGCCGCTCGGCGCGGACTCGCCGAACCATAGGGTTTGTATGGCCGTCACGTTTGCCCATTCATCGTGCGGCATAACATGAATGTCGCTGACCGCACCATGTTCAATCACCACCGTCAGTAGGTGCTCGGCTTCTTCGACAAACACGACCACACTCTCTAGTGGGATATTGTGTTCAACGAGCCAATCTAACCACCCTTCACTGACGGCGGCGGAAGGTTCATCACTGGTGTACAGACACACGTACTCCCCTCTGACTACGACCTTTTGATATCGAGCTGGATGCGCTTTTTGTAAGCGGCGCCGAGTACGAAATACGTTTCCTTTGTGGGGTAAGACCGCCAGCGAAGTCGCCACCGTACTCATCCGTCAGCCCTCCTTGGCGTCAAGAGCACCAAAGTATCGACACGTTGTTTCACCGCACTGGTGCCGCCTAAGAAAGGGATCCCCATAAAGGTATTGCCGTCAGTTTTGGATTCTTGCTGAGAGACCGACGCAATAATAATGGTCTGTCCATACTTGAGCTTGTTGGCAAAGTTGATTTTTGCTTCTCGCATTTGGGGGAAGGTCAACGTCTCCCCCGCGACTTTCTGACGCTCTAGCGATTCTATTTTGGTCAACATGCCCGAGGTGCGCAGGTACACATGACTGGGTTGAATGTTGGGCACCACAATAAAATCAACGCCCTCACGACGCTTACCACGCTCGGTTTCGGTACTGACTACGCCCTCACTGGAGTCTGAGCTTAGATTTTCGATAAATTCGATCGTTCGGCCCTGGGTAATGTGGTTGGTCTGATGATTTTGAACCAGGATAGTGATGGGGGTTTCCGTCGACACTTGACCTTGCTGATTCAGGGCATTAATCAGAGCGCTACTGCCATCCCATTTACCGCCACCGGTAAAGGCAAGACCAGGGCTCACCCCATTAGAAATCAAATCCGTACCTGGGATGAAAAAGCTGAGACTGCCTCCACTGCCAATCTCTCTGACCAAGTCCCAATTGATGCCACGGTTGTGACCAAGGTTGGAGCGAAATTCAAGCACTTGAATATCTAGGGCGATTTGCCTGGTTAATGCATCTTTAGATTGTTCAACAAACTCAGCGACCTCTTTCATCCGTGCCGGTGTGGTGCGCACCACTAAACGACTCAGAGATGGGACAGAGCGCACACTCCCCATCAAGGTTTTATCGTCACTGCCTTTATCACCATCGGGATCCAGCGCCAACAGTCCTCGTACCCCTTCGGCCACTTCACTAAAGACGTCAACGTCACTACTCGACAGCGTGACAAACTGGCCATCGATTTGTGCAGAGCCTTCTTCATCATTTCCACTGCCTTGGTCAGCGCCACCGATTTGGTCGCTGAGTAGCCCAGGGGGAAGAACCAACTCGAACGTGCGGGAGACGTATTGCTCCACATTCAATGTATTGCCATCGGGTGTAAACCCAAGCTTTAGCTGACGCTCTAACTTGTTCAACAGCCCCGACAACGTCCCCTCATGCTCAATGCTCACCGCAACATTCGGATCCACCCCATCGCCATACCAAACGTCGATGTTCGTTGCATTTAATGCATCCGACAGCACCATAGACAAGGGCAACTCTGCTCTTATCTTGACGCGATGACTGAGGTATTGAGTCTGGGTTTTGGGTCGGATCGGCGTCAGATTGACCGGCGGCTGCTCAATCGAGACCACTTTATTGAGGTTAGGTCCTCGATACGACTCAATTTGGCTAAGCAACGCGGAGGATTCTTTATCCCGTTTTTGGGCTTCGTTTAACCCCATGGCTTCACAGCCCAATAAAGCAAGAGTCAGCGTGACCCATAGGACAACATGTCGCATCATTGATTCGCCTCACGGATATAGATGGTTTGAGTGGCATCGAGCTTCTGCGCTTTAAGCGGATATTGAGCCAGTACGAATGCCAATGCCTGAGTAATGTCGCGTTTTGGGGTCACGATGGGATAGGCCCCTGTAAAGGGCAAATCGTCTGCTTGCCATGAGTAGGCATCATCCCAATGCCAACCATAATGAGTAACCAATTGATGGGTGGCGTCTTTGAGGGAAGTCCCTTTCACAACAGTTGTGGTGGTGCGCTGATTGGACCAAGGATGAAATCCTGCCAATTTTAGAGAAGGACGCTGGTCAACCGTAAGCGTTTTTAGTTCAGGCACTTCAGCGCTGAGCCTGGCCACCGATTGAGCAAGACTGCCTGTGACGGTCCAACCCTGCATGGACAGTGAATCCAGCGCCTTCAAAAAAGCAGCCTCTTGTGCCAAGGCAACTTCCTTATAGCCGTCTTGTCTTGCCCATCGCATCACTGCTTCTCTGTAGCGCTCGCCTTTCGCAAGCTTGAAGACGGTTTTCGATTTTTTCGTCTTGGCGGATTTTTGCAAAACAGTACGCTTGGCCACAGGCTGAGCCGACTCACCATAAAGAGTATCAAGCAGGGATGTACCTGGAGATGGGGCACCATGAGACTGACTGGCTTTCGGTGACATGGCGGCGGTACGCGAAGATGGAACAGGTCGTGACACCGTCACAGCTTGTTTTCGTTTGGGGGCATCCCAACGATAGCCGGACTTTAAACGTAGACCCACTTCTCTTTTGACCACATCTTCTTCTAACGCAAACGCTTCGCCTCCAATGATCTGCAAGGCTTCACGCAATGGCATCGTGCCCATGTTGATATGCGCTAGAGGTAGCGGCTGACGGTAGCGCTGAGCTTCACCATAGGACGTCGGTTTGCGCAGCGCTACACCACTGCCATCAAGCAAAAAGCTCAACCCATCACCGATGTTCATTGGGCCCACTTGAGGGATACGCACTTCCACAGGGACATTCAAAATATCCACCAAAGCAGCCCCAGAGGCGGGATTGGCTAACGTATAACGGCCTGTCTGTATAACGGTCTTTTCAGTCAGTTCAGGTGCCACACGCAAATTAGACGGTGGCATCGATATCGGCTCAGGTGTGACAGGGGGCGGCTCATGGGCACACCCTGTCAACAACAGCACCCCAACCACCATTTGGGAGGGTTTCATGAAAGTCTCCTTGAGTTATCTCGTTCACATTCAACATGGGCCCTCTCTCAACTAGGGATAGAGCCGCGCTTTGAAGAAACGATACCAAGGAAAAAACACGCTGGGGAAAACAGCAGCGTCGAAATTCGTATGAATTTAAGCGCCGCTGTTTCGTGACAAGAGGGGTATTTTGTGGTATGTCATGTGTCGTTCATTGCTGACGTAAAAAAGCCCCTAATAAGGGGCGAGAAAAGTAAGGGGAGTACCAGGGTTAATCGGTGAGCGTGGTGATTTTCTCAATATGACTGATTTGATGGCCATCCCATACCATTTCTAAGTGATAGCATTGAACCACATCACTGACGATCTTGGGTGTAGAGAGGGCCCAACAGATCCCCCCTTCATGACGCACTGAGTGGTAAACAATCCCATTTAGCGTGTCATCATGTCGAACGCTACGCCCCAGCGCTTGGCCAGCTGAGTAGCACTCTACATCGTAGATGGGATCGTCCATGGGTTTATCAAGCGCATCGAACAGGTGAGTGGCCTCAAAGGTCATGCGAAGTGCTCGAAACACCAGTCGGTCATAGTGCAGACCTTCAACCTTTGACCAACATCGATGTTGGTGATACTCGACCTCCTTGATGGCGGTCATCTCGGTATCCCCAGTGTAGAGCATGCCAAAACTCCCATCAGCAAACCGAGAGCCATCCCGATTAATGTGGGTAAACGCCGCCACCGCATAGCTGCGGCCCCGCTTGCAATGGTAAGGGATCTCTTCTGGCTTAATGAGTGACACATTGCCTGCTTCATCTTGTATGCGAGGGTTGGTTAACGCTTGAAGTTGATACATAATTTCAAAATCCTCAGGATCAACCACGTCATCAAACAAGTTTATCGGCGGATATTTCGAGGCAATCAACCTATAACTTTGAGTCTCACTCACTGCCTATCCCCATTGCCCTGAGCGAAGTGCATCGACACGACAAAATACCTCATACAAATCAGAGAACTTACCACTGTTGATGATAGATAACGGCGTTCTCCCGTTAAAAAAAGCGTTACCGTTATTCATCGTCATAAAACCTCGAACATTTTCAGGGTTGTCAAACACAATCCGCAAGCCACTGTGAATGTTGGCGATATAGCTCAACCTTTCGAGTTGGTCATCATCCAAACTGATACTATTTGGATCCGCTTTATATTTATGGAACGTTGATTTTTTTATACGTAAAACTTTTTGTATCTCGCCTGAGCTACACCCCCAATTATCCATGATGTTCACTGCAGCTTTAAAGCCCACCTGCGCCATTTTCTTTTTCGATACTGCATCATGTGCATTGACTACTGACATAGTTACGCTCATCCCTTTAAACTCTCACATTCCAATAATAGACTAATTTAATCATTAAGTCCATATATAGACAACCTGCAATGACTATGGTTTGACTCAATGAAATCAATACTTCGAAGATAAAATAATAATGCCCCGAATAACGAGGCATTAAGGTCAATCATTCGTTATGCTGCACAGTTCCAAATGACTTCGTCACCATACTTATCTTCAAAATCTAAGTCTTCTTCCGTTAAGTAACCACTAGAATCATTCCATTGGCAAAAGTAAGCGTTTTCTCGTTCAGACCAAAATTGAACTTCGATCATAATACGAGTCCCCTACTTTCACCTTGTTGAATGAATGGTTGGTTGATTTTTTCCTCCAAATTCCGGTTAAACTTCGCATCCAGTAACTGCCTTTGAATGTGTCGTCGATTACTCACGCCCCGTGAGGCATAAATCAGATTAAAGAGCCCTGACACCTCAGAGTCTGATAACAACATCAGTTTCATCTCTGTTATCACTGACGCTTTGACATATTGTTGGGTCACTAACGTATCAACAAGATGGTCAAGCATCAGATCCACTTTCTCAGCCATCTTCCAGCGTTTAACGTTTCGGTCAAATTCCGAATCTTCAAAAACCGACGCCGCTTCACATGAGCTACAAAAATCTTGATCGCACTCATGATGACTGCAATGAGAGCAATCAATCCGGTACACCGTGTTAATCGCGCCACCTAGACATTCATCAAATATCCTTTCTTTTGCTTGTCGACCACAGCAAGGGCATTCAGTGGTGCATTGATACCCTTCCAGATCAAGTACATTTTCACGAATAAAGTCAGGCACATAAACCGTGTTTCCGACGCCATCTTCAATAGTGAGAGTGTTGTTCATAACCTTTACCTTTAGTAATGAGGCAACACTATCCCACTAAGGAATAGGTTGCACCTTAGTGGGAATATTGAGTGGTTCTTAATCACTCTGTGACTGTCTTAAGAAAAGTGAGTACAGACGAGCTGACTCACTTTGTGCTCTGTATTCATCGCTGAGCGAGCGCAGTAGGACCCACTCACGGCCCTGTTGTCATCATCTCCTTCTACCTAACATGGCAGGGTTGGAAAGTTCAATAATTCCGGATATCAAGCCGTCGGCTTGAGCACCCATTCTTTAATGTCAAAAGCTCTACCTAAGCCCATTTGGTTCAGTACCATACCCACCACATTGAGTGCGATACGTTCACCAAAATATTCATTATCCAACAGCGTATCAGGGATCGATATATCGATTTCCTTCTTAGCCTGTGAATGACGGTCTTGTGTACACACACGAGCACCGATGGCTACCCGCTCAGAAAAATGGGACACATTGGCGGTTGTATTAACGCAAATCATGATGCCTCCTTATTGGAAAGCAAAGTGACCGTCATACCTTCCTGTGAGCTTGATACATCTCGCGTTAATAGCCGTTTAACACGCCCCCACAATGAAGTTTCTACAACCTGTTGCGCCTTTTCGTTCTCCTGAGACGTCATCATGGCCTGAACTTCCTTTATAAAGCAGTCATGCCAAAGGCTTAACCGACTCTCTTCAGCCCTAAAGACATACACTTTTTCAGGGTAACGCTCGGCCCACGTTTGTGATAATTCATACAGCTTAGTGAGCATTTTCTCGGCCTTCCTCGCATCCCATGCCATATAAGCATAGAGACGATTTCGGCCTGGAACACTAAAGTACAGGATAGACACCTGACACCGCTCAACCATCACCTTTTTCTGCTCTGTACTCAAAGGCTTTTGCATGGAGTTTTCTCCTCAATCAATTACGTTAATTCGTCGTTAAAAGCGAGAAAACACCCGCCCATGCGGGGTTATCCCGCAAGGGTGGTGAAAGCGCTTAAACCTACAAACCAATCAACTGATCGGCCATGCTGAGTTAGGCGCGTTGTGCTTCTCTCATTGCTCGTATCTCATGTGACAGCTCAGGGTATGTTGACTCTAATCCCATAAGGTGTCCTTCCCGTGTGCTTGGGCAAGATAAGCAAACCTTTTCTAATGCCTTAACCAAGCCACATGACTTCTGAAGGATTGAAAACGCCTTATCTTTATTCCAAGCCACATAGTGCGAGAAACGACCTGAATGGAAAAACCAATTCCAAACCTGTTTTTGTTTCCAGAACGCTTGAAACTCAGAGACATCGACATTCAATGTCATCATCATTTTTCCAAGCTCAGGCAACAGTCCACTTTCTTCAAAGGCCTCAAAATACGTGACCTCTGCATTTCCACCACATCGGTGGCATTCAAGAAAGCCGCCGTCCTCTTGCTCACCAGACCCTGCAAAAATGCCATTGATGCTGACTTCCACTTTTGTTGATCCGCAAGAGCAAGCTTGCATAGACAAAATCGCAAAGTTGTGATCCCAGATTTGTTCAATGTCGAGCATTGAGTTGTCCGGACTTTCATCATCTTTTACCTGTTCACAGGTCAGCTCACCGTCTATCCACTGCTTACTAATCAAGCAATACCTACGCACGTGGCTCCCCTTCGTTGACCAATACGTTTGAGTCGACAAATCGTAATGAGTCGCGTGTTTGGGTGAGTGGTTCACAAGAAGTCGCAGTGCGTTTTGAATCGTGTCGTTCATTATCTTTCTCTCTCGTTGATGTGATCGCAAGTGAGAAAGCATTCCCCAGCGGAAATGAACTCCCCGCGAGGGTGAAAGCGCTGCCCCAACAAGTGGGGCAGGCTGATAGGTTGTGTTTAGGCAGCGTGTGTCTTAGGTTGCTCTGCGGTATACACCACAGAGTCATTGACCTTCAGATACTTCACTTTTAAAAGTCGGCCTTTGATGCAAGCACCTTTTTCGCCGGCTTTATCACCGTTGGTATAGATAAACGAATGAAGACTGATATCGCCCATGACCACACTGGCCATGACTTTATCTTCTTTCTTCACCTCAGCCAGATGGTGTTCGAACAATGCGATGGCCTCTTGACCAACCACATTGCAATCGAAGCGGGTAGACTCTCCATCATTGCCATGAAGACAATTGATTTCGACCGCCCAAAATGGCTGACCCTTACGCGGTGTGATTTTGCGGATACGGTTAAGATAACCAAATCCTTTGGTGTGCAAATCAAAATGGCGTTGGGGTTGTTGAGTAGTGTTTGTAGACATAGTTTTTCTCTCTTAATCAAAAAATGAAAAGCGAGAAAAATCTGTCTTCCCTGCGGAAAATGATTTTCCCGCGTGGGTGATGGTTGTGTTGACCACAGTGTGAAAACTACTGTGTGCCTTCTTTCGATAAAGAAGGTTTTATCTCTTCAATCCGACTGAGTCAGACCGCGACACGCTTACAAGAGGCATTTAAGGCTGAGCCGTGTGCTTGACACTACTTAACGTGAGTGACGAACGTTTTGAACCTCGTAAGAGTAGCAAAAAACGTTTCGGTGTAAAGCATTTTGACGTCAGAAATGGGACAAAAAAGTCGCTTTTCTTCCAATGTGATGGCATGGCATCAACGTTTTTTTTCTGCTGACATTCTAGACGACACTTTGATTCGGAAGCTGTATTCCATTGTAGGAAAGAAATGGACAAAAGCGTGTTAGGTCATCCGCGACAAAAGGTGAATTTCGCATAAGAATTTCTATGGAGGCTAATGCCTAGCTCACTGGAAGATGCGAGCGCAGTGGTTATTTTTCCAGTGTAGCTACTTGTTTGGAAATAGTTCATTTAGTATTTCAATGTATCTTTTCGAAACGATAGCCACTTCTTGATAAGCCATTTCCAGTATTTTTGCCACCTGCTCATTTTCACCCAGCGGCACGTAATCTCTGCTATCCATATACTCTTCAATTATTCCTATTCGATGTTGATTGCCTTCTAAAAAGATTTTGAAATCTTTATCAGCTTTCTTCGAATTACATGCTTTACAACTTGGGACCATGTTGCCGAGCCGATGCTCTCCTAATGATACTTTGTTAATTGGAACTGCATGTTCAATTACTAATTCATCTTCGGAACCACAATAAGCACATTTGTTTTCGAAATATGCTTTTGTTTTTTCCCAATCATCTTGATTGAAAGACTCTTCCCCAAGGTTGCTTAGTATGTTTCTAACCAAGAGGTTTTGTGCGTTTCCGATTGCATTACCTCTATACCTTGAGTTTAATCTGGTGCTGATTCTTGGATTGTCACTAGGTGCATAATGAGAATCCATTAGATCCTCTAGTTTTTCTTGATCAGTTATCCCTCTAGTGACCAAGTATCTTGTGAATTGCTGGGTGTGATTGATTACCCATTGGCTTGATACTCGAACCTTTTTCCCTCTTACAAAATATAAATCCGTCCAATATCTTTTAGATTCATTCTTGGGAATTAGGGTTGACTCTGTGCAGAACGGATAGTTTATACCAAAAGTATTTTTGGAATATTTCTTATCCATTAACTTTATCAGTTCATCGTGATTTACAGTATCACAATACAGAAATATCTTTTTTATATGACTCTTAACCAGTTGACCGATTTTCATGAATGATCGCCTTTTTCTTTTACTAACAATTCTTAGGTGGAAAGTGTCTATTTGACATTGTCCGCCTAATCTCAGCTTCGGTTTATTCAACCAATGTTCAACTCTATGATTATTATGTAACCATATTGGCACATTATTTATGAATAAATGTTTTCCTAACTGAGAATGAGTTGGTTAGGCTTTGTCCTCGCTACTATCACATTCAGTAAAGTTTCTTTCATTAAGAATTACATTAGTATTTGTAAGCCCTACGTATTTCCTTTGCTGCTTATATACCCGCTCTTTCCACTGAAGGTACGTCTCAGTATCATCTTGCTTATCCCACTGATTGTCATCATCTAGATCTAGGTCATATCTATCCAGCACCTTCCCTTTAATTAAACAGCCTATCTCCCAATCTAAAACTAGGCTTAAGCTCAATATCTTATTGAAGTGTTGCCTTATCGAAAGCGCTACAAGTTCCTCCAATTCTATACTTGCATCTTTAGGAAGTGGGAGTACTTGATTACAGTAAGACTCCAACTCATCGATAGCTGCTGTCATTTCAAATGTAATGTCCATAAGATAAAAATCATCATGGCTGAGATAAAAAGATGTATGGTTTGATTGCCAGCTAATCTGCTCCTCGAAATCATAAAGCTTCAAATCCCTAAACTCATCGTCTGTTATGAACTGAAATAGATAAAGCTTAGACACTTTCCTAAGTTCGCTATACAAGGCCAAACGCTTACTTGAGAGCTTCTCTAAGGCTTCGAACTGTATATCTAAGGTCTTATTCCAACGAGCTTCATAAAGTTGATCATCATGTCTTCTGTCTTGCTCTCTTTGAGTCCACCAATAACCGAATATCGCTACGCCAGCAGCGAATGAATAAACAAACACTTGCCTGAGTACATCCCTGACATCTTGAAGAGAAAATTTGAGCGGATTGGTAGTAGCAAACCAGTATGATGCCATTGCGAATATCAATATCAGTACAGCTATCGTTACCCATTCCTTCCATTCTTTCATTTAGTTAATCCAATCAATAGAAGCATTGATGACCATACATTTAATATGAAACCAGGGTCAAATGATGCGTATAAGGTTTGACGCAAACAATAGGTGAAAGCACAGAATGGACAGGAACGTGCTAGCACTCATAGTCTAGGACGATTCCTTCAGATTAGGAAAAATATCTTGATTCCTTGAGCATTTATTATAACGATTCAAAATCTAGCCGTAAATCTAGTAGCTTACTTGTTTTGTGTAACTCCATTACAATTTTTTCATACTTAACGGTCGTGTCTTCGTGCATATCTGTTTCTCTATACATTTCATAGGCAACAAAGTTTAAATTCTTACACGCCAAGAGCAGGTTTTCCGAGTTTGGTAAAACTAAAACTGCCGACAATTCCGCATAGAATGGAATTGCCTGTTTTTTAGACAGGATTGTCGAGATAATTAAACGGAGTTCATTTTGCTCTTCTAATGTAGCGTTGCCATTTGTAATTTTTCCTTGATTACGTAAACAAAAGGCAGATAAAGAACCAAGCGACTCTTTAAATGCAACAATAGGCTCTAGAACTAGTTTTAGGAAAAACTGACCGAATACAAAGATCAAAAAACCTGAAATCACTGTCCAAAAAAATGTCAACGTTTATCTCCTAAGTTATAATGCCCCGCTTAAGTGGTGAGCAAAGCTACCACAGCACTGAACCATCACCCCCTAAACATAAAAGTCAATTCAAACCAAAGCTACCGAGCATTGCGAGACCTTCTTGAACAACTTGTATGACGGCTATTTCACTACAATCAAGATACAAAGAACATACCAGTATCTTTTATCTAGACACATTTCCTGTAAGTATAGAGAAGAATAACTAGTACAATCATTTATCATATTGTTTTTATAAATTAAAAATGAAGACATTGTCGGTATAACATCCCATAAAAACTAACTACTTATTTAGTTAGAAAAAATAGGTCAAATGATGAAAAAAGAAATGTGTCCCATATCTTAGGCTAGCACACTTCGGGGCAATTCTGAGTTACTCACTTTCCTATATTAGCATTTCATGGATTATTTAAGGTATTGCAAATACCTCCAACCTAATGGTCACATTCAATCATCCACTACAAAAAAGACCTAGTTAAAAACTAAGCCCCTCTTATCAAAAAGACAAAAAAGCAAGACTGACCCCGTCGTTATAAACCAATCTGAGGTTAACCTCTTATTTTCTACTTATATTGATATAAAGATTGCTTATTATTCAGTGGGTTAATTTATAAGTACACTTTTGCAATTATATAAAATATCAGAGAAACAGAAATGAATAATTGGTTGGTTTGCACTTTATCTATAATGGCAATTATGGGGGGTAAAGAGTCAAAAGATCCAAACGCAATGGCAGTGGAGCCTCAGACTGTCATATCAAGCATAGAGAAAACACCTGAGCTAACCGCAAAGTTAAAGGTACAAAAGACCATTGATGGCCAACTTAGGCTGCTCTATGAACGTTTTGAATCCATGATCGACCGCAGCGATTCGCTCACCGGTACTGACACAAACCAAAGTGGTATCCGCGATGATATTGAAGCCTTTATCGATGCGTTAGAGGTGAGCGAGCCAGTCCGAAAAGCCTTAAAACAAAATGCCCGTTACGCACAAGAAAATCTCTATCATGATTTTTCACAAAAGACCGATGAGAACATCACAAAAGCCCTCGATATTTCACACAAACACAACAAAGTCCTCGCTTGTAAAGAGTTTGTTGGCATTGATATCGATGACAATATAAACACCGGGAAAACCATCAGGGCGCTCACCTGCAACACCAAAGCCCGCACTATGGCCTACCTAGCTTACAATCATTTACTCGATGGCTCTGTAAGCACCTCTCTTAAAGCAGAGGCACAGTACTGTGAATAAGCGAACACTATCACTCATAATTATGGCTTTGCTGCCACTCAATGCCATCGCCAACTCATGCAAAATTGAAGGTTATACCATAGGATTTTTTAACGGGGTCGCAACAACTAGAGAGCAAGCCGAACATGGGAGACAAAAAATAAAATCCACTCTAGATATCAGCCATTACAAGGGAGAGTCTGTCGAATACCAACTTTTCTACAACGATTCCCACATTGAAGGTAGTGGCCTTAACGTATTGGCCGATTTCGCTGAAACCTTTGACCAAAGAACTTACGAACTAGAGCAGAAACAATTCGATCGGTGGGAGGCATTTTGGGACATCGTAAATGATAAACAAAACAGCTCTATCATCAAAAAAATCAGTGCTGCTTTTTCCTGGTTCGAGGGGTTTGTTAGAGATTCCTTCAGTCTGACTCGAAACGCACTCATTCGAGAATTCCTCGAAGCACTGACATTATTAGTTGATTCCTCCGACACCAGCCAAACGAGAATGCAACATCACCTTATCAACGACTCTCATACGTGGAAAGGGAAAAAACTCATATATATCGCTCATTCGCAAGGGAACTTATGGGTGAATGAATCATACAAACATGTGACATCTCAACGCGGCTACGGTGCCGATAACATTCGTGTCATTCATATCGCTCCCGCTTCACCCACTCTTAGCCCAGACAGTGGATACATTTTATCAAGCTCAGACATGGTTATTAATGGGCTTCACTTTACAGGGAGAGGTAGCGTTCCGCCTCCAAACACCATGATAGCACCGAGTAAATCAGACCTCTTAGGCCACGGTCTAATTGAGATTTACCTCACTGAGCCTAAATCCATTAAAAAAATACAAGCCTCAGTCGATAAAGCTTTCGCCTCTATCACTAAGCCAGATATGCAGGACTTTTTGTTTAAAATCGAATTTAATCGTAGTGCGGACTTTAACGCACTTCATGAAAATCCCGTTTATGACATTGTTGATGCAGCAGTTGATCGTTATAAGCTACAACACAGCCACCATCCAGATTATTACCTCAGCAAAAGGGAAGGTTCTTGGTTCAAAAGATACGTAGATTCTAATATCAAAGAGGGAGATAAGCTGCCGTTTCGAGTCGAGGATAATGCCGTGATTGTATTTGATACTTGTACTAGCCCAAATGAGGTAATGAGTGACACTCCATCAATCCCCGCCAAAGATATTTACAAGTTCATACAATGGCAAAATTTAAAGAGCTTTGAGGAAGGTACATTCAAAGATATTTGGTGGTCGAGAAAAATGACTGATAGATATGGATTGGTGGATAAAAAACACGCTGAGTTTGAAGACATGGACAATTACTATTTCCATTATATAGGTGTTGGTGAAGGCATTGAGTTAGAGGTAACACAACACTTTTATAATGAGCAACAACGTAAGTATTTATCAAAACATCAATTGTCAGGGCGTTATGATGTATCGGCATATTCTGAAAAAGATAGTGAGTATAGCTCTTATTTGCCAGGGCGTTATGATGGGCCGGAAGATGAGGATGATAGAGCATGGCGAGATTATTTTTTAAATTATTTTCTTAATCTACCGAATATCACCTATGGTCATTGATTATTTAATAAGACAATTTAGGGACTGCCATTTACCCATGAACTGGAACCTGTAAATTGCCATTAAGTCCATAATTTAATATTAATAACCACCTAGCTTTCACTGTAAAGTTGAACTTCATTATTTGCTAAACTCTGATAATTTTTAGTAGGGCAAACGCACGCACCTAAATTTTGTAGAGTATTTAATCTAAGTAATTTAGGGGCAATTTCGTTCTAGGGATGGCAACGTACTTATGCAAACGCTGCCATTTTAGTATGGGGGTTATCAGCTGTTCGTTTCCGCACCGTAGGTAGCCATCATGATTTGATGGGCTCGTTCGAGCTTTCTGGCGCCTCGATGAATATTGCGCTTGCTCACTCCAGAGCGACGCTGTGCTTGCTCATAACTCAAGCCATCAACCAGACGTAGCCTGACCGCTTCACGACTTTTCATCGGAAAATCACGTTCAGAGTACAGTGACAATAAACCTTGGCATTGGGGTTCCGTTAACTTAAGTGACATGATGTTCTCTCCTTTGAATTCATTTACGCGGTTTCTGGGATGCGCTCACCTAACTTGCCTTTGTTATCAAAATTCCTCAGCTGACAGCCTTTCTTCCAAGCGCTACACCCCCAGTAGTAAACACCTTTCTTTTTTCCAGTTCGACGGATCAACACACCTTGGCCACACGAGCAAGGTTGATGCTTGACGACCTTGCCTCGTACATGATCGAGAATAAGGCCACAGGTGTCTTTCCCTTCACAAGCCCAAAATTGAGACTTACCTTGAACCAATCGCATGGTTTTCTGACACAGTGGACAGGACATCTTTGGTTGCTCCACCTTGGGTAACGTCAAGCTTATCGTGCCGTTTTTCATCTTCTCGACCAACGTAGATACAAACTGCGTTTGCTGATGCATAAACCCGTCTAGCGTGTCCTGGCCTTGCTCAATACCATCGAGCCCTTGCTCCCAAAGCGCGGTCATCACAGGACTGCTGATTTCATTGGGCAACGCGGTGATAAACGCTTGACCAGACGCTGAGCTAATGAGCGATTTCCCTTTCGCCTCAATAAAAGCCCGCCCTTTTAGATTTTCGATCACATCGGCGCGAGTCGCTTCAGTCCCAAGACCCGCCGTCTCTTTTAAAATAGACTTAAACTGCTCAGGTACCGCGTCACTGCGAGCAATATTGGCCATCGCATCAAGCAATGTGCCTTCGGTATAATGCGAAGGAGGCGAAGTCTTTTTATCGACGACGTCTAACGATGTCATGGCGATCATCATCCCTGCTGTAAGCACAGGGAGTGGCTGCTCTTCTTGGTCGGCTTTTGTATCACTTTCATCCCCTGACATGAGGGCTCGCCACCCTTTGACACGCTCTATCTTGCCTTTTGCTTTAAAACGTTCTCCCATGCAATCCAAAACTACCGTCGTCGTATCGTCTTCCGCTATAGGATAAAACTGAGCAAGGTAGCGCTGGACAATCGCCTGATAGAGGTGTAGCTCAAGCTGGGATAAGCGAGATAAATCCCCTATTTTGGGAGTCGGGATAATGGCATGGTGAGCGCTTTTCGCGACCTTTTTGTCATTCCAGCAAGCACTTTTTAGCGCTTGATCAGCTTGAGAGGCCCATTCTTTCCAATCATTATGGGTCCTCAGCGCATTAAAGATAGCAGCGATGTCGTCTTGTTGAGAACAAGGCAAAAATGCGCAATCAGTGCGCGGGTAAGTGGTTAACTTATGGGTTTCATACAGAGCTTGCGCGCCATCAAGGACCGCTTTCGCACTGTAGCCATAGCGAGAAGACATCGCTTTTTGCAATGTGCCCAGGTAAAACAAAGCGGGGGGTTTCGCTTGAGTTCGTTTTGTCTGCGCCTCAATGACCTCTCCCATTTTAGACTGACAGAGCGACACCGTGGCTTGGGCGCACTCTTTAGACAAGCAGCGCCCCTGCTCATCACCCACCCCTTCTGGCACTTGCCATTGCATGGTAAAAGGACACGAAGGATGCACTAACGCTTTCACCTGATAAAATGCTGCAGAAACAAACTGCGCAATAGCGCGATCACGTTCTACCACTAAGCGCAGCGTGGGAGTTTGGACTCGTCCCACAGACAACACACTTTGATAGCCCAGTTGGCGTCCAATGAGCGTACACAGCCGCGTAAGGTTCATACCTAATAACCAATCAGCCCTAGAGCGCGCTAATCCCGCTTGATAAAGTGGCCACGTTTCCTCGTCAGGTTTTAAGTTCGTTAAAGCTTTTCGCACACTCGCTTCATCCAGCGCACTCAACCAAAGGCGCTGCACTGGGCCTTGATACCTCGAAAACTCCAATAACTCTCTTGCAATAACTTCGCCTTCACGATCAGCATCGGTCGCAATGACCACCTCTTTCGCTTGCTTAAGTAAACGCGCTATGACCTTTACTTGTTTAGACTTCCCTTCTCCCACCACCATTTTCCAAGGTGATGGTAGAATCGGCAAATCATCAAGAGACCACTGCGCTAGCGATTCGTTATACTCATCAGGATCCGCGAGTGAGAGTAAATGGCCAAACCCCCACGTCACCACGGCCCCTTGCCCTTTCAGTGCGCCTTCCAACTTCTCATTGCACCCCAACACCTTAGCGATATCTCTTCCCTGAGTCGGTTTTTCACACAAAAAGACCCTCATGATGCCCTCCTCGATAAGCGCGCTTTCACCCAAGAGGGAGTGATACTAAACAGCGTCATTCCATCACCATTAACTTTCAGTGCTTGTTGAACTTGCCATACGAAGGGCTGACAAGCCTCTATAGCTTTATTTAACTCAGCCATTTTGGTGGTATCTCCCTCCTGCCTTGCTTTGACACGTTCACGAAGTAAGACAATGGCTCGGCTCACATTGGCCATATTCCCTCCATTCATCATCCTATTTGATTGAGAGCGCGTTCAACAAAACGCCCACACTAGGCTCAATCATTCATCATCTCATCGGAGTAGTGATCAATGGGTGGTGCCTGATTCGTCACCACTTGACTTGATTTCATTCCGATAGATTCAATTCTTGACGGGACAATGGTGATAGTCTCAGCGGTTAAGGCCATTCCTGATTGCATCTGACCTGGGTTATTTTTGTCTTCCCATGTGTCGATTCTGAGCTCTCCTTCAACCCGAATTCGCATGCCTTTTTTCAATAATTTAGCGACGTCATCCGCATTATTTTTCCAATAATCCACATTCACCCAAAAGCCGCCTTTATCATCATAAAGTCGATCTGGATGATTGGATTTGACTAACCGATCATATTTCACGGTCAGTTTTAATAATGGTCTAGGTTGACCTTCAGAACGTTCATTAGCTGGCTGCCAACGTAATTCTGGCACCTGACCAACATTACCATCAAAAATAAATATTCCTCTCGCCATAATATATTCCTCTTACGTTAAAAATCTGTCCAACGACATTAAATAACCACGTTAATCGAGCAGTCACTACTCAGTCTAAAAAATAAAACAAATAAGTCACGCATTAGGTGAAACAAAAAAAACATAAAATTAAACCCACCTAATAAGTGACAGGAATTAATTATTATGATAGCTAATTACTATTGCCTTTTCGTTTCATAAAATTAATTGAAATACATCACAAAATAATAATAAAATAGCTCCATTAATTATTATTCAGTTTATATTTAATTCATAAAATAAAGAATAAATGATGGTTTTACGATTTCAATGATTGCCTCAACGTATTGATTTCTGTTTCATAGTCAAACCTCTACTTTTGAGTTTTAATAAGGTGGCGATTATATCGCCTTTAATTATTTGTCTTTTATTCCTATTGACAGAGATAAAAAACGATTTGCCTCATGATTATTACCCGATTGCCTCAACGTTGGATTTTTTTTCTCTGTTTGGCCACTTCGCCTCCCTCAGGGCCGACTGAGATTTGGCCCTGAGGGAGGCTTCAAACTGTTGATGCTTGGTGGCATTTGAGGCATTTCATAGGCGGTTGATCCAAAAGTATCATGGGTGCAGATTTTGGTGATCGAAATAAGCACTGAGTTTTATTGATGTTAACCACTTATTGCTTATTTTCTGGTGTGTAAGGTATGACTCACTTTCTTTCAAAAAAACAACAGGCAACATTGAGGCAGCAAAGCCAAATTATCCGGCGTCAAGCTCGTCAACTCAATAAAAGCAAATTGGATCCTTATCGAGATTGGATCTTACTATTGCACCAACAAGAGTATTCTGTTTCTTCCATCGCAAGAATTGTGGCAAAAATTACGCCTATAGAGATAAGTCATAACGCCTTGCACCACTATATTATAAAATGGAAAGGACACACTATTGAGGCATATGAACAATCATTGAAAGATACTTGGATGATTGGTTACAACTTATATTCAAAGCTAGAATTTATGAAGCATGAGGTTTTATTTCTTCGCACTGAAGAAGACTGCACATTAAGAGAGATTCAACTGTGGTTAAGTATTTACAAAAAGATCCATTGCGCTATCAACACAATTTCTAGGTCACTACAAAAATGGAAAAACAATCCCCTTTCACACCTAAGCAAGAAAAGATTGTCCAATATAAAATAAAGTCATTTTTTAACCAGCACTATAATGCATTGGGTGAAAGTAAAACCTCTGAAAATAAGCATGCCATTCGAAGTGTGAGAACATTTCATCATCATTTGAATACCGCGCTTCTGGTATTAAAGCGATTCAATGTCCGTGACATTCAATACTTTAAATCTAAGCAAGCGAAGCAGTGGTTGAATGAACGTAAAGACACCGTATCGAAACGGACATTACAGAATGAAAAACGCGTGTTAGAACGAATGCTTGCTATTAAGAAGCCGGGCATTACCCTGCCCTTACCGAGTAACTTACCCGAACGACAATGGAAAAACCGCGCCTACTCACCACGCTCAGTAGAAAAGATCATGGCCAGACAGAAACCCCACACAAGACTGTCTACCCAGCTGTGTTATCGTTCGGGGCTGCGAGCCCAAGAGCTGCTCACACTGAGAAGGCTTGATGAGCAAGCCCCATCCACACGAAGACAGTGGCGAGATGACCTATTCAAAGGCTTAGACGGGGTAAAGTATGTCGTGAATGGTAAAGGAGGGCTATTGCGTGCGGTCATGGTCCCTCACGATCTGGCTGATGAGCTTGAGCGACGGCGGCTTTCCACACCCCAAACGGTCATCGACCGTGGGGTCAAACTGACGTCCTACTACGACATCAGTGGTGGTAAGCGTTTTAGTGATGCGTTTTCCAAGCTGTCTAAATCTGTACTTGGATATTCTCGGGGCGCTCATGGCCTGAGGTATGATTACGCCCAAAATCGCATGTCCGACGTCCCTGGCGGCACTTGTGAGAATAGCTTAGGAATGGTGAGTCAGGAACTTGGCCACTTTAGGCCCAGCATTACTGAACATTACCTTAACCCTTGTCAGCCAAGATAAATAAAATGAAGGGCTAGCTCTTTAAGGTAATAAAAATGAGACTTTTACAGACTATCGACACGCAAATTACTATACGCTCGCATTAATCTATTCTTGAGTTTTGTCACGCCCATTTCTTTGATACTAATTCGATTCACATACAGCAATAGGCATCAAAATGGACGAGATTATTGAGTTGGAAACAGAAATCGAAACAAGACTATCTGTTATTAAACACAAGTTAGAGCAAGCCAAACAAAATGACTTGCAAACTATTACAATCGACACCGATGCTGCGGAGGCATTGATGTCGAATTATAACTTTTCAGTTACCTAATTAATTTACTTCGAATCGCACCTGAGAATTGGGCTATCTTTCGTCTCAATCAAAGTACCGCATTGGATCCACCTGATGGTGAAGGATACGTACAATATAAATACCAAAAACTTGCAGTCGGTAAAATATTGCATGCTTCTGATGATCATGTCGCCGAAGTCCCTCAGCGATTTCTGGGCAATCTTTCCCCATTAGCGGTTGAGTAATAAGAGTTAAAAAAACATTGTGTAAGTTATCTGTATATTTATCGGCTTGCTCTACGCCAAAATTCAACAAGGTATATTCGAAAATCTGTTCAAAATCTTCAGCCGCAAGATTGGATAGTTTATACATTATGCTTTTGCTTTACCTTGGACGCGATATCATGAAGAGACAAAGCACACTCACCACTTTGTTCCCCAGCCTCAATCGCCATCTTAAGCGCGGCAGTTTGATTCTCTTGTCTTTCGAGTAACCTCAAGGCAGAGCGAACCACTTCGCTTGTTGAACCATATCGACCTGAATTAATGAGCTGGCCAACAAACTCATCCAGCTGCGCTCCGATAGTAACACTCGTTGTACGTGACATGCTCTCACCACTTGTGTGAATAGTTAACACAGTAATAGTAAGTTATCTTAAATCCAAAATCAAAGTGCTTACACACAACATAGCCTTATTCATTGCTACAATGAATAAGGCTATGTCATTTGGGTATAGCCCAGCAACTGTGACGCTTAGGTAATGAAAATAAGGTATCTATTTGGCTGTCACACTAAAACAAAAAACCACTTAATCAACAATAAATAGAATAATATTCTTAACTATTTTATGGCCAAAAACAACGAATAAATATTTTTTTCCCCGAGCTTTAATCATCGTATTCAAAAATTCAACCCTCTAAAGTAAAACAAACTCTCCACTTCAATATGACCAGCTATCTTTATGGAAGACTAAAAACAACAATGGCTAGCTTCTCTATGAAAAATACACATAGATACATGAGTATTAATAAAAAATTACTGTTTACGGTGACACTGATAAGTGTCCTCCTTGCTTTAGCGACAACCAGTTACAATCTTCACCACCGACTACAGCTCGATATTCAGTACATCAATGAAAAATTATCCAGCATTAAAACCAGTCAACTATCGAGTATTACAGGTAGCTTATGGGTTGAAGATAGAGAGATACTCAACTCTCAAGTGGAAGGGCTGTTAACCCTGCCAGGGGTTGACTATGCGCATATCTCATCAGGTGCCGAATCTATCATTGAACGAGGTGAACGACTGTATGAAAATGTTGTCACTCAAACGTGGCCTTTAGCCTATAAGTTCGGTGGAAAGAGTTACGCGCTCGGTGACTTAACCATCCAGTCTGATTTATCTCGTATTCATCACAACCTTTGGGCTCAATTCCTTCATATTTTGCTTGCAGAAAGTGTTCGTATCGTCTTACTTCTAACCACTATTTTCGCCTTCACTTGGTTATTCGTCATTAAACGTATCGATTTGATGGCAAAAGCGGTCAGTGAAAATAGCAACTCATCGCCGAATAGGATTCACTTGCCATCCCCTTGGTTTCGCGATGAACTCAATCACTTAGCGGATAATTTTAATCAGTCCAGTGACATTATTGAAGCGCACTGTGTTGAACTTAGCCAAGCAAAAGATGAGGCCGAGCAAGCAACAGAGCATGCCATGAATGCCAATAAAGCTAAAAGTAGCTTTCTGGCGAATATGTCACACGAAATCCGTACACCGTTAAACGGTGTGATTGGTATTTCTGAAATCCTTTCTGATACCTCATTGACTGCCACCCAACGTGACTATGTGGACACAATAGAAACCTCATCACAGCTTCTTCTCAATTTGATTAATGATATCTTAGACTTTTCCAAAATAGAGTCAGGGATGTTGGTTATCAGTCCGCATTCAACTAATATTCGGGAGTCTATTTACGATATTGCATCTATTGTCTCCCCGAAAGCGAAGGAAAAACACATTGACCTTCATGTTTCTATTAGCTCCAATACACCTTATTGTGTGAAGATTGATGACCATCGACTTCGTCAGATCATGATGAACTTTATGTCCAATGCTGTAAAGTTTACGGAGGCAGGGCGTGTAGAGCTTGCCATCATCACACAACATATCAAAGGTTCCCAAGCCGCTATAGAGTTTTCAGTGCTGGATTCAGGCATTGGTATTGATGAGCAGCAACAGAAAAAAATTTTTGAGCCATTTGCCCAAGAAGACGATTCCACAACAAGACAATTTGGTGGTACTGGTCTTGGTCTCGCGATTAGTACACAGCTGGTTGAATTAATGGGAGGGCATATCCAATTAGAATCAAAAAAAGGTCAAGGAAGTCGTTTTTACTTTGCTTTACCTCTCCCTATTTCTCAACAGAGCTTTGAGGTTAAGAACATTAATGGGCATAGCTTACTGTACCTAGTGTGTGATGATAAGGAGCAGGAAAGTAAGGTTTGTGACGCACTAAATTTCTATCACATTCCCCTGCACCAATCTGTCAACCATTTGGATGAATTACCTATATGGAGCCAGAACAAAGGCAATGTGATGGTCATTTATGTGGAAACGCAACCCGATAAAGCAGTACAACACGAAGAATACTTCCAGCATTTGAAGTCTAAAGAAATACCCGTCTGCGTGATGAAACACCTACACAGTAATCCATGCAATTTTGGTGACAACGTCAGTGCGATTATCAGCCAGCCGCTGCTTGGACAGCGCTTAATTAAAATTATTGAGCGATTCGAACAAGACTGTAAGGTACGGTCTTCTCAAACACTCACCAATGCAAGAGATAACACTCACCCGAAAAAAATATTAGTGGTCGATGATAACAGAGTCAATATAAAGGTAGCGGGCCTGCATATAGAAAAGTTGGGCTTTAGTTTTGATGTGGCCGAAAATGGTCAGGAGGCACTAGAAATGTTTAAAAACCATCATTATGGGCTCATTCTAATGGATTGCATGATGCCGATCATGAATGGTTTTGAAGCCACTAAGCGTATTCGACAAGTTGAGCAAGAAAACCCACAAAAAAACCGTGTTCCTATCATTGCGTTGACGGCTAGCGTCGTAGATGATGATATTCAAGAATGTTTTGAAGTAGGTATGGATGACTATATGCCCAAACCTTTCAAGGCTGATGTGTTGAAAGAAAAAATCACAGCCTTGATAGCATTGAATGAAGAAATCATTTCTGGCGCTTCTACTGATGTGAAACCTCTTATGGAGTTAGCGCCCAAGTCATTTACGACTTCAGTTGAATGTGACAAAGCTGGTCGTATTTTGTTGGTTGAAGATAATAATGTAAATCAGAAAGTGGCGTCACTCATGCTTGACAAAGCAGGGTATCAATTTGACATTGCAGAGAATGGCCAAGTTGCAGTGGATAAATATAAGCACGACAGCAGTTTTGATCTCATTTTAATGGATTGCATGATGCCAGTCATGGACGGCTTTGAGGCGACCCAAAAGATACGTGCTTACGAATGCTTTTTAGAGCTTCCTAAAACTCCGATTATTGCGCTGACAGCCAGTGTTGTAGATGATGATATCCAACGTTGCTTCGATGCGGGCATGGACGCGTATCTACCTAAGCCGCTCAAAACTGACACCTTACTCCAGCAAATTGAGAATATTGTCTAGTGATTAAAGGCGTGTTAGACCAAAACCTGACACGTTTTTGCCCCAAACCTTCTCAGAACCTGCAAACGTAACACCTGAGCAGTAGACCAGTAGACCAGTAGACCAAGTTAATCTAATCCGTACATTGGTCTCTTATACGGAATTTTTCCGTAATTCGACCCCGCAACTATATGCCGATTCACATAACAGGTTGATATCAGTTGAGTTTCATAATAAATGGCAGCAACATAGACGGAAAAAGTCCGTCTATAAAGCGTTAGCTACTCATCAATATCTCAACAGGATAGGTATGTTAGATTCAATTTCAAAAGTCTATTTTCATGAGCTTGATGCAAGAGAGCATATATTTAATAGATTACAGTTAAACTTTGCACTCTATGCTAGTGTCCTTGCCGTAATAGCCTATATGATGCGAATGGTTGATTATAATAGTCAAGAAGCCATCGTGACATTATTTTATGTTTGCATATTTTTTAGCCTAATGTTTTTAGCTAAATCTGCATATTTGACCTACCACGCTCTAACCGGTATGCAATACCGACTTCTACCAGATCCAAACGAGCTATACGAATATAGAGTAAATGTTCGTTACCATGCTAAAGCTATTTCCGATTACAATAAGAAGTACGGTACCAATGAAGTCGTCCCAGATGTAGAGCAAGTTTGTAAGGATTTTCTTGCAAAAATGATGACTAGTTGTACATCATACAACGCAGGAGTGAATGAGTTACGTAAGCTTGGGATTAGGCGGTCTTTGCTTTTTTTAGTTTTGTCAGCAGTACCGCTGTTACTATCTTCAGTGCTGTTTATTGGCTTTGATTTAGATGCATCATCCCCTAGAAAAAATTTCCAAGTCCACAATAGTGAACTCTCATCTCAATTCTCGACTTTAAGTGCTAATTTATTAAAACATATAGAGTCGGAAAAGACAGACCCAAAGTATATTTATTCAGAGGTTAAAGTTATGTGCGATGACAAGAAAAAAGAAACACCGCCACCACCGCCACCGCCACCAATTGAACCTACATGGCAAGTGGCAACTGAAAGCTATAGTCCACCGACTAAAACAAATAAAGACAGTGGTTCTAAGCCAAAAGAGTAGCTAACAAACAACTTAAGAGTGACTCAGCACTTTTGGTTTGGGTCAATATTTGTGATTATAGCGTCCAGTTTTAGTTTCGTGGTAGTGTGCTTCACACCTTAATTGGGCGTTAAGTCCTTAAGGAGGAATATTTTGGCAATTACTGAAATATTAAGAGAGTCTAGTTCAGAGATTATTGCTTCTTGTGCGTTGATTTTTACTGCTTGGCAATTTTCGATTCAACGGAAGCACAATAGAGTTTCAGTAACCCCTCATCTGTTTAGCTTTAGAGAGCGTGAGCGAAATGACGACTCAGCTACAATTACAGTTTCTCTCATCAACAATGGGTTAGGACCTGCTTTTATACACAAGTTCGAAGTGTATTTGGACGGTAAGCTGTCAGATCCTGATGCAGCAGTTAAAGCGGTCTTTGGTAAGCCAGACGGTCACTTAAAATACACAGTTCTAGGTGACGATTTTGCACTTGTTCCTGGGCAGAAAGTAACTTTGATTAAAGTCCCGTTTCCTACTGCTACTGACATTAAGGAAATGGAACAGGAACTTGAGCGCTTGGAGGTTGTAATCACCTATAAGTCTGCATACGGAACTAAGTATGTTCTCGGTGGAAATGACGGCTAACAAACGACTAAGGTTTCAAGGTACTTTTTTCTAATCTGAACGATACCGTTTAGAGCAAAAATCTAAACTGTTTTTGTCCAATTTTACGGCAGTTATGTTTTATTCTCAGGCTTTGTATTCAACCAAGTGATTATTGACTAATATTAAGCAAGTAAAGGCTACTGTATTCAATTGATTCCTTTCCAAAAAACTTCGAGAGTTATACATGGAAAAAATTACTGCCTTCATTGGTGTGATCTGTTGTTGCTTCGGTGCGTTTCTCTGCTTCTATGGGATTCGAGGTTACATTATCAATGACTATTCTTGGGCGTTTGTTCTAGTTAAAGGTGTATGCATCACCATTCTTGGGATCATTCTTACTGTGTTTGGTGGGTATTTCTCTAGAAAAGAAATCAATCAAAAGAGGAAATGACCGTAGTGATCATCTCATGTTGCGCCTTTGCTACTCAAGGTTTTATATAGTTGAAATAAATCTATAGATCGCTAAATTATCGAAGCACAACACATTCAGCACTTTACTATTTACTTGTGAAGAATACAGTAATCAACAAGCGCCAAAGAAATATCTTGCCGTTGCCTTAACAAGATCAACCCAAGTACCGTTTCGTCATCCACTACCTCGTATAGCAGTCTAAATCCAGACTTCGTGAAATCTCGAATATTTGTCACCCCAAGCCCTACAAGTTCAGAGCAACGAGAGTATATATTAGGGTTGTGACCAACCTGCTCCTCGAAGGTGTCTAGAAGAGATTCAACCTGCTTTATTACATCGTCCACTTCACTCCATTGGTTCAAGTGATCGATGATATCGTTCATTGAATTTTCAAAGGTTTTTGTGTACTGGACGTTTACCTTATTACTCATAACCACCTAATGTTATTTCCGCTCAGATAATCGACGTCTCAAGTCTCCCGATGACATCACCTGACCTTGCAAAATATCATTTTTAGCAAAGCTGATCAGCTTTAAAAGTGCTATAGCATCTTGCCGATTTTTATGATCTTCATATGACTCCACAACATAAGCTGGCTTACCATTCTGTGTGATGGTCAAAGGCTCCTCGACGGGTAAATTGGCGGCATTTTTTTTAAGAAAACTCACGGTTTCCACATTCGTCGTATCCATAACGGTACTCCCCCTCTAATGACACATTAAATATTCAATCAGTAGAATTTATCTGTTTCTTATAATGACTAGTATGATTTTTATTATTGAATAATACACTCAAACTCAATAAGGTTCAAATTTAGACTAAATATAAACTACAAATCGACACACTGTATATATAACTAGTGACATATGGATATAGCCCAGCAACTGTGACACTTAGGTAATAACAATAGGGTATCTATTTGGCTGTCACAGACAAACAAAAAACTACTTAATCAACAATAAACAGAATAATATCCATAACTACTTTATGGCCCCAAATAACCATCCAACCTGATTTATCTCATATTCATCACAACTTTTAGGCTCAATTCCTTCATATTTTGTTAAATCGTGGTGACAACTGATTCAACAGATTAATCATACAAAATGATATAGATACCAATGTGATGTACATTCTATTTCTTGATTCATGAGTTTTCCTCTCTCATTGGCTGTGATACAAACAACTTCTCATTTAACATTATTATAACAATATGAAAAACAAGGCTATTATCACTTTCGGCGTTCTATTATTAACATCCGCAACGTTTGTCAATGCTTCCACCTTTGTATACTGTGGTCTCCCCGACGGTAGCGATTGGGACTGGCTTCTCGGCGCTCATGATAGTTACGAAACTATTGAAGGACAGTGGGCACGAGTAACCGGGGCAAACAATCAATACTTCAATGTTTTTCGGGTCAATGAAACAGAATTTCTTGCAAAAGCATTCAGTTGTCCGGCTGGATACGTTCCTCAACCGGCTGAAAGCGGAACATCTCGCTGGGAAATATTTGAAATCATTAGACCGGATGGATCTCGTTACTTCATAGATGGGTACAAAACCTATTATTCAATAATAAACAATCAAGTCACTATTAACCACTATTTTCGTTCACTTTAAGCTAACGTTACAGACAATAGGCTTATTGCCAAAAATGAAATAGTGTAGATACCATATGTAAGAAGCGACAACAAAGTGAATTAATAACACCATCCATCTTCAGCGTTTATTTTGCCACTACATCATGAGCCTCTATCGCTTCATTAAGCTTCTCCATAAATTTAGGGTGCTTGCTGATAAACGCTTTTGATATGTAAACGCCAAACGGTTTAGCTTCATGAAGAATGGTAGCGTAGTCATCACTATTTTGATAACGATGTTTAAATACGACTTCAGCCACGAGTATCGCATCAACCTCATGCGAATCTAACTTTTTCACTAGACTCTCAATATTCCAAGCTGGCGGTGTCAATGTATAACCTGATTTCTTGAGCCAATGGTTAGTATTGGTATTTAACAAACTTGCGACAACATAGTTTGATTGAGCGGAGGGACGAAAATCACGCTCATTCTCTTTCAATACGATCCATACCCAATTGTTATACATGACAGCACTGGAAAACACCGCGTATTGATCACGTTCTTTATTTTTGGATGCCATAAAAAAACCATCCGAGCGGTTGTTCTTTAGCTCTGATAATGCTCTACCATGGTTCGAATCAACATTTATAGTATAGTTTACCCTCATTGAGTCCAGTATAGGTTTCATTGCATTCAGCCCAATACCCGTTGGACTTCCTTCAATATCGATCATTGTATACGGAGGGAAATTCGGCAAAAAAAAGTGCATGTTATATTCGGCATAGGCACGACTACCGTTCATTAATACAATAAATAAACAACATAAGGCAAAGTATTTAGTCTTCATTTTATCAGGTCGGGTCGGTTATTTACGCCAAGTATAGTAAGCGATATAACGTTATGACGTGTTATCGCACTGGTTAAACTCGATAAAACCTTAAAAGTGACGCTCAACTCACGTTGGTAACCTAATAGAGGGTATTGTGCCCACCAACGTCATTCGGTTAAAGCAAGTTGTATAGTAAATTAATGGGTTACTGCACGATGGGTAGCATTTTATTAACCTTATTATTTCTTAAATTCAGCCTATTTTGTCTAACAAGCGAAGTTATCCTGACATGCTCATTGAGTAATATTTTATTTATGTAAAAAACTTCCAAGTATTTAACAACACAATACTGGTCCTAGGAAATAATGAAAAATTTAGCGGCGCTTGCACTGACCTGCATGAGTTTAACTCATCCCGAGCATGTGAACACCTCTACTTATATCTATTATGGTTTCCCTAATAGCAATTATCGATGACCATAAACACTATCACAATTTATTACAGCCACAATATGATTACTTTCGTGCTTTATAATATAGAAGGGAGATCACTCCATGATGAGAATATCGATGGTTAAAAAATGTTTACTCACTTTTACGTAGCCTTGGGGTTTTGGTCTTCCTATACTCACGCCATCACTTACGTTTACTGCGGTTTACCAGATGGAAGCGATTGGGAATGGTTGATAGATCAGAGTGGTAATTATCAGAAAATTGAAGGGGTTTGGGCACGAATAACAGAAAGTAATGGCCGTTATTTCAACGTATACCGTGTCACTAAATGTGCATTTGAAATTAAAGCATTCAACTGCCCAGCAGGTTACATCCCTCAACCAGCAGAGAGTGGTACTTCTCTATGGGAAATATTTGAAATACAACAACCCGATGGGACTCGACAACTGCTCGATGGTTACAAGAGCTACCACAGCTACCATGGACTACCATCTGCCTTCCGACTTTGATTGTAATATACAGATTCACCACCTACTTAACATTCAGTCTGTTTTTCCAAGCATAAACTTCTGCTGCAGCGAGCAAAAATGTAATCCTTCAATTATTGCACATACCGCCTCTAAACACTTGTCCTCGAATTTTACCCCATATTTCATATAACAACTTGTTTTGGTCGCATTTTGCACCATTACCTCTAAAATATCATCAACAACGGGGGTATCATCACTTTGGGTAAGTACTTTCAAACGAATTAAAGAACCCACACGATAATTAGTCTTACCCCTGTCAACCACAATTAAGCATCCTTGTTGAGATATATCTCTTATCTGACAGGGGTATTGTTTATCTGAAGGATCTAAGATCCCATTGAGACTAATATCTAAACGTACGCTCTCTCTCAGGCCGACAATCACCTGTGTAGCCTTAGGTAAAGTAATAAAAAGTAAATCAATATCTCCGCCACTCAAAACGCATTCAATCTTACTCTTGAAGCACACCCTAGCCCCTTCGCCCTTAGATGAAATGACGTACGCCTTAATGGAGTAGCCAGGCCTAATAAACTGGCTCTTTTCTTGAGGGGAGATCATTGGCATTTCAAGCAAAAGAGCATTACTTGAATGACAACCAATATACTTGGTACGACATTTTAGTGCTTTTCCTGTCGGTGTATAAACAACACACATAACATCGCACAACGTCATCACATCAAGAAAAGCATCTTCCGCAAAACAAATAGACGCTGAGATCTTTGCGATTGCACTATCACGCTCCTTAGGCTGTTTGGGGGATGAATCACTTCCCTCTTCGAGTTCTATGGGGGATGTTCGAACTTCAATATTCCCTTTCGCTTGTTCAGCAATATTCAAAACGTTTTTTCCTTCACTATTAGTAGTTTAAACTATTAACTCGTCCTTCATTTACCCCAGTAAATTCCTTATTGTGACATTCCGACTAAACCGTGAACATCTTTAAAGTCAAGATATACTATCCCAAACTCAATCTGTGTGATTCAGCGCTAAAATAGATATACCGTTTGTTTGTAAATGAGATATACATCTAAATTATCCTGTTAATGCATTTTTATACGCCACCAATCGTTAAGTTTTTCCACCATATAAACAAATAAGTAACATTCAATTTATCTATGAGATTACATACTGGTAGCGTTTCCTAGCATTCGAACAAGCTTACGGTTATAAACCAAACTAAGTTATAGAGAAAAGGGATGAAAGAGGCATACTGTTGACAACATCACAACAAAAATAAAGGCCACAGAGACTGTGGCCATAGCTTATTTAGAGAGTTTTCGAGTGTATTGAAAGGAGACGACGTAACTCTCTTATCACTATAAGTGTAGTCTTCTTTTGGTACTTCCTCAAATAAAGAAGAATGATGTCTGAGCAAGTTTAAGATGTGACATTCCTCCAAATTAGTAATGTCACATATGTGGTTAAAGCCTGTTATGTTCTGTGTTTTTAATTAGAAAAATGCATATTAAACGTGATCTAATTTTAAACTTATGATTTATTTTCTTTTTTGTTATATATAACTGTGATAGAAACTCACCCATTAACGTTTGCATAACAAAATTATAACATTATGAAAAATGTGGCTATTATTACACTCAGCGCTCTATTGTTAACGTCAACAACTTTTGCAAATACTTCAACCTATGTTTATTGCGGCCTACCCGATGGTAGTGATTGGGATTGGCTTCTCAATATGCATGATAATTACGAAATGATTAGAGGACAGTGGGCACGCGTGACAGAAGAAAACAGTCAATACTTTAACGTTTTTCGTGTTGATGAGGCTGTATTTGATGTAAAAGCGTTCAACTGCCCAGCAGGTTATATAGCCCAACCAGCAGAGAGCGGAACGTCTCGTTGGGAAATATTTGAAATTATCAGGTCAGACGGTTCTAGTTACTTTATTGATGGGTATAAAACATACTACTCATCAATAAGTAATCAAGCGACTCATAACGATTCATTTCGTTTATAGTTCAGTTAAAATCGGTGTTAGAGCCAATATGAAATTAGGCATGATCAGCTCTAGCACTTTCTAGCTTAACTAACTCTGTATCTAGAGATTTCAGTTGATCTATAGCACGTTTATAAGCTGAAAAATTAGGCTTGTTTTAACAAAATAGGCCTTTCCTAATATTTGACTGGATTTAAAAATATGAATCCTAGATAGGTTTTTCCCATTTTTAAGCTAGAAAAATTGATTTTCGTTCTGAAAAAAATGAAATTATCGAAGCACAACACATTCAACATTTTGCTGTTTATTTGTGAAGAATACAGTAATCAACAAGCGCCAAAGAAATATCTTGCCGTTGCCTTAACAAGATCAACCCAAGTGCCGTTTCGTCATCCACTACCTCGTATAGCAGCCTAAATCCAGACTTCGTGAAATCTCGAATATTTGTCACCCCAAGCCCTACAAGTTCAGAGCAACGAGAGTATATATTAGGGTTATGACCAACCTGCTCCTCGAAGGTGTCTAGAAGAGATTCAACCTGCTTTATTACATCGTCCACTTCACTCCATTGGTTCAAGTGATCGATGATATCGTTCATTGAATTTTCAAAGGTTTTTGTGTACTGGACGTTTACCTTATTACTCATAACCACCTAATGTTATTTCCGCTCAGATAATCGACGTCTCAAGTCTCCCGATGACATCACCTGACCTTGCAAAATATCATTTTTAGCAAAGCTGATCAGCTTTAAAAGTGCTATAGCATCTTGCCGATTTTTATGATCTTCATATGACTCCACAACATAAGCTGGCTTACCATTCTGTGTGATGGTCAAAGGCTCCTCGACGGGTAAATTGGCGGCATTTTTTTTAAGAAAACTCACGGTTTCCACATTCGTCGTATCCATAACGGTACTCCCCCTCTAATGACACATTAAATATTCAATCAGTAGAATTTATTTATTTTTTATAATGACTAGTATGATTTTTATTATTGAATAATACACTCAAACTCAATAAGGTTCAAATTTAGACTAAATATAAACTACAAACCTCTACACTGTATACATAACTAGTGCCATATGGGTATATCTCTATGTCATAATTTAAAATTGACATTAAAACCATATTTGTCATAATCTAAATGTCACACACGGTTAGATCATTACTTTAATGTCACCTAGGACGACTTTATGTACATATTTGGATACCTCAGAGCCTCAACAAGTGATCAGAATGCAAAACGAGCGCAAGGCACTCTAAACAGCTTTGTTCAAGATAAGGGATTTAGAGTAGCAGCATGGTATATTGAGAACGAATCTGGTGCATCATTACAAAGACCTGAACTACTTCGATTACTTGATGATGCAGCAGTTGGCGATGCTATCATCATTGAGCAGATTGATCGGCTTTCTCGTCTTGATGAAGATAGTTGGTTCAAATTAAAAGAAATGCTGTACGAGAAAGAACTTAAGGTCATAAGTCTAGATTTACCAACCAGTCATATTGCCTTTGCTCCCCAAATCACCGATGAATTCACTCGCTCGATGATCAAGGCCATTAACGGGATGATGATGGACATGCTCGCCGCTATCGCGAGGAAAGATTATCAAGACCGTCGCCGTCGGCAGGCTGAAGGCATCAAAAAAGCCTTGGAAGAAGGAAAATATAGAGGACGGCAAGCCGACCATGAATTGCATGAAAAGATTTACCAACTTAGAGTGGTCAATGGCCTAAGTATTAGCGATACAGCAAAACTGACCAACGTATCAACCAGAACCGTTATTAGGGTGGCCAAAAAGTTATCAGAGGAGCGCCTAGATAACTGATATTTTGAAAATAAAACAAAGGCAGAACCGAAAGATTTTTCTATGTCGATTCTGCCCCAAAATTCGTTAGAATAAAAACTCAGTTATATTCTATTTACCCTATCCCCCTTACAAAATTGGCTCTTCTCCGCTTAGGTGAGCTTGATATTTGGGTAAAAAGTTGAGTGTGTATCTGGAACCGATGTTTGTCTGATCTTCAATTTGAAATAGTCTGTATCTCTCACCCCTCTTGCTCTTCGTCTGAGTAAGCCAATCGAGACATTACCCGCTTCTACCCGAGCGTTAGTCAGCTTGTATTTTCCGTAGTTACAAATACCCACTTTTCTTTCCAATAAAGCATCGGCAAAATTAATTAAGGACAGTATTCTGGTCGATTTGGCAAGACGGCACCAAGCTTCTAGAGCTGCCACCATTGTTTCGTAATCGGCTTCATCCCATATGGCTTGTAGCTGCTCTTTGAGCATGTAAACAACGCACAAAGTCTTGTTGCTCTCAAGTAAGTCATCAAGTCTATCAGACTGTCTATCATCCAATTTGTGAGCGTTTTTCAGTAGGAGGAAGAGCGTTCCTTTCAACATCTTTTTTTCGTCGTGAGAGCCATTTCTAAACGCTTTTGTTCTCTCTTTTTTGATTAAGATGCAGTAGTTCTGCATGACATGAAATCGGTCAAAAACAATATCAGCATTGGGAAGCATTTTCCTGACCGCCGACTGGTAAGACTGGCCCATATCCATTGATACTGCTTTGATTCCTGATTTGGTTTCTTCTGATAGTTGCTCAAAGAAGGAGATCAGAACTTCTGCTTTTCGGCCATGTTCAACCCAAATTAAATGCCCAGAGACAAGGTCATAAACAACCGTCATATAATCGTGTCTCTTGGCTCTGGCAACTTCATCGACACCAATATGAACCAAGTTATTCAGTTTCTCGGGGTCTAATGCTGGTAAGCTTGAACGCAAGTATTCCCTATCGATGTTTTTTACTGTTTCCCAGCGAATTCCTAAATGTTGAGAGACGGCATGTATGCTCATGTGGCGACATAACCCACTGATGAACTTGCAAAAGCGAGCGGTATAACGACCACCTTTAGCCACATATTCAGTCTCTTCGATCAACCGTCGTCCTTCTTTGTCTCTAGTTTTAGCCAGCTCAACTTCAATCGTACAAGGCCGCCCACTCACAGGTAAATCTTGAAGACGCCTTTTAACGTAGTGATCGACGGTACAGGAAGCCCCTGATATTGGCTCTTTGACTTTATACCTACGGTCTCGACGACAGCGAACGAATACGCTTTGGGACATTTCTTCTATTGAACAAGATTCAACACACTGGCCTTTAAAGCTAAATAACGAGGAAGACAAAGACGACAAAATAGACTACTGACTTATTATTTAAAATAAGCATTATAAATCATGTAATTATGATGAATGAGTCTGTCCACACAGACTCATGAAAGCGGAGAAGAGCCCAAAATTTTATCCGAATTCACCTCAACTATAGGCTGTATCTAGGGCTGTTTAGTATTGCTCATGATGTGTCCACAAATGTTCTAATGCTGTTGAATGCTCGACTTCTTTAATTCTGTTTAATGCATCAGATAACTCAGCTTCCAAAAGTTCAGCTAGCTCACCAGTATCATCATCAACTAGCATCTCCCAATAACTATCCGCCAAACTTTTTTCTCCAGCGATAGCAGTTTTCCGTGAGTTTTCTAGCGTACTATCGCCATCAAGATTGAAAACAGCAATGGTGTTATCAGCAATTTCTTTATTTTGCTGTGTTAAGCCAGTTCTAGGTCTAACTTTTCCAGAATTAAGGAAAAGTATTAACTCACTAGGATCCATCACGTCAGGTTTACATACCTTGGCTAAGTCTATTTTTTTAGCGGCTGGAGCCTCATCTTTGTACTTCCCACAACGATTCGGGTTGTTACATGAACCAAATAAGTTATCCCAATTAAAGGTCATACTAGGTACTTGGCCCTTTTGAATGAAATGCTCAATATGTCTTTTGGTATTATCTTCATGTAACTGGCACTCACAATACGCACAGAACCCACGTTGCATGATGTTGAGCTTTTCCCAAATATTGTTAGTTAAACCATTGGTTGAAATAACAGACCAATTATCTCGACCATGCCTAAATTGAGCTAAACAAAGGGGAGCATCACTACGAACTAATTTCTTCATCTGAATCAAATCCCTTTTAGTGCTCTGGCCTTTAATTTGAATTCTTGAGTTCTAATGTCGCCTTTAATTTTTACCACCTCAGGGTGATCAGCACCGAAATGCTTAACAATTTCATCAAATAACTTTATACCTTCCTTCGATTTCCAGAGGTTCTCTGCAACCAAAGCCGAATAATCAGAAAGCCAACTTGCTTCGCAAACTGGTGGGACAGACAACGTTCCCATAATCTGTTCTAGAACATCAGAGCTACACACACCTTTGGTCTGATGTATTGGTTTGTCTATAGAAGCAACTCCATTGTCATTAAATCGAAGTATACGAATGCAATCTTTATCTACAGTCGACAGTACCTGGGGGCTATGAGTGGTCACGATGAATTGGAGGTTAGGGAAAGTCGCTTGAAGACCAACTAGGATTTCTTGTTGCCATTTAGGGTGGAGGTGTGATTCAATTTCATCAATAATTACAATTCCATGACCATGTAAAGGGGCATCAGCGTCAGGATTTAGGTTAACTAAACGTCTTGCCAAATCTCCAGAAAGAGCGATCAGCATCTTCTGACCTTGCGATAACTGGGCTATATTCACTCTATTCCCAAAGTTATCAACCATTAGTCTGACCTTTCCTGAACTACGATCCACTTCAAGATTTTTTATTTCTGGAACAAGCGCTACTATTGCTCGATTGACTAGCTCTAAATGTCGTTGATATTTTGCTGAAGATTGAGTCGTTAGTAAGTTCGCCAACTCTTGTTTTTTAGCATTTAACTTGGCACTGAATGCATCATTTTCAGGAAGTACTTGCCCTGCATATACATCATCAATAGTAGCTTGCAAAGTAGCTATCTGAACCTTCAGTTCTTGAACTTCTTTAGTCTCCTCTCCTTTTGCTCGATTAACCAACTCTATATAAAGTTTAGAAAAATCTTCCAGTTTCCCGCTTCCATCCAAAGCGGTCTTAAGGTCAGAAAACCTATTGCTGACAAAGTCCCCTGACGATACCTCTGTGATCGTTGAAGACAATGAAAAATCTGAGCGTTCAACCGAATAGAAAACTAAAAGTGGAATATTTATTAATGGATTTTTGGCGGTGCTTTTATACATATCAGCAACTTGTCTTATAGCTACTACATCCGTAGGTGAATTGCCATCATACCCAGAAACAGTGCTACCAATACTCGCATCAAACTTATTCTGCTTATCAAATTTAAACTTGGTTGCTACCTCACTAAACTCTTTAGAGCCAACATGGATATCGCTTTCTGTAATCGGTCTACCAACTACATCTGTTTTTTCCAGATTATTATTCAACCACGACAATGTCTTCGCAATAGCTTCTGCAACACTCGTTTTTCCAGCCCCATTGGCTCCGATGAGAACAGTAACTTTCTCATCAAATGAAACATCAAGAGCCGTAAATCTTCTAAAGTCAGTCAGGTTTATTGAAGATAAAACAAGTTTCTTTTCAAGAAGCGCAGATTCTACTTTAGTCAAATATTGACAAGCTAAGCCCTCATCTTTCTGCTCTACATTTTTACCTTCAGAGTAGTTTCGATACAGTTGATACGAAGATTGAAAATTCCCTTTATCTGAGCTTTGAATTAGGTGTTTAACAGATCTGCTTCTATTTTTACGTGACTTAGCCATTTGATTCCTCAACAATTTGAGTAATTAACTCAGCTGAATATTTTCGTTTCAACGATTGAACAAACACAGGTTCTACATGCTTAGCGAAAGCAATAAGACCTCTAAGGTGTTGCCTATCCTCAGCATCAAGTTTATTTAGTTTAACTTGATACACTAAATGCTTGATATATCTTTTGCGCTCTCTTCCTAGAGATAGACTCCCATCATTACTAATGGTGATACCTGTAACATGTCTATTGTGAGCTCTAGATGAAAACCTAGTTTTCTTTCTATTGATTCTTATCGCACTCCCAAACAAAACAGCAAGCTTTTCTTTTATAAGCTCAGGAAGGGTAAAAAGAGAGTCCTTATGCTTGGTTGAGAAGGTCAAATCATCAGCATACCGCGTATACATAATTTCCTTTTCAACGCATAGCTTACTGAGAGTACAATCAAATTGGTACATGAAGAAATTTGATACTAGTGGAGAACTCGGTGCTCCTATACTAAGAACTAGAGCACCTCCCGTAGTTTTACTTGGGCACCAGAAAAGTAAGTTTTCTAAAGTTTGCTTATCTTGGTCTGAAGGCAAAGGCAGTATTGACTCCCAAACTTTCCAAAACAATTTATCAGAGATGGAATTGAAAAAGTTTTCGAGATCTAGCTTGAGTAAGTAAGGGTTATTTTTATGAGCAATTGCATTCTGCTTAATGCTCATTCCTTTTCGATAAGCCATTGCAGAGTCATGGATAGGTAACTGTTGAAGTTCCAAATACTTACGCTGATACTCTTTCAGCTCTTTAGAGGGCTGAGCAATAACTCGGTGTCCAGAGGTACGCTTTGGAATGGTATAGACTTTGTACCTTTTAGGCGCACTCAGCAAAAAGCGAGCGACTTCGTCTTCACTCTTTTTCAACTCTAATGCTAGTTGTTCTATCAAAGTCATTTTTAATCCCATAAAAAAGCCCAAGAGTATCACTCTTGGGCTTAACTCTTTACTAGAGGAAGCGATAGGTTCGCAACCTGATTGACGAACGGAGTGAGGAGATCAGGTTGCGAACCTATCGCAACCATAAAACCGTTCAATAAATTAGAGTCTGGCTAAACACCCGACTAGACGAATTCGTCCTAAGCTAAAGAGCTATTTCATTATATAGTAAGTTTATGAGGTTATTCAATTTTATGTTGTTACTGTTCTACTCTTAGTAATGCGTCGCTAACCAAGTAACCGCTTGATCCAACGAAAGAAGCTATCAAACTTGTTCTTGAGCGGCTGAAGTACAGGCACTGGTATTAGTACTGACAAAGGTAAGGTAGATACCTTGTCTTTTGAATATCTACGTGTTTGTAATTAAACCTGTTGCTGTGCACAGGAGTTTCACATTAAGAAAGCTTATCTCAACACCCCTTATAGAATTTAAAATCTAAATGGTTTCTGTCCAATTTTGTTAGAGATCAATATATTTATTGTAACTACCCTACAAATTAAAAGGCCCTCAATGATGGAGTAAAACCTTATTTTTATCTGTCAATGACAGGTGTAGATCGATATCCCCTACTTCATTGACTTAGTCGCTTGCATTAGAACTTGAGAAAGTCGAATTAACCTAGAAGACAAAATGGCGCGGAAATATTGGGAAAATTAGCTCATTTCTACTTATTGGTTTACTAATTTACACCCTGTTAGCTCGCTGTATTCTTGTAAAGACGTTATTACTTACCACATATCCTAGAAAGATAGTAAGCATACTAGACTCTTGGTCATTAAAACCAAGTCAAGAAATATATTAAGATACTGATTATTAGTGAAATTTTTCTAATTTACATGGATGCCTTTCATTTTTAGGGGTAGTATTTTTCTTTTTTATACATTAAAAAATGAAATATATGTTCAGAAATATCACTAAAATATTGATGCTTTCTTTGATATTGACAGCTTGTTACGATGATTCTTCTACGTCCGAATATTCAAACTGTATTATCACAAGTGAACAAAAAAAAATTTGTTTGCCAGATTCACAGAAAGGTCAAGCTGGTCACCTCATGAAGGTTGAGTTGAAAGGGACTATCCCAAAAAGTAATACTCTTAAGTGGGCTTTGCGCGATTCAAATGCCACTGGAGCGACTCTACCTCTCGTGTCCATACAAGGTAATGTAGGAACATTTGTTCTACCTGCTACAGCTACACCCATTCAGTTCAGTTTAGAGATTTCTGAAATTGGTGCTTTAGGAGATGAAGTGTTAGTTATGCCAATTGACGTTGAAGGTAGGAATGGGCTAATTCTAAATGGCATAAATAGTGTTGTATTAAATGAAGTTGGTGATTTAGAGCTACGTTGGCTACCAGCCGTTACTTTGACTGGTGAGTATTCTATGGAAGAAAGGTACTATGTAGAGGTCAGCCACTTACTGAATGGTCAACCAACACAAGATAGCGTTGTATATGATACAACTGATCACCAAATCATTATTCCCGTTTTACTTTCTGAAGTCTATAAAATTACATTGAGTGTTGAAGTAAATGGGGTACGTAGTTATTCAGCGCCTTTTGAATATAAAGTTGCTGATCAAGCTCCGATCTTGAAGACAATAAGAAACATAAACTCAAGCACGGAAATAGATCCTAATGATTATGCTATTGGTGATGTATTCAACATCAATGGATCACTTATGACGATACGTGAAGATATTAATGAGATCAAAAATTTATTCCCTGCTAAGTGGTACGACTTATATAAAACTGAAGCTCCTTTAACCTTTACTGGGCGATACGTTGGGTTTACGGATCAGGAAGTTATGGCTCACTCAAATGCTTTGAATGGTGTGAGTTATTATGGGAAGAGATTAACTCCTATAAGTATCCAATTCCCAAATAAGCGTTTAAATCGAATAGTCTCCTATAAGTCGAATGAAGAGGGGGTACCAACTAATACTTTCAAAGCCTGCGAAAATTTCGCTCAAGGTGAAATGAAAGTAGAGGTTTGCTTTAAAGAAATTAGTAAATCAGAGTTTGAGTATGAAACAAACTGGCACGGAGAAGATTTAGTATCCGTTGTAGGTATTGGGCTAAATGCTACTTTTGAAGTTGAAGCAAAGGCAAGCGGTTCGTTCTCATTCCCTGAGGTATCTTTCCGCCTTTACGGAGCATCTGTCTATAGAGATTTCCCTATTTTAGGTAGGGTACAAATTGATATAGGAGCAGATGTGGGCCTGAAACCAGCAATAAAGATAGGCCCAAAATTTTCGCTCGGAACCAAGATGGAGGTATTCATGCGAGCTAATGCAACTTCAACAGTCACTAATGAATCCCACTCTCCAGTATTGACTATGGATATGGGAGGTGATTTTGACATTTCATTTTCCCCACTTCATAAAGATCGATACTTCGAATTCGAAGGGTTAATGCTTAATGATCCGACTCCACTTGAACTCGAAATATTTAGTGGAATATTTCCCAAATTCGTAATAGGTGACGATAGGTTAGATATCCAAATAGGCGCTAAAAGTACCTTAAATAATAACTTAATGTTACATCGACAAAAGCAAAGTTTAGCCATTGATTGGCCGATATGGTCAAGTGTAGGAGGTGAACTGAAAGTTGTGCCCAGCGCCTCTGCTAGCGCTGACTTGGAATTTAATGGGAAACATTTTGAAAATTCATTAACAGTTGAATTGGAGTCATTAGAGTGGCGTATATACAAAGCTCCCAAAATGATTGAAGCAGCAATGTATTCTACTAAACGTTGCTATGATAGAACCTACCAATATCCTGTCGGTGCCGCACCAATCTTCCACCCTATGTACGGCCACCTCAATCCCGGAGACTCATTTAGTTTGGCTATTGCTAAAAATGAGAAATTTACATTTAAATTTACAGAAGTAGGAAGTACCAACTATAAATATCACAGTTCATATAAATATGATGACGTTCAAGATAAGTTCGATATTGAATCTGTTCCTAGTGAAGGATTTAGTATCGAAGCTTTTGATTCCTATAATGATGATACAACTATAAATATCGCTCACAAATTTACTTCAGGAGATGATTTTCAAGATTTAATGTTTCCGATTTGGGCTTTTGATATTTATAAATATGGCAATGTACCAAATACTTACGGTTGGGGGTGTTGGGGGAAAGGCTTTGAGATTAAGACAGATATTAGGGAATTTACAGCATATAAAATTCAAGATTTTTCTGAAAATACAATGGAAACTATCCGAAAGTCGGGTAACCCACAACCTTCCAATTTCCACACCGTTAGGTGTCCTGAAAAAAACGTCGGGGAAGTTTTTAAAGTCAATGGATTCGAGTATAAAGTCGTTAACAATGGATCTTTTTTTGGATCAGATCGTTTAAAGTTTAATAGTGGGTTACTTAAATTTTGCACCTCACATGTAACTAATATGTCAGGGATATTTGCCAAAGTATCATCAATTCCAGATATAAGTAATTGGGATACCTCTAGCGTAACTAACATGGATATGATGTTTTATAGGGCAAAAGAGGTTAGTCAGGACCTCTCAAGTTGGGATGTAAATAATGTCGTTTCCCACAGATATTTTTCAGAGGGAAGTGGATTAACTCAGTTACAGCTACCTTATTTTTCTATACATGAGTAAAAAAATCCTAGTTTGGTTCAGTGGTCCTGGGTAAAAAAGATGAGATCTAAATCATTAATACGGCATACCAAATTCTAGGTCTATTAACACTCTCAAGTATGAAACCCTCATTATTTCAGTCTAATATTAAATAGGTGCCAATACTCAACTAATTTCATTTACTTTCAAAACGTAGATCGAAAAACGGCAAGAGTTATATATGGAAAAAATTGCTGCCTTCATTGGTGTGATCTGTTGTTGCTTCGGTGCATTTCTCTGCTTCTATGGGATTCGAGGTTACATTATCAATGACCATTCTTGGGCGTTCGTTCTAGTTAACGGTGTATCCGTCACCATTTTGGGAATCATTCTTACTGTGTTTGGTGGGTACTTTGCTAAAAAAGAGCATAGGCAGTAAGCGGAATGAACCCTCCCCCCTATCCATTTAACCAAACACAAGATCAAAACGCCAGTGATACAGGTGAAGACCCCTCTATGTCTTCTCGAGTCAATAGAAAGTGTGTAATGCCTTCTTCGTCTGTGTGTTTTATGGTTGCAACATACGGAGATGTTACGCTCACACACTCAACCACTCGCTGAGGCTCCGGAGTTTTGACCCAAAAAACCAGTGCTTTGACCTGCCGGTTATCATCATCAAATCCCGTTTCAATCTCTTTCTGTGTCATATAAATAGTTTCATCACTCACGTCATCTGCCTGCTGGCCATCGGGCGCTAACCTTGACGAGTAACCATTCTGCTCGCACAGATTATTGAACAAAATGTATAGTTCATCGGCCTGAGAGAACTTGGCTCGATAATCCAAGTTCATCTGGTGAATTTCGAATAACCTCACCAGTAAATTTCCACCCTTGCGTGCAATGGCTAGCATGGTTTTGATGTCTTTTTTGCATACGGAGTACTTTGATCGACTGATCTGCGCTTTGAGATATTTGACAAGGATGTCATTACTTCGTTTGGGAGGAATAAATCGCGTACTCTGGGCCTTTTGCATCAGAATATGCAGTAAGGCATGCAATACTACCTCAGACAAAGCCTGATGATATTTCAACTTGAAACTCATTGTATTTACCACTCCAATGACAGCACAGCAAAAAGCAGAGTGAGTCCAAACCTTGTCCTAGAGTAAGTAAAGGCAGTATAAGTGATAGAGATTTAGACTCATTCACTGCTTTCATTCAAGAATGAGTCATCGTATCGAACCCTTCACTGAAATGCAAAGCGTGCCTGTGGACAGGGGTCGCCACACTACTTACCCTATTCAATCTGAACCAAAACACCTTAAGCTAGCGTCATAGAAAATATTCTTTATCGTACGAGCATCACTTCCTCGATAGTATTGATCTACCAATTCGTACACGATATCGAGTTTGAGGTGTACAACTTTGTCACTACGGTATCCATGTAACTCCATATGCGCTAAACAGGCCCTCATCCTCTTAATCCCTTCACCGTTTTTTTTAAACCAGGGGTAAAGGCTCGGCTGCTCCATATCATGCAGTTCTTGGTAGAAACGCTCAACATGTGAGATCAAATCAGCCTGAAAGTCAGATAATACCTTGCGTGTGGCACGCTGATATGACTCAACTCTTTTCTTTCGAGGGTCTCGTTTATGTAGATTCTCTGCACACAGGCTAAAAGCCGAATCCAACTCCATCTTATATTTCCGCGACGGCGATGAAGACCACCCATGCGATAAATTTGGATAATAAGTCTGCTTATATGTGGTAAAGGCATTATCAATAGCAAGATCGAATGCATGTTCAAGCTCGGCGGCTCGATCCCTGAATCCAAACTCCACCGCTTTTCGGACAATTCGATTCTTTTTCAACTCAATGACCGAGACATCCTCTGGTATATCAGAAAAGCCTTTTTTAAGTTCTGCAATAAACGCTTCACGTTCGTTGATGTGGTTATTCAATGATTTTTGTTTGGCATCGTGTTTCGCTTGCGCTAATCCAGTGCGATGTGATTTGAGCGCTTCTAATCGACATTCGACTCGAGAAAGAGCCCTATTAATGAACGAGCCTATCTTTGAGTCACCGTATTGCTCTACCTCCCTTGCTACGTTCTTTATTCGGTTGTAATGAGCTTGAACACCATCTTCAAATTGAATGCGCTCAATACCAAGCAAGTGCTCCCTAATGGTCTGACGTACAAACCGAATTTTTTCAGCAGCATCTTTACGCGCTTGTCGAGTGACGAAATTCGTGTAAGCCGCCTCTATATTTTTTTTGGCTCTCTTCTTATAGTCATCTAGCCTCTCGGCAACACATTCATTATCTTGGGCAATGATGACACTGCCAATTTGCTTAAGCGCCTCTTTATAGCCAGTTTCACTTTCAAATATCGACTCAGCACGCGCAAATTTTCTAAGTATGAGAATGTCGCGCGCAAGCGCCTGGCGATCGTCGATTCTCTTTTCATCCAACGCTCTTTTAAAGGCCACTGAAGTGTTCACGGCAAAAGGCAGCCTTTTTCTTGGAGCGAGATTAAGGTCCTCCAGTTGAACCCACTGGCTATGTTTCACAATATCCATGGTTTTTAAGGTAGGATCATACGTGGGAACTGGATACAGCACTTCGAAAGTCACATTACGGTGAGTTTCCATACGCTCTATCGCTTCATCGGACAGCACAAAAGCATTGCACTCAACCTTTAACAAGGCATTTATTGACGCTGTTTGCCGTGAAGCTGGCGACCCATACAAAATCAAATTTAACGTCACAAGATTCGTTTCTTCGCAGTTGGGACTGAATAACCAAAGGAGGTTATACCCCTCCGTTCTAAAGAACTTTTCTCGTTCATAGACCACTTCAGGATTCATCCACCAACGGGTTAACTCGATGACAAACCGATTTCCGTTTACATCCATAAAACTGATATCCGGTCTACGTCTTTTGTCTATCTCAGGATCTTTTGAAAAAATAAACTTTTCAACTCGGACGTCCTTACACCCAATAGCATCAAGGTGACTGGCAAGAAAATGTTTGGTCTTAAAATGCCACTGGCCTTCACCTTTGTAGATTTGTCCTTTACCAAAGAAGCTTTCCGAGTCGGAATAAAACGAACAGACTTTCATTTTTTCAATAGAGGGGGCTCGAGTTGGGATATGACGAAAGTGAGCCTCAGCAGTCGCGTTCTTAGCAATAAAATGAACCGGACACTTACATATACTGCATTTCGCGTACACACCATTCTCAGAAAAACTCTTTGCAATGAAACTTTTTAAAATAGACTGAGAGATATCGGCGTCGGAAGTATCAGAGCCCATCAAATCTATCAATTCACTCGCCAACACCGGTCGTTCAAAGTGCTCAACTTCCAGTTCCCAAAGGCTGTGTTTTTCTACCGTATCAATCCACATACTGATGTTCACCCAAACCCTATCAACCTTGAATGTGCCAATACTAATAGGGAATAGATTGAAATTAAATGCATATTTCAAGTAGAGACGCTAACCACGGAGTGTTAGTCCACATTTTGGTGTGTGTGGAACCTCTTTACCCTTCAGGTTCTCATTCACTATACTATTGGAGATGCCTAGCCATCATGGCAGGATAAGAATACTACGAAGGTGCAGGATCAACATCATGATCAGGTGACTCATCACTCCTAGCCTCACCAACCAAACGTAATGATCCACTGGATCTCTTTTCATTCTCTCTGCCCCCCAAAAAAGGGCGGATATCTGATACAGCATACTTAACATGACCATTCACGTATTGAAGCAACCGCTTTAATGTGATGATGTCTGGGCGCTGTTTGACAATATCGATGGCAGATTGATATTTGGCCACCGTCTGGCGGGTTTTTCCGATCAGTGTGGCGATAGCCGCCTGTGTCACGGCTTGGCCTGCATTTAATAAGTACTCTGAGGCCTCTAAAATGGCCTTCATCGTCCCCTGCTGACGCGCTTGGTGGGTCCGTTTTGCCGCAAGCGACTGACGCTTCGCCTTAGGTAACGAGGGATCGAGACGCATCACTCCACGATTCGCACACTCCCCTGTATAGTTTTCCCATGTCCAGCGAGCCACACTCTTTACGGTCGCTTTGACTTCACTTTCAGGGAGGTTTGATTGCCAACCCTGTACCAAAAATTGATTCAGATGCTTAGCTTGATTGGTAATGCGATTAAAAAAATCCTGATAGCTCCCAGAGGCTTTCTCATGAGAAAAAATGCTGTAGGCAAAGTGACGAAGGCGGTGGAACAGTGTGCAATTTCTCGAATGCGACGTATCCTGCTCTTCGTTACTTGCCCAGGACGGCAGTGATTCAAGTTCCACACTATCAGCCAGCTCACCCAACTCGTACAGGGCTCCATGACATTCTGTGGTACGCCATGCCGGATGATGCGGCGTTTTCGCTACGGGCCCAGCGTAACAGGGGTCAGCATTAAGCGCTGACGCCATGGCACGATAAATCGCTTTCATGTACTCGATAGGCCGCCGACGCGCGGCATCACTGGTACACACCGGCACAATCGCATAAAACAGATGAGCGTGGCCTGTTTCAGGGTTACTGACAATAAAATTGGGCGTGGGTAGGCCCGTATCTTGCCATACCCAAGGATTATCATGGTCCAAGTCAAACACTAACCAAGACACCATATCCGGTCGGTTCACCTGTACGTATGGCCAACGTATCGCCAAGTCGCGTGGACGAACCAGCGCCGCCGTTTTATTGTCTGAGCAACGCGGGAGATGAGCCAGCGTATCCATAAAGTGGGCCATGCCCATGCTGCTGGGTGCCTGATGTGATGGCGACAGCCCTATCACATGGGTGTTTGCTAATCCCGACACGAACGTTAATGCCTTCTCGTAATATAAGGAGCGTGATCTGCGCGTTCGATGGAATCCATTATCTCAAGCGGCAAAACACCAAGGCGCTTGATCACTTTGTCACGTTTGGGATTGGGCGTTGATTGCGTCAAGGTATCTCGATTCAATCCTGAGTTATAAAACTTATAACGGTGAAAAGCGTTCATCATCGTATGCAGCGCTTTGACCAACTGGCTCTTGCGTTTCTCATACGCTGGACGTGTCACGTTGGCCGTTCTAAAAGCAATCATGTTTTGAATCAACGCCTGATCTACCGTGCCAAATACGCGCAGCATTAACCACCCCATGGCCGGTGTGTGGCGATCGGGTGAGAGGCAGCGCCCCTGCAAATCCAGCCAGCTGGCCTCACCAGCGCGATCGCTTTCTTCGGCCAGCCCTTCTTTGGCCACGGATTCAAGTTTATACAAGGCTTGCTCGATATTGAGCAAAGCTAAGTCCGCATAGGGATCGTCTTTTTTTGTCGCGATTTCCAATGCGGTCAGACGCTCCAACATAAATTCAGCGTAGCTTTTAGAAAACTTGGGTTTGACATCCCATAGGCGGGTGACAGTATGAGTAAACAACACCATCTCTTTCATCATGATAACTTCTTCCATTTCTCACATTCAGACCAAATTGCTCGTATCGAAATCTCACAGGTTTGGGCAATGCCCAAGATATTTTGGTGTGTCAATGCCACCACGTTCGGCTCTTTGCAAAACGAACCAGAGCGTTGAAATGTGCCGGCGTACTCACACAGAAGGTGATAGACCTCGGCCTCTTTATCCGGCGGCACCACTCGCTGGCGAAGGCCCTCGTCGATGGGCACTTTGGCCGCCCAAGACGCGTATTGCTTCGCAGTCCCCCCAAAGAAATGACGGATAAACGCGCGGCAAGCATTCAACTCTAAGTACGGAACCAACTCGCTAGGCACCGCCGTTCCCAAACACTGCTCAAGTATTTTCGCCGCCGCCCCCTGCGCTTGACGAGAGCGAGCCATTTCTAAAATATCAGCGGCGCTCATCGACGCCATATGTCGCAGCCTTTGTGGGGAAACACCGTATTGATCAATGAGGGCCTGACGATGCTCAGGAGAAATACTCATCTCCGTGATTTTCATCAGCAAGTTACGTGAAATCTCCAAATCAATATCAATCTTACTCATCGTTACTCCACTCCAAAGCAGGGTTTACTGAAAGCCGCGCTCTAAGCTTGTCACTCAGTGGCCACAGCATCATGTTGAGCGGCTTATCGCCACCTTTTACGCCAATACGATGTATCGTTTGTCCCGTAGACTGAGGCTTAAGGACCACCTTTTGACCCAAAGTACGTTGTATACCTGGATAACGCTGTTCATAGTCACCGCCAGCGGTACGCTCTTTCAAAAAGGTTCGAAATACATTGGGTGATGAGACCGCAAGATAGTCACCCACTCGATGAAACAAAGCGCCTTGGGTGTTTGTTTTATGAACACCACCACAAATGACCGCGTCTACCCATTCCAGAAACGCGTCAGTCAGCTGATCATCGGAAGCGTCGGTGAGCGATAAGGTACGAAGAAGAATGGACGCCTTGAGTGACGGCGTCACTGGTTGATGGTGCTCGTCCAGTGAGGGACGGTTTGTTTCTAGGTTGGCGACAGAAGGCGTCGCCAACCCCATCGCCAATTGCATCAGTTCATCGTCCATCGAAGACGCCACTCCAGTGGGCGCCTCGCCCAAAGACACAGGAAGCGCAATCGGCGTTCTCTCTGGATCCGACTCAGAAGATACCCCTTCGACATTAGCCATACTCGGCGCGGTGACGTCATTCTGCTCTTCCAAAGCAGGCGGCAACTCGGTGATCTGTCCGGTTAAGGGGACTAAATGGGCGTCAGGCAATAACGATGGCCAGGCGACTTTTAAACACGTGAGCGTTTGTGTCCAATCGCTGTCAGACAGATGGATGTCACAACGAAAAATAGCTTGGCCATCGTCCCCTGAGACCACCAACCCTGATTGTTGCAACTCATTAAACAGCTTGCTGTTGTTGCTAGGCACATTACGTATCCCTCGCTCCATCAACTGAGCCCGCAGGGTATCGGCAATCGGTTTGCACACCAGGTAAACGTGATCCCCAAACACAAACCCTTCAGCCCCTTTTCGATTGAGCGGCAGCTTCCCAGATCCAAGTAAGTATTTTAAGGTGGTGCGGAGTTGACCCGACAAAGAACGCGTATACCCTGCGGCAGCTTGTTCAGCGGCCTCAGAAATGGCCTCCCCTTCCGCGCCTAAGTCTTGAGCAACGCTCGCCGCATCGGCTTGACTGACAATATCGGCCACGACGTTGTCGTCTTGAGGTTGTCCTGTGAGACACGCCGCCATCGTCGCCCATAAAAATCGATCATGGGTTAACGCTCTCATGGGCTCTGCTGATATGACCCGTGACAGTAACGATCCTGCTAACGTTTGGTGAGTCTCATACTGGCGATCATCGAAATAACGGTAACGATACGGTGTGGTGATAGGCGTGGTGTAATCCCAAGTCATGGGTTGGTCATTCTCACCCAATAACTGGATCTCGAAATCAAACAATTTACCCACATCATGAAGTAAAGCCGTCAGGAACACGCCGTATACCCAAATGATTTCACGAAAGATCCGATCTTCCGGTTCAACATTGGGCGGGAGCGTATAGTTACGTCGTACTCTCAGCGCATAAATCGCCGTATCGAGACTGTGCAACAACAGCCCCTGAGGGTACGCATGATGATGATATTGAGACGCGGGCAATGCTTGGACATACGACGCCAGACTGACCACCGTATCAATCACATAGGTGTCCCAAAGTTCATAGGGCAAGCCTATGCCACTGCGCTTTAACGTCACCAGTTTGCTTTGTATACGCGAGTCCGACAACAAGGCTTCCCTTGATATCGGAGCCAAAAAGCCCTCGGGCAGTACAGTAGGTCTTGGTAACCCTGCGTTTTCTTCTTCACCCCACCAACGAAGGAAAGAATCTAAGGTCTGCATCCATTTCATTTTTGTTCTTCTTAAGCCGTGATACCGCATGGCAGCATCGAGATAGACAACATTTTCATTTTGCCCAGCCCTACTCGCGTCTCACTATCAGACGCGCGCAGGCATACCTAACTCAAACCACTCCAGACACACCAAGGAAAACGCAAGGTGCGCGAACAGAGTGCCGGATAGAGGCACATCACTGTGAATTCATCACAATTGTTGGGTATAGAAATCGACGTCATCGGCGTACACGCTGCGCTTATCACGCATTGGATACGCCATCGATTCTTTTGGCTTGTAAAGAGCAAAAAGGACAGTGAATAAACACAAGCCTTCGCTGTCTATGACAACGTGCTCTGATGGTATTGGTGTGGTCGCTTAGCTGCGTCATACAACGACAGGGCGTCCGAAGAAAAACGTCGAGGTTTTTCGTGATGATCCCTTCAATCTGACCAAGTCAGACCGCGACACGCTTCCAAGGGGCATTTAAGGCTGAGCCGTGTGCTTTTCTTATCCACATCAGTGAATATGGTTCACAGTCTAGGTATCACTGAAAAAAATGCAAGCAAAACTCTATCATCCACTCACGAAAAATCGTGAAGTGGCACTGTGTACACTATTCAATAAATCGATGGAATAATCGGTGGTGATGTCTGTGTTTTGTTGCTGATTAAGTTCAACGATGAACATTATGCTCTGAATAGGGCCAAAACCTGACCATAGAGCAGTCGCCTCAACAAACTGTAATATCGGCATCTGTGAGTCTTTAAAACGAATTGACCCAAACCGTATCAACCCGTGATGGATTGACCCAGTTCTTAGACACGCATCCAAATGACTGAATGTTGTCCCAATATACCGCTTGTAAGGTATGAGGTCCGCTTTATTGAGTTAGGTTGATTATTAAAGAGCCAATGACGTTTTTCTCACCAGTGAAATGTGAACATTTCCTAGTGATGAATAATAATTTTTAATATTTTTAGGGGATCTATTTTACGCGATTAGTCAATTACATGAAAATCAGCGTGTCCCCCCCTCTATGGGGCGTCTACAAGAAAAGGGCAATATCTCATAATTCAATGTAAACAGAGGTAAAAACGTTACAGCATGGTGTTTTATGATTAAAATTGCAGCACTTGAGCAAGACGTTTAAAAACGATGTAGGCAAGCTCATCAGCATCATCAATGCCCTGAGTTTTTTTCATCGTTTTCATGCCACGCTCAAGATGTGTTCGCAATGTTGATGGCTGAATATTCATCAATTCGCAAATTTCTTCTCGGGTGTACATCAAACTCAGTAACAAAGCTATCGCTTGCTTCGAGGACAACTCGGGTAAACTGGTGTTCGAAATTGATTGAGCGTGCTCTAAAATGCGTTTATCTGGCATTTCTACCCCTAAATCACATAAAAAATACGCCAACTGTCAATTGTCTATGTTGTTATGTCTATCATTATAGACAACGATAATCCTATAAAGTGAAACATCTGTGCCTGAAACGAATCACGAGAGATACGTCAGTGTTCAAGCGAAGTGGTTTGAGTAAGTTTTTAAAGAGCTAGTTCAGTAACTCAAAATGTAACATTGTTACTTATAAAGTTCAATTCCACCGAGATAAATTTTTAGTTATGCTTGAGTTGTAGATAATTGCTGGTTAAGAAGAGATGCTGCTCAATTTTCGGGATAAGATAAGACTTCATATAGATGGTAGTGGAAAAAGTGATTCCGAAATCGCGAGAAAAATAGGTGTTTCTCGCGTAAGTGTAGGAAGGTGGAAAAAAGATGGACGTATCACACGAGAAAACTTAGTAAAACTTTGTAAAATTTTGGGGGTTAGCGAACGTGATTTTTATTCCGATGATGTATCTTTAGAGGTGCCATTAAAAAAACTCAATATAATAAAAAAAATTGCTGATTTAGATAATAATCAGCTAGATGTTATACAACGTATAGAAGACTTATTAGAATAATTCTCTATAAAACATCTGATAAATCTTCATCATCACCCTCTTCTACAACCGATGGGACTTCTATTTTTGGTGGCTCCTGAAAAACCTTATTGATTACTTTTCTTTGAGGTCCTGAATTTTTCAGCGCTCTAAAATTATTTCCTTCTGATGAAGTATAGGTAGGGTTATTAGTGCCTAATCTTCGAATAATATTTCCTTCACTAATATCTGTTAACCTAATTAACTTTCTCTCATCTCTGCTAAGGTGATTGGCCTTCACATAGTTCAATACTAAATTTGAACCGTCATGGTACAAAGAGACTATAAGCTTTGCTAGCCTTATAACAGTTGTTAGGCCAGCTCCAGAAGCCATATTTATAGCCTGTTTACCTCTTATTTCGTCTTTGTTAACATGGTGAACCAATAAAATAGAAGCACCTGACTCTTTAGCTAATTGCTTAAATGTGTTCTTTATGAGTCGATCGTCCTTCACTTCATCACAAGCCCCTATAGCTTCTGTCACAGTATCAATAATAACAAGGTCGTAATTTTTCATTATTGATATTAATTCTGACAAGTATTGGTGGTGATTCATCTGCTCCGCTGGCGAACTAGAAGGAGGTATCACCAGAGGTTCAATTTCTGATAGAAAGTCTAAATTATTATCGATTTCTTCCCTAACTATATTATCAATTTCAGCGTATTTATTGGCAAGACGTTCTCCCAAAATTGAATAGTCATCTTCTGTTGATATTATTAAAGTTTTTTTAGGTTCTATTCTAGAAGATACTCCCAAAAAATTTTGGGAGCTAGCATGCTCCATACCAATACTAATGGCAAGATGGGACTTGCCTATTCCAGGAGCCGCAATGAGCATTCCCAAATGTCCAGACAGTAGCCCATTCAACGAGTATTCCGGTTTGCTAACACCATTATTATGGTTGTTAATTAATTGAGGTACGTTACTAGGAATAATCATTACTTCTCTTCCTCTATAGTACCAATATAATATAGGTACAATTGACCATCTTCCTTCATACGAATTTGAATATAAAAGTCATTTTCTATTTGCTTCATCATTTCAGAATCTAAGATTAGTTTCTTTAGTGATGTTCTGAAATTTATACCCACAGGGCTAGCCATTGATTGGATGTACTGTTCCATCATCCAATCTAACTTTTTTCCGGAAGCAAACTGCTTCTTGTGAGTTTTCAGATACTTTAAAAAGCTCCGAATAGAAGGTTGACTATAGTTAGCCATCAAAAACTGTTCTTCTCTCAAAAAGAAACCATGATCCTTTATAGATTTCAGTAATGAACGTTCTAAGATAACAAAGACATGATTGGCAACAGCATTCCCTTTATTTTTCCCATTTTTATTTTTTGATGGGTCATAACAGACTCGAAAATCTTTGATAAACCTAAGAGGTTTCCTATCCATTAAGCTTCCATCATCGTCAATTTGGCTAACTGTCAAGAAAACAGCAAACAATTTAGCTATACGATCTTCTATCTTTTTATAATTGGTCCTATGAGGAGTCAATCCCATTCGTATCGCTAACTCATACATGCTCATAGACAGAACAATTGAAGATTGGTCATCGATAATGTTGTAAGGGTGATTTTCTGATACCACCTCTATTCCAGATATGGTCTTAAGAACAGATGACCAAGTAAAGGGAAGGCCTTGTTCACGTGACTTTTTATCAAGAGTTATCTTTGTAGCATAAGCTAGTAAAGTATCCAATAAGTCGCGATGTCCTTGTAGGAGATAATCAACATACAAATCAACTCTATAACTATTTCCGTAACTTGAAATAATTGATGTACCTAGAGGAGTATCAAATGTAGTACCTCCATTCTCAGCAACTTCAACCAATTTTTTTTTCATGAAACTTGTTAAAGTTAATGATGGGTGGAACACCGTTGCTCTCGAGTATAAAAGTGAAGAAATAAAAGCGTTCTTCCTTTCTGACTCTTCATGGACAACGATATTACCTAAATCTTTACCCATTCTATTGCTCCCAATATGAACTTACGCAGATTACTATAGTATTGGTTCCCGTTTTAAAATGCTTTAAGATCAAAGAAAACGCAGATTACTATATGTATGACAAGCTGATCTTCACGCAAAATACTATTCATTATTAGCTAGTATTACATAAATCACTCAAATTACCATAATTAAAACTCAGAATACTATATACCCAACACTTAAATTACGATAAACATCACGTAGAGTACTACAAATACCACTTAGAATACGATACCAATCATGCAGAATACGATACCAATCATGCAGAATACGATAATTTAGGACTTACTCTAAGAAATAAAGAAACTAAGATCCGTTAGGATCTTTAGTTTCCTTCCACTTCACCTCACAGGAGGTTTGTGGCAACCCGACATGATAAAAATATCTAAGATGATATTTTAACCATGTCGCGTTTCATTGTCACTAACACAAAAATATGTTGCAAACTCATTTTTTTGAGTCAAAATGCTAATTCAGAAAGGAGATTGATAATGTTATTGAGTCAGATAAACGAATTAGGGAAAAAAGCTAAAAGTTCAAGGATCGTACGATCACAGATTCAACAAGAAGTTAAGCAAGAAGTTACTAGCAGAACATATTCACAGAGGGAACTTCAACGATTGCTTAGATTTACTAATAAGCCTATAGCAATGAATACCTTAAAAGATGTAATGCTTACGATGGGAGAAGCTGGTTGCAACTTTCCAAAAACTTCAACAAATCAGTATAAATTAAGTATTGAGAACTGTTACGAAGTAGCTGATTATTTAGGTGTTCAGAAATATAGAGATGGTAACCTTGATAGCTTTGTGTGCATATTACAGAATTTAAAGGGAGGCGTTGGTAAATCTTTAGGCACTAATATGCTCGCTGATGCATTAAAGCTTTTAGATCGATATGTTTTACTTCAAAACAGAGTTCTTGTGATTGATTTAGACCCTCAGGGAACAAGTACTCAACAGCTTCTTCCTGGATTTGAGATATCTGACTCTGATCTTACTTCAATACTAGCAATGGCAACTGTCGGTGTAACTAAAGAAGATCTCATTAATCATGGCATTAAAAAAACATCTACTACAGGAGTGGATATATTGCCTTGTGGTACAGCTGATGGATTTCTAGCTGATGATCTAGACTCAGAAGAAATATGTAATGGTGAAAAATATTTTAACCTTCTAAAAGAGAGAATTATCAAACCTCTTTCTAAACACTACGACTTTATTTTACTTGATGCTGGACCCCATATGGACAAGGTTATGAAGAACTGTTTAGCTGCTGCTAACGGTATTGTTATACCGATTCCTCCAACTTTCTATAACTGGGACTCAACCATTCGATTTGTTGAGAGACTTCCAGAGGTTTTATCAGATATGGTAACTGATGGAATGTCACTAGAAAATTTGAGGTTTATTGGGGCATATACATCTAAAGATACAAGCCATAAACAACAGCACGATATTGATATATATGAAAGTGCTATAACTGAGATGTATGAAATATTTGGACATCAATTCGTAATGAAGCATTCCTTACCAGCGGAGGAAGCCTATGAGCGTTGTACTGATAGTTCTTCAACTATTTTTTCTGTTCTAAAGAAGGACTACACAGGTAGTAAAGATGCTTATAGTCGAGCCTTGACTACAGCAACTAACTGGGCACAAGAACTTATTGAAATGTTAATGCATTATCATAAATCTAATTGATAGGAACAGTTATGAGTAAAAGCGCACTTGCATTAAGACTAGAGAAAAGAAAAAAGGCTGTTGAGGCTGGTTCTTTGGGTTCAGAAGATACCATTTTAGAGAATAATACCACTAGGACATTGAACCTTGCATCTGGGATAACAGTTGATTTGAAACTACATTCATTTACTGGGAAAGCTAGTATAGAGAGTAGTACTGCTGTGGATTCATCAAATATAAGAATCCAAGACTTATTAAATGATGAAAGCTTAAAAGATATATTGTCTAGTATTGAAGTTGGTCAGCTTTACCCTGCCATTGGGTATATGGAAAATGGGATAGTTAAAATTGTAGATGGCTCTAGACGTAGAAAAGCAGCCATGATTAAAGACTGTACTTTTTCTGTTGAGGTAGCCGATAGTAAGATCTCCTTAAAAGATGCGGAAGAAATTGTTCGTATCTCAGAGCAAAAAAGAAAGTTATCGTATATTGAGTGGGGAAAATATTATCAAGCCAAACTTGATAGCCATGTGTACCCGAATGCTAAATGTTTAGCTGAGAAAGAAGGCATTTCGACTGGCTACGTATCTTTGTGTCTTAATGCAGCTAAGTTACCTGAAGAAATAATAGATGTTTTTATAGATTTAAGCCTAGTCTCCACACAAAAAGATACGAGGGCATTAGTAGAGATTGCGAACATCCTGAGAAATAATGAGTTGTCACCGAAAGACTTCATAAATAATATTCAAGATGAACTATCAGATGTATTAAGCAAGTCTAATACGCCTGAAGAACATACAGAAATGGTTCTCGCTGTTCTTTTATTTTCAGTAAAACAACTACTTAAAAAATCAAAGGGTGAGTCAAATAAAGCTGATAAGCAGCTACCTAAGTTAGAGAAGCTTGGGGGAGGTGTTACTTTTTTAGTAAAAAGTAAAGACTCTTCTGTGATAAATCTTCGTAAAGTGCCAGAAGATAAGCGTAATAAAATAAAAGATTTCATTAAAGAGCTTATGAAATAATGCCGACAATTATCACACACTAACTTAATGATTATAATGTATAATTTTATTTTTCATTATGGTTTCACGCGTGTGAATGCCGAAGGTTTTGAAGTTGTAAATCCTTTTTCCTTTCTGGATAGGGCTTTTCCCTTGGGGAAAACCCTTCCCTTCCATCCTTTTCCTTTGGCCCAGCTCCTTTTCTTTTTCTTAGTACGATAAAATGGCCAAAAAAAAAGTGCCGACCGAAGTCAGCACCTTTCATAGCGTAATGATTGATACAACACAAACCCTCAACAAGAACGTGTTTGGTTCAACAGCGATTTAGCCAACGCGACCTCAACGCTGTCACCATCACCATTCAAGTCGTCTAGACCATTGTCTGGCATTTCTCCTGAGGTTGATTGAGTGACCGCAATTTTCTTAGCCATCAAACTGAGACAAGACATTTGCGCCGTTTCCGCATACCCCAAAAAAGTGACATCCACGTCTTCTGTCTGGCCAATGCGCCAACTGCGTCTCGCTGCTTGCATCAAGGTGTAAACATTAAAACCAGATTGCATGAAGATGATCGAAGGAAACTCCAACAAGTCTAACCCCGTCTTAACCAACTCAGGGTTGGTGACGATGACGTCAATTCCCCTATCGACTTGCTCCAATATCCAATCTTCTCTGTCTTCGGTTTTGACACTCGCTCTGAGCACGGCACAACGGATACCTTGCTCCAACATCAATGCCTTCAATCGAGAAGCCGTATCACGTTTACCTGTGTAAGTGGTATACACTAAAGTTCTACGGTCTTTGCGCTTATTGTCTAACACCATCTCCAATAATCGCTCCTCCTTGGGCGTGGGGGTATCAGCATCAAAGAGTGCAGGGATGAAGGCAAGCACCTCTTGAGACCTGGGGTGTTTGACCTCTTCACAACGAAACGCACAATCTGGCCAAGCCAACAGCGCATTCATTACGACACCAAGTAAGGTGTGGTCCCCTGCCCTCAGCGCTTGTCTGAGCCGAGTCATTAAGTCGGTTTCCATTTCCTGATAATGAGAGGCCATGTCAGGGGTAAGCAGGACTTCTTCAAAGTATTCTTTGTAGCCTGGTAATACCCCCTCGCCCATATCCGACAACTTAACAAACACCGTGTATGGCAACACATACTTGGCCACGCCCAAAGGACCAAAACCAGGCGCTCTCGTTTGACTGATACGAAGGGATTGCCCCTTGGCGGTTTTGTGATTCCCTTCCTCACTGACTTTCATCACTTCTTTGATGATGCCGTGCTCCTGAGAGAACTGCATCGCGGCCCGACCGAGCTTGCCACGATGATAACGATAACCGTCGTTCATCATAACGCTTGGCATGGTCCGCCAAAGTAGGTAAAAAAGATCTTCAGCGTACCCGCCCATTAAGGTGCCAGTGAGTAACAGACATTGACGGGTGCAGCTGGCCAACACTTGCATTGCTTGACCTTGTGCACTGCCCGCATTCTTATACTCATGCGCTTCATCGATGACCAGCCAGTCAAAAAAGCCCTTAGGAAAATAACGCTTTATGAACTCACTGGCTTGAAAGTCCCCTTGCCCAAACGCAAATTGCGTCTTGGCCAACTTTCTTTCAATACGCTCAGACTGACGTTGGTTAAAGACAAACTCCCCATCTTCATCAAGCAAATTCACCAGTTCATACACATTGTCCGTCAGAGCCTTGGCTAATGTGGTTTCACCAAAATTATCCAACAGTCGCCCCGCGGTTACTTTACCAATCGTGGGCAACGTTTGGAGTGCGCGTTTGACCGTGTCACCTACACCTTGGTTCTGACGTTGACGTCTCAAGGTCCAAAGTGCGGCCCCGCATTGTTCACAGGCCAATTGCCGGTCTGTTGGGAAATGACTCGGTGCAATAGGGTCTTTCTCATCATTGCGGACCGTAGTGTAGCAGTCTGGGCATACACAATGTTTAACCCAAGCGTGCTGAGCTGCAACACCATCATGACCCACCTCAATCTTGACCGACCGAGTGCGATAAGCCGGCGACCAGTGATAACCCATCCGCATTCTCACGCGACCTAAAATGACGTACTCCGGACCATCATGTGGCTGTGCTCTCTTTAGTTTCAATAAAGAAAGTAAGGTGTCTGGTCCGTTTAATACCCAGACTTTCGCCCCGTGGACGGTGTCTAAGATTTCACGGCGCCATTTATAGACCAGATGCGGCGGCGACAGCACTAAAAAGCGCTGCGCCTTATTTTCTGAATAGGCCACTGCCGTCGCGGCTATCCCCATCAGCGTTTTACCTGTTCCCATTTCGCCATTGATGATCCCCGCTGGCGCGTGGTCATCAATGAGCATCGTACTTATCGCTTGTATGGCCTCCGCCTGCGCCGCAAAGGGCGCACGCTTGAGCGTCGATAGGTAGGCGCGGCGAAGAGGGTTGTCGGTCGTATAGCGAGGCGGGTGCGCGCGTTCGATGTTATCCAATAGCCCTTCACCAAAGTTATCGATGAACGCATTTAACGTCATCACTTCCGGCGTTGGTGCGATGTCTGTCGAAGGTGAGTGAATCGTTTCCATTAGAGACACTCCTCTTCCACTGAATCAAACTGCAATTGAAGGGATTGAATGCCTTGCATCACCAGAGGCTCAATCTCCTCGATAGGCAATGATAATTGGGTCCCACAGACACCAAAGCTGGGTAAAGTCGTCCAGTAGTCATCCAGTAAACGTCCTAATGGCACTTGCCAACCATCAAGAAGCGGCAAATGACAGACCTGTTTGACGGTTGGCCAAAGTAACGACCAGCTGAGGGGCATCTGGGTTAACAAGGTCAACGATTGGCCTTGTAATTGATTCAGGCTCTCATCGTAGAGCCATAAATGTACCCATTCACCGACTTCACTGTACTTATCCAAGCGAGTGGTGTGCTTTTTGAGTTGCTTTGCTTTGGCAAAATCGAGAATAAACCGACGTGAGTCAGACAGAGTGAGGGTTTTCACCTTCAATCCGCCTTCGCTCATCGGCAAAGTTAAGGACGCCAAGAAGTGTTGGACCAGCCCATCCCGACCCCACAGGGATAGGAATTGCACATGGTGGTCTTTATCCGTCACAAAAGCATCGAGATAAAGCCCTTCTTCCCATTCAATCAGAGGACATGCGTTCATTATTTTTTCTCCTAAAAGTGGTGTAACGTCATTGTTGTATTGAGCGCACCTCCCCTGACTGGGAAAGAGGCCCAGTCGGGGGAATGGCAGACAAAGCTGCCGTGAGTTAGCGTATCACCACTATCTGGCCAAAGGCCGGACCTGGGGTGATGTGTATGGCCCTGATGAGGGGCACAAATTGATCCACTTTCGTGGTCACGACTTGGTCTCCTTCGACCTGAGTCTGAGTTTTTTGGACTTTTTGCGTCCCTCCTTTTACTAATAACTGCGTTTTACCATCATTGCTGACCACACGACCTGCCACCTGTCCTGCCGCAAGCGACAAAGAAAGGTGCCAAGGCGAGAGTCGTTTTAATGGCCTCGGCACTAAGTGGCGCGAGCGTTTATCAAACGTCAAATCAAAGGTTGGCCACAATCCTTGATGCGCCTCAAACGCCTCCCTGAGCTCATCCACTGATGGACTGACTTTCTCAAACCGAAAAGGTTGAGGTGATAGGGGAGCTATCTGATAGAGCCTCACGCCTTCCGGCATTGAGCTCGGTTGACGTTCACCTTGACCAATTTGAGTCAAATGCTCGACCACATGTTGACGTTGCTCTGCGGCTTTTCCTCGTTGGTCGTGCTTAACACCCAGCAGCACCACTTGTTTAAATCGGTCCGTTTCAGCGCGAAAGACTCGCACATCATCAAGACGTTCGGACAAAAAGCGGCTAAACGCTGGCGTCAAGGACGTCGAAGGGACCACTAAAGCCAACAAGCCTCCGCGTTTTAACGCCGGCAATACGCGGCGAGTAAACTGGATTTCCAGTCTGGCCATCGCACGTTGCGTCTTACTCAGTTGATCGCTCACCAAATCTCCGTAGGGCGGGTTTAAGAACAAAAAGCTCTGACTCCCCGCGCCCATGATCGTATCAAACACGTTACTGTGTAAGAGTCGGTGTAGCCTCGGTTTCGCCAATGCTGCCCGTTTAGCATCAAGTTCGACGCCAAAAGAATCAATCCGGCAATCCGCTTCCCCCTCAATCTCACGCAGTAGCTGAGCCATAGCGAGACCTTCACCACAACACGGATCGAGAAATCGGTGATGACCAGGCAAACACACCAACAGGCGAGAAAGCTTTGATATCGTGGCCTCATCGGTTGGGTAGTACCCATCTTTTAAGTAGTTCCCTGCGACTCTTGGATGCATTACGGCCATAACAAAGGCACCTCATCATGTCGAATACGGATCCAATGTTGCGCTCGAGGTTCGAAACGCCAGCGGCGTTCACCATCGACGTCTCGCTTCAAAAACGCCAATTGTTGAGTCATTCGCTCTCGACCAACCTCAGGGGCGAGTTTGACGATATCGCCCACTTGCTCACCGAGTGGCCACAGATCGCCGAATACCTCAGCCAAATGTGCATGTGTCGAGGACTCATCGTGGTTAGACTCCACCTCTGGCGTCACTTCTGAATCGGGCTGATCCGCACTTTGGGGTTCAGCTTCAAGGGATTCAGGTTCCGGTAGTGGCCCTTCTTGGTAATCGTTCAACCAAATCGCTGACAACTCTGCACGTGCTTCAATGACGATGCGTTGACGGGCTTGATAGCTTCCGGCATAGATACGAGTGACACCAAACGTACCTTGGTACGTCCCTTCGGTGTATTCCTCTAGCATCGCGTCACGAATAGCGAATTGTCCCAGTTCGCACTCTAAGTTGCCGACGTTAAAATCACCGTAACGTCCGGTGATGGTTTTAATGTTCAGAGTGCCAGTAATTTGAACCATGTTTACTCCTGATTACAGTACAACAGGCCCCCACTGGGGGCCTCTCAGTGGGGGTTAATGGACAGAATGCTGACATTCTGATTCGGTTTGGATAATGAGGTGAGTGCCTTGCTCCGTCTGACTCAGATGTAATGTTAATCTGAGGGGATGATGGAGATAGGTACTGCCTCGTGAAGGTGGGCACGCAACGGTAAAGATGATGGTTTGGCCGGATGAAGCGGCTAATGCCGCTCGTCTGGCCAGAACCAACAATCGATGCAATTGTTTATCACGATTAAAAGTGATTGCACACTCTTTCACATCAATGGCTTGATGCCATGTGGTTAGGGTTATTCCTGTATAATCGGCATGAATTCCAGCAGAGTTCGCTATCGCAGTGACATCAACCAAAGGTTGAGCAGGTGCAGAATGAACACTGGGTATCATTCCCGAGCAGGGTAGGGGTTGTGTTTCCATAAGGTTGCTCCATTGTTAGGGAACAACCTTCACCAATGGGAATGTTATTCCCAATGGGTTTGATTGTGTTGACCACAGCAGAAGGCCCGCTGTGTTCCTTCTCTCGATAAAGAAGGGGGGTAATCTCTTCAATCTGACTGAGTCAGACCGCGACACGCTTCCAAGAGGCATTTAAGGTTTTAACCGTGTGCTTGACACCGCTTAACGTGAGTGACGGACGTTTTGAACTTCGTAAGAGTAGCAAAAGTCTGAGATAAGGAAAAGCGAAAAGCCGATAATGTATTGATACCTTGGTGGATGAAGGATGTGAAGCACCAGCACACCATCAAGCCATCAGCCCTCCATCTTTTCGATGAAAACGCCCAGCCACAACTCTCATTACAAACATGGATTAAGTCGCAAATATCAACTTCTGGCACCGCAATGCTGTTATTGATTCTATTTTCATTCTGCACGCACTCAAACAACGGGAGTATTCAATATGAGAAAATCAATCTTTGCACTTTCAGTGACAGCATTACTTTCCTCAAGCCTCTTTGCTTCAGATTATGTGGTCAGTGACCCAAGAGAACTCTTGCCTGGAGAAGACATCAAGAATTTCTCACTAGCAGATCTTAATGGTGATGGTGTCAATGAACTGGTATTCGTTACGGTTAGCGGACAACTTAAATATTCTCAGTTAATTGGCCTTGGGCGAGGTTTAATCAACGAAGAACAATTTGAAAGTTTAAAAGGAAAGAGGTTTCGTATGAATGTGTCATTGGAAGGTGACACCTATTACAATACGACGCTTGTCACTAATCATCAGAGGGAAATCTCAATTCTTCGTAGTGGGAGGTATAGGGCATGTGCAGCGAATGTGCGCTTTGATAATAATAGGGTATTAGCCAAATACGGTGACAACATACGCTACGAATTTACGTACATTTCAGATGACTTCATTGCGGGTAAAATGATGTGCCACAACAACGGTATAGAGCAAACGGAAGAAATCCGTTTCACCGCGTTACTTGAGTGACCTAATGGCACCAATCCATAATAAAATTGGAGAAGGCTGAAAATGAATGAGCCTAGATGCAATCTCTCACGGTGTAATCAGACTTTATAGTCAGATGGCCGAGCAGCCTGTGGGTTGCTCTATTAAGTTTACGAATCTTACTTTTGCCCCATTCCTTCTCAGAACCAACGCTCGGAACATCTGCACAGTATTCCGATAGACCAAATTAATCTAATCCGTACTTTGGTGTTTTATACGGAATTTTTCCGTAGATCGACCCCGTAACTATATGTCGATTCACACAAAAGGTTGATACCTGTTGAATTTCATAATGAATGGCAGCAACATAGACGGAATGCAAAGATGGAAAAAATCCATCTATAAAGCGTTAGGCCCAAATTAATCTAAGCTCAAGGAGCAGAGATGGCATACCGAAACAAGACTTACATTGCTTTTGATGGCGACAAGGATATTCATTATTACTATTTAATGAAGGCTTGGAAGAGCAGCAAACATGTAAGCTTTAACTTCTATGACGCGCATGATCTTAATACAGCTAGAGATAGCAGCATGGAACAAACTATTAAGGGGCGCTTGCGTCAGAGAATGGCTAATGCAAATTGTCTGATTCTACTAATTGGCGAAAGCACACGTTATCTAACAAAGTTCGTAAAATGGGAAATTGAGCTGGCCATAAGTAGCGACCTGCCTATTATCGCAGTTAACCTTAATGGCAAAAAGCAAATGGACAATGACCGTTGCCCTCCTGTGCTTCGCGACGCCCTTGCCATTCATATACCATTTAAACAGTCCGCTGTTGAGTACGCCATGGACAACTGGCCACAGAGCTTCTCTACGCACAAATCGAACGGAGAAAGCGGCCCGTATTATTACAAAGATTCAGTCTATCAAGAGCTTGGTATCTGATGAAATTTCTGAAAATAACAATATCGGAACTTCTACATGTTTTTGGGATGCTTTGGCTCATTGTAGAAGCAACTAGCTTCTTTGCTACTGACGAGGCAGCAGACTCAGTCAAGGGATATTGGTGGCTTTTTCTTCTTGTGGGGGTTGTAATTGTAATATTCCGATTAATCCCAAAGAAGGGTTTTAGTTTTAAATTGGACGGTAAAGATATAACGATGGAGCTCGTATCTGGTGACATATTTAAGCAAAAAGGGCCTATTGTCGTGGGTTCAAACACAACCTTCGTGACATCTCCAGATGTAATTTCAGAGCGTAGCATTCAAGGCATATTTACCAAAAAGTATTATACCAATCATCAGGCTTTGAACGATGTAATCCAAGGTCAAACTTCTGGTGATAGACAAGAATTTGGAACAACGGTAACTGTACGAGCAAATAAAAGAACTGGGTACTTTTGCGCTCTAGCAGATGTAAATGAAAATGGAGTGGCTCAGAGCAACATCGAAAATATCAGAGTTTCTCTAGCAGAGCTTTGGAATTACCTTGGCTCCAATGGAGAAAAAGACGTACTAAATGTACCAATATTGGGTTCAGGATTTTCGCGTGTATCAGCTACTCGCGAAGAGTTATTTCAAGAAATTGTGAAATCATTTATAGCGTCTACATCTGAACATACATTTTGCGATGGTTTGCGCATTGTTATACATCCAAATGATATAAAGAAAAATAATATTGATTTATTGGAACTCGCTAGCTTTCTGGAATATAGCTGTAAATATTCGATAGTAGAGTCCACATCAATGGGTCAAGGCACTGCTGAAGGTTAGGCCTAACAAGGCGCTGCTGTCGGACAAGTTTTCCGCTGCGCTCCAAATTTTCCGCAGAGCGCGTCGTTAGGTTATATATGCGAAAAACAGAATTACCAGGAACAAATACAGTATCTATTCCTCTGAGTTTCGACACACCTCCAAATGAACATGGAATTGTGGAGTTCGGTGGTATCGATAGTGAGGGAATGGAGGCATTAGCTGTATCAAAGTCAAATGTTTCGACTATTGTTTGGGCTACGCTGTGTTTGGAACAGAAAATGGAACGGGTATTAACAGATTTCTTTTTCGGAAAGTTCTGTGGGTTCGACCCCAAAAGGCACCTATTTGAAAAAGAATTGCTAGAATCTTCAGCTATGCAGTTTAGTTTCAAGAAAAAACTAGTTCAAAAAGTCTGCGTTGAACATCAGGGCTTGTCAGGTAAGAAGTCTAGTAAGCTACAAGGAGCTCTTAAAAGAGTTATGGAAGTACGAAATGCATTTGCTCACGGTCAAATGACGTTAGATGCTAAAGATGGAGTGGTTTTGAACTTCTATTCGGGTGAACACAAGAAATTTAGGTTGAACGAAAAGTTTTGGTTGAATGTTGAAGCTGACTTTCAAACGGCAGAAGAACTGCTGTCAGAAATTATCACCTAACAAATTGCTTAAGAGTGACAGCTAACCTTTGGCATTTTGGCTTTAGTCTTTACGTGGCTTTGCTTGGGCTTCTCGGCAGTTAGCTGCACCTTAGCAAGGCGTTAGTTTTCAGGAGAGTTCAGTGGCAGTAAAAGAACAGATAGACATATTCAAACAAGGGCCAGAAGTGTGGAACAAGTGGAGACAAGAGTATCCACATATTGCCCCTGATTTATCGGACGCTGATTTTGAAAGTGATCTGCATACATACGAATCAATGTTTGACATGCCAGCCTTTGTAGGCTTCGACCTGCGAAAGACAAATCTCAATCGAATTACAGCAAGAAATTCGACATTCACTAACTGTGAGTTTGCAGGTAGCAATTTTCATTTCTCAGATCTTTGTTTTTCATACTTCCATAACTGTAATTTTGAACGGAGTAGTTTAGCTGTTACGAAAATTGGTTCGGCAGAATTTATAAACTGTAATTTTTTTAAAGCCGACCTGTCATATTGTTCAGCGGAAGAAACCAATTTCACAGGCTCGAACCTTGATGACGCAAAATTGAGTAATATGAGTTTGGTTAAAACTTGTTTTAATGATACCACTATTAATGGAGCCAGAGTATACGGAGTTTCAGCATGGGACTTATCACTTGAAAACTGCCAGCAAAGCAGTATTTATATTGAAGAGTCTGGAACATCAATAACTGTTCCGACAATAGAGTTAGCTCAGTTTATCTCTCTTTTAGTCAACAACTCAAAAATACGTGATGTAATTGATACAATTACTTCCAAGGTTGTTCTTATACTTGGTAGGTTTACACCTGAACGTAAAGCCGTTCTTGATACAATGAAAGTGCAACTAGAGTCAAAAGGTTACCTTCCTGTACTTTTCGATTTTGATGGCCCAAGTAATAGAGATGTAACCGAAACAGTTATCACGTTAGCGTTGCTGTCAAAGTTTGTTGTAGCTGATATCTCAAGCCCGAAGAGTATCCCTCAAGAGTTAACATCAATAGTGCCTCACTTTCCATCAGTGCCAGTTCAACCTGTGATAGAGAAGTCTCAGCTAGAATACGGTATGTTTGAACACTTTAAACGATATCCTTGGGTGCTTGAGCAATTAGCATATAGCGACGACAAAATTGGTGCTTTAGTGGAATTGGTAGTTCAAAAATGTGAAGAGCATATAAAAAACTAACAAACGACTATGGCACGATTCACCATACTAGAAGTAATCCGTACATATCTAAATTAGCAGATTCACTGACACGGAAATGTCCATTTTTGATTGGCAAAGACGGTAAATAAAGCTATTACTTCAATATAGATTTTGTGTCGCTATTGTTCTTTCATACTGATAGTTTTATGTTTTTTAGCAAAGACTTGCGCGACTATCGCCATAAGGCTATTCTTTATTCATTGCAGCAATGAATAAGCTTTTATGACGGATAATAAACATCGGCTCAGCCAAGTTCAAAAAGAGATTTTATTGAGACTCAGAAGTGGGTTTATTCGAGGCATTACGGAAGCAAAATCTACGAGTTTGAATCACGCTGTTAATGTCATGTTGGACAAAGCCGTGCACCCTAATAACTTTCGGCTTTCTTGTCGAACACTTGAAAATCAAGGTCTCATCATGCGCAGGAAGTATGAATTTGATTGGTATCTTAACATTACCCCTGAAGGGTTTGAACTGACTAATGTCTGGTTGGAACAAGAGACGGCTGGTTGAAAAAAATTGAAATACGCGTATTGTATCATAAATAAGCACCTGGTTAAGGAAGAGAAATGAAAGCTTTTATACAGCGTTGGTATCAACATTACCAAGACGATAAAACGGCTCGTCAAAATGCTCTTTTGTGTCAAGGAACTAGTATACCTCCTGAACAAGCACTAAAGAGTCTAAATGAAGGAGCCAGTTCTAAGTTGAGACGGAAAACGGAAGATAAGCCATGGTTTTTTGGTAAAGAGTCAAATCAATTTGGAAGTTGGGACCACTAGTCGCCATTCTAGTGAAAAGAATGGCGACATATATTTAGACCATTCTGCTTTTTACTTCTTGAACTCCTTTGTCTGTAGTTTTTCCTACCTCTGATATCATTGCATCCATACTTACCCCATTAACTCGATAACCCGCATAGCCAAGCAATCCAAAAAACATCCCCATAATGACCAGATAAAAAATCGCTAAACTTAGCCTGAGTATGGCGTCATCAAAGCTGTTGTTTAGCATGGTGATAGGGTTGAAGTTCTGGTGAGCGTTATACACATTTTCAAAGAGCTTAGTGTCGAGACTGCGACACAATTCCCACCAAAATCGTAAAAACATCAATCCAAAATAGGTCAATAGAAGAGACATCAAGGCCGTGACGCGATATAAACTGCAGACCAGGACAATCGGAGAAGCGATGATGACCACCATAATAATGAGTGATTGGATCATGGGTAGGGATTCACGGATAATGAAAAACACCGGCGACATTAACGTGGCGCCAACCGTTAAACCCACACCACCTGCGGCCGCATTCCAAGCCCCTAGCACCTCAGAGCCCACATCCCTTTGAATACGATTACCATAACCGTAGGACACTTGTCCTTGAGTCGACACATTTTGCGGCCTTAACACCCGTTCAAGGTACATATCTAGGCGTTGTTCTGAAGTTGTTTCTCCATTGATAAGCCGACTCAATACGCCCTGGTTTCGGATCAAATCTTCTGTGATTTGAGGATAGTGTTTTTTCAAATCAACATAAATGCGAAACTTAAGACCTGCGTAAGAGTTAAGGGACTTGTCAGGGTGCATTTCACGCGTCATCCACCATTCTGAGCACATCGGGTACGCTTTTTTCTCATCGATGGCCACGTTTGGGTTATAACGACGTTGAACAGAGTCATCGCGTTCTGCTTTGTAGGGAAACCCCAGCACCGCCTTTTCAGCTTGCAGTGAGTGGTAACTGGCAAACTTTGCGCCGTCTCGCCACTGAAAAAACGTATCACCGGCAATCCAGTTTGCACTGTCTACTGCTGATTCAGGGACGCTTCCTTCGCGGGCAGCGGTATTAAGGGCCGCTTTAGCGCGCGTGTAACATTGCTGATAGAAGGCATTGACCTCTTGGCGAATTAGCGGACTGGTAATATGCGCTTCATCAAGCTGCAGCATCGAGCGAGTTAAATCACCGGTACAGGGAATGGCAGCCACCGCACCTGTCGTCAACCCTTGAGAAAAGCTGTGCCATAACGCCCATAGAAGCGGTATGAAGACTTGCTCGCCATCAATGGTGGTTGCGGCTAAATCTTGATGACCACTGGCCAAGGCCACCCCACATTGCTGGGAGCGAGACTCATCATAGGTCAACGTGGCCATCTTAACGGGAAAGGTTGGTAACACACCAAACACCATGACAAATCCCGCCAAAATCAGCTTGGTGACACCTCGTTCAATCGCCAGTTTACCTTTGTTGCCTTCATCAGCCCCTTCCAGTAAGGTTTCATACCAAACCTGATATAAGACGAACGCAAATGCCATCACCGAAAAGCCCGCAACATTGAGTAATGTCCATATTTTGTTGGCAATAAACCAGCCCTGAGCGGCCAAAGTCATTGAAAGTGGATCGCTAAAAATCATGGTCTTATCCTCTGAAATGTAAGCTGGCGAATACGGCCAGTTCGTTCAATACAATCAGTAATATCAGCATCACCATGGCTTTGGTTTGCATGCGGCGGGGCAGTCGTTTTACCAGCATCACCGCGATGAGCGCTGCGGTCACTCGGATAAAGGCTGACCAACTGTAGCTGCTGTCGATGAGTGTTTGGGTATCAATGAATAGGCCAAGCGCCAGTAACCCAAGAGCAGTTAAGGCCATCAAGACCGCCGCGATGAGTCGGGGTCTGGGCAGGGCCAGTGATAATATCGTCTTCATAAGTAAGATCCTTTATTGTGATGAAGCGTGTGAAGGTTGAGGCGTTAAAAATACCGACGAGGCCTCTTGTGCCTCAGGCAATTGATGAGAGCGTGTTTTGTCATAGCGCCTCATGGTTTGAGTCGCGCTCAAACTGCTGATGGATTGCCTTGCTTGCGCTTCATAGCGCAGCACATCAATTTCTTTTTCTAATAAAGATACGGCTTTGGTAATGTCTTCCTTCGCCGGTTGATTTTGAGCAATATAGACTTCTTGTTGACCGGTCAGTAGAGCACGCCTAGCCAGTAAGGCTTTTTCAATGGCATGCGCTAACGCCAGCTCTGAGGCAATGCGGGTCAGCTGATAGTTACTGGCCTTTTGTTCATTGAGCGCTTCAACCAGCGGAGCAGGAAAGTGCGCGGAGCCTTGATTACGTGATACAGCATCCAGTAATTCGTCTAGACGTATTTGGCTCAGGTCGGCCACGTCGGGAGATAACCCAATCCCTGCGGTTGAACGGGTTTGACTTTGGTCTGTGCCAGTCTGGATGGTTTGGCTACCCACCACTTGGGCGACCCATTCACCCAGTTCTTCGGGGGAGTGCCAAAAACGGTAGAGCCCTACGGGATGGTCTTTATCTTCGGATTGCCCTTCTGTAAGTAAGACAAAGCCCATTTTCGCCCCGTCTTCAACAGGATTAATGGGGGGCTGGCCACGTCCGCCTGCGCGGCTGCCGCCTAACCACGCAATGCCGTTATTGCCCATGTCACTGAGCACGTTTTTTTTGGCTGCGACCGCGTCCCCTTTTTTGACCTCCCCAGACCACAGTTCGGCCTTGGCCATATCGTAGTAGGCGTTGTTGCTGGTCAGCTCGCCCATTTCTTCGGTAAAGCTCTCACAGCTGGTGAGGCCGTTATCAAAGTCAAACTTACCTTGAAGGACCCCGTTGGTCAGCATGTCATACAGGCCAGGCTCTTCTTTTTGAATCAAGTAACCAGGCAACGCCGCAACAGCGCCAGTGGCGCTCTCAATGACGCTGCCCATCATCTGCTGATAACCTTCTGTGATGCCATTGAGTTGATTTTTGACGGTCAGTTGAGGATTAAGCAGCCCACATTGTAAATTGACTTCCCACCCCAGCCCCAGTGAGACCGTTTTTAAATGCTCTTCTCGAGCGGGGAGGGAAATCACAGGACCGCCGCCGACGGCGTAATCTAAAACATCGCTACGGTGGCCAAGGTTGCCCGCGTAGTTGACCGTAGATACGGTAGTCAGCGTGAGTAATAACGGGGTCAGCGTCCGTTGACACATTTTCATTAGGTGCCTCCTGTGTGAAACAATAAGGTGTTGCCGCCGCGTCGACAGCCGGTATAGGTGCGCCATACCGCCCAGACATACTGTTCACTGTCTGAGCGATGTTTGGCATAAGGGTCGGTGAGCATCAAGCCATCATCAAACTCTGGCCAACGATGCACCTGTTGTTCTAGGTTGGGATAAAGACGTTGAAACCAGGTGTCTTCTGAGTCAGGGGCGAGCGGCTCGGGCGGCCAAAATCCTCGCCTCGGGGGTTGAACCACACTTTGATACACGCGGCTTTCTCCAAGGCGCGTGACCACATGCTCGGCTCGATACGCCGCTAATAATGCGGATTTGACCGGATGAGGTTGAGTGGCAAATCCGCCTCTTGGGTAGATACTGCCTAAATTGCCCAGACGATTGGCCAGTAGGTTTAATCGCTGAGGGTTGAATCTATCGGGTAAATTCCATCGCCAGCCCAGTGGGTCCAACACTGACAGATAATAGGGCATAAGGCTTTGCACTGTGGAGCTGAGGAAAAATCCTGTCCCCGCTAAGAACTTGTACACGGCATCCAACCCAGGGTGGCCAATGATATCGACGTTCTGAAATGACAGTGACGGGCTATCCATACCTTGAACACTTCGCCTCACAGTGCTTCCGCCGTCTTTTGACATGGGTACAGAAGGGGCCGATAAGCCCACGGGCTGCCAAGACGCATTGCCAACCTCAGGGTAAGCCATGACGATGGTTTCAGGCAGGCGATGGCGCACCTTGATGGTGGTCGAGGTTGAACAACCTGCGGGTGTGCAGGTTAACCATTCACACAATCCCACAACCTGATAATCGACACAGGCCGGACACGCACTGCTGGCGACAATTTCTGGTGTGGTGATCACCGGAGACGCCACCGTAGAAGCGCTCATCATGGCCACGATGAGATAGAATATGCCTCTCACCATAACTCTCCTTGGTATTGGGCGCGTGCCTGTTCAATGTGCTCGGCTTTCATTAATGCGGCGTCTAGCTCACTGATGCCATGTTTATCCATTAAGGCCTGACGGATTTCTTTAGACGGCCCATCGGTTTCACCCAATGCCAGGTAAAGGGCAGGAGGCACAATGCGAAAACGCTGACGAAGCCGTCTGTCTTGGCCAAATACCACCCCTTCTTTGTATTTGTGTTTTTCCGAGGTCATGGATCGAATGAGGCGTTTGTCTTCGTCCGTGAGGTTTTTAAAGTGCATGAGGTTGTTGAGTTCATCCTCACTCATATTAAGCAGCATCCACCATTCGGCGTTGTTGAGCATTTTGCGGGCCGTATCTGGAAAGTCCGCAATATCTTGTGTAGATAGCCAAAACCAAGCACTGAGTTTTCGCCACATCTTGACGATTTTCACGGCATAGGGACAAAGTAATTCATTGGTGGAAATGACATGCGCTTCGTCGGTGAGCGTGACAATGTGACGTCCTGTATATTGGTCGCGTTCAGCAATCGCATTGATGCGGTTGATAAGGGAAATGTAGGCGGTCGCCAGCTGAGCTTCGTAGCCGGTTTTGGCGTAGAGTTTCAAATCGATGATGGTGACATCGGCTTCTGGCCAGTGCTCCGCATCTTGGTTGAAAATGTCCCCTTCTAACCCTTCGCAAAATAGCGTCATGGATTCGCCCATCAGTTGAGCGCGATGACGTCTTGTCTCGGGCCGTTGACTGTCTTGACCGATGGCCAGTAGAGCATTTTTGACATGCTCTGGCCGCACTTGGCAGTTTTGTTGGTGACAATATTCAGCGGCATTGAATAACGCTTCTCTGACCATAGCGGCATCGGCGCGGCGATAGTCTTGAAGCTCACGCGCTTCACCGCCGGTTATCATCAAACGCGCCATGATTTCCAGCTCACCCAAAATGTCTCTTTCTTCATCTTCAGGTGAGTCGTTGTCGTTGAGGTGGCTAACATCAATCGCGTCTTCACCTGGCACGGCAGGGACGGATTGACCGACCAAATGACAGGCATCGGCAAACGGTGCCATAAGACCACGGCTTTTGGCGCTGATACTGATGCGATGGACGCTCAGTCCATGGCGCTGGCAATAATCCCCAAGAAGACCAAAGCTATTGCCCGCCTCGATAATAAACAGTCTGGGTCGGTGTACGGCCAATAAACGCAAGCACATACCGACTAAGCTGGCGGATTTACCTGAGCCTGATGGACCAAATAGGGTTAAGTGGGCATTGGATTCATAATCGGTCAGAGGGTCAAAGCCAAATAATTCACCGCCACGATTAAAATGATGAAAGGCCATTGACCCCGTTCCAGTGGCGCGGCCAAACAAGGGAGATAGCGCGAGCATGTCATACAGCCATACCCAACCACAGTACCAAAAGCGGGGATCGTCTTGCGGTTTGTAGTTCATCGGGAGCCAACGTAGGTAACTGTCGAGAGGTGATACCTGGTCTGTGTTGCGGATAAACCTCAGCGCGAGGTTGTCACGGTTGAATGTGGCTCGGAGGGTATCGGTTTGGTCATCCATCTCTTCTTTGCTTTTAGCTTGGAGGAAAAAGGCAATCTGTCCTCGCCAAAGCGGCTGCTGCTTTAGATGTGTACTGAAACGATTGCAATCGTCACGTATCTCGACTAACTCAATTTCATCCCCCACAGCGGCATGATTGATTTGATTAATGCGCGCTTGGGCTTGTTGGCGAGTCTGGGGTACTAAGGTCATGGCCATCATTGTGCCAGGAGGAAGTTCATCAAATACCGCACTTTGAGGCGGGGTGTCTGTGTCGGAGACTTCGCCAAACACCGCACCTGAAAGAAAATGTTCACTGTCCCAAGCGTCAAGCTCCATGACGCGTGTGCACACAGACGCTTTGCCATCAAACCACCAAAACCCATTGTCGATGTCGCTGCGTACGCTGCTTCGAAGTAAGCGCTCTGAAAAATCTTGATCGTTTTGAGAGCGAGGTTGGCGATAATGAGGCGTTTCTCCCCCGACACTAGAGGGATTAAAAAAGGGGCTTAGCCATTCAAAGATACGCTGACCGCAGCTTGGAGTAATACCAATACCAATGTCATAAAAGGAAGCAGGATCGAGAAGCTGGCGGCGCAAACTTTTCAGTTTCGCAAGGTTATGCCGTCGCTCCTCCTCACTGGGTGAGCCATCAAGCCACCGATAGATGGCCATTTTGACTTGTCGGTGACGGCCTCGCCAAGGCCGAGCGTTCACCGAGAAGATGCCCTGAGTGCGTCGAATCAGTTCAAAGTGGCGCTGATCTTGTTCAATGACAGCTTCGGTAAAAGTGTCTCGTACCCGTGCGTTCTCAAGGAGGGTAGGGGCAATATCACCCAGATTGTCAACATCGCGGGCAAAAATCTGGACGACCCATGGGTTGTCTTCATCTTGGCATTGTTTATTGAGCGTGTTAGCCACTTTGGCCACGGCGCTATCGAGTGTTTGATTGCTCTTGTCTTCTGTGACCATCGGCGTGATATCAAAGAAACAGCCAAATGAGTGGCCATCTTCGAGCTGAACGAGGCCTTTGTCACCGACTTCAATCCAGGGAAGCTTGGAAGCAAAGGAAGCGGGTACTTGATAATCAATGGCGGGCCCTTCGAGGGCTTTGCCTTCAGTAAAAAAATCTTTTATCGCTTGGAGCATGGGGCATTTCCATGGTTCGTTTGGAGTGAAAACGATACCAAGGAAGAAAAGAACTGGGGAAAATAGGGGCGTCGAAATTCGTGCTAATTTAAGCGCTGCTGTTTAGTGACAAGTGGTAAATAATGTGGTAAGTAAAATTTGGACAGTCCTGAGTTAGGAATTGTCCCCATAAACCGCTGCTATCAGATTAGTAAAAAAGTATCTTAAAGTCTTAAACGCTATTATGAATACTTTTCGTGGTGACCTAGTGAACTTTCAACAGTACCATGTACAATTGGGCAAAACACTTGAATGTCGCTTGTTTCATTGCTGCCTAGTCGGAAATTAATTCGTTTTTCGTCATAAAACACCGTGATTAGCTCTGCATGCTTTACAGTTCTAAACTTAAACCAAATATAAAGTTCTATCGTCTTGTTTTGGCCAAACGTATCCAAGCTTTTCATAGAAGGTTGTATATAAATAGGGGGAGCGCGTCGCTTTTTCCCTGTTGTCAGATCAAGAACCACATTCGAACCTCTGGTTCCAAAGAATTTATTAAGCGATTTCTCCAAACACTTAAGACTGACAATTAGTTCTTCATTTAATCTATCTCTAGACCTTTCCCTCTTAATAAGTTCTTTATTCAAGTTATCAAACTTGCTCTCTTTTCTACCCACCATTAGCCTGCGTATAAAGTCTTCAAACTTAATCAGTAAATCCTCCAAACCACGAACTCCTTCCGTATTTATAATACCAAATTAGGGTGATGAACAACGCAGAAACCCTAGCTAAACCATTGTTCCTTGAGGTGAGAGCGCCAAGCGTTGTGAATCACTCTTAAATTTCATGCTAGGCAATCAGTTCCCGATGTACACGACTTTGTCCACCATAGATGTTCTAATCTTTTCAATTTGACTAGTTTCTGAGTTTCTGACTAAAAACCATTTACCTGTTTCTTGAATCACGTCAACCGAGTAACTGGTCGTTTCAGTATGTAAAATAGCCGATTCGATTTTTGAACCTCCTAGCGCAGTAGGAATATACGGATATATGTCTTCTGAATACTTACTTATTGCTATCCAGCATAGAAAACAAAGCGCTAGCACCCCAACAACCATTTGAAATGAATTTTCGGCTTCTTCGTCTGCCTCAGAGTTAAGATAATCCGGTTCTATACTATGCTTTCGATCTGCATGCCTCATACTCATGCCAACAAAACCAAAGACAAAAAACAGCATGAGCATTATTAATGATCTTAGTTCTGTATTGTAAGCGGACACATATATGCACAACCCCAAAAACGGTACTGATCCCCAACAACTTAGTGTTCTTACCATTTTCGAATACCAGTCTTCACCATTCTCGGTCATGTATATTACATTTGATAACGACGTAATTACGATAAGAAAACCCAGCAACAGATAAATACTAAGTGCCATTTCATCTATTGAGTGATTCTCGATGCTAGTAGGCGGAGTACCATGCAAAACCATATATAAAATAGCGGGCAACGCAAAGACTCGAAGCAACCATGGAAGAAAAATCTTAAGTCTATAATTATCTGGTAAATATGAAGGGTTGATATTGAATGACATATAAACTACGCAAACGCTGAAAAAACCCACAAAACCAATACCGGATAATATGTACCTAGCTTGAATCAACTCAAACTCATAACTGCCAAACAGAGACAAGTATGAATTATGTACAGCGAACCCTAATACATATAGCAAAATGGGAAATTTAACATAGTTTTCTTTGATAATGTCCAAGCATATCTCCTTTGTAACCTAAAGCAGAGCTAAGCAGCGACCTCGAATAAAATAGCAAAATGCACTTAACTTTAAACCCAAAATACCAAAGGTTAAGTTGTCTGCTTGAGTGGCTTGTTAGCTTTTAATCGTTGAATTATCGTTTACCCAATTTCGACTTTATCGGTTTGATGCATTAGGGTAAATACTCAATTGCGCTCATGATCGGCTATTACAAAAAGTAGGTCAAGAAATGACAGGAGAAAGCGTTCAAGAATCTCGTGCTAAATGACTTTGGGGCAGTTTTGAGTTGATTACGCAACGTGCATTTCACAACATGCGTAATAACATTGAAAGACGCTTTGGTGCATAAGTGCGTTATTTTATTTCTACCGTTCTTGACGCTGATACCATTTAGCACCAAAATAACTGTACGTACATACAGTCATTTTGAGTTTATGAAAGTTATTCCAATCCTTGCAAGTGCGGGTATTACAGGCTTTGAATCACCAGCAGCAGAATACGCTCAGCTGGGGATGAGCCTTGACGAACTATTAGTTGAGCATCCTAGTGCTACTTTCATCGGGCAAGCAATGGGTGAATCTATGCAGGAAATTGGCATATTTGATGGTGACTTGTTGATTGTTGACCGACATGTCACCGTTCAAAACCATGATGTTATCGTGGCTAACTATAACGGTGAGTTCATTTGTAAAATGATCGATATGACACGTCGACTACTTTTATCAGCAAATGAAACAATGATGCCTGTCTACATTAATTCTCAAGATACGTTTTCGATTGAAGGAGTGGTAATTCGTTCAATTCGGTGCCATCGACCAAGCTATCTATTATCTTCTGCTGGTTAAGCATGTACGCGCTAATTGATGCTAACTCTTTTTACTGTAGTGCTGAGCAAGTTTTTCGTCCGGAGTGGCGAGGCAAGCCTCTCGTCGTACTATCAAACAATGATGGCTGTGTAGTAGCAGCTAATCGTCAAGCAAAGGAAGCCGGAATACCTAAGTTCAAACCTTATTTTGAAGTCAAGGCTTTATGTGAATTAAAAGGCGTAATTGCACTTTCCTCCAACTATGAACTCTATTCTGATTTGTCAGCAAAAATGATGGAAGTTATCGGGAGATTCGCACCTGACCAGCACATTTATTCTATTGACGAGTCTTTCCTGTCTTTCCATCGAACATACCCTGCAATCAAAGATTTGCGAGAGCATGGAATTTTAATTAGACGAACCGTTTGGAAAGAATGTCGTTTACCTGTTTGTGTTGGCATGGGTACAACGCTGACCCTTGCCAAAATTGCTAACCATGCAGCTAAAAAGATTCGAGGCTATCAGGGCGTTTGTGTTATCGACAATGACAAAGAACGTATTGAAATATTGAAGAAATTAGAAGTCAGTGATGTATGGGGAATTGGCAGACGTATTTCGGCTCGTTTGAAACATATGGGCATAAGTACGGCTTACGATTTGGCGCAGTACGCACCAGAAAGAGCACAGCGGGAATTCTCCGTTGATGTAGAAAGAACGGTTCGTGAGTTGAATGGTGTCGCTTGCAAAGGTTGGGATGCAGCTAGAGCAGATAAAAAGCAGATTTACTCGACTCGTAGTGTCGGGAAACGAATAACAGAACTTGAAGAGCTTGAACAAGCTTTAAGTAAACATGCTGCTATCGCCGCCAGTAAAGTACGTAAACAAAAGTCGCTGTGTAAAGTGATGTTGTGCTTTGCTTCTAGTTCGCCATTTGATGATAAGCCTCGTAGTTTCCGTGTTGTACATCGATTCCCTTATCCCACTTCTGATTCAATGAAACTTTGTTCTGCGCAACTTTTTCAGGACACTTTTCTAAAGGACTTTTCATAATCGATCGGTGACATATCGCCGTTAGACGTATGTAGCCGATCTAAATTGTAATATCGCATATAAGCTGATATATCATTTTTCATGTTCTCTCGCGTTGGTTGCGGTACTTTTAGTAACCAGTCATGCTTCAGACTACCAAAGAACCGTTCAACTACCGCATTATCCCAACACGCTCCAACATCACCCATGCTGGCTCTTATTCCATAGTTAGCCAGTAAATTACGATATCGTTTACTGGTATATTGCGACCCTCTGTCTGAGTGAAACACCAAGCCTTTACGTGGTTGGCGTAGGTTATAGGCTTTCATCATCGCTTTACTCACCAAGTTCGTGGTCATGCGTTTATCAAGGTGCCACCCCACAATGCGCCGTGAATATAAGTCCATAATAATGGCTAGATACATCCAACCTTCGCCCGTCTTTAAATACGTCACATCGCCAGCCCAGACTTGGTTTGGTGCCACTGGATTAAAGTTTTGGTTAAGCAAATTATCGGCGACCGTATCACTATGCTTGCGTTTTGTGGTCACTTTGTACGCCATACGTTGTGTGACGACAAGGCCCAGTTGGTTCATCAGCTTTTGTGTGCCATAGTCACTGACTTTAAAGCCCTCATTGCATAACCGTTTTCGCAGCTCTCGATAACCCAAGCTACGTCGACTTTCTTTGAATATCACCTTTGCTCTACGATATAGATGTAACTGCTCTTGTGTTATTCGCTGAGGTGGCCTTTTCAACCACACATAATAGGCTGAGCGACTCACATTCAGGCTGTTACATAAACGAGTAACAGGATAATCAGAAGTCAGTTGTTTAATAGTCTCAAAGGCTACTTGGTTTCCTTTAGCAACAGGGCGCTGGCCTTTTTTAGGATGTCCTTTTCCATCCTTAACTCTTTGTTTTCCTTGCGTAGCCGCATTAACTCTGCTCGTTCATCAGAAGAGAGCGTTGAACCGGATTTCTCAGCTTCAAATTTCGCTTTCCAGTTGTAAAGAAGCTTGTCTGTGACACCCAAAGATACAGCCGCCCTTGAAACGCTGTAGCCTTGTTCAGTGATCAACGCCACCGCTTCTCGCCGAAATTCATCGGTATAACTTCTGTTTTTTCGTTTTGTCATAGTCACCTCAATAGTAGGATTATATTCCTTTATTAAAGTGTCCTGTTGGATTAAAGCAGATCAGTGTTTGATAGCCTCAATAATAGGTATGGAACTGATACGCTTTTCATTGGTTCCCAAGGTATAGAGCAGAGATGGAGGATGCGAAGAGAAATGCTTACCCCTCGATATACGACCAAGTGGTTAGATATACCTAAAGTAAGGTGTTAGCAGCTCACTTCTGGACAAAAATGTTTTGGCGAGGTTTGTAATTAGTGCACCAATAAAATAGAAAAACTAATTGCTTTGTTACGAATTTTTCCTTTTTGAGTAATGTGCAATAACGTTGTTGTTCCACTTTAATAGTAATTTTGTTCTCTTTTCATGATTCCGTTCTAGCTCTCGCTCTTCTGCTAAAAACTTTCCTTTTTTGTAGATGAAATTTTGAAATTCATATATCTGCTGTACGAGTGTATACATTGGCTTTGAATGTATTCCTGTACAGCTCTCGAACTCTATTGGTTGATTAATATCATATAATGGTTCTACTCGGTCCAAATGCTGAAAGTACAATATTCCTTTACCAGAGGGGTAAGGTGAAAGTGTATGTTTAGCCAAATATGAATCAAAGATGCTGACATCACCAAGGAAACCTGACTGAAACCTCTTATCTTCGGACTTGCTCATAATCGGTTGGTAAAGATGTATGGAGGGTTTAAATATTTGCTTTCTTATAAGGGGATGTTTGATTTTCCTAGTGACCGAAAAATCACTAGTATGCATCATGTGAGGGTTTTCGCCATCAAGCATAGTGAAACAGCTTTTAGGAAATGGGAACCCACAACGTCCAGAAAACAAAAAATCACTGGACATATTCATGATCAGGATATTATTAATTCTCAATCCCATACAGGATGGTTGACTATGAAATATTAGTGATTCTGCTCCTAGAGCATTTAACCCAACCCCGTCACCTTCGAGTGGATAGATAGCAATCATTCGATCTTTTTGACCAATTCTCGTATTAATATGGAAACTGGGCTGAATATTTGTGGGATTACCTTGAATGAAATGATACTGAATCCAAAGCCCTACACGAACCTTATCCATCCAATCCATAAAATCAACATATTCAATGCTTGTGAGCGAATCTCTGGCAAGTAATTTCAGAACATAGGGTTTAGCTCTACTTTCTAGATTTGAGTATTCCGTATTGCAAATCTCACAAGCTGGTACACAGAAATTTGACCAATCAAATCTAATAGTTCGCCCATTTTCAAAATTGGTACCAAAATTTACTACTCTTTTGGGATCTCCAGTTAGCTCAAGCAGCCACTGAGGTAGTATATGTTCTCGAGTCTTTTTGTCTGGAAGGTTTCCACAAAAAACACAGAATCTATTTGAGGTCATTCGCAATATCCAGTGATGTATAACGCCGCGCTTTGAGGCAAATTTAGAGCGAGTGTTATGGGGCTAGGTCTTTCTTCTTGTTACCCATGAGATTTTCTATATCAAATCTATCCGATGATCTTTGCTCAAACTTCGACACGTAACCCAGAATGGGGCATTTTATTGGTGTGTAACATTGAAATGAAGGGCAGCTATGGCCCTTCAGCGTTTATATCCTACAACTCGTAATGCACCCGTTCGTACAATGGAAAAACCGTCGTGTAACCTGGTACAGGGAGCGCCCCGCTCCGGTGTGGAAAGACATATAACACCACATCAGGGTTCGCAATCCTAGGAAACTGCTTTCGTGTGTCTCGGACCTCATCTCGAATATAGTCACTTTGCCGGCGTATTTCAGCACGGACTGAAAGAGAACGATTATTTTGATAGGAAGGGATAGCCTCTTGACCCATTTTTTGTTTCCAGATGGAAACCACATCGGTGTCAGGTTGAGGCAATATGGCTTCTTGATTAGTAGAGCATCCACTTAAGCTGAGAAGTGCACTAAAAAGAGCGTATCGGCAAGGTGTATTAAGGAAGCGCATAATGACCTCTTGTTGTCAGTTGTGGAGAGCGCACGTAACGGGGTGTCTCTGAGCGGTGCAACGTAATGGGTTGTCTCAGGTGAATGGCTGCTTGAACACCAGGCTCGACATAGATGATGTCAAAGCTCATGCCCATGCGAGATTGAATGAAATCCGACACCGTTTGAGCGCTGGCTGCACTGGCTTGAGCAACGGCATTTTTTGTGGCACTCCCTGTCAAAGCAGAGGTGCTGGTTGAGCCATCCACACTGATGGTTTGTTGGGAAATCGCCACGGCATTAGCGGCGGCAGTCGCGGCATCAAGTAAGCCTTTGCTGGTTAAATACTCGGGAGCATTACTAATGCGACGGCCACTAATACACGGATTACCTGTTGGATCGGCCAGATAGCCCAAATCCTGGGTTTTGATTTCTGATCCATCAAAATCCCCTTGAATGACGCCTTCCATTTTTTCTGGATAATTGATGATTTCACCGTTTTCCAAAATTAGAGAAAAGGTTTCGACTGCTCCTCGAACGCACGATAAGCTCCAATCACCGGTTACGGTGCCGGTCACGATAGCGCCTTTGACTTCTGGCAGTGTCATGCCGTTAGCCAACAAGTTCTCAGGCCCAATGATCATCGAAAATGGGTAAGGGTCGGTGACTTGGCCATCGATAGGGACTCGGCCCATCAATGCGGTCATGGCGTTGGCATCGGCAAGAACAGCGCCTGGGTGAAGAGAATACAGCGGCATGGCGAATGAAGTATTTGAATCGTTAGCCAGTGATGAGGTTGTGCCTAATGTTGAAGCCACGCTTGGTTGTGTGGTTTCAGTGCGGATCATGTTTCCATTATCGTCAAGTTGAGCATTCAACGGATTGACCCATACCCAAGTCTCCTCGACAGATTGATGCGTATTATTATTGGATGATGACGCGGCATTCCACTGACAATCGGTATCCCCAAGACCAAGTGCTTGGTAAGTGGGATCGTCACAATCGGTGGTGGTTGATTGACTCAAGATAGGGCGCTGTTTGTTTTTAAGAGATTGGTAATCTTTTCTTATGCGATCATCGAGTTGCGTGAGCCTCTGAGTTAATGTGCTGAGGTTGTCTTCTAACGTACGCGTTTTCTCTTTTTGTTGGCCTAATATTTTGTTGGCACTTTCAAGCTCTCCTTTTAGGTCCTCATTCTCTTGCTTGGTGATGGTCATGGTGGCGGCTAGGGTTCTGAGCGTATCGACAGCCCCATCTTTGAACGCGCCGCCTAAGGCTTGTGCATCCACAATGACGGGTTGTGATGAATCGTTGGACTCAGATAACGCAGCGGGCTGGGTTTCTCGCTTGCCATCTAGGATAGAAATCAAGACGATCGCGACCAATAGGCAGGCAAGTCCAAGTGCCAGTTTATTACGAGTTACCATGACGCGCCCTCATACAAGTAGTTTTTGAGTGGCCCAGGAGTCGCTATCAGTGCGGTGGTTGTTTTTGTGGCAGAATGAGCGGGTCCTAAATCAGGGTGGACAAATGTGGCCATGCAACGCTTGAGTTTGCACCCTTGTCCTAAAGTGAGTTGACGCGGATCAAGTTTAAGAGTGGCATCCCCTTGGTGAGTTAACTCAATAGCGGTCACGACCCAATCCTGATAGGCCCATGCCGCGATAGGCTTCGCTGTGATTTGCCAAAGCGGAAAAGTGGAAAGTGCGAGGTTATCCATCAGACCCATGGGTGAGCGTTGCACACCAGGGAGTGACTCAATAGCATGACCAGGACCGTATAGCGTTTGCATGACAAAGCGCACCAATAACGCCGAACCGTCCATTTTCAGCTCAACAGACTTATCAACGGAATGTTTAGCCGGTGCCACATCGGGCGCATCATCAAAATGGATGGTGACGAGAGGGAGCCCGTTTACCTTAAGGTTGGCCTGCACGTCTATCAACAGACGTTGGCCATCATGGATCCGTTCAACCTGGAGTCGACGGGGGCCAAAATCCGACTGCGCCGTCAGGTATACACGTGTCCCTAAACTCATGACGTTCAATAGTGGTTTAAGATTTGAGGGGATGGCCACACGAACAGGACTGTCGAAAGTGATGATCATTTCCTGTTTGACTTTAAGCATTATAGGCAAAGGGGCGCCTTGCCATTGCATCGCTCTTTCCGTACTGGCCACAGCAGAATGACTCAGTAAGATAAGAAGCGTTATCAGGGCTGAAAAGCATCGGTGTATCACTGCTTATTTTCCTTGTGTTTGAATTGAATTTCTCTTGGGCTTTCATCAAAGCAGTCGAGTGCGAGTCCCCAAGGGTTGGTATTACGGTCAATGTCATATCGCACTACTTTGAGTGGCCATCGAATGTAGTTTTGTTTCACCACTTGAGTGCCGACCCATTCTTTCAGCTCCAAATCGACTTTGACGACCCAGTTATCCTGATCTTTCACGATGACTCGCCAGTCATCAAAGCCAAGGCTTGGAATTTGCGCGACACTTCGCTCTCGACCAGACAGCTCACCACGGCTGCGTTTCTGGCTAAGATCTTCCCGTAGCGTGGCTTGACATTGAGGGGTGAGGTAAGGTTTAAAGTCATGCAGATTACGTTCGTAATCGTCATTACCGTCTGTGCTCCAGCGATTGATTTGCGTAAAAATTTGCGCCGCAAAGCCGTACACATTGGGTTTGGGGACTTCCCACCAAGGGCGACTGGTGCCTGAGGTTAAATCTGGCGGATTATGGACGGTAATGTCTTTGCCTGCCTGATGCCAACCCCACATGGAGAATATCGACAAGGTCGTTAGGCAGACCAAGGCAACGCGCAATGTACGGATGTGAGCATCACGACCTGCCAGTGCACTTCTGAAACGGGCTTTAGCCATGCTCACTCTCCTTAGACCCAAAACATAGAAATGGACGCTGTGATCGCTCTAGCTGACGGGTTAAGGTAAAGGCGATATCTGCCCCAAAAAACTGGTAAATATCTTGAGGTAATTCCAAATGCTCCACGACAGACTGAGATTGTGAGTCTTGCTGTTGGTGCCCTACCCAACTTCTTTGTTCATCGTTCTCGCCCATTAACTGGTACAACTGATAATTTCGCCCCTGATGAGTGCATTGTGACAACAATCTGCCTTGAAATATCACATGGGTGAAACCAGAGGTAGAAGCGGGAAGAATGATCGTATTGGGCAAATGGTCCATGATAAAGGGCATCATAGAGTGGCCATCTATGAGTGTGTTTCTTCGCTCAAGGAGAGAGTGTTGAGTGATTCGGGCTAAGCGCTGCTCAATGAGAGGATCAGACTGTGTATCGAGGCGACGACAATGGGCGCAGTAGTCGTGATAGAGTTCATCGATTTCGACTATCGCACGTTCTAAGTCAACTTGGTCAGTCGGTTGCTCAAGCGTCCTTAACGCCTTCTCAATGGTATGACACCAGAGTTTGAGTGTATCTAATACCTTATGTGGACGACAAGGGCGGGTCATCTTGTCATCTATTGCCCAAGGCCAATCAATCCCTGCTTGAAGAAGCATGGCTCCTCGATATTGTGGATATCGAAATGGGGGCATCACCTTGGCAGCTGAAGGATAAGACCAACAGGCACACTCTCGTTGATAGCCTGAAGCATCTCCGTGCGTCACCGTTTCGACGGCAAGATATTGCTCGTCACTGGATATATACAACTCTTGACGAATATATCGCAACTGCTCAGATTTTGATGCGATGGGCTTGGATGAGGTCATGTAAGGTACGGTAAATTGCGCGTAACTGAGCAATCGACCATGAAGTAAAATGGGGCCTTCTCCTTCAGTTGGGGTAATGTCATAGGTTTTATACGGTGTGGCGGGAGCACTGTTGGACGGTGCCTGATCTGCCAATAAACGACTAGTCATGATCTTCAATTCTCTTTGTGGCCATTTTTCGAGACTGAGTTTGGTATCGCTCTGCGTGCTTGAAGCGATCAAATTTCATCTCAAAATAACTTTGGCAATGGGCACGTTTTGCCCGAGTTATGGCATTAATCATCATTTTGGGCATGGCGAAAACACTGACGACGCCCAAGAATAGGGACGCGACCCACAACATGCCAATACCGGTTAACGCCATCAGTCCTGCGCCGACACCGGTCATTATTACGGTATTGACGGCAGTGAGCAGCCCTACCTCTGCAAGCGACAGCCCTTTATAAAAAGGCGGCTTTACATTGAGCAAAGCGGGCGATTTCATCAGATGCTACCTAAAATATTGAGGCTATAATTGAGTCCCCAAACAGAGAGCAGAATTAACATGCCGCCAATAATCGCATCGGTCAGCAGCTCTTTTTTGGTTTTCTTTCCGTCCCGAGTTTGGCTGTATATATCCCAGACATGGCCGAGGTAGTAGAGCGCACAAAACGCAACAAAAATGCAGCCACCGTAAAGCACAATGTCGTAGGCGTAGTAAAAAATCAGCTCAAGAAGATTGTCGCTATCTCCTTGTGTGGGATCTTGATTTTTTGGGATTTTTGCTTGTGCGGCACAGCTGGCCATGGTCATCGCCCCAAGAAGGGTACGCGTGAAAGTGGTGAGTATTTTCATCCGTTAACTCCATAAAACATAAGAGAAGTGAGGGCTAGGTAAACAAAAACAGCTTTAAAAATGAGGCGGCGGTACGTTTCTTTATCTATCGCCTTCGAGCGTAAGCCCTTAAATCCGCTCCATAATGTCCAGATAACCCAGAATAAGGTGATCACTGTGCCTAAAATAGCCAGGACAACATGGCTGTCTGACGCTGAAAACCCTGCGCCATAAGCAAAGGCATCGGTGACATTGTTGGACTCGTCATTCATCCGTTGGCCCAACGACATAGTCCCCAGACAGAGGACGAACTGGCTTGGCTCCAACACGAGCAGGGTTGAGGTAAAGGTCAATGCCGGATTCGATGTCAGCCAAGTCTGTGCGTAAAGCGTCATAGTAGAACTGATGAGGTTGGCGTATTTCGGCTTCTTGCTCAGCACGGTCTATCAGGTAATACAGCTTTTGAATGTGTCTTTGAATGAGCTTGAGTTCCGCTCGTTCGCCGTCAACGGTGGCCATCGCAGTCGGTGACATCAGCAGCATTGCTATGATAAGCCAATGCGGTGTTATTCGGTGCATGGGGTGTCCTCTATTCCATTGGTGGAAAAACGATACCAAGGAAAAAAGGCGCTGGGGAAAATAGGGGCGTCGAAATTCGTATGAATTTAAGCGCTGCTGTTTCGTGACAAGTGGGTGAATATATGATAGGGCTTAGAACATGACGTCAAATATCATCCCGACCAATACAACGGCTTTGATGCTGATGAGCCGTTTTTCAAAAGAAACAGTGGTGATTACTTTAAGATCAAACGTAGAACTACTGAGAAAGGTAATACGAGTTATCACTGTAATGCCCTCAATAATCATATTAAACGTCTGTTAACTGATTCGGGTATCGAGCAGCCTAGTATTCTGTCAGGCCGTAGAACGTTTGCCGTGCGCTTGAAGCGGCAAGGTGTGGATACGCCAACAAATTCACCTGATGTTTGGCAATAAGACTCTAGAAACCACATTAAGGCTAATTGAAACGGATACCGTGAGTATGCTAGCAATTGCTGATATCGCTTTTTAAAATAAGATAGACATATATGACGGGTGGGTGTAGGGTGTTTTTGTGAGTTACAAACAAGTGAGCCACCCTCGAAAGGGTGGCTCTTAAACTCGCTACCTGTTGTCAATACTGTTTCCAGCGGAAGAGGACAGGGCTATCACAACAAAAGGCTGGGCCTCAGTTGCATTAAATATACATAATAATTTCATTGAAGGCAAATATTTTGGATTTGGAAGAGATCAAGCAAGGACTTTCTACAGAAAAACTAGAAACCTATCGTCAGGTGCTCGACTGTAAATCTGATAGTGAGTTAATAGCCGTCTATATGGCGATGCAAAGTATAATGTCTCAGTTTTTCTCAGTAGTTCAGCTACTTGAAGTGACATTAAGAAATTCAATCCATAAATCAGCAACAGAATGCTTTGAAGATGATGAATGGTATAAGCGCATCCCGACAAGCCAAGAATCAAAGAGACAAGTCGATTTTGCAGAACGGCAATGTTTGGATGATGTCGGTGCTCGATACACTAGTAATGACTTAGTTTCTCGCCTACCTTTCGGTTTTTGGGTTCACATGCTTCATAGAAACTACAACAATCCTCGCGATAAAGAACATAACCTTTGGCAGACTCAACTAGACAAATGTTTCCCTAACGCAAAAGCACAAAATGTAAAACTCAACACCCTATTCCAGAGAATGGGTTCTCTTAACAAATTTAGAAACAGACTATTTCACCATGAACCAGCATGGAAAGGCCGACAAACCAAAAATAGATTAGATGCAGTTCAATATTTATTAAAAATGTTTAACGAGCACATGGATGCTATTGGCCTACTATCAACATCAAAGCGAGAGCTGATTGCTGTGTTGGGGTTTGAAGAACGGTTCACGCAAGAATGCGATATTAAAAGTCTAGAGCGCTTTGAGTCGATATTAAGTCCAGACGATAAATGATTAAATACTCTACTAGACATATTTAACAGGTCAATGCAAAAGGCTAAACTAGACATATATGACAGGTAAAACTATTACAGAGTTTCAACGCATCGCTAATACAAAAGGTTGGAAATTTGAAGATATAGCCAAACGTTGGGGAAAGTCCGAACGCCAGTTATCACGGATAGCAAAGGCGGGTGAACAGCGTGACTTAGATGCTGTGAATGGCTTGCCAGATAAATCAAAAAATTAAAGGAAAAAAATTCGTGTGGGAAACAGCAGCCACACTGGACGTAGATCTTACGGTACCATGAGGGGTTAGTGTAGGAAAAGCATCTTACACACGTAAATAATTCTGGAAAATAACCAATCACTGTCCATATTTTGTACATGGGCAGTGATATTTTCAGGATGATTTATGACATACCTTGTACACTCCAGCGATGTTTTCAAAGAGAGTGAGCTACAAAAACTGGATAATGGTACATTCCATTGCCTACCTGCCAATGACAATATCGGTTCGCTGCCAACCCTCTTTTCACAAGATGGTGTATTCAATCACGAAGCCAACAGCTACCTGTTTTATCTCAAAACCATAAAGAAGGCAGAAGACTTATCCCCCTGTGCACAGGCTTTACGTGCCTACTACCAATTTCTTGAGGATAAGGGGTTGAGTTGGGATAAATTCCCGCCAGTCAAACGGCTGAAACCAACTTACTTGTTCCGATCACATCTGCTGAAGCAAATAAAACAAGGCACACTCGCACACAGCACTGCCAGTATCCGTATGAACCAAATCGTCAATTACTATAAGTGGCTAATGCATGATGGTTATCTACATATTAAAAATGAGAAGGAAGCACCATTCAAAATGGAGTTTGTCTCTGTTCAGAATCGAGGGATGCTTGCCCACGTATCTCCAACTTTCATTATTGAGACCAGTGATTTACGCATAAAAGTACCGAGGGACGCCGATAGTAAAAACATCAGGCCACTATCCCCATTAAGCCGTGATGCTCTTGGTATTTTAACGCAACTCCTTCCAAAAACGTCTGAAGAGTTGCGCTTACAAGCCTTGCTTGCGATTGATACAGGTATGCGGGTTGAAGAAGTAGCAACCCTAACACTAGATGCGTTAGATACTGCAACTCAACTTGCTGAGAGCCAACATCGTTTTGAAATTCTGTTATGCCCCCGCTCTACAGGAGTACAAACCAAGTTCCTAAAAACTCGGACTGTCGAAATTTCATCGGATTTGCTCCAGTCATTGAATGAGTATCGAATGTCAGAGCGCCGCCTTAAGCGTATCACCAAGCTCAACGAGAAAATTGAGCAACTGGATAGCGATGTTCCCCTGTTCGCCCAGAAGATCATTGAAATACTGGAGCGCTGTGACCGTCATGAACCACTATTTGTTAGTCAGCAAGGCAATCCTGCTACAGGGAAGTCCATTGAAGCTCGATGGGTTGAACTCAGGGCAGAAATAAAACATACAGAAAACTCATTTACACATCGCTTCCATGACCTACGCGCCACCTATGGCACTTACCGCCTCAATGACCTGTTAGAGGCGAAATTGTCCGTTACAGAATGCATGGAGCTTCTGATGAGCTGGATGGGACATAAAGACGAAAGTACCACTTGGAAATATCTTCGTTATTTAAAACGTAAAGACGCCTTCAAGGTGAAATTCGGTATCCTTGATAGCATTATGCGTGAAACATTAGGTGGTGACGATGAGTAATGTTGCTTACTGTAGTGGTTGGAAGTCAGAGATGTGTGTTCAGTTATATACATCTCATAATCTCTTAGCCGACTTTAATCGTTTCTTAGTAAAAGGTTTTCCTGCTACACAAAAACTGCAGCATGGCGGTCAATTTGAAAATGCAAATCGTGAAAGCTTCATTCATAAACTCAAATTACGCTTTGATGATGAGATAAGTGAGGGTGGGAGTCATTCATCTCTCTATTCGATTTTTTCTGGGACAGCTTTGTACGTTCGATGGTGTGATGAACAAGACCAAATAGCTTTTACGAAAGCTTCATTAGAAAACTATATGTTGCATTTGCAAGCCAAAGTCACGCTAGGAAAACTAAAGAAGAGTACTTATAAAAGTAAACACTCTCAAATGACTACATTATTTACTCGTTATCTTGAATTACCTTCTCACTATTTTGATGATGTCACGATAATGGATAACAGTGACAGTGAGCCATTTGAAGCATATACCCGAGGAGATTTGAATCAGCTCCTTCCATTTTTGAGAAGCTTATTTCGACAAACGTATCAACAATTCATTCAAGATCCTGATACGCACATAAACACCTACAAAGCAATCCCAACCATGACTTTCAAATGGAGAGGAAGGGAGTACAAGTTGTGTGGTGGTATTACTAAAATGATGTGTGCAGGAACCTTCCTACTGTCATATTACACTTATGCCAATACAAGTGATTTATTCCAGTTAAAGCAACCTGTGAATGCCTCATCCAAATTAGGTGAGGAATGGTACACCATGCCAGCCTTCAAGCGCAGAGCGTTTAAAACAATTCAAGTTGAAATGGGAAGTCATGAGCTTGAAATTCCGAAATATGCCATGACTTTTTTTGATAATTTGCTAAATGCTTCACGTACACTTTCTAGTGATGAGAACGCAACATTACTACAGACTGTAGCTTCGAAAAAAGTGACCGTAATGAAAGCTCCTATTCTGCAATGCTTTCTCAAAATGTGGATGGGTAAACATTTTAAGTTTACTGACCAAACAGGACGCAACCTACGTCCTGTTATTAGCCGGTTTCGTGAAACTGGCTCTCAGTTAACCACCTATCATCAAGGTGATATTGTAAATAATGTCATGCTAAACAACACACCCAGAACTCGAAAACGGCACTACAGTAAAGGGAATGTTCTTGCGAATAATGGAATGCTTCAAGATGCTATGTCGATTCGCGAAGAGCAAGTTAAAAGCAGGGTAAGTGTCAAGCAAGCTCAAATAAACCTAGCCATTAAAGTTCTTGTCATAGAAGAGGAAAGAAAGGTAAATCTACCTAATTTGAGCAAAACAACAAACGGTGGTAGTTGTACTTCCCCATTTGGAGATAAATCAGAGAAATACACCAAGAGAGCTCAAAAACAGGGACTTGCTAGAGAGGGGGAGGTTTTAGCTTGTGCTAACCTTCTAGAATGTTTTGGTTGCCCTAGTCAAGTCATTGTCCAATCTCTTTCCGACATCTGGTGCCTTCTTAGCTTTAAGGCTTATATCGAGGAGTCCATATACGTTCATTTAGATGCTAATCACTACAGAAAAAATTTTGAAGATATCGTGAGTTTTATTGAGTTAAACATTATTCCAAACATCAATAATCGTCTACTCAAGCAAGCTGAAAAAAAACTTGATAATGAGGGCCCTCATCCCTTTTGGGATGATAGTGATTCAATCCTCGGGCTTATCCCTACTTTGGCTAACGAGGCATAAGAATGGACACATCAAAACTTTATGAACTCGACTTTCCTTCTGAGCACAAAATCAAAGAGCTCAATGTTGTCACACTATACCACGAAGGGCGCTTTGAAGAGCTTGATGCGGTCGTAATTTGCAAAGATAGAACGGGTAAGGTTACCGCTACTTTTGGACAAAATAATTGGGATTGTTTGCCTTTCTCTAGAAAAATGCAAGGAAACAATCTTAACTTTGATGGGTTTGATAACACACCTGATTTACAAAAAGAACTAAAACTAATCAGCTACGGCTGGCTATTCAATAAGGGACCAAAGAAGAAAAAAGCACTATCTTTCTCAGGGGTTTACTCACGAATAAAAGACTGTAAAAGAGTCTATCGTTTTTTGGCTAATGAAGGTTTACCCTCTATTGGTGCTCTGTCCTCACCTACAATATGGACTAAGTTTGAGCAATACCTCCAAGAAAAAAATTACTCAAAAACCACACTTCAGAGAACACTTATCGCCATCAACTTTGCTCTAAAGGATGCTTCATGGCACAAGCTTAAACTAGATATACTGCCTATTGAGCCCATGATAACAATCAAGAAGCTAAGCAATAAAAACGAACAACAAACTTTAGTTATTCCAGAACATTTGTGTGATGCTATCTACTCCAAGGCTATTGAACTTATCAAAATAGCACTCCCCTACGCACATTTAATCGCGGATACAGAACATGCTCTACAAACTAATTATATCGAAGGCAAACGATCCATTGATGAGAAGATAAAGCAAGGTCACCTTTTCATATTTATAAATGGCGATGAAAGCATTAATAATCATAAATATGCTCGCGCAATTAAAGACAACCAGCCACAAGACGTTAAATCAATCATTAAGCCACTAGCCGCAAAACTCCCAAATGTTCCTCTTCAAAACGGAAATGAATTTCGGCGTTACTTAGGGCAACTAATTACAGCTAGTTACATCGTATGTGGAGGCTTCAGTGGTATGCGAGCTTCTGAGCTTGAAAAGTTAACCCCTGATAGTTATTACAAAGATACATTTAATGGGCGTGATTATCACATGTTACAATCACACACCTTTAAGCTGGGCGAAAAACGAGCAACATGGGTAACTGCGGCATCAACAGAAATCTCAATAAAACTAATGACAATTCTTACTAAGAATTGGCGAAGAGAAACTTCCTATCCTGATCCGAAATACATAAATTCTTTATGGCTTAATCAAGGAGCCCGTTCTAAACCACCTAAATTAATCACTCATTGGAACGCAAGGCTACAGCTTTTTTGTAAGCAACTGGGTTTTAATGTGACTCAGAAAGATTACCAAGACTGTTTAGAATCCAATCCTCATTCATTGGCACGCGTTCACAATGACGTCACGGTCGGAGCCCCATGGCCTCTATCAACACATCAGTTTAGGCGCACTTTGGCCTTTTACTGCATTAAGAACCGCCTAGGGACGCTAGTAGCGCTCAAACAACAGTTCAAGCACTTATACCTCGCGATGACCGAGTGGTACACCAATGGTGGGAAGCTGGCGAGCCTACGAAACCTGAAAGTGGATGAACAAGTTCAAAAGGCACTTGATGAAATCAATGCAGAAACCACCGCCAATAAAATTTTTAAACAGTGGCATTCAGATGAAACCCTGTCAGGTACTCATGGAAAAGCGATCATGAAAATGCGTGGGGACGTGCCGACCATTTATAGCTCATGGGATGTTATCTATAAAGCTGTAAAGGATGGTAAGTTGAGACTACATGGCTCAATGCACAGCTATTGCAAATCGGGCTATGACTGCGATATGGACGGTATGGTCACCCCCCAATTCTGTGTGGACTGTGGCTCTGGTAGTAGCATCATTGACGAGCAACAGGCTATGTGGTGGCAGAAAAAACACCGTAGCCTAGTTGCTTACATTGAATCTGGCGAAGAAATTTCGGTAAGTGAACATAGCCACTATGTCACTCAAATAAGAGCCGCAGAGAAGGTCATGGCTGACTTTGATATGCCCTTTGTTCCTTTTGAACCTGATTTGAAGGTAGCTAATTTATGAACAAGAGCGAAAACACACTATTGGCATTAGAAGCGGCTCTAGAACGCATTAAACAGGGTAAGCCTAAACGTATTCCCGCTCACCGAAAACTCAGTGTAAGGGCTGTCGAAGAAGAAGCAAATTTAGGTAATGGCAGTGGCTATTACTACCCTGACTTTGTTGAGAAGGTTAAACAGACCAAAGCTGAAATTGCAGAGGGCAACGGTGAAATTTTCCTACCTGAAATTCAAACGGTGCGTACTAAGCTCAACGAACAAAAACGCATCAAGCAAAATTACAAGGAAAAGTACGAGTCTGAAAAAGAGAAGTTAGCTTTATTCGCAGCAGCTCAACATCACCTCAACGATAAACTAGTTCAAGCATTGGCTCACATTGATAAGCTGGAATACGAGAATGCTGAGCTGAAAGAGGAACTCATCGAGCTCAAGCGAGATAAGATTGCAGCAATCAAATAATTACCTCGTCACTCAATATCCACTTGAAACTAGCTCAAGTGGATTACTTCCGATAACTCAACATTTTCCAGTTAAGATATGCAGCGTTAAAGTCAAATATCGACTGGCTTAGTCAACTGAAATTGACTCCAAAACAGCCTTATCCTCTTTCTGTGACTTCTGTTTAATGATGGCCGCAGCACCAGAGAATGTAAAACCAAGGTTATACTCCAATGTGTCGCCAACACTCAAATTATTCCATATATCAGATGGACAATTAGATTGATGCAAAAAGTGAACACCGGAGTAACCAGTTGCCTCTGTTAAACAGAAAGAATACGTTTTTTTGACAATCTTTCCTGATATAAGTATCGGCTCATCGTTGCTTCCCGACAACAACCCTCTGATAGTATGTTTAGTTTTCGGTGGTAATCGAATCAATTTGAGTTTACTAAGTTGGTCAAGATAATCGTCGTACCTACCGTTTATATACAACTGCCTGCAGTACCATAATTGATTTAACACATTGCTATCACCATCGGTGAATGACCGCCTCCAATGATGTTCCGCCCTCTGTTTTTCACTAGGTTCATAAATCGAGAATATACTGGCAATTCCAGCATGAGCATTCTTATCTAGAGGGTTTGCATCTAGTGTTCTATTCAAAACTTCTTTTGCTTTTTCTAGATTCGGAAGTGGAGCAGATAGGTATATTTTACTAAGCCTGTTAGACAAAGCTCCATTCGAAGGATTTATCTTGTGTGCGGCTTCCAACGCCCTCAATGAACGCTGGTTATCTGAAATTAACTGAGCAAAAGCAGCTTCTTCCGAGAGAATTACCTCATCATCAGGAAACTTCTTCAAAGCGTTTTGAATGACAGCTTCCGTATTTTTTATAGCGTCAGTCAACAGTTCTTCATCATCTAACTGAATCATATCTTCAAGTCTTTGAAGCGCAATTTTGCATTGGGTATCAAATGAGTGTGACGTAACTTTATCTTTGTTTGATATTTCTTTCGCTAAACGGTCGGCTTTATTCAGAAGCCTTTCTTTGTCCAGACCTGTAGCTCTTTTAGCCCTAGCTAGCTCTAGCTCAGCGAGAGAGTGTTGAATTGACGGATTAAATTTACCAAATTTCTCTGCAAGGTTCAGATACTCCTCAGACTTTACAAAATTAGGTGTCTTACTTCGCATATAAAATATGCCTACTTGCTGATAATAGAAATCATCATCACCACAAACATCTTCTATCTGTTTGTAAATGGCCTCTATGTTCTCGTGTAAGTTAAAAACTCCTGATAAATTTCTATACTTAATCATTTCACGAAATGCTGTTCTGTCGGGGCTATAACCAATATCTAAGTTTTTTAGCAATGACAAGTAGGTATCAAGCCGCTCTTCCTCTGAGCCCATAGAGTATTCAAAAACCATCTCTGCAATAATTGGGTGGCGAGAAACGTAAGCTTGGTCTTGTGCTACGTCATATTTGGTAACTTTGACTACTGATTCTAAAGGAGAGAAAAATCGGTCGGTAAAATCCGTAAAACTCACACCATGAACTCGATTTATGATTCCGGCTCGAACTAAGACATCAAACCTATTCATAATGCAGATAGTTCTATAAATGAGTTGAGCTTTTCTTGGAACTATGTTGTCGTACTCATTACAAATAATCTGCTCAAATGGCTTTGACATAGTAACTTCATGCAATGCCACTAGTAATTGACGTCCAGCTTTTTCAGAAAATGCTTCTCGTCTTTTTTCAGGAGACCACTTCTTTAATTCTCCAAGAGCATTGTGCCTTTCAAGTAACTCTATAAGTCTTTCAACCTCTTTCATTGAGAGGTATCCTACTTCAAGCTTATCTGATAATAGCGAATGAAGCGGAGAACACTCGATATTCCACTCATTAGTTCTTTCAGCAGCTATGCAGGTTATAGGTAACGAAGCCTGATTACATTTATGATTCAAGGCCAAAATATCAGGCACATGGCTTGACGCATTATCTACAAATAAGAAAATTCGCTCCCTCACTTTTTCAGCGATTTCGAGTAAAGCTTGAGAAGGTAGCCGTTCATTAGAATCCCAGTACAAGCAGATCTTATCGTAATCAGTTGCCGCATCCCAAGCCACTCGTCGCAAAATTACTGACTTACCAGAACCAGCGAATCCACTCAGATGATACAGTTCAAAAAATTGTGAATTCCGCTCACTCTCATCTATCAAAATAATGTCAGATACTACTTCGTCTGAGATTCTCCTACGAACATCCAGCTCTTGGCTTATTGGTGTCCAGCTTTGAGAAAAACCCTTATAAAACATTTTTGGGTCTACGGTGTCAGATGGCATAGCTCCATGTACAAATCTAAGCGAATTATTCAATTCAGATAGAGCTTGAGGTGTAAGAGAAAAGTCGTTACTAACAAACTTTCTTTCTATCGGGTGCTGTTTATCAGAGACTGATATCAAAGCTCTCTCGATATCCGTAACTTGAGAATCCAAAGAGTCCATAAACGCTTTAAAGGTTCCGTTTAAAACGGTTATTCGTTTGCTTTCCCATAACCGTTGCTGTCTTTCCGAAACCCCAAGCATTAGGGCATAATATCTAGGCCTACTATCCGTTAAGTCTTGAATTTCAGATAAGGCAGCCCGGATATCCGAATCTTCTAAGCTATGACCAACAAAGAGCACTGTATGACTTGTTCCCAGTGATTTAAGACGCTCAAATAATGTAGTTCTTTTCTTCTGATGCGTTGCGTATTGATCTGCCGTTAAAATCAACTCGGGATCGGTTTCATTAATTCTAGAAATGCATCCATGTAATTTAATATACGCGAGATCTTCACCAGGCTTAACCATAGAGTCCATGCGGTCGGTTGTTCGGATAATTGGAACTAGACGCTGAGATTCTTGCTCGAAAACATCATAAGCACCTTCGATGAGTAGATCATAATTGGTTGTAAAAACCGTAGACCATTTGTACTTCGGAAGCTTCCTGTGGAAGTCACTGGGCTCAAAATCTTCAAAAAGCTCTTTGATATATTGCTGAACCGTTACCTTATCTGACTCAGAAATACTAAGCTCAGCTACTGAGGCTAAGGTGAGATCCTTATCCTTGCCTCCAAGGAACCTATCGCACAACGCATCGCGTAATACATTTGCGCTAAACATTTCTTTACCAAACTTTGAAGTACTACCCATTGAGGCTCCAGCCCCTAAAAAGAGTACAACTCTACCTCTTTTGATTTCATAAATTAAATTATCAGGAATATCCATATCGCCTCATACATGCCAACTAACTAATTGTATTTATGATAATAATCTAGCAGATCTATGAAATAAAATTGTATATTGGTTCAACTTTATAGGCTTGTTACATTTAGACAATTCAATCAAACGGGCGGCAATTCGTTTCTATTGAATGTAAAGAATATTCATCCATCGATGAGGTACCGAACCATTTATTTCTCAAAAGCATTATCGAAAACATCTTGATGCTACAGCTTGAGCTTTTTCATAAGTAGGTAGCTAAGGCCATAGATAGTGATAAGTTTTCTGTAAACTGGTACTCTCAGAATTCATATTTTAGGAAAAATAGCTAGAACTCACTGTTTTTCTGGAAAAGGCGCAAATGCCTTTTCCTTTGTACCTTTCCAGATTTATTGCAGAAACCACCTGTGTGGGTAATACGGAACAAACATGAACGCCAAAGGGGTTGACCTAAGCGCAATACAAAGGGCGCTAGGACACAGCGAACTGTCTATGAGTTTGGAGTGCATCGACATATCAATAAATCAGTTATCAAAATCCGCAGAAATTGCCTTGTAAAACGGCTTCATATGCTTGACATATGCCGCTTGCAGCTTATACTAATCATATGTTAGGCATATGCCTAAAGAGAGGGTGTTATGAGAACAGTATCTATTTTTAAAAATGGCAAGAATCAAGCGGTGCGCTTGCCAAAGGATTTTGAGTTTGACGGGGTTAATGAGCTTGAAATTCACAAAGAGGGTGATGTCATCACCTTACGCCCCGCTCGTCCAGATTGGCTTTCATTTGGTGAGCAAGAAAAGGCTGATAGTGATTTCATGTCAAGCCGTGAAGATGTAATTACGGACGAAGGACGATTTAATTTTGAGTAATAAAATCAACTACATGCTTGATACTTGTATTTGTTCATTCATTATGAGGGAGCAGCCCATTACCGTGCTGCAAAAACTTCAAGCCGTGGTCGGTAAGCAACATCGAATCGTTATTTCAGCAATTACCTATCAAGAAATGCAATATGGGTTATTAGGAAAAAAGGCCTCACCCAAACATGCAGTGCTTGTTCAAGAATTTCTCAAGCGAGTGGATGAGATCTTGCCTTGGGATAAATCGGCTGTTGATGCGACGACTGAGGTTAAGCGACACCTAATGGCTAAGGGTACACCAATTGGCAACAATGACACTGCTATTGCAGGTCATGCCATTGCAACGGGCTGTGTGCTTGTCACGAACAATACGAGAGAATTTCAGCGCGTCGAAGGGCTAAAGCTCGAAGATTGGGTTCACTAGAGAGGGAAATGAAGTGGATAGAAAATTTAGCAATCAGGCCATCGAAGTAATTGCAGCTAAACCAGAAGTGGATTCAACGCTTTTAGAAGTAGTGTATCGAGTATCTACCAAGATTGATTCTGATTTAGATAGCCTTGAATCAATGACAAATGGGAGTGGGTTTAAGGGTGTAGACTCTTCGGCCTCCGTTTACCGCTCAGCTATTCAAGATCTGCAATTGTTCAATGACTTATTTGATAGTAACAAACCACTAAAAGCTTTGTTTGATGGCATGCGGGCTGCGGTGTACGAATACAAAAGCAAAGTTTAATGGAAAGTGATGGGGCTGACGTTAACACAGTGTGGGTTATTACTTGATGCCATAGGATTTATCATCGTTTTCTTGTTTGGTGGTTTCACCATTGGAATAGATATGGTCTATGCCGGAGGTGTTAAGTGGTACGTTTGGCCTCTACGAGTAATTGGCGCACTAATGATAGTAGTTGGTTTCTGGCTTCAATATTTAGGTTCATTTTAAGAGGGAAAAACAGGTGGCATTTAGAGAAGAAGTTGAAGTGTTGCTACTAACTGAATCTCATGTAGTTGAGCACATTAAAGGCGTTGAGCTTGAGATTGTCAGCGACAAGCTTATAGCCCACACAGAGACAGAGTTTAAGAATTTGCACACTCATAAACTTGAGCTTTCTTATGAAGCAGCAGAGGCGCTTTACATCAAGCTTGGTCAACGACTTAAAACGGCTCAAGAATTGGTTGAAGACAATTCAGCAATCATCACCGAGTAACTAGGGGAAAATCGATGCAGCGATTGATGGACTACTTAACAGGCTATCTTGATGGTTGTGATGACAAACAAAGTGGCCGCTTGTCACCTTCAAAAAATTACGACAATTCAGATAGTTTGGATGGTTGGTTAGATTCAGCAGTCGAAGCCACTGATAATCCAAATTAAGGGAAAAGGGGTCTATGGATATTGAACAAATCAAAGCAGACGCACCAGAAGATGCAGCTTTTTGGAGTCCGATCGTTGAGCAATATTTTGATCGCCAATACATGAGTTTGGCTTTCAAAGATCAAGGTAGACTTATACAAGTCGAGCCGCAGTTTCGTGGTGAACTTATCCCACTAACCAAATAAAGAGGGGATTTTTTGAATATTCTGGGTATACCTAAAAAGGATTTATGGCCTGTTAGCTTATATATGCTAACTAGTGGATTTGTGCTCTATATCTGCTTGCAACTATTCCCCGAGCCGATACACGTATTAGTGTATGCTTGGTACGTTGTAGGGCAAGGGATTTTAGTCAAATACAAAGCTACTCGAAAACCATATCAGAGTACCTTTTTAGGTGTGTTACTGGGGACTTGCATGGCTTTTTCTTGGCCTCTGTTTTGTAGAAAAATGAATAAATGACGATAAGTCACAACCACTTTATGGGGTTTTGTGCGAGTAGAACGTGTTTGTTATAAATATCGGCGACTTCGACCGCCTTTTCTTTCTTAAAGCGTGACATAACACCTAATGCAGTTCCTTTAAATGCCTGCTCAAGAGCCTCACAGAAATTTTTTATAGCTTGCGACAGATTGATGAACCATCAGGCCAAATAAGCTTAAGCCAGGGAGGATCAACCATTGGGTTCCCACTGGGTAGAAACCTGGCAACAATAACCATACGTATCCGGTTAACGCGGCGGACCACGGCATTAAACGCTTAGCGTAATAATGTATTGTTTCCGTTTCTCTACCAACCATTGCAATGCGACGCTGACGAACAATCAGCCCATCGAGAAAAGCCAACACAACGACTAACACAAACAATGGCAAGGCCATGACTAACAACAAGATGCGAGTGATGAGCGATAATGTTACGTAAACCACGCTTTCCCAGTAAGGCTGAAGCCACGCCATATTGTTGATAAAAGAGACTTCAACAAGTGGACGAGCGTGTTCTAATATCCACTGAAATAACATAAAAACCCATTGCTGAGCCCCTGGCTGCGATTCAAGAGATTGAATGAGATCTAAAAATACAGTTCGACTATGTTGACCGGCAGGCCCTAGGTGGCCACTCCATTCAACCGCAATGAGCAAAACCCAAATTAGAGCAGTGTGTACAAGCGCGGACAGTGGCCAAGTCAGGGCTGAGGCTTGAGATTCTCTGTCTGTACGGGGTTGCTCGGTACGTTGTGTTTTAGGCATCGGCGTTCATCCAGTCGTGATAAGCGTCTAATGATACGTCACCAGTGACAATGGATTCTTTTTCGCCCAAATAAAATGCTTCGCTCCAATCTTTATCCAAATCATTCAGGGTCTTTGACCATTCAATCGGTGCCAAGGTTTGATTACGCGACTTCATGTTATCGACCAGCTCTTGAATAGAGCTTGGCAAGGCTTCATCGCCCACATTGCTTGGTAAAGGAAAGCGCAATTTCCAATATTTAGCGCCCTCTAATTCCGCATAGGCTTGGCCAATAGGCAAGTTCGTTAAGTCACTGTCAGAAATAAGAAGCACCTCTTTCGTTTGAATGGCGTCCTTATTGGTCGATTTAAAGCCGGTACGAGTTCCAGGCGCATCACTGACCCCCGAGTCTGGCACGACGTCACGAATCGTTGCACTTTTCATTCGAGAAGTGAGGATTTGGGCCGTTCTTAGCTCGCGGACCCGAAGCGTGATCAAGGTATTAAAGTTCCCTTTCGTCTGACCCGCTTTTGCTGCGTTGCCTAAACGTGCTTCAATATCAGACTCGGTTTGGGTGTAAGCCGTCACCACAAATTTGGCTCCTCGCGACTTATTCAAAATCGGAATAAACTCATCCCCTATCAACTCGTTAAACTCATCAGCATGGATCATGATCTTACGCGGAGAAACCTTCGCATTATCCATCCCTGGCGTGTTACCAAACTTATAAATCTCGCCTGCGAGGGAGCACAAGTCAGCAAACATACTGTTACCAAATGCCGCCGCAACGGTCGTATCAGAGAGTGCATCAAGACCAATATACACCACGCCATTTTGATTAATGATTTCTCGCCAATCGACAACGGGACGCTCGTCATGGGCACGATGTTTTGGAGAGATAAGGTGGGCTGTTTTGCCGGTTCCAAGCTTTTCAAGTAAAGGCAATAAAGAGGCCACGATTTTATCAAAATACGTTTTGTCGTATTGAATGGCACTGCGCAGACCTCCCAATACGTCATCGTCGACGGGGTAATCTTGGAAATATCGCTCCAATGCAACGACTCTTGGGCTTCGCCCTTGCAAATGTCTAGGCGTATTTTGTTCGGTGACATCAGCCTCAATCGCGGCCACATAATCGACCGCTTTGGGGTGATAAGTGGGCAACATTTTCAAACAATAATCGACATACAGATCATCGATGGCCGTGACGTAGCGCTGAATTGAGGCCATATCCGGTCGTCTGCCTAAGGCTTCCTGCGCCCTGGCAATAATGTTGACAAATCGCCACGCAAATTGTTTGAAAGCGGCGCTGTTTCCTCCTCCTTCAAGTTGGCCAGACACACGCGTAGCGACTTCGGTGATGCGGCTAAAGCGTCCCAATGGTGAATAACGACCACTTTGATTTGGATAGCCCAGATGCAGAATATAAAAATCATCAAGCCGTCCTGAGCGTAAACACTCGATATACATACGAAGCAGCATGTCGCCATCGCCCTTGGGATCGAAGTTCAGGACGACATCGCCTCGACGAATGTCTTGTGTCACAAGCAATTCGGCCAAGCGCGTTTTGCCTACCCCTGTGGTGCCGAGCACCAGTGTGTGCCCTGCCCTCGCGCTTGCCGGTAACAAACAGTCGGTTTCTTCTGCGAGTCCAACCCCATGCAAACAAGGATCGCCGCCCACCGGTGGTAGTGGAGGCGCGGGATGACAGCGCTTTAACATGGGGTTGAGGTTTGCCCATACAGTGCTTGGTTGAAAAACGGGTTGTTGTGCGAGGTAGCGGCCAAAGTGAGTCCCTTCATATCGGGCCTCCATCTGTCTTGCCCACTGATATAACCGGCTTGGGACCACAAACCGCTCTGCCCAGATTTGGCGAGTATCATACAAACGCTGAGCATGCCTTGGCCTGATCTCAAAACCTCTCCCCAAAAACAATTTATCTTGATAAACGGGAATGTCTTTTGAAGCCATGGCCCAAAATGGCAAACTCTTGAGTCCTTTTTGGTAACGGATCAACTGCCTAGCTTGTTGCTCTCGCCACCATGCCACTCCCATGAGCACGCCAGAAACCAGCAATGCGCTTTGATGAGTTAATAGAAAGCTGGCTGGATCGAACGCCACCCAGCACGCGCCGAGGAAAAACGTATAGACACTGATGCGCTCCTCTACTGGACGTAGCAATCCTTCTACGGGAGTCATGATACTAACTCCATCGCCTCGACAGGTTGAGTGCAGTAACGTTGGTTATCTCTGGCGTGTCGGTTGCCTTCAAGCAATGACATCATTGCTGCCTCGGGGCGAACCGATTCCAATAAACACTGCTCAGCGAGCGCTAAAATCAGTGGAGTGAGTTCAGGCTTGGCGATGATGGTATGCACTTTTGCCACCACATCGTGCACATCGGCTTCGCGTAACGAGTGATGAACGTGACGATCCTTGACGCGTTTTGGTCTCAGTCTCATTGTTTGACTTCTCCATTTTCGAGTAGAACAGGGTAATGCGATAAAGTGAAGTGCTCAGCCCATTGATCTCCTCGTACCGGATAGAGAGGCAGACCGTAGTGCATCAAGCGATTGAGTTGCCTGACAGTGGACACGTTCACAACCATGCCCATCGCATTAATGGATTTAAGGTAGGCTTGATGGCGCTCCAACCAACGATGTGACGTTCGATCTGCGCCGACAATGAATAAGGGCTGGGTTAACTGGGCAGTATACTTACCCTTAGGTGCCACCCCAGGTGTCAGAGAGGGCGTCTTGACGGGTAACATCGAGGCAAAGAGTTGGGCGTTTGGTATTGGACTCGCTTTGACCCCTCCGCTTAAGATCAGAAAAATGATAACGAACCATCGGCTCATAAATTTCCTCCTTGAAAAGTAATGATGGTCTGAGCGTAATGCTCGGAAAATTTCTGTTGATATCGTTTAGCTGGCGTCCCACCTGCAGGACGATGGTAATAACCAGCGGCTTTCGTCCAATCTCCTAATCGTAGATACGCGCGATACAGTAATTTCGCGGCATAAGTCAAATTGGTCTCAGGGACAAGCACATCACAGGGCTTTGAAAAAGGGGCACTGTGCCAGCGCCAGTTAATCTGAAGCAATCCGATATCCACTACCTTTGTCCGCATCAGAAAATGCTTGAGTGCCTGACATGCCTGTGCTTTTGATGGATACCGATAGGGCTGACCTTCTACATTGAGTGTCCATGGCCAAGGACGAACCTGACCATTACCAAGAAGGGTCGCACTCTCTGTCATGGCAAGTGCGTACAAAGCTTGGGGAGGCACGGACTCACGCTCTGCAATCACGTGGTAGAGCGGTGGAACGGCCCAAGCCGTGGGCATAAACAGAAACAAAGCCATTACGGCGATTCGATAACCGACCATTGCCCACCTCTTAAGGTTGCAGATATAGGTAAAGATCTCCCTCTCGCCAGCGTAAATGCCAGTCCTTGAGTGTCATGATTTAAAGTGACTTCGCCTTGTGTAACTTCTCGCTTACGTATTCCGACTGCACCTGCCCACTGCTTTAATGTGCGATCTTCACCAATGCTGTCGGTCATAAAAACATCGACGCCAACCCCTCGCGATCGCCAAGTCGTGAAGGCTTGATCACACGACAAACAGTTTTGACGAACAAAGAGGGCTACTCTCGTTGGCCAAGTTTGTCCGATTGGCGTTAAATTGGGGTAGGCACTTTTCCAAGCCATTTGATATGCGCGATTAAAGGCGAGTAATCCCTCAGTACGGGATTTTTCAAAGCGCATTAACCGTTGAGCGTATCGCTTCCTTTCCTCCTCATTTCGAGCAAACCGACCTAAGACCGTCAATGGATTTGACGTTGACAAACCAAAACCTTGTGGGGATGCCAGCAAAGCCTTATAGCGGTCCCAATCGGCTTCTTCCAGCCCCCACTGCGTGGCTTGTGAGTGCGTTGTTATCGTTTTTGACACCTCACGAGTGATCTGAATATCACCGGCGACGCTGCAACAAGAGATAAACAAAATTAGCCATGCTTTATTGATCATCATGCCTCCCCCTGACGTTCCAAAAAGAGGCGGATATTGCCCTGGCTCACTTGAACCCCTGACTGTGTGACCGAATCGAGTCGCCAACCTTGGTAACGATGTCCAGCAGACAGTACCATTAGCTTCTTCACGCGGTCAGTTTGTTTCGGGCCCATGATGGCGACATAAGACAGCCCACGCTTTTGGACATCAAAAAGACGAAAAGGTAGCTCAGTGGTAGAAACGTTTGACTGTGGACGTTTTTTGACAGAAGGAGAGACGGTTTTTTTGCTTGTTGGGCGCCGCGCTAAAGCACGCACCTTTTTGTTCAGCGTTTGTATTCCTTTTGTCTGCCCTTCTTGCTGACTCTTAAGCGTATCAATCGCATCTTGAAAGTGCTGATGTTCTTGCTTTCCAAGCAACACTTGATTATCCAACGTCTCGAGTCGTGTGATGAAGGGTTGCATGTCTTGCGTGTGTTTTTGCTCTGAGGCGGCGATCGCGGCCGATTGGCTTTCACTGTGTGATTGAATTTCAGCCAATAATACTTGTTTGAGGCTGTTTCTCGCACTGGCATTTTTCTCACCCAGCCAATAAACGGCAACGATAGTAATGCTGGTGCTGACACCAACAACTAGCAGGGTATGCAGTGCAAATTTTATCAACGCCTTTTTTCGTGAAGACGAGTTGGACATGTCGTGGTTCTCCTAATCAACAGAGTGACCACGATAGCAAGGATAAAAAAAGGAAAGGAAAATAGGAGCGTCGAAATTCGTGTGAATTTAAGCGCTGCTGTTTCGTGACAAAAAGATAGTTTTATGGTAGGACTCCCGCCCTATCGGTTGGGTCCTACGCACTGTCATCGAATGGTATTCAATGCCAGTACGTAGGTCGGTGTTATGGGAAAGTGACTAAGGGCTATGTGTTGCAGGCGTCTTTGAGTGCTTTACCAGGCTTAAAGGCGGGTACCGTAGCCGCTTTTATCTCAAGTGGCTCACCTGTTTTCGGGTTTCTTCCTGTTCTTGCGGCTCTGTGGGTGGTTTTAAACGAGCCAAACCCAACCAATGTGACCTCATCACCACTCGCCAATGCTTTGGTGATCGCCTCAGTAATGCTTTCAATCGCTTCACCCGCTTGCTTTTTGTTGAGATCCGCGTGCTTGGCTACCGCATCAATTAGCGTCGATTTATTCATAGTTCTGTGTCCTTTTAATAAATGGGATGTCTGTTACTGGTGACGTCGTCGATAACCCAAAGCGCTGAGCATAAGCAAAGCCAGTCCACCCAGTGAACCGCCTCCCCCACTACCGCCGCTGGAATTAGTCGTAACACTGCTCTGGGTTGCCGCTGGATTAATATTGATGGTTTCTGTCGCACTTAAATGCAACGTACCCGACGCACTGTTAGGTGCAGAAACATCATAAGTACAGGTTTCAAATGCCGAGAGTGTGTGGCCCACACAGCTCCCACCGGTTAAGGTGATGTCACCTGTGGTATACGCACTGTCTGCTACGCCACCTTGATGCAAAGACTGCACTTTGATGCTGATGTTACCGCTGCCTGATTTCAGTGTAGGGTAATGCCAACCGTTTATTTGCTCTAACAGCCAATCTTTTACGAAAAACAGGCTTGTAGCAAACATAGAATTATTTGCTCCTGAGTTGTGTATTGCAACGATATTGCCATCCTGATTTAACCATGGACCGCCGGAGTCTCCTCCTTGAGTAACACCGTTTCCAATGCTGGAAGAGTGATATTTGCTTGCATTTGTAGTACCGGACATATCGATTCTTGTTTGAGCGCTGTTGAGGGTTGTTCCTCCACCAAATCCCAAGATAGTCACTAAGTCGTTATCACTGACAGGATCGGTATTGAGGTTGGCAATAAGGCGAATGTCTTCTGTTTGAACAGTCTCAGTTAACGACCATATTGATATATCGGGACCATTTGGATCACTTACACCCGCTGGGTTATTGTGTGGCGCGGCCATTAAAAATCGACCATCAGCGAGAAGAACACTGTCTTTTTGCAGCTCACAGTGACCTGCTGTGATGAGTTGATTTCCACCAATAAGCGTTCCTGTACAGTTAAAGGTCGCCATATCAGTATAGGAATCATTCCAGTTTAAAAATGTACCACTTTCGATTGCGTAAGAAGAAGTAGAAGAAAAGGCCAACGCAATACATAGAGAAATCTTTTTCATAGTCAATCCATTATTAAATCTTGCGCATATGACAAACAAATTTATCACGACTGTCAATAGCTTATTATGTTTACCGTGTAAACATAATAAGCAGGGAGGTTTACCGTGTAAACCTTTTTTTATTCGTTTTTACGCGGTAAACTGCTACATGTTTTAAAAAAAGGACATGGGTATGGCCCAATCAAAAGAAGACCGTAAAAAATCCATTGCAAAGTCAAGAAGGGCCCATCACGACGCACAAATAGAAAAAAATAAACGTATTGATGCTTATGTGCTAACTCAAACAAAAGAGTCTTTACAGACTATTAAAAAATCGGTTCCTGACATTAACAATGAGGGCCAAGCCATCGATTGGGCCGTCAGCCTAGCCATGCAGTCGTTTGAGCGAGATTAGACGAGGCAAGGCGTTAACCTCTGGGCCAGCACATGGCTTTGGCGGTTTTATACCCGCCATTACCGACACTCCAGACGTTCATGTACCAATATCCGCCACTCTTATAGACCTCAGCACGTGTATGATTATCTTTGTTGCTTTCTATCATAGACAGCGCGCAATGGTGACTGGATACCGGCGATAATGCTCTCCTTCCTGTTCGGTTATGCCCGCCAGACATGGTATAAAAGATAGCCTCACCACCTTTGCCGCTGCCCTGAACAATAGCTAGC
>AP024890.1 GCA_024347015.1 Vibrio pectenicida | reverse complement strand
TCAGAAAGCGCCTGTTGCAAGCTGGCCTAATTGGATTGCTTCATTTCGCGCTCCAACAGCATCTATGATTGCAATTGATCACCTTTGGTTGCAATCAGTCAATGCCGGTAGGAAAATCTGCCAACGACATAGTCTATCCGTAGTACCGGGCTCAGACCACCTGGTAGTTAAGACAGATATTGGTTATTAAAGTATTCTGGCCTATAGGACAATGTGGCTATAGGCCAATTCACGAAAAAGGTTACTCAGCTACTCCACCTTTTGTTAGCTTTCCAGGATCAAGTAAACGTTCTAAGGTCGTACGATCGAGGTCGGTTTCTTGTTCTGCAACATCGATAATAGCGCGTCTTTGTTGGTAAGCTTTTTTGGCGATATCTGCTGCTTTTAAATAGCCGATTACAGGGTTTAATGCCGTCACAAGGATAGGGTTTTTTGCCAAGGCTACCTTTAAGTTGTCTTCACGTACAGTAAAGGAAGAAATGGCTTTATCTGCTAGAGCGATAGAGCTATTGGCAAGTAACTCAATACTTTCTAATATATTATGTGCGATAACAGGGAGCATGACATTAAGCTGGAAATTGCCCGATTGGCCAGCGATAGTAATGGTTGTGTCATTACCTATTATTTGTGCAGCTGCCATCGCTGCTGCTTCAGGAATAACGGGGTTTACTTTACCAGGCATTATTGATGAGCCAGGTTGCAATCCTTGAAGTTCAATTTCTCCTATTCCTGCTAATGGGCCAGAGTTCATCCAGCGGAGGTCATTGGCAATTTTCATTATAGCGACAGCGGCGGTTTTGAGCTGGCCTGAAAGTGCGACTAAGGCATCTTGACTGCTGAGGTTATAGAAGAAGTTGTTACTGGAGGTGAATTGCAATCGAGTAGCTTGAGATAAATTATCTACAAACGCATTCGCAAATCTTGGATCTGCGTTAATGCCTGTTCCCACAGCTGTACCACCTTGTGCAAGAGCTTTAACATTAATTAGGTTTTGCTCAATTCCACTTTTTGCTTGTTCAATTTGATATTGCCAAGCACCAAGCTCTTGATCGAAGGTAACAGGCATAGCGTCCATTAGGTGAGTTCGGCCAGTTTTAGTAATATGTCCGACTTCATTACGTTTACTTTTTAGTACTTCAATAAGATGGTTTAATGCTGGGATAAGCTGCTTCTCGACAGTCAATGCGCTACTAAGTTGAATGGCGGTTGGGATAACATCGTTACTACTTTGCCCCATGTTAACATGGTCATTTGGGTTAACGTCACCACCAAGAATTTTGCTCGCCAATGTTGCGATAACTTCATTGGCGTTCATGTTAGAACTAGTTCCTGATCCTGTTTGAAAGACATCAATAGGAAAATGTTCATGGTGCTGACCATCAATAATACACTGTGAGGCTTCTTCGATAGCATTGGCAATATCGCCTTCCATCAAACCCAGCTGCGCGTTGGTAAGCGCTGCAGCCTGTTTGATAAATGCTAGTGATTGGATAAAAGCAGTCGGCATGGTGTGTTTGCTAAAATGAAAGTTGTCGACAGCACGCTGGGTTTGTGCCTGATAAAGTGCTTGCTCAGGCACTTTTACCTCGCCCATGCTATCTTTTTCAATGCGAAACTCTGATGTAGAGAAAGTTTGAGTCATGAGATGTCCTTTTTAATTTAATCGAGTGGCATTCGAATACGTTGCAACTTTTGTTGTAGTTGTAAAAACTTGGTATCACCGTCTTCCCATTGATGGTAAAAACGTTTTAAACATAGAAGAGGAGTATGAATTGCATCTAAGCACACTCGGCGAAATGTTCTGCTTCTTAATGGGTCTTGAATCGCTTTAATTAAATGGGAATACACTTGCCGTAAGTAGAGTTCACAAAGCAAGGTGTTTTCATGTTCAGTTCCTTGCTCGTATACCGATGATAAGGTCATTGCTGAGTGAATGTACTCATGAACGATGTCTGGCTCAAATCCGTGAGGAGTGTAACTATCAACGAACCTGTCTTGTGCTTTGAAAAATGCGTTGTAAAGCGCTTTTTGTGAATCCATACTGACCTCGTAAATTGGTAATGATAATTATTATCGTTTTATTGGTTGTAATCAACCTTGTTTGTAGTATCTATACCACAGAGTGGCTTAGAGCACATTCGATCTAATCATAACTCTTTAATAATTCAGGGCTTACCTTGCAGTTTGAGTGTCATTTTTGAGAAGCTGAAAGTTCAATTTGTTGCTCACAAATAGTTTGTTATGCTGGGGAAAGGAGTGTTCTTAACATTGGTTGAAATGATATTGGCCAAAAGTAATAGATATATAGGTTAAACTCTATGAGTCTCTATGATAGGTTGTAAATAGTGAGGTAACGTTTTGCTTACGGACAGAAAACTGATATTTGCTACGGCCAATTTATTTAATTTCATTGAGCCACCTTGCGCATTTTATGATTTTGAAAATATTTACTCTAGAGAAAAGTGGGAAAAGAAATGTCGTTGGACAAGACAAACGATTGCATCACTAGACGCTGATATTCTTGCGATTCAGGAAATATTTAGTGTAGACTGCGTACAGCGAATGTTGCGGCAACTCGGTTATTTATACTTTGTAAGCGTTGATCAAGCCCATGTTGAAAGTGATTATATCTATAGTCATCCTATTGTTGCTTTAGCATCGAAATACCCTATTTTACAGGCACACCCAGTGATGGTTCCTAGTGGTTTGCTTGAAGGGTATGGCATTCAACAGCTAAACTTCAGCCGTAAACCCATTTATGCTGTTGTGGATGTTCCTGATATTGGCCAGTTAGCCGTTTATGTTTGTCACCTAAAGTCGCAAAGAGAGACCCAATCACACCAAACCGATAAAAGGCACTCACTGGTGGGTCAATGGTTATCCAGCCAGCAGAGAGGTTGGGAAGCTTTGATGATTCGCATAGCCATGGAAGAAACCTATAGTAAAAATCCAATGCCAACGGTTCTTATGGGGGATTTAAATCAGCCTATTACTAGTGATGTGGTTGGATTATTGACCAAACCTATCGACATAGGTAGCCATAAGTTGGTACTTCAAGACAGCTGGGATATAGTTAATCGTGGTTTGCTGGATATTCAGCGCCCTGCGACACACTATCATCTCTCTACCGGTAAAGTACTCGATTACATATTGCTCTCTCAAGAGTTTCAGCCTGAATCATCATTCTCAATGGCAGATATTATTCAATACCAAACTATAGACTCTCATCTTATTAATCCAAGTTTTGAACATGATGGCCAAGCCAGTGACCATGCTTTTGTTTCTGTCACTGTCCAATTCGTCTTATGAGTGTTTTAAAATGGAAATAGGCAGAAAGAGCTGAGCTTTCTGCCTATAAGGTGAGTTAGTTATTAAACTCGGCTTCCAATTCCTGCTCTGCTATTGCTAGCATCTCAAATTCTTCTTCGGCTGTTGCAGCGACAAGGTTATGTCGGCTGTAAAGGATGTAATATAGGCTGCCAATAGCGTATAGGCCAAGTGTCATAAAGAAAGCTAATGGGGAAAATGCATATACACCTGTCATTGCTATCAGTGACAAAATTAGAGAGATACTTGACGTTACTATGCCTCCTGGAGTTTTATATGGACGCACTAATAGTGGTTGTTTAATACGCAGCAATATATGGCTTAGTGACATTAGTGCATAAGAAACGGTTGCACCAACGACAGCCATAGCCAAAATGAGGTCGCCTTCACCTGTTAAAGACACGGCAAGTCCTAAAATTCCGGGTAGTACTAATGCTTGAGTTGGTACTTTATTTTGATTGGTAAGTGACAAGCTTTTGGGTAAATACCCTGCACGGGATAAAGCAAAAACCAGTCGGCTATAGCCATAAATAATCGAGAAAAAAGAGGCGATAAGCCCCGCCAGACCAAGTATATTCACTAAGGTCGCAAGAGATGAATAGCCACTTAAGTTGAGTGCATCAACTAAAGGGACCGAACTATTGCCTATCACCTTGGCACCTACCGCACCAGCTAACAAGAAAACGACAAGTGCTGCGGTGAATAAAAGAAACGTCATAGCGCCAATAATACCCTTAGGTACATCTTTTACTGGATTCTTCGCTTCTTCTGCGGCTAATGGTACACCTTCTACTGCTAAAAATAACCACATTGCAAATGGAAGCGCAGCCCATACACCATACCATCCCATTGGTAACACTTCCGTTGCTGTGTAAGTCACCGGAGCAATATCAAATAGGTTATTCATATCGAAATGACCTATTAGTGCCCCCGCAGTAAGTACTATAGCGACAACAGCGAGAGCACTAATAACCATCATTACTTTCAGTGCTTGGCCTACGCCGGACAAATGGATAGCAATAAAGACAAAGTAGAAACAGGCATAGACAATGGGACCGTCAATCCCAAGGAGCTCATTGACCGCTGAGCCAATAAAAATCACTATTGCAGCAGGAGCTAAGGCATACTCAATCAGAACGGAAAGGCCAGTAATATAGCCACCAATTGGCCCCATTGCTTGGCGGGCAAAGCTGTATCCGCCACCTGCAGTAGGAATTGCCGCAGACATTTCAGCGAGCGACAGTACTAGAGTAAAGTACATGAGTGCCATGGTCAGTGCTGCGATAAGAAAGCCCGCCCAACCAGCTTGCGCAATACCAAAATTCCATCCGGCAAAATCGCCAGAAATAACATACGAAACGCCCAAACCGGCGAGCAGGATCCAACCTGCGGACCCGCGTTTTAGTTGTCTTTTGGCGAGATAATTCTGATGTTCATCAGACATGATAATTCCCTCTATCATTCAGTTATTGGTGGTGTTAAAAAATTGGTTGAAGACTTGCTTTCGAGCTCTTGACTGTTAGTGTCATCGCTACGATCTTTTAAATCGATACCTGATATTTGTCGTTGAAGTGATTCGCTGAGTAAGTAGTATGCTTTTTGACAGGCTTCTTGGTAATTGAGCCCTTCTGGCCTGATATTGGAAATACAGTTTCGGCTTGAGTCCTGCTTACCACGTATGGGGTTCCAAGTAATGTAAAGCCCCATACTATCTGGTGAAATTAGCCCAGGTCGTTCTCCGATAAGAATCAAGGTGATCTTAGCTTTATAGCCTTCACCGACATCATCCCCACAAGCCACACGCCCTTGCTTTACTATAGTGATAGGTGCCAATGACCAATCATGTTTATTGTCAGCACTAAGAAGAGCGACTAGTTGATTGACAATATGTACGGCATGATTTTGAATGGCGGTTGAAGATAAACCATCAGTTATAACAATCGATAAATCATAACTTCTTACTGTATTAGCTTGATAGTCGTTTATTTTCTGCCAAGATATTTCATCAAGCTGACGTCCAAGATCAGGGCGTTGCAGGTACATGAGTCGATTTGAAGCTTTGCTATTTACTACTATTGGTAAATCTGGAGTATGTTCTATTATCTGTTTTTGAGCGCAAAGCTCTTCTATGATCTGGTCTATATTTAATACCCGATGTACCGCATCTCTTGCTCTTGCATGATCAAGCTGAAATGCCAGCATTTCATGAGTAGGGATACTATTACCTGCTCGGCCTAGAGCTATTCTTGCCGATGTAAACTGGCGCAGGGTTTGCCAAGGATTTGCGATGACTTGTAATGATGCTTTGTTAGCTTTGCTAGTCTGGTCAGTCACTTGTTTTCTCCTTACTGATTGTAAGCAGTGAATCAGAAAAAGCTTTCGCTATGCCTTTGGTTAGGCGTACTTCATTGAGGCTATCAAAAATATTCATCTTAATCAGCCAGTTCTCGAATTCTGGTGCTGGTTTAAGTCCTAGCACTTTTCTTGCGTATAAAGCGTCATGGAAAGAGGTTGTCTGGTAATTCAACATTATGTCGTCTGATCCTGGGATACCCATAATAAATGAGCAGCCTGCGACGCCAAGTAGTGTGAGAAGATTGTCCATATCATTCTGGTCTGCATAAGCGTGATTGGTATAGCAAACATCGCACCCCATTGGTAGGCCGAGCATTTTTCCGCAAAAATGGTCTTCAAGACCAGCACGAATAATCTGCTTTCCATCGAATAAGTACTCAGGGCCGATGAAACCAACAACAGTGTTGACTAAAAGAGGGTTAAAATGTCTTGCGACTGCATAAGCTCTTGCTTCACATGTTTGTTGATCTACACCAAAATAGGCATCTGCTGAAAGCGCTGTACCTTGGCCTGTTTCAAAGTACATACAGTTATTACCTACACTCCCACGATTTAGAGATAAAGCCGCTTCTTGAGCTTGTTTAAGAATATCCAGATTGACTCCGAACGCTTTGTTAGTTCCTTCTGTGCCTCCGATGGATTGGAATACAAGATCGACAGGTGCACCTTTCTCTATTGCTTCGATGGTGTTTGTGACATGGGTAAGCACGCATGACTGAGTGGGTATTTGGTAATGTTGAATAACCTCATCTAACATCGAAAGAAGTTTAATGGTCTGAGGTACATTGTCTGTAGCAGGGTTGATACCAATGACAGCATCGCCGTTACCATACATTAAACCATCAAAGATAGTCGCCGCTATTCCATCTAGAGAGTCTGTTGGGTGATTGGGTTGCAAGCGTGTTGATAGCCGCCCCGGTAAACCAATAGTGTTGCGAAATGCAGTATGTATAAGGCATTTTTTGGCAACAGCAATGAGATCTTGATTACGCATTATTTTACTGACGGCCGCAATCATCTCTGGAGTAATGCCTAGGCGAATTTTTGTCAGCATATAGCTATCAGCCTGATCGCTCAATAACCAATTGCGAAAGTCTCCAACTGTTAGGTGCGAAATAGGGCTAAATGCGTCAATGTCGTGACTATCGATAATTAGACGTGTCACTTCATCTTCTTCATAAGGTATGACAGATTGTTGTAAAAAGGTTTTTAATGGTAGCTCGGCAAGCGTCATTTGAGCTGCTACTCGCTCCGTTTCAGAACAAGCACTTACTCCCGCTAGAATATCCCCAGATCGCTCAGGGCTTGCCTTGGCCATTAAATCGGCTAAAGACCGGAATTGATATATCTGGTTTCCTTGTTGCCAGCGATACCTTGCTGTCATTGCGTATTCTCCTTCTAATTAATTCAGAATATAAATGAATTAAGCCTGATTCGTTAACTCATTGTAATAAATAGAGCTCGATTAGAGTAATGACTTAACAATGAGAAAGCCACAGTTAAATATGGAGTGTGAATTCTTTATATATTTAACAATATCAATAACTTTCATCTCTAGTGACCTTTTGTCTGCAGCGTAAGATAAGAAAACAACGATATAAAAACTGGGATAAATATCTCGCTTTCTTTATCTCAGGACTGTTCACATACTGTTTGTCATAAAAGATGGTAGGTTTACCTAGTTGGAGAAGTTCATCATACCTGGCTATGACGTTTGTATTACTTCTTTACGCTTTATTAGCAATAAGGCTTTCAATGATTTCGTTACATCGTTGTTTAGATAGAGATGTTTTATCAGACAGGTAGTAAGATTTGCGAAGTAGAAATTGGTCTGTTATCAGTTTTATTTCCACTGGAAGGTGCTGAGTCGTTCTAAGATATAGGGCACTAATAAGTGCTGGTGTAGTATCAAAGTCTCTTAAACAGTAGATCATCTTTTGATTCAGTTTGTGACTATTTGAAAGCTGAATTTGAATTTTGTAGTTAAAATGTTCCTCATTGAATGATGGCGGTATCTCAAACAAACATGCTAGCCATTGCTGCTTAGCTAAAATTTTTTGCATTGAGGAGTAGGAGTTCTTATCAAGCCTATGATGCCACTCTGTTAAAATTTGATTGAATATATAGTGTTTAATCCACACTTCGCACTCTTCAGGATTTAACTGACGAAAAAAACGCCATACATAAGCTTTGATAATACGTGGCGCGGCTTTATCTTTCCAGATTTTATCACTGAGTTGCTCAACGTTTTGTTGTGTGATGATAGATTTATCTTGATTCAGTTTTGGTACCCATGACCATGATTCTTGGTATGGTATACGAGTGTTTAGTATCGTTTTAATTGACTGCCCTATAGGTAAGGCGGAACCTGACGCAGGTTCTAAAGGGATAGATATTGCGCTAATTGAGATAATGTGCATTCTTGTATCGTTTCTATATTGTAAAGGCAGCAGTAAAGCATATTTTATATTAACCTAGTAAATGAAAAGTCATGAAGTATCAATGAAAATTGCGTTTGAGTTAAACACAATTTATAAATGCAATTTTCATGTTTTTACGGTTTTAATAAGCCAATTACACAATGGAAAGTTTGCAGAGAGTGTTTATTTAACGCTTTAAAATATTTTGGAGTTTGTAAGAAGGCATAACTTCAGCGTAAATCATATTTTATCCTAAGTATACTTTAACTCTTTGTTGCAAAAATAAGATTCTGCACAATTTATTTATACCTGATAACAGTTTACTTTAGCACGTGTATTGTATTTATGTGCGCATACCAATATTACTTTTTATATGTTCCTGATATCATAGCTAAATCGGTAGGTATTATCTTTATCTAAAGATTGATAGTGGTGTCATATGAAAAGTAATAGTGAGCAACTGGCTATATTAAGAGATAACATCCAGTTTGGGTTGTATCAGGGTAAAGAGACCAAAACATCATTGAGTAGGAAAACGGGTATTACCCGTTCGACTATATACAAAATACTTGATGGAAAAGTTGAGCGTGTTCAAGCTGCCACAGTTGAAAAAATAGCAGGATTTTTCGGTACGACATGTTACATCATTCAGAATGAGTCTCTTGAATCTCATTGTACTGGTTCTTTAGTATCTATTGATGGCAATAAGAATCCAATTGCAGTTCCTATTCTGACGGAGCATGAGTTTATTTTGAAGGGGGACCATTATGTCAACGAAATGGTAACGGAATACCCTCTTACTTATCACTTTTCTCAAAGCAAAAATGTTGTTGCTATCCAGGTTGGAGCATCGCTTTCTACTAATTACACAAGAGGTAATTTATTGATTGTAGATCGTTCCAATCGCCATATAGAAGACTCAAGCAAACTTATTGTTCGCGATGGTAATTTATGCTCTGTTCCATGTTATGAGCAACTAAAACCTAATGATTATTTTTTTGGAAGCATTATGGAGGAGCGTTACTGTGTTTAACAATAAATACAAGCTGATTGGTTTTAGTGAAAACCCAAGTATGACAGCGAGTATTATGATTAAAGGTACAGGCAAGGTGGTTGAAATTTCGCCAACTGAATTATTGAAAAGTGATGTAGCAGATGACTTAAATCGTAGTGAGTTAGTTGAAGTGTGTAAGAAGGCATATTCAAATTCAAGTTTTGAAGGAGCATATGAATTAGAAGACCGACATGAAAACTATTGGATGAGTTATTCATTTTTAGTACTTTGTCTTTGCTCACTTTTCACACTTTCCAATTTAACTGGTATCAAACCTATAGAAATCTTTGATACAGGCTTAGTGGTTCCGATAGCTATTTTTCTTTACCCTATCTCATTTATTTTTGTAGATATTTTGAACGAATTTTATGGTTTGAGGCTGGCGAGAAAGGCAATTATTAAGTCAACTACTGTTAATGCTGTAATTTTAGCCTTTATTTATTTGTCAACCTTAGTTCCTAGCATAGAACAGTGGAAGGTAATGGATGAACAATATTTAACGCTCGTTAGTAGTATGATGGCAGTGTTCGTTGCTTCGCTAAGCTCATATTTCGTTTCAGAGAACATTAATGCTTATATTTTGAACAAAATCAAATTGATAACTAATTCGCGATGGTTGGCTGTTAGGGTTATTACTAGCACTAGTATTGCATCTATAGTCGATAGTGCTTTGTTTATTGGTATTGCCTTTTATAATGTTATACCTAATGACGTGTTAGTCGTCATGTTCTTTAGCCAAGTATCCATTAAGATCCTTTATGCGCTAATTAGCGTTGCACCTATCTACTATGCTAGAAAGCTATTTTCTCGGTTAATCAATGTCAAGGAGTCGTAATCAATGGCAATCTATAACAAGAATCTAGGAAAAAAGACAGAATATACTCCTCACTATAAACCAGAGTTGCTAGACCCGATTCCTCGAGCAAGAGGGCGTTCTGAGATCAAAGATTATATACAGGCAACACAATCTGGCTATGATTTATGGACAGCTTTTGAAATTTCTTGGCTGAACAGCAAAGGAAAACCAGTTGTCGCTATAGGTGAGTTTGTTATTCCCCATGCCTCGGATAATTTGATTGAATCAAAGTCTTTTAAACTGTACCTCAACAGTTTTAATCAAACTCGATTCGATTCTCAAGATATTGTGATGCGGCAGATGAAAGAAGATCTTAGTCAATCTGCTGGAGCGGAAGTGTTAGTTTCTTTTACTGCTGTTGATGAGCCTCAAGAAACACTTGTAGATAAGAGTAATTACTGCATTGATGAGTTGGATATTACGGTGGATTCATTCGATTACGATGAAGATGCATTGTTGGGGAGTACAGAAGAACAATATGTTACAGAGTCATTGTGTTCGCATCTTCTGAAATCCAATTGCTTAGTAACCAACCAGCCTGATTGGGGAAGTGTATATATTCGATACGCAGGGGCAAAAATTGATCATGAAGCGCTTTTACGCTACTTGATTTCATTCCGTGAACATAATGAGTTTCATGAGCAATGTGTTGAGCGTATTTACTCTGATATCAAGCGCTGCTGTAAACCTGAAAAACTCACAGTTTTTGCAAGGTACACACGTCGCGGTGGCCTTGACATTAATCCTTATCGAAGTGATTTTGAAAGTGAGATCTGCTCGGAAAGGAATCCAAGACAATAAAACACTGACAATAATAGTGGATGCGAAGTTAATTAGCTCCATGAAAAAGTTGAGCTAATTGGCTTCTTTATACTAAAAGAGTGAGATAGGTTTATTACTGTACCTCCCACTTTCATAAAGCAACACAGAACTTGGCTCGGATGTGTTGATTTTGACTAAAATCAGCGCTTTTTCTCGTTTATGTCTGATGTTGCCTATACTTAATACAGGACAAACTGGGCAAACCTGTCGTGAGGCGGGGACGCAAAGTGACAGCACAGCTTGGCGCTGTGGGCTGCATTGCATTAGCTTTAGGGGAACCTGACTATGCTTACATTACCCACTTCACTTACCAATCAATTCAAGCAATGTATCCTGACGACTAGGATTTTGAAAAAAGAATCTGTTTCATTCCATCAGCTGATTAATGGTTTAAATGGTTATTCTGGCCTGCTATCTATGACAAATGAACATCTACTATGCTGTTGTGATAAAGCGACGTTAAATGAATTTCGAGAGACGGGTGTGCTGTTTAGTGGTCATCTATTTAAACTTAATGAACTCGATGCTCTTAGTATCACTGAGGCTCCGGTGTTTGCGAATGCAGCCAAAGTGATTAAATAGCTGAGGTTTTATAGAACAATATTGAAGGTTAATTTTTAGCTTCTTCTAGATGCTTATGTGGAGGCTTTTATCATAAAAAAATACTGAATTTTCTTTGGAAGGATTGACTTTTTTATCTTTAATTGATTGAAATCATTACTTAAAAATATGATTTTTTTTGAATTTGTGTGATTTGTTTTTTCCTGTTTTACTAGCCTAGCCAAGCGATAGAGGTAAGTTTGGGGGAGGGGTAAAACAAAACTTCACATGTATTCATGCTACAAGATTAGGCTAAGCGTTTATATTATTGGCGTCTAATTCAGCTAGGAAATATAAATATGATAACAATAGAGCATAATGAATCCTTATTTCAGAATATGGTTAGCCACACTGATAGGGATGACTCAACCGTCGGTTTGACAATATTCATGGGAGAAAAAATACTTACTGGAGAGCTTATATCTGAACGTCATTACTTTGAACTTGTCAATGAACACTTACAAGATAGTACAGAAAATCTAGCCTTTGATTGCAAACTGGCTTTGGGCAGAGATAATTCTGGTAATAGCCAGTACTTTCACCTGAAAAATGCCCTCTATATAGATTCTCAGGGACGATCTATGCCCGCTGAAGGCTGCCTTCTACGTGGAAGAGTATCTGGTGTTCAAGCTGTTTCTATCGGCTCGTGGTTATTGCCTAAGTAAAAGCTCTGCTAGCTACTGCTGCATTGATGGTAGGCTCTTTGGGTCAATTAGCTTAACTCTTTATGCTTATAGCAGCGTAAATAGTTTGTTAACTAAATCAACTAGTTACTTAAAGTGTTTTTTTGCAACCCTCCCAAGAAATAATAGCTACTTAAGCTTTGCTGCCTAGCAATGATAATTTTGAGTGGTTAAAGTGGTATTTTAGAGTAGTAGCCTTCTTTTTAGAAGGCTACTTAAAAAAATCCATGTGGCATATTTTATTTAGATTTTCTTTGCAAATCCTTACGAGTAAGCTTTTCTTGTCTGCGTTGCGTGATGATTTGGTCAGCGTTACCACCGACATGTGACTCACCACGAGCATTAGCTAGCTGAACTTGCTTTTCACGTTCGCGGAAGCGAGCTTTCTGTTCATCAGTGTGTTTATTGATGCATTTAGGACAGCTTACGCCCTTTTCATATAATGGTGAATCCATATCTTGAGGGGTTATTGGTAGCCTGCACGCGTTACACATTTCATACTGGCTCTTTTCTAATTGGTGATTGACGGCAACACGTCCATCAAATACGTAGCAGTCACCTTGCCACAAGCTTTCTTCTGCAGGCACATCTTCGAGGTATTTTAGAATTCCTCCCTCCAGATGATAAACTTCGTCAAAACCTTGCTCTTTCATGTAAGCTGTTGATTTTTCACAGCGAATGCCACCTGTGCAAAACATGGCAACTTTCTTGTGCTTATCTGGATCCATATTTTCTGCCACGTAAGCAGGGAACTCTCGGAAAGATTCAGTATTTGGGTTGACGGCGTTCTTGAAAGTACCGATTTCTATCTCGTAGTTATTTCGGGTATCGACGACGAAAACTTCGGGATCTGAGATTAAGTCATTCCACTCATTGGCTTTGACGTAAGTTCCGACCACATGACGTGGATCAATACCTTCTATACCAAGGGTAACAATTTCTTTTTTTAGTTTGACTTTGGTACGATGGAAAGGCTGTTGTTGATCGTAAGATTCTTTATATGTGATGCCTGCAAGTCGGGAGTCGTTTTTAAACCAAGCCAAAAGTGCATCAATGCCTTTACGGTTAGATGCTACCGTACCATTAATACCTTCTCTGGCAAGTAACAAGGTGCCGCGAACATGGTATTTTTCCATTAGCAATCTTAGTGGTTCACGAAGTTCTTTGTAATCTTCTAAACGTACAAACTTATACAAGGCGCATACTACATAATCGGTCATGATTTTTCCTTTTTAGCGAATTGGATCGTAAATCCAGAGCTGTTGTTTGAATCATGCGAAGTATAGCGAAGAGTCTGGCAAATAAATACGCGTATTTACTATGGGTAAAGCAAGTGAGCACTTAGAAAGCGTCACCTGCCATAAATATTGTATGTGGAGCAATATTAAGGTTTGAGATTTAGCGCGTTATCAATGTCGTCAGTACTATGCCGTTCTGAAACTTGTTCCCAGTTCTCGCCCCAGGTACGGTTAACGATACGACCACGCTCAACAGCAGTACGGTTTTCTACTATTTCAGCCCAGCGTTTGAGATTTTTATAGCTATCAACGTCTAAGAACTCGGCAGCATCGTACAACTTGCCTAATACTAGGTTACCGTACCATGGCCAAATAGCGATATCTGCAATACTGTATGCTTCACCAGCAATAAAGGAATGTTTTTCAAGCTGCTTATCTAGCACGTCGAGTTGCCGCTTAGCTTCCATTGAGAAGCGGTTAATTGGGTATTCGAATTTTTCTGGCGCATAGGCATAAAAATGGCCGAAGCCGCCCCCAAGGTAAGGTGCAGATCCTTGAAGCCAAAATAGCCAATTCATAACTTGGGTTTTTGCCGCTATTTCACTGGGAAGGAAATGGCCAAATTTTTCAGCTAAGTAGAGTAAAATGTTACCTGACTCAAAAACATTAATCTCTTCGCCATTTGAACGGTCAACAAACGCCGGGATTTTGGAATTTGGATTGATGGTAACGAAATCCGAGCCAAACTGATCGCTTTCTCCAATTCTAATCAAGTGAGCATCATATTCAGCGCCTTTCACACCCAGTGCAAGAAGTTCTTCCAGCATAATAGTTACCTTTTGACCATTTGGTGTACCCATGGAATAAAGCTGGAGTGGATGTTTACCTATAGGTAATGATTGCTCATGGCGAGCACCAGAATCAGGACGATTGATACTCGACCATTGGCCACCATTTTCATTATCCATTGTCCAAACAGTAGGTGGTACATATTTGTTAGTCATTGGTATACCTTATTTAATTTGATTACGCCAGCAATAATAGACTTTGGGGCAAGTCATACAAATGCAAACCCTTTGAAAAGCATTTTGTTATACCTAAGAGTTATTTAACTTAACTCTAGGTAATAACGTATAGAGCTTAGTTGTGTGACTTAAGATAGTTCAATACATCTTTGAGTGACGGCAAAATCGTGTGGCCAAATGCCTTAACCTCGTCACAGGGTTCAACCAGATCAGGGATTTGAAACGTCGTCATCTGAGCGGCTATTGCGCTGCGAACGCCATTGTTTGAGTCTTCAAAAGCGAGACAATGCTTAGCGTTCACACCAAGTCTATCGGCAGCTAAAAGATAGATTTCTGGATCCGGTTTTCCGGCGGAAACCTCACAGCCACAAGTTAAGCCATCGAAGAATTTGTCTAATCCTGACAGTCGGAGCTTAATTTCAGCGACATCACGCTGGGTGGAGGTTGCAACAGAAGTGGGAATGCTATTTTCTTTCAACCAAGTTAATAATTCCACAACGCCTTCTTTGATTGGAATGGGCTGATGCTTGACTATAGCATCGTAATTAAGACGCCATTCATGATGAAGTCTATCTAGGTCATCACCATAGGCTTGACGAAAGATTTTTTCGATGCCTGTTGAGTTTCTACCAATGATAGACAGATAGACATCTTCATAAAATGGTAGTTTAACGTTAGAGCATGTTTGCTTAAATACACGCATACATACTCTTTCGGTGTCTAGTAATAAACCATCCATATCAAAGATCGCAGCCTGGAAGTGCATTAAAAACTCAATTTAATCTCTAAGGTATTGTTTATTTTTACACACATACAGGGTATGAGTATATTTAAAGCCGAGTTATATGTCTATCGGTCAAGAAACAAGAGAGTATTTAGTGTTCTAACATCCACATTCTGGCTGAGCGTGCAGGTATGACGAAATCATAATATTGAGACGTTATACTTATAGAGTCTGAACTCAGAGCATCTTTATAAGGCACATACCAATTGAATTCATGCTGAAATGTATCGACAGTAATGGATTGTGGAGACAGACATTTGTTGATCCCTACTACCCCTTCTTTACCACGTTTAAATAATATGGTGCAGTGGTTACTGTTGATCATTGTCATAGGCTGTCCTTGCATGAGGTTGTGGAATTGAAGCATATTTATCATGGTTGGGCTCTTCCAAACGTTTGCCCAACGTCCATTGTCTTTATCTTCGTTGTCAGAAAGGTCATCACTGTATATCAAAGGGCTACCTCCATCTCTTCCCAGAATGTATGCATAAGCAAGTTCTTCATCCACAGGATCCATGATTTGATGTCGGAATACGTCATTAGTAGGAATATCATGAGTAATGGCGAACGTAATAGCCCTAGAGCTTTCCAAAGCCTGTCCATAAGCATGCGGGTCATGTAATAGGTTTAAGCCGTTAGAAAGTGAAAAAGCTTTTCTAATCGAAGCAAATAAAGGGAAGTCATAGGCTGAATGTGAAGTACTATTGAGATAGGGAGCTAAAAAGGCTTCATAGTCGTGTTTACCTTTACCACCACTAGTGATTATTTCTCCGAATATATGCATATCTTGTATGATTGCATTGGTGAAGATTTGGTCAATTTGATATTGACTCATGTGCTTTACTGCATCGATGCGAAAACCACGTATTCCCATTTTTTTGAGTGCTCGTAGATAGTTCTTATGTTGGGATACTACCCAGTTATTTGGATCGAGATCTGGTAATCCGGTGTCACCTTCAGAACCACATAGACGCCAATATTGGACATGAGCTGGGTCGTTCCAGTCGCTAATACAGCCTGCTGTGTGGAAGTCTTGTTCTGAGAATATATTCTGACTTAGTTCACCAAAAAGTGTTTGGTTAGCATAATAGTTATGTTGCTGGGAATAAAGATTGAGCATTTCATAACCTGGATAGTTGAGATCATCTCGTTTGGATGATTCATTTGCCATATGGTTGAGCACAACATCAGCGTAGACGGCAACCTTATGTGAATTAAGTGAGGCTATCATGGCTTCAAGATCCTGTTTATTGCCCAAAGGCGAATCAATGACTCTTATATCTTGTGGCTGATAGCGTGCCCACCATTGAGAACCACTTGATTTTAGTGGTGGGGCAATGAGAACACTTTTGTAGCCATAATCTGCAATTTGACGGGCATTATTACGTATATCTGTATATGTCCAATTGAAAGCATGAAGAATAGCGTCAGCGTAGCATAAAGGAGATAGAATAATGGCAGTCATTACACTCACCATGGACAGCACTTTTTTCATAACTCTGATCCTATAACTTGGTTTCGCCATTGATGATATTTTTGCAATTAACTAATCACAGACACAAACAACTAAGACTTGATTCTAATCACATTATGTAGGGGTCAGACGAAAGAAAGTGTGTATCAGATGGAGTTTTAAGTTAATTCGTTTTGAGAGTAGGGCCGATAGTTTTGAAGTTTGAAGTTTGAAGTTTGAAGTTTGAAGCTGAGGTGTTGTTCGTTCTAATGGGCTTAAGCGTACATTGAGCCTTGGCATCACTCAAGGTACGCTTCGATTGCTAAGTTAGTAAAAAATGAACAACTCTTGTGTGTCAAACAGTTTAAAAAACTCGAACCCTTTCATAGCCAACTCTCCTTGTTTACCCATTTTTGATGGATAGATTGTTATTTGATATGAATTTAGTTTCTTAATGAGTGTTACTTTATTAAATCTAGTTTAAAAATGTGAGATTGCCAAAACAAAAGGGAATGTATTTTATTAAGTTAGTCCTCATGGCCATAAGCATGACCATGAGGTACTCCTCATTTATTGATTGAGGTCGAAACGGTCAGCATTCATGACTTTTGTCCACGCTTTGACAAAGTCTTGGACAAACTTTTCTTTGTTGTCATTTTGTGCATATACCTCTGCGTAGGCCCGTAATATCGAGTTAGAACCAAAGACTAAGTCGACTCTGGTTGCTGTCCACTTTTCGTTGCCACTTTTTCGCTCGATAATTGAATATGAATTACGACCTGTTGGTACCCAGGCGTAGCGCATATCTGTTAGATTAATGAAAAAATCATTACTTAATGCGCCTATGGTGTCAGTGAAAATTCCATGCTGTGTATTTGAATGATTAGTACCTAGTACACGCATGCCACCTATTAACACTGTCATTTCCGGAGCAGTTAAACCCAGTAATTGCGCGTGATTTAACATGAGTTCTTCAGGACCTACCGCATAATGCTGTTGTTGCCAGTTACGAAACCCATCAGCTATAGGTTCTAAAACATTAAATGATTCAACATCCGTTTGATCTAATGTTGCATCTCCGCGACCTGATGAGAATGGTACCACAATGTTTATGCCTGCGGCTTTTGCTGCTTGTTCGATTCCTACACTTCCAGCCAACACAATCGCGTCGGAAATGCTCATATTGAATTCATCTGCGATATTTTCAAGTACGGATAATACTCTCGATAATCTTTCGGGCTCGTTGCCTTGCCACTGATTTTGTGGTGCGAGTCGTATTCGAGCTCCATTTGCACCACCACGTTTATCAGAGTTTCGAAATGTGCGTGCGCTATCCCAAGCAGTGGAGACCATATCACCAATACTTAAACCACTGCTGGCAATTTTAGTTTTGACCGCATCAAGGTTATAGTTAGTGTTCCCTTTTGGCACCGGATCTTGCCATAGCAAATCTTCAGCTGGTACATCTGGACCAAAGTAGCGTGATTTAGGCCCCATATCGCGGTGAGTCAGTTTGAACCATGCTCTGGCGAAGGTTTTTGAAAAGTATGCCTGATCTTTATGAAAGCGTTCTGAGATTTTGTGATACTCCGGATCAATTCGAAGAGCCATGTCAGCATCGGTCATGATTGGGTTCACCCGAATACTAGGATCTTCTACATCGACAGGTTTATCTTGCTCATCAATCTCAACAGGTTCCCACTGCCATGCTCCTGCTGGACTCTTTTTCAAGTCCCAGTCTTCTTCAAGCAAAAGACGGAAAAATCCGTTGTCCCACTGAGTTGGATTTGTTGTCCATGCACCTTCAAGGCCACTTGTCATAGTGTCTCGGCCTATGCCTCTTGAGCTATTATTATTCCAACCTAACCCTTGTTCCTCAAATTCAGCCCGTTCTGGTTCTGGTCCTATATTTGACTCACTGCCATTACCATGAGCTTTACCAACTGTGTGGCCACCGGCGGTGAGTGCAACGGTTTCCTCATCATTCATCCCCATGCGCTCAAATGTTGCTCGCATATCTTGCGCAGTTTTTAACGGATTAGGTTTACCGTCCACACCCTCCGGATTGACATAGATAAGCCCCATCATTACGGCAGCGAGAGGGTTTTCTAAGTCTCGTTCCCCAGTATAGCGACTGTTTTCGGAACCGCTGGGTGCCAGCCATTGCTGTTCTGCACCCCAATAAATGTCTTTCTCTGGGTGCCAGATATCTTCTCGGCCAAAAGCAAAGCCAAAGGTTTTAAGCCCCATGGACTCGTAGGCCATATTACCAGCTAAGATCATAAGATCTGCCCAACTTAGTTTGTTGCCATATTTTTGCTTGATTGGCCATAGCAGACGTCGTGCTTTATCCAAATTTGCATTGTCGGGCCAAGAATTAAGAGGAGCAAACCGTTGGTTTCCCGTATCAGCACCACCTCTACCATCACCTATACGGTATGTACCAGCCGAGTGCCAAGCCATACGGATCATTAAGCCCCCATAATGGCCCCAATCCGCTGGCCACCAAGCTTGGTTCTCGGTCATAAGTGCCTTTAAATCATTTTTCAGTGATTGGACATCAAGTGTTTTTAGTTGTTCATGATAGCTAAAATCAGCATCCATAGGATTGGTTTTTTGATCATGCTGGTGAAGAATATCGAGATTAAGTGTCTTGGGCCACCAAGCCACATTTGATGAATCAGAAGAAGTTGCGCCGCCGTGCATAACAGGACATTGAGCACCTGATTTTGTTTTTTTTTGTTCCATGAATCGCTCCTTAGTGTCCTGCCTTATCGTAGGCCAGTTAGTATGGCTAAGACTCAGACATCCAGATAATTTATGTTCTACTTGTCGCTTTAATATCGCGTACCTAGAAAAGAGCATAGTTGGCATGGGCAGGTATAGAAAACAGTTTATGGCTATATTATTAATAGATGTTTGCTATCTTGATGCTAAAAGAACAGCTTAGGCTTCAACATATCGCTGCTTAACGATTGCTTTGGCCACTTTGAAGCTGATGGCATGGGTTTGTAAAGAGAATATTTGAAGCTTCGAATGGAATTATTTGTTGCTCGGGGTAAAAAAATCAGGCGATATTCTCTGTGAATATTACTATTAACGTTAGGGAAGATAAAAAATCACTGACTTGTCAGCATTTTTTCCATTGTTTTTTACCAAAATCCTACACGTTTAGGTGTTCAGGAGGAGTCTGGATGACAAAGGTACGAGTTTTTATACTCTTGTTCGCGTTACTTGCAATTAAACCTGCAGCAGCGGAACCGATAGAGCTAGTGACTCTGGAATACCCTCCTTATATTGAAACACGAAATGGTCAAGTGTCCGGTGTTGCTGTGCTGTTGGTCAGTTATATCTTTCATCAACTTGAAACACCCGTCAATATTACCGTATTGCCTTGGGCACGAGCACTGGCTTTGGTTCAACGAGGTAAAGCTGATGGGATTTTTACTGCTTTCAAAAATGCTGAAAGAGAGAAGTTCGCGGATTATAGCAAAAACGTACTTTTTGTTCAGAATATTAGTTTAATGGCGCTACGTGGCAGCGGTTATCGACCTGAGGAAATTCTGCTAGGTGATGTGTCTGATATCGCTCTTTGTGTCGTAAACGGTGTCAGTTACGGTAAGCGAATGGATATGAAGATTGCCCAAGGAGGTTTTCGGGCGGTTTTTCAGAGAAATAGTGCTGAAGAATGTGCTGACTTAATTCGCGCTAAACGGGCAGATATATGGGTCAATAATGAATTTGGAGCAAGGAATATCTTGGTACAAAAAAGTTTAGATAAAGCCATCGAAATATTATCTCCGGCTATTGAAGCAACTCCGAGCTACATAGCTTTTTCAAAAAAGCGCGATCGTAAAGCACTTTTGAATCGTTTTGATAAAGTACTTGCAGACATGAGACAAGATGGACGCTATGAGACAATCATATACGGCTACTTTGAGAGTATGAGAATCAAATGTGAATCTACTTTCGAGTGAAAATAGATAAGATGCTATCTAAACAGCAGCTTATCTCATTAACTCAAATCTAATCATGAATAAGTCATCATCGTTGGGATAAATATCGCGAATCAGTTTTTTCAGTTTCGGTAATGGAAGATGTTCCTGTTCTGCGTGATATTGATTGATTTCGTCAAAGTGAAGAGACTCAATTGAGATAATCTTGATGTCACACTCTTTCTGACCTGTTTCCAAAGTAAACACCTCAACCTCGCTATTCGGTGAATAGTAAGATTCAGACTTGTCACGGATTGTGATGGTCTTTTTACCAGAGGTAATAAGCGGTATTAAAGACTCAAAAAAAGTGATACTAGTTGGTGTCTTCATTGATTATCCTCACTTTTACGCTTGTTTTTGGGAACGTAATTGAGAATAGATACTGGAACTGACTTACGTGGTTCAAACCCTTCAATTTCGCGGCGCTCAAGCAAATGCCCTAGACGAGATTCGATCATGCATAAATTTTTAAAATTGTCTTTAGAGACAAACGATATCGCTTCACCCTGTGCATCTGCGCGACCAGTTCGACCGATACGATGAATATATTCATCGGCAGGAAAAGGTAGATCATAATTGATAACGCGAGTGAGCCCTTCAATATCGATACCGCGAGCGCCCACACCAGTGGCAATCATAAACTTAATGTTGCCAGCCTTAAAATCTTCTAAGAGTTTAGAGCGAATGGCTTGGCTTCGGCCACTATGAAAAGCTTCAGCTTCTATCCCTCGTTTTTCGAGCTGTTCAGCGAGTTTGGCGGCACCATGCTTGGTTTCGATAAAGATTAAAGCTTGGTCCCAGTTGTTCTCCTTGATTAAATGGCTGAGAAGAGATGATTTTTTGTCTTTATCGACAGTAATCAGCCATTGCTCAATATTTTTCTTTGACGCTTGTTGGGCGGCAATAGAAATCTCAAATGGGTCATGTACGGCAGTTTTGGCTAAGTCACGCACCTTATGTGAAAGGGTTGCTGAGAACAATAGGCTTTGAATGTCTTTGGGGAGCCGGTTAAGAACTTTATTAATATCTTCTATAAAGCCCATGTCCAGCATGCGATCAGCTTCATCAAGAACCAGTATTTCTACCTCATCAAAATGTACCGCGCGTTTACTATACATATCGAGCAGTCTGCCTGGTGTTGCGACCAAAATGTCCACACCATCAATGAGCGCCTGTTTTTGGCTTTTCTCATCAACGCCACCATACATGGCCAGCGAAGTAAGAGAAAGGTTCTGGCTGTATACTTGGATTTTTTCTTCAATTTGGACAGCAAGTTCGCGAGTAGGCGTTAAGATCAAACCACGAATGCGCTTTTTTCGTTGTGTGCTTTCTTGGCTTAATCTCTCAAGCATTGGAAGAACGAAGCTCGCTGTTTTTCCGGTGCCTGTCTGAGCTGCTGCGATTAGATCTTCGCCTTGCAAAATGGTAGGGATTGCTTTGGTTTGAATATTGGTCGGCTTTTCATAGCCAATTTTTTCTATAGCTTGGGTAATAGGTTGGCTTAAGCCGAGATTCGAGAATGACATCTATACACTCAGTTAGTAAGAGCAGAGTAACACTGCGTTTGGTATCGAGTTTAACATGTTGGAAGTGTTGCGTAGACTGATTATTTGCAGATATGTCACTGTTTTCGCTCATCCATCTGTCATTTGTTAGTTATCTATTCAAATAACTATAGGATAAGTTACGCTATTTTTGAGCAAGCTCACCTTATGTAAAGGTTATCTGGCAGTATTATTATTTTGACTAAATCTAACTGCCAATTAGGCTAGCTTAAAGACCTAAATTTAAGTTACCAATCTCGATAGAATGTGGTTGAAAGGAACACAAATTAATGATTCGCAAAGGCGTACCAGTACTATTAATAAGCTTAACCTTAAATTTTAGCGTTGATGCCATTGAAATGGCTGATACGGTACTAACTAATGCACATGTATATGGGCATCAGACTGCTAATTCAGTAGCAATTACTAGGGGTAGAATTCTTGAAATTGGTACTAGTGGTGAACTACAGCGCTTGATTAATCCGTCGACCCAAATAGTTGATTTGGAAGGTGGGTTTGTTATGCCAGGCTTTATTGATAATCATAACCATATTTTTGAGGCAGCTTCGCAGATAGGTGGTCAATGTGAATTAAGTATGAGTGCGACTTTGGAGCAACAGATACCATATTTAAAAGCTTGTCGTGAGAGTAATGATAACAATAACTGGGTCATCGGTTATGGTTACTCTATTGAATCATTACTGGTTGAGGGCAATAAACGCACGCCTCTTGAAGTGATTGACACCGTATTTCCCAATCAGCCAGCTATCATCATGGAACAGACGTCACACTCAATGTGGGTCAATACCATCGCACTCCAAAAAGCGGGTATTACGATCGATACCCCTGATCCAAAGGGTGGAAAGTACCTTAAAGATAAACAAACAGGCTCACTCAACGGCATTTTACTTGATAACGCTGGAGATATGGTCATGGAGCTGGCTTGGAACAGTATTAAAGGGCAGTTTAACCAAAGCTATGAAGGCCTGATGGCTGGTCTTTACGAAGCTCGAGCCCACGGTATTACGACTATTGGCGATGGCCGGCTTTATTGGAGGAGAGGATGGTATCAGGTATGGAAAGAGGCTGAACGACGAGGCGATATAACGGCTAGAGTGTCGCTTAGACCATGGATTTATCCTGATGAATCAATGAAGAACCAGTTATCGTTTCTGGAAAAAATATGGTCTCCAGATCACACGCGATTATTATGGGTGGATCAAGTCAAAATGTACAGTGATGGGATAATAGTCAATACGACGGCTAAAGTGCTTAATCCTTATCTTCAATCTTATATTCCTACGCACCCAAATGGCATTAATTACATTGGTCCTTTAGCCATGGAGAAATGGTTAGAAGCTTTAGACAACATTGGGTACGGTGCGCATATCCATGCAATTGGAGATGGAGCTATTCGTGAATCCTTGGATGCTATTGCAGTAGTGCGTGAGAAAGGAGGGAAGAAAAATTATACCCTTACGCATGTTGAATTGGTTAACCCGAAAGATATAGAGCGATTTCCCCAATTGGGGGTTACTGCGGACTTTCAAGTGGGTTCGGATTATATTGCTTATCATGACCATCAATGGGCTGAAGCATTTATCGGTGCAAACCGAGCCCGTACAATGATGAATCTCAGAGCTTTTTTTGACTCTGGTGTTAATGTCTCATTAAGCAGTGATTGGAATGTTCATGACATCAACCCTCTAGTGAGTATTGCAAATAGCGTTATTATGGGTAAAACGGGCTTACCTAGTATTGAAGATGCGATAGATAGCTATACGATTAATGCAGCACAAAGCCTTGGGATTGATGACTTCACAGGCTCTATTGAAATTGGCAAGGCAGCCGATTTTGTGGTTCTATCTCAAGATATTAGTCACAGTTCAATACAAGAAATTAAACAAGCACAGGTATGGATGACCATTGTTGATGGCAAGGTTGTCTTTGATTTTAATCAGCAGCATCAGAACTGACTACTGCCAGTTAATCCACTTGGTCATTAAAATATATAGTCTAATTTTTATTCCTATATAAAGAATAAAATCTCAAATGAAATTTTATTTTAATTATTTAATACACTATAAAATAAAACCTTGTCTATTGTGATGATTAATCATAGAAATGAAATACCTTGTAAATAATATAACATTAAGTTAAATTTACCATTTGGTAAATGGCAATAATTTTTTAAGGTAAACTTCAAAGAGAGGCATGTTATAAAAAATGATATGTGATTTATTTGTCAGTAAGTCTGCGGCTGGAAACCCATGTGGTGTCTTCGAGCTTGAGCAATGGTTAAATGAAGATGAATTAGTTAAAATTACTAGAAATTTAAATCAGCCAATTACTGCTTTTGTGGTAAATACACTAGGTGATTATAATATCAGATGGTTTGCACTAGCTGGTGAAATTAATCTATGTGGACATGGTAGCTTGGCAGCCGGTGCTGTTATGCTTAACCGCTACATGTTGACTGAAATCACTTTTAATAGTGTGTATGGGAGAGTAACGATCTCTAAGCAAGGTAGTCCCTATAGCCTTATTTTACCGAGTTGGACTGCGAATTCACCACCAAATTATGAGGAGGCGACTGAACCTTTTTCTATGGCTATAGATGTATTTTCTACTCGTGATTTGGTCGTTGTTCTACCTTCAGTTAAATCAGTAATTGACTATAGTCCAGATCTTGAAGAGATCGCGAAAATGGATAATTATCATGCTTTGATTGTAACTTCGCAAAATGGCGAGAGTGGTTATGTATTAAGGTACTTTGCACCTTCAATCGGTATTGATGAAGACATTGCTACAGGGTCTGCACAATGTTCACTTGCTCCTTATTGGTTTGCTAAGCTTGGTAGAGATAATTTATTTGTAAATCAGCTCTCCCATGCTGGTGGATACTTTGAAGTTGAGAGAATGTCAGATGAATATATTAAAGTATTTGCCCAAGTATCGTTTCGTTGATTTTTACTCCATAATTATTTTCTAAATATTTATTTCTATATGCAAAATAATTATATAACCCCCCTCCATAAATAATCTTAAAAAATTCTGTAATTTATTAGCCTTAAATTTATTGTAATGAATTTAAGTGTGAAAAAATCTACATATATATAAATTATTCGACTGATGAAATAATTATTCTCCACCACTGTTATAAACAAAAATATTAGTATCCATTAATTCTTACCTTAGATGACAATTTTATTTCTAATTTGTTACAAATATATGTAACTCATACCAGTTATAAAGTTTAAATTTTTGTTTATAAAAAGTATCATTTGTAAAATTTAGGGAAAATAATTAATTTAATTGTTAGGTGGCTGCTGACTTTGATAGTCATGATGCAATCACCACCAGGAGATATACTTTGAATAATAAGACTATGCATTCGGTTAATTTTAATCTGAGCGCTCAAAAGGAATTGGAACAATCAGGGAATAAGTTCGACACAAGGGAAATGACGCATAATTTGCCACTCGATTTTATTCGCAAACCACATAGTCAAGATCTTATGGAGCAATACTCAAACCTGCTAGCAGAGCCTATGGTGTTAAGACTAGAGTGTTTATGTGCCGATCTAGATGTGAGTTTATCGACGTTAATACTCTCTATTTTTACTACTCTTATTAGCCGTAACAGCCATGATATGGAGATTTTGATTGCAGCATTAGTGCAGGAGAGAGACTTTTCAAATTCGAAGCTAGAAATCATTCCTACCCAGGTTGATTTTTCTGATAACCCGAATTTTAAACAACTTGTTTTGCAAGTGCGTGATGAACTTGACTCAGGCGGCTCTGAGCCGGTTTCTGAATCGTCATTTCAGATTGGGTTTGAATTTAATACTGAAATAGGTCTTTCTGATCGTCTGGCACTGGATTTGAACCTTTCAGTTAGCCAGTCAGAAAATAGCTTAGACTTCACTTGGCTCTACAATGCTCATCTTTTTACAGAAAAGACGATAGCCTCTTTTTCCGACCAATTTAACGTGATGTTAAAGGGTATAATTGAACAGCCAGAACAATGTACATCAGCTTTACCTCTATTAGATGAAAAGCTCAGCTTGGATATCTTGACCCAATGGAACCAGACCCAAATAGACTTGCCACTTGATGTATGCATACATGCACTATTTGAAAAGCAAGTAGAAAATACTCCAAACAATATAGCAATACGTTTTGAAGATGAAGCACTTACGTATCAGCAACTTAACTTGCATGCTAATCTTTTAGCACATCATCTGATTGAACTTGGGGTGATACCTGAGCAATTAGTTGGGATTTGTTTACCACGTTCAATCAATATGATGATTGCAATATTGGCGGTCAATAAGGCGGGTGGTGCATACGTACCCCTTGATCCAAATTATCCAAGTGAGCGATTGGGCTATATGCTTGAAAATAGCCAATCGCAAGTATTGATAACTGACAAAGAATTGGGCTCTAAGCATAATCTGTCGGTTGCGAAAAATGTACTTGTCGATAGCCCTGAATTTTGGGATCGTCTAGAAAGCACATCAAGCTTTGGGTGTAATCCTGTTGTTGATGGTCTGTCTGCAAACAATCTAGTTTATGCAATCTACACATCAGGTTCGACTGGTAAGCCAAAAGGTGTGATGAATGAGCATACAGGTTTGGTTAATCGGATTTTGTGGGGAAGCAAGGCATATCCAATTTCTGCTGACGATAATGTGTTGCAGAAAACGCCCTTTGGTTTCGATGTTTCAGTGTGGGAATATTATTGGCCTTTGACCACAGGGGCGACTTTGGTCATGGCCCGACCTGACGGCCATAAAGATGTGGATTACCTTTTTGAGGTCATCAATGATGCGCAAATTACGGTGATACATTTTGTCCCTCCCATGCTGGCGAGCTTTATTGCAGACGGGCGTTTTGAGACTCAAGCACCTAGCTTGCGCCTTGTAGCGTGTAGTGGAGAGGCGTTACCCGTAGATGTGCAAAACCGCTTTCTTGCCGGACACCAAGCTCGGTTGCTTAACCTTTATGGCCCAACTGAAGCTTCGATAGAAGTCAGTTATCACTTTTGTACGCCAAATTTTAATGGGCGGTCTGTGCCTATTGGTAAGCCGATAGATAATATCAAACTGCACGTCTTAGATAGTGAATTTAATCCTGTGCCGACGGGGGTCGTTGGAGAACTATATATTACAGGTGTTGGGGTAACGCGAGGTTACTACAATCAAGAGGACTTGACTCAAGAACGATTTCTCGTCAATCCTCATCAACAAGATGATATGGATGCGAGAATGTACCGAACAGGGGATCTCGCTCGTTGGTTGCATGAAGGCGAAATTGAATACCTTGGTCGTATTGACCACCAGGTTAAAATCCGCGGATTTCGTATTGAATTAGGGGAGATCGAAACCTCTATTGGTATGATTGATTCAGTGAGTCAATGTATTGTTGTTGCTCATGAAAATCGGCTAGGTGAGAAACAGCTAGTTGCTTACCTTGTTCCCACATCAATGATGGAAGACCAAATAGCTTGGTTTACGTCCATAACTGAGCAACTTGAAAAAACACTACCTCAACATATGATTCCTACAGCGTGGGTATGCCTTGATGTTGTGCCGCTTACTCCAAATGGTAAGGTCGACAGAAAAGCATTACCTGAACCAGCTATGCCTGTCCAAGCATCATATGTTGCTCCAGAAACGGAGACTGAAAAGTGGTTGGCTGAACTATGGCAGGACTTACTCCAACTTCCAAAGCCTGTTGGTAGAAATGTAAATTTCTTTACTCTTGGTGGTCACTCGTTACTTGCGATGAAGATGCTATCTCTCGTAAAAACAGAGAGGAAGATTAGTATTGGTATCGCTCAAGTTTTCGTTGCAGCCAACTTATGGGAATTTGCTGAGTTAGTTGACCGAGCGGTCGGTACTAAAGTTGAGTTTATACCGCAGCGCAAAGTTACAGATTCAGCGCCTTTGTCTTTTTCTCAGCAACAGATGTGGGTTCTGGATCAACTTCAAGGCAGTGCTCAATACAATATACCTCTTTTATTGAATTTAAAAGGTGACTTAAATTTTGCTGCTTTGACCAATGCAATAACGCAAATCGTTAACCGGCATCAAGTGCTGCGTACTGTGTATCTGCTCGATGATACTGATTTGGCTCAGCAAATTGTTCTCAATTCCATCGAAGAGTTTGAGCTAGAGAAAGTCTGCCTCAAAGGACTAGCAGATATAGATAAAAAAGCGGCTTTAGAAGAAGTGCAAAATGAGGTGATTAATCGTGGCTTCGCCCTTGCCCAAGATCTGATGCTTCGAGCTTGCGTAGTTGAACTTAATGACAATGATTATCAGCTTATAATTGTATTTCATCATATTGCTGTTGATGGTTGGTCACTCAGCGTTTTTGAACAAGATCTACGCCATTTTTATTTGGCAGAACAATTAGTTGAACTAGTACCTTTAGATGAATTGGCGATTCAATATGCCGATTTTGCAACATGGCAACGTGCACAGCAGCAAAGCAACTTGAATGCTCAACTGTTATATTGGAAAAATAGGTTAGTTGGCATACCAGAAATCCACAGTTTACCATTGGATTTTGCAAGACCCACGGAAACTACTTTCGCAGGCGCACGGTATGGTGTCAATATTGATGCTAACAAACTATCTAAATTTAAGGATGTTTGTCAGCAGCAGGATGCCACTCTGTTTATGGGGCTGCAAGCGCTTCTATCTGCATTGCTCAGTCGTTACAGCCAAGAAAAGGACATAGTTCTGGGTACGGTGAGTGCCAATCGTGAGCAAGCAGAATTGTCTGCTATGATAGGCTTTTTCGTTAACACGCTGATTTGTAGAACGGACTTATCAGGTGATCCATCGTTTAATGAGTTGATAGTCCAATGTAAAACAAGGTCTCTAGAGGCGCTGAGCAATCAAGATATGCCTTTTGAGCGTCTTGTTGAAGAGTTAGCTCCCAATCGTTCTCTCAGTCATCATCCACTGTTTCAAATTATGCTGGTGCTACAGAACAATGAGCAGCCTAATTACGATTTGAATGGCTTGACTGTTAGAACTGTGCAACCTAGCAATGTAAAAGCCAAATTTGACTTGACCATTAATGCTGTAGAGTTAGGTGACGAATTGTTACTTGATTGGGAGTACAGTTCGGATCTATTCCTTGCAGAGTCCATTCAACGTCTGGCTTCTCACTTAGTTGCTTTGATTGATGCAGTGATTGTGGACCCAGGATCCAAAGTATTAAGCTGCTCAATGCTTAGCGACAGTGAAATGCAGCTTTTGGCTCAAGACTGGGCAATGGGAGCGAAGCAAGATAGCAAAGCTCCTTGTATACATCATTTTTTTGAACAGCAAGTTGTAGATAATCCACAGGCCATAGCTCTGTCTTATGTTGGCAACTTACGCTCTAGCACTATGACATATGAGCAGCTTAATGCTCGCTCGAATCAGCTAGCATACTTACTGGTTAAGCAGGGGGTTAAGTGTGGAGATATCATCGGTGTTTGTATTGATCGCTCTGAGACTCTATTTGTTTCTTTACTTGCAATATTAAAAGCGGGTGGGGTGTACCTGCCGCTGGATCCGAATTATCCGGTTAAGCGCTTGCAACATATGATCTCAGACAGTCGGTTAAAGATAGTCGTGACCGAGCAAAATGTCTTAAGCTGTCTTGAAGATTCAGAGATTGAACGTTTGGTTCTTGATTCTCCTGAAACGCAGAATGCTTGGTTGCAAGAGCCAACGAAAAATCCAAGCTTATTAGTTGATGTGGATGCTAACACTCCAGCTTATACCATCTATACTTCGGGCTCTACTGGTAAGCCTAAAGGTGTACTTTTATCACACCATGGCTTAGTCAATCTTGCCCAAGCCCAGCAGTCTTTACTTGATGTTGGTTGTGATAGTCGAGTACTTCAGTTCGCATCTATCAGTTTTGATGCAGCCACATGGGAGTGGGTAATGACGCTGTGCTCTGGTGCGCAACTGTTTATCTACGATGAGGAGTGCATCAAGTCTGGTCATATGTTGTCCGATGCAGTAGAAAAAGCAAACATTACCCATGCAACTTTGCCACCAGCTCTGCTTCCTGCTCTGGAGGTCGATAAATGGCGTAGCGTTAAAACCTTGGTTGTCGCAGGAGATTCATGCGCTCCGGATTTGGTCTCTGTATGGGGGGAGAATCGTAAGTTCATTAACGCGTATGGTCCGACTGAGAGTACAATCTGTGCGACTTTAGGTCAACTAAGTCCGGGTGAAGATACCATCCATATTGGCCAAGTTATTCCTGGTGCTGAAGTATTGGTATTAGATGAATTCATGCAACCAGTGCCAATCGGTGTTGCTGGCGAACTTTATATCGGTGGGGAAGGCCTTGCGGTTGGGTACTTGCATAAACCCGCTTTAACGCAAGAAAAGTTTGTTCCGCACCCATTTGATACGAATCTTAAGCTTTACCGAAGCGGCGACTTAGTTCGTAGGCGAACAGATGGAAATATAGAGTTTATCACTCGAATAGACCATCAAGTAAAAGTGCGCGGTTTTAGGATTGAACTGGGAGAAGTAGAAAGCGCATTACTTGAGCTTCCTAATATTCGAGAAGCGTTTGCGTGCGTTACAGAAGAAAGTAGTGGAGAAAAACGTTTAGTCGCTTATTATTCATCTCAATCTGAACATCAATTGGACGAAGCACAGATAAGAGAGAGATTACAATCTTTACTGCCAGACTACATGCTCCCAAGTGTGTTAGTGGCTATGACAAGTCTACCTTTGACGTCCAATGGTAAAATTGATCGTAGAGCACTACCCAAACCTGTTTATCAGTCAACGTCGAACTATCATGCGCCTGAGACGCAAACCGAGCAGCAACTGTGTGAAATATGGCAGCAGGTTCTTGGTCTAGAATCTGTCGGCGTGTTGGACAACTTCTTTGCTATTGGTGGTGATTCCATTTTGGCAATACAAGTGGCCTCTAGAGCTCTCAAAGCCGGATTATTTCTCTCAACCAAACAAATTTTCCAGCATCAGACTATTGTCAAACTTGCACCACATGTTGGACAAGTTGATTCAATAGAGGTGAAGCTTGCAGCGGTGGAGGGAGAGCAAATTTTGCTACCGATTCAGCGTTGGTTGTTTTCAGGTGATCCTGTCGATCTGCATCACTTTAACCAAGCGGTTGATTTTTCGATTTCAAAACAAGTTAGCATGGAGCAGCTTAAGGATGCGCTAGAAGCCGTATACCAGCATCATGATATATTCAGGTTATCTTTCACAGCTGATTCCAGTGCAGCCTATCAGCGGCTAGAAAAGGTGCAGGTCAACCTTTGTGTATGCGATACACAAGAGGCCTTTGATACTGCAATCAAAGCAGCGCACACTGAATTTAATTTGTCTCAGCCTGACTTAGCTCGATGCGTTGTTTTGAATCAAGCAAAGCAGGACTACCAAGTCTCTTGGATCATTCACCATTTGATTGTTGATGGTGTCTCATGGCGTATTTTGCTCTCTGATCTTGAACTAGCACTCTCACAGCTTAAGTCTGAAAAACCGATTGATTTAGGTATCAAGTCGAACAGCTACCAGACTTGGGGTCAATGGCTCGAAACGTACTCACAGAGTGAGACGCTAGCAAAAGAAGCCTCATACTGGCATCAAGTGGTGAACAGTGATGTGGCGCCGCTTAGAGTTGAGAATCACTTATCTCAGCAAAATTGCAATTCTTGGCATGAAAGCGAAAGGGTATCGCTGACGGTCAATGAAGAAATGACCCAAACCCTGGTTGGTAAAGCAAATCAGTGTTACAACACTCAAGTTAATGACTTATTGCTGCTGGCATTAACTCGAACTCTCTCCGAGTGGCAGCAATCGAGCCAAATTTGTGTCGAACTTGAAGGTCATGGCCGTGAAGTGCTGGATGACTCTTTTGACCTCAACCAAACTGTGGGTTGGTTTACCACTACTTATCCTGCTTTGTTTTCTTTGAATGGTTCTGATCTAGGCTCGCAAATAAAGTCAATCAAAGAGCAACTTAGAGCTATTCCAAACAAAGGGTTAGGTTACGGTGTTCTAAAGCATCTTTGCCAAGATGAAACCCTCAATCAATACAAAGCTATCGATGTTTTATTTAACTATTTGGGTAAGTTTGACTCGATAGATGTGACGACTAATGGCCTTATTTCTGACGTAACCTTTGCCGATGATGTTTTGTGTATTAGCCAAGAACGCAGTCGATTCAGCACCTTGAGTGTCGAAAGTATAATACAAAACGAACAATTAAATGTCTGTTTTGAATACAATCGGAGCCAATTCAGCCAAAGCACGATAGAAGGGCTTTTAGATCGCTTCAAGCAACACCTTTGTGACATTATTAGTCATTGTAATTCGGCTAAGAAACAATTTACCCCTAGTGACTTCCCTCTCGCCAACATTGGGGCTCATCAGCTCGAAAAGTTAGAGGAAAGCCATCAGATCGCTGACTTGTATTCGGCGACGTCAATGCAAGCAGGTATGCTGTTCCATTCTCAAATATCTCAGGGTTCAGGCTTGTATGTTACTCAAATGGTATTAGATTTGGGTCCGGTTTGTTCGACCACTTTGAAACAGGCTTGGCAAGCTTTGATAAACCGTCATGATGTCCTAAAAACAGCATTTGTTCATACGGGTTTAGATAAACCTTTGCAGCTTGTTTCTACACATGTTGAGGTGCCATGGAGAGAAGAATCTATTGGCGCTAACCAAAATGAAGCGTTGGAAAGCCTACTTCGCAGTGAAAAACGGCAGCCGCTTGATGTTGAACATGCTCCCCTAATGCGATTGGTGTTAGTCAATGTTGAACAAGAGTCTTACAAATTGGTGTGGACTCATCATCATGCCTTGATTGATGGTTGGTGTTTGCCAATTCTTCTTAAAGAGTTAGCTACATTATACGAATCCCTATCAAGTGGTGTGGAAGCGGTACTACCAGCCCCCGCGGATTATAAGAATTATATCGACTGGCTTTCTTTTCAGGATACTCAAGTCTGTGAAAGTTATTGGCAGCATTATCTATCTGGTTTTTCAGCGCCGACGCTTATCAGTGATTCAGTGATTCAAGAACAAAAAGCGGATAAACAGGGTGTTGGTGAATCAAAAGTACACCTTAGCCAGGCGTTATCTGAAAAGATCTACCAAGGCGCGCGAGATATGAATGTAACGACTAGCGCTTTATTTCAGTCTGCATGGGCCATGATGTTAAGTCGTTACTGCCGATCTAACGATATTGTATTTGGTACCACTCGTTCTGGTCGTCCTGAATCTTTGTACGGTGTTGAGGATATGATCGGGTTGTTTATTAATACCCTGCCAACACGGGTTAAATTTTTGGACGGAGCAGAAACATCCATTGATTTTGTTCAACGAGTTCATCAATCTCAGCTTGATCATGACCAATATTCTCATGTGTCTTTAACCGATATCCAAGCTAATTCTGATATTGAAATGGATAGCTCGTTATTTGACTCTATCATGGTGTTTGAGAACTATCCCTTTGATACTAGAGAGCTATCCACTGAGGCAAGTCACCAACTTGATATACGTGGTTTAACGGCGATTGAGCAGACTAACTTCCCGTTGTCGATTGTGATTATTCCGGGAGATTCTGTAGAGCTGAAGCTTTTATTTGATCAAGCCATCTTCTCTGACGCAATTGTAGCAGGCATGTTGGAGCAACTAGAGCATATCGTCTCATCACTTTTTGATGATACTACCAAAGATGTTAGAGGTATCGCGCTGTCGAATCAGGTCAATCTATCGACTCAACCTGATCCCAAGTTACCATCGATGACAGAGCTTTTTGCTCAAAGTGTAGAGTGCCATGCAGATAAAGTTGCAATGGTTTATGGCAACAAAGAAATGACGTATCAGGAGCTTGATCAACGCTCCGATAATCTTGCTGCCTATCTATTAAATGGAGGAGTATCTGAAGGCGATAGGGTCGGCCTTTACTTAAATCGTTCGATTGATCTGATTGTTTCCATGCTCGCTATTATTAAATCTGGTTGTGCTTATGTGCCTCTTGACCCAGAGCAAGGTTATGCTCGGTTAGAAGTGATCATGGAAGACTGTCAAGCTCAAGCCATACTGACTCATGGCGATCTTGCTGCAGCGATTAAACCTCAAAAAGAGCGACTGATTGATTTGTCCGATCCAGCCACGATGCAAGAGATTGAGTCGTCTGTTGCTGATCAAAACTGGTGCTTAGATGTGAGGGCTTTGGCCTACATTATTTATACGTCAGGTTCTACAGGTAAACCTAAGGGTGTGGCTGTAGAGCAGGGAAGTATTACTCACTTAGTGCACAACAATCCATTCACGACTATTGACCAGAGCCAGATATTTGGTCAGGCGTCGAACCACTCATTTGATGCGGCAACCTATGAAATCTGGGGTGCTTTGCTCAATGGAGCCAGTTTGGTTTATGTGCCAAAAGAAACACTTTTATCACCGGATAAATTCCAACAACATATCGAACAGACGAAAATTAACAACATGTTCGTCACTACCTCATTGTTCAATATCATGGCGGAACAAAAGCCGATGGTGTTCGCTTCATTTGAGCATTTGCTGGTTGGAGGAGAAGCGATTTCTCCGCCTCATATTAATAAAGTGATAACGGCTGGTGGCAAACCTAGGCATTTATGGAATGGTTACGGACCGACTGAAAATACGACCTTCAGTGCATGGTATGACATGCAAGACATCAGTGATGTATGCCCAATTGGCCAACCGTTACCGAACGCTGATGCATTTGTAATGGACTCATGTCTACAGCCTCTTCCTAAAGGCGTGATTGGTGAAATGTATCTCGGTGGGCCAGGTCTAGCACGAGGATATTGGCGCAGATCTGACTTGACCGATTCAAGCTTTATTCATCTTGAAGGTTGTCGCCGCAAGCTCTATAAAACGGGCGATCTTGTTTATCGTAACAGTCAAAATCAAATTGTTTACGTGAGTCGTGCTGATAATCAAATTAAGTTACGTGGATTTAGGATTGAGCTGGGAGAAATTGCTTCCACAATTAACCACATACAAGGAGTGACTGGGTGTCACGTTATGGTTAGAAATGACCATGGTGATCGAAAGCTTGTTGCTTACTTAGTACTGGATGATAAATCACGACAAGACATTGAACAAAGCATTGTTGATATTCAATCTCAGCTTAAACATCAGCTTGCTCAGTACATGCTCCCTTCAGCGATTGTTGTTATGGATAGCTTGCCATTAAACGCCAATGGCAAGCTTGATACTAAATCACTTCCTGAGCCTCAAGCCTACCTAGATGATGAGCGTTTTGAACCACTGAGCAATCATGCTGAAGTACAACTCGCTAAACTTTGGAGTGACGTGCTAGGCCATGAGATCAGTAATCGTTATGCCAGCTTCTTTGCTTCAGGAGGGCACTCTCTGCTGGGGATGCAATTGGTAGCCAAGATAAACCAAAGTTATGCTACCGATGTTAATATCACTTTGGTATTCGATAATCCTATTCTCACCGATCAAGCCGAGGCTTTTCAGGCGATGATTGGGAAAAATCTAGCCGCGCTTCCAGCTATCACTCATAACCATGATTGTAACCAGCCTAAATTGTCTTTTGCCCAGCAAAGGCTTTGGTTTATTGACCAGATGGAACAAGGAAGCAGCCATTACAATATGCCGATGGCGATCAAGTTAAATGGTCAGCTTTTTATTGACTCGTTACACTCGGCTTTTGTTGGTGTAATTTCTAGGCACCACAGTTTGAGAACGGGCTTTGTAAATCGTTCAGACTCGCCGCAAACTAGGTTGCATCCCGTACCAGAAAGCTGGGTTATGCCAGTGTTTGATTTGTCCCAGCTAGGTAGTGCGGCGCAATCGATAGAGGTAAGTCGTCTGCAAGGTGAGGAAGCGGTTAAACCATTTAACCTATCTTCAGATTTAATGTTGCGTACTTGTTTAATTAAAACCGCACAGGACGAGCATATCTTGCTGCTTACCATGCATCATATTGCATCAGATGGTTGGTCATTGGGAATTCTGTTTGATGAGTTAAAAGCGTTCTATCAGGATGCTTTGCAGGGGAGAAAGCAAGACGACGAAGATTTGCGTATTCAGTATCTTGATTATGCCAACTGGCAACATCAACCAGAGGTAATTCGTTCTCTAAACGAGCAAGTAACCTACTGGAAAGAACACTTATCTGGTGCGCCAGCAGTGCACAATTTGCCTCTTGACTATGCTCGTCCTGCTGAGCAGAAGTATCAAGGGCAGTGGTACTCGACTCATCTCGATGAGAGCCGAAGCAATGCCTTTATCAAGCTATGTCGAGATAACGATACCACTTTGTTTATGGGGCTTCATAGCGCATTTTCTGTTTTACTGTCGCGTTATAGCAATGAGACGGATATTCTTGTCGGCACACCTGTTGCCAATAGGAATCAAGCGGGCCTAGAGTCTATGATAGGTTTCTTGGTCAATACCCTAGTGCTAAGGCTTGATCTCGATGATAACCCTAGTTTTGTCGAGCTACTTGAGCGAAGCAAACTCATAAATGTTCAGGCATATGCAAATCAAGAAGCTCCGTTTGAGCAAGTTGTCGAGGCGTTACAGCCAGAACGAGATTTAAGCTATCACCCTTTGTTCCAAGTTATGTTGTCGGTCAATATTGAGCAGACCAAACTTGAGTTGTCAGGGTTAGAGTCTGAAACACTGCCACTCGTCGAAAGTCACTCTCAATTTGACCTTATGTTGGTGGTTAATGAAAGTGAAGACACTTTGGAACTGGCGTGGGAATACAATACCGATTTGTTTAAACCCGAAACTATTGAAAGGATGGCCAAGCAATTTGAGCTCTTAATTGATAGCATTTTACATTCTCCAGATACTAGTGTATTTGGGCTGTCGTTGGTGGATCAACCAGCCCTAGATCTGATGGCACAGTGGAATAAGACCGAGAGTGATTACCCTAAACAGGAATGTATTCATCAGTTATTTGAACAGCAAGTGGTGAAGACTCCCGATCAGGTTGCATTGGTTTTTGAGGAAGAGTTGCTAACCTACAAGCAGCTCAACCAGCGTGCTAATTTGCTTGCTCACCACCTTATGGACGTAGGCGTAGGGCCAGAAAATTTGGTCGGCATTTGTTTGAATCGCTCACTTGAGATGGTCATTTCTATTCTTGCGGTAAGCAAAGCTGGAGGTGCGTATGTGCCTTTAGATCCAAGCTATCCTGTCGAGCGATTGAATTACATGCTCGAAAACAGTCAAGCCAGTGTGTTGATTTCGTCGCACTTACTTCAACAGTCATTAGAGCTTGAAGCTGATAGATTAATTTTTGTTGATGATAGCGCTCTGTGGGATGAGTTGACTCAGAACTCTCATTGGGAAGCAAACCCACAAATAGATGAGCTATCACCCAATAACCTAGTTTATGTCATTTATACATCCGGTTCGACAGGCAAACCCAAGGGCGTGATGAATCAACATTCTGGCTTAGTGAACCGTCTCAACTGGATGCAGAACACTTATCAATTGACATTAGAGGATAAGGTTTTACAGAAAACACCGTTTGGGTTTGATGTCTCTGTGTGGGAATACTACTGGACGCTAACAACGGGGGCGACTGTGGTTATGGCGCGCCCAGAAGGGCACAAAGATGTTGATTATCTACTTGAAATAATCGACAAGGAACAAATTAGTGTGATGCACTTTGTTCCTCCCATGCTCGCCAGCTTTATTGCCGATGGTCGCTACGCGAATCAGACTCCAAGCCTGCGTTTGGTCGTCTGTAGTGGTGAGGCTTTATTGGTGGATGTACAAAATCGATTCTTGGCCAATCATCATGCACAGCTTGATAATTTGTATGGCCCAACAGAGGCTGCAATTGATGTTAGTGTTTGGCGCTGCTTGCCTGACTTTACAGGACGCTCAGTGCCGATTGGTAAGCCGATAGACAATATTAAGCTCCATATCTTGGATCAACAGCTAAATCCTGCTCCAGTCGGTGTTGTTGGAGAGCTGTTTATTGCAGGCGTTGGTGTTGCGCGCGGATACTACAATCGTGATGACCTTACCCAAGAGCGTTTTATTGCTAACCCTCACGCTGAATCTGAGAATTATGCGCGTCTTTATCGTACTGGCGATCTTGCACGTTGGCTACCAGAGGGTGACATAGAATACCTTGGCCGTATTGACCATCAGGTGAAAATACGTGGATTTAGAATTGAGCTTGGCGAGATTGAGACTGCTATTGGGCAACAACCTGAGGTTGAACAATGTGTAGTGGTTGCCAAGGAGAGTAAGTTAGGTGACAAATTCCTATCAGCTTATCTTGTTATTACTAACGAAAATAAAGACTCTGATGCCGTTATTGCTGATATTAAGCAGCGGGTTTCTGGTCAGTTACCTGAGCATATGTTGCCTGCAGCTTGGATGATACTTGATGTGATGCCACTGACTCCGAATGGAAAGGTTGATCGTAAGGCTCTACCTGAGCCCCAGATGGTTTTAGAGCAAGAATATGTAGCGCCAGAAACGGCTACTGAAATAAAGCTTGCCAATGTATGGCAGAAAGTTCTTCATAGTGAGGAGCAGGTTGGTAAAACCGTAAATTTCTTTACCTCGGGAGGTCACTCTTTATTAGCAATCAAATTGCTTGCGGAAATTCGTGCAGACTTTAACGTGGCATTAAACGTTCGTAGCATCTTTACTCATCCAGTTCTTTGTCAATTAGCAAACTTGATTGACTCAAGCGAAAAGGATGACGTGAATACTTGTATTAGGCCGTTGGAGCGACCAGAGCGTATCCCTCTTTCTTATGCTCAGCAGCGACTTTGGTTCCTAGAACAACTTGAAGAGCGCAAAGACACTTACAACATGCCTCTTGCTCTATATTTGAATGGTGAAGTTGATGCTAAAGCTTTGCATGCTGCCTTCAATGATTTGATTGTTCGTCATGAAAGTTTGCGTACATGTATGGTTAACCTTCAAGGAGAGGTGGAACAACGCATTCTGGATTTGCCGGTGAATGCACCTATCACGGTTGTTGATCTCAGCCACCTTGACTCTGAGCATCAAGCTAAACATGTTAGCGCAATAAGAAGTGAAGAAGCTTCATTGCCTTTTGATCTAAGTAAAGATCTAATGGTTCGAGCTAGGCTGCTGAAGTTGACTCAGCAAGCAGAGCAAAGTGGTTCAGTTTTACTGCTTACCTTGCACCATATTGCTGGTGATGGAGCCTCGTTGGATGTCTTATTACGCGATCTCAGTGCTCTGTATCAGTCTCATGTTAGTGGCGAAAATCTAATATTGGGGCCATTACCAATTCAATACGCAGACTACGCGCTATGGCAACTCGATTTTTTACAAGATCAGCAGTTAAATACCGAGTTGACCTATTGGCAGAAACGTTTAGAAAACATTCCTGATGTTCATAGCTTGCCACTTGATAAGCCGAGGCCTAATGCTCAGACGTATCAAGGCGCCTTATATAAACAGGATTTACCAAATGAGGTGACCGCATCTTTTAGAGCCTACTTACAAAACCAACAAAGTAGTTTGTTTATGGGAATGCAAGCGGCGTTTAGTTTGTTGCTTAGCTGCTATAGTGGTGAAGCAGATATTATTCTCGGTACACCCGTGGCAAACAGAGAACAAAAAGAAGTTGAGTCTCTGATTGGTTTCTTCGTCAATACCTTAGTTCTTAGAACAGAGATTGATAATGGCCAGTCTTTTAACGAGCTTTTGTCTGAATGTCGAAATAATGCACTTGATTCTTTTGCCCACCAACAATTGCCGTTTGAGCGATTAGTTGAAACTCTCCAGCCAAACCGAGATTTAAGCCACCACCCACTGTTCCAAATTATGTTGGTAGTGGATACGGTCGAGCCTGAACCTAGGATTTTTGGGGGGCTGGCGATAACCCCATTAGAAGTAGAGACAACGACGTCAAAGTTTGATTTAACCTTAAATGTCGAAGAGAGCGTCGATAATTATGGCAGGGCTCAAATTGAACTTGGATGGGAGTACAGTACGGATTTATTTGAAGCTCAGACTATCGAAAGGCTATCTGAGAACTTCATTCAATTAGTGAGTGAAATTGTCAGTAAATCTGAACAAAGCTTAGAGAGCTTGTCACTTGTCAGCCAAGCGGAACATCAACGTATACTCGATAAAGGTAAAGCGAAAAAAACTTGGCCAGTGACCCAATGTTTATTCCAAGATATTGAAGAACAGGTTGAAAAGTCACCTCAGGCATCAGCATTAGTATTTAATGGCACAGTGATGAGCTACGCAGATATGAATGCTAAGGCTAACCAGCTTGCCCACTATCTTATTGAACAGGGGGTAGGGCCTGATACATTAGTTGGTATGTGTCTATCCCGTTCAGCAGAAATGATCATTACCATATTGGCCATTCACAAAGCAGGCGGAGCCTATGTGCCACTTGATGTGAGTTATCCGGTTGAGCGTTTGACTTATATGATGGAAGACAGTCAATGCAAGTTGGTGATCAGTGAAACTGAACATAAGGATAAATTGGTAGGTGGACAAATACCGATAGTCTTATTGGATACATCTTTAGCTCAAGAAATGTTGTCTGGTTATGAGGATGGAAACCCGAGTATAAGCCAAACAAAAGTGATGCCGTCACATATGGCTTACGTTATATACACGTCTGGGTCGACCGGTAAACCTAAAGGGGTGATGATAGAGCACCAAGCGCTGAGCAGTCATATTAAGAGTATTTGTATCGAATATGGCGTGACAGCAAATGATAACGTCTTACAGTTTTCAAACATTGGCTTTGATGCTTCTGTAGAACAGGTTTTTGAAGCGCTAGTCACAGGTGCAAGCCTCTATATCCGTCCTGAAATGCTTTGGACTTCGGCAGAGTTTGTTGAATGGTTGCGAGACAACCCGATCACTATTACAGAATTCCCGCCATTATACGCTAAAGCTCTGCTGGAACCGGTTTTGGATGACGAGCAATTTTGGAGCCAAACCTCTTTATCCCGTTTGGTTGTTAGTGGTGATGTTCTTAATGTAGACTTTGCCAGAGCATGGCAAACAGGGCCAGCACAAAAAGTCTGTCAATTGATCAATAACTATGGCCCTACCGAGACAACAATTTCTTCTACCTTACACTGGTTAGGTGATGAAGACATAAGTACCAGTGTACCGATTGGATTTGCCATTATGGATACCGATATTTATGTCGTCGATGAGCAAATGAAGCTTGTTCCTGAAGGTGTACCCGGCGAGCTACTTATTGGTGGAATGACGGTGGCGCGTGGGTACTTGAACCGTGAAGAACTGACAGCGGAAAAATTCATTGCAGATCCATTTAGTCCGAACCACGGCGCTCGCGTTTATCGCACAGGAGATAAAGTTCGCTGGCTTGCTAACGGTGAGTTGGAATTCTTCGGCCGTTTCGATACCCAGATCAAATTACGCGGCTTTCGGATAGAGCTAGGTGAGATTGAAACCGCTTTACGTGAGGATGAAAGGGTACTTGATGCAGCAGTTATTGTTCGAGACGATCAGTATGGATACAAGCATTTAGTGGCCTACTTAGTGGCTCCTACTCAAGATGAGTCACTATTGATTGGAGAGCTTCAGAACGCATTAAGAGAGACATTACCTAGCTTTATGATCCCAAGTTCCTGGTCAGTACTGGAAGCCATGCCTGTCAACGCCAACGGTAAACTGGATCGAAAGGCCTTGCCTGAGCCAACTTACCAAGCAAAGGTAGAGTATGTCGCTCCATCTACGTCAACAGAAATACAACTCGTTGAAATCTGGAAAAACATACTGGGAATTTCGTCTCTTATAAGCGCTGATGCCAATTTCTTCAGTTTAGGAGGCCACTCCCTGTTGGCGGTTAGACTTATCGCTAAAATCAGTGCACATCTGGGTCGAGAGTTGACTGTGAAGCAGGTTTTCCTTGCTCCAACCTTAAGTGAAATGGCGACAGTTATAGATAGTTCTGCCACGTCTACACATCGACTCATTCCACAAGCAGACAGAGATAAAGCTTTACCTCTCTCATTTGCACAACAACGTATGTGGTTCATGCAGCAGCTTGAAGGTGGACATACATACAATATGGCGGGTGTATATAGTTTGGAAGGGTCTATTAACCCAGACTTGGTGGCCAAGGCATTCCAATTTCTCCTAGAAAGGCATGAAGCGCTACGAACATGTTTTCGTAAGGACAAGGAAGTGCTAAGTCAATGCATTCTGCCGCTACCAGTACATTTTGAGTTACCAGTGACGGATCTATCTTTGCAGCATAAAGATGAACAGCAAGGTAAATTGCACGCGATTACAACCAAAGAGTCTGAGCAAATATTTGACTTAGAAAACGATCTAATGATTAGAGCTCAATTGGTTAAGTTGTCTGATCTGAAGTGGAAGTTATTGATTACTCAGCATCATATCGCATCCGATGGATGGTCATCAGAGTTGCTTATACAAGAGTTTGCAATTATTTATGATGCATTATTTTGTCAAAGAGACTCACAGCTTGCGCCTTTGACTATCCAGTATGCTGACCATGCAGTTTGGCAACAAGACCAGTTACAAGGTGAACAGCTTGAAACGCAAATCAACTACTGGAGTCATCATTTACAAGGTCTGCCGGATGTTCACTCACTTCCTCTAGACAGAGCTAGGCCTAATGAGCAGAGCTATGCGGGAGACTTGTACCATCATCCGATTACAAAAGATATAAGCGATAAATTTAAACAGCTATGCCAGACAAATGGGGCGAGCCTGTATATGGGAATGCAAGCGGTCTTTAGCTTGTTATTGAGTCGCTATAGTGGTGAAACAGATATTATTATCGGTACGCCAGTGGCAAATCGAGAGCAACTTGAACTGCAAAATGTGATGGGTTTATTTGTTAATAGTTTGGTTATACGTACGGATTTATCGGGCAATCCAAGCTTTGAACAGCTTATTGAGCGATGTAAAGAAACGGCTTTATCTGCATACGAACATCAGTCGTTGCCGTTTGAGCGCATCGTGGAGGTATTAAAGCCAAATCGTGATATGGGTTATCACCCTTTATTCCAAGTGATGCTTAATGTCGATACGCAAGGGCTAAAGTCGAGCATAGAATTTGGTGAGATTAAGCTAACAGAAGATCAAACGGAGAATGACACATCGAAATTTGATATCAGCTTAAATATATTGCCGAATGAAGAGAATGGATTAGATTGCTTCTGGGAGTACAGCACGGACTTATTTAACAGCGATACGATTAGAAGGATGGCTTTACAATTAGAGTGCCTCATGGAAAGCATTCTCTTATCCCCAGATAGGAATGTGTTTGGTTTATCCCTAGCCGATCAAGATACAATCGATCTAATCAATGAGTGGAATGACACGGATAGTCCTTACCCAAGTGATAAATGTATCCACCAGATGTTTGAGCAGCAGGTGATTAATATTCCTAATCATATTGCGTTGGTATTTGAGGGGGATTCATTAACTTATGAGCAATTAAACAAGCAAGCTAATCTTTTGGCACACCATCTTATTGAATCTGGGGTAGGACCAGAGAAGTTAGTTGGTATTTGTTTAAATCGATCATTGGAAATGGTGATTTCGATCCTTGCTGTGAACAAAGCTGGAGGTGCCTATGTTCCACTCGATCCTACCTATCCTTTAGAAAGATTAAACTTTATGCTGGAAAATAGTGATGTTGAGGTGTTGATTACTTCAGAGTCGCTACAGAAAACATTAGTGCTTGATGCCAATACATTGATTCTTGTTGATGATCGCGAGTTTTGGAGCCAATTGAGTCAACATTCTTGTTGGGTGAATAACCCTTACGTAGACAAGTTAACATCCCACAACTTGGCATATGTTATCTATACCTCAGGTTCAACAGGCAAACCCAAAGGTGTGATGAATCAGCATTCGGGTTTGGTGAACCGTCTGAACTGGATGCAAAATACTTATCAATTGACGTCAGGCGATAACGTCTTACAGAAGACGCCGTTCGGTTTTGATGTGTCGGTTTGGGAGTATTACTGGACACTAATGTCGGGTGCAACAGTTGTTATAGCTAGGCCTGAAGGCCATAAAGATATCGATTACTTGCTTGATGTGATTAAACAAGAACAAATCACCGTGATGCATTTTGTTCCCCCTATGCTAGCTAGTGTTGTCGCTGACGGTCGATATGCGAATCAGACACCAAGCCTACGTTTGGTAGTTTGTAGTGGTGAGGCACTGCCAGTTGATGTTCAAAATCGGTTTTTGGCAAATCATCATGCGCAACTTGATAATTTATACGGCCCAACTGAAGCCGCTATCGACGTTAGTATGTGGCATTGCCAACAGAACTTTGCTGGACGTTCAGTACCTATTGGTAAGCCAATTGATAACATCCAACTTCACATCTTGGACTCGCATCTAAATCCAGTGCCTGTAGGAGCAGTCGGAGAGTTATTTATTGCAGGAGTTGGGGTTGCTCGTGGGTACTTCAACCGCGATGACCTAACTCGAGAGCGGTTTATTGATAACCCTTATTCACGATCTGATATGGATAAATGTCTATACTGCACAGGAGATCTCGCGCGCTGGCTTCCTGAAGGAAATATCGAATATCTTGGTCGTATAGACCAGCAGGTTAAGATACGTGGTTTCAGAATGGAGCTTGGTGAAATAGAAACTACGATTGGACAACGACCATACGTAGATCAGTGTATTGTAGTGGTGCAGCGCAGTGGACGAGGAGACAAGTTTCTGGCCGCTTATGTTATACCGAGTGAAGCTGGTCATAGTTCAGATAAGCTTACTGAAAAAATTAAACAGGACATATCAAGCTATTTACCAGAGCATATGATTCCGTCAGCATGGGTAATCTTAGATTCCATGCCATTAACACCAAATGGTAAGGTTGACCGAAAGGCTTTACCTGAGTCGACGATATCAGTTAGTGCTAGTAAGCACCAAGATCCTGAAGGAAATATCGAGCAGAACTTGTGTCAACTATGGTCTCAAGTGCTTAACATAGATGTCTCGACGATTGGCCGTGATTCTAATTTCTTTGAAGTTGGTGGACACTCGCTGCTTGCAATTGAACTCATCAATAAGATTCAGAAAACTTTTGGTACGACTTTGCCTCTGACGAGTTTATTCAGAGCACCAACTCTTCGAGAGTTAGCGCTGCAATGCACCAATCAGCCAGAATCAAACATTAATGAGACAAAACAGATCCTGCCAATCAAAGAAAGGCCGGAGCTAATACCTTTGTCTTATGCTCAGCAGCGCCTTTGGTTTATTGATCAAATGGAAGGGGATAGCAGTCAGTATTATATGCCGGCAACGCTTGCGTTAATGGGGGCAGTGGATATACAAGCACTTCAAGGTGCATTTGTATCCGTGATTGCTAAGCATGAAGTGTTGAGAACCACTTATCATAATGATGATAGAGGAGTGGCATATCAATTTGTGCATGCAGCTGATTCGTTGTTCGATATGCCGTTGCATGACTTATCGAATTTGGAGAATGACGAGCAGACCTTAGTTCTGAATCAGAGAAAGAATGAATTTATGACGGAAGCATTTGATCTCAGCCTTGATGTTATGCTTCGTGCAGCACTATTTAAACTGGGAGACAATGATTTCCAGCTTACTGTAATCATGCACCATATTGCTAGTGATGGATGGTCTTCGAATATCTTTATTAGCGAGCTAAGCCAAGCTTATAACCAATTAAGTAAAGGCGAAGCTCTATGCCTATCGCCATTAGATATTCAGTATGCAGACTATGCAATTTGGCAGAGAGAATGGTTACAAGGTGATAACCTAACGTCACAATTAGATTATTGGCGCCAGCAGCTTAAAGATATTCCAGAAGTACATAGTTTGCCTCTTGATAAACCTCGTCCGGCGAAGCAGTGCTATACAGGTGACGTCGTCGTTGAACACCTCGATATGGTTGAACTGCAATCCCTTCTCGATTTATGTAGCTCGACTAATGCCTCCTTGTTTATGGGACTGAATGCGCTTTTCTCTATGCTGTTAAGTCGATACAGTGGGGAACAAGATATTGTTGTTGGTACACCAATCGCTAACCGTGATCAGTCTGAGCTTGCCCAAACGATAGGTTTCTTTGTGAATAACTTGGTTCTTCGAAATCATGTGGACATGAGCCAGAGCTTCCAACAATTGCTTGAACAATCTCGAGACACAGCGTTGGCAGCCTATGAACACCAGAATGTGTCTTTTGAGCATTTGGTTGAAGAGTTAAAGCCTGCCCGAGATTTGAGTCATCATCCTATCTTCCAAGTGATGTTGGTACTGCAAAATACCCCTGAGGACGCGTTTACTTTCGATGGTCTTCAAACTTGCAGTGTGGAGATGCAAACTTCGACGACTTCGTTTGATCTAACGCTTAGTGTTGAACAGCAGTCTGATGGACTGTCTATGCACTGGGAGTTCAACACCAGCTTATTTGAAAAGCCAACGATTACTCGAATGGCCAAGCACTTTGTTGGCTTGCTGAGAGATGTTGTCACCTCTCCGCAAGTCATGATGAGTAAAGTACTTGGCTTTGAGCACTCTGATGTCGAGAGTTTATTGGGCTTGGGGTATGAGCCACTTTTACCTCCACATCTAGAGGTGAAAGGATTATGTATACATGAGCTATTTGAGCGTCAGGTTGAGGCTTCTCCTGAAGCTATCGCTCTGATATTTGAAGATAGACAGGTTACTTATCAGGAGCTTAATTTTCGTTCAAACCAATTAGCTCATCATTTAATTGAACAGGGTGTTGGCCCAGATCAAATAGTTGGCATTTGTTGTCAGCGTTCGATTGAACTCATTGAGGTCATGCTTGGCATCCTTAAAGCAGGCGGGGCCTTTGTACCGCTTGATCCTACGTACCCAGAAGAGCGTCTTGCCTATATGGTTGAAGATAGCCAACTAAGCTTGATTATTGGTGAGCAAGGCTTTGAGAACAAATTACCGACAAGTGTTCAATTTGTCGAACTGAAGAGTTTGATGCAAGGCTCCACTTTACAGAGCACAGATAACATTACAGCAGAAGGTATCGGTCTTAGTGCCAATAATCTGGCTTATGTTATTTACACGTCAGGATCGACAGGCAAGCCTAAAGGCGTGATGTTGCAACATGACGGTCTTGTCGATTTGGCGATTTCTGAGCAACAGCGCTTTATGGTCAGCGAATCTTCAAGGGTACTGCAGTTTGCCTCTTTCAGCTTTGATGGTGCAGTAGCCGATTGGGTGGGCGTGCTCAATGCTGGAGGTACTCTGGTTTTAATTAATCAAGAACAGGTTCATTCTGCTGAGTTACTCACTGAAGTAGTTATCCAGCATCAAGTGAACCATACCATTTTGCCACCTGCTTTGTTACCTGCGTTAGATGCTCAAAAGTGGCAGGGAGTTAAGCACCTTATACTCGCAGGAGACGCATGCCCGCTGTCGCTTGCGCAAAAGTGGGCGCAAGGTCGCCATCTGATGAATGGCTATGGTCCTTCGGAGTCAACAGTTTGTGCCACAGTAGGGGACATTACAGAACATACTCAGACTATTGATATAGGGACGGGTATACCAGGTAAGCGTCTCTATGTGTTAGATGCTGAACGCAATCTTGTGCCTATTGGCGTTGGCGGTGAGCTTTATATTGGTGGTACAGGAACAGCACGTGGTTATCTTCATAAACCTGATTTAACTGATGAGCGATTTATCCAAAACCCGTTTGTCGAAGGGGAGTTGATGTATCGCACTGGTGATAAAGTACGTTGGAATAACCAAGGCAAATTAGAATTCTTAGGCCGTGTTGATCACCAAGTTAAACTACGAGGTTTCAGGGTTGAGCTTGGTGAAGTAACGTCCGTACTTCTTCAGCAGCCTCAGGTCAACGAAGCCTTTGTTATGGTACGTGAGGAGCAGGGAGAAAAGCGCTTGGTAGCATACTGGTCGGCAAGTATTGGTTCAGAATCTATAACTTCGAATGATTTGCGAGACGCCATTAAAGATCTATTGCCTGGCTATATGCTTCCTTCAGCCATCGTCAAACTTGAAAAACTGCCAATTAATGCGAATGGTAAGGTTGAACGCAAGTTGTTGCCAGAGCCTGATTATTCGTCACTTAGTGTGAAGTTTGAAGCGCCAAGCAGTGATACTGAAGTTGCTTTGTGTTCGGTGTGGAAGCAGGTATTAGCTCTTGATGAAGTTGGAATCAGTGACAACTTCTTCAGCTTAGGAGGAGATTCAATCCTGGCGATGCAGGTTGTGTCACAGGCAAAGAGAATCGGGTATAGAATCTCAACTCGCGATCTGTTTGAGCATCAAACCATAAAAGATTTGGCGGAAATTGCTCTGGTCGTAGAAATAAATAAAGGTAGCCAGCAGGTTTCAGGGAAACAAGAGTTACTCCCCATAGATCACTATTTCTTTGCAGGAGATGAAACCGATCGCCATCACTTTAACCAGTCACAGTGGTGTACGTTATCAGAATCAATGGATCTAGAGTCTCTTGGCGCTGTCTTCGCTTCCTTGTATCAGCGCCATGATGTGATGCGATTGAGCTTTATGCAGAACAATGCGCAGTGGAACGCAGATTATCTCGCCATAGATGAACGCAGTGCTGACAATGCGTTCGCGCAGAGCCTATGGATTGAAGACCTAACTTCTATAGAAGAAACCCAATGGGCAGAGTATCTGTTTGATGTGGCAAACAAGGCACAAGCTAGTTTGACCATTGACCAAGAGCAAGGTTCTATGATCAGATGGGTTTGGTGTCAAACGCCATCTGGACAAAGTGATAAACTACTTTGGATTATGCATCACCTAATTGTTGATGGCGTATCATGGCGCATTTTGATGCAAGACCTTCAGATAGCGTTAAATCAAGTGATACAAGGTGAAACAGTATCACTGCCTGAGAAATCTGATAGCTATCAGAACTGGGCACTGACTATGGATGCGTTTGGCCGTTCAGAGGAGCTTGGTGCTGAAAAAACCTATTGGCTGTCTGTACTTAATGCTCCTAGCGGTAGCCTAATGTCGTCAGAACACCTTGAATATGAAATGCTCGGAAGCTCTGATAGGCAGCGTGTAACCGTAGAATTTAGTGAAGCTGAAACAAAGGCCCTTCTCTCTGAATCAAACGAGTGTTATCACACTCATATTAATGATCTTCTCTTAGCGGCTTTGGTGGATAGCTATACCCAAGTTTGTGGACAAGAGTCGCTCAAAATTGATTTAGAAGGTCATGGGCGTGAATCAGGTGTCGTTGCTGATGCTTGTCCACTTATGGATGAGCTTGACTTGAGCCAAACTGTTGGCTGGTTTACTCACGTTTACCCTGTGTTATTAACTAATGCAGCAGGGTCAGATCTCGCAATACTGATAAAAGGCATCAAAGATCAGCTAAGAGCAACACCTAACAAAGGACTTGGGTTTGGCGCTCTTCGTTACCTTGCCAAAGATGAAGATATCATCCAAGCGGATAGTGCCTCAGAGATGGTGTTTAACTACCTAGGTCAATTTAATGGTGACGGTGAATCAATAGAGGCATTCAGGCAAGTAGGGGATGAAGTCAGTGCCAAGCGACAACCTACTCATGGTATTGAAGTTACGGGTATTGTCGTTAATGGCGTATTGGAATTCTCTTTTGATTATGATGCACAACGATATCCACTGATATCAGCCATTGCAGAGCAATATAAAACCAGCTTAATCAATATAATCAATCACTGTGTATCTCACCAAGGGGGATATACTCCGTCTGACTTCCCGTTGGTTGAAATGACCACTGATGAAATTGCCGCAATAGAATCTCGGTACCCTGATGTTGTGGACATGTATCCAAGCACACCAATGCAGAAAGGCTTACTCATGCATAGCCAAATTGCTTCGGGTACAGGAATGTACATTTGTCAGATGGATATGTTGTTTGAAGACTTAGTGGTCTCGAACTTTAAGTCAGCCTGGCAGGGTATTATTGATAGGCATGACATATTCCGCACTGCTTTTGTTGAATCTCGCAGTGGTGACCTATTGCAAATTGTTTCAAAGAGTGCCGATTTGGTTTGGCAGGAGTTAGATTGGAGCCACCTATCACAACAAGATCAAGAACATCGCTTTAGAGAGTTAGCAGTCGAGGAGAGAGTTAAGCCGTTAGATATCACTCGAGCCTCATTAATGCGCTTTGTTACGGTGAAGATATCTGCAGCACGTCATCGCTTTATCTGGAGTAATCATCATGCGCTACTTGATGGTTGGTGTTTACCACTGGTGTTTGATGAAGTCCTGAAGCTTTATCAAAGGGGATTAGGCGCTAATATTGAACAACTGCCAGCAGCCAAACCTTATTCAAATTATGTAAAATGGCTCCAGCAACAACCGCTCTCTTCTGCCAAAGCCTATTGGCAAAGCTATTTGTCAGGTGTGGTTGAGCCATGCAAGCTAAGTTTGCCCAGCAAGCCAGATGACTCTCAAACTGGTGATGGAAGTATCGTCAATGTTCTGGACGAAGAAAGAACAGCGAAGCTCAATCGCTTTGCCAAGCATAATCAAGTGACAATTAATACCGTTGTCCAAGGAGCTTGGGCGCTGCTTCTCCATCAATACAGTGGTGATGACAATATAATCTTTGGTTCGACTCGTTCGGGTCGAAATATTCCTCTTGCTGGTGTTGAAAAAATCGTCGGGCTATTTATCAACACGCTACCTATAAGAGCAGATTTTTCTGACATGCAATGCCAGCTTGGGGACTGGCTCAAGAATCTCAACAAAGCACAAAGTGATCATGATAACTTTGTTTATAGCCCACTTAGTGACATTCAAGAATGGAGCGAGGTAGCCGTCGGTCAGAATTTATTTGACTCGTTAGTTGTGGTAGAAAACTACCCAGTGACTGACAGTTCTAGTGGGGCTGGCCGTGATCAACCACGCTTAATTGAGTCACAAGGTGAAGAGCAAACAAACTTCCCTATAACTTTGGTTGTGGTGCCGGAAAACCGAACAGAAGTACGATGGCTTTATCAAGCTGGCAGTGTTTCTGAGCAACAAATGGAGCAAGTAGCCTCTGACTTTGATCGTATGCTTACTATGATGCTAAATGCTAGTAAGCAGCCATTAGAATCGCTAACCTTACTAGGTGAAGAAGATAAACACTTAACAATGGTTGAGTGGAACCAGACCCAGAGTGATTATAATCGTAGTTGGGATATAGCACAGTGGTTTGAATCTTGTGTTGCCAAAACGCCAGAATCACTTGCTTTGGTTCATGGGGAGTGCAAGGTCACTTACTATGAGTTAAATATTAGAGCAAACCGCTTGGCGAATTACCTGTCTTCTCAAGGTATTCAGTCAGAGCAACTCGTTGGTGTTTGTCTACCTTCTGGTATCGATCTAATCACCACTCTGCTCGCGATAATCAAGCTTAATGGTGTCTACGTGCCGATTGACTCGAACTATCCTGCAGAGCGTCAAGCTCATATCCTGCAAGATACTCAAGTACAATATCTACTTACGCAGCATAACTTGAGCGTTGCGGTTTCGAGCAGTGAGTGTACAAGAATTGATATTGACAGCGAGCCTTTGCAGTCAATGTTGGTTAAAGAATCATCGACTAATCCAGAGCGCCCGCAATGCAATACGAAAGACTTATCGGCTTATGTGATGTATACCTCGGGATCAACGGGTATGCCTAAAGGCGTGGAAGTGACACAACAAGGTGTTATTCGCTTAGTAAAAAATAATTCGGCGCTACCACTTACCCAAGATACGGTTATGCTGCAGTGTGCCTCTGTTACTTTTGATGCTGCGACGTTAGAAATCTGGGGACCTCTTCTAAATGGTGGGACTTTGGTTGTCTACCCAGAGACCTTGGTTGATGCCACACAGCTAGGTAAGGTTATTGATAACTATCAAGTCAATATGCTTTGGTTAACATCGGGTCTATTCGATCAATTTGTCGCCATAAACAAGCATAGTTTACCTAGCCTAAAATACCTTCTGACGGGAGGTGATGTGGTTAATCCGTATTCAGTATCTCGTTTTTATCAGCAGCAAGCTGATGTGACTGTGATAAATGGTTATGGACCAACAGAGAATACGACCTTTACGACTTGTTATCCAATACCAAGAGAGCTGGATGTTACTCAGCCTATTCCAATAGGAAAACCCATCTCAAATACCACAGTGTATGTGTTAGATCGCAATCAAAAGCCAGTACCAATTGGCGCTATTGGCGAATTGTACACAGGCGGAGAGGGCGTTGCTAAAGGGTATTTAAATCAGAAGGATCTGACTTCCGAGCGCTTTATTTCAAATCCATATGCAATCAATGTGAAAAGTACAAACTGTCTTTATCGCACAGGAGATTTAGTGCGTTGGCAAGACGATGGCACCCTGATGTTTGTTGGTCGAGCTGACAGCCAAGTCAAAGTACGTGGCTATCGTATAGAGCTGGGTGAGATAGAAGCGCAGCTGATGTCAATCGATGAGGTTGACACTGCTCTGGTGGTGGTCAAAGAAAGGCAGATAGGGCAATCGAGAGATAAACAGTTACTCGCGTATGTGATAGGGCATGCCGAACTGAATGTTAGCCCAGAACATATCAAGGCGACACTCTCTCAGAACCTGCCAAGTTTTATGCTGCCAGATCATATTGTATTGATGGATCAATTCCCTCTTAACGCCAATGGTAAGGTTGATCGCCGTGCGCTACCAGAACCTAAAATGTTGGTCGATAGTGATTTTGTCGCACCCGAAACGGACACGGAACATATGGTATCCAAGCTTTGGTGTGAGTTGCTGCAATCAACCACAATAATGAGTGCAGCACGTAGCTTCCTAGAAGTGGGAGGAAACTCGTTGTTGTTGATGCGAATGAACGCTCTGATCAAAGACAGATTTAGTGTTGACCTTACCATTGAATCACTGTTTGCATCTCCAACAATCCAAGGCATCGCACACATGATTGATCAACATAGAGAATTAGAAGAATCGAGTATGCTCGATGACATTCTAAAACAAGTTGAGGATCTTGATATTGAAGACTTGGAGTCTCTTGATATCGATGATTTGGAATCACTCATTGATTAAACATAATACCACTAAGTTTGCTTAAATACCCCTAATAGATAATGAGAAAGCTCTATATGAGTAGGGCTTTCTCTACTCTAAAACAATGGACTGAAAGAGTATGACTACTCAAAATAATAATAAACTTGATAACTTATCTCCTGAAAAACGTGCGTTGGTAGAAAAGCTTCTTGCCAAGAAAAAACAACAAAAGTTGGCTCAGATACAAGCCAGTAAAATTGCTGCTCCAGATAAGAGGCGAACCAAGGGGAAACTCTCTTTTTCTCAACAGAGACTGTGGTTACTTGATCAGTTGGAAGGGGGGAGTGCTCACTATAATATTCCCTCTGCGCTGCATATTCAGGGAAAACTCGATCTTGCAGCGCTGAAATCTGCATTTATACAAATTATCGATCGACACAGCGTTTTACGAACTCAGTATGTAAAACAGGGTGACGATGCTCAGCAAGTTGTTAAGCCTATGCCGGTAGAGTTCTGTTTTGAAGTGATGGATCGTAAGCAAAAGCTTACAAAGGTTATTAATGAACAAGGCATAAAAACGGCTATTTCGACAATAAGCGCAGAGCTTGAATTACGAACGGAATATGTTTTTGACTTGGAGCGAGATACTTCACTACGTTGTCATTTGTGGCAGTTGGATGAAGAAAATACCGTGCTATTGATACTGGTTCACCATATTGCCGCAGATGGTTGGTCGATGGGGGTGCTCACTGAGGAACTTAATCAACTTTATCGGCAGGCTGCTATGGGTGTTGAAGACACACTAAAACCCATCGATGTTCAATATCTAGATTATGCTCAGTGGCAACACGAATACTTAAGTGGGGAGGTTCTGGAGCGCCAGCTTACCTATTGGCAACACCAACTTTCTGACATGCCGAGTATACATAATTTACCAGTTGATAGAGCAAGGCCTAGTCTGCCGAGCTATAAGGGAGGTAATGTAAGTACTAGCATATCTATGAACTTAGCGTCGTCTTTTAAAGCTTTATGCAATGATTATGATGCTACCCTTTTTATGGGTGTGTATGGCGCTTTAAGTGTCCTGCTTTCTCGTTATAGTGGTGAACAAGATATCGTGATTGGCACAACAGCGGCAAACCGCGATCAAACGCAAGTCGAAAACTTGATTGGGTTCTTCGTTAATATGCTAGTGCTACGTCAGCAGCATGATGATGAAGCGAGCTTCGTTAACATTCTTACTCAAAGCAAGCGTATTGCACTTGAGGCATTTAACCATCAGCAAACCCCTTTTGAGAAGGTAGTTGAGCGAATCAATCCCGCTCGAGATATTAGCTACCATCCAATGTTCCAAGTTATGTTGGCAGTACAAAATAATCAATCTAGTGATCTAGATCTTGCTGGGTTGAGCTTTAGTGATGTAGAGATAAAGTCGAATAATGCCAAGTTCGACTTATCACTCAATGTTGAAGAGAATGAATTTGGCCTCAGCTTAAGTTGGGAATACAGCACAGACCTCTTTAACCGTGCCAGCATTGAGAACTTGGCAAATAGTTTTACGCTATTGCTTGAAGCCATGACTGAAAAACCTGAGTGTCCAGCGTTCTCGGTACCATTGGTTGACTCAAAAGCACGCGAGATGGAGCTCTACGCGCACAACCAGACCAAGCAAGATTACCCAAGGGATAAGTCAGTCGCAGATTTGTTTGAAGCACAAGCCTTGCTGACACCTGATGCGTCTGCGGCCACTTTTGATGGGGAAACATTAAGCTATCGCGAATTGAATAAGCGAGCCAATGCGTTAGCGCATGAGCTTCAATCTCGGGGTATTGGCAGCGATAATTTGGTTGGCGTTCATCTTCATCGCTCGATGTCGATGCTGGTGTCTTTGCTTGCAGTATTGAAATCAGGCGGCGCGTATGTGCCTTTAGACCCCAACTATCCACAAGAGCGTATACAAGGGATGTTAGCGCACAGTCAACCAAGTTTGGTTCTGTGTGATAAGGAATCTGAGCAAGCGATGACGTCCTACTCGGAGGCGGTATTGGTGGTTGAGCATCACCAATGGGCGAAGGGGGAGAGTGAGCTGGTTGTTCGTGACAGTGCGACTTCTCGCGATTTGGCGTATGTTATTTACACATCAGGTTCTACTGGTGAGCCTAAAGGCATTGCGGTTGAGCATCAATCGGTAGTGAACTTTTTGTGGTCGATGGCGAAAAAGCCCGGTCTGAGCGCAGAGGATACTTTACTCGCAGTGACCTCGATGTCGTTTGATATCCATGTGTTAGAGCTTTACTTGCCCTTGGTTCTGGGCGGGCATGTGGTGGTGGCATCGAGTGATGATGCACTGAATCCTTCCCAGTTAGCAGGTTTGCTGAGCGAGCATCAAGTGAGTGTGATGCAGGCAACGCCCTCGACATGGCAGATGTTGGTCAATGACAACTGGCAACCAGTTCAGCCTCTGCGCGCCATATGCGGTGGTGAAGCCATGCCAGAGAGTCTGAAGTCATCGTTACTCAGCCATGGCGTTATTGAGCTTTGGAACGTGTATGGTCCAACCGAAACAACGGTATGGTCATCGGTTAAAAGGATTGAAAAAGGCTCGACCATCACCTTAGGTCACCCGATTGGCAATACTCAGTTTTATGTGCTCAATGAGCAGCATCAACTGGTGCCAACAGGTGTTGCGGGTGAGCTGTATATTGCGGGTGAAGGGTTAGCGCGTGCCTACTTGCATCGTGATGATTTAACGGATGCGGCGTTTGTGGCTAACCCATTTTTTCCAGATGAACGCATGTACCGAGCGGGAGACCGAGTGCGCAGGTTGGCAGATGGTGAGCTGGAATACTTAGGTCGGACCGACCATCAAGTTAAGCTTCGCGGATTTAGGGTTGAGCTGGGGGCAGTTGATGCGGCGGCGCAAAGCCATAATAGTGTGAATCAAGTTGTGAGTGTGGTTCGTCAAGGCAGTGAGAATGGTGAGAGCCAATTGGTGACTTACGCTGTCATGAATTCAGAATGGCTTGAGCGAGTAGATGAAGCGCAAGGCCTGTTATATGAGCATCTGAAGGGGCAGTTGCCACACTATATGGTGCCATCCATTATCCAAGTACTAGACTCGATGCCACTGACGCCGAATGGAAAGATAAATCGTAAGGGGCTTCCTGAACCTACCGCGTTGAGTATGGGAGGGAATTACCAAGCGCCGGAAGGTAAGGTGGAAGTGAGTTTGTGTCAGCTTTGGTCAGAGGTGCTCAAACTGGATGCGTCGACCATCAGTCGTGATGCGAATTTCTTTGAAGTCGGTGGACAGTCTCTTAAAGCGATTCAGCTATTGAACGGCATAAAAGCGGTATTCAGTCTCGATATTTCAATGAAAGATGTTTTCATTTCCCCTAAGTTAAAAGATTTGGCAAAGTATATTGAGAATAAAGCGAACGTACCACTTGAGTCCAATTATCAATGTCTGCCAGTTGACCGAAGCCAGCCTTTACCGCTCACAGATATGCAGCAAATGCTTTGGATTATCGATCAGTTGGAAGGAGACAGCAGCCATTATAATATGCCTCTGGCGTTTCGTTGGAATGATGTTGTTGACCATAATGTGCTTAATAAAACCTTCATCGAAATCATCAATCGCCATGAGATTTTGCGTACGCGTTTCGAGCTGTTGGAAGGGGGATCTGTTCAGAAGGTAGGGAAAAAAATCACTACTTTTCCACTGTGCATTGATGATCTTCGTGGTCAGGATACGGAATCACAAGAAAAATTCATATCACAGTCGTTTGCTCAAGAAGCCCAGTTGGCGTTCAATTTGGGTGAAGATTTAATGCTCAGAGGGCGGCTCATTATCGAGCAAGACAAGAGCAGCGTATTACTTCTTACATTACACCACATTGCTGCTGATGGCTGGTCGCTTGATGTTTTGATGGAAGACTTCTCTGCCATCTATAACGCCTTGCAGCAAGGCCAAAGTCATAACCTAATGCCTTTACCATTGCAATATGGTGATTATGCTGTTTGGCAGAAGCAGTGGCTTACTGGTGAGAATATTGAAAGGCTTCGTTCATACTGGCAACAAGAGTTGCACTCGTTACCTATTGTTCACCGACTACCCCTAGATTACTCTCGTCCCCACCAACAAAAATTTGATGGAGGATTATTCGTTGGGCAGCTCCCGGCGGAGGATTTTGATAAGCTAACCCAACTTTGCCACTCTAAAGGCGTTACCCCCTTTATGGCAATTCATGCTGCACTCTCGGTTTTGATCGCGCGTTTGAGTGGTGAAAGTGACATTGTAATAGGCTCTCCAATCGCAAACCGAGAGCATCTAGATATTGTTGATAATATAGGCTTCTTTGCGAATACTTTAGTTTTTCGTAGTGATTTGAGTGCAAGTCCGACCTATCTTGAACTGCTTTCTCAGTCGAAGAAAAAAGCCTTGGATGCCTATGAGCATCAACAGATGCCATTTGAGCAGCTGGTCGAGCTTATTCAACCAGAGCGTAGCTTGGCACATTCTCCGCTTTTCCAGATCATGCTTACATACGCAAGCGGTGATTCCAAACCAAATAGTAATCAGTTCCTTGTACCACTGGATCAAAATCAAACGCATCATACGTCTAAGTTTGATCTCACTCTACATGTTGCAGAAGAGCAGGGCAGCGCAAGCCTTGGTTGGGAGTATGCGTCATCTTTATTTACCTCAGAGACCATCAGTAGAATAAACGAGACCTTTGTTACCTTGGTGTCTAATTTGGTGCAATCGCCAAGTCAAAGTGTTATGTCACATGAAATTGTTCCTGATGAAGATAAGGCGCTATTGGAAGAAGAGTTTAATGATACTGCCAAGCCTTACCCTGAGTTTGAAACCATTCATTCTCTATTCGAGCAACAAGTTGGTAGAAGCCCAAATTGTATCGCATTGACCTTTGAGGGTAACTCTCTGACATATAATGAGCTTAATAATAAAGCCAATGCGCTTGCTGCTAGCCTTCAATCGGCCAATGTTGGGCCTGATACATTAGTCGGTTTGTGTTGTTATCGCTCTCTAGAGATGGTGGTTGCTCTATTAGCCATTTTGAAGTCTGGAGGGGCTTATGTGCCTTTAGATCCTGATTATCCAACCGAGCGCCTTGAGAGTATGCTTGAAGATGCACAGCTTCAGGTAATTCTGACCAGTGATGCGACAACAAATAGAGTTTCAGCGGATCATTTACAAATAAATGTGGATACGTTCGATTTTTCTCATTCGGAATATCATTTTTCCAACCCAAAAAGTTCGGAACTGACTTCAAGTAACCTCGCTTATGTCATTTACACCTCTGGCTCGACGGGCAAGCCCAAAGGTGTGATGAATGAACACAAAGCCCTGGTTAACCGAATTCTATGGATGCAGCAAGAATTTACCCTTGATGAAACGGATAAAGTCTTGCAAAAAACTCCGTTTAGTTTTGATGTTTCAGTATGGGAGTTTTTCTGGCCTTTAATAGTAGGCGCAGAGCTTGTGATAGCGAGGCCAGAAGGCCATAAAGACGTAGATTACTTACTGAATGTCATTGAGCAGAGCCAAATTACTACACTGCATTTTGTACCGCCGATGTTGGCTATGTTTATGTTTGATGGTCGGTACCAAACCCAATCTAACTATTTAAGGCGTGTGTTTGCTAGTGGAGAAGCCCTGCCGTCAGAGCTAGCTAAAGAGTGGACAAGGCATCATCATGCTGAGTTACATAATCTTTACGGACCGACAGAAGCTGCCATAGATGTGTCATGGCATGCTTGTCAGGCTGATGCAGATTATATTAGCGTTCCGATTGGAAAGCCTATCAATAATATTCAACTCTATGTACTAAATAACGAATTGCAAATCGCGCCGATTGGAGTGGCAGGAGAGCTCTATATCGCTGGAGATGGTGTAGCAAGAGGGTATCTAAATCGCCCTGAGTTGACTAAAGAGAGATTTGTTGATAGTCCATTTTCATCTCAAAATGATGCGCGATTATATAAGACAGGAGATTTAGCTAAATGGAATCACCAAGGTGAAGTCGAGTATTTGGGTCGACTTGATCATCAAGTAAAAATTCGAGGGTTTAGAATTGAATTGGGTGAAATTGATTCCCAGTTGCAGAGACATCAAAATGTGTCGGAGTCAATTACAGTCGATATCGAGGGAGCAAACAGCTGGGATAAACAGTTGGTGAGCTATGTGGTCTCAACAGAATCAAAGTTTGAAGAGAACAAACTGACCGAAAGCTTAACAAAATATCTATCAGGTGTGCTCCCCGTCCATATGATACCCAGTCAAGTGATAGTGCTTGAGTCGTTACCACTGACGCCAAATGGAAAGGTAAATCGACAAGCTTTACCCCAGCCAAATTTTAGAGTTGAAACAATAGAATATTCAGCTCCTCGCTCAGGGAAAGAGAGTCAGTTAGCCAGCATTTGGAGTCAAGTTCTACAGGTAAAAGAAGATAGTATTAGTCGTACTGCTAACTTTTTTGATATCGGTGGACAATCACTTCGTGCAATTCAAACCTTGGCTTTGGTCAGGAAAGAGTTTGATGTGTCATTGTCTGTCAAACAGCTTTTTATGACTCCAATTTTGAGTGATTTTGCCAGATTAATATCACAGACTAATTTAGAGCAGGAAAAGACTGTGATTTCTCCAAGTCAGCGCAAGGGTTTATTACCCCTTACCCACATGCAGCATAGATTGTGGTTTATTGACCAAATGGAGGGCTCAAACGCCTATTACAACATTTGCCATACACTACAAACTAACGAAAAGCTTGATCCACAAAGATTAGCCAGTGCGTTAATTAAAGTTGTTGAACGCCATGAAATATTACGTTCTAGCTATTGCAATAAAGGTGATCAAGTTTGGCAGCAGGTTAATGCATCTCCGACGGCGTTTGCGATAAAGTATACAGATATTCGCCACTTAGATCTTTTATCTCAGCAACGGCAACTGAAGGTGATAGCCTACAATGAAGCAAATACTCCTTTTGACCTAAGAAGTGACATTTTGCTAAGAGCGCATTTGGTCGACTTGAGTGAAGTGAAGAGTGTTGTTGTATTGACTATGCATCATATTGCTTCTGATGGTTGGTCTTTGGGGGTGTTGCACTATGAAATTGAACACTATTATTCTGAAGATAAGCCAGAGATATTGACTCTGGAAATACAATATGGTGATTATGCCAATTGGTTGCAACAACCAATTGCAAAATCACAACTTGATGAGCACCTTGCATACTGGAGCCACAAACTAGCTGGAGTCCCACAGGTTCATTCGTTACCACTTGACCGAGTGAGGCCCAAATCGCAATCTTATAATGGCCAGTTGTTGAAATCTGAACTAGATGATAGGACTTCATCGGCGTTTAAAAAATTATGCAAGCAACATGGCTCGACAGTGTTTATGGGGTTTCATGCGGCATTAAGTATTTTGGTCAGTCGTTTGAGTAATCAACAAGATATTGTGATTGCTACTCCTGTGGCCAACCGTGAACATTCTGAGCTCTCTCCATTAATAGGATTTTTCGCCAATACGCTACCATTGAGAAGTCGGCTTGATGACACTATGACCTTTAACGACATGATTCAGCAATCCAAGCAAACCGCATTGGAGGCTTATGATCATCAGCAAGTACCTTTTGAAAAAATTGTCGATAACTTACAGCCTGAACGTAACCTAAGTCACCACCCTATATTTCAAATTATGCTTTCTGTAACCGATGAGGAAAGAGCCCAAGGTGGCCGTAATCGATTTACTACACTTGACTTGACCGATGAGCATTCCGTTGTTTCTAAGTTTGATCTGACGCTACATGTTATTGAAAGAGAGCAAGACATTTTCTTAGCTTGGGAATTTTGTAGTGATTTGTTTGAAAAGTCGACCATCGAAAGGTTCAACAAAACATTTACAACCTTGCTTCACGAAATGTTGGCTTCACCGGCAAGCAATATTTATACATTACCATTACTTAGCAAAGCGGAATGCCAGAACTGGTTGTTTGATTGCAATAATACCCAAACCGTACTCCCAGAGGTAAGTAGTTACTTGTCGTTATTTGAGGAACAAGTGCTCAAACATCCGAGCCAAATTGCAGCTCGATTTGGTGATCAGTGTCTGTCATATTTAGAATTGAGCCAAGCCTCTGATAGGTTAGCAAAACGTATCGTAGCGCGGGGAGTGTTGCCTGAACAGCTCGTGGGAATCTATCTAGATCGGTCTTTGGAAATGCTGATCTCTATGATGGCGATAAGCAAAGCTGGGTGTGGATATGTGCCACTAGATCCTCGTTACCCCCATGATCGTATTCAGTATATGGTTGAAGATGCTCAGCCTAGTTTAATTGTGACGGTGCAGAGTCTATCAGAGCAGTTGGTTATCTCGACCTCGAAACTCTGTTTGGATTCTGAATCATCTGGTATTGAAGCGACTCAAGTATTACCTGAGATAAGTCGAAATCAGCTAGCGTATGTTATCTACACATCCGGTTCGACAGGTAAGCCGAAAGGGATTGCCATTGAGCACGGTTCTTTGCTGAACTTTTTATTTTCAATGCAAGGTATGCCCGGAATAAAGCAAGCAGATAATCAGCTCGCAGTGACCTCTATGTCTTTTGACATTCATACTCTGGAGCTATTTTTACCATTAATTTCTGGATCACAAGTTGTTATTGCAAGTACAGAAGCGACTATGGATGCAGAAATGTTGGCAGACCTTATCCAGCATGAAAGTATTACTATGATGCAGGCGACACCTGCAACATGGCAAATGTTACTCAATAATGGATGGCAGCCTAGCACGAAACTAAAGATGTTGTGTGGTGGTGAAGCGATGAATATGGCGGTAAAAACAGGCCTATTAGTGACCGATCAGCATCAGCTTTTTGATATGTATGGACCAACAGAAACCAGTGTGTGGTCTGGCGTCAAACAAGTGCAAAAGTCTGACGTTTTGGGTGTGATCGGCGGCCCTATCGCCAATACGCAGTTTTATGTGTTGAATCAGCACATGCAGCCTGTTCCTCAAGGTATTGGTGGCGAGCTGTATATTGGTGGTTTGGGGCTTGCTCGTGAGTATTTAAACCGACCTGAACTTACTAAAGAGTCCTTCGTCAGTCTCGATATTGGAGGTAAAAAGCGTCGTTTGTACCGAACAGGCGATCAAGTTCGTTGGTTAAACAATCACTCTCTTGGTTATATGGGCCGTTTGGATACACAGGTGAAAATTCGTGGATTTAGAGTTGAATTGGGAGAAATAGAGTCTCAGCTTCTGAAAAACTCTTGGGTTAGTGAAGCGGTGACTTGTGTACAAACAGCTAGCAGTGAGAATGAACTGAGTTTGATAAGTTACGTGGTAATCAACCAGTCTGATTATTTAGAAGGCCAGCAACAATGGAAAGCAATAAGACAAGGTATTTATCACGACCTTCGAACTAACTTACCTCACTATATGGTGCCTTCTACTATTGTCGAAATCCAAGCCATGCCTCTAACTCCAAATGGTAAAGTTGACCGTAAATCGCTGATGAAAAGAGAGCTTGATATTGCTCAAGTTAACTATGAACAACCAGTTGGTGATATCGAGCTGAAGTTAGCTGCTATTTGGCAGCAGTTAGTGAAACCTTTAGCACCTATAAGCCGTAATGCGCAATTCTTTGAGATTGGTGGGCAGTCATTATTGATTATGTCGATGATCAACAAAGTGCAGGAAAAATTCGCTATTAAATTGTCAGTAAAAGAGGTTTTCTCTACGCCAGTTTTATCGGACCTAGCGGTTTGTATTGCAGATAAAATATGTAATTTTGAGCCCAATGTGGTTTCAGAGAGCATAGTATCATTTAGCGAAGGTGCTGAGTATGACATCTATTGTTTTCCTGGTTTAGCGGGTATGTCGATGGCTTACGCTCCATTGGCAAACATTTTAAGGGGGAAAGTGAACATACACGCGTTTGATGCTCCAGGAATGTTTGGCCATAGTGAACCTAGTCACCATTTCGAGGAAATGGTGACTAGGTATGTGCAAGAGATCAAAGATAACCAGCCTCGAGAGCCGATCTATCTAGTAGGTCACTCTTTTGGAGGACGAGTAGCTTTTGAGGTTATGCGTAAATTAGAAGCTGGGGACAAAACAGTCAAACTCATTTTTCTCGATACTATTTTAACTGACCAGAACTTTGAAGATGGCAGTGCTGTTCCGAGCGAAATGGAAATAAAAATGTCTTTTATAACTGGTATATCGAACTGGCTAGGTCTAGATCTGCCTATTTCGCCATACTCTGAGGCATTTGATATAGATGAGGTATCTGACTTTATTGCACATGAGTTGGCAATACAGGGGTTTTGCCATCAAGGCGGCTTTTCGATTGATGGATTTTGGCAGGTTTATAAGCAGCAAGAAATGATGAATCGTAGCTATACCCCTTCTGGCCAATGTGTCGGTGATCTCCACCTGCTGTGCTGTGAAGAAACGATGCCATATATACAAGAGATACTAGGTGCGAATTCACTGTACTCTACACGGGACATTCACAGTACGATAGTGGCTGGAGAACATAACTCCATGTTGCAAGCAAATAATGTTGCAGGTATTGCAGATTATTTGTTGTCTCTTATTGCTGTCTCTGAAGCTTAGTCGTCATTTGATAGTTCCCCCCGCTTAAATGGTGGGGGGAATTTATCTCGTTTGGAATACATATATGTCTCAGCCAACAAATACAACTTTAGAAAGTCAGGATAGTAAATTTGGCAATGCCACTTATTTTATGATGCTTGCTGCCACACTGATATCCTTGCTAGGTACGTTAATGACTGACTTTGCTTTGGGTCAATGGGTGTACAAGCAAACCAATTCTGCAACAGCCTATGGCGTGATTGGTTTCGCAGCTTTGGCTCCCCAATTATTATTTACGCCCTTGGTAGGTACATTTCTTGATCGGTATCCAAGGGGAACAATAATGATTATTGGTCATATTGGGGCAGGACTTTGCACGCTAATTATGATGACCTTGTATGCTAATAAGGTGCTATCTTTTGAATGGATATTGGTTTTTGTCAGTATAGGTTCAATTTTTAATAGTTTTATTAGTCAGAGCTTTATGGTTTTGGTACCTGTACTTGTAAAACAAGATAAATTAATAAAATATCAAGGCTTTTCTCAAGGTGGATTGGGAATGGTAGAACTGAGTGTTCCAGCTCTTGCTGCTTTATTCTTGGTAACTATTGGTCTAAAAGGCGTGTTTATCTTTGATATCGCTAGCTTTTTAAGTGCTATTTTTATTCTTTCTTTTATTGTTAGAGGAATAAATAGAAACGATGGCCGCAGTGGTAATATTGAAGGAGAAGCAATCAGTATAATAGAGCAAGTCAGATTTGGATTTAAATACTTAACAGGTCATAAGTATTTATTATTATTGTTAACATTTATGGGTATGGTTAACTTCAGTATTGGTATTGTTCATGTATTACTGACCCCTCTGGTACTGAGCTTCTCGACGGTTGTAGAGCTGGGCACTGTACTAACAGCCGCAGGGGTAGGGACATTGGTGGGATCATTTACATTAATGTTCCTTAGTGATATTAGAGACAAAAATAAACTGCTATGCTGGGTATTATATTTAATTGGTATTGTACTCATAAGCTCATTATTTATATTTGTTAATCAAAAAATTACTATATGGCTTTTAGTAGGTATTGCAATGATGATGACCTTGCTATTTGTGATGGTAGAAAGTGTCAATCAAGTTATTTGGCAAACATCTGTCCCGAGTGAATTGCAAGGTCGAGTACTAAGTGTGCAAACATTAGTGACTCAGATGTCATTGCCATTGGCATTCTTAATTGCAGGACCACTAGCAGATTTTATTTTTGAACCCATGTTTAATCAGGATGGTTTACTTACAAATAATATAGGAGAAATAATTGGTACTGGCCCAGGGAGAGGTATTGTTTTTTTATATGGATTATGCGGATTAATAATAATATTCAGTGTAATAGTGTTTTATAAAAAATCAAAATAATAATTTAGTTGAAAGGGAATACAATGAACGTCTTTGAAAGTTTAGAATCAGAAGTAAGAAGTTATATTCGATCTTTCCCTGCTGTATTTGATACCGCAGACAATGCATATATATGGGATGAAGCAGGGAATGAATATATAGATTTCTTTTCTGGAGCAGGGACATTAAATTATGGCCACAATCCTGATCTTATGCTAGAAGCTATATCATCCTATCTTAATAGGAAAGGGATATTGCATAGCTTGGATAAAGCGACATTGGCAAAAAAAGAATTCATTAAACAATTTAATAGTGTAATTCTGCAACCAAGGGATTTGGAATATAAAATTCAGTTTACAGGGCCTACAGGAACGAACGCAGTGGAAGCTGCTGTTAAATTGGCACGAAGAGTGACAGGCAGAAGAAATGTTATCGCCTTTACTCGTGGTTACCATGGCTTAACGGCAGGAGCCCTTGCACTAACAGGTAATGACTATTATCACCACTCTACCTATGGAGGCAGGAGTGATGTTTATCATGCACCTTTTGATCAATACTTTGGTGAAGGTGCTGATACCGCCTCATACCTAAAACAGCTGATTGAAGATAATAGTAGTGGTGTTGCCTTGCCAGCAGCCATTATTTTAGAAACGGTACAAGGGGAAGGAGGGATTTACCCAGCTTCCAAGCAGTGGCTAACTCAAATTGCTGATATTTGCCATCAACACGAAATTCTATTGATAGTGGATGAAATTCAAGTAGGAAATGGGCGTACAGGTAAGTTCTTTAGCTTCGAATTTGCTAACCTCACACCGGATATAGTGTGTATGTCTAAGTCTATTGGTGGTGGACTACCATTAGCTTTGAATTTGATAAAGCCTGAGTGGGATCAATGGCTACCGGGTGAACATACTGGAACATTTCGAGGTAATAACTTAGCCTTTATTGCTGCTACTCAGTTACTTAGCTATTGGAAAACTACTGATTTTTCAAATGAAGTCGAGAATAAAGGGCAGGTTATCGGGGGGCGATTACACCAATGGGTAAAAGCATTTCCCGGCTTAAATATGTCTGCTCGAGGTCGTGGTATGGTTTGGGGACTTGAAATCCCAGAAAAAAATGTTGCAAAATTTGTGTCTAAGCAGTTGTTTGAGGACAAATTGTTGTTAGAGTGCTGTGGTGCCAATGATAGTGTCTTAAAATTCTTGCCTCCTCTGACAATAGAAAGAGAGACACTGTTTCGAGGTTTGGATAGAGTTGAACAGGTATTCAAACAAATGTATTAAGTGTTAAAATCTACAGCTGCATAACGAATTAATAGAGCTTAGCTTTTAAGTTAAGCTCTTTTGAATGAATAGTTGAAAAGTAAATAAATTTGAATAAACAAGATTTTCTAATTCTATCCAAAACCTGCTTATTAGAGCTGCCGGACACGATTGAATTCAAATATAGTGTTTTTGATGTGAGTTCATATAGTCAAAGTCTGTTTCAACATTACGGAGTTGATATGCCGCAGAGCTTGCAAAGTGCGGTTAATAAGCGATGCGCTGAATATCTTGCAGGACGTATTGTTGCTCGACAGGCAATAGAACGAATTAATGGAACTAAGCCGCAAATTGGTACACATAAAGACCGCTCTCCTATTTGGCCAAAAGGCTTGATTGGTTCAATAACACATTCAGATAGATTTGCGGCAGCGGCATTGGCTCAGCAGAAATATCATCAATTTCTTGGTATTGATTTTGAACATTGGATCAATGCTCAGTTAGCTGATGAACTTTCTGGGCAGATCCTCGATAAATATGAAAAACAGTTGCTTTCACAGTGCTCGATTTCATTTGAACAAGGTGTAACCTTGATCTTTTCTGCAAAAGAGAGTTTTTATAAAGCACTCTATCCGCATGTTAAAACATTCTTTGGTTTTGATGAAGCGAGAGTTAGCAGTATGGATGTTGCATCTGGACGTTTTACTATTGAGCTTTTGACGAGCTTTGGTGATGAATTTGAGCAAGGTTGGGCAATCAAAGGTAATTTTAAGATGTTGCCTGATGGCATACTAACGTATATATTCTACTAGTTGTGTATTTATTGCAATATATTTAACAAATTCATAATGTTATAAAGCGTAATGGTAACTGTTTTTTTATACAGTTTCTTGGTGTATCCTTTTTGCTTATTTTAGAAAGGGTAAATCGTATGGAATTGAACTATAAAGAAATTACGCCAAGTCCTAGAGAGTTCTGCGAACTACGTGTAAAAGCTGGATTATCAGCAAAGTCTCTTAAGGCCGCCACTATTGCTTTACCAAATAGCTTGTATGCCGTTTCAATCCGAGATGGTCAGTTACTTGTTGCAATGGGACGAGTCGTGGGCGATGGGGCTTGTAATTTTGAAGTCGTCGATGTGGCAGTTGACCCGGCTTATCAAGGCAATGGGCTTGGAAGAAAAGTAATGGAATGTATTGATGGTTATTTGGCTTCAGTAGCACTTGAAGGTTCGTATGTGTCAATGATTGCTGATGAGCCTGAGTTCTATGAAAAATTGGGCTACAGGTTGGTCTCACCGTCTTGCCAAGGCATGACAAAAAATTTTAAGCCAGTAGAGCAATAAATTTGATTAAAAAATGCAGTTATGATTTCTTACCTGCAATCGCAAGCCCGTATGTGCATGCGACAAAGCACAATCAGACTCTGTATATTTCCGGACTGACAGCATTTGGTACAGATGCTCAGTGTGGAGGGGTAACTGAGTAAGCGATGGAAATTTTGTCTCAGATATCGCAAGTGCTTGATCATGAAGATTGTTCAAGGTCTGATCTAATAAAATTGACCATATTTGTTACGGACATAACCTTGTTATCGTTAATTCGAGAGCATCTGTTTGAGTTTTACCAAGGGCACCTACCCGCTTGCTCATTAGCCGAAGTGTCCGCATTAATTCACCCTGATTTAAAAATAGAAATCGAGGCAATTGCCGCGCTTAGTCACAAGCATGGAAACATATAGAAACTCTATTTTTAGTAACACGTTTAAAACTCAATATTACAGGATGTAAATTGATGGCAAAAAGAATAATTTTCATACATGGCCGTGCGCAAAAACCATCTAAAGAGGACTTACAGCAACTTTGGTATGAAGCGATTAATCATGGCTTATTCAGGGATTTTGGCTTCAAGGCAATGGAGCAGTTTCAATCGGTCAATAAAGACTTTGTTTATTACGGTGACCTATCCAATGATTTTTTACAACAGCCGATTGAACATGCCGCGATACGTAATGAATCACTAGAAAAGCTTAAAAGTTACTCTAAGCATCAGTTTACTAAGGCTTCTTATCAGGATTTAACTCAAGCCGGTTTTTTCAAAGAAGCACTAGCTGATTTGTTTTCCGCACCACTTGGTAAGTTAGGCATCGCCACGTCTTTAATTAAACTTGTCGCTCCAGATATGGCTCACTATTGGAATTGTGATTCCTACTACGGCAGTGATGTCAGAAGTCGCTTAATGCCAGTGCTAAAACAAGCTTTAGACAGTGGGGATGAGATTATGCTTGTCGGGCATAGTTTAGGCTCTATGATTTGCTTTGATAATTTATGGAAGCTTTCACATTACGGCGAATATCGGCGTGTCTATGGCTCGCACAAAAAAGTGAGTCTTTTTGCTACTTTGGGATCGCCTCTGGCGGATGAAAATATCAAACAATACCTTAAAGGAAGCCAGAACAGAGGGTTTAAGAAATACCCAACTAATATTGAAAGATGGTGCAACTTTGCAGCAGAGGATGACTTCATTTCACATGACAGCCAAGTAAGTAACGATTATGCAGAGATGTCTAAATTAGGTTTGCTCAGCGTACCTATCGCTGATTTTCATATCTATAACCTTGCTGTTAGAGAAGGGCGCTCTAACCCTCATGCGTCTATAGGTTATTTGATCCATCCATATTTTGTATCCCTAGTTCATGACTGGCTCAATCAATAATATAAAAGGTTCTTTGCGCTTCGGTCGGTGATGAACCGCTGTGAAAAGTAAATAAGTTGCGATGTAGGTAAAAGTTTCTAATTAATAAGTTGTTCTATCACTTATATTTATAAACTATGTATTTGTCATTGGACGGCTATCACGTAAGTTATGTTGCAAGCTTGTTAACTCAAAAGGAAGCATAGTGATCTCACCGTTTAAAAAATGTATTTGTCTGTTATTTCTATTTCCCTGTTGTGTTTTTGCTAACGTCAGTACTTCACCCTTGGCATTGCAATCAGTTGATAAATCCACGAAGCAATCTACCGAAATTTGTCCGCATCACAATGTGGCTCTTGATCTTGTTACCGATGATTATGGCTCAGAAACAAGCTGGAGAATTAAAAATAGCCAAGGCGATAACCTATTTACTGGCTCAGGTTACGACAACAACCAACGCTACCAAAAGATAATGTGCTTCGAGCCTGGGTATTACTCACTGGAAGTTTTTGACTCAGAGAGTGATGGTATGTGCTGCCAATTTGGAGAAGGTTCTTACAGTCTACGTTCTGACAGGAAGATATTAGCTTCTGGTGGTGCATTTTCTGGCTCTGTTGAACATGGCTTTGCTTTAGGGGAAAGAAACGATAATCGCAAAGGCTATTATCAATCTGCGCAGGGTAAATCTGGTTACGAGCTTAAAACTGCATTACATAACATCATTAAAAATCATCAGCCTCAAGGTTATTCTGCGGTATGGAGTTTGGTGAAATCAACAGATATAGACCGTTATTACGAGAATGATGGCAGTATCCTCGATATCTATTCTGAGAATGTATCAGGACCAGATTCGATAAATTATGTGGCTAGGGTTGATCAATGCGGTCAATACCGTCGTGAGGGTGATTGTTATAATCGTGAGCACTCTTTTCCTAAAAGTTGGTTTGGCGGTAAAGTTGCTCCGATGAACTCAGACGGCCATCATCTGTTTGCATCTGATGGCTATGTGAACTCCAAACGAGGAAATTGGCCATTTGGTGAAGTCGATGTATCTAGCTATCAATCGTCTAATGGCTCTAAACTTGGCTCTGCTGCGAGTGACTTGAATTACTCTGGGGTTGTGTTTGAACCGATTGACGAATTCAAAGGTGATTTAGCTCGAGTATACTTCTATATGGCGACGCGTTATGAACACGAAATTGCTCATTGGGAAGGCAATACAAGTAGCTCAGATGCGGTGTTAAATGGTACTCAGGATTCGGTTTTTGAACCTTGGGCTCTGGAGATGTTTAAGCGTTGGCATGTCAGTGATCCCGTTAATCAAAAAGAGCGAGATCGAAATGACGCGGTTTATCAATTTCAGAACAACCGCAACCCTTTTGTTGATCACCCAGAATTTGTTGAAATGATTTGGAGGAACTAACTGGCTATGACTTCACAGTGATTTAATTTGCAGATGGAACTCCTTTATTAGGTCATTCTGGCGTTCCACCTGCTTAAACCCAAGCTTAGATAGTACAGCGATACTGCCTTTATTCCAAGCGTGGACGCCTGCCCAAACATTACCTTTGTAACCGATATCTATGGTGTATCTGAGTACTTCTCGGCACATAGTTGTGGCATAGCCATGTCCAGACAAAACATTCATTCGTTTGCCAATTTTTAGATCGCTCTGTGCACCATTGCTTCGCTTTGTCTAGCGTATCAATTTTTGAAAGTACTAAATCGGGATGAAAGGCTTTAGTACTGACAGCATTAAATAAATCCTTAGCATCATCGACTGAAATTGGCATAAAAATCAGGCCATAAGCTGTGAGTATATTGCTTTGGTTTGCAGGATCTGAAAATTCAAAATTCATATGAAAATGACACTATCGTTAGTGTTCTAATTATTATTTTTTGGTGTGCCAAACAGGATGTTTAAAGTGTTAATCTGTAATTAGCTCATATCTTCACTATTATTTACCCAAATATCAAGTATTTTTAAATAATTTACAAGAAATTGTAATTGTAAAGATATGTTTTACCCCAAGATGTATATGAACTGCGAATGGACCCATGTGTCATTTTGTAAAAATTAATTTGAACACTAACTAATTTTCTGGCATGTTATTTTTAATTGAACGTTCAATTAAAAAAGGAAGATGGTTAATGCCGAAGGTAGGGATGCCTGATATTAGAAAGCCTCAGTTGGTGAATGCGACCATGTCTGTGATAGATAGAGTGGGCTTACACGCTGCAAGTGTTGCTTTAATTAGTAAGGAAGCGGGTGTATCGACGGGCATTATTAATCACTACTTCGGGGGTAAACAAGGCTTACTGCAAGAGACGATGAGAGAAGTGCTACGTCAGCTTTCTTACACGGTGAAATCACGTCTTAGTCAATTACCTAAAAATGAACATCACCAAAGAATTAATGCCATTATTGATGGCAATTTCGTTGGTTATCAGGCTGAGAACAAAGTGGCAAAAACTTGGTTGGCTTTTTGGTGTTACTCCATCCATAACCCTCAGCTTAAACGGCTTCAGCGAGTCAACGAAAAGCGTTTGCTATCTCATCTTAAAGCTGAGTTGAAAGCCTTGTTTGAAAATGAACAGGCAGAGATTGTTGCTCATGGTATTGCGGCTCTTATTGATGGTATTTGGCTGAGAGGAACACTAAATCCGTGCGGTATTGATGCCAGGAGAGCTCGGCTAATTATTAATGATTATTTAGATAACCAACTGAATCTTTACTCAAGAAAATAACGAAAAGTGTAAATAGAAATGAAATCTCAATATATCGATGGACAGGCATGTGATGCGACATCAGGTGAAACCTTTATCACCAATAACCCTGCAAATGGAGAGCCATTAGCCGAAATAGGTCAAACAAATGTCGACGACTTACACTCGGCTATTGAGTCGGCAAAAAAAGGCTTTCAAGTATGGTCGGCGATGGCGCCAGTTGAACGCAGCAGAATTTTGCTAAAGGCGGTTGATATTCTGCGTCAGCGTAATGATGAGTTAGCTGCATTGGAAGTTGCCGATACGGGAAAGCCTCTGCAAGAAGCGATTGAGGTTGATATTATGACAGGTACGGATGTGATTGAGTATTACGCCGGACTTGCCGTTGGTATGCAGGGTGAGCAACAGCCTTTGAGTGAAAGCCAATTTTTCTATACCCGACGTGAGCCATTAGGGGTATGCGCAGGTATTGGTGCTTGGAACTATCCAATTCAAATTGCGATGTGGAAATCAGCACCTGCTTTGGCGGCGGGTAATGCGATGATTTTTAAGCCATCTGAGGAAACGCCACTTTCAGTGCTAAAGCTTGCAGAAATTTATACTCAAGCAGGGCTACCCGATGGTGTATTTAATGTGGTGCAAGGTGATTATCGAGTTGGACAAATGCTTACAGCTCATCCAGACATTGCCAAAGTATCATTTACTGGTGAATCAAGTACGGGTAAGGCCGTTATGGCTGATAGTGCCGCGACACTTAAGCAAGTGACCATGGAACTTGGCGGTAAATCACCCATGGTTATTTTTGACGATGCAAAATTGGATGATGCGGTATCCGCTGCCATGGTGGCTAACTTTTATACTCAAGGTGAAGTGTGTACCCATGGAACAAGAGTTTATGTCCATGAATCGCTGTATGACGCTTTCTTGAGTCAGTTAAAGCAAAGAGCGGAGAAGCTTATTGTTGGCGATCCTATGGATATGGATACTCAAGTTGGTTCGTTAATCTCTCGGCAGCATCTAGATAAAGTTTTAGAGGCAATCGAGATTGCCAAGCAAAGTGGTGCCAAGCTTCTGACTGGTGGATATCAAGTTACAGACAATGGCTTAGCGAAAGGTAATTTTGTCGCCCCTACGGTCTTTTTTGATTGCTTAGATGATATGCCACATGTCAAAAATGAAATCTTTGGCCCTGTGATGTCAGTACTTAAGTTTTCAGAAGAGCAAGACGTTATTCAAAGAGCGAACGACACTGACTATGGCTTAGCCGCCGGTGTATTTACCCAAGATTTGGCCAAAGCGCATAGAGTTATTCACCAGTTAGACGCTGGGATCTGTTGGGTTAATACTTGGGGAGACTCACCGGCTCAAATGCCAGTCGGCGGATACAAACATTCGGGTCTTGGCCGAGAGAATGGACCAGAAACCTTGCGCCATTATACTCAGACTAAAAGCATATTGGTCGAACTTGGTCCTTATGAAAGTCCCTACGCCTAGTTAAGTGCTATCTGAGAGGTAATTATGAAACAGAGCTACGATTATATCATCATTGGCGCGGGCTCGGCTGGGTGTGTGTTAGCAGATAGACTTTCAGAAAGTGGTCAACATCAGGTATTACTTTTGGAAGCGGGCGGTAGTGATAAAAGCATTTTTATCCAAATGCCAACGGCGTTGTCGTATCCGATGAATACGGAAAAGTATGCGTGGCAGTTTGAAACGGTTGCTGAACAAAGCTTAGATGGCCGCAAACTGCATTGTCCGCGAGGAAAGGTACTGGGTGGCAGCTCTTCTATTAACGGTATGGTGTATGTGAGAGGCCATGCGTGTGATTTCGATCAATGGGAAGAACATGGCGCAAAAGGTTGGAATTACCAATCTTGCTTACCTTATTTCAGGCGTGCAGAAACATGGCTAGGAGGCGAAGATGACTACCGAGGAGGCATGGGCCCATTAGGAACATGCAGTGGTAACAACATGACGCTCAACCCATTGTATGAAGCGTTTATTAAAGCGGGGGAAGATGCGGGTTACCCAACCACTTCAGATTATAACGGTTATCAGCAAGAAGGCTTTGGCACTATGCATATGACGGTTGATAATGGAGTGAGGTCGTCAACCTCTAATGCCTACTTAAGGCGTGCTTTGAAGCGCTCTAATTTGACGCTATTAGAAGGTGTTCAGGTACATAAGGTATTGCTAGAAAATAAAAAGGCGATAGGTGTTGAGCTTGAACGCAGGGGTAAGACCTTGCAATACTTTGCGAATAAAGAAGTCATACTTAGTTCAGGTTCAGTCGGTTCTGTTCAGCTTTTGCAACACTCAGGCATAGGCCCAGCGGCCGTGCTTAAAAAAGCAGGGGTAAAGGTTGAGCATGATTTACCTGGTGTTGGTGAGAACCTTCAGGATCACCTTGAAGTCTATTTTCAGTACCGATGTAACCAACCTATTACGCTTAACAGTAAACTTGGATTAATCAGCAAGGGTATGATTGGTGCTGAGTGGATCTTGACGCGCAAAGGCTTAGGTGCGACGAATCATTTTGAGTCATGCGCGTTTATCCGCTCGCGTAAAGGTCTCAAATGGCCCAATATCCAATACCATTTTTTACCAGCCGCTATGCGCTACGACGGTCAAGTTGCTTTTGATGGGCATGGTTTTCAGGTTCATGTTGGTCCAAATAAGCCACAGAGCCGAGGTCGTATAACGATTACGTCAGACAACCCTAAAGATAAACCAAAGATTGAATTTAACTATATTTCTACCGAGCAAGACCGCCAAGATTGGCGAGATTGTATACGCCTAACACGTGAAATTTTAGGCCAACCTGCGATGGATAAATATAGAGGCCATGAAATTCAGCCTGGCGAGCACATCACCAGTGATCAAGCTATCGATGAATGGGTGAAGCAAAACGTCGAAAGTGCGTATCACCCATCTTGCACTTGTAAAATGGGGGCTGACGATGATCCTATGGCGGTTTTAGACTCACAATGCCAAGTTCGCGGTATTGAAGGGTTAAGAGTGGTTGATTCCTCTATTTTTCCAACGATTCCCAACGGCAACCTTAATGCGCCAACTATCATGGTGGCAGAGCGTGCCGCTGATTTAATTTTGGGTCAGCCTTTGATAACAAGTAAGGAGCTACCTGTATGGATAGCGCCTGATTGGGAAGAACAACAAAGAATAAATGCCCCTAAGCGAGAGGTACAACCTCATGTTTGAGGGGATTAATAATGATAAGGAAACCATTATGACTATGCTAAAAAAGTCGCTGGCGATGATTGCTCTAAGTGTCACCACAGTCAGTGCTTATGCTAATCAATGTTCTACAGTTCGATTTGCTGATGTAGGCTGGACCGACATTACTGCCACGACAGCGGTTGCCAGTGAGTTACTCAAAGGGATGGGGTATAAAACTAGGACGGATTTACTTTCTGTGCCAGTGACATACTCCTCTCTAGCTAATGGTGATATTGATGTGTTTTTGGGTAACTGGATGCCCACTATGGAAGCAGATATTGCCAAATATCGCCAAGCAGGAACTGTCGAAACGGTAAGAGCCAACCTTGAAGGGGCAAAGTATACCTTGGCGGTCCCTAAATATGTTTATGATGCTGGTATTACAAGCTTTTCTGATCTGATGAAAAATGCTAGCAAGTTCAAAGGCCGTATTTATGGTATTGAACCGGGTAATGATGGCAACCGACTGATCCAGTCGATGATAGACAAGGATGCGTTCGGCCTTAAAGACTTTAACCTCGTTGAGTCGAGTGAAGCAGGTATGGTGTCTCAGGTGGCTCGTGCGGTTCGTCGAAATCAGTGGATTGTCTATTTAGGTTGGGCTCCTCACCCGATGAATCAAACCGTTGAGATGGAGTATCTTACCGGGGGAGACGATTTCTTTGGTCCTAATTACGGCGGGGCGAATATCTATACTAATGTCAGATCTAACTACCTTGATGAATGCAAAAATGTTGGTCAGCTACTCAAAAATCTTGAGTTCAGTCTCGAAATGGAGAGCGCGCTAATGGAAGACATACTCAATAAAAAAATACAGCCTTCTAAAGCGGCTCAGCAATGGCTTAAAAATAATCCTAATCAGCTCAATCAGTGGTTAGAAGGTGTACAAACTCTCTCAGGTGATGATGCTATCAAGGCGGTGGCTGACTACATAAATACTAACGCATAAGGTTATTTAGCGGGCTTGGTTGCCCGCTCCACAAAATAAGGCTGTATTGTGAATTTTATTACAAACAACAAAATCCCTTTTGGTCAATGGATGGAGCAGGGCGTTGATTGGTTAACGATTAACGCTGCTGGTTTCTTCGACGCCATTTCTATTTTTCTTGAAACTGTCATTTTATCTGTTGTCGACATTTTTAAATGGATGCCGCCAGAAGTGCCCATCATAGTCACCGCTGTCATCGCTTGGTATTTGCATCGAAGTATTCCGCTGGTTTTGTTTGTGGTTGCTGCTTTGTTAATGATTTTAAACCTCGGTTATTGGCAGGAAATGCTAGAAACCTTCGTATTAGTTTTTGCTGCGACGACGATGTCCGTATTGATTGGTGTTCCAGTAGGAGTTATGGCGGCTCATAGGCCGTGGCTATACACTTTACTAAGGCCAATCCTCGATTTAATGCAGACAGTTCCCACATTTGTGTATTTGATTCCAACATTGGTTTTATTTGGTTTAGGTATTGTCCCTGGGCTGATTTCAACGGTTATTTTCGCTATTGCAGCGCCAATCCGTTTAACCTATTTGGGGATCACAAAAGTCCCAGAAGAACTCATAGAAGCAGGGCAAGCATTTGGCGCTAGTAAAAGAAAGTTGTTGTTTAAAGTTGAATTGCCAGCTGCCATGCCGAGTATTATGGCCGGTGTCACCCAATGTATCATGCTGTCACTATCTATGGTGGTTATCGCTGCATTAGTCGGGGCTGATGGACTCGGTAAACCTGTCGTACGAGCACTCAATACAGTCAACATTTCCCAAGGATTTGAAGCGGGGCTGGCGATTGTGCTAGTGGCAATAATTCTCGATCGTTTGTGTAAATCACCTAATCAAAAGGAAGTGTAATCATGGATGCCATTACGATTCAAAACCTTGATGTGGTGTTTGGTGAGCAATCACAGAAGGCATTATCATTACTAGATGAAGGCAAAACACGCCAAGAGATCATTGAACAAACTGGGCAAGTGGTGGGGGTAGATAACGTCACCATGAGTGTTAAAGAAGGTGAAATCTGCGTGTTGATGGGGCTATCTGGCTCAGGTAAATCGAGTTTACTTCGCGCTGTCAATGGGTTAAACCCTATTACTCGCGGCTCTTTACAGGTTAAAGATGGCAATAGCCAAGTCGAGTTATCTTCATGTGATTCAAATACCTTGCGCGATCTTCGCACTCATAGAGTGTCGATGGTTTTTCAAAAATTTGCTTTAATGCCTTGGCTGACAGTACTGGATAATGTCGCTTTTGGGCTAGAGATGCTTGGCATGCCTAAAGCTCAAAGGCGTGATAAAGCGCGCGAGCAATTAGCCATGGTCGAGCTTTCTGAATGGGCGAATAAGTATCCTCATGAGCTGTCTGGAGGTATGCAGCAAAGAGTCGGATTAGCAAGAGCATTTGCGATGGATACTGATATTTTATTAATGGACGAACCCTTTTCAGCTCTTGATCCATTAATTCGAGCTCAACTGCAAGATGAACTTATTTCCTTGCAGAAAAAACTCAATAAAACCATTTTGTTTGTTAGCCACGATCTCGATGAAGCGCTCAAAATTGGCAACAATATTGCCATTATGGAATCAGGCAAACTGATTCAACATGGCAAGCCAGAAGAGATAGTTTTAACGCCTGAAAATGATTACGTTAAAGATTTTGTTGCGCATACTAACCCACTTAATGTACTTAAAGGTCGCTCACTAATGCAACCAGTGAGTGAATTAGAGCGAGAAGCAGCGAGAATGCAAATTTGCCCTATACAAAAGGTATGGGTAGAAGCACGTGATAGCCAGCTTTATCTAGATGATAAAACGTCTCTCAGGTTAATAGATTGGCGAGATGAGAGAGTAAAATTAGACGATATTTCAAAACAAAGTGTAGTGATTGCCAGCCCAGATATCGGTATGCGAGAGGCGATTAAGTTAAAGCAGCTCAGTGGGCAACCGATTTTGTTAGTCGAAAGCGGGGAGTTAGTTGGCGTATTAGATGACAACGATTTTTACTCTGGTTTACTTGGCAAACATAACTATAAAGCTGCATAGCGTTGAAGCTAGTGCTCCACATTGATTTGGTGGGGAGTGCTGGTCTCTCGTATTTCGCACTTTAATCTACCGATTGCTTGCCATGTGTAAAACTATTCGTTTTAATAAAGTGGTCGATTTGTTTCGATACCACAGAGTTATATATCATGCTGGTGTGCGCACTACGCATCTCGATATGATCAGTCATGCCTTCGATTTTGGTTTCTTCCACTGTAACGGTTCCATCCGAAAGAGTGTTATCACCCATCATTAACAAGCTTCGTGCACCTATCGCTAGCGTACCTGCAATACTACCCAGTTTTTGTGGATGATTCCAATTATCTTCATGTTGCTCTAGACCAAATTTAGGCGCATTACCTAATACAGCTCCCATGCCTAAATCTTGAATTCGATTGACAATCGAAGCGCCTTGCAGCGGTGACCCTACAGCAACAATGTGGGAAATACAGCTAGGGGTTGGCGTGCGTGAAGTAAGGTAATGTTTAATAATAAGGCCGCCAAGGCTATGCCCGACCAATACATTGGTTTGGGAGGGCGACAAGGCATGGTCAATCACCTCGAACACCTTGTTTTCATCTATCGCTAGACTGTTGTAGCTAACCGTTTTTGTATCATAACCGTATGAACGCAGCTTTTGACTAAGCGGCTTCATGACTAAGCCATGCATATAAAGTCCATGAAGAATAACAATGTTCATTGGTGCCCTTATTTATAAAAGCCTAGGTCCATTGTGCCAATTCTGACCCAGTTGATCCAGCATGGATATTTTTGAAGTGTGATTTGACTGTTGATGGTTGTTTTTTAATCGATCATGAAACTTCGTTTTGGACAAAAAACGATTTAGGAAATTGCCGTAAACCGATTTAATCAGATTAGAAATAGTATCTTGAAACCTTAAACGCTTGTATGGCTGAAATTTACAAAGAGTCCCTAATCGTTTTAAAAGCCTGTTTACCACTATCCTGAATCCAACAGATTTCATGTGCAAATGAACTAAGCAAGTCGTTGTTGCTATATTCATCGGAGTAGTCATGTTTTTGAATTCGTTCTAGGTAACCCTCAAATATTTCTGTTAGGTGCTTTGTGTCCATACTTTTATCTATTTCTGCAATTAATCCAAGTCGTTGCATCCGTAGTACTGCGAGTTGAAAGTTTGAGTCATGTAGAGCCTGCTTTTCAAAATTTAGTTTTTCAGACTCTCGTGAAATTACATCGTTGGCTTCTGCTCTTGTCTCTTTAGGTGTATTTCGTGTTTCGAATGCCAACTTACTGCTATGAAAGAAAAAAGAAAAATTTTGCATATATCCTTGCACAACCAAGTAATAGCAATCTTCCGCTTCTAAAACCGCATTTAATTTTGGTCCCAAGAGTTGCTGATTTTTCCAGCTCAATAATGTGATTAACGCAATAACCGCTGCTGCAATAGTAAACAATGCAGCAACAAAGTTAACTAGTGCTACTATTTCCGTATTCAAAAACTCAAACTTCAATTTATCAACCTACTACTATTTCTGCTAACGCCCGCTTAAGGGGTAAGTGAACGCGTGCTATGTTTGAGCGAAGCGAGTTCGGCACGCATTTACGAATCCCACTTAAAACAACTGTTAATTGGCTTTTTTCACTTTTGCCAACACCTCTGGCTTTTTCAGCTCAGTCGTCAAGAATGTTACCCATTGCTTTGTGTATAAATATCCATCAAAACCCTCAATAAATGATGCATACTCACCTTCAAAAGCTGGTGCATTATCGCGAGGACGAGCTTCGAAATACTTCCAACACTTCGTATGAAGTGGCATGTTGAAAAACGGAAGTTTCTCACGGACAAGAGCCATTACTTTTGATGGTTTTAATTTGTATGGATTTTCAATACCTTTAATAAACGCTACACCCTGTTCGTAGTTTTGCAGTTCTTCTTCGGTGAGTTTGTTTACATTAATAAACTCAACAGCGATATCAGATGATTTAGCATGGTTGCCAAGCTTAGGAACTAACATAGCGCGAATACGATATTGTTGACTCTCAACTATGTTGTCTTCTAAGTCAGCGCGATAAGTTTCCATATAATGGCGAACAACTTTGTAGTTTTCTTTTTGGAGCTGTTTCATCGCATCAATTTGGGCTTGTTCAGATATGCGACTTAGTTGCATAGCAATAGCTAGGTTTGTACATAGTGCATGGGAGTCACCAAACTCTTCTGCTAACAAGTTTTCAAAATTAATGAGAGCAGCTTGGCACTCACCTGCAACCGCAAGGTCTATGGCAGGAAGGCTGCGATGTTCGATTTTGTTTCTTAGTCCAATCAAAAATTGAAGGTTATACTTCTCTGGACGTTCAACGCCATTCCAATACTGATTACAGCACTCCATTAGTTCCCACGCTTTTTCTTCGCCGTCGATAATGACGAGCTTCCCATCTCTTAGGTGGAAGTAATCAATGCCTTTCTTTTCAAAAATTGCGTGAAACAGTGCTGTATAAGCAATAACAATATTTACGATATAACCATAGGTTTTAAACTCAGTGTATGGGTTGTTGTATGTTGATACTGCTAGTAATGCAAACTCTCTAGCTTTATGTAGTAACATACCTTTCGCAGACTGGTCTGCTACTTGTTGTAGCTTTTGACTATGGACTGCCCTAAACTCATCTTTACTAAGGAATTTAATCCCAGTAGTGAGGTAATGAGAACCATCCTTTTGGACATATTGATGCCAGCGCTTTGATGGGTATGTACCACAGGTCTGCTTTTTCCAACCAGTAGCTTTAGCCAATTCATCAATCGTAAACGACTCGCCCTCATTTTCTTTTGAGGAAAGAAACTTATAAGCCAAATCTACTTTATCGTATCTACTCAATCCTATTACTCCTCACGGATTTAAAGCCAATTAATACCCTGTTATATTTCAAGAACGGTGGGGTCAATAGATAACCTAGAGTTATCGGATATATCCTCGACAAACTCAGCCCATGCCCCCCTCTCGACTCTTCGGCTGCAATAATGTGATGTAGACCTAATGAAACCAATAGATACATCGTACAAATCTTGAATGAATTTTTCGATCGTAGCTTCATTGTTATCACCGTATGATAAAAATATAGAGTCGCGATAGTTAGCTTTTCCACGGTAACGAAATGCCTGAATAAGAAAGTTTACTTGCCCCTTTTCTAGTGCACGATCGCGAACTTCACGAGCAGCTTTCGTACGAAAGTTGTCAACACCCAGTGCTTTTAAATCACGAGAAGTTCTTACTCTTTCTTCTGTTTCCCATTTTTTATAACCATGAGTTCCCTTTAGATACGAAACCAATGCGCCATGAGCCGTTTCATTATCATAAGCCCTATCATTTAAATCGTAACGATTGCTGCCTCTATACGCCGTTATTTCAGCATCAGCAGTTTTGGAAACTAAGCTAGTTAGAAGAAGGTTGAATGGGTAAGGGATCAGTTCTTTTTCCGCGATGTCTGATTGCCATACTTTCGCTGTAGCTGTGTGCGTTTCTTGAATAGAACCAGAAGATGCTGCAACCATCGCACTAGCGGAAAAATAGATACTGTAATACCAAGATATAATGGCTGAACGACATATATCATATTTGTCTCCGGCATCTTCATTCATGCTCTTGAGGGAAGACAGATTATGTAAAGCCATCATTGTATTTTCAAACACAAGCGTGTCAGCTTCACGATTAACAGGTCTCCGTTGAACCCGAGCATATAAGTCACTTAATTTATCGTCAGCACAAACACCATCGTTAACAACTTCGGCAAGAGCCCTCATCCAGTTTACAGTGCCCTGAAGTGCAAAGCGTGGCGCTGCCTGATCACCAGCTTCAAATAACCTGTCCAATAACCACTTACTCATGATAATCCTCCGAAAATATAACGCTTTATAGACGGAATTTTTCCGCATTTCTATTTCGTCTATGTTGCTGCTATTCATTATGAAACTCAACTAGTATCAAGCTTTAGTTTGAATCGACCACACATCACAAGAGAAACTACGTAAAATTTCCGTGTTACACCGCAGTACTTGGATTAGATTAATTTGGTCTTAACTGAAACGTTCAAAGAACGAGCTTGGTGGCTCTAAAAAGCTTTGGGGCAAAAATGCCTTACCCTAACAAAACCGCCAGTCTTAACTGGCGGTTTAATGTTAATTATTACTCAATGGTTACAACTCGTCTTCTAATGTCGAAAGTCGTGAATTTCTGGTTGGGAAAGCCGTGATAACGTAACCGTCACTACCCACTACAATGGCGACATTGGTAAACAGATAATGATAACGGCCATACACAAAAGTGACCGCTGCATAATCTCTGCGTTGGCCGCCTTCGCCCGTTCTCGTTGTAATTCTAGGGTTACCGTCAACACTGGTTAGTGCTTCCATGATCATGCGTGCTAGCATCTCTTGGTTGTGGAAACCATGCTGCATAAAGTCGTTTTGGTGGCCACCATCTCTGTTGGTCCATATGTGAGTTAAGCCAAAGCCAAATCTATCACGCCTTCCATCATTGGCATCTGATAGAACCACAAATCTGCGGTTATTGCCCGCTGGTGCTCCATCATAGGCAATTGCCCAAGTATTAGCGCTCACTTCATTCCGGCTCATACGTGAACTTACACCGCTGTTATTGAATACCCTTATCATGTTGTTGAAGTTTGTATAAGCTGACCTTCTCGTGAAATATTGTCCGCCAGTTTGCAATAGTGGGGGTAGGGTAACTACCGTATCTGTTACTCTCCTATTCGTTCTCTTTCTTATTTCTCGAACACATTGCCAACCATCATCATCTTTCACTTCCAGATTACTATTTGCGCAAGAGCCAGTAACAATAGTGTCATTGCGCTTTTTACCTTTCTTGGATCGTCGTGAAACAAGCTTGTCCGGTTTTACATTGGACGCATTGGCAATTTGCATTGCGCTATTTAACAGATTTATTGCGACTTCGGGGTTGTGATTGATAAAGTTGTCTAGATTGGGGTTGCCTGTATCAACCGATAGCGCAGGGACTGCTCCTTGCTCTGCAAGGTTAAGATGCTCTTGGACGTCATTAATGAGAGTTTCTAGCTGATCATGGGTAAGATCACCCATAAGGTTTATCGCTTCATTTTGCTCTGTGGTACATGTCCCTTCATCTGCGTCGGTATTTACATTGTCATCACAAGCCAATACATTCATCGCTGTGTTAAACGCATCGGGGTTATTACTGTGAGGCTGAGCTTCTATCACTTCATAAACCACATTATTGCTGTTGCTAGTAGGTTGAGGCTCATCGACAATAAGAGGAGGAACATTGGCCAGTGGTTGATTATTTTGAACACCGCAGATACTAGGCTCTCCCCACATCCTTGCTAATGCCCATGTACCAAGACTTTGTAATGATTGTATGAAGTCCTCAACACATCTCCTTTGACGGTGATGTGCGGTGGGAAGCTCCAATGGTATCGCAGTGTGTTGAGCTAATATGAGGTTTTGTAAATCGTCGGCATACTTATTTTTTTGAGTGAAATTAGAAAGAGTACCGATATGTTTTCCGCTAAAATAGCGCTCATCGATTGCCTCAGAGCTTGCGCTGTAAAGTAGACGATAAGTAGACCACTGATTTTGTGAATACTCATCGGTTCTAAAGTGGATAGGGCTACTGAGTAGTGAGTTACCCACAACGGTAACACCAGTTTCAGGGAAATACTCAGCATCATTCAGTTCCAAAGAAATATTCGTTTTCTCAAATAGCTGTTTTTGCGCTTTATCAGAAAAAATATTAAGTGTAGCAAGTACATACCCATCTGAGATACTTTCCTCTAGATTCAGTTTAAACTCCCAATACTTCATAAGCGGGTAACCTGAACCTGGAGTAAAAAGGTAAGAATCTAAAAGTGGTGGGGTGGGACCCAGTGCACGATCTCCTGTACCGTTATAGCGCATCCGGAGCGTTTTACCATTAATCGCTCCTGTAAGGCCAACGTACCCTAAATTTCCATAACCGTCGACAGAGACTTGTGAATCCGGTGTTGGATCTTCCCCAACCGCTCTTATCATGAAACTGGTGCGATTATCTGTGTCTACTTTCACTAGGACTCTAATTCGGCTAATCAGGTTTTGGCCATACTTGATAGCTGACACCTGATCCATTGTCGTCGTGTGTAATACGCCATCACTCAGCTCTTGGTCAATTGCTAGCTCATTGTAAATAATTTTTTGGTACTTAGTTTCACTACTCGTATCAACAGCATAGAAATTACCTTTTTGCTTAGTACATAGGCTTTGTCCTGTTGGAATATGAGGATCATTATCTCCAATATTAGTCAGGTACTGAAAAGCATCATTATCCATGTTGATACTGTTATCTTGAGTGATGGAGAGTGTTTTGCCATTATCTAGAAAATACCTACCCCATACTTCAATCTTGTTTTGGTTATATAGTTGTGTAGATAGTTTCCTAGCTTCGGCAGGCTTTATTAGTCTATAGCCTTTTTCACATTGCTCGCCCTGTACTTCAATATGGCTAGGAGTGAGGTCGATAATGGCTAACGAATTTGTGGAATAAAAAGCGGTTAGGAAAAAAAATTTTTTTATTTTCTTCATTAAAATTACTAGTTCCCATCGTAGATACATGGAAATTTTATATATAAAATTAATTAAAAAATAAAGTCACATATATAAAAAGTATGACTGTATAGCCAAATTTATAAAATTTAAATAATGATTTTTGTCACCCGTTTTGGTTAGTTAAATACTGCCGAATCTTAATTTAAGAGCTTGAATTTAGAGTGATTAACTTCCTATTGTATTGATATTTAAAACTAAATTTTGCTGAATTGGTTTTGATTAATGTGCGATGGAGAATACTAACTAATTAGAAGTAAATATTGATGTATATGCATGACTAAATATTATAATAGTTTATTTGAAATAATTTATTGTATTTAATTAAGGGTTAAAGGCATTATATTTTTCTTGTAATGCCTGTTGTTGCTATTTTATTGCTGATTTATAATAATATAGTGGTCAATTTTTATTAAACTAACCACTATATTAAAATATTCATCGAGAAAAACACCTGAGATTAGATATAAATTTTGCCTCTTGAATACAATACATCGTCATTTAGCTTGTTCTTCGCATCAATTGCAATACATCGCCATAGGCAAGTTGTGCACTAGAAACTTTATTGTTTTTAACAACGTTCATTATTACCTCTGAGAAGTTAATTTCTTTAAGGTTATTAGATAAATAACTATTACAAAGTTTTATGGTGTGCTCAAGCTTAAGTTTAAGTGTCTCTATCACTTCAGTTGATGGTATGGTTTTTAACTCTTCTAGTTGGTGTTTTACTTGTTCTTTAAGCTCTGGGATAGTTCCCCCGGAAGCACCAGCTGAAACTGCTAAGTATCTTATGCGACCTTCAAGCTTGATTGCTGCTATTTCGTTTAGCTCATTAATATTATTGATCGCATTTTGTAGCATCATTTGGGAACGCGAAAAATTCGAGACTGTTGCAGGAATCTCTAGGCCAAGTTCGTTAGCAGCATTAAGAATTTGCATGATTCTCTCTCCAGGATCACTGATTCTATTCATAATTTCGGAAGTTTTTACACAAAGTGCATCCCGTTTATCCACAATCTGTTCTCTACCTTCGCTAGAAAGTACTTTTTCATAATTGCGTACAAATACCTCAGTTGAACCTATCCCCGCGGCCAATACCATCTTGAATACGGCTCTCCTTTGGGCAAGAGACATTTGGTCCGCATTTCCCATATCGATAGCTGTTAACATGCCAGTGATATCGGAAAACATAATATTCCCAGAATGTAAATCGCCGTGGTAAAAACCCGACCCAAAAATACCTTCTTCGATCCATTTTGATGTTAATGCTTCAATCCCTGAAGCAAGTTGTGCACCTGTTATATATGATGTATTGTCTTCATTCACTGGATTCCAACTTTTTATGTTGTTTTTTAGATCTTCAAAAGCCCTTTTCACTGTTGTACCCGGCGCTTTTTCAAGTACCATATAGCCTTGAGAAGGTGGAACCTTACCAACAAGTTTCATCGCACTTAAGTTCGTAAAACCCTCGTTATATACTTGAGCTGAACGCACATTATCCGCTTCTTTTTTTAAGTCCATTTCAACCTGGATTTGTTGTGAAATACCCTGGAATGTTTTCAACATACCAGGAATTTTTCTCGCCTCTGCTTCAAAGAAACTGAGCTCTCTATCGGCTTTCAAACGGATTCCTGGACGTAGTAACTTGATAACAACTTCTTGAGGGGCTTCTTCGTGTTTCCAATGGATATTCGCCAATACTGTTTCACCGACCGAGGCTGCGCCCAAACTTCGAGATATATCAATCTTTTCAATGGCTCCACCAGATTTAGCAATAATACCCGCAGTAATCGCCTTGACTATTTCTTTATTGATTGGGTTTAAGCCTGTTTTCAGATCATCTAATGCGACTTTCAAGTCACCTGTTGCTTTGTCTCCAAACAACTGCAAAACTTTTTGTAAATATGGGCCTCCTCCCTTGAGCAGGCTGACCAATTTCATTTCTTCATTATCTTTGCTTCCAGAGTTGGTAAGATAAGAAGCTAACATCGCACGCTTATCGACGATCGCTTGATTATCAAAATAATTAGTGAATATGTTGGTTAAGAAGGTTTGAAAGTTACCTTCCCCCATTGCGGCAAGGTTGGTAAGCAAATCTACTCCGCCAAGAGAGTTAAACTCAAAATCAGCTAAATGTGAGTCGATATTTTTAGACATAGCTCCATAGGACTCAGAAGGCATGACATGTAAAGCAGCAGCTACTGTATCTTGATTTATTAGGCCATTTGGTATGTTTAATTCTTGTTTGAGTTCGTTGAGCGTACTACGTATAACGTCGTTTAGATCTGCTGGCAAACCCGCCTCTTCAATCAGAGATGGTTGAGAATAAATACGCGCGAGCAAACCTGAGTTATCAATAAATACTTTTTGAAGTCGCTCTCCGGCATTTTGAGTATCCGCTTGCCAGGATTTCTCTGGTAGGAAAATTTCTGCAAGTAAAGTTCGGATTTGTCTCTCATTGTCTGATTGGGTAGCTCGGTTAACTTGCCTTGGTTCTACACTATCAGCATAGTTAACTCTTTCTTGCTCTGAAAGTGGCTTTATTTGCCAATTTTGTATTAACTCGAGGCACTCCGCATCAAGCAGATTTGCTTTGTTATTATGTTTTCCATCAATTTCATTCTCGATTTCATCAATAGAGCGGTGTTTATCAACTAGGCTAATACAGCAATTGACTAGTTGTTTGGTGTCAATATGATCGAATTTATGCAAATGGGTTTTAGATTCAAGATACGCAATAGCTAAAGATCGTTGATTACTTGTTTCGTCCTTAAAAGCTCTCTTTATGGTATCGGTATTGTAGTTTGTATCTTTAAGTACTATCTCTCGCTTTAGATTCTCTCTGACTTCGCCCATCAATTTGCTTTGAATTGTTGCAGATTGATCGCCAAATTGAACCTCAATATTTTTACCTTCCGGTCTAACTATAATCACACCACCCTTGTAAGGGATTTCAAAACCAGCTTCTTCATGAGGCATGTCCTGTAACCCTTTAAGTAATGTATCTGCCAGATCCGTAAACTCGCTTTGCTGCTGTGACTTGCTATAGGCATGATAAGCTTCAAAAGCTATTGCACCAATACCACCAGTCAATAGACCTACAATCGCCTCAACCACGATACTCGCTGTCGATCGCTGATATTCACCAGCTTTAATCGCCATATCATTATTTGCTGATAGGCCTCTTTGTAAAAACTCTATAGACATGATGATTTTCTCTCTATCGATTGATTATGATAGGAGATTAATCAACCTAAAAAGCTTATTCTTTCTAAAAGCAAAGATATCTAATAGTCACTGGTAGAACCAGATCTTACCAAATGGAAGTCTTGTAATTCTAAATTCGCTAGAAGATATTAATAATCCTAAAGTTTAAGTAATTAAGGATCTTATAAGTCACTTATGATGTATGTCCTTATGAACTTCTATTATTGGCTGGCAAAAAATACCTGAGATTAGATATAAATCTTGCCTCTTGAATACAATACAGCGTCACCTGAAACGATCACATTGTCATCACTCACATGGCAATAGACTACGCCGCCATGTCGTGATGCTTGGTAGGCTTTTAAATGGTTTTTGTTTAACTCTTTGGCCCAAAAAGGCGCAAGAGATGTATGAGCTGAACCTGTAACAGGGTCCTCACAATCACCGACATCAGGCCAAAAGTATCGCGATATAAAGTCGTAATTCTGACCTTTAGCTGTAACGATAAGATCATAAGGAGCAAGTTTCTCTAAGTACTCTCGGCGCACTTTTACCTGTATTACTTCCTCTTCATTATCAAAAACTGCAAAATAAGCCTGAGGCGTTTTGAGTACTTTCGTTGGGCTAATGGAGAGTGATTCAAAGACCTCGGCGGGACATTCGGCTTCGATTGGCAACCTATTAGGAAACCCCATTAGAATCCGACCAGAGAGATCTTTCTCTACATCTAAGGTGCCGATATGAAGGGTATCGAATAAAATTTTCCCCTCTAAATCAAAGAACTGATAAAGGCAAAAGGCGGCAGCGAGTGTTGCGTGGCCACAGAAGTCCACTTCAGAGCTTGGGGAAAACCAGCGGATAGCATATCTGTTGGCTCCGGTTGGTTTGACAAATGTCGTTTCAGACAGATTATTCTCAGAAGCAATATTCTGCATGGTCTCATCACATAGCCATTCACTTAAAGGAACCACTGCTGCTGCATTACCTTTAAAGCGTTGTGTGGTGAATGCATCGCAAATAAACATTTCTAGTTCCATATCTAATTCCTTGTGTCTTATATGGTTTTTATAGGCATCATATGCATGGCAATGGGAATTGTAATGCATTACATTGCTGTTGTGTGATGATCACTACTGAAAGTCATACTTTTATTGCATTGTGCTTATCGCGAAAAATGGCTGAGAGTCATAACCTCAGCCAAGATCTAGAAAATTGATTAACAGCTACTCATTTGAGTTTAGGTATACATCAACGAATCATGATTTAATTGACTGATGTCGTTCGCTCCAGTCAGCGTCATGGCTACTTTCATTTCTTGTTCATAAAGATCAAGCAGATTTTCAACCCCTGTTCTTCCTTGCGCAGCCAAGGCATAAATATACGAGCGACCCAGCATGGTACAATCCGCGCCTAAAGCGAGCATTCTTACCACATCAAGCCCTGAGCGAATCCCGGAATCGACCAATATTTTCACATCCCCTTTTACGGCATCGGCTATGTATGGGAGCGCTTTGGCCGAAGATAGTACGCCATCGAGCTGACGCCCGCCGTGATTAGAAACCACTATGCCGTCTGCGCCAAAATTGACAGCATCTTTGGCGTCTTGTTGATCTAAAATACCCTTTATCACCATAGGGCCTTGCCAAAAGTCACGAATCCACTCCAAGTCTTTCCAGCAAATTGAAGGGTCAAAGTTCTCACCTAGCCAGCCAATGTAGTCTTCAAGCTTGGTTGGTTTACCTCGATAGGTAGAGATATTACCGAGATCATGGGGCTTTCCCATTACGCCAACATTAAATGCCCAATCAGGGTGACGCATTGCCTGAAAGACTCGTCGCATCGCGGCGTTAGGTCCACTCATTCCAGAATGTAAATCTCGGTAGCGGGCACCTGGGATGGGCATATCGACGGTAAACACCAGCGTACTCACACCAGCTTCTTTCGCACGTTCAAGAACATTTTTCATGAATCCACGATCTTTTAGTACGTAGAGCTGGAACCACATCGGCCTTTCAAGCTTGGATGTCACTTCCTCAATTGGGCAAACCGACACCGTTGACATGGTAAAAGGAATACCTTTTTTCTGCGCTGCGAGTGCGGCTTGGACTTCACCACGTTTAGAATACATACCTGTTAAACCAACGGGAGAAAGGGCAATAGGAAGATTTAATGATTCTCCGAAAATCTCGGTTGATAAGTCTACTTGAGACATATTTTTTAGCACTCGCTGCTTGAGCGCTATTGTCGTTAAGTCTTCACTATTGCGTTTTAACGTATGTTCGTTGTATGACCCACCGTCAATATAGTGAAATAAGAACGGTGGAAGTTTAGATTTTGCGGCTTTTCGATAGTCGGTTGCAGATGAAATGATCATAGATAGTAGTCCTAGATTTAAACATCGGATAAATTTAAGTTGTTCTTGACGGATACTTTATACCATCAATGCGTCCGTAATCTTTAGGCCATAGATTGTAACTAGCCCGATGATACCTGTGAGAATGAGGTAATATAATGTTGGTAACACGGTTTTTCGGAGTGTAGCTCCCTCTCGACCCAATAACCCAACAGTGGCAGACGCCGCGACCACATTATGTATAGCAATCATGTTACCTGCAGCAGCACCGACAGCTTGCAAGGCAACAACAGTCGCACTTGAAATAGACAAGGTTTGAGCAACTTCAAACTGAAATTGACTAAACATCATATTGGATACCGTGTTAGAGCCTGCAATGAAAGCACCAAGGGCACCTATGGCAGCACTTAAGGCAGGAAAGGCATCTCCAGCAATACCTGCAGCGAAATTGGCGGTTGTAACAGGCATACTTGCTAAATCTGCACTGTTCACTCCTGAGTTAATAAAAATTCTCACCATGGGGATGGTGAAAACCAATACAAAACCTGCACCTATTAAGGTTTTACTGGATTCACCAAACGCTTTAGTTAATGGTTGAGCACTGCGTGATTGAATCATAACCGCAATAATAGCGACAAAAACTAAAATTCCCCCTGGTAGGTACAGAGGTTGTATAACAGCGCTGATATCTGCTTGGTTGAGTATTTGGTTAAATGACAAGCTGATGTTGGTAAGTAGCGTTTTGAAGTCACTACTGACACGACTAGCGACTAAAACTACAGCTAAAAGGACATAAGGAAACCATGCTAGCCACATACTCATGGCTTTATCTTTTGTATCATTAAGCTCTATTTTGAGTGAGCCTAACCATTCTTTAGGCCACTGGTCTTCACTTTCAAAATCCCAAGTAGTACGGGGGACTAAAAATCCTTTTTTAGCGGCGAATACCACGATAGACAATCCAATCAATCCACCAATTAACGATGGGAATTCTGCACCAAGGAAAATACCAGTTAATGCGTAAGGGACGGTAAAAGATAAACCCGCAAAAAGTGCAAATGGAACAATATCTAAGCCTTCAGTCCAGCTTTTGTTTTTGCCAAAGAATCGAGTAAGCATAATTGCCATAAGCATTGGTATGAGTGTACCAACGCAGGCATGGATAATCGCAACGCTTGACGTTATTTGTTGCAGATAACTCCCCCAATCAGAACCATTAGCAATGAGTAACTGACTGATACTATGGCTATCTAAACCCTTATTCACACCGACTATGATGGGAGTACCAACGGCACCAAAGGAAACAGGGGTAGATTGTATCATCATGCCCATAAGTACAGCGGCAAGGGCAGGGAAACCGATGGCAACTAATAAAGGAGCTGCAATGGCTGCGGGGGTACCAAACCCTGATGCTCCCTCAATGAAGGAGCCAAAACACCAAGCTATGATAATTGCCTGTACTCGTCTGTCTGGAGATATGTTAGTAAAGCCATTACGGATAGTGGAAATGGCGCCTGTATGTTTTAAGGTGTTGAGAAGAAATATAGCGCCGAAGACAATCCAAAGGACAGATACAGTGATAACTAACCCCTGTATTGTTGAGGCTAGGATTCTAGTGGTTGACATATTCCAAATGAAAAAAGCTATAGCAACGGTTATGCCAAAAGCAACGGGCATCGCGCGCTTTGCAGGCCAGTTAAGCCCAACCAATAAGACTGCTGCTACCACTATTGGTGAGAAGGCCACCAAGGCCAATATCGTTTCACTCATAAGTACATCCTCGTACAAGTGGGCCTTAGGACTCTCCAGAGTCTCTCAGGTTTAATAATTGTGAAGTGAGTGTTAAATTAGAGTGAATTTACCGCTTTATTTTTTATGGATACAGGGAAATAATGAAAATAATTCATTCCAAAAATCACATAATAATATGAAATCAGATGATATTATTCTATTCTCACAGATTGTTGAACTGGGAAGTTTTAGTAAAGTTGCTGAGGTAAATAACCTTACAAATTCGGTAGTTAGCAAAAGGATTGCACGTTTAGAACAGCATGTTGGTACCCAACTTTTATACAGAACGACACGTAAATTGACCTTAACTGAGGCTGGTAAGACGCTGGCTCTGGGTGCAAGAAATGTGAAGCAAGCTGCGCAAGAAGCGATGGATTCAGTGTCTGGATTTGGTGAAAGCATCAGCGGCCATATAAAAATGTCTGTTCCCTGTATATCTGGAGATTTGGTACTCGCAGACGCCGTTGCCGAGTTTTGTACTTTATATCCTGGGTTGACAGTAGATATGTCACTCGATAACCGTTTTGTTGACCTGATTGATGGCGGCTATGATCTCGTTATTAGAACGGGCTACCTAGAAGACTCGAGTCTAATAGCTCGCCATATTCTCGATTCTCAGTGGGTTGTGTGTGCTTCCCCATGTTACCTTTCTCGTAATGGTAGGCCAATGAAGCCACATGACTTAATTGGTCATAACTGCTTGCAGTATGCATATCAAACTACTGGAGCTTCTGATTGGGAGTTTAAAGGGTCATCTGATAACTATATTGTGAAGGTTTCAGGAAGTTTTTTTACAGACAATGCTGCAGCATTAAGAAAAGCGGCGATTGGAGGGCATGGTATTGCCTATGTGCCTCGTTGTCTGGTTTATCATGATATTCGAAATAGTCAACTAGTCGATATTTTCCCCGAATTAGTGGGTAAGTGCTTAGGTATTTATGCGGTGTATCCCTTTACACGCCAGCCTCCTAACAAGGTGAAATTACTCATAGAACACATTCGTACTCGGTATCTTGAGATTAGCCATTATTTTTAGATAAAGCTTGTAAACAGAGTTTTAAATGAAAAATATGAGCACCAAAAAAGCCGATGTATCAACCTCTACATCGGCTTGATAGCTAAATATGGAATTAAGCGGCTGCGACGTCTTTTTCGTCTAAATCGAATGAGGCAGCAATAAGCTTTTTGGTGTAATCATTTTTCGGAGACTGGAAAATCTCTTCTGCTGTTCCTTCTTCCATCACTTCACCCTTTTGCATCACTAAAACGCGATCAGATAAAGCTTTCACAACACTGAGATCATGACTAATAAACAGAAACCCAATGTTGTGCTTTTTCTGAATGTCTTTGAGTAAATCAATCACAGTTAACTGTACGGATCGATCTAACGCAGATGTTGGTTCGTCCAATAAGATAAAGGAAGGTTCTAATATTAGAGCACGAGCAATGGCGATACGTTGACGTTGACCACCAGAAAATTCGTGCGGATATCGGTTAATTGACTGGGGATCTAAGCGAACTTCATTTAAAGCGATTCGTGCTCGCTGCATGCGTTCAGAGTGACTTAGCTGAGGTTGGTGGACCGTTAATCCCTCTGTAATAATATCGCCAACCGTCATTCGAGGAGAAAGAGAACCATAGGGATCTTGGAAGACCATCTGAACGTCTTTTTTAAGTGCAAATCGTTCTTTGTTGGTTAAAGAAGCTATATCATGACCTTTAAACGCAATATCACCTGTGTAAGGCAGCAGACCGATAAGAGCGCGGCCAAGTGTTGACTTACCAGAGCCCGATTCGCCCACAATACCAAGAGTTTCTCCTTGTTTTAGCTCAAGAGATATTCCTTTAACGGCCTCAAAATACTGGTTTTGACGTGAGATAAAGTGGCTTTTAATTAGGAATTTAACTCGAATATTTTCAGCTTTAAGTAGGGGAGATGCATTTGGTTCGATAGGGTGTTTGCTGCCCTTGGGCACAGAATTTATCAACATCTTGGTGTATTCGTGCTGAGGATCGCTAAAGAGGGAATGACACTTTCCTTCTTCAACTACGTCACCTTCACACATGACGATGACACGATCAGCAAGGTGCTTAACAACGCCTAAATCGTGAGTGATAAAAAGGATCGCCATGCCCATTTTGACTTGAATTTCTTTGATTAGATTAAGAACTTCTGCTTGGACTGTTACATCTAGCGCAGTAGTAGGTTCGTCTGCAATAAGTATGTCGGGTTCATTGATGAGCGCCATAGCGATCATTATACGTTGTAGTTGGCCACCAGAAAATTCATGAGGGTATTTGCTGTATGCTTGCTGCGGGTTAGGTAAGTGAACAAGCTCAAACAGCTCTAATACTCTTTGCTTTGCTTGCGATCCTGAGACAGACTGGTGGCATGTGAGCGCTTCAGCCACCTGAATTCCAACTCGCATAAATGGATTAAGTGACGTCATCGGTTCCTGAAAAATCATACCAATACGATTGCCACGAATTGTTTGCATGGATTTTTCTGACATACTCAGTAGCTGCTCTCCTTCAAATACAGCAACCGATTTTTTATCTACAATGGCATTTTTAGGAAGTAGTTGCATTACAGCGTTGGTTGAAACGGATTTTCCGCTTCCAGATTCACCTACAATAGCGAGTGTTTCTCCTTGAAACAACTCGAAACTGACATTCTTAACTGCATCAACAATACCATCATTGGTTGTAAAACTGATGGAGAGGTTCTTAACCTCAAGAATCGGCATCTGTGACATTTAAACTCCTTGTGTTCATCGTTTAATGAAAGCTGTCCATAGCATTGTCATAGCTCTTTAATGCTGAAAAATGATGGTGAGCTTTTTGAACTTGTTCAAACTCTAACATCCATTGTGCATTTCGCTGAGCACTACAAAATGCGCCCATGTGTGATAGTAGATCGTTACAACTTTTATCTAATATTGAATGGGTGGCTTCGACCAGTTCGATGGGTTCAATCGACATAAACTGCAGCAACCCATAACTTTGGTTGAGTAAGTCGAACGCATTTTGGTACTGACCCATTTTATTGAGTATTTCTGATTGCGAAATTGCAGAATCCCTTAAACTTCTCAGCAGGCAACCAAATTGACAAGGTTGTGTTTGGTCATCATTTAAGGCGCTGTGGATATGATTGGGTAAATGTGTGAGAACTTGATCATACAAATGATGGGCTTCTGGCCAATGACCTTGCTCTAACAACTGCTCTGCTTTTAAATAGTAAGTCCAGCATTGTTGTAGATCCATATTTGATTAACTCCACCAAAGTCGTTGCTGATACCATTTAAAAGTAATTATGCTGTTATTGCAAATAATTATCATTTAATTTGCTGTTTGATGACGGAATTGAGTGATATTTAACCACTTAAACGCTGAGTGTGCCTAAGTCACTAAAATATAAATAAAACTAGCCTACACTTGGACGTTATAGAGCTAAAAAAAATAATGATAAGGAACATAGAGATGGCAATTCAAAGGCTTGAATCAAGCCAGCTGTACCATGCTGCGCAGCTAGAAATGCTGCCAAGCAAGTCGACGAAAGAGCTGGCACCTATTGACGAAATTGTTGGTCAAAAACGCGCACAAAAGGCAGTAGAATTTGCAATGTCCATTAAGGAAAAGGGCTATAACATCTATGCCATTGGTCAGAACGGATTGGGTAAGCGTACTATGATTATGCGTTACCTAAATCGCCATCAACATGACGTAAAAACACTATTTGATTGGTGCTATGTTGCTAATTTTGAAGATATTAGGACTCCAAAAGTGCTGGCTTTACCGCGTGGAATCGGTAATCAGCTTAAGCAAGACATCGAAAAGCTGATGTCGAAGTTGGTCAATGCTATGCCTTTGGCCTTTGATAATGAACTTTATTACAGTCGTGCAGATAAACTAAAAAATCAGTTAGCCCAGAAGCAAGAGGCGGAACTGGCTATCATTACAAAAGATGCAAAAACGAAAGGGATCAGTCTAACCATTACCAGTCAAGGCGACTATCAATTTGTTGCGATGAATGATGATGAAATGCACACAGAAGAGTCATTTGAAGAGTTGTCTAAAAAAGAGCAGGAATACTTTGGCTCCACCATCGATGAACTTGAAATTAAGCTGCGGGATATGGTTCGTCAGCTGACTGAATGGGAAGAAGCGTACAGTGAAAAGATTAAGAAACTCAATGATGATGTGACTCTTGATGTGATTACTCACTTTATCAAGCAATTAAAAAAAGATTACTCGGGTTACGCGGCGATAAAAACATATTTGACTGACCTTCAACAGGATATTGTTGATAATGCAGATATTTTTTTAGAACAAAGCGGTGAGCAGGGTGAGGTCGCAACAGCATCATTGGATAAAAAACTGCCTAGACGTTATAAGGTTAACGTCCTGGTAAGCCGTAAGAATGATGATTTTCCGATAGTTGTCGAAGAAAACCCTAATTACCATAGTTTGTTTGGTTACATCGAGACGGCAACATTTAAAGGCACGGTATTCACAGACTTTTCACTGATTCGCCCTGGTAGTTTACACAAAGCGAATGGTGGAGTGCTAATGATGGATGCACAGAAAGTCTTGGAGCAGCCTTATGTTTGGGATGGACTAAAACGTGCGCTGAGAGCACGCAAGTTGAGTTTTACCTCTCTTGAGAAAGAAGTCACTTTAACAGGTGCTGTGTCACTTGATCCAGAAGCCATTCCACTTGATGTAAAGATTATCTTATTTGGTGACTATCGAACCTATCAATTGCTACAGCACTACGACCCGGAGTTTAGTGAACTATTTCGTGTCACGGCTGATTTTGAAGATGAAATGGTTCGTACCCCAGAGTCGGAGCTGCAATATGCTCGTTTTATTTCAAGTGTGGTTCATGATAATAATATGCTGCATTGTGATAAAAAGGCGATTGCACGAATCATCGAACATAGCTCTCGATTGTCAGGAGATCAAACGAAGCTTTCGCTCCATTCAGCAAATATTGCTAATTTGATTAGGGAATCGAATTATGTAGCTCGTCAGGCGAACTCGAATATGATCCGTTCGAACCATGTTGAGGAAGCGCTTGCAAATCAAGAGCTAAGAGTGAGCCGTTTAAAAGACAGTGTTATGGAAGGGTTTATCAATGGCACAACACTATTACAAACTCATGGTTACTCTGCTGGGCAAGTTAATGCGTTGTCGGTGCTGAGTACCAGTGAATATATGTTTGGTGCACCTAACCGAATTACTGCAACGACCTGCTACGGCGATGGTGACGTTATTGATATAGAACGTAGCGTTGATTTGGGTGGTAGCATCCATTCAAAAGGGGTGATGATACTGACGGCGTATCTTTCTTCTGTTTTTGGCAAAACAGCTAAAGTGCCTCTCACAACCACAATTACATTTGAGCAGTCATATGGAGGAGTAGATGGGGATAGTGCCAGTATGGCTGAATTCTGCGCGGTCGTTTCTGCTTTTTCAAAACAACCAAATTGCCAAAGTATTGCGATTACGGGTTCTATGAATCAATTTGGTCAAGCTCAGCCTATCGGGGGGGTGAACGAAAAAATTGAGGGTTTCTTCGATGTATGTGGAATAAAAGGTCGCAGTGACCACCAAGGTGTCATCATACCTAGGGCCAATATGCATAACCTTATGTTGAGACCCGATATTGTAAAAGCAGTCGAACGTGGTGAATTCCATATATGGGCGATTGACCATGTGACAGAAGCGATAGAGTTATTTATGGGTAGACCTGCTGGAGAGCCAAGTGATGAAGGCAGTTATCCCATTGACACTATATTTGGTATTGCGCAGGCTAAACTTAATGCATTACGTAAATAGAGACATGGGCTTTCGTTAGAAAGCCCTTTTCTTTATTTAAAGCTTAATCAGTTCATTCCCTGATGCTTTATTGTGGTGAAAAGCATTAATATTACCGAGAGTTGTATCGGCTATATTGCCCAGAGCTTCGTCAGTTAAAAAAGCTTGGTGGCCGGTGAATAAAACATTGTGACAGGCAGAGAGGCGGCGAAAAACGTCGTCAACAATAATATCATTTGATTTATCGCGGAAAAATAAATCTTTTTCATTTTCGTATACATCTAGCCCAAGTGCGCCAATCCTTCCTGTTTTTAAAGCCTCAATTGCTGCTGCTGCATCCAGCAGGCCACCACGGCTGGTATTAATGATCATGACACCATCTTTCATTTTATCGAAAGCGCTATTATCGAGGAGATGATAATTATCTTCAGACATTGGACAATGCAGCGTTATGACGTCACTTTTCTTGAAAAGTTCTTCTTTACTACAGTAAGTTGCCCCAAGTTCTAATGCGATTGGGTTTTCAAATGGATCATAACAGAGTATCGTCATGCCGAGTCCTTTAAGGATCCGCATGGTAGCGATACCTATTTTACCTGTACCAATAACACCAACCGTTTTTTGATGGAAGTTGAAGCCGACCAGTCCATCAAGAGAAAAATTAGCATCTCGAGTACGTTGATATGCCTTATGGAAACGGCGGTTTAAACACATCATCAACCCTAACGTGTGCTCAGCAACTGACTCTGGAGAGTAAGCCGGCACTCTAACGACTTGTATGCCTAAACCCTCAGCTAAATCAAGGTCTACTCGATCAAAACCAGCACATCTCATTGCAATAAGCTTAACGCCTTGTAATGCTAGTTCTTTCAATACTAGAGCAGACAAGTCATCATTAACGAAGGCACACACTACCTTACAGCCGTGTGCCATCTTGGCAGTTTTCTTCGTGAGTTGGAAATCATGAAAATGCAGTTCAAAGCCAAATTGCTTATTTACTTTTCTAAATGATACTTCGTCATACGACTTAGCGCTGAAAACGGCGACATCTAACATATGGACCTCTCAAAATTTACGATGAGGAAAAACTTAGTGATATTGAAGCGTGAAATTGAGCAAAGTTAAAGAATTAATTACTGATAAAAGTTCAACATACTCAGGTAAAACCTCAATGCATACCGATGCTTGTAATGTCTATTTTGTTATTAAAAATAAAAGTGCATAAATTACATACAAATTGCCCATAAAGATCAAAATTTACTGCTAAATTATTAGAGATAAATTAAATAGCTCTTAGCTTTATTATCATTAAGTTAGGTGGATGTTGTAGCTAGGTGCTTAAAGGTATTTATTCTCTGGCTAGGATATATAAACATGATTACAAAAAAGCTATCTGAGGTGTCAATAGCGACACGAGCATGGTCCATCTTAGGCTTATTTGCTATTGGATTGTTGGCAAATACGTTTCTAAATATCGATAAATCTCGGCAGCACATGCGAGAAAACTATGAACGCGGAGTCTCAACACTAGTTGAAGCAGCCACTGGTGTTGTGAAACACAACTATCAACAATATCAATCGGGTAAAATTTCTGAAAGTGAAGCAAAATCGAGTACGTTGAAAGCAATATCAGCGATGCGATTTGATAGTAATAATTACATTTTTGTAGTGAGTCGTGAGGGAGTTCAGCTTGCAACAGGGGTTGAATCACTGATTGGCAAGAATATTCGCGACTTACAAGATAGTGAAGGCCGCTATTTTGTTCAAGACCTATATGGGTTAGCGCAAAAAGGTGGTGGATTTGTTGATTATTATTGGAAAAACCCTAATTCGACCACATCAGATCTTAAAACCAGCTATGCGACCATTTTTCAGCCGTGGGGGTGGATGATTGGTTCTGGAATGAATATGGTGGCCCTTGAGGCCGATATGCGTAGCTCTGAAGTAGCATCTACAGGCTATGCGGTAATTATTCTTATATTATTATCCTTAGCAATAGGATTCTTTATCCAAACCATTACCACCCCTCTAAAGCGCACGGTAAGCGCAATGAAAACACTGTCTCAAGGTGAAGGTGATTTGACACAGAGGTTAGAAGAGAAAGGCAGTAAAGAGCTAATAGACTTGGCCAAATATTTTAATCAATTTGTGGGTTCGGTTCAGGATATTATGCTCAGCATTAGTGACTCAGGTAGTGAAGTCTCAAGTGCTGCTGGCCAGCTATCAAGGTCAGCAATACATATCGACCATAGCTTGAATCAGCAGCAAAGCGATGTTGAAACTTTGGCAAGTGCGATGACGCAAATGTTGGCTACTGTTGAAGAGGTAGCAGCACGTACGGTCGAAGCTAATGATGCTAGTCGATTGGCCGCTAAGGAGGCCAATCATAGTCATGAAATTATAGATAAAAACGTTGGCGGCGCTAACGAGCTTGCTGGAGAAATTCAGTCTGCCAGTCAGGTTGTGCAGCAACTGGCCACAGATGCACGCAATGTTGACACCGTTTTAGAAGTGATCCGTGGTGTTGCTGAGCAGACTAACTTGCTCGCATTAAACGCAGCAATTGAAGCAGCGAGGGCAGGTGAGCAAGGACGGGGTTTTGCTGTGGTTGCAGATGAAGTTAGAAGTTTATCACTAAGAACACATGAATCGACACTTGAAATCCAGAATATTGTGGAGAAGCTTCAGGTTGGTGCTGAAAATGTGGTTAAAGCAATGGATCATGGAACGGCGAGAGCTACCAATGCATCGGAGTTATCAAGTCAAGCTGGCACGGCAATTAACAAGATTAATCAGGAAGTACACACCATTGAAGAGATGAACCAGCATATTGCCACTGCGGCTGAAGAGCAAACGGTGACAGTGAATGAAATGAATCGCAATATGGTGAGTTTAAGTGATATGGCTTCATCGGTGTCGGCAGAGTCAGCACAGATGTCGAGTGCGAGTACAGAACTTGACCGTGTCTCAGACAATTTGATGTCAATGATCCATCGCTTCAAGCTAGCTTAGCTTGAGGCCTTGAGCTGATATGGTAGAATCGACTCAAATTGTTCATTAATTAAGTTCCTGATGAGACATTTAAAAACGTCTATCCATCCTGATATTGACCATTTGGATGATAAAGTTATCATTCAAAGAAATGCGGCTAGAGCAATTGTGGTTGATGGAGAGGAGATTCTCCTACTTTACACACAGCGCTATCATGATTACACCATTCCAGGTGGTGGTATTGATGATGGAGAGGATATAATTGCTGGAATGATAAGAGAGCTAGAGGAAGAAACTGGCGCTCAAAATATCCATAATATAAAACCATTTGGCATCTATGAAGAGTTCCGTCCATGGCATAAGCCTGAATTTGATGTATTACATATGCACTCCTACTGCTATACCTGCAAAGTTGACCGTAAGCTGGGAAAACCAGCTTACGAAGATTACGAAATCAAAAACGGCATGAGTGCAATGTGGATTAATATCCATAACGCTATTGCCCATAATGAAAAAACCATTGCGAACAGTCCTAAAAAAGGTATGAGTATTGAGCGTGAAACGTTTCTTTTACACTTAATTGCCAAAGAAATGCTTTAGGCAACATGTTGCCCTTGTCGTACTTTATTATTGGTGCCAAGGCACATTTTTGTTGCTAGTGTTTCTATGAGTGCGATATAAGTGCCTATACTTATTTAAGTAACTGAATTAATAATAATATACCTGAGGTTGGAAAGGATATTGCCAATGAAGCAAATATGCCGCATTCTTTTAGGGGCTATACTCGCTAGCCTTAGCTCCATCGGACAAGCCAAAGTGATCGAAACAACCAGCTTGGTTGGATTTGGAAAAGCTAAATACCCAGACAATTTTACCCATTTTGATTATGTAAACCCCAGTGCACCAAAATATGGCAAGATAACTTATGGCAATATTGGAACCTACGATAACTTCAATCGTTATGCATCAAGAGGGGTCTCAGCTGCAGCAACTGGAGAATTGTATGATTCTTTGATGTACTCCCCCAGTGATGAAATCGATGCATATTATCCTTTAATTGCTCAAAGAGTCAGATATTCTGATGATTTTACTTGGCTTGAACTTGATATTAATCCCAAGGCTCGATTTCATGATGGAGAGTCAATAACAGCGGAAGATGTCGCTTTTACCTTCGATAAATTTATGACCGAAGGGGTGCCTCAATATCGTTCTTATTACAAAGACATCAAGTCCGTTATAGCAAAAAATAAATATACGGTGCGGATTGAGATGGCGACGCCAAATCGCGAAAAGTTATTCAGTTTTGCTCAATCCACACGGGTATTGCCGCAGCATTTTTGGAAAGATAAAAACTTTTCAGAACCAATACCTGTTCCCCCAGTTGGCAGTTCGGCTTATAAAATTATCGATTATAAGTCTGGCCAAAGTGTAACCTACGCTTTGGTAGAGGATTATTGGGCTAAGGATCTTCCAGTTAATGTTGGCCGGCATAATTTTAAGCAAATTCAATACGATTATTATCGTGATGATACCGTTATGCTTGAAGCATTTAAGGCGGGTGAATTTGATTTTCGCCTCGAAACCTCGGCAAAATTTTGGGCCAATTCTTATACAGGGGCCAACTTTGATAAAGGTTTTATCACTAAACAGGAAATCCCCCATCAAAAGCCTGAAGGTAATAAAGGATTTGTTTTTAATACTCAGAGGGAAGTGTTCAAGGATGCAAGAGTAAGAGAAGCGCTGAGCTATGCGATGGACTTTGAGTGGATGAATAAAAATATGTTTTATGGTCAGTATTCGAGAACTCGTAGTTATTTTCAAAATACAGATTATGAAGCGAAAGGCTTACCCAGTGAGAAAGAGCTCAAGGTTTTGGAACCGTTCAAAAAAGCTATTCCTCCACGAGCTTTGACACAAGAGTTTGAGCCACCAAAAACCGATGGTTCGGGGCATATCCGTGCGCAGATGAGAGTCGCGTTTAAATTGTTAAAAGAAGCGGGCTGGGAATTAAAAAACAAAGTGCTTACCAACAGTAAGACGGGTGAGCCCTTTAGCTTTGAGTTAATGATTTACAGCCCGACGGACGAACGCATTGCTACACCGCTGCAAAATAACATGAAGCGTATGGGCATTAACATGAAAATTCGCACCATTGATACAACGCAGTATACAAAACGATTGAGAGATCGAGACTTTGATATGATCTCCAGAGCTTATTCTGCAAATCCATATCCCAGCCCTAACTTACTCATTATATGGAATTCTAATTATATCGATTCAAGTTACAACTTTGCGGGAGTGATGGATCCAGTCGTTGATAGCTTGACGATGACAATTGCCCAAAAGCAGCAGGACCCAGAAGCTTTGCTTACTTTAGGGCGAGCGCTTGATCGTGTTTTGCAGTGGAATTTTTACATTATCCCACAATGGTACGTCAGTACATATCGTGTAGCCTTGTGGGATAAATTTGATCGCCCTGAAACGATACCTAAATACGATCTTGGGGTTGACACTTGGTGGGTCTCGAAAGATAAAGCGGCCAAATTACCTGCAAAACGACGTTAACGCTGAGGGATATATATGACAGCTTATATCTTTCGCCGACTATTATTGGTTGTCCCCACTTTATGGGCGATTATAACGATTAATTTTTTTATTATTCAAATCGCTCCAGGCGGCCCAGTCGAGCAAGCCATTGCTCAAATTGAAGGGCACAGTTCCGGAATTATGGAGCGTTTTGCAGGTGGGGGTAGTGAAGTTTCTCTTGATTTAGAAAACGATGTTAGCCTAAGTGGATATAAGGGTTCAAGAGGTTTAGATCCTCAAGTTGTTGAAGAAATTAAAAAACAGTTTGGTTTTGATAAACCTATCCTTGAGCGCTACATAGATATGCTTAAAGATTATGCCACCTTTAACTTTGGAGAAAGCCTCTTTAAAGGTGGTAATGTTATCGATTTAATTGTTGATCGTTTACCAGTATCTATTTCTTTAGGGTTATGGAGCACACTGATTATCTACTTTATTTCGATCCCGTTAGGTGTAATGAAAGCAATACATCATGGGTCGAGGTTTGATATTTGGTCGAGTGCTATGGTGATAGTAGGTTATGCAATCCCAGGCTTCCTATTTGCTATTATATTGATTATTTTGTTTGCTAGCGGTAATTATTTTAGTTGGTTCCCATTACGCGGTCTTGTTTCAAGTCATTTTGATCAAATGGTGTGGTATGAGCAAATTATTGATTACTTTTGGCATTTGGCCTTGCCAATACTCTCAATGGTGATTGGTGGGTTTGCAACTTTAAGTATGTTAACTAAGAACTCATTTCTTGATGAAATTAGTAAGCAATATGTGGTTACTGCTAGAGCGAAAGGCTTGGACGAAAGCAGTATTCTTTATAGGCATGTTTTTCGTAATGCCATGCTAATTATTATTGCTGGTTTTCCGGCAGCATTTATCAGTATCTTCTTTACAGGCTCAATGTTGATTGAAGTTATGTTTTCACTTGAAGGGATCGGTTTGCTTGGTTTTGAGTCCACAATCCAAAGAGACTATCCAGTGGTATTTAGCTCACTCTATATCATGACATTACTGGGTTTGGTGCTGAGTATTATTTCTGATTTAACATACACTTGGGTCGACCCAAGAATTGACTTTGAGGCCCGTTAAATGAAGAAAAATAAGGTGGCTAATCCGTTAAATCAAGCGCGTTGGCACAGGTTTAAGGCCAACAAACGTGGTTACTGGTCGCTATGTATATTTATGGTGTTATTTGTCTCAAGTTTATTTGCTGAGTTAATTGCCAACGACAAGCCACTGTTGATTGAATATGAAAACGCTTGGTATTTTCCTATTACCACTCAGTATGCTGAAACCATGTTTGGCGGTGAGTTTGAAACCGAAGCCGATTATAAAGACCCATATGTCGTGGAGTTAATTGAAGAAAAGGGTTATATGATTTGGCCTACTATTCGATTTAGCTATAGTAGTATCAACTATAATATTTCCGGCTCTGTCCCTTCAGCTCCTGATAGTGTTAATTGGTTGGGGACAGATGATAAAGGTCGTGATGTACTTGCTCGGATTATTTATGGTTTCCGAATTTCTGTGCTGTTTGGCATCATCCTTACTGTGATTTCGAGTGTCATTGGTGTCATTGTTGGCGCAACACAAGGTTATTACGGTGGCTGGTTAGATTTGTTCGGCCAGCGTTTTATTGAAGTTTGGTCGGGAATGCCAACATTGTTTTTGTTGATTATTTTATCCAGTTTTGTCGAACCAAATTTTTGGTGGCTGTTGGGTATTATGGTGTTGTTTAGTTGGATGAGTTTGGTCGGGGTAGTGAGGGCTGAATTCTTGCGTTGTCGAAACTTTGATTATGTTAGAGCTGCATTAGCTATGGGGGTTGGTGATAGTCGCATTATGAGAAGGCATATGTTGCCCAATGCCATGGTAGCGTCTTTGACTATGATGCCTTTTATATTATCAGGTTCAGTGACCACTCTGACATCTTTGGACTTTCTGGGATTTGGTCTTCCTGCTGGTTCACCTTCCTTAGGCGAGTTACTTGCTCAAGGTAAGGCCAACTTACAGGCCCCTTGGCTTGGCTTTTCAGCTTTCTTGGTATTATCTATTATGCTCACCCTTTTAGTATTCATAGGTGAAGCGGTACGAGATGCCTTTGACCCCCACCATCAAGGCAGGTAACTATGGCGAAAGATATACTTACATTGAATGGTTTGTCATTAGGTTTTGGCGTTGGTAAAAATATCGACCAAGTGACAAAAAACGTGTCGTTTACTATCGCTAAAGGAGAAACACTGGCGTTGGTTGGTGAAAGTGGCTCGGGAAAATCAGTCACCGCAAACGCTATCCTCAAGCTTCTGCCCAAAGGCTCTTCTCATTATTTGGAAGGTACGATTAACTTTGATGGTTCAGACATACTTAACTGCTCCGAACGAGAGCTAAGAGGTATACGGGGCAACCGTATTGGCATGATTTTCCAAGAGCCGATGGTTTCTCTTAATCCGTTACATAGAGTCGGGCGGCAACTAGTAGAAACACTGGAGATACACAGTGGTGTTCGTCAGAACAAAGCGCAAAAACTTGCGATTGAGTGGCTAGAAAAAGTAGGAATTCGTTATCCAGAAGTGAAGATAGATGCTTACCCTCATGAGTTATCTGGTGGTGAAAGACAAAGAGTCATGATCGCAATGGCTTTGATAAACAAACCGGAGCTTTTGATTGCAGATGAACCAACGACAGCGCTAGACGTCTCTGTTCAGGCACAAATATTGGAGTTATTAAGAGATTTACAAAAAGAAATAGGCATGGCGATGCTCTTTATTACCCATGACCTAAGTATTGTTCGGCGAATTGCTGACAAAGTTGCTGTGATGCAAAATGGTGAGTTGGTCGAACAAGCGGACTGTTATTCATTATTTTCAGCCCCACAGCATACTTACACTCAGACACTTATTCATTCGGATCCTAGAGGTTTACCGGTAGATGTGCCTGAAGAATCTGAAAGCCTTGTCACGGTCGATAAACTTAAAGTTTGGTTTCCTATAACTGGTGGATTGCTTAAGAGAGTCGTATCGCATATTAAAGCGGTTACTGATATGGACTTTGACTTAAAACGAGGCCAGTCAATGGGTTTAGTCGGTGAAAGTGGCTCTGGTAAATCAACCACTGGTATGGCAATTTTGCGCCTGGTAAATTCCGAAGGCTCTATACGCTACCAGCAACAAGAATTGCAAGGGCTAGGTCGAAAAGAGATGCTCCCATATCGGAGTAAGATGCAAGTTGTCTTTCAAGATCCGTTTTCTGCGTTAAATCCCAGAATGTCTGTCGCTCAAGTGATTGGTGAAGGTCTTTATGTTCATCATGACTTAGATGAATTGACGGTTGAACGAATGATTTGTGAAGCAATGGAAGACGTTGACCTAGATCCAGAGACTCGCTATCGGTTTCCGAATGAATTTTCTGGTGGCCAACGACAAAGGATTGCTATAGCAAGAGCCTTAGTACTCAAGCCTGAATTCATTCTTCTTGATGAACCGACGTCATCTCTTGATCGTACAGTTCAGGCTCAAGTACTTGAATTATTAAAATCTCTCCAGCAAAAATATGCTTTGACCTATTTATTTATTAGTCATGACCTAAACGTAGTAAAGTCGCTATGTCACCATACCATTGTGATGAAGCAGGGGTTGGTTGTCGAAAGTGGAGAGACATTAGATCTGTTTGAAAACCCGAAGCAATCTTATACACGTAAGTTGGTCGAGCTATCAAAGTTTTGAATGTAGATTATTATAAGTTGAAGCCCTAAAAGATGAAGATAAGGCTTCAATGGTTGTTATAGGTTATGGCTTATAGATCTTGCTCTAAATAGGCCTTTATAATACCGTCTAACTCTCCAGTTTCTTTTAGTTTGGTTAGTACTGAATTAAAGGTAGTAACAAAATCATCTTTAAAGGGGTATTTATCGGGCTGGATAGTAGTAAAGCCTAGGTAACCTTGTTCAGCACTCACGACTGCTCCCAAAGTTAGCTTCCAATCAATTGGCAGTAACCCATCAGTAGTCATTCGCCTGATTTCCCATAAAATAGATAGACGATCGTTCATATAACAATCAATCTTATTCTCGTACAATTTTATAAGGCTGGGTCGGCTGCCTTTAGCTTCGGATACTGTGATTTTCCCTGCTTTAACTGCATTCCAAAACTCATTGCCACCTAGTGAAAAAGCTTCATTTACACCAATAGTCAAACCCAAATAATCGGCTGGCCATTTGCTCAGAGGACGATCTTTAACACTGGCGTTATTGCAAAAAACAACGACTTCTTCATTTAAAATCGGCGTTGAGTACGGCGAGATATAAAATCGTTTATCGGCGTAGTAGTATGGTGGGAATAGAGCGAACCCTCGTCCAGACTTGAGCATTTTCAGCCCTCGTTTCCATGGTATGGGTACGATTTTAATTTGATAACCAGGCATATCTTTAAAAACCCGACGAAGAATATCGCTATAGATGCCTTTTGAAATGCCATTTTCTACATAGCTGTAGGGAGGGTATGCGTCATCGCCATAAACCAATACTTTTACGGGTGGTTCGAAAGCAAAGACACGCCACGAAGCAATGAGTAAAATGATTGTCCATTTGAGCAAAGCGGATCCCTTTAATGTGCTCCTTATAGTAGTAACTTTAGTTTATTTATTTCACGATAGGCATTAGACTTTGCTTTTTTCACCTTTAAATTTAAGCAAAATATGACAGAAGACGACAAAAATGCTCAAAAAATTGAAATTGAAGCGATTGGGGTGGATGTATCAAGTCAGCCTGTTGAGTTGTATAAGGTATTTAAACTGGCTAATTTAGTTGGTGGTGGTGGTGAAGCAAAACACTTGATAGCGGATGGTTATGTTGCCGTTAATGGTGAACTTGAAACAAGAAAGCGTCGAAAAATGTATCATGGTGATTTTTTTGAGTTTAACCAGGAGTTTTATGTCGTGATTTGTGATGAGCAGAGTATTGATCAAGAAAGCGTTGATGATGGTATTTCTGGAACTAGTGGTGATGGTGAAATGCAAGCAACAAAATCAGATAAAGGGAAGCGAGAAAAGCGTAAAAAGAAAAATGACATTGGGCGCACCGATATTGATTTCTTCTAGGCAATATTAACTAGGCGGTTTGACGTACACACTTTCAATTTTCATTGACGTGTCGTATAACTCAAAAAAAGCCCCGTAACTTTTAACGGGGCTTTTATGCTTAATACCAAAGGTCTTCAGGGTGTATCTTACTTTCAGGTGCATAGGAATCATCATCGAGTGGATGCTCAGATTTATCGCGCAAGCTCTCTAATTGATGCTCAAGCATTTGGACAGTGTCGTAATCACCCTCTGAGCAAGCAATATATATTTGCTGCTCGATAGCTCGAATACTATCTCGTATACTCATGCCCTACCTCCTGCGTTAACAAATGGTCGGCCGAATAGATTTATCTATTCTCAAAACGATTATAGTCAAGGAGGCCAAATTCTACAGGCTGATTTTCTTTATACCAGTGGTGAATTTCGTTTTCAACTAATGAAAGGTATGCGGCTGGATAGCTACCTATGATGCCATGAACCAAGGTAAAATCATCAATTGTTCTCAAAGATTCGTCATGCTTTGGAGATAGATGAGCTTTTAGTATGTCATACAGTTCTTGCTTTTGGTTATCAGACTGGTAGGGGACCTGACTGGGTTGATTAAACGGTTTATTTTTCGTATAAAAAAGGCCTAACATTTGTGCTAAGCCTCTGGAGGATGGGAATGGTAGTTTGCTATCAGAGGCGTTAGGCTTTTGTTAATCGGCTAATTTTAGCCATTGAAATTGGCTTGGTGAAAAGTGCTATTGCAATACAGGTTGCCATCATGAAAGCAGAAATCGTATATGCGAGATTGTAGTTCTCACCATTAGCCACAGAAAGCCCTACTACTGCTGCACCAATCGCGCCTCCGATTCCCCATGCTGTGTATAGCACACCGTAGTTAGTCCCGTAGTTTTTAAGGCCATAGAACTCAGCGGTAATCGTTGGAAATACAGCCAACAAAGTGCCGTAACCAACCGCAGCAAGGGCAGTTCCGATAATAAGTGTGAACTCGCTATCGAATGTAGCAAACAAAACCATATTGATGCCCTGAAGAATAAACGCCAGCAATAAAGTCTTGATACCACCAATTTTGTCAGCAAGGATGCCAGCGACAACTCGGCCACCAGAGTTAAATATGGCGAGGATTGAGGCTAGATAAACTGCATTTGGTAAGTTTGCTTGTACACTGGCAATCGTAGTAATGTTTCCAATAATCATAAGGCCAACTGATGCAGCAAACGCATACATGATCCAAAGTGAGTAAAACTGAGGTGTTTTAAGCATGGACTTCCAAGTTAGATCGTGAGAATCGCTAATGTTCAGCGTAGACTTACCGGTTTTATTGTTTGGTAAGGCTGGTGTATAGCCAGTAGGTGGATTGTTGATTGTCGCCGCAAGAGGGACAGTGATAGCTAAGATCCCAATACCAAGTACAATAAAGCTAGATTGAATACCTATGCTATTTATTAAAGCTGATGTCAGTGGCGCAAGATAAATAGCTGCAAGACCAAATCCGGCCGCTATAAGACCGTTAACCATTCCCTTTTTCGATGAATGGAACCACTTCATTGCTGATGGAGATAGGCAAGCATATCCAAAACCAATCCCAGCACCTGTCATCACACCAAAGGTGAGGTTTAAAAGCAATGGAGAGCTCACAAAACCAGACGCAATCATGCCAAATCCAGTCAAAGTGGTACCAAGGATAAGAATCTTACGTGGTCCCATTTTGTCTTGGAGTATCCCAGCAATAAGAAGGCAAGTTGAAAAGGTAATGGTCGCAATGGCATAAGGTGATGAAGCTTCAGCGGCGCTCCAACCTAACTCAGTAACTAAGGCTTTGTTGAACACACTCCAAGCATATAGGATGCCAAGACAAAGGTTGATACAGAATCCTGCTAATAGTATTCGTGTCGCTTTATCAATCTTGCTCATTTTTTTTCTCATTTTACCTCTGCACATGAGAGGTCAACGTTATAGTCAGTTTATTCAAATTTAGTTTGCGTTTATCAACAAAACTCATAGTGGGCGCGGATTATACCCAATATTGAAGTGATTGAAATCACTTTTTTGCATGAGTTACTTTTCTATCAGTTGTGGATATGCAAATGTGTATCGTTTCATCTTTCGAGCCTTAGAAATGATAACGCGTAAGCTGGCGCATAAGTGATTTACGTCTAATATTACAAGTATCAATACCGATTTCACTTAGTGTACCAAAGTCTGGAAAAAGTAAGCGGTCGTAGTGACTCACTTAAGGAATGACAAACCATGTTCAAAGGACAATGTGATGGTGCGTGTTAGTCTATTTATTTGCACCTTTCTGTTTACAGCGATTTCAATAGCTGATCAGCTACAATCACAACCTTTGGTTGTAACCAATTCCAAAGCGTGGAAACCATTTTCTTATCTAGATGATGATCAGAATCCAGCTGGTATTCTAATCGACTATTGGAAGCTTTACGCTCAGCATAATGGGATTGAGGTTAAATTCCTTCTACTCGATTGGAATGATTCATTAGAAGCGGTAAAAACCGGAAAGGCTGATGTTCATGGTGGCTTGCTGTGGTCTGAGCACAGAGAAGGCTACCTTGACTACACACCATCGATAATCACTATAGATACCCAAATGTACATTAATCGAGACTTGATTGGCTTAGATCTCAATGAATTCATGTTAGGGCTACATGAGTATAAGGTAGGAGTCGTAACGGGTGGATATGAAGAAGAGTTTACGCGCACACATTACCCAAACCTCAAGTTGGCGGCATTTAATAACAACCAAAAAATGATTGATGCTGCATTTAGTGGGGAGATTTCAGCCTTTGTAGCTGATCTGCAGGTGGGTAATTTTTATTTGCTCACCAGCAATAAAGCCAATGCTTTTATTGGTGTAAGAAACCTTTATTCAGGCGATCTTAGAGCAGCGGTTAAAGAGGGCAATAAGGTCCTACAGGATCAGGTCACCAATGGTCAGGAAGCGATCACGATAAGCGAAAAACAAAGGATACTCAGCCGCTGGATGCACATAAATACCGTGTATCCTGCTTATTTAGCGCCAATTTTAATCGCGATAGCTGTCGTTGGTGCTGCATTATATATTGTTGCTCTTAGGTATTCTGTGCGGATGAAAACTCGTGAGCTGGCTGAGGCAAATGAAGAATTAAAAAAATTGTCAGAAACGGATTATTTGACAGGCTTGAGTAATCGTCGGCATTTTGTATCGGAGTTTCATGAGCGACTTGGTAGGCCGGGTGATGTGTGTGTTATGGTATTTGATATAGACGATTTTAAAATGATCAATGATACCTATGGTCATCAAGTTGGCGATCATGTTATTAAAACAGTTGCTGAGACGATTAAAGGTAGTGCAGGTTCAGAACAGCTCTTGGGGCGAATTGGGGGTGAAGAATTCGCTTTAGTCATGAACAACCAAGATGAGCTGAGAGTCAAAGAGTTATCCCATTCTATCTGTGATTTGATTAGAAATCTTGATTTTGACGGCCAAGCGCCTCACAAGGTGACACTTAGTTTAGGCTGCGCCTATTATCCAAACTCAAGCGCTGATATACAGCTGTCAGATGCTGATGATTTAATGTATCAAGCCAAAGAACAAGGAAAAGATAGAGCTGTAGTACGTAATATGGCGACTTAATGCGCTATTGAAGCATTGCTGAGGTTGAAAAAAGGCCAGTTTGCGCACAAAGCAATCAAACGGACCAGTATAGCGAAAAAAAACCTTTTCTTTTCATATTACTGTGGCATATTAGACGTGTTCCAGCGACGCGGCGTGCATCGTATAATGGCATTACCTCAGCCTTCCAAGCTGATGATGTGGGTTCGATTCCCACTGCACGCTCCAATTTTTTCCCCTCTCAGTTATGATTTTTTATTACTTCAAACAAGTGATTTCTCAAATGTATCTAAAGACTGGATGTACCTAGCCATCATTATTGTGACTATGGTTTCAAGTAAGCCATCTTCTGAAAATACCTTTACCTCTTTCATCTTGTATCCGCTGGCTCTTTGCCTACCAATCTCAATAGGCCTGATGATCTTAAAGTTTAAGTTTCGAAAATAGCAGGCTCGATTCCGAGGGCAGAGTTAGTCTTTCTCATACAGAACATGAAAGGTATTGCAGTGGAAAATGCTGCAAAAGGGGTATTTTCACTCTACCTAACACTAATGATTTATCTGTGGTTTTCGATGGTTCTTGCCGCAGTTGCAGGACCTTTGACTATAGTGTTAGTGTCCTAGTTCACTGCTAACTAGCTGTCATGAACGCTTTAGTATGATTGATGTTGTTAACATAGATAGTTTTGGACTCCATATGTGATGGTCGACTGAATATGTCATATTAACGCTAGGTTGATTGCGAACTATCGAGTGTAACATGCCTCATGTATTACATAACAATGTGTTGAGGATTCTGTAGCGATCGCTTAAAATTAATCTAAATCCTACAGTATAAGGTTTATTATGAATAAGCTTTTAGTTTGGCTTGGACTTTCTGCGACAAATGAAGAACGAGAGATCTTGAAACATTTGCGCCAAAAGCAGGCATCGTCAATGAGAGTTGTGGGTCGCGGGACGTTAACCAACGATGCATCACAAGTACGTTCAACTGAAAAATCAAAAATATTCATCTCCAAGCTTGATCGAATTGTAGGATAGGCATGCTTCTATTGCTTATCCTGCCTACTCTTATTTCAGGTTATATTGTTTTTACAAAGCACCCATACAACTACTACAGATTGCATCGCTACGATGGTCAATTACTCTACTTAGAAAGTGCTAAGTCGGGCTTTATGTGTACAGTATGTAGCAGCTTGGTCACTTTATTTGTCAATAATTATGTTCCACCAAAGGTCGATATCTTTGGTTATGATTTCAATCTCGATCTGTATTCGTTCTTTTATTCCATAATATTACCTATCGCTCATGAAGATGCTGATGAACTTACATGGGTTCTTTTGATCGCTACAGGAGCCATAGGTCTGGCATATTTTTATGCCTTTTGGGGTGCTGCTAGACTCCGCCTGAAGGCCGTTGATTTAACGGATTTACTGTCTATTCGTCGTATAAAACTATCTATTAAAAGACATCGTTTTTTGATGAGGCGTAAAGATGAGTCAGCATTGTCTTCAAAAGAGAAAGCTAAAATTGTACTGATGTCATCAATATTGAAAGACAGCCCAATGGATGCGCTTTTCTATAACTCATATCTTATCGATGGTTTTTATCTAATGATAACTATGGATGATAGAAAAGTGTATATAGGGCGTGTACTGAGCCTTGGTGAGCCAAACGAAGCAGAGGGTATGGATCAAGAAATCACAATAACCCCATACGCAAGTGGATATCGTGATAAAGATACACTAGGTGTCAGTTTAACGACAAAATACAATGAAGTATCAAGAGATGTAGCCTTAACTATCAGACAAGATAAAATTATTTTGGCAACTCATTTTTCTGAGGATATCTATGAAGAGTTCCAACGAAATCTAAAACGTAAATCAAGCTATGTACTTTGCTGAATAAATTACATTTGTGGCAATTGCTTTCAAGAACTACAAATACAAGACCTCCTTAAAAAATACCACACACCAACATGTTAGATTACTAACACTTGGCACTTTCAGTTGTATTATTAGCACTAGACATTATGTGTTTCATATTGCACAGTATTTTTAACTTTAATAGCTAAAAAAGGAATAGCAATGTTCAGTCACGTTATGGTCGGCACAAATGATATTAATCAATCCAAAGCTTTTTATGATGCCGTGATGGCCGTTCTCGGATATTCAGAAGGTATAATTGATGACAAAGGTCGCTGCCTCTATGTAACAAAAGAGGGCGTATTGGGTATTACCAACCCCATAGATGGCGAACAGGCGACTCATGGCAATGGAATGACAATCGGGCTTAAAGTCAGCAGTCCTGAACTGGTGGATGCATGGCATGCCGCTGGTCTAGAAAATGGCGGCACAGCGTGTGAAGCGCCTCCTGGTATACGTGAAGGCGGAGGGCGGAAATTATATTTGGCTTATTTGCGAGATCCTGCTGGCAATAAGCTTTGCGCTACTCATATTGAACAATAAGGATATTGATGTCAAAAGTCGTTTTAAAGGGCTTTATTTTGGTCCCTGAATCAGAATTGGGATTGGTTAACAGTGAACTTATCGACCATAAACGCCTTACGCTAGAAGAAGAGGGCTGTATTACTTTTCAAGTGATCGAAAATCCGCTGCGTTTTGATGCCTCTGAAGAGTTTATCGATAGGGCAGCTTTTGAGTATTACCCAAAACGAGTCACAACTTCTCGCTGGGGGGAAATAACCACTCATGTTCAGCGCTACTATGAAGTGTTTGAATGATTTGCTCGAAGTTTATTCATTGAGTTGAAAAGGACTGAAAACTATCAGTCCTTTTTTGTTTTAGTTATCGATTGGTTATGTTCTTCAGACTGAAAGTCAGAACTACTGCACTAACTTAAACACTAAAGCACTTACCGCGACGGCACCTGTTGCGAGGACAAAGAAAGTGGATAATTTGCCTTTATATGCGTGTAAGCTTTTTACTTTATAGACAGCGAGCATTGGCATTATAAATAAGATCATCGCAATAATTGGACCGGATAATGCTTCCATCATACCTAAAATACTTGGGTTAATAATAGAGACTGCCCAAATGCTTAAGAAGAGTACTAGTATACATACCCCATGTGCCTGACGTTGAGAGAGGGAAGTACTTTTTGTCAGCATCCCAATTAGACTCTCTCGCGCACCCAAAAAATGCCCAATGAAAGAAGAAGTGATTGCAATAAAGGCGACAATGGGTCCAAGCGTTGCGATAAACGGATTATCAGTAGCGTTGGCTAGGTACGACAACACCGAAACATTCTGCTCTTTAGCTTGTGCTAATTGATCGGGTGATAGTGTTAATATACAAGAGATAACAAATAGCATAACAAACACAATCAGCATTATGCTGGTGCGGCGTACAATATCTTCCGATTTAGAAGTAGCTTCTTTGCCGTAATGTCGACGCTGAGCATGAGCGAATGAAGAAAGAGCGGCGACATGGCTAAAGGAAAAAATCACCACAGGAGTGGCTAGCCATAAAGTACTGGTTAAAGAAGGTAATGATGGAATGATGAATTCAGGTACGTGCCAGCTGGGCACCAGGTAAATTGACAAAAATAGCAAAATGGCAACTAATGGATAGACCATGATTGAGAATACTCGAAGCATAGCTTTCTCACCTGCCAGCATGATGGCGATCAATCCGGCGACTAAAACACCAGACAGCCAAGCTCGGGGCATAGAGGCCATATCTGCTTGGTGAACCATAAAGCTATCGACTGTATTGGTGAGACCAACCCCATAAATTAGCAGAACTGGGAAAATTGAGAGGAAGTAAAGAAGAGAAATACCTTGTCCTGCAGCCGGACCAAAATGTTCGACAACGACGTCGGTAAAGTCGGCATCAGATCTACGTGAGGAGAGAACAAAGCGGGTAAAGCCACGGTGTGCTAAGTAAGTCATTGGATAGGCAAGTATGGCCATGATGATTAATGGAACCATTCCGCCTATACCTAAGTTAATGGGTAAAAATAGGATCCCTGCACCGACTGCAGTGCCAAACAGGCTCAGAACCCATTGAGTATCATAGGATGTCCACGGACTTGTCTTCGCTGTTAACGTATTTTGAATGTCGCTCACTTGTGCGTTACCTTTGTCTGTCACGGAATCGCAAAGGCTATATATTTTGTTAATGATTATCACACAATTTATACATTATGGTGATCCAACTCACGAAGTAAAATGTTAAATAGATTCAATTGGATACTTATTAATCATTACTGCTGGGTTAGTAGTTAATATTTTTTATTAATTAGATGTTAAAGACTAGAATTTTAAACCTTTAGCGCTTGGGCTATTGGGATTGGTTTGTATATCGATGCGATAGAAGAAATTCAAGAGCTTCGCATACCCAGTAATTGGTATTGCCTATGGAAAAGTGATAAGTAATAGATAGAATAGACGACTGTTAGGTTTTATAAAATCCAGATTCTATAAAATTAGTCATATCACTAATAGCATAATGTGTAAAAATCAGACGTCGAAACTAATGTCTCGAACACATTTTTGGAAATAACAGGCCTATTTTCTATGATTGGAAAGATCAGTGTTTCACCACATCCTAGCGTTATTTGGTAGTGTGCATCTACGGTTCTAGTGTGACCTGATTGTTCAATGCTCTCAACCAGAGGTTGTAAGTCTTTTATTGGTAGAAAGCGCCCTTTAAAGCATAGTTCCACATCACTTACCATACAGATTTCACCCAGTATTGGTAGAAGGCTGTCTAAGTCTTCAAGTTCAATTGTTACCATGTTTACACCTATAAGTTGTCTCGTTTGTACCATTACTCCCTGTATTTGTACTATTCAGGTGCAGACTTTAAGTTAGGCAATGAATTATATAATAAATATAAATGAACTTTTATGATCTTTTTCTTCACTCTTATATTGTTGGATTTCTAGTGATTTTTAGATTTATGGGTAAGATAATGATGAAGTGAATTAGGAAGTCGTAGAATAGCTGACAGGGTTCTACTTTTAGGAGAGTGCGATAGAAAAGCAGCCAATGGTGAACTTGGCTGCTTTGGGTAGTGTTGATTATACGTCGTAAGTTGTAGACGCGGTATCGCCGCCTGTTCCTGTCCAATTAGTATGGAAGAACTCGCCTCGTTGACGATCGATGCGTTCATAGGTATGTGCACCAAAGTAGTCTCGCTGTGCTTGAAGTAGATTAGCAGGCAAACGAGCAGTGGTGTAACCATCAAGGAAAATCAGGGCCGACGTTGTGCACGGCATTGGGATGCCAGCTTCAAGAGACTTAGCTGCCACTTTACGCCATGCTGTCAGACTGTTTTGTAGGATGTCTTTGAAATAGTCGTCAGAGCCTAAAAATGCGAGTTCAGGTTTTTTCTCGAATGCATCACGGATATTGCTCAAGAATGCAGAGCGGATTATACAACCGCCACGCCACATTAAAGCAACGTTACCATAGTTTAGATCCCAGCCATTTTCGTTGGATGCTTCACGCATCAGCATAAAGCCTTGAGCGTAAGAGATAATTTTAGAGGCGAGTAGAGCTTGACGAAGCGCGTCGACCCACTCTTGCTTGTCACCTTGAACAGGTGCAATGGTTTTACTAAATAGCGCCTCTGTTTGTACACGCTGGTCTTTCAGTGCAGATAAGCAACGAGAAAATACAGACTCTGAAATCAGAGTGAGCGGAATACCAAGATCTAGCGCATTGATGCCTGTCCATTTACCAGTGCCTTTTTGGCCCGCTGTGTCTAAGATTTTTTCAACCAATGGCTCTCCATCGCTATCTTTGAACCCAAGAATATCAGCTGTGATCTCAACTAGGTAACTGTCAAGCTCAGTTTTGTTCCAGTCAGCAAATACAGTTTGCATTTCGTCTGCGGACATACCCAAGCCATCTTTCATAAATTGATAAGCTTCTGTGATTAGCTGCATGTCGCCGTATTCAATACCGTTGTGAACCATTTTAACGAAGTGCCCAGCGCCATCATTACCAACCCAGTCACAGCATGGTTCACCAGCATCAGTTTTTGCAGAGATACCTTGGAAGATCGGCTTAACGGCTTCCCAAGCTTCTGGTGTACCACCAGGCATAATAGAAGGTCCAAAACGTGCGCCTTCTTCACCGCCTGATACACCCGTTCCGATAAAATGAATACCTTTCTCACGAAGTGCTGCAACACGACGGTTGGTATCTGGGTAGTTAGTGTTACCACCATCAATGATGATGTCACCTTTGTCTAGCAGTGGCACAAGGGCTTCAATGAATTTGTCGACCACATCGCCAGCACGAACCATTAGCATCACTTTACGGGGTGTCTCAAGCTTTTCAACCAACTCTTCGAGTGAATAAGCACCAATGATGTTAGTGTCTTTTGCTGGGCCTTGCAGAAATTCATCTACTTTAGCAGCGGTACGGTTATGAGCGACCACTTTAAAGCCATGGTCATTCATATTTAGGATAAGGTTCTGGCCCATGACTGCTAGACCAATAACACCGATATCACCTTTCATTGTTTCTCTCCAATTTTTCAATAGACGCTCGCGTTACGCGATTTTTTCTGCGGCGTCAGAATCTAAGTACCATTCCGTTTCACCAGTTTGAGACTGGATTTTCGCCGCAGGATAGGGCAGCTCAGTTGCGGGAGTGGTATGAATTTCTTGAACAATTTCTACTTTGCCAGCACCAAGTACAAGGTAGCTAATTCGTTTAGCTGCTTGCAAAACCTTGGCAGTTTTAGAGACGCGAATTTGACCTGACTCTGGGTGGGAAGCTAAAACAGAGAGCTTCTGTTCCTCATAGTTAGTCTGGCCTGGGAATAAAGATGCGGTATGACCGTCTGCGCCAACACCGAGCAATATCCAATCAAAAACAGGTGTGCCGTTATCTGTTGGGATGACTTCTTTCATCTCTCTAGCAAATCTCTCAACTTCTTGCTCGGGTTTTTCCTCACCGCGAATTCGATGGACATTCTCAGCAGGAATATCGACTTGACTAAAAAGTAGAGTGTTAGCTTCACCATAGTTGCTTTGCTCGTCATCAGGGGTAACGCAACGCTCATCTCCCCACCAGAAATGAAGGTTTTGCCACTGAATAGACGTTGCGTATATTTCTGAAGCCAATAGCTTAAACAACATTTTGGGCGTGCTGCCACCAGACAGTGATATATGCACAGGGCGGCTAAGTTCGCTCAGTACCTTAATATCGTTAGCTAGGCTTTCAACGACCTGTTGAGCCGTTTGGAAAATCTTATGGTTGATCATAGTTCACAATAATCCGTATCTGTTAAATTTTTGCATGGGAAACGCCAAGCTCTATTGTCACGTTTAAGAAGCTCATCTGACTCTTTTGGCCCCCAAGTACCACAGGCATAACCGAATAAGGCTTGTGGATCTTGTTTGAAGTCTAGAATTGGCTGCACATATTGCCAACATGCTTCAACGGCATCACTGCGAGCAAATAAAGTTGCATCACCATTAAGTGCATCAAGTAACAGGCGTTCGTAGGCCGTTAACATTTGAGTTTCGGGTAGATCAGCATAGTGAAAGTTCATGCTCACCTCTTTTGCATTAAATCCTGCTCCTGGTTCTTTAAGGCCAAAGCTCATCTGAATCCCTTCATCAGGCTGGATTCGAATGATCAACTTATTCTCAGGCGCATTTTGACCAAAAACGGGGTGCGGTGTCTGTTTGAAGTGAATGACGACTTCAGTGACTCGAGTTGGCAGCCGTTTCCCAGTGCGAACGTAGAAAGGTACACCATTCCAACGCCAGTTATTAATATAGGCCTTTAGACCAATGTAGGTTTCAGTTCGAGAGTCATCGGCAACGCCGTTTTCTTCACGATACCCAACAAGATGTTGGCCACGAACATCCGATGCAGTGTATTGTCCGAGGACTAAGTCATTTCTAAGTGCTTGCTCATCTAGAGGCTTAAGGCATTGCAGCACTTTAATCACTTCGTCGCGCATTGAGTCAGCATTGATTTGCGCGGGGGGCTCCATGCCAACCATAGCGAGTACTTGAAGTAAGTGGTTCTGGAACATATCACGAACCGCTCCGGAACCATCGTAATAACCACCGCGTTCTTCGACGCCAAGATACTCAGCCCCGGTAATTTCCACGTAATCGATAAAGTTACGATTCCAGAGTGGCTCGAACATGGCATTAGAAAACCTAAATACAAGTAGGTTTTGAACCGTTTCTTTACCTAAATAGTGATCGATACGATAGATCTGGTGTTCTTCAAAATGTCCGTGGATTTCTTTATCGAGATTTTTTGCTGAATTTAAGTCATAGCCGAATGGCTTTTCTATGATAAGACGCTTCCAGCCATTCGTCTCTTTGTTTAAGCCATGTGCTGCTAAGCTCGCTGGGATCACACTGTACAAGCTTGGTGGAGTGGCTAGATAGAAGAGAGTATTATGTTGCTCAAAATGATACTGTTGTGACAGCTGATCGAGGCGGTTAACCAGTATGCTGTAGTCTGCGGTATCAGAGGTATTGATGGCTTGATAGTGTAGATGGTCAATAAACGCATTGAGCGTTGCAGGCTCTGTTTTTTCCATTTCCTGAAGTGAATGCTTCAGTTTTTCGCGGTAAGACTCATCGCTATATTCCGTGCGGCTGACACCAAGGATGGCGAAATTTGTTGGAAGCTGCTTACTCGCGTAAAGGTGGTATAAAGCTGGGATCAACTTACGATACGTCAAGTCTCCCGAAGCACCAAAAATAACGATGCTGCTGTTTTCTGGTATTACCATCATCTTTCCCTTAGAAACGAGGTAGTTATCATATGTCGTTCATACAGTGAACTCAGAGAGCCAACCCTATCAACGGCAATTTAAAATTGATAATTGGTCATGCCTATTAGTCTAATAGCCAGAAATGAATTATTTCGAGCTATGAGATAAATCATAACTAGGCAGCGTATTGTCTATGAGTATTGAATATACATCAACCTCTGTGAAGGCAATCGATTAAATATTGACTGAATATTGGCTGATTCAGTGGATTCTGCCACCTTTGGCTTCGGCTAAATTGCGCTAGGGTGTGGGATCATAGATGACGATGTTAAAATAATGTTTTTAAGTGATCTTTAACGGCCTTTATATAGTCTTCTCGTGCGACTGGTACGATTTGCGACGAGTCTAAGAACATTTCTGCGTATTTTTGGTCAATTTCATGTTCAAGGAAGAGAAGGTATAGCTTAGGATCAATATGTCCTGATGTGGCCATATGGGTCATTATTTTAAGTGATTCGGAAAGGTTTTTGGCCTTTTTGTATGGCCTATCACTGGATGTTAATGCTTCGAATACGTCAGCAATTGCCATGACACGGGCTGGGATCGAAAGCTCATTTTCACTTAAACCTCTCGGGTAGCCTTGGCCATCGATTCTCTCATGGTGCCCACCCGCAATTTCTGGAATGTTTTTGAGATGTTCTGGGTAGGGAAGGCAGCCCAGCATCGTTAGGGTTTGAATGATATGATCGTTAATCATAAAACGTTCCTCATCATTCAGAGTTCCGTAACGAATCGATAGATTGTAAAGCTCTCCACGATGGTATTTAAGTTTACCCGGTTCTAGGACAAACTTTTCTGTCCAAACATCTTGTGGACTTTCACCTTTAGACCAAGGTATTTCATGAACTTTTTTATCGCTCAGTATCGATTCTAAAACAGGGAGTGGTTGTTTCTCTCCTGCACGTTGTTTTTCTATCCAAGATACGCCAGCTTGATCATCGAGCGTCCTTTTCCATTGCCTTTGCGCGATCTGCTTAAGTTTGTCGATGGCGCTCTCGTCCATTTGTTCACTACCAATGTTGCATTCGGCAATAAAATGGAACTCCTCATCCAGCGAGGTTTGTGTTGCTTGAAGTGTTTTCTTTAAGCTAGCAGCGTCACCTCCATTATGTAGACCTTGCCAATAATCGACTTCTGCTTGAACTTTAAGGAGCTCGAAGCGCATTCTTACTTCGTGTATGCGGTCATAAATAGTTTCAAGCTTGGTCGCCTTATCTATCACATATTCAGGTGTTGTGACTTTTCCGCAATCATGAAGCCAAGCTGCCAGATTTAATTCTTCCCATTGGTCTTCAGTCATCGCGAACTGCGGGAAATAGTCTTTATCTTTGTGGGCTACATTAGTTAACATTTGGGTTAGTTCAGGTACGCGTTGACAGTGGCTTCCTGTGTACGGTGATTTGGTGTCAATCGCGGAGGCGATAAGTTCGATAAAGGCATTCATCATATCTTTTTGCTGCTGCATTTGATGAATGTTTTCTTTAGCAATTTCAGCAAAACTCAAGAGTTCTTTTAAGAAAGCATGTTTATCACTTTGTTCTTTAGTAATGGCTCTTTCATAGCCAAGAAGCAATACTCCGACAAGTTGAGATTCACGATTAAGCAAAGGGAAGAAGTAGACATCTGAGTTATAGAGATTATCGATATATCGACTGAAAGCGTTATCACTGCGGTTCAAGTGGACAATTTCACCTTGGCGTAAATCCTTTTCAAGCCATGCTGTATCTTTAAGAAATTCATTGATATCGATTTTAAATGGAATGATGGCGTGATTTGCGACAATGTCAAAGCTGTTCTCTTTTTCCTGTACAGAGAACAGAACAATAGTTTCAGCGCGAGTGACCAGAAAGCTTTGATGAGTGATGGTTTTACCTAGAACGGAAAAATCTTTGTTACTGGCGGTTTCACGCAGCAAGCGGAGAAGGTCATGTAATGTATGCTCCATTAATTCAATAGATTCAGTAAGATTGGAAACTTCACGAATTAAGCTCTTCGGATAGCGAGTTTTTTTGAAATCAAAACGAGCGATATTATCAGTCAGTTGGACTAGATTCTGTAAAGGGGTTGATAGTTTGGTTGCGACTAACCAAACGGTCATGAAGCTTATGACCAGCATTGCTATCGCTACACTTATCTGTCTGTTTCGCATTGACAATAAATCGCCAAGTAATTCTTCTTGTGGAATGGCTTCCGCGAGAAGAAGGCGAACATGTTCGTTTAACCACACAGGTGTCAGCGTAACAGACCAACTTTTCCCGTCTCGTTCAATGACTTCGTAGAGTGTTTGAGTGCTATGCCGATTTAGAATAGGCTCAAATAAACTATCTTGAATAGCTTGTTGAACCGTTTCTTTTTCTTGGTCTAGATCAATATTGGTTTGATGCTGTGCCAATGGCCGAAACTGAGTGTCGAATAAAGCAACTTGAGTCGTTTTAGAAAGACTAAGGTCAGCAATTTGATCGGATAGTGAAGAAAGTGTGAAGTCTGCTGCTACGACTTCCTGACCATCTGGGGAGCGGCGAGACAAGGTTACGCCATTGGTCTTTAGGAAATAAAAAAAGTAGGGTTCAGTTAGACGTATTTCTCCATCGGACTCTGCATTGATGTACCATGGCCTGACTCTCGGGTCGAATTCATTATCGTTGGTTTTCTTATAGCCAATTCGGTTGTAATCATAATCGAAGAAATGAAATTCATTTAGACCTTCAGCCTTTGTGAAATTGATCATAATACTTGCATTAGGTGGAGCCTCAAACCTTTCTCTTGATGGCTTGTCATGCAATGGACGAAGCATGGTAAACCCGCCATGTTCGTTTGCGTAAAATAATGCAACAAGGCCTTGGTTTCTCTCAAATATAAGATTGGCTGAGGCGAGGAAACGTTTTGCTTTTATAGGCGGCTCTCGTTCATTAATCACAGCACTAAGGGCCATAAAATCGAGCGTGGTTAGTATTGGTGCAGCGCGCACCTTAAAAGTTGACTCAAGTTTGCGACTGTTCTCGTTACTTAGCTCTTTCGCACTGACAGCAAGAAGTTCTTGAGAATGATAGTAACTAATAGAGATCAGAACCACGCCGACTAGTGTAGTCAGAACAAGGAATAAGCTTGTGATGTGGATACTGAGAGAATAGTGGCGTTTCTTCATTTAATTACCATTTAGTGGTTACCTAATAAGTATCGACCAATATACCAATCATGCAAAAGTAAAGATTAATGACTTAACATTTGTGTCCCTAGTTTGATGATTTTCAAATTAAATTGCTGTTATATCGGCTATAACTATTATAGAAATAGTTGAATGGAAGTGATGAAATGTTAACTCGGACGTATCAAGTTGAAGTGTTAGCGACACCTGAGGTGGTTTGGCAAGTGCTAACGGAAAAGAATTTATATGAACAATGGGCAAAAGCCTTTTCGCCACGATCGCAATTTGAAGGTGAGTGGGAAGAGGGTAACAGTATTTACTTTTTCGACCCAGATCTTGGCGGTACTCGCGCTATCATTGATCGAATAGAGGAATATAGAGAGATTGAATATACCCATGTCGCTATTTCTAACCCTGAGCACGTAAAAGACCTTGATAGTGATACTGCACAAAAATGGATAGGGACTCGTGAGCATTATCAGATAACTCCTAACCAAGAATCTGTGAGCTTGAAGGTGGTGATTGATACACATCCAGATTTTGTCGATATGCTTGATGAGGGATGGAAGAAAGCCTTCCCATTGATAAAGGTAATAAGTGAGCAGCAAGGTCGTTAGTTTGGTAAAGTGCGGTTTTACTCTGTAATCAAATCAAGCAAGACCATATAATGAAAAAAATAATTATTGCCCTTACATTTATATTCTCGATTCAGGCTTTTGCATCGGACTTTGATTTGAAAGCCACCATGAAACAAATGAAGATTGAGTTTAAACAAGCAGCACAAGCGACGACTGTCAGTGATATGAAAATGTCTGTAGACAATATGTCACAACTCGTTGAGCAAGCTAAGAAGGGGGATTACCCACCAGAAAAGTTTGACACTTACTTTGAGGGTTTTAGCAAACTCTCTACGACCTTAGACAAGATTGAATTACAACTTGATGCAGGAGATCTTACTTCAGCTCAAAAATCATTGCGTCAAGTGGATGAACTTCGTATTGAATATCATGATAAACGCAACCCAAGTATCTGGAGTAAGATATTTGGCTAAGATGATCCCCGTTCATGAAACTTGGGGAGTTAAACCTGAATCCAATCTTAACCATGTTGATTTTAACCATGGCAGTGAAAAGAACTGCCGTGGAATCTTGAACAATCTGTATTGCCTGAGTCCACTGGGTATATATACGTGGCGCAACTGCTCGTATAGTCGCTGTGGTTTTTCCACTAGATGCAGTGGCTATTATCTTATTTGGACTAATTGATTGGTTTGTTTTCAATTCTAAAAATTAATTAGGTATTTAATCAAATAAGGCCACATTTTAGTGGCCTTATTTTTAATTTTAAGGTGACTACTTAACTTTCCAATTGACCACTTCGCCTGCTCTGATTGGTACAACAATATCTTGACCAAACGGCATTGACTCTGGTGCATACCACTCTTCATTTATGAGTGTTATTGTATCTAAATTTCTCGCAAGACCGTAGAAATCTGGTCCATTATGGCTTGCAAAGGATTCCAAGTTCTCTAACTTACCCTCTTGCTCAAATACTTCTGCGTATAGTTCTAGTGCCGCATGCGCCGTATACGAACCCGCGCAACCACATGCTGCTTCTTTCATTCCTTTGGCGTGTGGAGCAGAGTCCGTACCTAAGAAGAATTTCTTACTACTACTGGTGGCGGCGGTAATTAAAGCCGCTTGGTGAGTATTACGTTTTAAAATGGGCAAGCAGTAGAAATGGGGCTTAATCCCACCGACGAGCATATGATTGCGGTTATAGAGAAGGTGATGAGCAGTAATGGTTGCAGCAACATTATCGTTAGCGCTATTGACGAAGTTTACGGCATCGGCAGTTGTAATATGTTCAAGTACAATTTTGAGGTTTGGGAAGTCGTTTACGATTGGTGAAAGAACGGTATCAAGAAATTCTTTCTCGCGGTCAAAAATATCCACATCGTGGTGCGTTACTTCTCCATGAACGAGTAGCAACATTCCGACTTCCTGCATAGCTTCAAGTATGGGATAAATATTTTTTGCTGAGGTGACGCCTGAATCTGAATTGGTTGTTGCTCCAGCAGGGTAGAGTTTTGCGGCAACGACTTGGCCACTTGCTTTGGCTTTTCTTATCTCATCAACGGAAGTATTGTCTGTAAGGTACAAAACCATCAGAGGCTCAAATTGCGAGCTGGGCTTCTGAGCCATAATTCGCTCACGATATGCAATGGCCATTTCGGTGTCAGTAATCGGTGGGATGGTATTTGGCATAATAATAGCTCGGCCATTGTAGCGACTTATGTCGCGCACAGTGTCTGCCAAGACATCGCCATCGCGCAAGTGAACATGCCAGTCATCGGGACGAGTGATCGTAAGTGTTGTCATTATTGCTCCCACCATAGTTTTAGTTGTCTGATTGGAGCCTAAACGAAAGGGATAAGTGTGAAGGCAAACGCTTACGTTTAGGCGACAGGATGATAGAGCAAAGTGCTGGTAAATGCATCTATTTTTTCGTGTCATGGATTGTACTTAGCGAACCCAATGAATTTTAGCGTTAGTTTTTATCAATGTTCACATCCAGATAACAAACCTCACAATACTTAGGTATAATAGCAAAAATAATTAAATCCTTAGGGATAGCAATGTCAGCTCCAAGTCTCTCACAAATAAACGTTTATCCGGTTAAGTCTTTAGGTGGTATTACTCAGTCTACTTGTTGGGTTGAGAAACAAGGTCTTATGTTTGATCGCCGTTTTATGCTAGCGTTAGCCGATGGTTCCATGGTGACAGCACGAAAGTACCCCCAAATGGTAACCATCCAATCAAGCTTAACAGCTGATGGTTTAATTTTTGTTGCCGAAGGTAAACCACCGCTCAAGTTACGATATGCTGATTTTAAAATGCAAGAAGCGCCAGCTCAGGTTTGGAAGGATAACTTTACTGCATACACGACAACGGATGAAGCCGACGATTGGTTTAGCGATGTATTGAGCTTAAGGGTTGAACTGCTTTTTAGTGGTGAGCAATCGAACCGGGTGCGAGAAAATGTAGGGCACAATGTCAGCTTTGCCGATGGTTACCCCATGCTGGTAATTGGGCAAGGTTCACTTGATGAACTGAATCGCCGCAGCCCAGAACAGCACTCTATGGACCAATTTCGCTCAAATCTTATTGTTTCAACCACCGCGCCTTTTGAAGAGGACAGTTGGAAGCGTATTCGGATTGGTGAGGTGGAGTTTGAATCTGTAAAGCCTTGTGAACGTTGTATCTTGACCACTATTGATGTTAGTAAAGGTAAACTCCGTGAGACTAAAGAGCCACTTAAAACTCTGTCTCAATTTAGAGCAAATGAGCGAGGCGGTGTGTTTTTTGGTCAAAACCTTGTCGCTAAGAATGAAGGCATGATCCGACAGGGTGATATGGTTGAAATTTTGGAGTACAAGGACAAAGAGTCCTACCCAGATAATTCACCCAAGCGGTTTAGTATGACGTGTGTTGAAAAAGAGCCTTTAGCTCGGGATTTTGTGACTTTCTGGTTAGAGCCCGAGCCAGGGGTGACACCCAGCTATTTACCAGGTCAACATCTGCCGATTTCGGTAAAAATAGGCGATGAACATATCGCAAGGCGTTATACATTATCATCCAGTCCATCAAGGCCAGGAAAATTGGCGATTTCAGTCAAGCGTATAGACGAAGGCAGAATATCTAATTGGCTTCATGATCATTTTAACCTAGGAAACACATTGGTGTGTGAGTCTCCGCAGGGCAGCTTTCATCTTGGAGAGCAGTATGATAAGCCAATCTTGCTGTTGTCTGCGGGAAGTGGTGTAACTCCTATGCTATCTATGCTTAGATATTTGTCTGATAACGACCAAGCTGATGATGTGTTTTTTTATCATCAATGTCGAAGTGTCGAAGATATTCCATGCCAGCCGGAGCTTGATGAATTAAAGCGCAAACATCCCGGTTTAAGAGTATTAATTTCTTTATCTCAACCGCCTGCTGATTGGTTTGGCTTGAGAGGTCGCTTGTCGATGTCTCATCTTAAGCAGATAAAAGAGGTAGAAAAAAGACAGGTTTTTGTCTGTGGCCCAGATGGGTTTATGCAGAAAGCCAAAAACTTGTTACTTCAAAAAGGCTTGGCTGAGGAGTGTTATCATCAGGAAGCATTTGGAGTGTCACAAATTAGCACTAAACCATTTGAAGAGCTTCAATTGAGCGTCAATGGTCGCGTGTTTACTGGAAATAACCGAAAGCCACTGTTAGATCAAGCTGAAGATGCTGGAATAAGTATTGCGAACAGTTGTCGAGCTGGTTTGTGTGGAGCATGTAAAGTCACTGTTGAATCAGGCAAAGTACATCAGCCTGATGTGCCTGGATTACAGGACTCTGAACGCAACATGGGTGTTGTACTGGCTTGCTGCTGTGTACCTGAAACAGATATTGAGATCACTAGCTAGGAGGTTTTGTCTAGGTAGTTTGGTGATTAAATAGAGAGCGCTTATTGTCAAAATACGCTCTCTTTATTGTTATTCGTTAGCCGCTGATTATACGACCACTTGTAATATGGTTTCATTATCCTTGGCGTAATTCTCGATTTCTTTGGGGGCTTTTTGATCGGTAATTACAAGGTCTACATCTGCAATTGTACCTAATTTAACCATGGCGTTGCGGCCAAATTTGCTATGGTCAACACCGAGAAAAACAGAGCGGCTATTTTCAATAATAGCGCGTTTGACTCGTACTTCATGGTAATCAAAATCAAGTAGAGATCCATCATAATCAATACCGGATATACCTAATATACCAAAGTCCAGTCTAAACTGTGATACAAAATCAAGAGTGGCTTCCCCTGTCACACCGCCATCTTTACCTCGCACTTCACCCCCAGCCAAAATGACTTTAAAGTCAGGTTTAGACATTAAAATTGTTGCAACATTAATATTATTGGTCACGATGCGTAAATGATGATGATTGCTAAGTAGGGCACGAGCGATAGCTTCTGGTGTTGTCCCAATATCAATGAATAAAGTCGCCCCATCTGGAATGTGTTTCACTAGCTCAAGTGCAATTTTTTCTTTCTCTTTGTGATAAGCAACTTGACGAGTTTGATAGGAGGAGTTTTCTGCACTTGATGTGATGGTTGCGCCACCATGGTTTCTGCGGATCTTATTTTCATCGGCTAATTCATTGAGGTCTCGGCGGATAGTTTGGGGGCTGACGTTGAAACGCTCCACCAACTCATCAGTGCTAACAAAACCTTGTGTCTGAACAAGTTCGATGATTTCTTGATGACGCTTAATGGCTTTCACTAACTATGTCCTTATGTGAGGGAATGGCGCAAGTTTACGTTTTACGTCAGCTAAAGCAACGTTTTATGCGGGGTAATGTTCAAATAATATAGGCTTTATGGCAATATTTATACAGATAGCCAAATATATTGAATAGAGTAAGGTTGACTTTTACCTGTGGTTTTTTGTCGATTACCCAAAGTTTGCGATAGCCCTAATATGGAGTACAAATCCTTGACTACACTTTTGAATATAATAACTAATATACGATGTTTATATGGCATCTATTAACCAGCGTCAGGTAATACTATGAATCAAATAACCACGAATACTCGGCCTAATAAGGTGTCGGTTGTTGCGAGGCAACCAATCATCGATATGAACAAAGAGCTGTTTGCCTTTGAGCTATTGTATCGAGAAGGTGACACTAACGCGTTTAATACTCCTTACGAACAGAGGGCTACTATGCGTTTATTGTCGGAGCAGTTTCTCACCTTTCAAAAGCGAAACCTCAGTGATAAGAAGGGCTTTGTTAATTTTGAATATATTGACTTGATAGAAGGCGTGCCCTGTGATTTTTCTCCTGATGATATTGTGGTTGAAGTGTTAGAGACGTGTTCACCAACTCAAGAGTTATTTGATGCTATTGTTGACTTAAAACAAAAGAACTACCTTGTTGCGTTAGATGATTTTGTACCATCTCCCGCATGGGGCCGTTTTTATCCGCTCGTTGATTTTATTAAGCTTGATGTAAGAGAGTTATCATTCAAACAGTGCGCAAGTATTATTCGTGATTTTAAAAATTCAGATATTCAATTTATCGCAGAGAAAGTTGAAAATCACCAAGAGTTTATCCAAGCACAGAAATGTGGGTTTCACTTATTCCAAGGGTATTTTTATCAAAAACCTGAAGTGATCAAAACGCAAAAGTTAACAGCATCGGCTATGGATATCTTTAAACTTTCAGCTTTGGTAGCCAAAAAAGATATCGATCTGCTAAAAGTTAATCAAATTGTTGAACGTAACCCTGTACTTTCTGTACAATTACTAAATTTTGTCAATAGTGATTCCAGAGTGAATTCAAGAATTGAAAGTACGATGCAGGCACTGTCGTATCTTGGTGGAGATAGGGTGCGCAAATATGTCACCTATTCAATGGCCTCAGCACTTTCTCCAAGCAAACCATCTATTTTAGTTAGAAATTTACTGACACGAGCCAAACTTATGGAGTGCCTTGCTCAGTATGTAAAAGTTCCTTCTGTAACTGAATCTGCGTATTTGTGTGGGATGTTGTCTTTGATTGAGGGCTTGCTGGATATGGCCTTAAAGGATGTGCTTGCATCTCTAACACTTTCAGATTCAATTGTTTCTGCTTTAGTTAATAAAGAGGGCATGTTAGGAGATCTACTGGGTATTGCAGAAGCGATTGAGAGGTCAGACTGGGAATCCCTTGAACATTTACAATCTAAAACATTATTAGACGATAAAACGATAATGTCGTGCTTAGACAAGGCAAATAATTGGATAAACGACTTTGCCGCGTAAATGAATATAACTATATGCATGGTTATAAAGGCTCACTGGATAATTAAGTGAGCCTTTTTTATTGCAGTATCATGACACGTTATGCCACTTTGAAACGATTGACCAAATCTTGCAAGCTACCTGATACTTCAGCAAGTCCTAGTGCGGCACAATCAATCTCTTCAGATGCATTTCTAAGATCACCCGATGAATCTTTTACATTTGAAATGTTTCTGTTGATTTCATCGCAACTCACTTTTTGTTCTTCAGTGGCTGCCGCTACAGTGGCATTGATGGTCGCTAGTTCATCGATTTTTGCACTTAAATTACGTAGGTTAACACTCACACCGTTGACAAGGTTTATACCTTCTTGAGCCGAATGATTACTTCGTTCCATTGAATTAACTGTTGATCGTGTTACCTCGGACAAGCGAGAAATATTGCTTTGTATATCGACTGTGCTGTTTTGAGTTTTGGTTGCAAGCTGCCTCACTTCATCGGCTACGACAGCAAAACCTCGCCCACTTTCGCCTGCTCTTGCAGCCTCAATTGCTGCATTTAAGGCAAGTAGGTTAGTTTGTTCAGCAATACCTGTAATTACCTTCAAAATATTGTTAATTCTTTCTACTTCATTTTGCAATTCTGAAAGGGTTTCTGCAGAAGATTGTACTTCATGCCCGGTTTTTTCGACGAATTGGGCAGCTTGCTGAGCTTGTTCTGAGTTCAGCAATGCACTTTCTCGACACTGATGTGTATAGTCAGAAGCGGTAGCGCTGCTCTGCGATACTTCCAGCAAAGCTTCGTTAAATTGAATCATTGACTCTGTTACGTTACTCGCTTGTAGTGTTTGATCTTCCGCCGCTTTGTATGAGTTGTCTGTAATCTTGCTCAGTTGTTTACTAGAGTGTGTAATTACATCGGTACTTGTTTTTACCGAATCAATAATCACTTTTATTTGTTCGATAAAGGTGTTTACACTTTGTGTTAAAGAGTCGAACTCAGGAATATTAGACATTTTAAGACGGGTGTTTAAATTGGCATCCCCAGAGTTCAGCTCGTAAAATTGATGTCTGAGTATACTAAGTGGTTTAAGCAAGTAGCGAACTAAAACGATGGAGATCACCCAAAAAACAATGATCATAACAATAGTGGTGGCAGTACCTGCTGAAATAATATAATTACCGAGTTGCTCTTTGGGTGCGAAAGCTTCTTTTTCGTCGACTTCAGACATGATAGCCCATGTGTGGTTGGGTACTTTTACAGGGCCATAGGCTGATAATACTGGAACGCCGCGATAATCTTCGAATATATCAAAACTGTTGATGCCTCTTAGTGCTTCGGTTACGCCCGGAGTATTCACCGGTTGCAAAGAAATACTGGTATTTTTTAACTCAATGTCCTTAGCCGCAGAGATCCCTTTTTTACGAATAGTATCAAGGTATGCGCTTTTGTCTTCTATTAGGAATCGACTTTCATTGCGTAAAGTACCGTCAGAGCCCACTAGGTATGTCTCACCTGTGTTACCAAACCCTCGGTCTTTCCACTGACCTCCTTGTGTCATAATTTTATTGAGTTCATCAATTGGCATCTGGAATATGAGTACGCCGACAAGGTTCCCTTTGTCAACAATAGGGGTCGACATAAAACTTGCTGGTGCGTTATAAGAGGGGAGGTAAGGTGCAAAATCAGTTAGGAATACTTCACCTTTTTTGAGTGATAATGCCTGTTGAAAAGCCTGTCCTATTCCTGAATTAGTATATGGACCATTTTTTAAGCTTGTTGCAAAGTCGAGTTCTTTAAAAACGCTATAAACAATGTGGCCGCTTTTGGGGTTTACGATAAATATGTCATAGTAACCAAATGTTTGTAGAAACTGACGAAAAGTATCATGATAATGTTCATGTTCTCGAGCATATCTTGAAGAGTTCTCCAGTACTGTCAAATTATCTTTGTTGCCGAGAGGATTAGGGTTGTCGGCAATAAAATCAAATTGCATGTTATAGGTTAAATCCGATAAGCCAGAAAACATGTCAGTAACCTTGACTTTATCTTGATTTAACTGGCTATATTGAACGGAAAACTCTTTAGTATAATATTCATTAACTGTAGTTTTGAGCTGCGAGTCGCTGAGTTTTCGTATTGGTTCATATGCTGAGAAGGCTTGCGTGAAATCAACAGCAGCTTCTCTTGTTGCTACATTGTTAGCCATAGAAGTGATTTGTCCTTCTATATCTGAGAAGTAGTTTTCTACCTCGGCTCGAACAAGTTCTTTTGTTGCCGTTAACTTTTCTTGAGATTGCTGGAGCAATACTGAGCGCATTTCTTCCATCGACAAATAGGTACTAATGGATGTACTTGCCCCAAGAGAGAGGGCGATTGCACCTAATATAGCGAGTATGAACCTGAGCTGTAGTGACATTATGAATCCCCATCTTTCTTATCGTATGGTGTTTTTCAGAGCGTAAGAAAACTATAGGCATCAAGTTTCATCATTGGTGTTTAACATTGAAATTTTCGTTTGAAAATGAGACTTTGGAGATGTTTTGTAACGTGTATTTTAAGAGGTAAAGGTCTAGCGATAGCCTTGGTTTACATTTTTTTCAGGGCATTTGTGATCAAAAATTTGCTTGATACTTTTTATGAGTGCTGATTCATACTAAGGTTATAAGTACAAATATATTCGAGGAGATATGACTTTGGATGTCGCAGAAAAAAATAACTTAGATAGTCAACAGAATTTAAGTAATGAGGATGCGGTTAAGGAAAGCTCTTCGCCCACTGAAAAACATGAAGATTTTAGCAGTACAACGTCAGAAACTACGAGTTCAATTTGCCTCGGAGAAGATGCCTTCGATAAAGTGATGCCACTTTGCGATGTTGCCTGCATTGTTTCAACTCCGACAGGTAAAGTTCTTAAGTGCCGAACTAAATATATAGGTTTGCATTCTAAAAGTATTCTTTTACTTGAAATGCCAATGGTCTCGCCTCAGGAAAAATCAATTTTTATGAGACAAGGTTACCCCCTTAAAGCCTGTGTTATTTCTTCTAAAGGTGAAGGCGCTAGAGTCTATTTTAAGACTAAGATTGAATATGTTTTGAGTGGTGAGGATACTGACTTGCTGCTCGTTACTTTACCTTCTGCAACACAGGTCGTTGTTGGTTTGCGTGAAAGTGCCCGTTTAGAAATCAATCTCGATGGTTTTCTTGAACCATCAGACAAAAAGTACCAATGCCAAGTAAGGGATATTTCCCACCAAGGGTGCTTAATTGTTGTTGACAGGGATAAAGTTAGTTACCGAATTGGTTCTTTGATAAGTCTAAATATCTGCAGTTCAAACAAAGATGTTCCCCTAGTTGATGAAACGCTTCAAGCGATGGTGAAAAACATATCAAAAATAGGACGTTACTATAAGTATGGTGTTAAGTTTGAAGAGGAAAGCCTCGAAAGTGTGGACTCTCTTATTGAAGGTTTAAACTATTGTGCTTTGCAGCAGAGGTTTACGCTTTAAAAAATTAAATTGTGGTTTCCTCTAATATTAAGCTTTTCGACACAACCTCGATAATATTTTAAACTATACGACAATCTGCATCGGTCTTTATAATATCAAGTGTCTTTTGTCTAAGGCCTATTATCTATAGGACAAAAAATGTGAGAAAGTCGGTTAAACATTTGCATCCGTCATTACCTATTGATAGAGCACCTTCGGATTTTTTTATGAATTTCGAAGCTTTTCTATCGAATACGGAAACAAGAATGCATAGCCATCCTTGGGGGCAGGTTCAGCTAATTAGTGGTGGTATTCTTGAAATGGAAGCTCAAGGAACTCGATTTCTTGCGCCGCCTCACCTTGCGATTTGGGTTCCTGCTGGCGTTATGCATACCAGTTATAATCGAAAGCCTTTGTCATATTGTTCGTTAAATATTGCTGAGCGATTAACAACAAACTTCCCAAGTAGTACCAGTTTGATAAAAATCACACCAATAGTGTCGTCAATCATTGATGATTTTCGTCACAGAGAGATTAATATAGCCCAAAGTGAGCAGGATAAGAGATTAATACAAGTATTACTTGATCAGCTGGCAACTCGAGATACTCAACATCACTTTTTGCCTTCTTCCGATAATAAATATTTAGCCACGATATTAGCAGAGGTAGAAGAGAGCCCGCTTGATATCACTAGTCTTGCGCAATGGGCAGAAAAAGTCCATACCACTGAGCGGACTTTGGCTAGGCACTGCCAGTCTGAGCTCGGAATGAGTTTTACCGAGTGGAGGCTAAGAGTTCGTTACCTCTACTCGATGGAACTGCTACGAAGTGGCCAATCGGTTAAGGAAGTGGCATTAACTCTAGGCTATAACCAAGCCAGCCCATTTATTGCAATGTTCAAAAAGTACGCTGGGCAAACCCCTGAACAGTACAAAAATAAGCTTCGCTAATTGAATAGCTCATCTGAGGTAATTAGATCTTAGTTAGTACATAATCTAAACCACCCTTGATGGCGGCAACTTGAGCTTGATTACATTCCTCTGCTGTAACTTTTGGGCTGTCAGGATAGACTTCCGTTGTAGTACTGTAGATGGAATTTGTCACGCCACCACATAGTCCGAGTTTAGCCATTGGATAGTTTATTACACCTTTTTGAATGACAGGTGAACCAATAATTTTAGCGTTTTGATCTGCTGGTGCAATATGCGTTACATCACTCACTGATTTGATAACCGCAGTTTGAAAATCGGGTTGAGGGTTTTCACTATCCCCAACTGTGTAAAACCCGTCCGGAACTATTCCTGGTGTAAAGTCAGCACCGTCTCGTGCCGCTAGAGCTGGCCTAAATTCAGTTTCATCAGTGTCGGTAGTTTCATGCAAGTCGAAATGAACCAGAATGGTTTGTTCGACTGAATTTACTAGCTTGATAAGATTCGCTGATTCTTCGGCAGGGCTATCAGCGTAGAAAGAACGGTTTGGATCTATAGCAAGTGGATTCCATCGATTTATGGTCTCGTAACCCCATGGGCTGATACAGGGAGCAACCATGATATTGAAATATTTGCTGTAGTTTTCCATCTGGGTGTCAACAAATTGGAGAGCGCCATGAACACCGCTGGTTTCATAGCCATGCACACCACCCGTAATTAACACAACAGGTTTGTTGCTTTCCCAGTTATTACTCTTGATACAAAACAAAGGGTAGCGCTCTAAGTCATAAGATAATGCGCCATACTGCTCGACCTTAAATCGGTCTGTGAGTGCGTGGATTTTTGTTACCACTTCTTTGTGGTAGTCACGTTTGATTGAGGCATGGTCTCGCCAAGATTGATACTCGGCGTCTTGCCATTTTTTACCAGTAGTCCCGATTGGGTAAAATTCCTTTGCCTGCATTACATTTCCTATTGTTTGGGAGCATTAGACACACAGCATAAAATGCTCTTTTAATAGAAGCAATTCATATAATCTGCAGCGATAGTATTGAGCTTATAGTATTTATATCAGTAATTGAGTTTAAGTATGGGAATCTAGGTGGTACATTTAACAGCATATCAGTATGTTTAAAGAGACCCCTTATGGCTGGTGCGAGCTTATTAACTTTATTAGATGATATTGCTACGGTATTAGATGACGTTGCTTTGATGTCGAAAGTTGCCGCAAAAAAGACTGCTGGAGTATTAGGTGATGATTTAGCATTGAATGCTCAACAGGTATCTGGTGTTGCAGCCGAACGAGAGATTCCTATTGTACTAAGTGTCGCCAAGGGATCTTTTCGCAATAAATTAATTTTGGTACCAGCAGCGTTGCTCATTAGTTCTATTGCTCCTTGGTTAATTATGCCTTTACTTTTGATTGGTGGGCTATTTCTTTGTTTTGAAGGTGCAGAAAAAATAGCGGAAAGCCTATTTCATGCGGAGCAAGTTGAAGAAGACGAGGTTCCAACTGGGTCTATTGAGGAATATGAGACACGTAAGATTGCAGGAGCGGTGCGAACTGACTTTATTCTATCGGCTGAAATCATTGTCATTGCTTTGGGTACTGTACAGGGGCATTCAATGATTACACAAGTCATGGTCGTCAGCTTTATTGCGATACTAATGACCATTGGTGTTTATGGCTTGGTAGCAGGTATTGTTAAGCTTGATGATCTAGGCTTTTATTTGAATCGTATTTCCAAAGGCAAGGGAATAAGAGCTTGGCTTGGTCAAATCCTTATCGCTTTTGCACCCAAGTTAATGAAATTCCTTGCAGTTGTGGGGACAGCTGCCATGTTCATAGTTGGTGGTGGTATTGTTGTACATAATGTTCCCGTAATACATCATTGGATAGAGCCGGTGCTGTTGAATCTGCCCAATTTACCCTTAGCACATCTTCTGATCCCATCAATTCTGAATGGTCTGATAGGCTTGCTGGCAGGGGCTATGGTATTACTTGTTTGGACAGGTATAGAGAAAGTTCGCCACAGAAATTAAATCGTGGCAGTAGTGTATGTCGCTACTTTTATTTTGGCGTTTTTTACACAGGTCATAGTTCTGCAATGTCGATGAGTGCATCGACTAGAATCTCACTTGGTTGAGCTCCAGAAAGTAAGTGTTTTTTTTCAATTATCATGGCTGGTACAGCATTAATGCCAGCTTCAAGCCATTGGTGTTCTGTGGATGAAACGGTTTCAGCCCAGCTCTCATCTTCTAAGATTTGTTCACAGAGATTTCGCTCGAGTTCAAGAGAATCTGCGATATTAAGCAATGTTTGTGGATTGCTGATATCTTGGTTATGGGTGAAATAAGCTTTAAATAGAGCCATTTCTAACTCTAATTGTAGGTTTTTCGACTGTGCCCAAAGTAATAACTGATGAGCTTTACGGGTATTATAAATCTTCATGTCGTCCGTAAAGTTGAACTTGAAGCCCAAATCGTGGCCTAGCTCGGTAATGGTTTGTCTAGCAGATATGCTGGCTTCAAGCGAAGTACCGTATTTTTCAGTAATGTGCTCTCTAAGATTTTGCCCTTCGCGTTTCATCATTGGATTAAGCTCGAAAGGATGCCAGTAGATTTCAGCTTTGAGGCTATCAGACAATGTCAAAAGAGCGTTCTCAAGGTTTTTATACCCTATGATACACCACGGACATACTATATCTGATATGAGGTCGATACGGACACTTTTAATCATCGATAACTATTAACCCCTTGTTTGACTTTATTAAGCACCAAGACCTGAGAGGTTTGTTAGTAGTAAGAAAAAAAAAGCCCTCTCCCGTTGGGGGAGGACTTAAGCGTAATTAAAGCTTGAATTTATTAAGTATAGCATCCTGCTCTCTAATATTTTCGGTTTGAGCTTGCATAGCGACATTGGCATTTTCTGCTGCTTCAGCAACTTGTTCCGACAGATCTTTTATCTTAACCGTATTGTTATTGATTTCCTCTGCGACTAGGTTCTGTTCTTCAGCCGCAGATGCAATTTGCATATTCATATCACTGATACTCTGAATTGCAGCACGAATACTGTTAAGTGCATTATTGGCTTCTTCTGCGCGTAATACTGCGCCATCGGCTGTTTCCTTACTCATGTTCATTGCATTGGCTACTGATGTTGCACCAGACTGTAGCTGTTCGATCATGTTACGAATTTCTGTCGTTGACTCTTGGGTTCTTTGAGCAAGGGTTCTAACTTCATCAGCGACCACAGCGAAGCCTCGTCCAGACTCACCCGCCCGTGCGGCTTCAATCGCGGCGTTAAGTGCTAGCAAATTAGTTTGATCGGCGATGTCATTGATAACCTTAAGGATGGTTTCTATGTTATCCGTTGCCGACTCTAGATTTTTTACTTCTTCTACTGCTTCATCAATACGTTGGGAAAGCTCACTGATTGATGCAGATGTATCACCGACCACCTTTGTGCCAACTTGAGTTGCGTCATCGGCGTCTTTTGCTGCTGCTGCTGCTCCTTGGGCGTTATCTGCTACGTTTCCTGATGTTGTTGTCATTTCATGCATAGCAGTTGCGAGTTGCTCGAGTTCTTGCAGCTGATCCTGCATGGCACTAGCTGACCCTTGTAAGCCCGATGAAGTCATTTCTGATCCTTTAAGGATCTCCTCACCAATTGATTTTGATTGAGTCAATAGCTGTTGAAGCGTGCCAATAAATGTATTAAAGCCTTCGGCCAATTGGGAAAACTCTTGGTCTGTCGCTGTATCTAAGCGTTGTGTTAGGTCACCATCACCAGAAGCTACATCTTGGATTGCGTTATTAAGTGTGCCCAAAGGACGCATAAGCGCTGTTATCAACACAAGCAGAATAGCCACGCTGATCACCAAGGCAATTGCAGTGTACACTATGGAGCTGTTACGCAAGTCGGTCAGTGATTGGTAGGCGATTTCTTCATCCAATATGACACCTATATACCAGTTTTCTCCGGGTACTTTTGAATAGTCGAGAGTATATTTTTTACCTTCTATTTCTATCTGTTGTGGATCTTCTTTGATAGTGACTTCGCCGAGAAAGTCTTTCATCGGCTTACCGTTCATTTCGGTATTTGGGTGAGCAATAGTTGTTCCATCACCTGATACGATAAACACATAACCAGCATCAAAAAGTTGAACTTTATTCACCAGCTCTGCTAATCCTGCCAAGCTTACATCGTAAAAAATAGCACCGATAAAGTCACCATTGTCATAGACGGGAGTGGCGATAGAAACCAAAATCTCACCACTTGCCGAATCAGCATACGGGGCTGTGATAATTAGCTTTCCGGATTTTTTTGCATCTATGTACCAAGGTCGAGCCCGAGGGTCCCATGTTGGACCAGGGCTCCAACCAGGATCATTATTGATATTTGAACCATCTTCTTCAAACCCCAACCCAGCTAAAAGAAAGGTTTCTTTTACAATTGGACGAGTGATGACCATTTCTATTGCACTAGGAGAAAGGTTCGCCTCAAGCATACTGGTTGCATAATTAGCAATTATCTTTCGACTGTTAATCTCTGCTTCTGTTGTATCCCGGACACCGTCAACAATTTCGGCAACACTAGAGGTAACGAGTGATTTGACTTCGGCTTGGACTGTGTAGTACTGCTGGAGTGTCAGTAATGATACCGTGGCTAAAAATAGAAGAGATGATGCCGCCACGATTTTATGGCTGAATTTCATTGTCGACTTCCCATGTCATTAAAGCTTATGTCTTCTATTATAGTGCGATAGTGAGCAAATGCTCATTATCAGGGTGTGCCAAATGTTATTTTTTTACTTTGAATAGGGAAAATTAGCCGGAGTTATCTTATTGAACCTGTTTTTATACCTGCTTATGGCTGAGTTTGTGCCAATTTATATTATTTTAATATTCAGCTGTTTATATGGAATTTAAACTAAAAATTATCTTTAAATTTACGAGCTTTCAGCGGAGGTATACCCAAGAATACTTTGCTCTAATTGTGTAAAAACAAAGTGGTTATTTTCGAATAAATCAGCGATAACCTTGGATCTTTTTACACCTGACTGCATGCGTTTGGTTGCTTCCCTTAATTTAAGTGCTAAGTGCTGTTCTGCCAAAAGCTTATTGTCGCTTATTGATGGTGACCATTGTTTAAGGTAGGCAGTCAGTTTACTTTCCATCAACTTAGGATCTAAGGTTACCAGGTCATCCAGTAGTACAACGAGGAGCTTCTGCTGTGACTCATGAGATTGCTGACTATCTAATAGCCTATTAAGGATTGCGGTGGTTAATTCGTTGAGTTGTACGTAGCCACCTTTTTGAGGCAGCAATGCTGAAACTCGAGATGAAACCTCGACTCTTTGAACTTGAGTTCTGGGGAAAAAAGTGAGAGCGCATAATGAATCAAATGGAATCCAGACGGTCTGACCTCTTTCAATGACATATTCAACTTTACCAAACTTTAGCAAAGCCATTCCTTGTTCTACTTTTAGTAGTATATGCTTAAGGCTTTTTCTTCTATGCTGCACTACTAGATAGGGAAAATCATCATTATGATTGGAGATTGAGTAATGCATAGGTTGATTCGGACTCTTATGGTGCAGGAGAAGTTAAGGGTAACGTTTCTAGTGATAAAAACCAACTTAACAATGATTTTTGATCCATTCAGTAAATCAATGCTGGTCGGACCTTAATTATTATTGCGAACTATAGCTGCTAATCACCCGTTCTCAGCGTAGAATAGGCATGTTTCCTACGAGAATAAGTAATACATGACTGCTAATAAAGACCCTTATTTTGATATTCGTCCATACAACGACGATGAAATTCCAGCTGCGATCAATCGACTGATTGCCGATGAAGAGTTCATCAGTGCAATTCTTCAGCATAGATTTGCTCGCCACGCTAGCTGGTTAAAGACTCTGATGTCACCATTGGTAAAGGTCTATCTTAAAATGAAGTGGTCTAAGCTCAACTCTGTCGATAGTATTCAGACGGAAGTGAAGAAGTACCTTGAGCAAACACTCAATACAACCACGGCAGGTGTGACGTACTCAGGTCTGGATAAATTGGACCAACAGAAGTCGTATCTATTTATCTCTAATCATCGGGATATTGCGATGGATCCAGCATTGGTGAATTACGGCTTGAGCAAAAGTGAGCACAAAACAGTTCGCATTGCGATTGGCGATAACTTGCTGAAAAAGCCATGCGCTACCGAGTTGATGAGGCTTAATAAGAGCTTTATTGTTAAGCGCTCTGTTAAGGGGCCGCGAGAAATGATGAAAGCATTAGGTACTTTATCTAGTTATATCAAGCATTCATTAGACTCAGGAAACTCGATCTGGATTGCACAGAAAGAAGGGCGAGCTAAGGATGGGAATGATTTTACCGACCCAGTTATTCTTAAAATGTTTCATGTAGAGGGCCGTAAGCAAAAAATTGAATTCTCCGAATATATACAGTCTCTTAGAATAGTCCCTGTGTCTATTTCGTATGAAAATGATCCTTGCGATATCGCTAAAGCGCTGGAGTTGTATGAACTTGAGACTCGCGGCAGCTATGAAAAAAGTGAGTTTGAGGATATCTACAGTATTATTCAAGGTATTGTTGGTGAAAAAGGGCGCGTACATGTTGCATTTGGTGATGTGATTAATAGTGAGTTTGACTCTCCAGAAGCGCTGGCTGAAGAAGTTGATCGCCAAATACATGCTAACTATAAACTTTATCCAATCAATGAATTAGCAGCAGGTAATGAAGAGGTTGAACAGAATATCAAAGATGTATTGTCTAGTAAGATGAATCAACTGCCAGAAGAAGCGCAGGCTCACTTACTTGCAAGTTATGCCAACCCACTTAAAAATAAGGGCGCTTAAATTAGCGTCTTTATTCCACTTTTTCTATGGCGCAACAGCCCCACCTAAGTTTAAACTCTTAGGCCATTTTGAAATACGGTTACCACCGAGGAAAATATTTCCTTTTACGGTCATTTTATTGGGAAATTCAGTGATTTTTGAACCACCAATATACAGGTTACCTTCAACGACTATCCCTTCAGGTAATGCATCTAAAGGTGTTCTAATAACACTCAGATCTCCTTTTACTTTTAAACGTGCTGGGAGTTTAGTCAAAGGTGTATCTGTTAGGTTTATATATCCACCAACCTTGACACCACCTGGCCAGCGAGTCATTTGTGAAGCGAGTAGGTTCGCATAACCCTTTATGTTGACACCTTTAGCTATCTTTTTTAGTGCACTATTTGAAGCATCTAAGCTTCCTTGAATATCAACATCAGCTGGAATCTCTTTAATGCTTGTTTTGGCAATATTGAGATTACCTTTGACGACTAAACCTGCTGGCAACTCGGAATAAGGCTTATTACGTAAGTCCAGATTACCATAGTTGTCGATATGATTAAGAATGTGGTAATGGTTTATCGGTTCGCTTAGCGCCTTAGTAGTAAACAAACCGGCTATGATAATGGCGAACCATTGCTTCATATCGTGACCCTAAAAGTGATTTATTATAAGTATTAACGACGGGCCAATGTCGGGTCAATATTATATATCGAGATTGCAAGCAAAAGCGGACATATCGCCCGCTTTTTATTTTTAACGGGCTAGAGAGCGAGCCTTAAGTTCGAAAATTAATTTTTCAGCACTGACACTAAATTTAAATTTAGCATTAAGTTGGGTTGAGTTTTCTGTGAGCGTTGTTACGTGGTATTGAACATCTTTGGATACTTGATAAGCTAAGTCGATGTATTTTTCTAACTCAGTTTCTAGCATGGTTTTGTTTTCAGAATGAATGGTGACTTCTGCAATATCATCACCTTCTTTAATAATGAAACCCATTTCACCAGCACAGCCACATGCCTCACAGATCTCGGCACTCTCCTGTTTTGTGTTCATTATGATAATCCTCTTACAAAAATTAAGGTTATTTTATCGATATATTCGATAGTGGTCCACAAAAATCCATTAGCCTTAATAAATACTTTTATAAAATGTTATGTTATAAGAAGGTTGCAAAATCTTTAGCATTGATAGACATGTTAGATAATGTGATTTTAGTCATATATTAATAAATATCATGTGTTTGTCGGTTGAGGATAGTGTTTATCGAGTTGTAAGCAATCTTAATTTATACGATTATCGGAAGCTAAATTATATAAAAGAAAGATAGCAATTGTTATTTTTATAAATTTCGATGATGTCGTGGTGTATAAAATTATCTTATATGACCTTATAAACATTGGTTTATTCAAGAACTGTCTTAGATTCGATGGTGTTTTTGTTGTTATCCCTTCAAAGGTCTTTGTCTAATGTTATGTAGGATAGTTAATAGGCATCATAAGTAATTTGCTTAAGTTAGATGGATTTATAGAGAGAAGAGCCCGAACATGCCAAAGCGTAGTAAAGAAGAGACCGAAATCACGATTCAGAAGATCATGGATGCTGTCGTGGACCAGCTGTTACGTTTAGGGTATGACAAAATGTCATACACTACTCTGAGCCAGCAAACAGGCGTGTCGAGAACAGGCATTAGCCACCACTTCCCTAAAAAAACAGATTTCACGGCGGCCCTCGATGGGCGAATTTTTAAGATGTTTGTTGAACATCTGAGCTTAGATGGCAGTTTGCAAGACTTTTCAGATAGTTGGAATAGAGCATTAGACAGCTCAGAATTTTTGGCAATACTTCGTTTGCTGTTCCACCATATTGTGACTTCACAGAATACGCATGATTTTGCGAAACTTGGCATTGATCGTTTATATCAAACAGCAGAGTCTCAGTTTGGTGGAAATAGTGCTAAAGAAATCGAGTGGCTGATCGGTAAGTCACTGGTAAAAATGTCAAAATAAACTAACAATATTCACAGCTACTATGTGGGTCTGTTGATCTTTTGTATTGAACCAAATTAAACTGCAAAAGATCAACTGGATTTGGAAATGCCTTCCACTTGGAAAGTTTTTATATCTTTCTAAATTGGTTGACCAATTGGCCTTGGGATTTTAAGTTTTCGACTAAGCCTTCACATTCTTCTTTCGTGTCACTGGCAAGAATGTTGGTCGCTGAACACACCTCACTAATGGATTGAACGCTGGAGTTCATATCTTCAGTAACTCGAGCCATTTCTTCAATGGCGGTCGCTATTTGATTATTGCGATCAGATATATCGGTCACTTGGCCAAATAATGCATCCAGCTTTTCCCCTGAAGTGTCAGCGCAACTTACGCACACTTCAGAGAGCTTGTTACCTTCATCCATTGCCTGGACGGCTTTATCTGTACTGGTTTGAATGAGCTTAATGATGTTCTGTATTTCTTCTGTCGATTCATGACTTCGCTGAGCAAGTTTCCGCACTTCATCAGCAACTACTGCAAAACCACGGCCTTGATCGCCAGCTCGAGCGGCTTCTATAGCGGCATTAAGAGCTAGAAGGTTTGTTTGTTCTGCGACACCTTGTATAACAACGAGTACTTCACCAATGGTACGTCCATGTTCAGAGAGTTGCTGCACAACACCTGATGCGACTTCTAACTGACTGGAAAGCTCATTCATAGATGTGAGGGTTTGCTCGACCGATGTTTTGCCTTCAACGACCGCTGCATTAGCCTTTTCAGTCGCATCAGAAGCATTTTGCGCATTTTGAGCAATTTCATGAGCGGTTGAGTGCATTTGATTGATTGCAGCAGCGACTTGCTCAGTTTCCGATGTTTGTCCTGAAAGATTATCTGCTGTTGTTTCGCAGTTGTTAGCAGAAGACTGTGCTGCTGTAGCAATTTGCTGATTTGAATCTTGAATCCGGCCAACGACCGCATTGAGCTCAGATTGTCTCATCTTCATTGCTAAAGAAATTTCTGATATATCATCTACTTCACCGTTATAGACTAACTCCATTAATGGATTATCAAATACCTTTCGAGCTTGTTTGGAGATTGCTTCTAAACGTCTTGTTAGCCAAAAGCCTGAAAGTGTAGCCAATACAAAAAATACCCAGATTGCGGCAATAGGAGAGAGACTTGCTACAGCGGTAGAAATAATACCAGAGCATAAAAATGCAGCTCCAAGTCTTTGCCACAAGCGTGTCCGAGGTATTTTAAGCTTGGTAGGTGTTTTACCCGCTTTGAGCTGGGCGTAGATTTTTTCTGCATTGGCAACATGTTGACGACTAGGGCTTAAACGGACCGATTGGTATTCTGCAATTTTCCCATTTACTTTGATTGGGGAAGCAAAGGCGTCGACCCAATAATGGTCGCCATTTTTGCAGCGATTTTTGACAATCCCCATCCAAGACTTACCCGATTTCAAAAAATCCCACATATCTTTAAATGCTTCTGGTGGCATATCAGGGTGACGAACAAGGTTATGGGGTTGATCGATAAGTTCATCGATTGTGTAGCCTGCAACGTCACAAAATTCTTTGCTGGCATAAATGATGTGACTGCTCGTTTTCGTTATAGAGAGCAAGTTAAACTCTGGCGGATAAGTGACCTCTTTTTGAGTCACTGGCTTGTTTACGCGCATTGGGCTAACCCTGTTTAGTCTAAGCTACATTGGAATTAATGTATTTGTCATTAGTATATGCAGAAAAATGGATATTTGAGAACGTCGAAGTATCTAGTAACTTCAGTCGTTATCCTTTACAGCATAATCTTACGATCTAGTCGATGTTAACCTTTTTAATAATATTGTTATTGTTATTGGTGCGGTTAGAGGGCGATGATAGAAGATCTTGACGAGTGCTAGTTGTACTTCGATACTTAAGAAATTCGAAGAGCTCGTAAATGGTTGGGAGTCGGCGTACAATTTCATCAAGCTCTAGAGTAAATCATTAAGTCCACATTAATCTGTGGGTGCAAGTAGTCCCGGGAGTGGGAATGAGTGAGCATCTGACTAGCGTACTTATTGTTGATGATAATGCTGAAAATAGAGTATTGCTTAGTGGGTTGCTAAAACCCCACCATCGCCTGTTTGTTGCAACTGGTGGTCAACAAGCGATTAATATTTGTAAGAAAAAAAAACCAGACATTGTACTTTTGGATATCATGATGCCAGAGATGGATGGCTATGAAGTCTGCGAACGGCTATCTGCTGACCCAGATACTTTTGATATTCCAATCATATTCCTAACGGCCAAATCGCAAATTGAAGATGAGCAAAAGGGTTTTGAAATAGGTGCCGTAGACTATATTCACAAACCAGTAAGCCCTCCGATATTGATATCTCGTATTAATACTCACTTAAAGCTGAAAAATGCGGTCAACGAGTTAGCTAAGCAAAATGAATTACTTGAAAAGCGAGTAAAAGAGCGTACATACGAGTTAGAAATGATACAAGATGCAACTATTGGCGCGATGGCATCGCTTGCGGAAACGCGTGATAATGAAACAGGTAATCATATCCGCCGTACGCAAAACTATGTAAAAGTGTTAGCAGAAGAATTAATTAATATGGGGCACTATGCCGACGAGTTAACGCCGGAAACCATTACCTTGTTATATAAGTCAGCACCGCTGCATGATATTGGAAAAGTCGGGATCCCTGACGGAGTGCTTTTAAAGCCTGGTAAGTTAACGGCAGAAGAGTTTGATGTGATGAAGCGTCACACTATACTGGGCCGAGCGGTTTTGATGTCGGTGGAAGATTCGATTGACTTTAAATGTGAATTTTTAACTATAGCGAAAGAAATTGCCTATAGTCATCAGGAAAAATGGGATGGTAGTGGTTACCCAGAAGGACTATCGGGCACGGATATCCCGCTAAGTGCTCGTTTAATGGCGCTTGCAGATGTTTATGATGCTCTAATTTGTGAGCGTGTTTATAAGCCCGCCTTTCCGCACGATAAAGCACTTGAAATTATCGCAGAAGGAGGAGGTAGCCACTTTGAACCTCTTGTCGTAGAAGCTTTTCTAAATGTTGAACATGTATTTAGAGAAATAGCGACTAAATTTAGAGATGACGGTTTTGAAGACGAAGCAATTAATTTTTTGTCTGACGATGAATAGTCTACATAGGACGATTTATCTTTTTTGGTGTAACCATTTGTTAGTAGGTTCTGTGTTGTTTGGCAATGATGAATTATCTCCTCCGAGCTTGTAAATTTTTTTGCTTTAGGCTCCTTCGATAATCTCATCATCTGTTACACTGAAATTACTGATAACTATAACAGTGATAGGTGTGTGAATGTCTTTACCTGTTCTCATTTGTGATGACTCTGCTCTTGCTCGCAAGCAAATGGCTCGCTCATTACCAGCTTCCCTTAATGCAGAAATCACGTTTGCTGTCCATGGTCTAGATGCTTTAGAGCAATTAGAACAAAACGAATTCAAAATCATGTTTCTTGATTTGACCATGCCTGAACTTGACGGTTTTGGCACTCTGGATGAGATACAGGCTCGCGGGATTGATATCAAAGTGGTGGTTGTCTCAGGTGACATTCAGCCCAAAGCGAAAGAACGTGTTATGGCTTCTGGTGCCAAAGCCTTTATCCAGAAACCAATAGACAAAGACATACTTAACAGCGTGCTTAAAGAACTTGTTGAACCACAGTCCCAGCCTCAGCTTATAGCACAACCAGCACTTGATCTTCCGGTGCTTAAACGTCGAGATATCTACCGTGAAGTAGCAAACGTAGCAATCGGTGTGGCTGCCGATGCACTTGCGAGGCACTTCGATGTGTTTGTTCATCTTCCTTTACCTAATGTTAATATTTTGGAAGTTAGTGAATTGCAAATGGCATTGAGAGATCTTGCCGACAATGACCAAGTTTCTGGAGTTTGTCAGGGTTTTAGTGGTGAAGGGGTCGCAGGAGAAGCCCTTGTTATATTGAGTGATTCTAGCGTCTGTGACCTGAAAAAATTGATGAAAGTACCGACTGAAAGTGAGGAACTTCAGGAACTAGAATTACTGATGGACGTATCTAATATCTTGGTAGGTTCGTTTCTTAACGGTTTGGGTAAGCAGGCTGAAGTTCGATTTTTTCAAAGCCCGCCAGTGCTGTTAGGACAACATATCTCAATTGATTCTATTATTCAAAATACAGAAGGCTCATTTCAACAAACCATGACATTTGAAGTGAGCTATAACATTGATGGAACAGCAATACGTTGTGATTTATTGTTCATGTTTGTGGATGAGTCTCTTCCATTACTCGACGACAAGTTATCATATTTAATGGAGGACTTCTGATGGTCAATCTTCCTGCTGAATTTGAGCAGTTTCATTGGATGGTCGATATGGTACAAAATGTCGACTTGGGTCTTATCGTTATTAACCGAGAATATAAAGTTCAAGTTTGGAACGGGTTCATGACGCACCACAGTGGTATTCATGGCCATGATGCGATTGATAAAACTATTTTTGAGATTTTTCCAGAGATCCCAGAAGAATGGTTTAAAATGAAAACCAAACCTGTGTACGATCTAGGTTGCAGAAGTTTTATCACATGGCATCAGCGCCAATATTTATTTAAATGCCGAAATGTTCGCCCTGTGACCCAACAGGCAAGATATATGTACCAAAATGTTGCATTGAACCCAATGAGAACGCCTACAGGTGAAATAAAGTCATTGTTTTTATCTATTCAGGATGCGACTTCTGAAGCGTTAAGTGTAATTAGTCCACACAAATAACGTTACATGTATAGGCAAAAATAATCAGAGATACAGTTTAAAAGGGTCAGCGTTAGTCTGGCCCTTGTTATATTTAGGGGAAGAAATGTCATCAAGAATACCGTTATATAGCGCCGAGCAAGTTAAATCTGGCGAAGTAGAAGCCGCAAACGCTAAATCCATCTCTATGTATCAGCTCATGCTCAAAGCAGGAAAGTCAGTGTTTGAGGTAATGATCCAGCAATACCCAAAATGTAAGCGTGTACTGGTTGTTTGTGGCGGCGGCAATAATGGGGGAGATGGCTATGTAGTGGCAAAGTTGGCGCTCGAAGCCGGAATGCAGGTCTTAGTATGGCAAAGTGTTGATAAAGAGAAACTCTCTGGTGACACTTTGGCGGCTTATAATGAGTATCTCTCTCTTGGTGGTGTAATTGGTGTACCGGACTTTTCAAAAAAATTAGATTTTGACTGCATTATCGACGCCATATTAGGCACGGGCCTTAATGGAGAAGTACGGACATATACGGCTCAACTTATTGAAAAGTCAAATAATAGTGATATTGAAACTATTTCTGTCGATTTGCCTTCGGGGTTATCGAGTGATACCGGAAGCTGTTTGGGTGTGAGTGTAAAAGCGCAACATACGGTGTCGTTTATTGGTCTTAAATGTGGATTATTTACTGGCCAAGCACGTGCTTATACTGGTGAGGTTCACTTTAATGGATTGGATGTTGAAGATGTGTTTGATCAGCAAAACTTACCTAAAGCCTATCTTTTAAATTCTGCCCAAGATTTTGGCCCCTTAACAAAGCGAAATAAAGCGGCCCATAAAGGTCATCATGGTAAAGCGCTTATCATTGGTGGAAACCAAGGAATGGGCGGTGCTGCCCTGCTCAGTAGCCAAGCTTGTATGCGCGTTGGCGCGGGGTTAACCGCTTTGCTGACGCACTCAGAAAATACTATGGCATCGACAATAACTTGCCCTGAAGTGATGGCTTCATCATGGCAAGATGAATGGTCTGTGGAGCAACGGGTTAACCAATGGTGTGATTGTATTGCCATTGGGCCAGGGCTTGGCACAAATGAAGTCTCAAAGCAGATGTTTGACAGGGTCTGCGCATTAAATCTTAATAAAGTGCTTGATGCTGATGCCCTCAATTTTCTGGCGAGTAATCCAAATAAGGATGACCTGCGAATATTAACGCCTCACCCTGTCGAAGCAGCGCGATTACTCAACTGTTCAATTGATGAAATCGAAGGTGATAGGTATTTGGCAATAAAGAAACTACATGATCAATATGGCGGCGTTATTGTGCTAAAAGGCGCAGGTACTTTAGTATTTGATGGTAAGCATACCTATGTTTGCAATGCAGGTAATCCAGGGATGGCAACCGCAGGTATGGGGGATGTATTAACAGGCGTTATTGTTGGCTTATTAGCCCAAGGCGAAAATCTCATTAGTGCTGCGGTAAAAGGGGTGATGATTCATAGTATTGCAGCAGATAAAGAAGCGAAAATTAATGGAGAACGTGGTTTGTGTGCCAGCGATTTGTTGCCATATATACGCATCTTGGCTAATGATTAGAGCAGTTGGGTGAGTGTGATATGACGTATTACTGAGGTGAAATTTGGTTTGCAGACATTCGAAATGGTACCACAAAAAAATTGCAATTATCAGTCTTGCGGGAAATAAATCACAGCCTATAATGCTGAAAACCGGAGCGTCTGCCAACGCTCCGGTTTTTTTGTGTCCGAGGAACAGTAATCGCGTCTGCCAACGCTTTTACATCGCAGTTTGCCAGTGACACTTACACTATTGAATCAAGGAAATGCACAATGCGTATCGAACAAGAACTTAAGTTAGGTTTTAAAGATGTACTATTTCGCCCAAAGCGATCAACGCTAAAAAGCCGTTCTCAAGTTGAATTGACCCGCGATTTTACATTCAAGCATAGCGGCCGTCAATGGTCAGGAACCCCTGTTATTGCTGCGAATATGGACTCGGTTGGTAGCTTTGATATGGCAAAAGCGCTGGCTGAACATGGTGTTATGACCGCGGTTCACAAGCACTACACGGTGGACGATTGGGCTCAGTTTGTTAAACAAGCCGATGCAGCCACATTGAAAAATGTCATGGTTTCAACGGGTACATCCGAAGCCGACTTCCAAAAGACCAAAGACATCATGGCGCTGAGTGATGAGCTTATTTTTATCTGTATCGATATTGCTAATGGTTACTCTGAGCATCTTGTTGAATACATCGAAAAAGTACGAGCAGCGTTCCCAGACAAAGTGATTTCTGCGGGTAATGTCGTGACTGGCGATATGTGTGAAGAGCTTATTTTAGCGGGCGCGGATATCATAAAAGTGGGTATTGGCCCAGGCTCTGTGTGTACCACGCGTGTGAAAACCGGCGTTGGCTACCCTCAGCTATCAGCGATTATTGAATGTGGTGATGCTGCTCATGGGCTTGGCGGTGTGATCATTGGTGATGGTGGTTGCTCATGCGCGGGTGATGTGGCAAAAGCATTCGGCGGCGGCGCTGATTTTGTTATGCTTGGCGGCATGTTAGCTGGTCATGAAGAATCGGGCGGCGAGCTGATTGAAAAAGACGGCAAAACCTTTATGAAATTCTATGGCATGTCATCTGAGTCCGCCATGAAGAAACATTCAGGTGGCGTAGCCCAGTACCGCGCAGCCGAAGGAAAAACCGTACTATTGCCTTACCGTGGCAGCGTTCACGATACTATCTCAGACATCCTTGGCGGCGTACGCTCAACCTGCACCTACGTAGGCGCAGCAAAGCTTAAGGAGCTTACCAAACGTACCACTTTCATCCGTGTACAAGAGCAAGAGAATAACGTATTTGGAAGAGAGTAAAGCCCCAACGTTTCAGTAAAAACGACATTTACATATAAAAAGCCGCGTTTGCGGTTTTTTTTGTGTTGTACGGGTACTTGTGGATATCTTGATTAGATAATTCCCCTTGCAATATGATTTAAGTTAATAAATTCATATATTTATTAATTAAATATCTAGGCTAATGAAATAGGTTGTGTAACACTCGATGCTCAGTTTGATATGCAACTAGAGTGAAGCGTGTACTGGTGGGTTAATCATAAACAGACTTTCAAAGAAGAAATTACAGGTGGTTACATTTGGTCGCCGAAGACAAATACTAATGGAGCTAGAAACCAAAGTTACGAAAATATGCAAAAGACCCGTGTTGGGGATATTGTGTTCTCTTTTGCGTTTGCTGAGATAAAAGCAGCTGGTGAAGTTATAGAGTCATGTGTTTCTGCTACTAAGCCAGATGATTTTGGCATTAAAGGAAGCTATTGGGGTAACGAGGGGTGGTTGGTAAAAGTAGACTGGATGATTTTCGATAACCCTTTTCGACCCAAAGATCATATTGAGGAAATCAGACCATACCTTCCAGAAAAATACTCCCCTATCCAGAAGTCAGGGAATGGAAATCAAGGCTGTTATTTAGCAAGTATTAGTGATGAATTGGCACATATTCTTTTTAAACTCGCAAGTTTTGAATATGATAATACATCATGCATTCTATACGACGACCCTGAACATGAAATTCGAGACACGGATGCTGTAAATGGCATTCAATTGGATCGCGATATTTCCGAAACGGAAAAAGAACAACTAATCATTGCAAGAAAAGGGCAAGGTAGATATAGAAAAAACCTTGAACGGGTTGAGCCTTTTTGTCGAGTGACAGGTTTAATGGATAAATCATTTTTAATTGCAAGCCATTGTAAGCCATGGCGTGACTGTCAAAATCATGAACGTTTAGATGGTAATAATGGTCTTTTACTATCTCCGCATATAGATAAATTATTTGATAAAGGATGGATTTCGTTCACGCAAAATGGCGATTTGTTAGTCGCAAACGATAAAGTTATTTCAGTGCTGCGTATATGGGGAGTTGAGTATCCACTTAATGTTGGACGTTTTACCCGAGCGCAGGAAGTTTATCTTGCATACCACCGCTATAACTATGGATATTAATATATTATCTAGCTATCACTAATTCTTATTCAACTCTTGAAATAAGTGGATGAAGCTAATTGTAAAATCACCAGCTATTTTCCTAACTGGTGATTGACCATAGTATTAAATGAATATAAATAGAAGGCGAGCGAATTAATGGCCTTTCTAGCAGTAACTCATACTGAGGTTTTCACTTATAACTTTTCAAATACTTTGATTTAATAGCATCGAAAGTACCATTTTGTTGCACTTCAGTAAGCCTTTGGTTGAGGTCTGCTAATATTGCTTCGGCATTGTGAGTCTGTTTATTAACAATTAGGTAATAGGCCTTCTCATCAGTCACTTTGTACAGTAGGTTGTCTTGCGAGTTGTATATTTTTTGATCGATTTGATAAAGGCCTTTTTCCATTCCATATAAAATAGGCTCAATTTCACTTAGAAATATCTGGCAGCGGTTTTTACTTAATAGACTCAGAGCCTTAGAGGTACTATCGACAAGATTTATCTCATTTTTATAGTTAAAATGTTCGTAGTTATAACCTACTATACCGCAGGCTTGATTTTTATTGATATTGGATAAGTCTACCCAGACACTATCACTACCGGTGTAGAAATAACCAAGGCTGGATTTATATAGAGGAAATGCGTAGTCCATCAATTCGACATTTTGGTGTTTAAGGCTTGTAGATATAGCCACATCACATTGTGAGCCTTTGGCTTTCATGTCTCGCATCACTTTCGACCAAGACATGGGTGATATGGTGTATTCGTAGCGCGTTTTACTGAATATCTCTTTGACTAAGTCTGGCAGAATTCCCGTTATATCAGTTGCTTTGACTTTGGAAAGATTTTCATCCCATATTGTATATGGAACCCATGGACTGCCATCACCTAAACAAATTTTTACTTGTTGTAGGTTATTGCTTGCATAAGATTTAGAGGAAAGAGCGATGAGCGTAAATATTAGAACCACGTATATCCTTGCCATAACAATGCCAAAATAGTCTGCAACTAAGGTGAAGTATAGACAATACGGTTGACTAAGTGAGGAATTGGTCGATAAATGAAGTCGGGCTTATTGGAGGTAAACCACCCTTGGAAGTCGGTAAAATAATTATGTAGCCGCACTATTCACGAGTTTATTTCATTGCAGGTGAATAGTGCTGTTAAGAATAAGGCGAGTTAATGGCTCTTCCAACTGTAACCAAGGCTTAGGAAATAAAGCGCGGGGTCATTAAATTGTGCGACTGTATTGCCAAGTGGCCCTTGGAATTCTGAAGGATCAATCAAGGTGGCTTCTAAGGCAACTGAGATAGTATTGGAGTCATCCAATTGGTAATCAATGCCAGAGCCGATTCTATAAGCTTTACCGGCAGGAATAGTAATATCACCATGAGATTGGTCGGTAAACATGCTTGAATCGTAGGCAAAACCTGCATTCCATGTGATGCGGCTATTAAACTTATATTGAGTGCCAAATGCGATTTGATAGGTATCTTGAGTGTCTGCGCCCATTATTGTTTGGTAATCACTCCAGTCTTGCCAGTTAACGTTCCCCAAGACGGCAAGTTTATCGTTAATATTGTGAAAGGCACTAAACACGAGTTGCTGAGGGGCTACTGCATTGCTGGAATCAAACTCAAATTCAGCTTTATTGGTATAAGATATGCCGATGCGGGTGTCTGCGCTAAATTCATAAAATAGACCAAGCTTGCCATTAACTTGGACATCAGTGTCGTGTTGGTCGATGTTCACGGTATTGGAATTGCTGGAGTGTGCCTCTAGGTCAAATATGCCATAGTGGACTCCCAGAGAGGCACCAAGCGATAATTGGTCGTTAATTCGGTATGAAGCTGATGGTTGGAACGTTAGAGCTTGGGTGGTTGCACTGGGTACTTCAAGGCGAGAAAATAAATGCTCGTATTGGAGGCCTAATCCGTAGTTGCCGTATATGCCTGCACCAACTGTCCAATTTTCGTTCAGCTGTTGGCTGTAAAAAGCGGAGCCTAACGGAACATATTGGATAGTGTTTCCTGCGTTACCGCCTCCTACTGTGTCTAAGGTGGCATCGCCATAGAGGTTAATAAAGTTACCTGAAAAGGATTTTCCCTCTACATTGGCAAGGCCAGCTGGGTTGGCCGCAATAACCGATGAATCTTGAGCTCGGGCCGCCATACCAGCTGATGCTAGTCCGATATCAGTAGTTGATGTTTCATAAAGATAAAGGCCTCCAGCGTGGGCACTGGTGATAAGTATCATTGGCACTACAGCAACGATGTTGTTAATAGCTTTCATGGTAAACCTGCAAATATCTATACCATTAATGTAAATGGATGGTGGATAACGCCGACTCTTTGAGCGACGTCATCTCGAGTTTAAGGTAGCGCGTCCTTGCGCTTGGGACCTATTCTTGGATTACTGTTTTTTGAGCTGATCAAGTTGCTTGAGCTTTTGCTGTAGAGACAGCGAGCGGTAGCTCATATCAGCGGGGTTCATAGTTTCGCCTTGCTGCAGTGGGTAAGCTTCCAATGTGTTGGTGAATTGTCCAACTACATCTTGAATTGGAACAAATAGCCACATGTTGTCTGCCATCCATCTCAGGTACATGCCTGATTCTTTGGGCGCTTTTTCAAATGGGTCTGCACGTAAATGGATGATTTGAGGCCAGTTAGGCGTGGCTCGTGTGGCATCTGAAATATTGCCTTCCATAGTGGCAAAGTTGAGTTTCCAGTCATTCCATCGCACTGCATTTAACTCACCATTTGATGAAAAATACATCAGAGATTCACGGGGACCTTGCTTTTGCTTACCTTGGAAGTAAGGCATGAAGTTATAGCCATCGATATGAACGTGAAAGTCTTTACCATTGGCTTTATAGCCTTTGGCTAATTTCTCTTTTACATCGGGGACACCCGCGGCAGAAAGAAGAGTTGGCAACCAGTCTTGGTGAGCCATCATATCGTTATATTTGGCACCAGGTTTGATAACACCAGGCCAGCGAACAAGCTGAGGGACACGCATGCCACCTTCCCAAGTGGTGCCTTTCTCTCCATGGAACGGTGTAGCACCGCCATCTGGCCAAGTGACCGTTTCCGCGCCATTGTCGGTTGAATAGATAACAATGGTGTTATTTGCTACGCCGAGCTCATCTAGCTTATCGAGTAAGATCCCGACTTGATCATCATGCTCTAACATGCCGTCCGCATAAATACTTACACCAGACTTACCTCGATATTTCTCTTGTAGACGGGTCCAAACATGCATACGCGTTGTGTTATGCCAAATAAAGAAAGGTTTGTCGGCTTTAACGGCTTTTTCCATAAAGGCAAGCGAGGTTTCTAGGAACTCCTCATCAGCATGTTCCATACGTTTGCGCGTCATCGGGCCGGTATCTTCAATCTTACCGTCAGCGAAGGATTTAATCACACCACGAGGACCGTAGTTTTTACGAAACTCTGGATCTTTAGGGTAGTAATAGGTTTCTGGTTCTTCTTCTGCGTTGAGGTGATAAAGGTTACCGAAAAACTCATCAAAACCATGATTAGTAGGAAGATGTTGGTCCTGATCACCTAAGTGGTTCTTACCAAATTGTGCGGTCATATAACCTTGTTCTTTTAGAAGATCGGCGATGGTTGGTGCCCAATCTGGTATACCATGAGCTGAACCTGGCATGCCTATAGTAAGCAAGCCGGTACGGAATGGTTCCTCACCAGTAATAAATGCGGCTCGACCTGCCGTACAAGATTGCTGACCGTAGTGATCAGTAAATAATGCCCCTTCATTGGCTATGCGATCAATATTCGGGGTCTCATAACCCATCATGCCCTGATTGTAGGCACTGATATTCCAGTAACCCACATCATCACCAAATATTGCTAAGATATTTGGTTTATCTGCGGCCATTGCTGCCCCTGAGGTCGCGAGTATGCCGATACCAACAGCAAGCTTGCTTATTTGGTTAGCCATAAAAACTCCAAGTTGGTTGTAAGTTGAAACGAGTAAGGTGTGTTCCGTACTTCGTTGGCTAAATACGTTAATGCTGCTATTGGATAGTGTCGCTTTATACTGCTTATAACCATAGGTTATGTGGTAACTTAAGCTATTGTTTTAAAAAGGTTAATATCACTTGCTTCTGTTTTTCTGATGGAGCTGAAGCTCGACTTATATCACGTTAATTCACTTAAAAATCACAGTTATAAGATCTAGGTTTGAGTTTAGGATTTTTTATGCTACTAGGTTCGCATTGATTTGTTTTGTCGGCTATAAGTTTGTGTGCGGAATGCATTTTCTATTACAAACAGAGGTTTATATGACAGTGAAATATGGCGTGAAACGCCGGCTAGCGATTCTTGCCGCTGCTTTACTCGGTGTGACGACGAGCAGTATCGCAGCAGAAAAACCCAATATCCTGGTCATTTGGGGTGATGATATTGGTCAAACCAATGTCAGTGCATACACATTTGGGTTAGTTGGTTACAAAACACCGAACATCGATAGCATTGCAAAAGAAGGTATGATGTTTACCGATTATTATGGTGAGCAATCTTGTACGGCAGGTCGAGCCTCATTTATTACCGGCCAAACAGTTTTAAGAACAGGCTTGAGCAAAGTAGGTCTGCCTGGGGCTGATTTGGGCCTACAAGCAGAAGATGTGACCATCGCTGAGCTACTAAAACCACTTGGTTATATGACGGGGCAGTTTGGTAAGAACCACTTAGGTGATAAAGATGAGCACCTTCCAACTAACCATGGTTTTGATGAATTTTTTGGCAACCTCTACCATTTAAATGCTGAAGAAGAACCGGAAAACGTCGATTACCCGAAAGACCCTGAATTTCGTAAGAAATTTGGCCCTAGAGGCGTGATTAAATCGTTTGCCGATGGAAAAATTGAAGATACTGGCCCATTAACGCGTAAGCGGATGGAAACCGTGGATGAAGAAACCTTAGATGCCGCACTTGATTTTATGGATCGTTCGGTAAAAGCAGAGAAGCCTTTCTTTGTCTGGTGGAACGCAACTCGTATGCACTTTCGCACTCACGTTAAAGAAGATAACTTGGGCAAAACGGGCATCAGTTACTACGCTGACGCTATGGTAGAGCACGATAATCATGTTGGTCAGCTATTGAAGAAAGTTGATGAGCTGGGCATCAAAGATAACACAATTGTATTTTACTCTACCGATAACGGCCCTCACATGAATACTTGGCCTGATGCTGGTATTACGCCATTCCGTGGTGAGAAAAATACTAACTGGGAAGGTGCATTCCGTGTTCCAGCCATGGTACGTTGGCCTGGTAAGGTACAAGCCGGTAGTGTTTCAAATGAAATCATGCATCACATGGATTGGATGCCAACCTTCCTAGCAGCAGCAGGTCAAAACGATGTAAAAGAGAAGCTTGTCAAAGGCGACTCTGTTGGCGGGACAAACTATAAAGTGCACCTTGATGGCTACAATTTCTTGCCTTATTTGACCGGTGAAGAGAGAAAAGGTCCGCGAGAAGAAGTGTTTTATTTCTCCGATGATGGCGATTTAACCGCACTTCGCTATAACAACTGGAAAATAGTCTTCTTGGAGCAGAGGGTAGAAGGTACTTTGCGTATTTGGGCAGAACCTTTTGTAGAGCTACGTTTACCAAAAATTTTCAATCTACGAATGGATCCGTATGAAGTCGCTGATATCACATCAAATACTTATTATGATTGGATGATAGATAGAGCATATATGCTGGTTCCAGCACAAGCCTATGTTGGGAAATTTCTTGAAACGTTTAAAGAATTTCCACCAAGGCAGAAAGCAGCGAGCTTCTCACTTGATCAAGTGATGGAGAAATTGCAAGAAAGTCATAACAAGTAAATACATCATTGTTAGAGGGGCCAGTTTATGGCCCCTTATTTGATCCTGATAATAATTCCATCTTCAACTTATGCAATTAATTGTATTTGATGGTGAAATTCCTCTATCTTGGCTTAGGAAATAATAATTATTACAAGGGGAGTTATGATTCAGTGGGCAAGAGGTCAGGTCGTAAAGCGTCTATTTGTTCTCATTATATTGTTAATATTTGTGCAGCCTTCGTTTTCAAAAATGTTGAAATCAAATAACTCTTCCAGTCTTGGCTATGTTGGCAGTCAGGTCTGTATTGACTGCCACCAAAAAGAATCAGAGGCATGGAAAGGTTCTCACCACGACATGGCGATGAAACACGCCGATTCACAATCGGTATTAGGTGACTTCAACGACCATATTTTTACCTTACAAGATAAACCGAATCGTTTCTTCCGTAATGGGGAGGAATATTGGGTTAATATTCAAGGGCCTGACGGGAATTGGCATGATTATAAAGTCAGCTACACTTTTGGCTGGGAGCCACTGCAACAATACATGGTCGAGTTTGAAGATGGAAGAGTACAGCTGCTCCCTTTTGCATGGGATGCGCGGGTGATAGAAGAGGGGGGACAACGTTGGTTCCACCTCTACCCAGATACCACTCCGACAGACGAATTCTATTGGACCAACTCAGGGCAAAACTGGAACTTCATGTGCGCTGATTGCCATTCAACCAATGTAGAAAAAAACTATAACGCGCAGTTAAATACCTATTCTACCACTTGGTCTGAGATTAATGTTGGTTGTGAGGCTTGTCATGGGCCAGCAAGTCAACATATTGCATTGAGTAAATCGCAGAAGCAGTGGAGTAATGAAGTAGGGCATTATGGTTTTGAACGCGATTTATCCAAAGCCGTTAAGCAGTGGGTCCAACAGGAAGGACACAGTACGTTACAGCCTAAAGATATTACTATCACGCAGCAAGTGCAAACCTGTGCTCAATGCCACAGTCGCCGTACACAGCTTAACGAAACGGGTGACCATATCAATGGCGCTTTTCTTGATAGATATCGCCTGAGTTTAATTACTCCAGAACTTTATCATTTTGATGGACAAATCTATGACGAGGTATATGTTTATGGTTCTTTTTTACAATCAGAAATGGCGAAAAAAGGAGTAACTTGTACCAACTGTCACGATCCGCATAGCGCTGATCTTAAGATCGATGAAGAGGCGGTATGTCTGCAATGCCACTCTGCATCTGATTATACGCCAGAAAAACACACTTATCATACCGCGAATACCAAAGCGTCAAAGTGTACCACTTGTCATATGCCTGAAACTACGTATATGCAGGTTGACCCACGACGTGATCATAGTTGGCATGTTCCTCGCCCTGACGTGAGTCAACATATTAATACGCCCAATGTCTGTACTTCTTGTCACGCAGATCAAACGGCTCAATGGGCCGATAAGCAAATCGGTCAGTGGTTTCCTAACTCTAAGTATCGTAACCAACGCCATTTTTCATTGGCATTCTATGCCGATTCAATTGGGCATAGCGGAGCGCCGGATGCCTTGGCATATTCTGCACAGGACTCTTCATTAAGTGACATTATCCGTGCGTCAGCTTTAGAGCGTATGAGTGGAAATACTGGTCAGAATACACTGGTTTCTCTGGCACGTTCTGTTAAGCATCAAAATGACATGATACGCCTCGGTGCTATAGCGGGGTCTTCAGGTTATCCATTTAGCGATAGGTGGCAAATATTAGAGCCGCTTTTGAGCGATTCAGTACTGTCTGTTAGAGCAGAAGCGGCGGGCGCTTTGGTTCGTTATTATGTTGAGATGAATCCGCTTCAGCGCGAGAAAATCCAATCTCCACTCAATGACTATATGGATATTCAGAGGTTTAATTTGGATAGAGGTTTTGGCAGAACGAACCTTGCTAACGTCTATCGGGATATTGGTGAAACGGCCAAAGCTATTGATTCTTATCAACAAGCGATTGACATTGAACCTTACTTTGAAAATAGCTACGTCAATTTAGCCGATCTATATCGCTCGCAAGGTCATGATAGTAAAGCTATAGCGACACTTGTCGCCGGTATGAAAGCTCAACCCAAATCAAGTGCGTTGCCTTACAGCGCAGGTTTAGCGTGGCTGAGACTTGAAGACAATACCAAAGCAGTTAAGTATTTAAAACAGGCCGCTGAAATCGCTGAGCGTAATCCACATTATTGGTATGTTTATGGGCTTGCACTGGAAAAAAGTAGTGTTGTTGCTGCTAGTAAAGCGCTACATACGGCCTACAAGGTCGGAGGTGACCCTCAGCATCTGTACGCTGAATGTGAGGTATTAGCGCGTAACTATAAAGCTGGTGGTGTCGCTTTTGCGTTTGAAAAGTGTGTTAACCAATTGAGCAAACTTGTTCCACCTCAAGTTATTCAACAACTTAGGGCACGAGTATTAAGTACCAATGGTGGATAGAGCCTGTGTTTAGCAGCATTTTAAATATGTTAGGTATTAAGTTTATAACCAATAGTTATAGAGCTTGTGAGTAGGCTGTACACAGCAAACATTATGCACATTGAGGGAATACGATGAATCATGCACAGCAAGCCATGAATGAATTAATCAAACAAACTGAAAAAAGTGTCATCGGACAAAGCCATGTGGTTCAGGCATTAGTGATAAGTTTGCTTACCAACGGACATGTGCTGTTAGAAGGGCTACCTGGTACGGCTAAAACACGCTCTGTAAAGTCGTTAGCAGAGAGGCTTAATACCAGTTTTGGCCGTATTCAGTTCACGCCTGATTTATTGCCGTCAGATGTAACAGGAACTGAAGTTTATCAAGAGCTAGAAGGTAAACATCGGCTGACCTTTCAAGCCGGCCCCATTTTTAACAGTATTGTCCTAGCTGATGAGGTCAATCGTGCTCCTGCTAAAGTGCAAGCGGCCCTTCTTGAGGCTATGGCCGAAGGCACAATTACTGTTGGCGATAAAACCCATGTACTGCCTGAACTGTTTATGGTGCTTGCAACGCAAAATCCAGTAGAGCAAGAGGGCACCTATCCATTGCCAGAAGCTCAGATGGACAGATTCATCATGAAAGTCACGGTGGATTATCCACAAGATGAGGCCGAGCGTGACATTGTTCGATTGGTGCGTAGTGAAGAAACGAGTTCTCGATCTCAAGACAAACCACAATCGTCATGGCACATCGACCCTGAATTTGTTATCGAAGCACGCCGTCAGCTGCCTGACGTTGCCGTCTCTGAGTTAGTAGAAAATTACATTGTTGCTTTAGTGATGGCGACGCGTAAACCCGATCGTTATTCAGAGTCTATGCTGAAAAAATGGCTTGAAATTGGAGCCAGCCCTCGCGCGTCCATTGGATTAGATAAGTGTTCTAGAGCTTATGCATGGTTACAGGGGCGTGACCACGTAACGCCTGACGATGTTCGTGCTATGGTGCCATCCGTACTTGGTCACCGATTTTCTCTGTCTTATGATGCGCTGGCAGACGGAGTGGATCATCAACGTGTTGTTCAAGAGCTGCTTGATTGCGTAGAAATCGGATAGGCAGGAGATGCTATGGCACAGCCAACGATTGTTCCTCAGAGTCAAGGGCTTGATCCTCGTTTGTATTGTGAATACGCACGTTTGGTGCGTTTACAAGCACAAGTAAAATCTTTTAGTTTACTGCCTCACCTGAATTCAGGCAGCGTGTTATCGGGTCGACATAATTCACTCTTTCGTGGTCGAGGTTTGAACTTTGAAGAATTGCGCCACTACCAATTGGGTGATGACATTCGCAATCTTGATTGGAAGGTTACGATGCGTACTGGTAAACCACATGTGCGCAGTTACACAGAAGAAAAAGATCGTAACGTGATTATTTGTGTCGATCAGCGTAGTGGGATGTTTTTCGCTTCTACTCAAGTCATGAAATCTGTTGTTGCCGCTGAAGTGGCGGCTATGTGTGGCTGGCGAGTATTAAAAGATGCTGATCGAGTTGGGTTTGTTATTGCGTCAGATACTCTGTTATACCAAAGTAAAGCGCAGCGTTCCCAGCATGATCTACTGGCTCAACTTAAGCGATTATCACAAGCGAACCAGTCTCTAAATGTCAACTCTCGAAATTCAGACAACGTCAGCTTTGGTCAATGGATAGAGCTGATAAAACGAATGAAGCTGAAGCAGTCGACTTATATTATCATCAGTGATTGGAGAGATTGCGAAGAGCATCACCTTGATCACTTAAAGCAATTGCAGCAACATAACGATGTGCTTGCGGTGACAATAAGTGATCCTTTAGAGCAATCTTTACCCAAAGATTTGGCCAAAATTAACTGGGTGATTGGTGATGGTTATCACCAGTTAAATCTAGATAGTCAGGCCAAAGTTGCCATGGCAAGAGCTAGCTTAGAAAAGAAAACGGAGACGCAGCGAAAGTCACTGGTCGAGTTGATGGCAATGAAAAGGCTCCCTCATATCGAGTTAGACACATCAGGTGAGCACATCGCTCAATTCCAAAAGCTGGTGGGAGGGAGATAAATGACAGAATTACATAAGCCTCCAAGCACTTATATTTTACGTCAACTTCATGATGTTGTTGTTCCTGACAGTGTCAGCTGGCTACCTCAGACAATAGGCTGGAAAGTCTTGGCTGTTTTTGGGTTTGCCCTATTAGCGTACGGATTATACTGCAAAGCTTGGCAATGGTGGGTTAACCGTTATCGAAGCGAGGCAATACAAGCGATATCAAGACTAAAACCGAGTGATGCTGATCAGCCTCAAGAGCTTTTTTCAATTCTAAAAATAGTTCTTATTTATCTCGATAATGCAAATGCACCATTATTTGACGAACAGTTTTTGCAAAAGCTTGATGCACTAAATCCTAATAGCGTCCAATTTACTGATGAAGTCGGAAAGCGCTGGGTTAAGAGTGTTTTCGATCCGAACATAGTACTTGATGCTTCAGAATGCTTATTGTTGAACCAACGTGCAATGGAATGGGTGAAAAGACATGATAATCGACAAGTAAAGCCAGTTTTGAAAAAGCACTTAAGGCGATTGATAGGAGGACGGTATGAATGATTTCCTTACCTTATTGGTCAACATATCCAGCGTTAAGTTTGAACACCCACTGTGGTTTTTTATTCTGCCGTTACCCATCACTATTTATTATTTTCTTCCTGCTTATCGCACCAAACAAGTGGCGATAAAAGTGCCTTTTTTCAGCCAACTGGTGAATGCGATTGGCGAAATCCCCAAACAAGGGGCGAGCCAACTTTCTCCTAGTTGGTGGCAGCGCGCGACCTTAATTTTGTCTTGGCTATTGGTTGTCACCGCTATGGCTAAACCAACCATTTTAGGCCCACCACAAATTCGTGAAAGTTTAGGTCGAGATCTTATGGTGGTGGTTGATTTGTCAGGTTCGATGGCAGAGCAAGATTTTATGTCTAAAACAGGTAATAAAATCTCTCGGCTTGATGCGGTAAAAGAGGTTCTAACTGATTTTGTGCAAACACGTCAAGGTGATCGACTTGGTTTGATTCTTTTTGGTGATGCTGCGTTTGTCCAGACTCCATTTACCTCAGATCAACAAGTATGGCTTGAGCTGCTTAAACAAACAGATGTTGCGATGGCAGGACAAAGTACTCATTTAGGTGATGCCATTGGCTTGGCAATAAAAGTCTTTGATCAAAGTGAACCGCTGGAAGTTGAAGGTAAAAACAAGCGTGAAAAGCTCGCTATAGTGCTTACTGATGGTAATGATACAGGCAGTTTTGTTGAGCCGATTGATGCCGCGAAAGTGGCGAAGGCGAAAGGGGTACGTATTCATGTGATTGCCGTGGGAAACCCCAAAACAGTCGGAGAAACAGCTCTAGATACAGACACTATAGAGCGCATCGCAAAAGAATCAGGTGGTGAGGCGTTTGAGGCGCTAAATCGTGATGAGCTTGCAAAGGCTTATGCTCAAATTGGGCAGTTAGAAACGCAGCTTTATGAAAGTACTACCTATCGGCCAAAGCAAAGTGTTCACCAGTATTTAATGGCTTGGGTTGTGATCATGTACTTATCTGCATTTTCTCTAACGACTTTGAAACGTAAGCAAGTTAAAACCAATAGACTCGTTTCTTCTCGGCAAGAAAAAGATACCAATGTAGCGGGAGAGAAACATGTTTGACTCGCTATATTTCGAGCAGTTTATTACTCAGTTTCATTTTATCCGCCCATTTTGGCTGTTGACACTTATCCCTATGCTTTTACTGCTCTGGTTAAGATGGAGAGAAGAGAGCAAACCGAGCTGGAAGGACATTTTACCAGAGCATTTACGCCAAGCTTTGATTCTTGGAGAACACGGCTGGCGCAAGCAGCTACCACTTAAACTATTAGTGGTAATTATTGGCTTAGCCATCATCACTTGCGCAGGACCAAGTTGGCAGCGTCAAGCGTCGCCTTTTGGCGAAGATAAGGCATCCATGTTGGTAGTCATGGATAACAGCGATTCTATGCTGCAAAAAGATCTACCTCCAAGTCGTTTAGAGCGATCCAAGCAAAAGATTCATGATTTGTTATCCGTAAGAAAAGGGGGTAGTACCGGGCTTGTCGTCTATTCAGGTTCAGCGCATGTTGCTATGCCTATTACTCAAGATAGCCATGTATTTGCCCCATTTCTTGCTGCTATCTCGCCTGAAATTATGCCAGCTAAGGGTAAAATGGCGGAAAAAGCACTACCTCTGATTGATCAACAATTAAAGGGACAGCTAGGTTCAACAGTGCTTTTGGTTACTGATGGTGTTAATCCAGCCACGATTGAAGCGTTTAAAACTTATTTTGCTGATAAACCTTATCAGCTTTTGATTCTGGCTGCCGGCAATGCTGAGCTTGTGTCAGATCGTCCCATCGATTTACATTCACTACGTCAACTTGCCAGTGTCACATCTGGGCACCTGGTTGAAGTAACGGTTGATAATACCGACATCGATACTTTAAGCCGCTATATTGAGCGTAACATGCAGCTTAATGGCGATTTATCCATGCCATGGCAAGATATGGGGTATGAACTGTTAGTCCCTATTGCGGTGATCATGTTGCTCTGGTTTCGCAAAGGTTGGTTAGTCCAATGGTGCTTGATTGTCGTCATCACGACAACTTTATTTTTGCCTCAGCAAGTCAAGGCGGAGACAGTTTCACTCAAAGCTGATATTCCCGAGGTAGTTCAAGAGGTGACGACTTGGGACAAAGTGTCCCAATGGTGGTGGGATCTATGGCTAACACCTAACCAGCAAGGTCAGCGTTTGTTTAATCAAAATGAATATTTAGAAGCGGCAAAGCACTTTACCGACCCGCTAAGAAAAGGCACCGCTTATTATTATGCGGCTGAGTATAAACTCGCTCACAGTACATTTTTGGAAATGCAGAATGCTCCGTCAAAAGCGAGAAGAGAATTAGGCTTATATAATGCCGCAAGCGCGCTTGCACGCCAGCGTGAATATTTAGCTGCGCGCGATGTTTTGCAGTCTCTTGCTGACAAAGATACGTTGGACCGTCATTTAAGAGAAGATGTTGAGCATAATCTTATCGTCATTAAAGGGATTGTCACAGAAATAAACCAAACGAGTGAAAGCCAAGCGGGAACGGAGAATGACGCATCAAAAGAGCTGGGTGATAATCCACAGACAGCAGAAGGGGCAGATGAAAAAACCTCTGCTGAATTAATGATTAATGAGACGTTAAGTGCCGACGAGATCCTTGCAGATGAAAGCATTGCCAATAAATGGCTAAAAGGCGTAGAAGCAGATCCTAAATACTTCTTACAGGCTAAGTTTCAGATTCAGCTGCGTTATACAACAGTAATTACCAGCAATTCTAGCTTCGAGGGGCAAGCGCAATGACAATTACATTAAAGCGTGGTGCTTCTACTTATCTGATATTTATGATTTTTACGTTGTTATGTTTACTTAGCATATTGGTATCAAGCTCATGTTATGCCCAAAACATTCACGATCTTGAACGTAACAATGAGATCGAGCTATTAGCTTGGGTTGGTAAACAAAGTAACGACTCTAGAAATAACAAGACACCTAAATTTAGTGTTAATGAGCAAGTTATTTTGTACATTGAGGTTGCAACCCCACGCTGGCTTACTGGTGGAACTCGCATTGGTAGTGTCGAAATACCCAGTGTAATTACTAAGCAGAGAAATCAGTTAGCAACCAATTATACTGAGCGAAAAGAGGGCCAAACATGGTCTCGTCAACGCTGGGAGGTGACTATTTACCCCCAGTCTTCAGGTAGATTTGTGATTCCACCGATTGCTGTTGGAGTGCAAGTTTCAGCCTCTGACGGCGCTAAAGTCGTTGGCACTTTATATACACAGCCGATTCATTTTGAAGCCATAATGCCTTCAGGCTTGATCAGTGACAAGTCGCAGTGGTTTTCAGCAACAGATGTTGAGGTAAAACAGACTTGGTCAACCTCAAATGATGAGCTCAAAGTCGGTGATGCGATTACTAGAACAATTATTATTAATGCAAACGACAGCCTATCAGTTCTGCTGCCTGATCTTTTATCCGATGGTCCTACAACTAAATACCAAGCATACCCGAAACCTAATAAACTTTCAGACATGCAAACCCGCGGTGATTATCAATCAAGCCGAAGTGAAGAAACGGTTTATGTGATTCAACAAGGAGGGGAACTTAAGCTACCTGAATACCATTTTCAGTGGTGGAATAGCAAAACAAAACAGATTGAAACACACGTTATTTCTGGAAAAATCTTTACTGCAAAACACACACTGAAGTCTTTCATTCATGCTTATGCGTTATGGCTTGTAAGTGGTATTACTTTTATTGTGACAATGGTGTTGATGGCTATTAGTATTGGTCAATATTATCGTAAACACCCAATGCCTCCTTGGTGGGTTTTTAATCAGATGCTGAGAGATAAACGTTGGGGTACAGCACGAGCCTTGTTATATAAGCAATTAAGAGTGAATTCAAATAACTTGGAGATGGGTAAGGCGGATTCTTCAGATGTTTGGAAGGGTTGGTGTGACCATATTCAAAATGGGTTCCAAGACAGAAAGTTGTTCCGATCTATGTGGAAAGTGATTGGTAAAATGAAGGACAATCATAAAGGTCTATCAGTACCTCCTAAAGCACTACCCCAACTAGATAGTAGGCGAAGAGAAAAAAATAAGTCATCAGGTAAAAATACATCTCAAAACTATCACTAGATAATAAGAATCAATTGCAGTAATGTGATTTTGTTATTACCCTCGCCATTGAGTTTTTTCTATTGATGCTACAGCCATAAGCTCAGATACTTTGTAGGCAGCCAGTATATTTGGCATTTATCTTTACTTATCAACTAGGTGGGTTGCTAAATTTGACGCCTATACTGCAACACATCCAGTCGGAGTTTATTGCTGGTTTCAAATTTGAGTCTAAAACATGCATTGCCACTCAGTTTCTTGATTCTAAGTCGTTATGTGTGAAGCAGTTAGTTAGAATGGGGTATTACTTGGTTTTATGTTGGCGCAATGAAGAGTACAGACTTAAACCTTATCCCAATTTTTGTGGCTATATTCGAAGAGCAGAATTTGTCTAAGGCTGCGGCTAGGTTAGACATTAGCCAGCCTGCCGTGAGTAAAGCGCTCGCCCGCCTCAGAGACATCTATGACGAACCTTTGTTTCACCGCAGTAGTTCTGGTGTTGATCCAACCAGTTTTGCTATGGATATCTATCCTGCAATGTTGACGGCGCTGAAGAACTTTACCTCGACCTTATCTGCTTCAAGTAGTTTTGACCCCAAAATATCAAATCGAATTTTTTCTATTGCCTGTTTGTCAGTAGCAAGTTACGAGTTAATGCCGCAGCTTTTGTGTCAAATTCGCCAGCAAGCACCAAATATTGCTTTGGAAGTTCATCCACTATTTACCGAGGATTATGAAAGTGACTTGCGCTTACAGCGTTATGATTTGATCATCGATTTACCGCCGCGCGGACGTACTGTATTAAAAATGGAAGCTGTTTTTTCAGAGCGCTTAATGGTGGTTTGTAGTGCTAAACATCCGCGCCTCAAAGAGTCTTGCAGCGTTGAACAATTTTTAGCCGAACAACATGTGGTCGTCGCTCGTTGGCAGGCGAGAGATAGTTTGCTTACCGGTGAAGATATAGAAGATTTAGCACGGAGAAACATTGTTTATCGTGCGGCTGGTGCAATGGAAATGTTACCAGTTATCAATGGTAGCGAGCTTATCGGTACTTTACCGCAATCGACTGTTGAGCATTTTTCAAATACCTATAGCCTTAAGGCGCTTCCTTTGCCCTTTGAGGATAGCGTGCATGACTTATACGCAATTTGGCACTCCAGCCGAACTAACGAAAGTGCACATCAATGGTTAAGAGCGCAAATCAAGCGGGCAGGAAAAGCGATCCGAAAACAGGAATTTTGATTTGAAAGTTCCCCATAGTGGGAAGCAATCGACTTATTGCTACGGCAGCGATTGACCAAGTGCCCTGAGTTTGAAACGAAATTCTGACGGGTAGGCACGCGTTTATTACTAACTCATACTCTCTAAGAAGTGCTATTAATACCCTTTCGGAAAATGAATGGATTTAGCTTTTGTTTTTTGAACTGATAAAGAATGAAAATTATCTGGTTAGTTAGTACACCACTATGATAGCTATATATTATATAGCTATCATAGTGGTGTACTAACTGTACTTGCGCCTAGACTTGAGATGTAGGTATGACGCTTAAACCATCACTTTTTGTGAAAGCTAGAACTTTGTCTGCAGCACTATTTTTCACTCCTGTTGCAAAAAACTCTTTTGTATGCGAATTGAGCTCCATTTTAGATCCACTATTTTCAAATGTATAAGTTCCATCAGGAGAGCAAGATAAACTAAATTTATTGCTACTAATTGAGAAATTACCATCCGAAAGATTATGCTTTTTTAAAAAGGTTCTCAATCCGGCACCTGAAACTTCAGACAGGTTATTTATTGTTAGATCTTTCACTTTTCAATCTCCTTTTATCGATATAAATAATAAAAACTAGAGTGTAAATACTAGTTACGCATCGAGATTAACCATTATTGATTTAATTATCAAAATTCATTAATTTATAATATTTTCATGGGTTATTATATTTTTTAATGAGTTAGTATGATTCAGATGGTTTTTATTGAGCCGCTTTGTATTCCAATACTATTTTTAATGAAAAGCGATCCGAAGACAGGAATTTTGATTTGAAAGTTCCCCATAGTGGGAAGCAATCGACTTATTGCAACGGCAGCGATGGACCAAGTACCCTGAGTTTGAAACGAAATCCTGATGGGCAGCCATGTGTTTATTATCAACTTATACTCTCTAAGATGTATTATTAAGAGGCTCACGGGCGCTGAATGGGTTTAGGCTTCGTTATATGAAAACTATCAAACTAGTTGCGATAAATCTATGCTAGCTATATGTTATATAGCTAGCTCGGAGGTATACTATTATTACTAGAGTTAGAGATATAGACTCTAGAAGTTGTATAGCTTCTCTGTTTTTGATAAGTGGAGTTTGCCCACTAGTATTATTATTTTTTGTTAGGTGTTTGCATATCCCGCATTATACTCAACTGCAAAGCTACCACTTTCAATCCTGTGAACTCCATGATGATTAGAGTATTTAAAATCGTATCCATGAATAGACAGAGTATAGTCTTTATTCGAAAAACTAAAGCTATTTAGAGTGTCAAACAGTATATTTCCGCCTGAAACTTCAGACAGGCTATCGAGTGTTAGGTTTTTCATTTTATAATCCCCGTTCAGTGAAAAATTAATAATAAAAATCAGAGTGTAAATAATATTCAGATTCCAAACTTAAACGCTGTTGATTTTACTATCAAGTTTTGTTTTTTTATAGAATCAATGTGAACTATTATATTTTTTAATGTATTGATATAATTCAGTTGATTTATGATTTAATCACTTTTCATACCAATATTATTCTCAAGGGGGAGTGATCAGCCAAGTGGTATTTGAATACTTGTTTACAAGGAAAAGCTTGTTCTGAGTTTAAGACAGGCATTTTGATTTGAAAGCTCCCCATAGTGGGGAGCAATGAGTAAATTAATATATGGTGCACCATTCTTTTCTCATATCGATAAGATACCAATTGTTACGCTGGTTGGCCTCATCCATAGCTTTATCGAGGTGACCAACGCTCGACTTACGGTCGTATTGCCACTCTCTGTCTTTGTCTGTGTGATGGACGATCATCGCCATAGAATTAGGTTGACTAGTCGCCCATTGCATCATTGCATGGTCGCCGTCTGAATTACCTACAGCAAGGATTGGCTTCTTACCAATAACATGTTGTATATTTTCAACTTTAACGGCTTTATCATCAATGCTAAGGATTTCATTGAGCTTAGTGACCGTTGGGTTGCCGTCGTTATAGTCGTATTGGTATTTGAGCGCACTACCAATGATTTGCTCTTGAGGAATGTTGTATACGTCTGGCGCCCAGACACGCATAAAATCAACGCCACCGCCCGAGACAATGTATGTCTTAAACCCATTATCTTGAAGATAAGTGAGCATTTCACGCATTGGTTTGTATGTGAGATCAGTGTAAGCCTTACTAAAGCGAGGATCTTTGGCCGCTTTCAACCACTTCTCAACGCGGCTTTGATACTCTTCGACAGTCATGCCGCTGTGGGTCGCAGTGACTATTTTAAGTAACGCTTTCTCGCCGCCCCTTAGTACACCAGGTATGTCGTTTTTGAGTACAGACTTGAATGGCTCCTGTGCTTTCCATTCAGGATGAGAACTGGCCATAGATTTTACTTGGTCAAAAGCGAAGGCAAGTTGGAAGTAATAAGGTTTTTCTGACCAAAGTGTTCCATCATTATCAAACACGGCAATACGGTCTTGCTTGGGGATAAAAGTTTTAGTCGATTTATCAGTTGATTGGGAAACGAACTGAGTGATTTTAGTTTTGCTTACGCCATCTTTCCATGAAGGCAATAAACTTGGATCACAATCTAAAGCTAAAGCTGAGAATGATAAACCAGATAAGACTGCGAGGGTACAGATGTGTTTTTTCATTTTATTATTTACCTATGTATTTATTGTTTACCGCCGATACAGTGAGGCTAAATGCCTATTGTCTCTATGCGCTTAACCATATCCTGACCATAGACGTACTGTTTTAATCAAATCGGGATTGAGTAGGCTTACGCCTACCTTTATCGTGACTATTCAACACTTTTAGCAAGACGAAGTCCCATGTCCGACATAATAATAGACTGACTTGCGAAATCGCGGCGGAAATTTTCTGATTCATCAGCATCATAGGAAAAACTTCCACCTCGAACCGACTTGTGGGCTAAGCCTGCTTTTTCTTGTTTGGCGTTGTTGGGATTGTCAGTAGGACCGAATCGGTAGAATGTATCGTCATAGGCATCAATCACAAATTCTCCAACATTGCCTGTCATGTCGTAAAGTCCAAGTTCGTTAGGTTGCTTTTGCCCAACAGGATGCGCTTGATTGTTCGAGTTAGCAGCATACCATGCGACATCATCAATATTATTTGATCCCGAATATGCAAATCCGTTACTTTTAATTCCCCCTGTGGCTGCAAATTCCCATTCGGCTTCGGTTGGTAACCTGTAGTGCTCACCCGTTAGCTGGTTAAGTTTGTCGATAAAATAGTTAGCTTGTTGCCAGCTCAAATTGTTGACGGGGTTATTTTTGCCTTGAAAATAGCTTAATGATGAACCCATTACAGATTCAAACAGCTCCTGCGTGACTTCGAATTTAGAGATATAAAAAGTGTTAACTGTCACTTTTCTTGCGGGCTTTTCGGCCTTGTTTGCCAAGTCAGTGTTCGAACCCATTATATAAGTACCGCCTTCGACCATAACCATATTTTTCTCAATATCGAGCGCAATAGGGTGGGGAGGGGGAGTAGCACAGCCATTGATTAAAAAGCTGAATGAGACAATGAAAATGGCAGGTAAAGGTTTGCTTTTAAGGTGTTTCATCGATGAATTCTCATCCGGTTAGTGAAAAATAATGTTAGCAATAATTACTATGACAAAAGGTTATATCGGGTATAACAAGCATGTGACATTAATGCTATTTATGATTGAACCACCGAAGTAAAAATAGCGGGCTTAAGGTTATTTTTATCTAAATTTCATAAAGAAAAAGGTGATTTATGCATATTACTCAAGGCCCTCAATATAATGGCAAAGCATCTAAACGTTTACACGTTATGGCCAAGCCCATTGGAGCGGTGTGCAATATTGATTGCACTTACTGTTATTACCTCAGTAAACAAGACTTACTTGAGTATAAGCAAGGCTGTTCGCCGGTGATGGATGATGACACATTAGAAACGTATATTCGGCAATATATTGAAGGACAAAACACGCCAGAAATTATTTTCTCTTGGCAAGGCGGTGAGCCGACCATGTTGGGTTTGGATTATTTTCACAAGATTGTTGAGTTTCAGGCCAAGTACAAACCTGAAGGTATTACTATTTCTAATGATTTGCAGACCAATGGTACATTACTAACCGATGAATGGTGTGTATTTTTAAAAGAGAACAATTTCTTAGTGGGTTTAAGCATTGATGGACCAGAGATGTTACATAATGCTTATCGAACTAATCGCGCAGGGAGAGGCACGTTTAAGCAAGTCATGAATGCGGTCGATCGGCTGCATAGTCATAAAGTGAACTTTGCAACGTTGACGTGTGTAAACAATCTCACCAGCCGTAATCCGCTAGAGGTTTATCGTTTTTTGCGAGATGAAGTGCGTTCACCTCAAATGCAGTTTATTCCCATTGTGGAGCAGAAAACCTTTCGCACTACAGCACCACAAACTTGGCAGCCACAAGAGCAATTAAAACAAGGAGATAAGCGATTGATTCCCGGTCATAAAGACTCAGTTGTTGAACCATGGTGTGTGGCAGATGAGGCTTGGGGAAATTTCCTTATTGCGATTTTTGATGAATGGGTGCAAAACGACATCGGTAGAGTCTTCGTGCAATACTTTGAAGCCAGTGCAGAAGCTTGGATGGGCAGAAAAAACCCTTTGTGTACATTAGGTGAAATTTGCGGTAAGGGCTTAGCAATGGAGCCCAATGGTGATGTATTTTCGTGTGATCATTATGTTTACCCAGAATATAAGATTGGTAACATCCACCACCAGAAATTGGAAACATTAGCCTATAGCCCAGAACAGCAAAAGTTTGGCTTTGCAAAAAAACGTACTTTGACTCAGCAATGTCAGCGCTGTGATTACCAGTTTGCATGTTATGGTGAGTGCCCTAAGAATCGTTTTATTCGTTCCAAAGAGGGTGAGCCGGGATTGAACTACTTATGCTCTGGATGGAAGAAGTTTTTTGCTCATGCAGATAAGGCGATGGCCTATATTCTTCGCTCTACCGGCAATCCTGTTGCTCATGGAAAATACAGCGATGCATTACTACACGATCATATGACTAATAAACGTTCTTCATTTGAAGCAAAGTTTTAAGGCGGAAGTTATGCGATTACTTTCAAAAAATTTTCCTCATTCAGCATCAAAAGTAGTCAACAAAAAGTGGTTTTGTAAGCTGATTATCGCTGTAGTTATGGGATTGTCAGTGAGCCCATTGGCTATTGCAGATGGTGAAGCTCCAAATGTACCAAGTCAAGAAAGGGCATTGAATTCAGCTGAGCAGCCGAAGCATGCGACTTCACAGCAAAGGGGGGCTTATCTTTCTTACCGAGCGCAGGATATTAAGCAACCTAAGCAACATCGTATTGAAGCTTTGCGCGAGCTGGCTAACTATCCCAGTCAAAATGCGCTTGTTGCTGTTGTGCGTAGTTTACAAGATCATGAACCAACCGTTCGAGAAGCGGCGATTATTGGAGCAGCGCCTTATACCATAGAACATCGCTGGCGTATGATTGAGCCTTTACTGACTGATAGAGAAGCCAAAGTGCGTATTACGGCGGCGACCAATTTGGTGCGAGACTTTGCAAATTTAAACCCAAAACAGCAACAAATATTAGAAAATCCAGTTGCTGAGCTCATCACTTACTTACAAGCTGAGCAAGATCAGAATTCTCAATTACTGCTTGCTGATGTCTATCGCTGGCATCATGAATGGGACCAAGCCGACAAAATCTATCAAGTACTAGTGGTAAAACAACCAGGCAATCCTGAGGTTTGGTTGAGTTTGGCGGATAACTATCGTGCTCAAGAGCAAGATAGTCGTGCCATACAAACACTAGATAACGGCCTTGAACTTCACCCTGATAACGCCGCTCTTCATTATTCAAAATCACTCGCACTAGTGAGGCTTGATGATAAGAAAAGTGCTGCAAGAGAAATTGAACAGGCAGCTGAAATAGCAGAGGACAACAGCTACTTTTGGTATCTTAATGGCGTGTTGCAAGAGGAGTATGATTTGAAAAAATCAGTAACATCTTTTGAGCAAGCCTATTTAATATCCGGTGCGCCTGAGCAGCTTTATGCGGTTTGCGATATATACGCTCGCCATGAAAACCCTAAGATCGATCAGTGCTTAAATGAATTAGCTAAAGTTGCTCCTCAGTCGGTTATCAATGGTTTGAAGAAAAACTAGACGATGCCTCTAACATGGGTATTGTCTAGTAGATCTATAACCCCAAAGTAAATTAGCATAACCTAATATTAACTTGACGAGCACTTAATACGCATTCATTATATTAGCAATTACTAATCTTGATTTGACGACATTCTCTGATAAGCATGATTGAAGTTCAGATATAGGTGAAAAAGTATGTTAAGCACGATGCTTTGGTGGTCATTAATTGGTGGAATGATGCTTGGTTTATCTGCTATTTTTCTACTTTTCATCAGTGGAAAAGTAGCGGGTATTAGCGGAATTATCAATGGCTTACTTTCTCCAGCGAAGGGAGATGTACTATGGCGAGCGCTTTTTTTGTTAGGGCTTGTTATTGGAGGATCATTCGGCCTAGTCAGTATGGGCATTCAAGCACCTAACACGGATGGAGTCCCGATTCATATTCTAATATTAGCCGGTTTACTGGTCGGTTTTGGTACTCGGTTGGGTAATGGATGCACTAGCGGGCATGGAATATGTGGAGTAGGGCGATTGTCTTTTCGTTCATTGCTGGCAACTGGTGTGTTTATTTTTGCTGCCATGGTCACAGTTTGGCTGACTCATGAGGTAGGGCTATGAAACTGACATTACTCAGAGTTTCTATTTTCACCAGTGGGCTGTTATTTGGTATAGGGTTGACACTTTCAGGAATGGTAAACCCTGCCAAGGTGATTGGTTTTCTTGATATTACAGGGCAGTGGGATCCAAGTTTAGCATTGGTAATGGGTGGCGCTTTAGTGGTTTATACACCACTTTATCACTTTTGGTTAAAGCAAAAAACACACGCTTTGTCAGGAGAAGTTTATTGCTTTACACCCAATAAGGCTATAGATACCAGATTGGTTTTAGGTGCAGTAATATTTGGCATAGGTTGGGGGTTAGCTGGTATTTGCCCAGGCCCAGCGATCGCAAGCCTAGGCTTCGGTAATTTGGATATTGTTATTTTCATTGTCGCAATGTTAGCGGGTTCCATGCTCTCCAAATATTTAACGCAGCCTTAAGCTTTGGGTTTAAGTGCTTTTTACTCTAGTGTTGCTCTTAAGGGGCAGTGATCACTTAAGTGGTATTTGAGTACTTGTTCACTTGGAAACACCACTTGTTCTGGTGTGCTCAGTGACAGTTTTTTGCTAATGATGATGTGGTCAATCAAAGAGCGAAACTGATGAAGCCGATCAGGATGATGTCTTGAACGCACCTTACACCTTGGTTGAGTGGAGATAGTCGCTAGAATCGCGGAAGAAGACTGCGTTATCTCCCCCCATAACCAGTCGCCTTGGTAGCTAAGGTTATGATTAAAATCCCCCAATATCATATATTGCTGCTTGGCTTTTTCGCGCTCTAGTATCCATTGGTTAAGTGCCTTACCTTGAGACTCTAGTATTTGGCAATCTCGATTGTTATTGTATGCACCGCTGCAACGTGCCTTTAAGTGCACAGATAAGAGGTGTACTGGCGGCTTTTGGTTAGGTGTAATAACCATATATGTGGCAAACCTGAGTTTGCTGCTTTTGCGCTTATCTAGCTGGAGATCGGGGAGATTCTCAACGGGTATTCCTTTTCGCACAGCAAATCCCGTATATTGGTTAATATCTTTAAATTGCTGTTTAACCCTACTGCTACTTGCGCGTTGTGATAAGTAAATATCATAGTCTTGTCCAACCACCTTCCGGATCGCTTTTAAGTCATTAACTTCTTGAAAGGCAAGAATATCAGTGTCGGTTGATTCAAAATGATTGGCTAGTGCCTCTAAGTCTATTTGTGTTCGTTTTGATTGAACAAACTGCTTGGAGGGCTTAGAGGTTAACCACTCAATATTCCATGTTGTAAAAGACAAAGGAGTTGCGGTAACAGAGGTTGAAGCAATACTGAGTATTAACGTGAGTATTAAATGCTGCCAGTGATGGTGAGATTTAGTCATAGAGAAACAGTGTATAAGGCTAAGAGGCTCAAGTTTACAGCAAATTAAATTTGATTCAGTGATAAACACTTAAAACCCATACCATGATGATTTTACCAAGTTGCGATCCTTATCTACAAAATTGGTGTTTTGTCCACCAAGCTCAGAAGTTTGTTGATCGATATCAATACACTCCACTATCAAATTTCGTCTAATAAACCACAATATATAGTATTTTGGATGTTAATTTTCCCCTCATGTTGTGATTCTAATGATCTGTTTGTGGGCAGAGGTTAAGGAGAAATGGTGAAACTAATTGTAATCAAACGAGATGGCTCAAAGGTCCCTTTTTGTCGGGGGCGTATTCAATCAGCTGTTGAGGCTGCGGCTGAATGCAAAAATAAGGATATGGCGCTGTACGCGCTAAATATTGCGTTAGCGATAGAGTTGCAACTGATTGAGCATCAACAAGTTGACATTGCTGATATCCAAACTCGGGTTGAAAATGAATTGATGCAAGGCCCGTTTCCATCGATTGCTAGAGCCTATATCGAATATCGCCATGAGCGTGATGTTGCGAGAGAGAAAAAAACCGACCTAACGCGAGAAATTGAAGGCTTGATTGGACAAAGTAACCTTGATTTGATCAATGAAAATGCGAATAAGGATGGTAAAGTTATTCCCACACAGCGAGATTTGCTAGCTGGAATACTAGCTAAACACTATGCCAAAACCCGCATTCTTCCTCGTGATATCGTTGCCGCTCATGACAGTGGCGATATTCATTATCACGACTTAGATTACGCACCTTTCTTTCCAATGTTTAATTGTATGCTCATTGATTTAAAGGGTATGCTGACCCATGGATTTAAAATGGGTAATGCTGAAATAGATACACCCAAATCCATTTCTACAGCGACTGCGGTCACAGCGCAAATTATTGCTCAAGTGGCAAGCCACATCTATGGAGGAACAACGGTTAACCGAATTGATGAAGTACTGGCACCATATGTAATGGCAAGTTACAAAAAGCATCTTGCAGTTGCACGAGAGTGGGGAATTGACGATGTAGAATGTTTTGCTCGTGAACGTACTGAAAAAGAGTGTTTTGATGCATTTCAATCTTTGGAATATGAAGTCAACACTTTGCATACAGCAAATGGCCAGACACCTTTTGTCACATTTGGTTTTGGCTTGGGTACCTGCTGGGCATCATGTTTAATACAGCAAGCAATATTAAAAAACCGTTTGGCGGGACTTGGGAAAAATCGTAAAACAGCGGTATTTCCTAAGCTGGTGTTTACCATCAAAGAAGGGCTGAACCGTAACAGTGAAGACCCTAATTACCACATCAAACAGTTAGCCTTAGAATGCGCCTCAAAACGAATGTATCCAGATATTCTTAATTATGACCAAGTGATTAAAGTGACAGGGTCATTTAAAACACCAATGGGTTGCCGTAGCTTTCTTAGTGATTACCAAGAAAACGGTGAGCTTATCTATGATGGACGAAATAATTTGGGCGTTGTAAGCCTAAATCTTCCTCGAATTGCCTTGCAATCAAAGCAAGGCGAAGAAGACTTTTATGCGCTACTCGATCAAAAACTACTTCTTGCTCGTAGGGCGTTAGAGACTCGAATCGCTCGGCTAGACAATATCCAAGCTCGCGTTGCCCCCATTTTGTATATGGAAGGGGCTTGCGGAGTAAGGCTAAGAGCGGACGAACCTATATCGAACATCTTTAAGTATGGTCGTGCCTCTATCTCGCTTGGCTATATTGGTCTTCATGAAGCCATTAACGCCTTGTATGGTGATGAGACCCATATTTATGACAGTGCTAATCTGCAAACTAAAGCATTTAAGATAGTGCAATATCTTAAATGCGCGGTTAACCAGTGGAGTAAGGAATCTGATTATGGCTACAGTTTGTATGCCACGCCAAGTGAAAATTTATGTCACCGATTTTGTCGTATTGATGCTAAAGAATTTGGTGTAATTGAAGGCGTCACAGACAAAGGCTACTACACCAACAGCTTTCACTTAGATGTAGAAAAAAAAGTTAACCCATACGATAAAATTGATTTTGAAATGGTTTACCCTCAGCTCTCAAGTGGTGGTTTTATTTGCTATGGCGAATTTCCAAACATGGAGTCCAACATCGAAGCTTTGGAAAATGTTTGGGATTACAGTTATTCACGCGTGCCTTACTATGGCACGAATACACCAATTGATGAATGTTACGAGTGTGGCTATAGGGGGGAGTTTGATTGCACAAGTAAAGGGTTTTGCTGCCCTAATTGCGGCAATCATGATTCGCCTACAATGTCTGTGACAAGGAGAGTATGTGGCTATTTAGGCAGTCCTGATACACGGCCATTCAACGCGGGTAAGCAGCAAGAAGTGATTCGTCGAGTAAAGCATTTATAAATAATGAATTATCACGCCTATTATCCAGTTGATGTTGTCAATGGCGAGGGAACGCGCTGTACCTTATTCGTCTCTGGTTGTGAGCATCAATGCAAAGGTTGTTATAACCAGTCAACTTGGCGTCCAGACGCTGGACTGCATTTTACCCAAGCATTACAAGACACCATCATTGCTGACCTTAAAGACTCCCGCATTTATCGTCGCGGCCTCTCATTATCTGGCGGTGATCCTTTGCATCCTGCTAATTTAAATGCCATTAATAAATTAGTGCAAAGAGTGAAGTTAGAATGTCCCAACAAAGATATTTGGCTTTGGACGGGTTATACCTTAGACAAACTGTCGGCTAAGCAACTTGCCATTGTCGATCAAATCGATGTACTCATTGATGGCAAGTTTGAGCAGGATAAAAAAGACCCCACGCTTAAATGGCGTGGTAGTTCAAATCAAATGATTTATTGGATGAGGGAGCTTACTTAAGCGCTTTTGTTTTCCCCCAGTTCAGCCAAAAATGTTGCTATCTTTCACGTTATTACTCCCAAATCCTAATACCCCTCTTTTCCCTAGCTTCAAATGCTGTTTTTCCAACCACCCTTCAGCCCATTTCCTTACTGTAATGAAATGATAATTATCGTAGCGCAGCGAGGACACACACCTAAGTGAGCGCAGCGAGGACACACACCTAAAGTATGAAATATAGCGCAGCGAGGACATACACCTAAAGTATGAAATAAGTGTGGTTATCCCCTAAGCACTCGTTGCACCACAACTCTTTCAATTAGCTTTTACTATATTTTCTTACTCGTTGAGTGAGGAAAAACCAATGACCACCGCCAGAAAACAGCTCGTCTCTGCTGACGTCACGTCCTACTATCACTGCGTTTCACGTTGCGTAAGGCGCAGTTTTCTATGCGGGGAAGATGCCGTTACTCAAAAAAACTACGAACATCGAAGAGACTGGATAGTACAGAAAATATATGCCCTATCTAGTGCTTATTGTATTGATATTTGTGCTTATGCCATCATGAGTAATCACTACCATCTGGTTGTAAATATTAACAAAGATAGAGCAATGACCTTATCCGCTCATGAGGTGGTTGCACGCTGGGGTCAATTACATAAGTTGCCTCACTTAATCCACCGTTGGATGAATAGTGAATTAACCAGCGAGTCTGAGACAGAGAAATGCTTTGAAATTATTGAGCAATGGAGAGAGCGACTCTGGAATTTAAGCTGGTACATGAAAGAGCTCAACTTTGATATCGCTTGCCGAGCAAACCGTGAAGATAAGTGCACTGGCCATTTCTGGGAAAGTCGATTTAAAAGCCAAGCCTTATTGGATGAGAAAGCACTCGCAGCAGCCATGACTTATGTGGACTTAAACCCCATACGAGCAGGTATCGCCGACACGCCCGAGACCTCAGATTATACCTCTGTAAAAGCTCGTATTGATGCGTTAAAGCAACCGCTATCCACCGCTCCGTGCCTACATCCTTTTATTGGCAATCCAACTAATGCCATGCAAGAAGGTATTCCTTTTCGTTTGATGGATTATCTTGAATTAGTTGATTGGTCCGCTCGTCAGGTAAGAGCGAATAAAGCTTCTATGGAATCAAGGCTGCCAAACATCTTACAGCGCTTAGATTTCAATATGAATGGGTGGTTAAAGGTCTGTACCTGTTTGGAGAAATCACATTCAACGGTAATTGGCTCCAGAGCTCAAGCTGTTGCCGTCAAATCGGTGCTTAATAAAACAAGAATTCATCTTTATTCGCTTGAATGATTTTTAGCCAGCCACTCATTACTGCATTTATCACTTTAGTTGTCTCCACGACATTAGCTGATTATAGACAGTCCAATATGACCGACACTCTAACCACCCAGAATACTCAATCAGACAGGTCCACTACTTGAGGTTAGTGATTAGCATTTAACAGGTTAAATACTCACTTTGGAGTAATATTGGCTTCTTTAAAGCTTGTTACTATGGTGTGTGTCCCCGTAATTTCCAATAAAGTTATCAAAAGTGGTTTTTAACATCTACATTGCAATTCTTATAACATTATTAACTATTTATTACTAATGTGCATTATTAATAAAATATTAAAACACTATTTAGATTGTCTTAAGCTATTAGTGTCATTTATAATTAATTATGCATTTAACATTAAATATAATATAATTGAATTAATCAAGATATTATTTAAAAATAGTAAATAATTTTGTTATCGATAGAGAAGTAATAAAAATAAGGCTAGGCGAGATAATGATAAAGATTTCCATAGAGCAACAAAATATTACATTTTTATTTCACTTTACAATCTAAGAAATAAATGATTAAAAATCTATCAATTTTTAACTTAATCATCTGAAATTTATGGATATTTATTATTTATAAAATTCTTATGTATATCCATTTTTGTAGTTATGTTTTTTATGCATATAAGAAAAATCTATAAATCTATAAATATAATGTATATTTTTAAGCTTACGAGGAAGTGATAATAAAAACATTGCGATAATATTTGCCAGTAGAGGGAACATATGGAAAACATGAAGCGTTACTGCATATTTTCTGTTGTTGCAGAATCCGAGAGCATGACTGCTGCATCAAAACGGCTAGGTATGTCACCGTCAGCTATTAGTCAGAATATATCTATCTTAGAAGAGTCTTTGGGTGTGACGCTGATTTATCGCTCTACTCGCGGTTTTTGTCTGAGTGAAGCAGGCAGAGTGTTGTTAAGCGAGTACCAAAAAATGCATACTCATTTTTGTCAATTCAAACAAAATATCAGTGACTGTAAAGAACATATATCGGGGAGGATCAAAATCACCGCTAGCACTGGTATTGCTCAGGAGGTTCTCGTACAGGCTCTTGCGGAATTTACACCGAAATATCCTCAGGTGAGTTTTCATATTATTGCTGATGATGAATCAAGAGACGCGATCAATGATGGTATAGACATTGCGATTAGGATTGGGAAGCTAAAAGATAGTAATTTGGTTTACCGGCCAGCAGGAGAGTTAGAAACAGTATTGGTTGCTTCACCAATATACCTAAAGAAGCATGGTATTCCGAACAAGGTCGGTGACTTAGTAGAACACAGCTGGCTGACGGGCACGGCATGTGCGATGGAAAGTAGAATAAATAGTATGCTTAAGAATTCTGAACCTCTAAAGTTTAATACCAAACTAGAGAGCAATAATATTATGGTGTGCCGCTCCTTCGCTATTGGTCATCAAGGGGTTACAATTTTGCCACGATGTTTCGTTAGTGATGCACTTCAATCTGGGCAGCTGGTTGAACTTTTGACTGATATTGATTGGCCATCGGTCGAAGTACAAATCTTAACGGTTAGTCGAGTTTTACCCAGAAAAATTAGGACTGTCATTGAGCATTTAAAGGCTCACTTTGAACTGAAAGTGTAACAAAATCAATGTAAGTCACTATTTTTACTAACAGCAGTCGATTAACTAATTTCTTTTAGTTTTATATAAGCATTCTAAATTAGTTGTCTACTTATTAATATTTAAATAACAATACTTTGACTTAAAAGAGCTAAAATTTAGTAATTTAGCCCTGAATATTACATATATTATTGGAACATAAAATGAAACTACAAAAGTTAGCAGTTTTATACACAATGACTATAGCTTGCCATTCGTATGCTGCCCCCACGTATATTCAAACTCCTTTCGAGCAAAGCTCCAATACAGAGTTACATCAGAGTAAGCAGGTTGATATTTTTTAAAACAACTGTCTGAATAGAACGTAGGGTAGAAAACCAACTCATTAGTACACGAACATTTTTGAATTTAGTCAGTAATAATTATGAAAAAATCATTCAATTGACGGAGCACACACAGCAAAAGTCGGCACAAAAACCGCGCGACATATATTTGGATGTTTCATTTGGAGCTAACATTAAAAATATTGTTAAAAAAGTGCCTCTTACGAGGAAAGATACAGGCCAGTCGGTACAAGTGAGCTTTACTAACTTTGACCAGATTAGTGGTAAAGACGAGTTGCACTACCCAAAGTTTATGTTGTTGCTAACAATCAAGAAGCTTTTAAATCATGTTTGGATAAACATGGTATTGAGTATCAAGTCGTTCAAGAGCTTCAACAACAGAATGTTGGCATACTCTCCGCCAGTAATCTCAGTATTGCATCTAAAGGTAGGCTAGGAATTTGCCGTTTTACTGACCTAGATTTGGTCAAAGAAAATAAGCAGGTTTCACTACAAAATGGCGATTTAGTTGCGCCGATGAATCAGCCTTTAGGTACCTTGGTTGGGCTTATGCTTGACCCAAGATCTTCAAGCTCAATTTTTCAAGAGCCTGCTTGGCAAGGTTATTTGAGGCAGGAGCCACTTCCAATTTATACTATCGATTAACGACAGTTAGTATATTACTCGAAGTAAAAAGGGCATACCAATCCCAGTTAGTGTCTTTATCTAAATCACAAATGGCGTCGCACAGTGCGACGCCATTTTATAACCATTGCCTAAAACCAGAGTCGATAATGCGAATTGCTTATGGTACATACCACCATTTATCATCGATAGCTTTAAAACCTTCTGTGAGAGTTGGGCTAGGTATTAGAATATGAGTGCGCTCTGCGAGATTAGCTTTGGTAAACGCATCGCTAGAGAAAGGGTGGTTGAACAGTAAGTCCCGCAGGCTGCCGTCATTAAATGCTGCTTCTAGTCCTTTAGCTAACATGTCTTCCAGCTCTTTATCATTATTACGAATGTAGAAAAAACGCCCATAGGGATAAATTAGAACTAATTGATTCTCGACCATCAGCTGTTTTTGGTTTCCACGATATGTTTCAAGAAACTGATGGACTTCTGTTGCACCTAGTGGAAATAAATCAAATCGCTTCCCTCCGACCATTTTGATTAAAATTTCGATACGTGGCGCAGTGGTCACCTGAAGTCCTGCAGCTTCTAATATTCGTATATCTCCCCAGCCTTGGCCTTGGCCCATAACAAATTGACTTAATTGTGATATATCTTTTACATTTTCAATTTTTTCTTGGGTATCTTGATGAATGATAAATAGTCGCCACCCTGTGAGACCTAAATCGATAGGTAGGTAAATAGGCTTAAATCTGCCATCGAGCGTTTCATCAAAACCAGTATCAAAAATGTCGAGTTGGCCATTTTCAACTTGCTGCCGAACTCGGTTTTGGTTGACTTCGTTGGAGTCGACCACAGCTGTCATATCGGCCCCTGACTTTTCAATCGCCAATTTTAGCATAGCAAGGCCAATGGATTGCTGGCCAATACCGTCAAGATTGGGATAGCGTACTTCTCTAGCAAATACGACACTTGAAAGGCTAAATAGTAGTAACAGGAAATACGCCTTCATAACAGGACCTCAACCTATGAATATGAACTTTAGTATAGTTATTTGTTAGAAACCCTCCAGTTAACACTATAATTTATACACATATTTGTAGAGATAGATAGATGAGCAAAACGCAGGTCAGTAGAATTGGCCGTCGTGTACTCCTTATATTGGTCGTTGTCAGCAGTATTATTACTCTAACAACAACAGGGTTGCAGCTTTACTGGGACTATGACCGTGAGTTTAGCGATGTTGAGTCAACACATAGAGAAATCAGACAGGTTTATTCTGGGTTGCTTGCAACATCTTTGTGGTTTTATGATATTCCTTCATTGCAAAAAAGGCTTGAAGAGCTGACTATGCTGCCCAAAGTAGACTACCTTGAAGTACGACTCGATGGTGAGGTTATTTCATCTGGCACAAAGCCTGAAGGGAGTCATGTCACCAGTGAATTCAACATCAAGTACTTAGATCAAAATACCCAGTTAGAAGCTGTGGTTGGTGAGCTTGCAGTTACGTCTAACTCAGAAAAAATCTACCATTTTTTAATTCAGCAGTTTTTTATTAGCCTTTTGCTTAATACGATAAGAACCTTTTTAGTGTGTAGTATTTTGTTTTGGGTTTTTCATAAAAGCATCAATAACAGAGTGATCAATATTGTCAAACATTTACGTCATTACTCTCCCCGTTACACAACTACTACATTACGAATGAATGATAAACATTGGACAATCGAAGACAGGGATGAGTTGAGCTGGGTTGCCGATGAAATTAATAAGCTTACCTGCACTTTTACTAAGTTATATCAAAGCATCAAATCTGAGCAAGAAAAGCTGCAAGATTTTACTTATGTCTCTTCAGATTGGCTATGGGAAACGGATCAAACGCATAGGCTAAGTTTTTGTTCCGAACCAATGAGAATTGCACTTGGAATTAGTGGCGATCAAATGCCGGTGGTGCATAAGATCGAAGGGTTTAAGAAGTCATCAAAACTAATTGAAAAACTTGAACAAAAGAAAAGTTTTTCAATGTGCCAAGATGAGATTGAGTTTGATGGTAAAGCTTACTATTTCGTGTTTCAGGCAATCGCCAAGCACAGTGATAATACTTTTATTGGCTTTAGAGGTACGGCAATTAATGTCACAGAACTTAAGCAAGCTCAGTTTGAGTTAGAAAAGCTTAACCATACGTTAGAAGACACAATTGCAGCGCGAACCCAAGCGTTACAAGAAAGCTTGAGAGAACTTGAGAGCACGCAAGAAAAGCTTGTTGAATCGGAAAAAATGGCAGCATTGGGTGGTTTAGTTGCAGGGGTAGCTCACGAAGTGAATACACCACTTGGCATTGCTGTCACCGCTACTTCACTAGTCGAAGACAGCTTGAATAAACTCAGTAGCAGCTTTAACAATCAGACACTAACCACAACAGAGTTTACCAGCGAAAGCCAAGTTATGGATAAAGGGTTGTCTATGCTCAAAGCAAATCTAGAACGTGCATCAATATTAATTAAAGACTTCAAGCGCACCGCAGTAGATCAAATTTCAGAAAACCAATCCGAGTTTAATGTCCATCAGGTGTTAGACACACTTTTGGTTAGCCTCAGCTCTGAGACAAAAAAGGTGTCAGTCAATATAGAGTTGACTGGCGATCGAGATCTCACGATGGATAGCCTGCCTGGTGTTTTGACCCAGGTTATGAGTAATTTGGTCCTCAATAGTATTTATCATGCGTTTGAGAAAAATATAGAGTTAGCGAGTATTGTGATTAGTTATCAACAATCTGAGCAGCAGGTCATTTTTATATATCAAGATAATGGACAAGGTATCGCTCTTGATCAACAGCAAAAAGTCTTTGAGCCTTTTTATACCACAAAACGTGGCAGTGGCGGTTCAGGGTTAGGTTTGACCATGGTATACAATTTAGTTAACCAGAAACTAAAAGGAGAAATCCAACTGAAATCTGATTTTGGCCAAGGAGTACGCTACACCATAACTTTACCTAAGTCACTATAGGCTGATTGTTCATAGATAATGATTTATGGAAACTTGGTTAATTTGTTGAAGCAGTAAACCTTTTCAAAGGACGCGTTTGATAAGGCAGGTTTGACTAATCGAACTAGGATTGACATCGACAGCCCATTTACGAAAAAAAGCTGTAGCCAAATCGATAGTCGGTGGTGGTACATACCGTAATTAATTATAAAATATCGTCAATACAGAAACGAGAAGTGAGTGTTTTTTCCTCTCGTTTTAAAGGTTATCAGTGTCAACTTTTCTTACCTCGTCACATTTAAATCAATCACTTTTTCTGTGTGTAAGCGCGCGAGGAGGTGGATTCCGGTAATATCTGAATATTGCCATTTAATAAATCCTTTCCTGTCAAATGATTGCATAATCTATCGTGATCTAATCCCGTCTCTTAACCCCCCAACTGTGATAAATGTGAATGGCACAATATTTTGTATATTGCACAAACATAACTGATTGATTTATAATTAAAAACACAAATTTAACAATAATGAAACAAAAGTATATTAATTTACATTGTTGCTACTTGTTCATATGTTCTAATAGATGCATAAAATTAAAAACTGCACCCAATCTCAAACTACCTTGTTCGGCTTAAACATAACAACTGTAGTTTGGTGTTGTGGCGCAATGGGCTTCAAATGGCACCGACAACAATAATCATAACTTCACTCAATAGTGTAGCAGTCAGGTCACAAAAAAAGTGGCTTATTCACCAAAGACAGGTTTTTAGTCAGAGCACTTCTCGCCTTATGATCAATATAAAACGCACGTTTTCTGGTGCGATCCGCGTGAACAGAATTTACGACGTGTGCTGCTTAATTATTGGCGCATTGGGTGGTTTGCCTGATCCACATCCTCGTATTTTCTCAACAACGTCGATACGTACTAGGAAAAAAAATGATAAATACAATAACGTCAGTTATATTTGGCGCAGCTGCGCTTGCTAGTCACAGTGTTTACTCGATTGATATCGCCATAAAATGTCCAGACGAACCGATCAATTCTATGATGTTAGTAAACGATCAGGTGTACGTTGTGGTCGATAATGACCTTATACGCAATAAAGCTTTACTGGTTAATCTGGAGCAAGGAAATATTCGATTCTGTACAACTCAAGTCACCAGTATGAAGTCTTTATTTAAAGGGCGTAAACAGTTTAATGCCAGTATTGGTGATTGGGATACGTCAAATGTAACTGATATGTCCTCAATGTTTTATTGGGCAGAGGTTTTTGATCAAGATATTGGCCATTGGAACACATCAAAAGTAACAACCATGCAAGAAATGTTTTACGGATCAAGATCGTTTAACCAAATTATTGGCCATTGGGATACATCAAAAGTGACCAATATGGACTCGATGTTTTTTTGGGCGAGTATATTTAATCAAGATATTGGCTATTGGGACACATCTAGCGTTGGAACAATGGCTTGGATGTTTTTTGGGGCAAAAAGGTTTAATCAAGATATTGGCTACTGGGATACGTCTAAAGTAAGATGGATGCATTCAATGTTTGGCGGGGCAGAGACGTTTAATCAAAATATTGGCCGCTGGGACACCTCACATGTAGCCAATATGTATGAAATGTTCTACAAAGCTCAAAAGTTTAACCAAGACATCAGCCGATGGAATACCTCTAGCGTGTCTTCCATGTATCGAATGTTTGTTGGAGCTGGTTCGTTTAACCAAGATATTGGTCGCTGGGATACGTCAAATGTTACTCATATGAAACAAATGTTTGATCATGCGATTAGTTTTTCGCAAGACTTAAGCCAATGGAACGTCTCTAAGGTGAGTAATTACAGCCAATTTTCAACTGGTAGTTCATTAGCGCCAGTGCAAAAACCTCACTTTATTGATTCATCTTGGCTGGATAATAAAGAGCCGGAGCCGAGATATTATACTCACAATCATTAATCTATTTACGATTTTTCTATCATAACAGCCTCACCAATGTGAGGCTGTTTATTTTTTAAATAAAATTCATTATATGGCATTAATAAAAACACATAAATAAATCACCACTATTTAAATTTATAATAACAGATAACATAGTCATTATGTTCGTGTTTTGATGAGGCATAAGTTTACTTTTTTGAATAGTTAAAATTAAATGTAAGAAAAAATGTATTTTTAACGGTTATAATCGATATAAATTTTTTAATGATTTATATGTAATTGAAAAAAAACTTATTTATTAGCTTTCTTCTTAATTTTCCAACAGCGTCTATTCAAACTAGGAAATAATAATGACAAAAAAAACCAATTCTTTATTTATAGGCTTATTAATTCTTATCAGTCAATATGCTTTCGCCATAGACATTGCGGTAAAGTGCCCGGATAAGCAGGTTAATTCAGTGCTAATCGAAAAAGGACAAGTGTATGTTGTCGTGGATAACGCGCTTATTCGTAACCAAACCATGTTGGACAAACTTGAGCAAGGATACATCAATTTTTGTACTACTCAAGTGACTAATATGGATATGGTATTCTATGATAGAAAAACGTTTAATGCGGATATTAGCGACTGGGATACCTCTAATGTTAACAGCATGCATTCTATGTTTTTGTATGCAGAAGCGTTTAATCAAGATATTGGCTTTTGGGACACGGCGAATGTTGCCAATATGCTGCAAATGTTTTCTTTCTCCAAAGCATTCAATCAAGACATAGGGCATTGGGACACTGCTAACGTCACTGAGATGCAGTCTATGTTTCATAAAGCGGAAGTCTTTAACCAAGATATCGATCATTGGGATACGTCCAAAGTGACCAATATGTTTGGGATGTTTTATCAAGCGGATGCTTTTAATCAAGATATCGGCCACTGGGACACTGCCAATGTGACGAATATGAATAACATGTTTCAAGGCGCTGGCGTATTTAACGCGGATATTGGTGGTTGGGATACTTCAAAAGTCACTACTATGGACTACATGTTTAATGGTGCAGAAGCGTTTAACCAAGATATAGGCCACTGGAACACTTCCCAAGTCACCAGCATGCAAGGAATGTTTATGGTCGCGTATCGCTTTAACCAAGATATTGGCCATTAGGATATGTCTAACGTTACTAGTATAAACCGAATGTTTCTGGGCAGTTATGCGTTTAATCAAGATATAGGTCACTGGGATACTTCCAAGGTGACCGATATGGCAGGTGCCTTTACTGCGGCACTGCTGTTTAACCAAGATATAGGCCATTGGGATACATCCAATGTGGTCAATATGAAAGAGATGTTCTCTCAAGCCACTCGTTTTTCACAAGACCTAAGCAACTGGAATGTTAGCCAAGTGACTGAGCATACGGATTTTGCCAAAGACAGTATATTAACTGAGGAGCAGTTGCCGATATTTACCCAGTAGTGGGTGATCCTTTTAGACTTATTACTTAGCTTTTAGCCTCGCATAGCGAGGCTTTTTACTTGGAACAGTAGAAATAGATAATGCTTAATTGATAACCTTCATTGTATTCTGACGGTGATTTTTGCTCGGTAATGTGAGTCGAGGTTAAAATTTTATTTCGACATTTTTGGGTTCAATGCTAAGTTGGATGGCGCAATCAGAATGTTAAAGGATTATATTGTCACATGTTTTCTCATCTACCGACTCCCGCATTAGACCCCATTCTTTCTTTATCTGGTATATATCGTAATGACTCTCGTGAGCATAAAGTGGATTTGGGGGTTGGCGTATACAAAAACAGCGCAGGCCAAACCCCGATAATGCAGGCTATTTCTCAAGCGCAAGATATTGTTGTCGCATCACAAACCACCAAAGCTTATGTTGGCCTGGCGGGATGTGAGGAGTTTAATCAAAGTATGATTGACCTGCTCTTGTCGGGCACTTCTGCCATAGAGAGAGTGGCGGCCATACAGACTCCTGGCGCAAGTGGAGCGCTAAGAATGCTGGGCGATCTAATCAAAGTTGCTCAGCCTGATACTTGTGTGTGGCTGTCTAACCCAAGCTATGTCAATCACAGACCGGTAATGGAAGCGGCGGGCTTGAAGGTTAAACAGTACACCTACTTTAGCCCGCAAACCAAGCAAGTTGATGCAAGCCGTATGCTGGAAGAGTTGGCTCAGGCTGGTCCAAATGATGTAGTGTTATTGCATGGCTGCTGCCATAACCCAACGGGCGCAGACATTGATTTTGCTGCATGGCAAGCCATCACTGAGCTTGCTCAGAAAAATGGGTTTGTGCCGTTTGTCGATGTGGCTTATCAAGGCTTTGGTGATGGCTTAGAGCAAGATGTTCAGGGGCTGCGCTTTATGGCTGATAATGTTGAAGAAATGCTGATTACCACCTCTTGCTCGAAAAACTTTGGCCTCTATAGAGAGCGAACTGGTGCCGCGTTTGTGATTGGTAAGTCGCTACAAGAAGTAGGTAATGCTAAAGGAAGATTGCTGACGCTAGCTCGCGCGACATACACAACGCCGCCAGATCATGGTGCTGCGCTGGTGAAAACTGTGTTACAAAACCAAGAGTTGACTAAGCTATGGAAACAAGAACTCAGCGAGATGCAACAGCGATTGGTCAGTTTGAGACAGACCTTGTGTCAAGAGCTTCGTAATACCCATAACACGTCACAGTTTGATTTTATCGAGAGTCACAAAGGCATGTTTACTATGCTAGGATTTAGCCAACAGCAGATGGTGAAACTGCGTGAAGACCATGGCATTTATGGTGTGACGGACGGTCGAATCAATATCGCAGGTTTGGCAGAAAAAGACATTGCTTATGTCGCTGATGCGATAGTGAAGGTCTCTTAGATTTTGTGTCAAGGCCCACATTGACTTGGGCCTTTCTGTCATAAATATGGTGTTAGAAAGTTAGGTGATAAAATGGATAAAACGTCAAAGGCTTTGGTAGCCATGTTATTAAGTGGAGGGTTAATGGCTTGTTCCACCACAAGTCAGCAGCCGAAAGATCTCCAACCTAAGCCCGTAATTGAAGCGCCCCAACCTGAAGAGCCCAAAGCTAAGCCTGATAGCTCTAAAGCCGATAAAAATAGCCAAGTGGCTGAAAAACCTAAACCCGTTAAGCCCAAACCTCAGCCGAAAAAAACCGCCGATGGCAAGTTGATTTTAGGCCAGCAGGAATGGGTGTATGTGCCTGGGTTTGAAGAGAATTTTAAGGCCCGTATTGATACAGGCGCTACCACTTCTTCGATAAGTGCGACTGATGTGGTGGAATTTGAGCGTGATGGACAAGATTGGGTCAAATTTAACATTGAGCATGATGGGACAAAGAGCAAACAGATGGCATTGCCTGTTGTGCGCTGGGTTAAGGTTCGTCAGTCCAGCTCGGAAAAATCTCAGCGCCGCGCTGTGGTGGAGTCTTGGGTTCAACTGGGCGATTTGAAAGAAAAAACTGAGTTTACCCTTGCCGATCGTACCCATCTCAAATATCCCTTGTTACTGGGAAGAAGCTTTGTCACGGATGTGGCAATTGTGGATGTGAGTAAAGAGTTTGTGCAGAAAAAGCACAAGTAAGCGGTTTAAAAGTAAAACTCATCATTTAACGGCACCTCAAGGTGCCGTTTTTGTTTTGGATATCGTGTTTTTTGAAGGCAGTATCAGAACTCAGCGAACTATTCCGCTAACCTTGCGGCTTGGATAACGGTGTAACATCGCAAGGGCAGCCTATTACTAGTCGTTTGTCCCCATTTTCGTCGCTCAGCCGATAATGTCTGCTTATTCTCAAGGAGTCTTTAATGAAGTATTTATCGATGGCGGTGGTCATCAAACAAGGTAAGGTTTTGATCCAAGAACGTTATCGCTCGAACCAAGGTATGGTGTTTGAGTTCCCCGGCGGGGAAGTAGAAAGTAATGAGTCGGGTACTGACGCTGCTATTCGCGAGTTATACGAAGAAACGAATATGAGCGGTTTATCTCACGTTGCAACCTATAGCGATATTAATGAATACGGTGGTCGTATCTACTATGTGCTGCTACATGCCAGTGCAGGCGATGAGCCAAGAGCGCAAGACTCAAGCCGCCAGCAGACTTTTCATTGGCTCTCTCTAGGTAATTTACCAATCGATGAATTTTACAAAGCTGATGTAAGCTTCATTAATAAGCATTTAGGCAAACATTTGCAACGAGAAGTCGGAGAGATGGCCTGATAAGACTTATTGCTGCCTTGAAGCCTAAATATGCCCCTTTCATATCCTTAATATGTATTAAAGGGGCATGTTGTCATTATTGTATCTCTATTAGCTCAACATCAAAGATCAATGTTGATGAAGGTGGGATTGGGCCTGAGCCATTTTTCCCATAAGCTAATGTACTAGGGATGAATAGGCGAAATTTATCCCCTTCAACCATATATGTTAAGCCTTCTTGCCAGCCTTTGATAACTTGGTTTAACCCAAACGAAATTGGCTCTCCACGCTCAACTGAGCTATCAAATACGCTTCCGTCGAGTAGGGTGCCATGGTAATGCACTTTGACCTTACTTTTTGCGCTTGGATTCAATGTACCTTCACCTTTTGACAGTACCTTATATTGCAGCCCACTCTCTGTGATGATAATGCCGTCTTGCTTGCCATTTTCGAGCAGAAATGCTTGACCGGCAGCGAAGTTTTCCTCCCCCGCCTTACCTGTGACCAGAGTACGGTAAATCATAAAACCCGCGAGAACCAAGATGACGATAGGAATAATAATTTTAGACATGGGACCTTTCCATAATTGTTAGGGTTGTTGTATTAGATAGTTGATGGTGTTAGCAATGCCATCGAGATCTTTATGCCCAGCAAGTAGTACCATGTATTTACCTTTGACGATAAAGGTGGGTACGGCATTAATCTGGCCTTTTTGCGAGATCAGAGCGGCTTTCTGCATTTCCGTAAACAAGGCTTTTTGCTGCGATTCACTTAATTGCTCAGGACTGGATAGTCCTTGTTGTTTAAACACCTTATTGATGGCTTGTTTTTGTTGCTGAGCGGTTGAACCATTACCCATTTGCACGGCATCAAACATGGCTTTCATCATCTCATGACTTGGTGTTGTCCCTAGCTGAATTTGCGCGCTGTAATAAATCATAGCGTTGATTTGTGCGCTTTGATCAAATATGACATGCAGTTTGCCGAAAGTTTGATCGGTCATTGATTCAAGTTGTGGTAGAGCTGATTCCATATTCGCGCAATGCCCACAATTAAGTGAAAAAACTTCAGTAACAACGGGGAGTTGATACTCGGACAAATCAGCGGGTAGACGCTCAAATTGCTTTCCTTCTTGGGGAAGGTCACTCTTACTGCAGCCCAACAGTAGGGCGATTAAACTAAAGCCAATAAAGGCCAGGATTTTTTTCATAGTGGTTACTCTTTACCATCAAGTGAGATGTATAAGTCTGAAGTGTTTGATTCTACCCTGTCATTGCAGGGAAAAAAACAGTCGGTGCACAGACTTTATGTCAAAAACAAAGTCTGCATTTATAATTAAAGTATTTCCCAATTCGCCGATATAAATGTTGTATCGAATCAAAAAAGAATGGTGGATCGATGAAATACCTTGCTTTGCCTCTTCTCTTGTTGCTCACAGGTTGTGGGAACCTTGCAAAAGAAATGCATTATTTGTCCGATGATATGTTAGAAACTGCGCCAAAATCAGACATGCAGGTTCGATATCCGACTTGGGGAGATGCACCAAAAGTGGTTTCACAGAGTGGTGTTATGGGACCAATGGGGCGAAGCCGTGCTGTAAGTAATAGCGATTTACAGAGCTTTTTGATGAAAAATGGTGTTGAGCATGAAGTGTTACCAGGCGACCATCTGATGGTTAAGCTAACCGATACGATTAAATTTAATACTGGGTCTTCGATGGTCAAACCCAGCTCGGCCTATTGGATTAATAAAATGGCAAGTTATTTAGCAACCCAACCGGGGATTGACATTGTGATTGATGGCCACACAGATAATACGGGCCCGCCGTCTCGTAATGACGTTTTATCTATGAAACGAGCCAAAGCGGTCAAGAAGCAACTCATTCGTAACAATGTCGCTATGGACGCTATTTTTACTCGTGGTTACGGTGAGTACGTCCCTGCATGTTCAAATAACACCAGAGCAGGAAAAGCTTGTAACCGTCGTGTTGAAGTATTATTCATTGTATCTAATCAGAGATAAATTCGCGCTTCATTAAAGCCCCAGCTAAACTTTAATTTGTAACCTTTAGCAACTCCTTTAGTGATTTATATGGGAAGCGGATGCCTGACTATTTAGAAAATATAATTAAATCTTTTTTGCTTCTTTTTCTACTACTTTTTTCAGCTTCAGTAGTTGTCGCTAAGCCACTGATTATCACAGTCAGTGAATATCCTCCTTATCACTCAAAAGATTTGCCAGGTTTTGGCATTAATGCACAAATTGTAAGCGCAGCGTTTGAAAGCCAAAAAGTTTCGATTGATTACCAGCAAATGAACACATGGAAGGAAGCCTTCGATTATGCAGCAGGGGGTAAAGCAGATGCTGCCGCGTTATGGGAGTACAACCAAGCACACAAGAATGATTTTTTGATCAGTGACTCTGTGTATAAAATAAATGCTCATTTTTTTTATAACAATAAACATGAGTTTAGCTGGCGCAAAGTCAGCGATCTTAAGGGATACACCATCAGTGCTTTAATTGGTGGTTATTATGGTGATGCTTTTGAAGCCGCTGAAAAGAGTGGGGAGATCAAGGTCACCCGGGTATATGATGAGACAGAGAATGTGAAGAAGCTTGTCGATGGATCCATTGATCTTGCGCCTTTGTATATTACTAGCTTCAATTATGTGCTGAAAACACAAGGTTTAGCTGATAAAAGGGCAGAGTTTAGTTATCACCCTAAGCCTTTGTTTACAAACTCTGTACACTTATTAATGCCAAAATCGAACCCTCAAAGCAAATACAATATGGTGTTGTTTAACGAGGGTTTAAAAGCCATAAAAGCAAATGGTGTACTTCAATCTATTCTCAATGACCACCTTAACTATCGTTAATTCATATCAAGAAATTGTTCAATCTAACTGAGATCTCTTTCGTTAATCTTCGTTTTTGTTCATTAATGGATGGTTCACGTTATAGCCATAGTAATAGACTCAATGGATAAACAAACAACAATTAGTTAATAATTGAGTCGTTAATTTTTTTGATAAACCTAATACTTTGGTGCCTATCTACTCGTTAAGTTTAACTTATGGCGAGAGAGCATATATAGCTAACTCTACCTCTTTACTACTAACAATGGTTGATTATGAGAATAAAAAGTAGAGTTAATTAACAAATCAGAGAACATAAATGCAACAAAGTGTGCTCGAACGCTCATTAATGGCTCGGGAGCGTTTCATATGGCGGTCAGGTATGCAGAATACCAATCGCAATCATAGCAAAACCAATCTTACCCATTAATATAAACAAGGACTCTTACTATGACGGATAGAAAACCCACTTTGCTCGGAGAGTGTATTGCCGAGTTCATAGGGACAGGATTGCTGATTTTCTTTGGTGTGGGCTGTGTAGCAGCCTTAGTACTAACAGGCGCTCAGTTTGGCCAATGGGAAATCAGTGTAGTCTGGGGCTTTGGGGTGGCAATCGCAATCTATTGTACAGCAGGCGTATCTGGCGCACATATTAATCCAGCAGTTACAATCGCATTGGCAGCGTTTCATGGCTTTGATAAAGCTAAGGTTGTACCTTACATCATTGCTCAAATGCTTGGGGCGTTTTGTAGTGCTGCATTGGTGTATAGTTTGTACAGCAATTTGTTTATCGATTATGAAATTACCCATGGTTTTGTTCGCTCTAGCCAAGAGGCTCTTGCGACTGCTGGTATTTTCTCAACCTATCCTCATGCTTCTTTGTCATTTTCTGGGGCTTTGGCTGTTGAATTTGTGATAACGGCCGTACTCATGTTTGCGATTTTGGCGTTGGGTGATGAGAATAATGGCGCTGCTCGCGGCCCTATGAATCCATTATTGATAGGTGTACTTATCGCTGTGATCGGTAGTTCATTAGGTCCGTTAACTGGGTTTGCCATGAATCCTGCACGTGATTTTGGGCCAAAGCTATTTGCTTACTTTGCTGGATGGGATTATGCGCTGACTGGAGCTAAAGACATCCCATATTTTATTGTTCCTATTCTTGGCCCAGTTGCTGGCGCGTGTTTTGGTGCTTGGGCATACCCTAAAGTTATCGCTCAATACTTACCCAATACCGGTACTGGTTGTACTATCCCTAATCAGTGTGATGATACTGAAGAGAATCAAGAAGCCCACGTGTAACACTAAAATCTATTGATATAAGTATTGAAATAAAAGGAAATTATCATGACTGAGCCAAAATATATTGTCGCGCTTGATCAGGGAACGACGAGCTCCCGTGCAGTGGTACTTGACCATGATGCTAACATTGTCAGTGTTTCTCAGCGTGAGTTTACTCAAATATACCCTCAGGCGGGTTGGGTTGAACATGATCCTATGGAAATCTATGCCACGCAAAGTTCAGTTTTAGTTGAAGTCTTGGGCAAATCTGGGATCCGCAGTGATGAAGTGGCGGGTATAGGTATTACTAACCAGCGTGAAACCACCATAGTTTGGAATAAAGACACAGGCAAGCCAGTCTACAACGCTATTGTTTGGCAGTGCCGACGCACAGCGGCTATATGTGAAGACTTGAAAAGCCGAAATCTAGAAGAATACGTTCAGGAGAATACAGGTCTGGTGTTAGATCCCTATTTTTCTGGCACAAAAATTAAGTGGATTTTAGATAACGTTGAGGGTGCCCGTGAAGATGCGAATGCCGGTAAGCTCTTGTTCGGAACAGTAGATACGTGGTTATTGTGGAAGATGACTCAAGGGCGTGTCCATGTAACGGACTATACCAACGCTTCTAGAACCATGCTGTTTAACATAAATACACTTCAGTGGGATGAAAAACTGCTGCAAGAAATGGACATACCTTTATCTATGATGCCAGAAGTTAAGACATCATCAGAGGTTTATGGACAAACCAATATTGGCGGTAAAGGGGGAACTCGAATACCGATTGCGGGGATCGCAGGAGATCAGCAAGCAGCTCTGTTTGGACAAATGTGTGTCAATGCAGGGCAAGCAAAAAATACCTATGGGACAGGTTGCTTCTTGTTGATGAATACTGGCCAAGAAAAAGTGACATCTAAAAATGGACTACTGACCACATTAGCTTGTGGACCAACGGGTAAACCTGCCTATGCGCTTGAAGGTGCTGTGTTTATGGGAGGGGCATCTATTCAGTGGCTAAGAGATGAAATGAAGCTGCTAGCGGATGCTAAAGATTCAGAATATTTTGCCACTAAGGTTGATACGTCTAATGGTGTTTATGTTGTGCCTGCTTTTACTGGGCTTGGTGCTCCCTATTGGGATGCTTATGCTCGTGGAACCATTGTTGGTTTGACTCGAGGTGCTAATTCAAGCCATATTATACGAGCAACATTAGAAGGAATTGCTTACCAAACACGTGATGTGCTAGATGCAATGCAAGCAGACTCTGACATCAAACTCGAAGCTCTTCGTGTCGATGGTGGTGCGGTTGCCAATGATTTCTTAATGCAGTTTCAATCTGATGTTCTTGATACTCAGGTGCTTCGTCCACAGGTCACGGAAGTAACCGCATTGGGCGCTGCGTACCTTGCTGGTTTAGCGGTAGGTTTTTGGGGTAGTCTGGACGAAGTTGCTGGCAAAGCTGAAATCGATAAGACCTTTGTACCTCATCATGACGAAGAGAAACGCAGCCGTCGTTACAAGGGTTGGAAGCGTGCGGTGAAATGTGCTCAAGTGTGGGCAAAGATGCATGATGAAGATGATTAAAGTATTGAAAAAATTATAATATAAATGGTGCCCACTGTATAAAGCGGGCATCATTTTTAGTGGAAGTTAAGCTTTCTTTTTACCTTGCAATACTTGCTTGTCTTCTTCAGTCAGTTCACGGATACGTCGACTAATATCACGGCGCTCTTTGGAGATTTCCGCACTTTTTATAATATGGTCGTCAACGCGATCTTCATAATCTGCTTTCATATTATTGATGATGGTGATGATTTCATCAGGGGTCATATTAGGCTTGATGTAATCCATCAAGTTGTCCAAAAGATCGACCCTCTTGCGGTTATCACGAACTTTTTTCTCATTGTCGAGCAGTTCACGCTTTAGCTTATTTTTTCTGCGAGCCTGAGCTACGATTTCAAATACTCCACTCATAAGTGTCTTTCCTGCTTTTGCTTAACTTTAACTGCCAATGATTAAACCATAACATCTCTGCCGATAACAGGCTTAAGATCAACAACTCTATAATGATGACTAGTTTATCACCAAAAAGCCAATGCAGTGATTGAGCATAAGTGGGAGTCAGGATATGATTTCGTTATTAATAAAATAAAAAGCTAACTTTATGCGAGTATCCAGTATTGTAGTCCCGAAAGTTGAGAAGGCTGAATTGTCCCCACAAACAAGTAAGATTGTTGAGGCATACCGTAAAGAACGTCGGTGTCAGGAATTGACAGAAGTTGAGTTAAATCGTAGAAAAATCATTATGATTGATGAGTATGGTAATATAAAAAAACCATCGATTCTTTTCGAGCACTAAGCTAGGAAGATGTGACTAAGGATATGATAATGAATATAGAACTAAACGATATAGAAGCTCGCGTTATTGGCTGTTTAATCGAAAAGGAAGTTACCACACCAGATTATTACCCATTGACCCTCAATAGTTTGACCAGTGCATGTAATCAAAAAAGCAATCGTGAACCTGTTATGACATTATCTGAAGTTGATGTTCAGCAAGCTATTGATGGATTGATTGCTCGTAGGCTTGTTAGTGATGAGAGCGGATTTAATAGTCGAGCGAGTAAGTTTCAACACAGGTTCTGTAATACCGAATTTGGTGACTTAAAGTTAACAGCTCAAGAAAAAGGGATCGTCTGTTGTTTGTTGCTTCGTGGAGCACAAACACCTGGTGAATTGCGTACACGTACAAATCGATTAGCAGATTTTAGCGATGTAAAAGAAGTCGAATCAATATTAGAAAATATGGCATCACCAGATGACGGATCCTTAGTTATTAAATTAGCGCGGGAAGCAGGCAAGCGTGAATCTCGTTATATGCATTTGTTTAGTGGAGAGGTCGATATTGAGAGTTTTGTAGTGTCGATCTCTCATCCTAACAATGTTGAATCTGATATAAAAAGGATAGATGCACTGGAACTTGAGGTTGCTGAATTAAAAACGCAATTAGAGGTATTACGTCAACAAGTGGAAGAATTGTGTTCCTAAATGCCATCTAAACAAACAATCCAGCCGTGTTCGATATGGTTTGTATACTTGATTCGGACACGCTTAAATGCCCTGTATTGTGGCATAACGACAGATGTTTACCGTCGTTATGCACAACACTGCCAAGGTACTGGTGCTAAATCTCTCAAAGGAAAAGCACCTTTGACGCTTGAATGGTATCAAATGATTGGTAAAAGCCGTTCAATGGCATCTAAATATGAATATCGTATTAAGAAATTGTCAAAATGTCAGAAAGAGCAACTGATAAGTGGGGCAGTAGTGCTAGGTGATATTATCGATGTTGAAGAGGGTTGAGGTGACAAAAGCCAGCTTATCCGATAACGAAACATAATTGTAATCTTGATAAATTATCAGTCAATTTTTTATCTTTACCACAAATTTTATGTTATGTAATTGATATTGAATTGATTGTCCGTCGAATAGTTCAAATCTGTATTAACCTTGAATATAGAATTTAAATAAGGTTGGTATGGATATGAAACTTTTGATAAAAGCTATTTTAATGTGGTCGTTAGCATGGATTGCTATCGTGGTTAATGCTGCAACCGTTGTCCCAGATGGGCGCGGTAATGGTATGGGTAATACTGGTGTTACATCGGCAGATTATCTGTTAGCACCATTTTATAACCCTGCATTGGTTGCTATTCATAGAGATTCAGATAAATTTGGTGTGCTCTTTCCTGGTGTCGGTTTAAGATTGAGAGATACAGATGAAACCCTAAATACCGTGGATAAACTTCAAGATGAGATCAAAGCTTTTAAAGCAAACTCCTCAGATTCTGCTGCAGAAGCGAGATTGAATAGTTATTTAGATCAAATTTCGGATGATAAGCCGTTGGGAGTTAACGGTGGTGTCGTTGCCGCGGTTGCGTTGCCTGTTGATATTCTGTCGACCAATATTTTTACCCGCGGATACGCCGAAGTTATCGCGAAGAGTGATATTTCAAGTTCGACGGATACTCAAACTCGTTATGAGAACTCGAGTGTTGATGTAATCGCATTTGGCTACGGTGAGTTTGGTGTGGCGATTGCTAAACGGGTGAACTTTCTAGGACAGGATGTTTCTGTTGGGATTTCTCCTAAGTTTCAAACCATGCGAACATACAAACAAGCAATTACTGTTGAAGACTTTGATATCAAAGACTATGACAAAAGTGAAACCAAAAAAAATGCATTTAATATAGATCTTGGTGCGGTTTGGTTGCATGAACAATTTCGTGCTGGAGTCGCTGTGAAAGACTTATTCTCGCAGAAACTTCAGACTTTAGATATTGGAGGTGTCAGTACATATAAGTTAAACACTCAGGTTACGGTATCTGGGGCCTATACATTAGAATATTTTACGGCCACTACAGACTTCGATCTGACCAAGCAAGAAAGATTTACAGATCAAAATGATGATACTCAATTTTTACGCTTTGGAGTGGAAGGTAATGCCATGGGTTGGGCTCAACTCAGGGTAGGCTATGAAATTGACCTAGAAGATACACTAGATAATTCAGTTACGCTTGGTGTTGGTATAAGTCCCGGCGATATGGTTAGCTTTGATTTAGCAGGAAGTTATGCTGGCGATAATCAATATGGCTTATCTGGGAATTTGGCATTTACTTTCTAATCTTGAGTTGTTAGTACAGAGTTTGTGCTGCTAGTTACTCAATTTGCATCAAATATTAGCCGCACATTCCCTGCTTAAGATAAAAACTTACAAACAGTGGTTAAATCAGCTCGAAAGGCAGGTACACCCTATGTAAAATACGAAGTAAAAAAATATCTTTATGAGAAAGGATAATTGATGCTAAAAGTGACTCTTTTGTCAGTAGTTCTCGTTTTACCTATGCCCAGTTGCGCACACACAACTCAAGTCCTCAGTGGGTACTGGCAATATGATGAGTATCTAGATGCTAATCCAGAAGAGAAGGTTCTGACTAAAGCTTTGGCCGATACAGTAAGAAGTCAAGCAGTACCGATTTCTGCCAAGCAATCTAACCCGGTATCAATTTCAGTTGTGTATCCCGGACAGCAAGTGTCAGATTATTGGGTAAGGAACATTAAAGCTTTTGAAGCACGCCTTACCGAGTTGGGGATAAACTATGAGATAAAGCAGGTTTTTACTCGGCCTAATCTAGATGTTAGACAGCAGAGTCTCTCACTGCTCGAAGCGATACAAAACAAAGCAGATTATTTGATTTTTACCTTAGATACCACTCGGCATCGAAAGTTTATTGAAAATGTTCTCAGTTCAACAAACACTAAGCTTATTTTACAAAATATAACCACACCTGTTAGAGCTTGGGGTGAGCAAAAGCCATTTATGTATGTTGGTTTTGACCATGTTAAAGGGACTCACTTACTTGAAAATTATTACAAAAAAATTGTGCCCGCTGGTAGTCGCTACTCTGTTTTATATTTCTCTGAAGGCTATGTCAGTGATGCTCGAGGTGATACGTTTATAGAAGAGATGAGCCATCATGATTCGTATAAACTATCTTCATCGTTCTATACAACAGCGACTAAAGAATCTGGATTTAATGCAGCGATCAAAGCCGTAGAAAAAGATCCTAATATTTCATTTATTTATGCGTGTTCAACTGATGTTGCTCTTGGTGCTACAGAAGCACTTAAGAAATTAAAGCGAGAAGATATTATTGTCAACGGATGGGGAGGTGGCAGTGCAGAGCTAGCAGCGCTCGCTAAAGGTGAATTAGATGTGACTGCAATGCGAATGAATGATGATACTGGGGTTGCAATGGCTGAAGCAATAAAGTGGGACCTTGAAGGAAAAGAGACACCAAATGTTTATTCTGGGGACTTTGAACTTGTGATAAAAACAGATAGTCATTTGAAAATAGATAAATTAAAGCAAAGAGCTTTTAGGTACTCGGATTAATAATGTCTTTTTTAGCTCGGCGAGGGACTAAAAAACGTCTTGCCACATTACTTACACGCTCAATCTTTCTTACCATCGCGGTTTTGTCTTTGGTCGTTGTACTTCAGAACTACCAGGTTAATCGGCAGGTTGTTTCTCAAGAAGTTGCGCGTTCTAAGTTACAAACCCAAAGTCTAGTCCAGCAAATCTTGAACTTTAGGCTCGAGGCTCTTGAAATACAACAAGATAGTTACAGCCGAAATGGCTCCTTAGTTGAGGCTTTTATTGCTTCGGATGTAAATCGATTGGCACGTTTTTTTAACGGTATTGATCAGGGCTCTCCGGCACTCGCTCCCGACTTTCGTTTTATTACAGAACGCTCCCAAATTGTATGGGATGATGCCAACTATCAGTTCTATGGTTTATCAATGGAGCAGTTGTCGCACATTAGTAAAGATATGACCACTGGAGGAAGCTGGCACTTATCACAAACACCTTCATTACTCGGAACTCGATATCTGATGGTGCGTCGTGTCCCTATTATTGATATGGGGTCAGGAGAGGTTTTAGGTTTTTTGCATATTGCGGTTGTATTGAACAATAATTTTTCTTTAATGAATGCAGTACTAAGAGGGAGTAATGCTGATCAAGTATTACTTGCAGTAGGCTCAGAAGTCATTGCATCGAGCACGAAAGATATCGACTTAAGTCATATTGAGTGGCTGGAAGAATCTGCAGTGGATTTTACTGCAAGTAAGTACATGGTTTCTAAAACAGATTTGACTATTAGCGATGTACCTACTTTTTTGTCTATTTATACCATTCAGGACAATAAACCCATCGTCATTTTAGTTCGTAGCCATTATATGTGGGTTGCAATCGCTGTGGTATTGCTTTTTTTGATCGCAGTATACGGTCGATTATGGCTTGGGAAGCGAGTTTCAAAAGAGCTCTTAAAACTCATGAATTACACCGAGAACTCTGTCGAAACCAAAGGGATGAACCGTTTCCCAGGATCACATATAGAAGAATTTGATCAGATTGGCTCTTCTTTTGAATTGTCTTTTCAGCGCTTTCACGAACAGGAAAAACAATTTGCTGACTTGTTCAACTTTTCACTTTCACCAATGACCTTGTGGGATGCAGGTGGTCAGTTATTGAGGAGTAACCCTGCTGCAGAAAGAAGCTTTCTAGTTAATAACGATACTGAAAAAGGCGATTATCATCTCTTAATTGAAAAACTTGGCCCTCATATACGGTTATGTGCCAAGGGAGCTGCGTTAAAGGGTATTAATATTTCTATAAGAGATAAAACATATCGCTGGAACCTGTCTCCGATTTTTATTGATAAAGGAACCAACAATGTGCTGGCCCAAGGACAAGATGTGACGAGTTTTGTAGAAGCAGAAGTTCAAAGTATTGCTGCAAGAAGGGAAGCAGAAGAGACAGCTAAAGCGAGATCTGATTTCTTAGCTAAAATGAGCCATGAGCTGAGAACCCCCCTTAATGGTATTTTAGGCGTTTCGCAGTTACTTAAAGGTAAATTATCTGATACTCAAGATGTTGAACACCTTGATGTGCTATGTAACAGTGGTGAACATCTATTGGCTGTATTAAATGATATTCTAGATTTTTCGAAAATAGAACAAGGTAAATTTCATGTTCAGTCTGTTGATTTTCGTTTAGTAGAGTTAGTGAGTGCAGTAGAGAAAATCTACACTCCACTATGTGAAGAGAAAGGGGTTAGCTTTGAGGTCATCACGAATCTCAGTGATATGACTTTTGCACATAGTGATCAAGTTAGGCTTAACCAGATATTGTTTAACTTAGTGAGTAATGCTATTAAGTTTACCCATCAAGGTAGTGTAACGGTATCAATTATGTGCCTTAAGCAAGTGACTGGGTGCAATTTGAATATAAGTGTAGTAGATACCGGTATAGGCATAGAACAGGAACGAATAACTCATATTTTTGAACCTTTTGTGCAAGCTGAATCTACAACTACTCGAGAATACGGTGGAAGTGGTCTCGGCCTTGCGATTGTTCATAGCTTAGTCGAAATGTTGGATGGCCAAATTGAAATAGAGAGCGCTATAGGTAAGGGAACGCGTTTACATTTATCGATTCCTATCGAGTTAGTGGCGTCCACCGAGCAAGTTGAAGCCAATATATTAGTTGAACCTGCAAACTTGTTTGATAGGGTACTTAATGTTTTGTTAGTTGAGGATAACCATACTAACGCGTTTATAGCCAAAGCATTTTGTGAAAAGTACGGTATGAAAGTTATATGGGTTCAAGATGGTTATAACGCGATTGAAAAATTAAAACAGCAGCATGATATTGATTTAATTCTAATGGATAACCAGTTGCCTAATTTGGGTGGTATAGAAACCACTAAAATAATTCGTGAAGATATGAAGCTAGATACGCCTATTTTCGCCTGTACAGCGGATGGAATGCAAGATACAAAACGCGCTTTTTTAAATGTTGGTGCAGATTACGTTATTATCAAACCTATCAAAGAGTTGGCGTTAAATCAGGCTTTCATTCATTTTAAGGAAAACCACCTCAATAAGACTCAACAATACTGAGAAAGTTTGTATGGTTTAAACAAAGGCTCAAGGGCTACCTCTTGAGCCTTCATATTTATTGGTAAATACGCAGTTACGCACACTGCTTTTCAATGCTGTAGTGGTTTGTTTCAAGATAGTTAGCAATGGCAAGCTGGCATTGTTGATCGCATAATAGGTGTAGTTTACTGCGGCGCATAAGGACGTCTTCAGCGTTTGCCGCAAGTTCTTGTTTAACCATATAGTCAACTTCAATTTGGTAGATGCCTGTAGAGAATTTAATACCCAAATCTTGATTGGTTTTTACCCCCTCAAGTAACTGATTCACTCGACTACCATATGATTGAATCCAACGTGTGCGTGTGCCAGGGTCAACAAATGGAATTTCCCTGGCTAATTTTGCTTGTAAACTAGTCCATGAGAAATGTTCACCGCCAGGTAAGGGAGCTTCTTTAGTCCAAGGTTTGTTTTGATTGAAATAGGGTGAGAGATGCTGCATTGCAGATTCAGCCAACTTCCTATATGTGGTTAATTTCCCACCAAAAATTGATAGTAAGGGTGGTTCGCCAGTTTGACCTTCTAACGAAAGTGTGTAATCTCGAGTGATGGCTTGCGGCGAGTCAGACTCATCATCACACAGTGGACGAACACCACTGAAGTCAGCAATAATATCTTCCATCGTGAGTTGTTTGCGAAAATGACTGTTAGTCACTTTAAGCAGATACTGTTTCTCTTCATCACTAATTGATACATGTCGAGGACTACCGTGAAACTCGACGTCAGTTGTTCCAATAATTGAAAATTTGTTGAGATAGGGAATAACAAAAACAATCCGATTGTCTTCGTTTTGCATGATATATGCTTGTTCTTCATCATGGATTTTGGGCACTATAATATGTGAGCCCTTAATCAACCGAATACCATAAGGAGAAGCCAATTGGGTATTCTCGGTCATAAAATCTTTGACCCATGGGCCAGTTGCGTTAACCAAGGCTTTTGACTTTCTTATTAAAGTTTGACCTGTGCGTAGGTCATTTATTTCGACATGCCAAAGTCCGTCAATACGCCTTGCTTTAGTCACTTGACAGTAATTGCTGACTTCTGCTCCTAACTCCCGAGCTTGAATGATATTGAGTATGACTAACCTCGCATCATCAACCCAGCAATCAGAATATTCGAAGCCTATACTAAGCTCAGGTTTCATGACTTTTTCATTATCAAGTTTGATTTTTTTACTGCCAGGTAAAGAGGTTCGTTTGCCTAAGTGGTCATATAGAAATAAGCCTGCCCGTATCATCCACGCTGGACGAAGAAATGGTCGGTGGGGTAATCTAAATCGCATTGGAAATGCAATATGTGGCGCTTTTGCAAGTAATACTTCACGTTCAGCGAGTGATTCACTGACTAAGCGAAATTCATAGTGTTCCAAGTACCTCAATCCACCATGTATAAGTTTAGAACTTGCTGAAGAAGTAGCACCGGCAAAATCTTGTGCTTCGTAAAGGCCTACTTTTAGTCCACGTCCTGCTGCATCTGCAGCTATACCAGCACCATTTATACCTCCGCCGACGACTATTATATCTAGAAATTCTTGTTCTTTTTGTTCATCTAAGTAACTAACAGTCATGTAATTGTCATCCAAATGTTCGTTCGAGCGTGATTATTTTCGTTATGTAATCATATTGTAGCTTGGATTGTTAGTGTTTGTTCGGTTAAATATGATCAAGATCATCTAAATAATTACAATACGAAAGTTATTCGAGCTTTAAATGTTCATATAAGAATATCAAACTAGAGAGTTTAAGCTGATATATGATCGTTGGACATATTTAGGCAGGCTAAAAGCACGCTAATTTAAAATTAGCGTGGCGGCAAAATGATAGTCTTCGATTTAGAATTATCTCGCGAGTTTCTGGTGTGCTTTCGAAAAATGACCTGCGCTGAATGCGCCAACAATAGAAAGCTCACCTGCAAGGCATACTGCTGCGACTACTTCGGCAAGTGTTCTTGCTTTTCCGGCTCCGTATAGGCCCATGATCTCGAGGCATGCCCTTTGACTTGGTAGGTGAGTACCACCACCGACGGTTCCTACCATGATGTTAGGTAACGTGACACATGCGTATAAGCCACCATCTCTGTTTACTTCCATACGCGTAATACCAATAGCAGACTCCGCTACGCATGCGCTGTCTTGTCCGCAAGCTGTATAAATAGCAGCAAGAGCATTTGCATAGTGTGCATTAACGCCAATTCCGCCACTAATAGAAGCGCCTGTTGTGGTTAGTTGGCCGAACTTAGCCATTTTCTCAGGCGTTGTGTGCAGGTATTTTTTGATCAACTCTTTTGAAAGGTTTACCTCAGCCGAGACCTTTTTTCCTCTGACATGCCTTAGTGTATGTGCATTGGGTTTTTTGTCTCCAGATAGATTCCCATCAAGAAAAGCTTCTTGTGCTTGAATTGGCGATTGCGCGCAGATGTAATTGAACACCTCATTGGTCGCAATGGTAACCATGTTTTGCCCTGATGCATCACCTGTATGAAACTCAAATATTAAATATACGCGATTACCTTCAATATTAATGTTGATATCATTTAGTTGGCCGTGTGATGTCGTTGACTCAGCAATTTTCTTGACTTGGTCATATTGGGTTACAACCCAAGCAACAAACTGACCTGCTTGTGAAAGTTGTTGGAACTCAAATACTGGAGTTCTTGTAACTCCTTCATTAAGCAGTATCGCACTAGCACCACCACTTGCGGTAATAAGCTGGGAACCACGATTGTAGGAGGCAACTAAAGCGGCCTCGGTAGTCGCAAGGGGAATAAAATAATCACCTTGAGCATGTAAGCCATTTACACGAAGAGGCCCAGCGACACCAACAGGTACTTTTACTGTACCGATGAAATGTTCGATGTTCTTGTTATACACATCAGAGTTCTGTTGCGTAAATGGATCAAGCAGATGTTGTTTTTGTGTGAGGTCAGCTAATATCTTCCAGCGTTTGTCTAAATTTTTAGTTGAGACATAAGGGCTCGATGTTAGACGTTGCTTTGGTAGTCCAAAGTTAGGTTTAAGCCTTTCCTCTAGTGTATCTGAGCAAGGCTCTTGGTCAAAGATCGATTTTCTGTCACGGTGAGATAAGTTGAGTTTGGGCATGGTGATGAAAAAAATGATGTTGTCGGGCGATTCTAGCGCCTATTGAGCGGAAGGCAACACTTGTTATCGTGTTGATGTGAATTTTAACCTACACATGTACATCAAGTAACGTACCGATCATTTCCTGATCTCTTTGTAACACATTGGTACCAATACGACTGTACTTTTCTGCTTGAGTTAGTTTAACGATAGGTTCAATTTGGGAACTCTCTGGTAGCTTAAATTCTACTTTGTTGAACTGATATAAATCGTCTTTCTTAATCGGGTTTGTAATTCTGGTCTGATGAATTTCGTGCGCTGCTTCTTCAGCCATCTGAGATGACTGTTCAATCACGTTATAACCGGGCTGGATTGCAGACACTGTAATATATCACCCCCCTAGATTATTAAATCTTAATTCGAGTTTGCTTTTTTAGCAAGTTATGCTATTCAAACAAGCTTGAGATAAGCTGCTGCTCTTCGTCTGTTAACAGAGTGCGATTAGATTCAGATAAGGTCTGGGATATCTCAGTTTTCAATGTATGTAGCTGATTAGGTGTCAGACTTTTTATTTGGTTTTTAAGTACTTCAAACTGTTTTGCATTCATACTATGTTGCCTCCGAATCAATTCATTTCTCTGGTTCGAATAGCAAGACATGTCTCCTTTCATCGTCTTACCCATTTACGAGATTTAAACGTCAATTTTATGCACTCCCGCTCAAAAAATGTCCGAACAATGTCAGGTAGAGTTTAAATAAAAGTGAAGTATGCCATAATATTCCACATATTTGTTGTTTTTATTATCACCAATATGGGTCAGTTTTTTGCACGAATAGTGAACTTACCTGCCAGAGAGTGGAGCTCTGGAAGCATTCTGTAAATGAGATAGAGCTGCTGTAATACCATCCTGGTTGAGTTATCGTCTTGATCTCGCCATTCTTCTAGACGGGCTTTGAGAGTGAGGTCAATACTATGATTCGTTGTGCTCTGCTCCTTTGGCTCATGAAGTTGATAAAACAATAATTCAAGATGGTTGTGAATAACTTTGTGGGTTTCTAGAATAAGCTGGTGAGCATTAGCTTCATTGATTCGAGTTCTGTGCGCTCCAAGCGCTGACACATAGCCTAACAAAGCATGAGTTAATGTTAAGAAGCGAAAGCTCTCATCCACCGCAGAGCGATATCGACCAGGTTCCACTAGCATTGCACTTATCGCATTGTTGAGATTAGCGTCATGGTTGTGAGCATTACGTCTGGCTATTCGGTAGGTCAAATTGTCTTTCTTTCCAATTCTGTATTGGCCAATGATTTGTGCGAGATACTCACGGTGCGCTTGAATTGTTTCAGCCATTACTTTATGAAGACGTTTTGATTGCCAGTCTGGTAATATAAATGTGACGGATAATACTGCCAATCCGCATCCGATAAGTGTATCAGTCAATCTTGGGAATACTACAGAATAACCATCACCAATCTGGTGGAAACAAAACAACACCAAAATAGTAATAAACCCCGTCGCATAGCCATAATTAGCGAGTCTAAGCATAAAGAATGCTACGCCAGAGATGACAATCAGTAATAACTGGCTCTCTTGAGATGGAAATACAATGAGTAGTGGGACACCAACTAACAAACCGATAATTGTCCCTGCAACTCTAGCGACAAGTTTGCTCCGAGTGGCACTGTAGTTAGGTTGGCAGACAAATAGTGTGGTCATTAGTATCCAATAGCCTTGGTTTATATTTAAAAATTTTATCAGGCCGTATCCTAATGTTAGCGTAATAGATAATCTTATAGCATGTCGAAACAGCATTGAGTCTATGGTGAAATGTGATGCAATCCTTTGCCACTTTTCCTTGAAGGTATGAACTTCAGTGTCATCGAGCACATCTGCCCCAAATTCATTCGAATGGGGATGACAAATGCTACTTAACTGTTTTTCGACAGTGGCAAGGTTATTAAACAGATAATGAAGCTGATTGAGCAGAGACTTTCTTGCTGGAATCGTCTCTTCTTTTAGATCTTCTAGTGATCTTACTAATTCATCAAGTGCAATCAGAGAGTTACCAGTATGTTGATAGTCTGATCCTAATTGAATCGCCTTTGCTACCGCACGGCATGCTTGTGCCTGTGTCTCCAGTAGGTATTTAAACCTAAACAGAATATCAGAGCGTTCAAAATTTTTACAAAGCTCCTGGTAGCGATAATGACTAGAGCTAACACGTTCATGGATATCTTGAGCGAGAAAATAAATATTAAGAAATTGATCGCTACTTGCATTGACATAGCCTCGTTTAGAACGGCTTAAGAGTGTCGCTTTACAGTGATTTAACGCTGTGACTGTGGCTGCATTAAGTTGTGCTTGCTTAATCCTAAAAGGTTGGGGGTCAAGACTTGTCACAGGGTGGAAGAGCTGACTTCTTGAATCTAGATAATTTGCGAGATTTGTGAAAACTGTTGCTAAGCTGTGTTGCACAGGCTGCAAAGGAAACAATGCAGACCAGAAAATGGAGAGTAGAAAATACCAGCTTGCACCGGATAAAAGCAAAATAGGTTGTAGCCAGATATTAACACTTTGTTCGGCACCTAGCATGGTGTAAATGGCAATCAGTAATGAACCGAATGCTATGCTGGCGTATCTTGTTCCAATCGCTCCAAGCATAATGAAGCCAAAAGTGGAAACACATAATCCAATAGCAAACAAAATGGGGGTAGGGAAAAGTAATTCTATCGAGAAAGACGCAACAGCGAAGCAAAATAGAGTTAAAAATGTCGCTTTTATTCGGCCTATTGTTGTGTCATCTGTCTGTGCTAAGGCTGCTGCGATCACCCCTAATATTAACGGGATGACGTTAGATTTTGTAGCATCAAACCAACTGAGGCCAACGATTCCTAATAATGAAATTAGTATTAGTAAGCCGTAATTAATGGTTTTGTTTGCCCAATATAGGCGAAGTTGATTAAAAGGTTGCACAGTATCTGTTTTGGTTGCCATTATTAGTGATTATATTATCTAATAATACATGTTAAATTCATGATGTAGATAAAGTAATACCTCTATTGACGAGATTTTAACGTCAAATGTTTTAATTCATCTATTGACAGGATCTTTTCATTCTTCGATTTGGTTAAGTTATTATGTATGTAACTAAGCTTAAGGAACAACAAGTATGCAGCTCAGTGCTACCAAGACTGCACAATATCTAATTCAAGACGAATATAATCGAGTGTGTCTAGATTCTGACTTTATCATATTGAGTTCTAAGAGGTATGAAGAACGTATTCCATTTAGTGTCTGGAATGGTGAGGTTAACCTAAAGCGTGGATTGATATGGGGTGGACTACAATTTTTTTCACATTCCAAAGATGGGCAAAGACAATCTTGGCTTATCGAAGGGCTTTCGTGGCAAAGTTGCCGTCAGTTTGCTCGTTTAGCTGTGACGTCATATCAAAAGTGGCATCGTCATCAATGCCAACAATTGTATGCATTTCTTCCGCAATGGGAATCAGCTCTGCAAGGGTTGGAACGTCAACCTGCTTACCTTACACATTCCACTCTTGATATTCAACTAAGTCAGATCTTTGCAGACTTAAGTACCATGGAAATGACTTTGGAAGATGCCATATTGATGGTGCCTGAGCGAATGGCAAATATCGTCCCATGGGTTTTAGAAACTGAGAAAAATCTATCAGAGCGTAACCAACGGTGGATGAAAATTGAATTGGAAAATTGGAAGGTACTCTTTTCACAAATTGAATCCTCTCCTTTAAATGTGTCTCAGCAGCAAGCTGTTTTACTTAATGACGATAATAACTTGGTACTCGCTGGAGCAGGTTCTGGCAAAACCAGTGTTTTAACTGCGCGGGTAGCGTATCTTCTTCAAGGTCACTTGGCTCAGTCTGAAGAAATTCTAATGTTATCTTTTGGTCGCGATGCAGCTAGTGAGATGCGCCAACGCTTAGAAAACAAAATTGGCTTGAGTGCAGATCAAGTTATGGTCAACACGTTCCATCAGCTGGGGCTGTATATTTTAAATCAAGTTGGACAACATCCAGTAATAATTTCACCTATCGCAACAGATGATAACTTAAAGACTACTTGGTGTATGGAATGGCTAAAAATACATTGGGCCACTCCGACAGCGTTTAAGCGTTGGCAAAAGCATCTCAATAAATGGCCAATAGCCTATATTACAGGAGATGATGAACTTGGTAGTCATGTAGAAAACCCTAAATTGATTGCTTGGTTAAACAAACAGCTTAATCAACTATCGGCAATAGGTGGGACGAAGAAAGATATTCAAGAAAGTTTGCTTCCCCATAAGAATTACACTCGATTAAACAGCGAACTTTCCTTAGTTTGGCCTTGCTACCAAGCGTGGATTGCAATGCTCAATGAGCATGGTCATATTGACTTTAATATAATGATCAATAAAGCGACAGAACATGTGCTTAAAGGAAGGTATAAATCGCGTTGGAAATATATCATGATTGATGAGTATCAAGATATATCACCTCAGCGTTTGTTATTAGTCGAGGCGTTGTGCAAACAAAATAATGGCCCGAGCTGTGTTTTGTTTGCTGTTGGTGATGATTGGCAATCGATTTATGAATTTGCAGGTGCTGATGTTGACTTGACAACGGGTTTTGCAATGCGTTTCCCTCATTCAACAGTCCATAAATTGGATACAACTTATCGCTTTAGTAATCAACTTGGTGACGTGGCTAATCAGTTTGTTCAGCGCAACCCAGCTCAAGTAGAGAAACTTTTACATAGTTTTAAACAGAAAAAATCTAAATCCGTCACTCTGTCAGCGAGTAGCTCGATTGAAAAAATTCTTGATGAATTGAATCGCAAGGCAAAAAACACTCAAACTGTGCTTTTACTTGCTCGAAATCATTACCACAAACCAGAGCTTCTTTCTCAGTGGCAAAAACAATTTGCGTTACTATCGATTGAATTTATGACTTGTCATGCAAGTAAAGGTCGTGAAGCAGATTATGTCATCATATTGTGCGTGAACGAAGGTCAATTTCCGCCAAGAATAAAAACGTTACATATTGATGGTGCTTTGACTCAATCCGATGATTGTTTTCCTTATGCTGAGGAGCGGCGATTATTTTATGTGGCTTTGACTAGGGCGAGAAATCACGTATGGGTGACGTATTCAGGAGCGGGGTCTAGTTTTATTCATGAACTGAAAGACCAAAATTACCCTGTCATTATTAAAAAAAGAGGTGTTTAAAATAATGAAAGAGCAATTTTGTATGGTACTAACGACGACTGATTGCCAGGAATTTGCACAAAAAATAATTGATGCAGTGTTAGAACAGAGATTAGCTGCATGTATCCAAACTATTCCAATTCAAAGCAGTTACTGGTGGGATGGACAAGTGCATAGTGACAATGAACTGCCAGAGATAATTCATATGCCAATCACAAAAGGCTTTGACCCTTATTTAGCATGGCTGGATGAAACAACCCGAAGTTGAAATGTTAACAGCATCAATGATGTTAACGCTCCTAATGTATCCATTAACATATCTTTTTGTGCATCCCAGATATCTCCTTGAGAACCCAAAAAAGCAATACCTTCATCACCACCAGCAAGTGCAGCGTACCACCATTCAACCATTTCATATCCAGCTGCCAGTGACATGATTGAAAATAGAGCAAAACACATTGCTAGTTTCGAGGTCATCCACTGTTTTTTGATCATATATTCGGCAATGGGGTAGGCATATAACCCAATAGAAAAATGCGCAACACGGTCAAAATTATTTCGCTCAGAGTCAATAGCTTGATTGAACCAATCGAATGGTACCTCAGCAAAGGTATATTTTGCGCCTATAGTATGAAGCGTTAGCCATATGAACATAAGAAAATAGGCTGTATTAGAAAATCTAAATCGTCTCGAGATTGACCAAATTAATAACAATATAATCAAAGCAGGGATGATTTCAGCAATCCATACGGCTCGAGAGGAAGGATCAGTTGCAGAGAATACAAACACTATTGCGTAACCTAAGCTTAACCAAAATAAAAATGATAGTGTGGTTCTGTTTGTATCCATTAAAGGGGTTCCTTAATCATGCATAGGGTTATAATGGCATTAAATAAAACGTTGTTCAATTGAGGTATGTGTAGTTTTTATCACATTTAACTTACCATTTATGTTGAAAAATATAAATATTGCGCAGTAAAAACACAAACTGACCCCTTCTATCTCACCAAAGTTTGATTTAGCTACAGGTGAGATTTAAAATCTTGCTTCAAACATAGCATAACGAAATAAAGTGAAGTCATGAAACTGGAAACTGTCGATTATCGAGCCAAAGATGCTGCTCAACAATTTGTAACCTCACTCCATGAGACTGGGTTTGGGGTGCTTAAAAATCACCCAATACAGAAAGAGCTTGTGGAGTCAATTTATGAGAACTGGTATCAGTTTTTTATGACTGAGCTCAAAAATGAATTTACATACAATACCGATACTCAAGATGGGTACTTTCCACCATCTATATCTGAAGTTGCTAAGGGGCATACTGTTAAAGATATTAAAGAATACTTTCATGTTTATCCTTGGGGACAAATACCGCAAGAATTAAAAGAGCAAATTTTGGATTACTATCAGCGAGCGAATAACTTTGCTGAGGAATTATTAGGCTGGGTTGAGGAGTTTGCTCCAGTAGACGTTAAGGACAAGTTTTCCATGGCACTTTCTGATATGATTAGCAATAGTGAAAAGACGCTGTTAAGGGTACTTCATTATCCTCCAATGACAGGTAAAGAAGAACCTGGTGCTATTCGAGCTGCTGCTCATGAAGATATTAATCTTTTGACGATTCTCCCCGCAGCAAATGAGCCTGGGCTACAAGTTTTGGCTAAAGATGGTCAATGGATTGATGTTCCATGTGACTTTGGTAGCTTAATTATTAATATCGGCGATATGCTTCAGGAAGCGTCAGGTAGTTACTTCCCATCGACTACACACCGCGTCATCAATCCAACGGGTGAGCGTCAAGAAACATCACGGATCTCGTTGCCTTTGTTTCTTCACCCAAAGCCTGAAGTAGTATTATCCGAGCGTCATACAGCAGATACATATTTAACAGAAAGACTAAGGGAGCTAGGGGTTTTGTAATTCAAACTTCTGTTAAAGAGTCAGTCATTACTGGCTCTTTTTTGGGGTAATGATCGTTAAATTTTAGGTATAAACTCGACAAATCGGCAATTTTGTCTTTGTATTAAAAATAAAACCTAAATAAACTGGATATGAACGAACATCAAGAAGTCGCGGCCCAATTCCAGCAGTATATGGAAAACCCTTTACTGTGGCCTATCATGGAAATTTTAAAACAACAATCTACAAGGTGGAAAGTACACACTCTTTCTTCACACCTTTGCGATCTTGAACTTTTACCTGTGCTTGATGCTTCCCCAGACAAGGATCTGTTTAAGCGTAATTTTCTTATCATGAACGCCTTATACCAGTTGCAGGAAACACTTTACCCAGAAAATTGGTTACAAGTGCAAGCAATGGATATTGTTTTAATGCCTCAGTCTCAAGTCTTCGGTCATGAAGTGGATCATGAAGATCCTCTAAGAGATTATTATCTGGACTGGCATAATTATGAGGCAGAAGAAGGTGAGGTGAAACGCTTGCTTAATGAGTTTTGGACTCGGTATCGAGAGTTTGTTGGTAGCACAGATGTTGGTGATATGGACAGAAGTAAAGCGTTATCGCTTTTCGAGTTACCTTTAGATGCTAGCCCTGCTGAAATTCGCAAAACTTGGCGCAAATTGGCACTTAAATGGCACCCGGACAGAGAAAATGGTAATAGTGAGCGGTTTCGAGTGCTATGTGAAGCGTGGCATGTGTTAAGGCATTAACAAGTGCGCAATGCGCACTTGTGCATAACGTATTTAGGTTAATCTATACAAAATTATTCTGTTGGTTGGAACTGAGCTTTCCTCATACGGTTTAAAGCTGCCACGACATCAAGAGCTCTTGGTTTAGCAAGATCACCTTGCACCGGCATGTTATGTGACCAATCTCCATCAAGCATCTGCTGTATTTCTTGAGTTGGGTTGTGAGAATACCCAGAGCCTTGCGCCAGTTGAAACCATAACCAGCCTATTGCATTGATTTCAGAACTTGATTCAAGTTGCTCTAATGCAGTTAAATCAGTGAACTCTTTGCCAAAACGAAGAGAATCTGTGCCTTTAGCTGATATTCTAAACTTACCATCTGATAGTACCTTTTGCAGTATGGTTCGATTTAGAGCTCGTGGCTTAAAAGTGGAGAGAACACCTTCTGATTCATTATGTCGTTGAGTTGGATGCTGTTTTACAACTTCTTTAGCTTTATCGGTAACATTTATCGGCTGATAGTCATGCATTTGAATTACACAATCAGCAATATCAAAATAGTCACCGGACCCTCCCATAACGACAATTGATGATACGTCGAGGTCATCTCGTAATTGCCCTATACGGTCTACTAACGGGGTTATGGGTTCAGCGCCTTTACTGACAAGAGCCTGCATCCTTTCATCCCGAATCATAAAATTGGTGGCCGATGTATCTTCATCAATTAATATTCCTAAAGCACCAGCCTCTATAGATTCTTGTAACCAAGCGGCTTGAGACGTTGATCCTGAGGCATCTTGAGTAGAGAAATTGGTAGTATCACGCCCCATAGGTAAATGATTGATATAATTAGATAAATTTAAACTATGAACACATCGACCATCTTCTGCCCGTATTTTTCCAGCATTAACATTAGTGGCAATGTACTCTCGCCCATCTCCAGGAATATGATTGTAAATAGATCGCTCAATCGCATTTAATAATGTCGATTTACCGTGAAATCCGCCACCTATTATCAAAGTAATACCTTTGTTAATACCTAAACCACTAATTCTACCTTGGTTAGGAGTTTGAATGCTTACAGACATTGATTCAGGAGCCATGAATGGTATCGCATTTTCCATTGGAAAATCACAATTTCCTGCAACTCTTGGGAGTATTGAGCCGTTTCCTACGAAAGCTATTAAGCCTAACTCGTCGAGTTTACTTCGTATAAAATCTTGATCTTCTATTACTTCACAATGATGTATTAATGCTTCTTTATTTAGCTCACGTTCTAGTGTGGCACGTCTGATGTATTTGGGTAGATGGAACGTTAATAAATTATTGGCCTTCTTTCCGAGAATAGAACGGCCTTCAGCTGGAAGGTTAACACGAAATCTGAGCTCAATACCTGTATCGGTGAATACTACGGCTGTAGAGTCAAGTACCGCCTGACCTGTTAAGGAAATATCAAGGTTGTTTTCTTGCTTAGATAATTGCGCAAATTCGCGCGCGATGAAATCACGAGCAGCAATCTGATAAGCTTGAGACTTATTTTGAAGCCACTGTAGCCCAGTTACTGACCATGGCCTTATAGCTCTTACTCTGGAAGCCGACGCATAGGGGTCGGCCTGAACTTGATCAACTAGGAACTTATAATCGCCGAAATCATACTCACCTTTTAGCTTTTGGTATGCACGGTAGTTTTGTTTTTCAATTTTTTTTAGTGTCGCGGTTAACTGTTCCATAGGACATTCTCAGGCGAGATATAATAAAGGTGTGGATTATATGAACCGTTCGCCACAGAGTAAAGAGACTAAGTCATAATCAATAAGTTTGAAGTGACTAATGGTTAATTAAGTTTGATTCAAATTCATCATACGGCATTGGTTTGGCGTATAAATAGCCTTGAGCAAAATCACAACCTTCGTTTGTAATGAATTCTTCATGCCTCTCATTCTCGACGCCTTCAGCTGTAATTTGCAAATTGAACTTTTTAGCTATCTCAATGATAGATTTTACAATTTTTTGATCTTCAGAATTCTCGTCTATATTTTTAATAAAGCTTTTATCTACTTTAAGTACATCGAATGGAAACTTTTTAAGATAGGCATAGGTTGAATATCCAGTACCAAAATCATCTAGTGCCAATGTCACTCCCAGTTTGTGCAAATATGATAAAGTGTTCTTCATTATTGACTCATCAATAACCAAACCGCTTTCAGTAATTTCGAGCTCAAGATTTCTAGGTGAAAGTTGATACGTAGTGAGTAGACTTTTGAGATGAGCAACAAAGTTCGGACTATTAAGCTGCACGACTGAAATATTGATAGCAATTTTAAACTCTGCATTGCGTTTCACCCACTCAGAACCTTTTTGAATAGCCTCTTTTAATACAAAGTTACCTACTTGAAAAATAAGACCATTCTGCTCTGCTATACGGATTAGCGCTTCACTAGAAATATCACCGAGAGTAGGGTGTTTCCAACGTAATAATGCTTCAGCACCTATCCAATGGTGACTTTTTGTACAGATCTTGGGCTGAAAATAAACCACAAGGTCATCGTTTCGTATGGCATGAAGTAAGTAGGTTTCCAACTTATGGTGATCTTGGTGCTGGTTAGAAAAAGCTTGAGAGAAATAGCTAAAGTTATTCCCGATGTCCTTGTTCAACCATGATGCTTTATAAGCGTATTGCAAAAGACTTTGGGCGCATGATGTATCATCGGTAGTACTAATACCTATGTATGCGTGAAGATGGCAACTTTCACCATTAATATCAAACTCTGACTGGCAAACTTTGGCTAAGCGCTGGCATAAGTTGTTGAGGTTGCTTTGGCATTGAGGTGTTTGAACAAGCAAAACTAAGTCTGTTGATGATGAACGAGTAGTAATGATTTGGCATCTATCTATATCACCAATCTTATGCCGAAATGTGACTAATAGAGATTCCCATAAATTACAGCCATACTGTGCCTGAATATTTTGTCCATTGGTAAAGGAAATATGGATAGCAGCACCGAATAATTTGCCATCTTCAGAGCGCTTTATTAATTGTTTAGATTCATCCTCAAGGGCTAAACGATTTAAAAAGCCAGTTCCAATGTCATGTCTTTGTTGATACTTAATGATGTCTTCAGCTCGTTTTCGCCTTGCTCTCTCTTGGTTAAGATACTCATTAACATAGACTAAATCTTGATTACGCAGATCAACTCTAGATTTGAGTTCTAGGTTCAGTTTCTTTAGATTTTCGATTTGATAGAGAGTACTTAGCTGTAGCTCTATAGAATTGCGAAAGTTTGTAATAAGTTTGTTATAGCTATATTGGTAAGGATATTCTCCACTATCTAAGACACATATTGTGCCAAAGGTACGACCATCGGGCCATTTTATGGGCAGTCCGTGACAATGCTGAACAACCAAGTCCGAGTTGCCGTCATCTTTCTGTAAAGCTAATTGCTTTAAATTTCTGATTAGTATGTGAGTTTGGCAATTTTTCGGTAACTTACAACAGATTTTCCGACCTATATCCTTAGGGTCGAAAGCATAATAAGCACGTTGTTTACCTTCATGTGATGAAAAAATACTTGTATTTTCAAGGTTGGTATTGATGATGAAAGCGATAGGAGTGGTCATGAACTCTGCGATTAAGTTGAGAATATTTTGCCAACTGTCCGACATCTCTTCGGGGATGGGTAAATTGACAGTATTAATTTGTGACATTTTCGCGGGATCCTTTGCCATTAACTCCCTCACCAAATTGGCACAAGAAAAGCTGACTGGCTTTATTCCACTTAGTGGTTTTAGTTTTTGGAAAGACTTGAAGATACTACCGGCCTCCATATTCTTATTATTAAGAAATACCTATCCTACTCATTTGTTTATGAGAGGTCAGCTATATTCTACTTTAGTCATATCCTATCTCAAGATTGATACAACTTGCGGTAAAAAGTCTTAATTATGAGATTGAACTGCAAGCTGATTACTTGTTTATGCTATCAGAGTAAATTAGAGATAATTAAGTAGTTCCTTTGCAACAAACTCTGCAATCCAAGGCTGCGCATTTTCGTTGGGATGAATACCATCCGCCATCATCCATTCTGGGCGGGTGATCACAGCTTGTAAAAAGAAGGGGATTAAGGGTGTATTAAACTGTAGTGCAGTTGCAGGATATAAATCAGCAAAGGCTTTTGTGTAACGTTTCCCATAGTTTGGAAGGATATAGATTTGCATTAGTAGAGCTTGTGCATTTGTAGACTGAACTAATTGAATAATTTGACGTAAATTATTTTGTATCAGCTTGGGAGCAAACCCACGTAAGCCATCGTTTGCACCAAGTTCAATTAGTACTATATCGGGATTATGTTTCTTCAGTAATTCAGGTAATCGAGCCAGCCCATTTCCCGTAGTATCACCGGAAATACTGGCGTTAACTATTGCTAAGTCTTTGTCTTTTTGAGACATGACGTTTTGTAACAATGTAGGCCAAGCTTTATCAATAGGCATTTGATAGCCTGCACTTAGACTGTCACCTAAAATTAATAGTTTTGTGGCGTTCAATGGATTCACGTAGAAGATAAAAAACATTAAGGAAAATAATCGAATCATGCACCCATCCATTATAAAAGCAGAGTCATTGTCCAAACTAGTCTCTACTAATCATGAGCAATTGACAATCTTAGAAAACATAAATTTGGACATCAAAGAAGGTGAAAGTATTGCAGTAGTTGGTACATCAGGGGCTGGCAAGTCGACATTAATGACGCTTCTCGCTGGGCTTGACACACCAAGCTCTGGAAATATTTCCCTTTTAGGGAAGTCACTTGTTAGCATGAATGATGAAGAAAGAGCAAAAGTTCGTAGTGAATCAGTCGGATTTGTTTTTCAGAGTTTTCTCTTAATACCTAGTTTGAGTGCATTGGATAATGTCACATTACCTTGTTTGATAAAAGGAGAAGAGGAAGACATAGAACGTGCAAAAGCATTACTTGATTCAGTAGGGCTAAACAAAAGAATGCATCATTTTCCAACTCAGCTATCTGGCGGGGAGCAACAGCGTGTTGCGCTGGCACGGGCATTTATGATTCAACCTAAAGTTCTATTTGCTGATGAACCTACAGGAAATCTTGATCAGGTCACCGCAGAGAAAGTTATACACTTGCTGTTTGAACTCAACAAACAACATGGAACAACACTGGTTTTAGTTACCCACGATATGAGATTGGCTGAGTTATGTGATCGCCGTTTACACATTCAGGTTGGCCACTTGGAGGAGCTATGAGCAGAACTAGAAAGTCTTCAAGTAACAACATTAGGATGGTCTCTTGGTGCTTCAATGAGATACGCCATGCTCATTTGTGGCCAGTAATGGTGGCACTAGCTCTGATTATTGCGAGTGTATTTGCAATCATGGCTTTAGCAGAGAGAGTTGAACAGGCTGTTGTGAAGCAAGGAAAAGAAGCATTAACAGCAGATAGCGTTTTTGTCTCCGCTAACCCGATTCCTGAACAACTTTATAAATTTTCATCTTCATTTGGGCTTACAACGTCGACACAAACACGTTTCGCCACCATGGCTTTTAGTGAGCTGAATATGAAGTTGGTTATGGTTAAATCAGTTGATAGTAATTTTCCGCTGCGTGGTAGTTTTATTCTTACTGACGATATGCGAAATAGAGATGGTGTAATGCCAGGTGAACTATGGTTGGATGAACGTCTATTTTCGATTCTTAACATTGATATAGGTGATGAAGTAACACTTGGAGATGCAGATTTTAAGGTGACTGGCCGAATTATTGAAGAGCCTGGAATGAGCTTTAACCCTTTTCAACAAATGCCCTCGGCATATATTCACAATTTAGACTTAGATAAAACGGGTGCTATTCAGACTGGGAGCCGAGTTCGCTATAGCTTGTTTATTAATGGAGAAGAAACAGCTATTGAACGTGTAAAACAAGGAATGAGTTTAACTCCAAGTGATAGGTGGAAGGATCAAAACACTTCGAGTCGCGCTAATGAAATCTATAGTCGAACTGAGCAGTACCTGTCTTTGACTGTCGCAATTGTGGTCATTATGGCTGCGACGACATTAGTATTTACTTGTCAGCATTACGTAACTTCTCGCCGTAAAACCATTTCTATGCTTAAAAGCTTGGGTGCAAGTAAACTTTGGCTAGGTCGATGGATATTAAACCAAATTGTAATTTTGTTTACCATTGCCGTGGTTGCAGGGATATTTATTGGTGTTGTACTTGAATATTTACTTCGTATTCCTCTGGCTGATGTACTTCCAAACCCTCTTCCTGATTACGGATTGAACCCAATTCTCATCGCTGTTTTTACTAGTGTGCTTATTTCGATACCAGCGCTTGGCATTCCTTTACATCGCCTTTTGAGCGTAAGTGCCTTGGAAGTCATGCAACCTAACATCGAAACTAGGAAAAGTAGGCATATACTATGGCTACTCCTAGTCCCAAGTGTACCTATGTTTTGGGTTTATAAAGAAAATCTCCTCGTGTGGCTGGTGCTAGGTGGTGTGTTGGGGTTATTTGCCATACTTGCAGTCGTCAGTATTTGCACAGTAAGACTTTTGGCATTCTTTTCATTGCCTACTTCCTTTAGGCTCGCTTTAAGCAGAATGAATCGCTCACCAATGACGACAGGCATGCAGTTTGCCGCATTGGCACTATCTTTGATGTTGTTGTCAGTGATATGGCTCGTCCGTAGCGATTTGTTATCTGATTGGCAGAGAACGCTCCCAGAAAATGCCCCAAACGCATTTGCACTTAATATTGCACCTTATGAAAAAGATACCTATCTGAAAGTACTTGACGATAATGGAATCGAACGTTCAAAAGAGTATCCAATTATTAGAGGGCGTCTTAGTGAAATAAATGGCCGGGAAGCAAAAGAGGTTGCCCCAGGTAGGGAGAAAACTGATGCACTTCGCCGAGAACTTAATTTCACCTTTTCCGATGAGCTTCCTAGGCATAATACTCTGCTTCAGGGAGAATGGACGCGAAGTCACGGAGTATCTGTTGAGTCTGATGTCGCAGAAGAGTTGAACCTTGAAATTGGTGATAGTTTAGAGTTTGTTATTAACAGCCAAGTAGTAACAACTACGGTCAACAGCATACGTGGAGTGGAATGGCGAGATATGAAACCAAACTTTTATTTCATATTTACGCCAGATGTACTTAAAAATATACCAACTACTTATTTGGTTAGCTTTAGGATCAGTGAACACCAAGATAGCTTGATAAATGCTCTGTCTAGAAACCATCCAACCGTTAGTTTAATGGACATTAGGCAGATGGGAGCAAAAATTCAGCAATTGCTGGAACAAATGGTATGGTCAATCACTCTTCTAGCTGGGTTAGGTGTTTTGGCTGGTATTATGCTAATTTTTACTTTGTTACGTCTTAGCTTGGGTCAACGTCAGGCAGAAATCAGGTTGTATAGAACCTTGGGAGCAAGTAAAAAACGTGTCATACAAACTATTTGGGCTGAATATGGATTAATGTCAATAGTTGCTGGTTTCATCGCTGTTATGGGTGCTGAAGTCATTGTTGCAGCAGTGGTTTCATTTGGTTTCGACCTGTCTCCAAAAGCACACCTTTTACTTTGGTTTGTAGTACCGATGTTGACTTTTTGCACACTTTTTTTGGTGATAAATAGTTTACTAAAACAGCTGTTAGTCCCGATAAATAAAGAATTTAATTAGTTTTGCTCAGGCTAGGTTATTCAGTTATCCACAAAAACAGTGGATAAACTTTGGGATAACTTAGCCTGTAGATAAGTAATAATTACTCTTAAGGCCAGTGACTGTAATGTGTCGGGATGTTTTGTTATTCACACTAGTTATTTTCTCGGATTTCATGAGATATAAGTCAAGTGCTTTTTTTACTTTTTTTACTTGAAATTACCATGTTTATCCCCTTCAAAAATTGTGTTTTTATTGAATGAATAAACTCAGTAAAATGTACTGACAACGAACAATTTAGCAGCATATATGTTAGTAGAAAATAAAAACTCGGATGTACCTACGATTGCAGTTATAGGGGGAGGTATCGCTGGTTCAACCTCAGCATTACATCTTGCCGAAATTGGACTTAATGTTGTGTTGCTTGAAAAATCGTCTTCATTAATTAGTGGTCCACCCATCTGTCATTTGCATGCTGGGGGAAATTTATACAGAGAAATTACCACATCTCAATGTATCGAACTTTTAAAACAGTCTATTGATTCAGTACGTCTTTACCCTCATACCATTAACCGTCGCCCTTCTGTTATCGCAGTTCCAAAGGGAGATGATGGAGATGTGGCAGCAATGATAGAGCGTTTGAATACGATACAGTCTTGTTATCAAACTTTGGTTAATTCCGATCCCAAAAATGAAGTCCTTGGAAGTCCTTCTGAATATTATAAATTGTATAACCGTCATGAACTCAATCATTTGGCCAAGTGTCATCAGGAGGGGACGCCGAAATCAATCGATGATTGGGTTATTCCATTCGCCAGATCCGTTGACTTAAATTCTTTAAAGTTTCCAGTTATAGCTGTTCAAGAGTATGGTTGGAGTGTTTTTCGTATTGCTGCATCAGCAACATTAGCCTTGGAATCGATGGATAACTGTCATTTACTAACAAAAACTCAGGTCATTGGTTTAGAAGAACTAGCTTCAGGTTGGCGGCTAGAATGTTTAACTCCTGAGAAGAAGAAGATATATGTTTCAGCTGATTACTTAGTTAACGCTTGTGGTTATGAGACGGGCAGTATTGATGATTTAGCGCGCACTCCTCGTGAGAGATTGGTCGAATTCAAGGCTGCCTATGTTACTCGTTGGGAAGAATGTAATGAGCTTTGGCCTGAAGTTATTTTCCATGGACCTAGAGGTACACCAAATGGTATGGCGCAACTAACACCGTATTCCAATGGTATTTTCCAGATTCATGGGATGACTAAAGACATCACCTTGTTTGATGATGGACTAGTCTCATCCGATGATAAATCTTCACATCCTCGATTACCTTTAAGATTAAGTCGTAAAATTGAAGCTGGATGGGATGATTCGATAGTATTAACCAGGACACATAGAGCCATTGAGTATATGGCGAAATATATACCTTGTTATAAAGGTGCTCGTGAGTGTGGTATGCCTTTATATGGCGCACAACAAATACCTGGAACAGATAAAACTCTTCGTACTGCAGATGTGACATTTGAAGGCACCCGCTACGCTAGAATCGAGGTTGTTAAAGGCTCATCCGCTTTGGAAGCTGCTGTGAAACTTGTTGAAAAATGGCAACTATTTGATTATTCGAACACGAGTATTGAATCTTTACATCCAGTCAGTATGTCTTTGGCTGCTAGTGAGGTTGAATTAAAGGCTGAACAGCTCACTAGATTGCGTAATTACCCAGTCGAACTAGCTACCATTTATGGTAGCTAAAACATAAATTAAGGTGTTAGACATTGTTCAATGTATTTATTAATTGAATTCAAATGTGTTATTTCTTTTAAGTTGTTATTCGGCGCTAGTACCCAAAAAACTTTGCCCATTGGCACCAAACTTCTTGTAAACCAAGTAAATCACCTCTAACAAACCTAACTTTTTGCCCAGGTCTTGCTTGGGAAAGCCTTGGAAGGTCAATTCGGGCGACGCAACCAATTTTTGGGTAGCCACCAATCGTTTGCCTATCATTGAGTAAAATAATTGGCTCACCATCGGGGGTGACTTGTATTGAACCTAAGGCGATACCTTCACTCAGATACTCTTTTCTAGGTGGTAATATGTGGCCATCACATAGTCTGTAACCCATTCTATCAACAAGTTTACTCACGCAGAATGTTTGATTGTACATAGAGCTTAAAGCGTCTGCTGAGAAGTCGCTTGCTTGATAACCTTCAATAACTCGTAGTTCGAGAGGTAAATTATAATCGGGTTTGTATCTAAAGGTCATTTGTCTTGTTTTTTTTCCTAAGTCATGAGCCTCGAAATAAATTCTATCACCAGAAGAAATGGGACTACCATTATTGATTCCGCCAAGCTGGTCACGAGTAACGGTTGATGTACTTCCCAATTGAGTAGGGACTTTGAACCCACCTTTGACTGCCAAATAACTTCGTAATCCATTTTGTGCTAAGGAAAAAGTGATAGATTGGCCTTGTTTAGCAAAAAATGTTGACCAATTTTCAAGGGGTTGCCCGTTGAGTTGAGCTCGTAGATCACCACCAGCTATTGCCATCTCACAATCAGCGTGAACTTGGAATTCAGCTTGTCCAAGCGTAATTTCCAGTGATGGGCAATTTGTTGTGTTACCAAGTAGGTGATTTGCCCAGCTATATGCATAATCATCAACTGGACCACCTTGTGTAATTCCCAAATGTGCAAGTCCAAAGCGGCCAAAGTCTTGAATAAGAGTCTGTTGGCCTGGCTTAATTGCAGTGATTGCGTTAATACTCGTCATTGCCATCCCCTTACTATACGTCCACCTAGACGGAGAAATTCGTCGCTGGAAATAGGTTTAAAACAAACTTTTGTTCCTATAGAAAATGGAAGAATTGGTGTTTTTTCAGGTGTATATAAGTTAACTGGGCAGTTGCCAATGATATTCCATCCTCCAGGAGATTCAGATGGATATACCGCTGTATTCCAGTTTGCTATACCTACGCTACCTTTCGGTAGTTTGAGCCTTGGATTAGCTCTTCTAGGCAAGCGAAGTACCTCAGAAACTGATGATAGAAAAGCAAAACCGGGAGCAAAGCCAATTGCTCCAACAGTGTATTCATGCTGGCTATGCAAGCCGATAACATCATCAACACTTAGACCTTTTTCTTTGTACTGGTTAAGTTCAGGTCCAACATCTTGATGGTAGTAAACAGGTAATTCTACACTCATAGGTTCTATGTTATCAGGCATTGCGCTGATAGCTTCCGTTACCAGTTGTTCTAAATACGGAATAAATTCAAATATAGATACTCGATGGGGAAGGTAATCGATTAATATAGAGTCTATTGAAGGGGTAACATTCATGATTATTGTGCCAAGTTGATTGGCTAAGTATCGGCTTATCTCGCCTATCAAGAGAGAAAGTTTTTGACTACATTCTGCCTCAAACCGAATCAAAATTGAGCATTCAGCCACAGGGTCAACGGACGTTTCTATATTCACTCTCAACCTCCTAGAGGGCATCTTTAATTCTTTGAATTCTTTGAATAGCATGATGATTATCACCATGGACACAAATTGTGTCGGCTTCTATTGGTATCAGGAAGCCATCGATAGTTCTTACTTTTCCGTAGTGAGCGATTTGTTTAACTTGGTCAAGAATTTCGCTTTCTGTACACAAAACGGAACCGGGCATAGAACGCGGGGCAAGCTCACCACTGGATAGATATGCTCTATCTGCAAAGGCTTCAAATAAAACAGGTAATTCGTATTTGTCGGCTATTTCAAGGTACTTTTCATTGTCAGTTACGGCAAGCATCATTAAAGGTATATCAAAACAAGCGACAGCATCTGCAACTGCATCGAAGATGGATAATTCACGCATCATGCTGTTGTACAAAGCACCATGTGGTTTTACATAATTTACTTGGGTATTTTGGCTTTCTGCTAAAGCCTTCAATGCTCCGACTTGATAGATAATTATATTCGTGATGGATTTCATCTCCATGTCTATCTTTCTTCTACCAAAGCCTTGAAGATCCGGATAGCTTGGATGTGCTCCTATTTGAGTGTCATACTCAATCGCTAGCTTGATGGTTTGCGACATGATATCGGGGTCAGATGCATGGAAGCCACAAGCAAGATTCGCCATATCTATCCACGGCATTACCTCTTCATCATTCCCCATTTTCCACAGTCCGAAGCTCTCACCCATATCACAATTGAGAGTTATAGAGCGCTTTGTCATTGAATACCCCCAATACTTTCATATATTCAACATGTTATAAAAATAACAGACATTCAATGATCTGTTTCGTTATTTCTTCAGTGTAAACGAATTACAGCTAATTACATTGGATCTAGTAGACAGAATTCATATCGTTTAAGGCTGTGTTAGGGTCTATATATGCGCTATATTTTGGTGAAAGTATCCGTTAATATGTAGCCGAAAATGATAATAAGGTTTTTAGTATGAACGTTTTAGTGACTGGTGGTCTAGGATATATCGGTAGTCATACCTGTATACAGATGCTCGAAGCAGGTATGAAGCCTGTACTTTATGATAATTTATATAACAGTAAAAAATCCGTTTTAAAACGTATAAAAGAGGTAACGGGTACAACACCTTTGTTTGTTGAAGGGGATGTTCGTGATAAAGAGAAACTCGTGAACGTGCTAAAAGATCAACAAATCAATGCTGTGATTCATTTTGCCGGTTTAAAAGCTGTAGGAGAGTCGGTAGAGAAGCCGCTCGAGTACTATGATAATAATGTTAGCGGTACTTTGATTCTTGTAGATGCAATGCGTCAAGTTGGTGTCAAATCACTTGTTTTTTCCTCGTCAGCCACAGTATATGGCGATCCTGCTAGCGTGCCTATAACCGAAGAATTTCCAACCAGTGCAACGAATCCGTATGGTCGAAGTAAGCTGATGGTTGAAGAATGCTTATGCGATTTTCAGAAAGCGAATCCAGATTGGAGCATTACGCTGCTGCGTTATTTCAACCCTGTAGGTTCTCATCCATCAGGTCACTTAGGTGAAGATCCATCAGGTATCCCAAATAACCTTATGCCTTTTGTGTCGCAAGTTGCTGTCGGTCGGCGAGAATATTTGTCTGTATTTGGCGATGATTACCCCACAATTGATGGAACTGGAGTACGTGATTATATTCATGTGATGGATTTGTCCGATGGACATGTCGCAGCCTTGAATAAAGTTGGACTATTGGATGGGTTACATATCTATAATTTGGGGACAGGTAATGGTTATAGTGTTTTAGAAATGGTTAAAGCTTTTGAAAAGGCTTCTGGAAAGCAAGTTCCTTATAAAATTGCTTCTAGGCGTCCTGGGGATATTGCCGAGTGTTGGGCTGACCCTACTAAAGCGAAGAAAGAGCTTGAGTGGCAGGCAAAAAGGACGCTAGAGCATATGACAGCTGATACTTGGCGTTGGCAATCAAATAATCCAGAAGGGTATCCTGAATCATGACATAAGTCATCCAATAGCCAGCCATCGTAAACTTCTCTCTATATTAGCTAAGAGCATATCGAGAGGATGTGAAATAAGTGATAGAAAAGTCTATTTAGACTATCCTAATTTTTTATCCTTGCTAAGTGATAACAGCCAAATGGATGCGGCAGCGACGGCTACGAAACCTGATAGGATGATAAATGGCATGGCACTATAACCTAATACATGCCATATAACCGATTCTAATGTACTCATGTTTTGATTCTCCTATTACCAGCCTTCAACACCATGCATGTCGGGTAGTTTGTGAGCAATGCCTTTGTGGCAATCTACACATGTTTTTTCCCCAGAAGCTAATGCAGTTGAATGTTGTTTAGCACTTCTGGCGCCTTGTTCTGAAAAATCCATGTATTCGAATTGATGACAGTTCCTACACTCAAGAGAATCATTATTCTTAAATCTTGCCCATTCCCTTTCTGCCAAGTGAGCCCGGCGTTGTTGGAATTTTTCTGGAGTATTAATAGTTCTCAAAACAAAATGTGCAAAGAGCTCTCTGGAAGCTTGCACCTTGCGAACAATTTTGTCTGTCCATTCATGAGGTACGTGACAGTCTGAACAAATAGCTCTCACACCAGAACGATTTGAATAGTGAATAGTCTCTTGGATTTCTGCCACAATAGGGGCGTGACAACTTGAACAAAACTCTTCGGTATTTGTAGCCTCCATCCCAGTATTAAAGGCTCCCCAGAATAGAAGGCCGCCAATAAAACCCATAAAAAGCACGATGCCTGCCGCAGCTTTGCTGGGAGATGTTAAACGAGTCCAAAACGCTTTCAATAATTTCATATTAGCCTCTTATTTACTTACGAATTATTTACTTGAGTGATTCAACACTAATAAAATCATTTTTAACCGGAGGCTGTGCATTTGCCTGAGGAACGTGACATTGCAGACAGAAATAGCGGCGAGGTGACATATCTGCCAGTACGGCATCTTCACGGTTAACATAGTGTGTAACGCTGATTTTTGTTGCTCCCATTTCTTTGGCATTCTTCCAACTATGGCATGAGAGGCATTTATTGGCGTTAAGAGATACTTCATAACCACGAATACTATGTGGAATTAAAGGGGGTTGATAAACATAGCTACTTTCAAGTACTTGTTCTTTAGGATATTTTTTAAAGTCATCAGCAGGGCGAGTTACTTCCAACTCACTAGCTCCGCGTAGTGATTCTATTCCTCCTATTCCGCCGGGATTATTTAGTTCAGCTATTGTAATGGTGCTGATTAAAGCGCTAATTGATAGCAAGGCAAAACCCATTCTTTTCATCTTACGTTCTCCACCTATGGGCTAAACTGCTGTTTAGCCGCTGTGTTATTCTGATTCACACGACCTTGCTAATCTTGATAGGACACTTTTTGTAATCCGTTTGCTTAGATAAAGGGTCTGTCGCATCAAGAATCAGTTTGTTTATCAGGATGCGAGCATCGAAGAATGGTACAAATACTAGACCTTTAGGGGGGCGATTCCGGCCACGTGTTTCAACTCGTACCCGTACTTCACCACGTTTATTTGCAATTAGCGCCTCTTCACCACGACGTAAGTTACGTGATTTAGCATCTTCTGGGTGCATGTAGCATACGGCATCTGGTACAGCCTTATATAGTTCAGGGACTCGACGGGTCATAGTGCCTGTATGCCAATGTTCTAAAACTCTTCCTGTGCATAACCACAAGTCAAATTCAGAATCTGGTACTTCGGGAGGAGCTTCATAAGGAGCCGAGATAATCAAGGCCTTTCCATCTGGTTTGCCATAGAAATCCCAACCACTTCCTTTCTTGGCATATGGATCAGAGCCTTCCTTGTAACGCCATAGCGTTTCTTTTCCATTTACTACTGGCCAGCGAAGTCCCCTTACATGATGGTAAACATCATAGGGAGCTAGATCATGGCCGTGGCCTCTCCCGAATGTTGCGTACTCCTCGAACAGGCCTTTTTGAACGTAGTAACCGAAATGATGAGCGTCATCGTTTAGTTCTTGTGCCTCTTTTAGTGGATACTTATTTACGACACCATTGGCAAACAACATGTCATACAGTGTTTTACCACGGTATTGAGGTGCTTTTGAAAGTTGCTCTTTAGTCCAGACCTCTTCCATTTTAAAGCGCTTAGTAAACTCCATTACTTGCCATAAGTCTGACTTTGCATCTCCTACAGTATTAACCTGTTGATACCATGCTTGAGTACGACGTTCAGCATTACCATAAGCTCCCTCTTTTTCGATCCACATTGCTGTTGGTAGAATTAAATCAGAAGCTTGCGCAGTTGCTGTGGGGTAGGGATCGGAACAAACGATAAAGTTTTCTGGATTTCGATAGCCTGGGAGGCGTTCGCCATTTATGTTGGGTCCGGCCTGCATGTTGTTATTACACATTACCCAGTATGCATTGAGTTTTCCGTCATGAAGCATCCGATCTTGCTGTACAGCGTGATAACCCGGTTTAGGGGGGATCACTCCATCTGGGATATTCCAGATTTTTTCCGCGATTTTGCGATGTTTGGGATTAGCAACAACCATATCTGCGGGAAGTCTATGAGAAAAAGTACCAACTTCACGAGCAGTACCACATGCAGAGGGTTGACCAGTTAGAGAAAATGGACTGTTACCAGGAGTTGAAATTTTCCCCGTTAGCAGATGAATATTATAAATAAGGCTATTCATCCAGACACCACGAGTATGCTGGTTCATACCCATTGTCCAAAGAGACATTACTTTTGTCTCTGGATCGGCATATTGTTTAGCGAGTTGGATTAATTTATCTTCTGAGAGACCGGAAAGCTTGGATGCTTTTTCGACGGTATATGGTGCGACAGACTTTTTGTATTGTTTAAAAGAAATAGAAGTCATTTTGCCTGAGTTTGGGTTTGCTGCCGCTTGTTGCAAAGGATCAGTATCACGTAGACCATAACCTATATCAGTCGTAGCTTGTTTAAAATTGGTGTGTTTTTCCACAAAATCCCAGTTTACGGCATCATTTTGTATTATGTAGTTTGCAATGAAGTTAGCGATAGCGAGATCGGATTGCGGCTCAAAAATATAACCTGTATCCGCTAGCTCAAAAGAACGGTGATAGTATGTGGATAATACATTGACTTTTACATGTGGATGACTTAATCGACGGTCAGTAATGCGTGTCCATAAAATAGGATGCATTTCTGCCATATTGGATCCCCAGAGAACGAAAGAGTCAGCGTTCTCGAAATCATCATAACATCCCATAGGCTCATCAATGCCAAAAGTTCGCATAAAGCCTCCAACAGCTGAAGCCATGCAGTGCCGCGCATTGGGGTCTATATTGTTTGACCGAAAACCAGCCTTCATCATTTTGGCGGCCGCATAGCCTTCCATAACCGTCCATTGGCCTGAACCAAACATACCTACACCAGATGGTCCTCGTTTTTGCAATGCCTGCTTCCATTTTTCAGCCATTGTATCGAAAGCGACATCCCAAGAAACTAGTTGAAAGTCACCATCTTTATTGTATTGGCCATCTTTCATACGCATTAGAGGCTGTGTTAGGCGATCTTCTCCATACATGATTTTTGAGAGAAAATAGCCCTTGATACAATTAAGTCCTTTATTTACTGGCGCTTCAGGATCTCCCTGAGTTGCGACAACTTTACCATTTTGTGTACCTACAAGAACAGAACATCCTGTACCACAAAAACGACAGGGGGCTTTGTCCCAGGTAATCTTAGTTTTGTCTGAACTAGCGATAAGATTAGTTGCTGATGCCGGTAAAGTGATACCTGCGACCGCAGCGGCTGATGCTGCAGCGTTTGCTTTTACAAACTCACGTCTAGTCATCTTCATACTTCACCCCCAGGTTGAGAATAGTGTTCTTGATTGCAGTGATGCTTGAGTTCATCATCGTCGAATTCTGTTTCTATTTGGTGGTAGACAAGTACCGTACTCAATACATTCGGTAGATTATTTATGGCGTCGATGGTGTCGGTAATGAATCCCTGATTTTCGGTTTCTAGAACAACCACGATTTTCCCATCTGGGCTATCAGCGTATACTTCTGCATTGTTAAATGCGTTAATGTGCGATTTTGTCTCTGATAAAGAGTTTGGTGGTACGTGTACCACTAAGCTAGAAATATGTACTTCATTGAGCGGCATAGTAAATATCCATTTATTATAAATTTTTCACATCGATGGAGGACGCTGGACAAATGGAGACACAAGCACCACAAGCGTTACATTCATCTAGATTCACAATGGGTTGTCCAACTTTACCAATGGCTAATTGAAATGTGATTGCCATTGGCTCACAGCTATCGCCGCATGTCCGGCAATCTATATTTTGTTTGGCTAAACAGTTTGAGTTTATAACCGCTTTTGCTGCCCATGGTTTTCCAATAGTGGGACTAAATATGGGTTCGGCGCAGATATCAGCACACTGATGGCAAAACGTGCATTCACCAACAGAAAAATCAACTTTAGGGAAGCCTCCGTCTCCTTTTACTATAATTTGTGTTTCACAAGCCTCGATACATTTTGAACATCTTGTACATAGATCAGTAAAAGAAGAGGGCTGCGAGAGCCACGGAAGGTGCAGGAAAGTACTTTCCTGTTTGCGTTGAGAGAGTAAATTTCGTTTTGAAAGATCGACCACAATATTACCTACCATCAATACAAACTATACTGACTTTAGCTCACAGTACATTTGATTAAATTGTCCTTTAACCTAGGTTAAATTGTAGTTTTTGATCTATCTGAATAAATACCTCTAAGGGGGTAAAAAACGATACTATTGTTTTAGATCAATAAACTCTTAAACATATGTAGAGATATTCGCTTTATCGATTCAAAGAGTATTAGCTATTAGGGTTGTAATAGATAAAATAGGAGAATACGTGTCTAAACTTGAGCGTAAGTCGGTAACTAGAATTGTCGCTAAGGCTATGATTTTAATTTTAATGCTGTCAATAGCTGCTACAAGTTTTGCTATTGCCACATTATCATCAAGTTTAAATGACGCGGAAGCGATTAATGTTGCAGGTTCAATGCGGATGCAAAGCTACCGTCTTGCGTATGATATAAAAGCGCAGTCCAACGATTTCGCATCCCATATGATGATGTTTGAGCGGTCACTTTATTCTCCGTCTATGAAAAAGCTTCGAAACTGGCTGTCTTCAGACTTGATAACCCAAGACTACGATTATTTAGTCAGATATTGGCATCAAATGAAAGAAACTTTGAGTGGTGATTCTAGAGAGGAATACCTAGATCAAGTAGTTATTTTTGTTGAAAAAATTGACAATTTTGTAGTGAAACTTCAACACTTTTCAGAACAAAAATTAATTGTTTCTGTATGGGTGGGGAGTATTGGTCTGGGGAGTATCTTAACAGTATCTTTAATACTGATTCATTATGTTCGTAAGCAAATAGTAAAACCGCTCGATTTGTTGATCAAGGCCAGTGAACAGGTACAAGCTCGTTCCTTTGATATATCCCTTCACGTAGTTAATGATAATGAAATTGGGCTGTTGACTCATACCTTTAATAATATGGCTACCGAATTGGGTAAGTTGTATAAAGGTCTTGAGTTTGCCGCTAACGAGAAAACGCAGAAACTTCAAAAAGCTAATAACTCTCTACAAGTTTTGTATCGCTCTTCTCAGGAGTTGACGACTTCACGTATTACTCAGGAAAATCTGTCTAATATTCTCAAACAACTTGTGAATATTGAAGGCATAGAATCAGTTCGATTGGAAATCTTTCAATTTGGGGAAAAAACGTTGTCTATCGAACATGGAGTAGATGAGGGATCTTTTTCTGCGGATCAGTACAAAACATTATTGTTTGATGAGCAAGAATTAGGTTCGTTACTTTTGTCAGTATCGTTACCTTGCCCAGACCCATCATTGATAGAGAATTTTGTGCAAATGATCTCTCGTGCTATTTATTATAGCCAAGCTCAACGCAAGTCAGAACAACTACTGCTTATGGAAGAAAGAGCTACTATTGCTCGCGAGTTGCATGATTCACTGGCTCAAGCTCTGAGTTATCTTAAAATTCAAGTTTCTATCATAAAGAAACAGATGGACCAGTTTCCACAATCTATACTGTTGAACAAAACAAATCTGACATTGCTTGAACTCGATACAGGGTTATCTTCGGCCTATACACATTTGCGGGAGCTACTTACTACCTTTAGATTGACAATAAAAGCGGGAGGTTTTGGTCATGCATTGCAAGAGATGGTTCAGCAACTGAGAAAGCAAACACAGTCATATATAGTGCTTAACAATGAACTTCTATCTATTGAAGTGGAGATCCATCAGCAAGTACATCTATTGCAGATAATCCGAGAATCGACTACCAATGCTATAAAACATGCTCAAGCTTCTCAGATTGATATTCACTGTCACGAAGGCCCGTATTATGTATATGTCAGTGTAAAAGATGATGGTATTGGCTTCGAGCATATGACCGGTAAAGTACACCATTACGGACTAAATATAATTCAAGAGCGCGCTTTATGTTTGCAAGGTAAGGTAGAAGTAAAAACGGCGAATGGCAAAGGATGCGAAATTTCATTGATCTACCCCAAAACTAAGGAACATGACGTTGACCAAATGTAGAGTACTACTCGTAGACGATCACCCATTAATGAGAAGAGGAGTGCGACAATTATTAAGTTTTGAAAACGAGTTTGAGGTTGTGACTGAGGCAAGTAATGGATCTGATGCTGTATCTGAAAATTATCAAGTTCAACCAGACTTGATATTGCTTGATTTGAATATGAAGGGAATGTCGGGTCTAGATACTCTAAATGCTCTTAGGGCGGATGGCTGTGATGCAATTATTATTGTCATGACAGTATCAGACAATGTATTGGATATCGATACTATGATAAAGGCGGGTGCAGACGGCTATCTACTTAAAGATACTGAGCCAGACGAGATTATAGATCTTCTGAAACACTCCCTTACAGGGAATAAGGTCTATAGCAAACAAGTTGCATCATATTTGGCAGATAATCGAAGTACTTATGATGTATTTGAAGCATTGACGGACCGTGAAACACAGATCCTTAAAGAAGTAGCAAAAGGTTATCGCAATAAACAGATAGCAAACGAGTTGTTCATCTCTGAACAAACGGTTAAAGTACATATGAAAAAATTACTGAAAAAACTTAATGTGTCGTCGAGAACTGCTGCAACTATTTTATATCTAGAACGCTATGGTGATCTAAAATAGTTTTACCAGTATACCTATTAATAAAGCAATAGGTAAAAGTCGTTATAGCATGATTTGTTAGCCGCTTTTTAGCTCAACTGGGCTACACAATAGAGTTGGACATACTTGAGTACGGTTTGGTTATCGGTTGAGCGTTTTAGTGGGTGAGTACATTTTACGAAATAAGGACTTAGTGAAAAGTACTTTTCTAATAGATGACTAAGCAATGTTTCGCTTTCAGATAGTTTGACACCTTGTATTTGATATTTTTCAACATCGTCAGGAAGCTGTCCTGTCCACCAATAAAGTATTTCTCTGCTTTGTCTGTTGCGCGAAAACCAGTGATCGCCAACCAATAACAATAAATCATTCGGTTGAATCGCAAAGGAATATTCTTCTTGCCAATGATTTACGGCTTGGAGAAATTTTTGTCTGCAATTGTTCCCACCTGTTACCAAGTGGGATGTTAATACCCAAACGGTACCCACATCGGAGGTGACTCTATAGCAATGGGTTGGAGCAGAGTCTATGTCAGAATCCAAAGCTACATACTCGCAGTTATGGCCAAATTCTATAAGGGTACGTGATAGTCTGCGAGAAAAAGCCAGACTCAAATGGTGTTGGCTCATACCTTTGTTATGAATAGTGGGATAGTTTTTTTGACAAAGTTTCATGCAATCTGCTTGAAACTCATTGACACTTTGGATCAGTACATCTAGTAGCAAGAGGTCTCTCCGAAAGTTGATGGTGCTACTCGAAAGATTAGCATGTGAAGACCTCACCTAGTTATGCTTAAATAGAAAAATCAGAAACATACCTAAAGATTTTTGCCTAAGATTGAATTTGTGTCACAACAAAAAAGTATTGCAATATGTCTTGTTGCTATATCTTAAATATCAACTAGACATTTAAGGCCATCTACCAGTTTGTAAGTATATGAATGATGGTAATTGAATAGTTAGTGGAGATTAGAACAATCAAATGTCTGTCAATATTTTTGAATAAGTCGAACAAGTTATACCTATTTTGTGAATGTAAAGAAGGGTAAATAATCTGTGCTGGGAATACGCTAGGCGGTAGTCTAGACGATAAAGAGATGCATTTAATATTGGGTAGAACACTATGAGTTCAGAAGTAAAAAACTATAATCCAGTCGCCCGTACTATTCATTGGATATCTGCCATTTTTGTTATTGGTATGTTTGCAGCTGGTTTGTGGATGGTTGATTTAAGCTATTACAGTGAATGGTATAGAACTGCTCCTCATTGGCATAAGTCGATCGGCATCTTACTGGCAGGTTTGACTTTATTTCGTATCATTTGGAAAAAGCTTACGCCAGCCCCTGATATAGAAGGTAAGCCATATGAAATCTTTGCGGCCAAGATTGTTCACTTCGTTATGTACTTGGCTTTGATAGGGTTATTTGTTTCTGGATATCTGATTTCTACAGAAGATGGCCGCAGTATTGATGTATTTGATTGGTTTTCTGTCCCTGCACTTGGTGCTCTATTTGAAAATCAAGCTGATCTATCTGGGAACATTCATTTCTACTGTGCTTGGGCACTTATTCTTATGGCAGCAGCACATGCAATGGCTGCTATCAAACACCATGTGATAAACAAAGATAATACTCTACGTAAGATGATAGGAGCTTCAAAATGAAAAGAAAGGTATTCGCTACCGGACTAGCGGCTTTAGTGATGGCGTTGCCGTTTGGTGCTAGTGCAGCGGACTACGTTATTGATGCCAAAGGTGCTCATGCATCAATTAACTTTAAAGTAAGCCACTTAGGTTACAGCTTTATAAAAGGGCGCTTCAATAAATTTGAAGGTGGCTTTTCTTATGACCCTAAAAATATTGCTGCTTCTAAGATTTCTGTAACTGTTGATACGAAAAGTCTAGATTCTAATCACGCTGAGCGAGACAAACATATTCGTAGCGGTGATTTCATAGATGCTTCAAAGTTCTCTAAAGCAACGTTTAATAGTACAAGTATTGTAGATAAAGGTAATGGGGCACTTGAGGTTAATGGGGAACTTAGCCTGCATGGTGTCACTAAACCTATTACGATAGATGCTAAGTTTATTGGAGAAGGCGCTGATCCTTGGGGTGGCGAAAGAGCAGGATTTGATGGAACGGTTCGGCTTGAGCTTGCTGACTTTAAAATCCCAGTAATGGGTTCTTCAAGTTATGTGGATATGGAGCTACACGTCGAAGGCATTAAGAAATAATAGGCAGTAAGCCTCTGATGGTTTTGTCAGAGGTTTACTTTTCAGAACACGATTATTTTTTAAAAGTCTATTACTTAAATATTCAACCTATTAAGTATTGCCATTAGCCATGGTAATAACACGTTTTAATGTCCATCTGAGTAATAATGGTATACATTCCATCCCCTTACCTTCACAATAAGAGACAATAGCAAGCGCTAAATCTGGTTTGGCAAATTTCTTAAGTACTCTAGTGACTACTTTTTTAGCTGGGATTGGATGATCTAATGGAATACGAACCATATCCTTAAAAAAAGCTTCAAAACCATTGTTGTATAGATAATGCTCAATGTCTCTATCGGGAAGCTCTGTTAAACGGTGCCGTTCTTGATCGTTACCAAGTTGTGCACGGACAGCTGATGCATATTTTTTCCCAGCAGCGTCACCGTCAGTGACAACATGCCAGTCAATACCAAATGCTTTAGCTATTTTCACCAATGACTTTAAACCTGATTGGGCAAACTCTATTATTTGCACTCCTTCAGCAGCTAAATTGTAACCACATTGGTTAGCTAGTTCATTAAAAAGCCATACTTCAGTTTCACCCTCCACTAAAAGCCAGCATCTTGCGAAAAGTGCACCAGAACGATGAAAACGTATATGAAACCCAATACGTCTGAACTCATCTTTGCTAAATCCTTGAGCGGGCAGGTAAGTGGTAATCGTTTTGTCTGATTGCCTTACTAAACGTCGAATACTATTTAATGGAACTTGCCCAAGTAGATCACCGCTGTTTGTCGTTAGTATTTTTTGCATTGGAAGAAGCTGAAGTAAGCTCCATGCCCGTGCTAAATGAGTGGGATGAAGACGACCTTCTGGGTCTTCGAGAATTAACAGAGGCCTAGCACAGCGGCGTAATTTATTAGGGCCTTTTGCTTGCAGGTATGCGTTTAGCAAGCCCATGAACAATAATCTGGTCTGTTTACTTTGAGTCTCTTCAACAACCTGTGAAATACTTTTGTTGTTTGGAGAACTACTAAAAAAAATACCATCCCTTTGTTTTCGTAAGTTTTTACGTGTATTAGATTTAAATGAAAAATAGTGTTCAACTAAAACATTCATAGAATTTAAACTACTTTTCATTTCTCCTTTATTTACATGGCCAGGTACTGCCATTAAGCGTCTGCACGTATTGTTTATTCTTTTTTCAATCCTGTCATTGTCATTTTCTCCTACCTTAATAGCTCTTTCAAATCGGCGAGAATCTTTTAGTCTAATTACAGGGTGTAGTGTCATTAGCTCTTGAGCAAGCTTTTCAGAGTGATGTAGCAGCAGTGGGTTACCTTGATTGTCAAGAAATACGTAGCGAGTTTTTACCTCATGCCCTTCTCGACTGGCACTTAATGTATAAATTATCCGGTTTGTCCCTTGTGAGTTTTGCGTCCAAACTGGTCTGATTTTACGATAACGGCCTGAGTTTATTTCTTTTTTATCGGTAGAAATTAGGCTTAGCACGATCTGTAAATGTTGAGATTGTGGATGAGCATCAGAATAATCGACATGAAAATCAGCCATTTCAAATTGATATGGCGTTCCTTCAGGTGGTAAGGCCACAGCGAGCGCATCTAGGAGTGACGATTTACCCCAGGTATTTTCCCCGATAAGGGTGGTGAGCTCTTCAAATGCGATGGATAGTCGCTTGATCCCACGAAAGCCGGAAATTTCAATCCGCTCTAGCAGCATTGACTGACTCCAAATGAGCTATTGTTATCTAAAGCATAATAGAAAAGCTTCTTACAAGCGGAAGGTTAGCTCACAAAGTTACTAATTTGAGGCAAGTCATCAATGTTTTATGCTGCTAAAACAAAATGAACGGTGCTTCCCAAACAAATAATAATGTTAAAAGTAATGAATTTGTCACAAAGGATGGGTTACGATGTGAGGAAATAGAGAGGCGTTATGCGTTATAAAAATAATAAAATGGCTAAGATAAGACTTGTCCACATTAATGATACCCATTCACATTTTGAACCTACATCATTGCAGTTATCAATCAATGTAGCAGGACAAAATTTTACACCCTACGTTAGTGCAGGTGGTTTTGCTCGAATCGCTACTCGTAAAAAGCAACTAGAGGCAACACTATGTCACTCCAGAGAAATGGTATTTCTCCATGCTGGTGACTGTTTTCAGGGAACGCTATATTTCTCTTTGTTTAAAGGAGAAGCTAACGCTGAAATGCTAAATGCGCTTAACCTCGATGCTATGGCGTTAGGTAATCACGAATTGGATATGGGCAACTTACCCGTGGCAAAATTTGTGAGGGAAATTGATTTTCCTCTATTAGCTGGTAATTGGGATCTTTCACAAGAAAACAAAAATAAAACACTTACGTTACGTGATATTGATAATGTTCATGCATTTAATCATATAGCTCGAACTGCTCAATGGATAGTGAAGCAGATCGAAGGAGAGCCTATAGCAATATTTTCTTTGGCTCTAGATCAAATGCTCGACATTTCAAATCCAGATCATGATACCCCCTTTGTTGATTCAATTAGAACAGCGAAGAATACGGTTGATGAAATTCGAGCCCAAGGGATCAATAAGATCATTTTACTTAGTCATATGGGGTATGAAGCAGATTTTGATTTAGCTGATAAGGTAGATGGCATTAGTGTTATTGTTGGTGGACATAGCCATCGCCTACAAGGTGACTTTAGTGCTTTAGGACTAAAGAAAGACGACCATTATGGAATGAAAGTTAATGATACTTATATTGTCCAAGCTGGCTATCACTCCCTTAGTATGGGGCATTGTGACATTGACTTTGATGAAAACGGTAGAGTTATAAGCTTTAACGGTAAAAATGAACTCTTATTAGGGCGACGTCTTTTTCTCGATGCCAGTATGACGAAAGCAACAACTCAAGTACCTTATAACCGTGTTCGTCAGTTTATCGATAGTCACCCAAATGTTAATGTTTGCAAAAAAGATCAAGATGTCCAGTCAATATTAAATAATAAGTATTTGCCTAGAGTTCGAGAGTTGCAGCATCAGATTGTTGCAACAGCAAAACAGCCTATGCGACATGTGAGAGTCCCTGATGATATTGGTGCCAGTGAATTGGCGCCGCTTGTCGCTGAATCTTTTGCTTACTCGATGCAGAAACTTGGTTATGGTGTGGAATTCGCGATTCACAACGCTGGTGGTGTAAGAAATTCACTTCACCAAGGTGATGTTTCCGTAGCTGATATTGCCGGAAAATTACTTCCGTTTGCCGTTCCCGTAGGTGTTTATAAAGTCAAAGGGAAGGATATTGCCGCTGCACTTGAAGGCTCAATAAACAATGCTCTCAATAATGGCGTAAATGGTACTGGTGATGGTTCCTACCCCTATACTTACAATCTTAACTTTAAGTATTTAAGCCATGCTCAGATAGGGCAGAGGATTGTAGATCTAGAAATATATAAACCTCAGTTTGGCTGGCAAGCAATTGATCCTAATGTATTTTACCTCGGAAGTTCTTCCGCTTATACGATGAAAGGGAAGGAGGGATATGAAGCCTTGTTAAATATGTCTGGAGAGGAAATCGTGACGGATAAGTCCATGACCGATTGCTTTATAGATCTTCTTACCGATAGGCCAGATGAACTTAATAGACCTCAATTAACACAACAGAATTGGTGGCACAAAGGTTGCTAAGTTCTGATTGGGCTAATGTTATTTGGGGGAACCTATGTTAAAGAGAAATTGGTTCGATATTGTGGTTGTAGTTAGCTGGGTAGGCGTATGGTCTGCACTAGTGTACTTTATTCCGTCTGGGGTAGTATGACAACCAAGCATAAGCTTTAATGGGGAGAAACCATCCCCATTAAGCTTTCATTCATGATGTTTTTTATACCTACTTGTCAGCATTTAATAATTTTTCTAAATGATGGTTGAGTTAATACGGGTGTTTATTTATTGTATTTTTCCCTCAAATTAGTCTTCACTTCCTGTAAAAGTAGTTTTATAAGTAATGTTGCAAATTTATTTTACATTTATTGTATGTAAATGACTTGTAAACGCAGATTTTTTATAGTCATTCTGACGATATTTTATGCATTGAATTTAGCTATTTAATCGTAGTTTCGCATTTTATCTGCATTTTATCTGCATTTTATTAATTGGTAATGTTAACGAATTGTTCCATTATAAAAACTAATCTGAATCGCTAAAATTTGTCATTTTTTGAACATCGAAATATTGCTTAATATTTCCCCATCGAAACAAATTATACGATTTATAGAGAGGCACTCATGACACAAGCAATAAGTATTGGAACTATTGAAGCTCCTATCTCTATGGACAGAAAAACCTATTCGGTAACATTCAAAGGATTGATTGCACACCTAGTAGATATTCTTTTTACTGACAATACACCTCACGCTTACTACGCAAGTGATATGTCTGGTCATATGCAAAAAGATATTGGCTTATATCGTTAATAGCTCTGTATTAACAAAGAAACCAAGCGCCAGTATATTGCTGGCGCTTTTTAGTTGTGGAGTTTATTTTTTAGCTAGGTGGCGAACTGTATTGCCTGCAAGTGAATCAATATCGATATTTTTAGTATTTAGGTAACGTTCAAAGTCAGGTAGGAGAGAGCCTAATGCATCATTCAGCGTGTCTTTGATCGTATCGACGACAACTTGAGTACCACGTTCTATCTCTATATTGACGTAATCACCCACGGTTTTTTTTCCAAGTGTCGTTTGGCGTCGGGTTTCAGGAATGAGCCAAACTTCAAACCAATTGGCGGACTTATTAACTTCTGAGACCGTAAGACTCGCACCATTAATAGCAATATACCCTTTTGAAAAAATATAGGGCTTGAGTAGTAAAGGCAAATCCAACCTAAGACGATAATTCTCTTCTAATACTTCTATTTGGTTAACTGTAGTTTTACCATCAATGTGTCCTGAAAGAGGGTGGCCACCAATCTCTACACCGTCTTTGGCAGCTCGCTCAACATTCACTCTTGAACCAGCCTCACAAGTTCCAAGCGTGGTGATCTTAATGCTCGGTAGCATTACATCGAATGCGACTCTCGTTGGTGACTGTTGCGCAGTCACGGTTAAACATACCCCATCAACGGAAACGCTTGCACCTATGTTGAGATCTTGGCAAAAGTCTTGTTCAAACTCTATCTCAAATGTTCGAATCCCACCGTGATCTTCGATATGCTGGATCACTGCTACTGAGGAAATAATCCCGGTAAACATGGTTGTTTCTCCTGTTGACCTAATACGATAATGTAATCGCAGTTAAAATTTGAAAAGTTGCGTTGGAGGAAGCTTTATGTCTGACTAATGTAACATTTAGCCTTGAATCGGCAAATCTGTATTTGCTCCCCATTCAGTCCAAGATCCATCATATATAGATAGGTTTTGATAACCTGCAATCTGCGCTGCAACTAAAATAATTGCTGCTGTGACACCAGAACCACAACTAAACACATATTGTGTTTTATTATGGTCCATCGTATTCAACAGAATCCGCTTGAGTTCTGTAGGGGATTTGAGCTTATGACCATCGATTAACTGCAAAAAAGGCAGGCATACAGAATTTGGAATATGACCAGAGCGGATACCACCCCTTGGTTCAGTAACCTTTGCATTAAAGCGGTCATGTGAGCGAGCATCAAGGATCTGACAACTGGAATTATCTATATTGTTCAAGATAAAATTAGAGTCTACAAAATAACTGGGGTGTAACTGTCCACTGAAATTGCCCTTAGAAAAAGTGTTTTGATATGAGGTCACTGTCTCTAGACCTTCATTCTTCCATTCAGACAGGCCACCATCGAGGATATACACCTCGACATGCCCCAGCGCTTTAAACATCCACCAAGCCCTAGGTGAAGCAAAAGTACCGCTATTATCATAAACAACAATAATGGAGTTTTGATTTATGCCAATGCCACGAGCAAGGCTATTAAACCTTTCCTCTGAAGGCATCATATGTGGTAGTAAAGAACTAGGATCGCAAAAGACTTTATCGTAATCAAAACGAATGGCGTCAGGAATAATATTATGTTTATCATTGGGTGGAGTCGATGGTACCTGAAAGTCGATACTAGCGTCCAAGATAATGAGTCTTCCAGTCTCACGTAGTTTTTGTACCTGTTTTGGTGTAACAATTGGTGACATAAATATTCCTTTATAAATCTGTTTATTTTGCGTTTGTACAGGGCTAAGCAAGGCAGGTATTGTGACTTAACTAGACTCCATACCACATACAATACAGTGGACTATCTTGATTAGATTCATCTCTCTCCACGACATACTCATACCATCCAAATGCAAAACTTTTCCTTGTTTTGATTGGCCGAATCTTGCAATGACTTTAATCGCCTCTAATGCTTGTACTGTTCCAATAATACCAACAATAGGGGACATCACACCGGACTCTACACAACTCAAATCTGTGTTTCCGATTAGTGAACTTAAGCACTGATAACATGGTTGGTTATCATCTTTATAGGTAAAGACGCTAACTTGTCCTTCCATTCTTATTGCAGCTCCCGACACCAAGGGTACTTTGAGCTTATAGCAAATGCTATTAAGTTGATTTCGTGTTTCAAGGTTATCTGAACAATCCACAACCAAAGTATGTTGTTTGATTTCAGATTCAAGTTCTAAGGAGTCTAAGCGCTTAGCAATAGGGCGGATATTTAAATACGGATTGAGTTGTTTGAGTGAATCTGTAGCAGAATGAACCTTGTATTGTCCTTGATTTATATCCTGATGCAATACTTGCCTATGTAGGTTAGACAGTTCAACAATGTCATCATCAACCAAGGTTAAAGAGCCGATTCCAGCAGCAGATAAATATTGGCTGGCAGCACAACCAAGGCCGCCGATGCCTATCACAAGGATTGTACTTTGCTTTAGTGCTTCCTGGCCCTCAAAATCAAAATCTTTAAGAATGATTTGACGGTTATAGCGCAGCATTTCCTGATCAGAAAGAATGGTCAAACTGTTTCCTAATAAAGTGAAGAATTAAACAATTGAATATTGACCGTATCACCCACTTCAATATGACCACGATCTTGTTCAAGAACGGCAAAACAGTTGGCTAAACTCATCGAACGAAAAGCCCCGGAGCTTTGATTTCCAGTAGTTTCAACAAAAAACTGACCATTTTCAATGCTGTAGATAGCACGTTGATAGTCTGTACGTCCTGGTGATTTTCTAAAAACAGAGCGTGTTTTTGCAGGAATAGATTCAGGCTTTTGCCAGTAAGTATGCCCAGCTAATTTTGCTAAAAGAGGTTGGACTAAAACATACATAGTAACGACAGCAGAGACAGGGTTGCCAGGAAGTCCGCAGAACAAAGCGTTTGGTAACGTTCCAAAAGCGAATGGTTTACCCGGCTTGATGGCGAGCTTCCAGAAATCAATTTTTCCTAAATTCAGTAATATTTCCTTGGTGTAATCTGCCTCGCCTACACTAACACCACCAGAGGTAACAACAACGTCAGCCTTAGATTGAGCTTTCCTGAAGGTTGCTTCTAACTCGACTGGGCAATCTGGAATAATGCCAAGGTCAATTGCTTCACAACCAAAATTTTCAATCAAAGGTTTTATACCATAGCGGTTACTATCGTATATTTGCCCTGCTTTGAGAGGTTCGCCAAGTGAAACAAGCTCATCACCGGTTGAAAAAAAGGCCACACGTGGTTTACACAGCACAGTTACATGGCTGATGCCCAAAGTTGCGATCATCGGGATATCACGTGCTGTCAGTCGAGAACCTTTCGCTACAACCAAGTCACCTTGAGAGATATCATCACCCTTAGGACGAATGTTATTCTGTGGTTTGATATTAGATTGTTCAAATATGACACCTTGCTCCGTCACCGTGGCGTTTTCTTGCATAATGACAGCATCACAACCATGAGGGATTTGCGCCCCTGTCATAATTCTAATACAGGTATGCTCAGGCCAAAGGTCATTAAAAGGCTGTCCTGCATAAGATGTTCCCGATATAGGTAAGTAGTTGTTACTGCTTAAGTTAGCAATGCGAACAGCAAACCCATCCATCGCAGAGTTTGCGAAAGGTGGAACGAAAATAGGAGAGTAGATGTCCTCTGCAATAACGTAGCCAATGGCGTCGATTAAGGGGAGGGGGAAACTAGTCTGAAGTGGTTTGATTGACGATAACATTTTGTTTATCGCGTCATCAATTGGCATTAAGCCCGGTGCATCGCAGCAACCCATCATATTAACCCTAAATTTTGTTGGTTTCACACTCAATTTGGTAGTGATTATGGTATCACACATAATTGTAGTCACAATAATAGCCACGGATAAAATATGGGTGTAATTCAGTAAAAATACGAGTATCCTTATCAGCCGAAAAAGCTACCCCACTTTTATTTTGCTGGGAACCGTAGCCACTCCAGGCGAGTGAATTATTTTTGGAGCAACACATGTAGTAGTTTGATGTTGAAACGGCAAACAAACTTTGAGAGGAAGTAGGATGTCAGATCTGAGTGAATCCGCAATATTGGTAAAAAAGGCGTTAGAAAATCGTGGTCTAGAGACGCCAATGCAACCGAACCAGATTAGTCGAGAAGAGAAGAAAGAAAAAATTCAGCATCATATGCGTGAAATTCTAACTCTGCTTGAGCTTGATCTTACAGACGATAGTCTTGAAGAAACGCCACATCGAATCGCAAAAATGTATGTTGATGAAATTTTTTCTGGCCTAGATTACTCAAATTTCCCCAAGATTACTGTTATCGAAAATAAGATGGATATGAGTGAGATGGTGCGTGTAAAAGACATCACTGTTACTAGCACTTGTGAACACCACCTTGTAACCATTGATGGACGCGCAACCGTTGCATACATTCCTAGAGGAAAAATCATCGGCTTATCTAAGATTAACCGTATTGTGCGATTTTTCGCTCAGCGCCCTCAAGTTCAGGAAAGAATGACCCAGCAGATTTTAGTCGCATTGCAAACCTTGCTTGAATCAGATGATGTTGCAGTGACTATCGATGCCACTCACTACTGCGTGAAATCAAGAGGTGTTATGGATGCCACCAGCGAAACGACGACTACAGCTCTTGGTGGTATTTTTAAGAGTAATCCAGCCACACGTTATGAATTTCTGCATGGTATTCGCTAGAGTTTGAGCTTAGCTAACGATTACATGAACCGCTTCTCGTCCGAAGCGGTTTTTTACTTTGAACGGTCAACACAAATCCTACCCGTTGGCTATTTTTGAGAGTTTCCCTGTGACAAACACATTTAAAAGTCTAAATATAAAACCTGAATTAATTGAAACACTCGATAGTTTAAAATTTATCGAAATGACGCCTATCCAGCAGCGAACATTACCTATTGTTTTGCAAGGAAATGATGTTATAGGACAGGGTAAAACAGGTTCGGGTAAAACCGCAGCCTTTTCTCTTGGCCTATTAAGCAACCTCAATGTTAAGCGCTTTCGTGTTCAGTCATTGGTTCTTTGTCCCACCCGTGAATTGGCGGATCAGGTTGCACAAGAGATACGCTTACTTGCCCGAGGTATCCATAATATCAAAGTATTAACTTTGTGTGGTGGTATGTCTATGGGCCCGCAAATTGGATCCCTTGAGCATGGCGCTCACATACTGGTGGGGACACCTGGACGTATTCTAGACCATCTATCTAAAGGTCGAATAAATTTAGAAGAGATCAACACATTAGTACTAGATGAAGCCGATAGAATGTTAGATATGGGATTTGAAGACGCTATCGATGCAATTGTTGAGCAAGCACCTAAAGCAAGGCAGACCTTATTATTTAGTGCGACATTTCCAGAAAATATAGAGGTTCTAGCAGCCAAAGTTATGCAAGAGCCGCAAATGATAAAAGTTGAATCGACACATCAACTTACAACCATTGAACAGCAGTTCTACCAACTTGAGACACGACAAGATCGAGATGAAGCACTGGAAGCATTACTTCTAACACATAAACCAGAGTCTTCAGTGGTATTTTGTAATACTAAAAAGGAAGTTCAGAATGTAGCTGATGAGCTTGTCTATCGCGGTTTTAGTGTTGTAGAACTTCATGGCGATATGGAACAACGCGATCGAGAACAATCACTTACTATGTTTGCGAATAAGAGTATCTCCATATTAGTTGCTACCGATGTGGCAGCTCGCGGGTTAGATGTAGACAATTTAGATGCAGTATTTAACTATGAGTTATCTCGTGACCCAGAAGTTCATGTTCACCGTATTGGTCGAACAGGTCGTGCTGGTGCAAAAGGTGTTGCTTACAGCTTTTACAGTGAAAAAGAATCATACCGTGTTGCACGAATTGATGAATACATGGATATTGAAATATCTCCAGCCACCTTACCTGAAAAACCGCTTGAAAAACCTTTCTACCCCAAGATGCAAACGATCCAAATCTTGGGTGGAAAAAAACAAAAAGTTAGAGCTGGTGATATTTTAGGTGCACTAACGAAGCAAGCCGGTTTGGACGGAAAGAAAATAGGTAAGATAAAAATCTTATCTATGGTGTCTTATGTTGCGGTCGAGCATGAGCTTGTAAAACCAGCTCTTAAACAACTCCAAAACGGAAAGATGAAAGGTAAGAATTTTAAAGCTCGTGTAATGAAGTAGACGCATTATCCATTGAATAATGTGCTTAAGAGGCCTTACATGATAATAATTCAGTAAGGCCTTAATTATAAATACTTAACTATCAAACAAATATAAGTACTCGCCATAGCCTTGTTGTTCTAATTCTTCCTTAGGAATAAATTTCATTGCAGCGGAGTTCATGCAGTAGCGCAAGCCTGTAGGTGCAGGTCCATCTTTAAACACATGCCCTAAATGTGAATCCGCAAACCTACTTCGTACTTCAGTTCTAGGATAAACAAGGTAGTAGTCTGTCTTTTCAGCTATATACCCCTCATTGATTGGCTTAGTAAAACTTGGCCAACCTGTACCAGATTTATATTTGTCTGTTGAGGAGAACAAAGGCTCACCCGAGACGATATCTACGTAAATGCCATCTTGCTTGTTATCCCAATACTCATTCTTAAAGGCTTTTTCTGTACCTTCTTTTTGGGTTACGTAATACTGCAAATCAGTAAGCTTGGCCTTTATTTCTGTATTTGAAGGTTTTTTGTAGGGCTTAATGTTGGCAACTACATTGTGTTTATCAATCAATTGACGGAGTGTTATAGGGTTCTTTTCTCGGTCATCACCAAAGATATCATCTAGATATTGATCGCGACCTGAGGCGTAACGATAGTAGTTGTAGCGAATCTTATTATGCTTGTAGTAGTCTTGATGATAAGCTTCAGCTGGCCAGAATTTTGAGAATTCGGTCAGTTCAGTTTTGAGAGGTTTCTTAAAAATACCGAGGTTGTCGATTTCATCCATAAAGTCTCGAGCAATTTTCTTTTGTTCAATGCTATGGTAAAAAATGGCTGGACGGTATTGTGGACCACGATCAACAAAGGAACCTTTACTATCTGTCGGGTCTATATGACGGAAAAACTGGTCAAGTACCTGTTCATAACTGACAGTCTTTGGATCGAACTTCACTTCAATGACTTCAATATGACCTGAATTTCCTGAAGATACCTGCTTGTATGTCGGGTTTTCTAGCTCACCGCCTGAATATCCAGACACCACATCAATAACGCCATCTAACTTCTCAAGATCAGATTCAGTACACCAGAAACATCCACCAGCTAAGGTTGCAATTTCATAGTTACTATTACTTGTTTCTTTTTTAACTTCGGTTTTCGCTGTGCCAAAAAATGATACTAGGGCCGCAGTTAAAGCTAGAGCAGAAACGACTATCTTTGACTTAACTTTCATATCAACCTCTTCAAATACTTTTTCTTTGGTTAATAAGAAAGGTAAGACTCGGAAAAAATTACACTCAAAATCACTTTTTGCAAAATAAAGTTAAATGAAAATAAAAAAGGCAGCACTAGGCTGCCGCTACTTGTTAACCTAAAATTGCTAGCCGAGAGCAGGAATAACGCCGCTAGTAATAAGAATTTGAGCTGTAATAATTACAACCCCTACAGTACCGCTAACCAGCAAGCCTAGATTACCCCCCATCACTTGATAACTTGCTTGGCTATTATCAATAACACGAGCTTTTTTGACCATCAAAATAGGCAAGAAAATAGCGAGTATAGCTAGAGAGATAGCCGCATACCCAAGAGCCATAATAAAACCTTGTGGATAAAAGAGCGCAAATCCCATCGGCGGCAAGAAGGTTATTAAACCAATGACAATTCGATTAGAAGGCGCATTTTGCTTGTTAAAGCTATCCCCTAAAAATTCGAATAACCCTAAACTAACACCCAAAAACGAAGTTAATAATGCAAGGTCAGCAAACACACCGATAGTTTGGCTAAGGCTTGATTGATGGACTTTGGTCGATAAGGTTGTGATAAGTCCACTTAACCCTTGGTTATCAATTAATGCTTCTTGACTTACGACTCCGAGAGTCACAATTTGCCAGAAAACATAAATTAGTAGGGGGATGGAGGAGCCGATAATGATGGCTTTGCGTAATGATGGAGTATTCCCGTCTAGATAGTTGACTATCGCAGGTATACTACCGTGAAACCCAAAAGAAGTGAAAATTATCGGAATAGCAGCAACAATTAAGCCTTGTTCAATTGGCATACTGAGTAAATACGATTCAGTGACATTGGGTGCAAGAAAGCTTAGCGCTATGGCCATGGCAACCAGTTTGATGGCAAATAAAATACGATTGACTTTATCGACCGTACTGGTACCTATGATCACAACTGAGGCGACGGCAAAAGTAAATAATATAGTCGATGATGTAGCTGTTAACTCTAAGCCGGTGAAATAAGCTAGACGATCGCCAAACTGAGCGCCTCCTCCTGCAATGTAAGCAGCACAAAGTGAATAGAATAAAAAGAGCATAGAGAAGCTAGCGACCCATTTTCCTTTGTTCCCCAGAAACTGTTTAGCGAGAGTATGTAAAGTAGCTCTCGAATCGGCATGTTGGTGTAATTCAACCATCAATAATGCGGTATATGACATAAGTGCCCATAACGCGAACATAATGATTAGTGATGCAGAAAACCCTATCCCAGCAGAGGCTAGTGGCAGAGCAAGCATACCAGCACCGATAGTGGTTCCGGCAATGATCAAAGTGCTACCCAATACTTTCGACTTGTTCATGTATATAATTCTTTACAGTTGTTGTGTTGAAATATTAAGATTTATATCTATAACAAATTCGATCTTAAATTCCTAGAATAGAAGCATTCTGCAAATTACTTAGGATAATTACAAGCCCGATGTACATTTTTTTGTTCAAACCTGTAGTTAATAGTTTACATATTTATGGGTTGATAAAGGTAAATCTTACTCAACTCGATGAATGTCTTGAATTGTTAGATGCTATGGAAATTGGGTTTAACCTGTCAGATTATGAACAGGAAACTAATGAACGAACTGAAGAAAACTTTAACTAATAACTTTTTATACCTAGAACTCGATAAGAAGCCAGTGAAAAACGCTGGTTTTGTGCTTTTATCATATCTCTATTTTGAAACGCTTAAACAACACTACGTTGAACCTTCGAAAGCTACTTTCGATGTTTTAGACTAAACGCATCGAAAATATTTTGATAGAATCCTAACCCCGTTTGATCTGGAAAATTACCATGCCTTCATTCCACCAGTTAGGCTTATCTCAAGTACTAACTAATACGTTAGATAAATTAGGTTTCAACATTCCAACACCAATTCAGGAGCAAGCTATCCCTCTTGTATTAGAAGGAAAAGATGTGCTTGCGGGTGCACAAACTGGGACAGGTAAAACAGCAGCCTTTGGTCTGCCGCTGTTGAATAAACTACTAGAAAAAGAAGCGAGTCGAGATCGACAGTCTAATGATGTGTTAGCATTGGTCATTGTGCCAACACGCGAGCTGGCGCAGCAAGTATTCGACAGCCTGACTTCTTATGCCGAATCGACTCAGTTAAAGATTGTGACTGCATATGGTGGAACCAGCATCAATGTTCAAACTCGCAATCTACAGCAAGGATGTGATGTTCTAATTACAACGCCGGGTCGGCTTCTTGACCATTTATATTGTAAAAACATTAACTTAAGAAAAACCAAGCATTTAGTTTTAGACGAAGCAGACCGTATGCTAGATATGGGCTTTATGCCTGATATCCAACGTATTTTGAAGCATGTCAATCCTGAGCGGCAGACATTGTTTTTCTCAGCGACTTTTGATAAGCGAATCAAAACTATTGCACACCGATTAATGGATAAACCTACTGAAATTCAAGTCACACCATCTAATAGCACGGCTGAAACCGTTAAACAGATGATTTATCCAGTAGACAAAAAAAGAAAAGCTGAGTTACTGGCGTATTTGATAGGCTCTCGTAATTGGCATCAAGTACTGGTTTTTACAAAGACCAAACAGGGTACTGATATACTAGTAAAAGAGCTTAAACTCGACGGGATTAACTCGGCATCCATTAACGGCGATAAAAGCCAAGGAGCTCGTCAAAAGGCGCTAGATGATTTTAAATCGGGTAAAGTTAGAGCGCTTATCGCGACTGATGTTGCTGCTAGAGGGTTGGATATCAATCAATTAGGTCAGGTCGTAAACTTCGACATGCCATACAAAGCAGAGGACTATGTACATCGTATCGGCCGCACAGGTCGTGCTGGTCAAAAGGGTTTAGCTATATCCTTGATGAGTAAGGATGAAGAATACTTGCTTGAAGCAATAGAAAGCCTCTTGGATACACGTTTACCACAAGAATGGCTGCAAGGTTTTGAACCAAGCAAAGAAGTAAAGCAAGAGTCTGAGTGTAACCAAGGTAGGAGCAGTAATAGTCGTTCTGCAGCAAAACGTAAGTTAAAAGCCCAGTTTAAAATCCACTCTAACCGAGGAAAGCACAAACGACCCAATAGATAAATTTGTTAGGCAAAAGGATTTGATATGCATCTTGAGTTACTTTCTGAAGGTTGGAGTGAACAACTTTTGCAATTCGAACTTCAAAATAAAGAATGGTTTGAATCTATGATCCCCTCTCGAGAAATTGATTTTTATTCTTTAGAAGGAGTCAAAGAACACATCCAGTTATTTTTGCTGGAATATAAAGCCAAAACGTTAATCCCAATGTTAATCGTTGATGATAGCGGAATTATACTTGGTCGAGTAAATGTTTCTAACGTTGATTATCGGAAAAAGCTCGGTCATATAGGGTACCGGGTTGGTAAAAATTTCACAAATCGTGGTTTAGCAAAGTTTGCAGTGGCGAATATGACACGAATTGTTGAAAAGTTAGAGATCTTGGAGCTGGTTGCATATGCATCAACAACAAACCTGGCTTCGCAAAAAGTATTATTGGCAAATGGTTTTAAACCTATCGATCTGGTTTCAAACTACGCAGAATTAAACGGAAATCCCATTAACTGTATTGAGTTCCAGCTGTCGATTAAATGATTAAAAATGTACTTTTTTGGACGAAGAAAAAACGAATACATTAAAGTAAATGCAAACTAAAGTACTAACATTTAGCAACAATTCTTATCTAGGAACAGTATTTCACCTTGAATGCATACTATTAAAAAGCATTAAATATCAACTACTTACATTAGATGCATGTTTTTCTTCAACATAGACACAATATTTATCAGCTTGACTTAACTTAACCATGCACTATTACTTACCGATAGTATCTTATTTTATTAATACTGAAGGAACAGTGCCGGAGTCACTATGAAAAAAACCCTAGCTTTGCTTTGTACAGTTTTAGCGTCTACATCAGTTTTTGCAAAAACCAACGTAGTGATATATGGGGACGATTCTTACCCCCCTTATTCTTACGTAGACAGTGGACGTATGACAGGGATCTATACAGTTGTATTAGAAAGTATTTTTTCTAAAATGCCTGAATACAATGTAACTATTAAAGGGGTGCCATGGAAACGGGGCTTATTGGAAATTGAAGGAGGAAAAAGCTTTGCTCTTTACCCTCCATACAAACGACCTGAGCAGCGTCCATATATGGAATATGATATGTCTATATTGGATGAAAAACTCGTTGTGGTTTGTCAAAAGTCTGTATTAAGTTCACCGAAACCAAATTGGCCAGGTGACTATATGGGCTTGACCATAGGCAATAACTCGGGCTTCTCAGCCGGTGGAGATGAATTCAGAGCTGCTGTTAAAGCGGGAAAAATCAAGCTATCGGAAACCAAAGGAACCCCAAAAAATCTTCTTAAACTTATTGCCGGACGTGTTGATTGTTACATGAATGATGCATTATCAATACAGTGGGAATTGAAAAAGCTTCAAAAAGAAGGTAAGTACAACGGACAGAGTATAGTTGAAGGGGCGACTATAAGCTCAGAGCAAGGATTCCTTGGTATCGCTACTAAAGCAGGTAAATTCCCGTTCAAAGATGACTTTAAATCTCAGTATCATAAAATACTTTCTGAGATGAAAGCCAGTGGTGAGGTCGATCAAATTATCCAAAAATTTGTGAAGTGATGTATCAAATATTTTATTAAGCGGGAGGTTATCCTCTCGCTTTTTTAATAATCATATGTGACTAAAATAAAGTAATAAAGCTATTCAATTAAACCAATGTTTATATTCCTATATTAAAATACATACCGACTATATTTTATATTATTTTTTAAGTTATAGGGATATTATATCCTATATAATAAAGACTTAATTTTACAAGCAATTGATTCAATATAATATCTCTATTGGTAACTCATCAGAAAAACGAATCAGTGACTGGCTACACTTTTAAAATCATGAATAGTGATTGAAAAAATTAATGATGTTTATTTCTTTATCAAGAATATAATATTAATTGCTAAAAATTAGTTATCTCGTGCAAGTTATTCTATGTAAATAAGCTAAATTACCATTACCTAAACTGAATTTAAGACGTTAGACTCAATTTCAAAGTATTGACGTTCATTTGTCACCTCCTTATGTTTCTAAACGCTATAATGTTGACTAAAATTGACAGCTGATGCAGTTTACCTAGCAGTTTTGGTAATGCTTCAATGTTCAATATGGATGATTTGTCTTTATAGGATATAACAGGGTTTAATACATGGATTTTAAAGTGGCTGTATATGGCGATTACGAGCGCATTGCTTCACTGCACACACAAAGCTGGAAAATGTTCTATCCAGGTTTTTTAGCACCACAATATCTTGATCATGAAATAATGGCTGAAAGGCGAGTTATTTGGCAAACTCGCCTAATCAATCCCCCCTTTAACCAACATGTTTTAATGCTTGAAGAAGGAGGCTTATTATGTGGCTTTATTTGTGCGTTTGGTAATCATGATTTTGAAAAGGGAACCTTCATTGACGCTCTACATGTCGATTCTAACTATCTGGGAAGAGGGCTAGGTATAAAACTGATATCTCAGTTAGCACAATGGGTTGTGAAATATTTTCCTAATAATGGGGTTTATCTACATGTCATCAAAAGTAATCATAGGGCTGTCAGATTTTGTGAATACCTAGGTGGAGAGTTTGTTCAAGAGCGGATTTGGAAGGCACCTTGTGGTACTCAAATTCCTGAAATTGTATACGGATGGGAATCAGCGGTTGGGTTGCTCAAAAATACAATGTGCCATGAGAGCAGAGCAAACTGTATTCAATTGAGTTAACCAATTATCACTCGAAAATAAAAAGCGCTTCAAAAAGTGAAGCGCCTTAATATAGATATAACTTTTAAATTATTTTGATGTACGGAACTCAGCCACCGCTTGGTCCATGTCACCAGCTTGGAGAGAAAGCTTATCAACCTCTCCAAGGCAATTTTGCGCTGAGTGCATATTACCTTCTGATATGGTATTTAACTCAGTGATAGAATCACTGACCTGATTCATAACACTTCCTTGTTCTTCAATCGCAGAAGCAATCCGCTCCGAGTTAGCTTGAATATTAGTCATGTCAGTAATTATTTGGCCGAGACTATCATCTAGTGTTTCTGATGCAGTTAATGTTTGCTGTCCTTGTTCATTACATTGATCAATATTGGTAACAACCGTAGCCATCTGAGTCTGAATATCTGTTACAACTTTGGTAATTTCCTCAGTTGATTGGTGTGTTCGACTTGCCAATGCTCGAACTTCGTCTGCCACTACAGCAAAGCCTCGTCCTTGCTCCCCAGCACGAGCTGCTTCAATTGCAGCATTCAAAGCTAGTAAATTTGTTTGCTCTGCAATACCTTGGATGATATTTACAGCATCTCCGATTTTATCGACATGGTTGTTTAGCGAACTGATAGATCCCTGACTGTCGGATAGAATTTGAGATAACTCGCCGATGTTCCTTACGGTTTCCTCAACGACTGAGCGTCCATTCTTCGCATTGAGGGAGGCTTGATGAACCCCTTCAACAGCGACAGCTGTGCTCTCTGATATCTCATTAATGGTCGATACCATCTCTTGTACTGAGATAGTCATAGTTGAAGTGTGGTCCGCTTGAACATGGAACTGTTTAATTACACTTTGCAATTCGTTATGCATGCTTTGTGTACTTTGAGATAACTCTGATGACTTGGCTTGCGTGCCAGAAATAAGCGCTTCAAGTTTATCAAGTAAACGATTAAAGTAAGTACCTATCGAAACAAGCTCATTATTGCCTTCAAGTTGTGAACGTAAGGTAACGTTATTAGATTGAGCAATTTCTTGAATGATGTTTAGTAGAGCAGCTACTTGTTGATTGATAGAGCGAGATATCTGGAATATAAACCCAAGAATAAATATCATTACAGCGATACTAACACCTTGTTTAGTAGCTATTAGACTTTTTTGAGTTGCTTCACTTTGTTCCGCCAAAGCAGCAGCGAATGTATTGAACTGCTTTTCAACACTATGTGATAAGCCTCTTACTTCACCTAAGATACCTTCATTATACTTGAGGCCAATTGCTTGTTTCTGAGCCACTACATCTTTTGCTGCTGCAAGTACTTGGGTGGAGTTATAGGGTAATAGATTTTCTTTAACTTCTCCTCCCGCTACACCAGTTTCAAATTCAAGTAAACTCACTAATTGATCACTGGATAATGATGGTTTAATCGAAGAAAGCGCATTATTTAAATTTCCTCGTAGTTTTTCATCGGGCTTTAACCCCAGTGTGTCATACGCATTTACTAACTTGGTAAAACCAGTCTGATATTTCAAGATATCTTCTCTTACAGAATCACTGGACGGTAAGTCGTTTGAATTTAATACCGCAGAAAGCTCGGATTCTAAGCCAAGGAAAATATCCATATTCTTGCCAAATTTATCCAGATATTTCATATTACTGCGTAATAAAAAATCTTTTTCATTACGTCTCAAATTGAGCAGGCGAATTTCAAGTTTTGCTACTAACAAAGTTGCTTGATTGAGTTGATCAGAGGTTTGAGCAAAGTGAGAACTTGTCAACAGCAACGAAGCAACTCCGAGAATAGCGACTGCACCTAATGAATATAGCTTATTCTTAATATTCATGTGAATACCTAAATTAATGACTGAGCGAATGGTAACAACTCTATGAATAATAGTTGCTAATTATAGATATATCAATTATGCATACTTTAGCTATGCTGAATCGGAATAAATGGGAATAAACGATTGATATAAATCAAGCTAACAAGGTAGGCGGTGCTTACTTTTCAAAATAGCAGTGTACTAAGTGAAATTTTACCACAGAGAGCCGTATAAAACCGCTCTCTGTGGTATGGCCATTAACGATCCCAGTATGTTTCTTCTAAGCTATCTTCTCGTTCAGGAAGTGCTCTTGAAAGTCGAGGAGAGTGCTGTGTTAAAACCTCATAGCTAACACGATTTGCATATTTACAAATCTGAGAAAGAGAGGAGTAGGTTAGGTATGGGCAATCATGCTTAGAAGAATTTGGGACATTCATCTGATGGTGACTGTTAGCTGCCATGTCATGTAAAAGTGCCGATAGGGCTGCATCTCCTGCGCCGTTGGTATTTTTTATTTCTAATGGACCACCTAAGTAAGGGCCGATATGTGAATATACTTTTAGTGGGGTTTTACAATCACTTTTACGCATCGCACGGCTAAACTCGTACTTATTAAACTCAGCAATATTACCAGGTAATAGAGGGAGCTCCGTTGTACGTTTTACTGAGTCTTCGGTATATCCTGCCATATATAAACCGACTGGCCCAGCGGTACATAACACAAGATCAACCCATTCTAATGCTTTGTCTGCGGCAAGGAGAGGATCTTTTACGCCGGTAAGTGCTTCCCCTTCCTCTTCATTCATGGCGACGATTGAAATATTTTCTTTGATGTAGTTTTGCCACCAATCAGCATTACTCTCGATGACCCACTTTGTTCCTAAAGTTAATACTACAGGCACATTTTTAGACTTTGCAATTTCAATCGCCCTAGCTACCGCTTTTGGCATCGGGTCTTCGGGTTTTCCTCTCATCAAGTAAGAAGAAACGATTAGGGCAGAGGCTTTATCAAATACTTCCTCAGGGATACTATCCGGACGAAGTTTATTCATATGCCCTTCATTTATCGCAAAGGTACGTTCGCCATCTTTCGAGATTAGTGTATAACAGCGCCCAATCGAGCCTTCAACCATTTGAAGATGGTTAAGGTTCATACGGGAGGACGTTCTACATAAGTAACGATAAGCAAATGAACCAACCTCGATATTTTTAGACATTACACCTAGCAGAACAGACTTACTGTCAGCAAGTACTGAGTAATTGTGTAATGTGTTACCTATTGTATCGCCTGGATATTGGTGTGTGATCAATTCTCGGTTGATCAACTCTTTATACAGTTCATCCGCCTTGCTTTCTTCAACAACCAAAGAATGTCCTTTGCTTAGATCATATTTGGCAAGGAAGTCATCGTCTACACGAGCTTCAATATCAACAATTGTCTGACCTACACCAACTATAATCGGACGAAAAAGCTTTGGTGTCTGCTTCATTTGGTTGACAAGTGGATCTCGAGCGTGAGTGGGGAAGTAGTGCTTAGATTTACGTTGTCCAGGAAATTTCATCTTTTGAGCAGGGTTGGAAATTTTGGCGCATCTTATCACATTCTAATAGGATTGCTTTTATTTTATTTACATCAAGCTGGGCCAAATTTAAATACTTGGCCCTTGTGCTTATTTTGTTTTTTCAGAGACTGAATAAGCCTTAGTTTCCCACAATGGCACTGTAGACAGGCTGTGCTTGAAGCTACCTTCGGTTTCTTTAGTTGTGTAAGACAAATAGAGTAACGTTTGATTTTCTGAGTCGTAGATACGTCTAACTTTCATTGACTTAAAGAAAATACTTTTAGACTTTCTGAATACAACCTCACCGGATTTACTCTTATCAATTTTATCGATCATATCTGCAGTAATATCACCGGTTTGTCGACATGAAATAGAACTATCACTAGGGTCGGCCAAACTGAAATCGGCTTCTACAGAAGCTATGTGGCAGGTTACACCTGTCACAATATCATCTTTAAGGTTTTCTATTTTGATGTCTTTTAAGGTAAATAAGCCTAGGCTAACATCGCCCACTTCATTGTTGTCACATGCTGTCAGACCGAGTGAAAGCATGGTTATTGATGCAACTTTTCTTAACATAATTTTATCTGCTTAAATTATCTTCTTGATTCTATGAATTAGAACAGTTTGGCAAAGAATATGCTAGTTTGAAGCTTTAGATGTAATTAAAAACACTTGTTACGTCATGCTCTTGTCGCTAAGCTTCACCTCATGTCTGCTACTGAGTCTTATTCAGCTAATATATGAACCACACATTAAATGAGATCATTAAAATCAAAAACCAATGGTTCAGCCAGCATGTTGATGTTGACTTTCCAACTAAAGAGAGCTTGTTAGGCAGAGCGTTATTTTTATCTGATGCCAATAATCGTACTAGCTATCAATTAAAAGTGCTGCCAAATATTAATTCAGAATATGCGGAAGACGGAATTTTTAAAGTGGATTTTCACCGCTTAACAGTTATATTTTCGTTGCTACAATCCCAGCGCTGGGGCAGTTCTACAGATCAGGCTTTTGTGGTGGAGTTCTTAAGTCAGATTATATTTTCTCCGCCTTGTGATCTTTATGTGGGTTTTCTTCAAGGCGAACCAGCGGCAGCGGCCGTCGTGACCAAATATGGTAACTCTTTACTTGTTTCCGACATTGTTACAACTTCTTCTAACCATGAGTCATTTCTTTCAACCCTGCTTAACCATTCATCGTTAGCCATTGAAAAATATTCTGATATCTATATTGAGCCCCATAGAATATAAATTACTTTTACCTAACCAACTGTACGTTCAGACAGATAAGCTTGATAGTCTGGTATTTCAATGCAAACCTCAGACTCTATTAAATCTGATGCTATGAGAAAATTTGCCGTGGCGCGGTTGGCTGCGACGGGTATGTTCCAAACACTTGCAATGCGAAGTAATGCTTTTACATCTGGATCATGTGGGACGGCATTAAGAGGGTCCCAAAAAAATATAAGCACATCAATTTTACCTTCTGAGATCAGCGCCCCAAGTTGCTGATCTCCACCCATAGGTCCAGAAATCATACTTTTAATCGCTAATCCTGTCGATTTACTAAGCATCGCTCCAGTAGTACCAGTAGCGTAAAGAGTATGGTTTTTAAGTTTTACTTTATACTCATTGACCCAGCGCAGTAACTCAGGTTTATAATTATCATGAGCGACTAGGGCTATGTGCTTGTACTTAGGCATGATACGCGTGGTTTTTTTCATGATATGTTTCCTAATCGCTGATGTAAAAAGTTGGACGATACTCGGAGGGAGACAAAGATTCTGATATAACAACCGGATCTAAATGTTCGGGTGTGAGTGCTTTGATGTCAGGGGTTTGTTTTAATTGATATGGTTGACCCCTTAAATAGTGCACAGCTTGCTGAATAGACATTCGTCCCTGCTGTACCATTTTATCAGTTGGAGCAAATTCTACACGTTGACGTAGTAGCCCACGATAAACTCCATGACTTAAATAGGTTGCAATTAAACCAATATTATCGGCTTTATTGGCAGTGCGCAGTTCACTTATCGCAGCTTCTATTGCAACTGCGCTACCCACTATATAATCAATATCATTACTCTCAATGGCTTTCTGGACCAAGTTACGCTGTAACTCCTTATCATTGTCTGCCCAGTAAGATTCGACTATTTGAACATCACTGTTTTCAATTTCACTCCGCAATCCTTCCATAACAGGCATGGTACCACCACTAGATTTAGGGCCAAGTAACAATGCGATATTGGTTATCCCTGATCCTTTAGGGTGCTTATTTTTGAGATATTGCCCCACATAGCGTCCCATCAAATTCCAATCGACTCCCACCTGGCCTTTTAGTTGTTGAGCATTTTCTTCTAGTGTCAGTGCATTGACAATTGAAAATATTGGTATTTTGCCAATAAGTTGATTTATATTGTTTTTATAAAGATCGGGACCTACAGTACCTAAAATTATTGCATCAGAATTCCAAAGACGACAATTTTCGATCTGCTTTTGCTGCTTTTGTTTGTTAGGGTAGCCTCCTGCTTCGAAGACTTTCAGTTCGACTCCAAGTTTAGTTGCTTCGTTTACCATGCCATAATTAACTGATAGCCAGTAGGAATCTTTAAGGTGCGGGTACAAGACGCAGAGTTTGATTGGACTCTCTAAAGCAGATGCTAGATTCGACCACATTGGTATTAGAAAAAGCGTAACGGCCAAAGTTCGTTTAAAGGAGAAAACTGAAAGCATGAGATATATCGTTACTAATAAGTCCATAAACACTGCAGAATATAGCCTATTATCAACGAGCAAAGAAGTGTAGTTGCTAAATGTTGTTAGAAAAGGCCAGTATAGGTAAAAAATTATTATTTGCGTTTGTTGCTATGGCAATGTTGGTGTTGATTTCTGCTGTTATTGGAGTCATGGGCTTCTCTTCGGTCGCTAAAACGGAACGGCAAGTGGTAAACTCAGCGCTACCTTCTATGATCGAAGCAAGGCAAGTATCTGAACTAAGTGCGCATATCATTTCCTCAGTTCAAACGCTCTCCAACGCTAAAACTGAGCAAGAACGACAACAATCTGGAAAAATTCTATTTACTCAATTAGAAAGGCTATTATCTCATACTAAGCAATTAGGTTCCGATTCCTTTGATTCGACATTACTTGTTAGGCTAGAAAACGATCTTCAAAGAATTATTAACACTTTGGGTGAACTCGGGCTCGTCGTAGAGGAAAAACTGTTTTTTGAGAAAAAGCTATCCTCGATAACAGAGGTGTTGCGTGAGCAAGCATCAGAGCTTGAACTTCTCACCGGCACACAAGTTTCTAATACAAGTACCAATGCTGTAGCTAATGTCACTCAGATTTATAACTTACTTGAAGCTAACCAAACAGAAAAGGTATATCAAGCACTAGATACGTTAGTAGAAGTAGACTTAGACCGTTCAGAGCGATTACACGAATTACATTTACTCGCATTTAAAGTGTTGAATCATATTGAGGAAACCAGAACAACTTCTAACATCGATCGAATTTACAGTATTGAGAAAGAGTTTCTATATAACCTAGATATAATGCAACGCCGAGTCAAAACAGTAGAAGACCCCACACGTTCTCGTCAGATGGCTGAGTTATTGAATCAATTAGAGCAAGGAAGCGTTGTTTTCGAGTTCTTAGCTCAACGTTATCAGAGCGAACATTCCGCACAAATACTACTGCGAAATACATTGATCCAATTTACTGATTTAAATAGCACAGTAGCAAAACTAATTGATGACTCAAACCAAGCTACGAATCAGTCAGTCGAAAAGCTGCATACAACATTGCAGTACTCACAATTAAGCTTGATTATAATAACGGTCGCTGGGATGCTGATTGTTGCCATAATTCTCTGGAAACTAGTTTATATCTCAGTGATTAAACGATTAGCAGAATATTCCTCAGCTTTACTTTCAATAGCTAAAGGTCATCTAAACATTGATATTCATGTAACAGGAAGCGATGAATTAGCTGATATGGGAAGGGCTATTGTTGATGCACGAGACACAGCGAAATCACTTAAAGTAGTCGCAGAAAGTGAAACTCAAGCTAAGCGAGACTTACAACAACATAAAGAGCATCTAGAGGAAATTGTTACTGAAAGAACCCATCAACTAGAAAATGCCAATAAACGCCTTAATCAAGAAGTTGTAAACCATGAAAAGGCCAGAGCTTTAGCTGAACAAGCCAACCGAGCAAAATCAACATTTCTGGCGACTATGAGTCATGAAATACGCACACCACTAAACGGTGTACTTGGAACAGCTCGGTTATTAAAAGACACAATTCTTACATCTAAACAAAGTCATTTTGTCGAAGTCATTAATCGAAGTGGGTCAACATTACTTGCAGTTCTAAATGACATTCTTGATTATTCAAAAATTGAAGCGGGTTTTTTGGAAATCAGGCCTACTGACTTTTCAATTCATGCCGTGATTGAAGAGGTTAAACAGTTACTAGATAGTAAGGCACTTGAAAAGCACATTGATATCAGAACTTCAATTGATAACTCCGTCAATCTTTACCTGTACGGCGATGTTACCCGTATAAGTCAAGTATTAACAAACCTAGTAAGTAATGCGGTTAAATTTACTGAATATGGACACATAGATATCTGTATAGCTCCAGATCCTCTGCATCCAGATAATATATTATTTGTGGTTAATGATACTGGTATTGGAATTGATAAAAATGATCAAAAAGCACTTTTTGATGCCTTCACTCAGGCATCAGGAGCAGTTCAATCAAAAGGTGGAACAGGGCTGGGTTTAGCCATTAGTAAACGGATTGTGGAAGCCATGGGTGGCACATTACGACTAGAGTCACAAGTCGGTAAAGGGAGTCAGTTTAGTTTCAGCATCTTTTTACCAAATGGAGAAAAAATGCTACCTAAACAACCTATATCTGGAGAAAAATATCCAGCTAGAGTGCTGCTTGTCGAAGACAATCCAGTAAATAGTATGGTTGCGGAGGGTTTTTTAGAAAGCTTAGGGCATTATATCGAAATCGCACCCGATGGCAGCTCAGCCCAAAAATTATATAAACAGGGTAGTTTTGATATCGCATTGGTGGATATAAACCTTCCAGATTGTAATGGCGTAGAACTACTAGTAATACTAAAACAACTTAAAAGGGACACTGTAACTAAGATGATTGCTGTATCAGCCCATGTATATAAAGAGGAAGTGCAGGGCTATCTAACGGCAGGTTTTGATGGTTTTCTCCCTAAACCCTTAGATAAAGATGCATTAGCTGAGATGATAGAAAATACTATGCTAAGTCAAACACTAACACGGCAGAATAACCATAGATTGCAAAATGAACTATCTGCAGATAGCGTTATTAATCCTAAAATAATAGAACAAGATGTTTTAATTTTAGGGTCTAAAAAGATGAGAGAAATCATAGAGATATTTGATGATACTGCAAATTCAATATTGAGTTCGCTACAAGATGCACTTGATGAAACAAACTCAAAGCAAGTAAAGGCGCTAGTGCATAAGCTGAAGGGCTCTGCAGGGAGTTTAGGCCTCAACGCACTTTGCGAAATATGCGTAAGTATTGAAAAATCTGAGCATCCAATAGAAGCGTACCGGCATACCCAATCACAATTGTTAACCATGATTCAACAGTCAAGCGAAGCGCTGCACCAAATAATAAATGAAACGTCTAAATAATGTTAAATTAGATGATTACCAGTGAAATTAAAAAAGCAGCGAATGCTGCTTTTTTAATAAATTTACGCAATCGCATTTACAAGTATTTGCCGACTTGCTTCAAGAGAGATTGCTTGGTTTTCGCCGAGGGCACCCATGCCATGTAACTCTAACTGGCTAACAACAGTATCGATTGCTTGTTGTTTGTTATTTCCATGTTCCGTCAACTTTGTTGAAACCTTCATCTCTTGGTAGAAACTTTCTATTGCATCAATTGTACGTTCAGCTAAATCTTCAGATTGCTCTAAGCCAAATACATTGATACCCATTTGTTCAAGCTTCGAGCGCTTATATTGGAGTTGATTACGTAACAGTGAAGGTTGCACTATTGCCAATGAGCGGGCATGATCAACTCCCCATAAAGCAGTCAGTTCGTGACCTATCATATGAGTGGCCCAATCTTGAGGAACACCGCTACCTATTAATCCATTTAGTGCCTGATTTGCTGACCACATAAGGTTTGCACGCCACTCATCACTATCACGCTGGTCAAAATTTTCACCTAGTTTTCTTAATGTACTTAGTAAAGTCTCTGCATAACCATCTTGAACCATTGCACCATGAGTAGTCGTTAAATACTGCTCGCATACATGAACCCAAGCATCAACAATACCATTTATTAATTGTTTTTCAGGTAGCGTTTTCATTACATCAGGATCCATCACAGCAAATTTAGGCTGCACATGTGGACTCATAAAAGATAACTTGTCCTGTGTTGCTGCTTTGGTGATTACAGCTCCCATATTGGACTCAGACCCAGTTGCAGGCAATGTTAAAACTGCCCCAAGAGGCGTCGCATCAATAACTTGGTGGCTACCAGTTAGTATATCCCAGCCATCACCATCATATTTTGCAGCAGCTGCGACATACTTTGAGCCATCAATAACCGATCCTCCACCGACAGCAAGGATAAAATTAATACCTTGCTGCTTAACGATGTTGACGGCCTTATCAAGCGTTTCAATTGTTGGGTTGGCTTCAACACCGGAGAATTCTATCCATTGGTGATTTTTTAATGAGGCTAGTACCTGATCGTACACGCCATTTCGTTTAATAGAACCACCACCATATATCACCAATACTTTATCTTCTTGTGAAATTGATGACCGTAATGATTGAATTTGACCTTGCCCAAAGACTATTTGAGTATGGTTAACATAACTAAACTGCATTGTCATTCCTCTTCTACTGGTAATAAAAGCATATTGCTTCAGCCTTCTCTCGGGCTATGAGTGCATATTAGTATTTTATTATGCGAAAAAAAATCGTTTCCGAATTTTCTTGAGAATATAAGCGTCATTTTAATCAAACACCTACTGATTTTTAAAACTAAAAAAATGGGCCGGATTGCTGCCAATACATAAGGTTTTAAGTTTATTTTTCAAAAGTGACACAATGTTCTCGTCGCAAATTTACTGCTGAAATATTGCACTTAAATCAAAAAAACTGCGAGTTGTTTTATAGATATAACATTTATATCTATACAATATCGTGTTCTTACCTAGAGTTATTTCACAACGGAATTTAAGTTGTCTTATGGATAAAAACATCAGCTAATAATATTAAAACAATAACTTAAAGGATAATTAGAATGCATTTATCGGTATCAAGAGCCCAAAGGCACTTGTTTAAACTCAGTCTGCTTAGCGCTTCATGTCTGGCTGCTTTCCAAAGTTACGCAGCAATTGATTGCACACTTTTAGATAACTGGAATGTGGCAACCGTCTACACAGGTGGGCAGAAAGTTCAGCAACAGAGCTATGCTTATCAAGCAAATTACTGGACAAAAGGGGACTCACCAGAGACTCACTCCGGAGAGTGGTCGCAATGGAAGAAACTTGGAAACTGTGTCGGGGATAGCAATAAAACGCCTAATGTTGGATTGACGTCACCAAAACCTTCAGATTCTATAGAAACGGGCGAGGTTGTCATGATCTCTGCCGATGCAAGTGATTCAGATGGAAAGGTTGAGAAAGTCGTCTTTTCTATTGATGGACAAAGTTTGGGCGAAGATAAAACCAGACCTTATTCAACAACTTGGAATGCGATAGCCGGCAATCACAGTATTACTGCTATTGCCTATGATGACAAAGGAGCCCAAAGTACCATAAGCACCATAATCATTGATGTTAGTGACGCACAGCCAGGCAATGAGCCACCAATTATTGATCTAACTTTATCAGCTAACAGCGTTGATGTGGGTGATACGGTAACGTTTATATCTGGTGCTACAGATAATGATGGCCGTGTTGAACAAGTTGAGTTTTACGTTTCTGGTCAGAGAGTTGGAGTCGTGACCAGCTTGCCTTATACTCTTGATTACAGAGCTTCTGCTACGGGCATTGTGCCTATCGTAGCGAAGGCAATAGACAATCAAGGCGCATCTTCGAGTTCATCAGTGATGCAATTAGAAATAAAAGATGCCCCAACGGTTTCTTCTTGTCGTCCTGATGGTTTATACCAAACGGCTAGCGTCAATGTCCCGTACTGTACAATATATGACGAAAATGGGCGTGAAAAAATGGGTACTGACCATCCACGTCGTGTTATTGGTTATTTTACAAGCTGGCGCTCAGGAGATGATCCACAAACCTCATACCTAGTTAAAGATATTCCATGGCAGCATTTAACACATATTAACTATGCATTCGTAAGTATTGGGTCAAATGGCAAGGTCAATGTGGGTGATGTTAATGACCCCAATAATGTTGCAGTTGGAAAAACGTGGCCTGATGTGGATATTGATCCCTCTCTTGGCTTTAAAGGCCACTTCGGAGCACTAGCAACATACAAACAAAGGCACAATGTAAAAACGTTGATCTCTATTGGTGGTTGGGCAGAAACTGGAGGTCACTTTGATAAAGACGGCAAACGTATTGCAGATGGTGGTTTTTACACTATGACAACCAATTCCAGTGGTTCTATAAACCATGCAGGAATAGAAAAATTTGCAAATTCTGCCGTTGAAATGATGCGAAAATATAAGTTTGATGGCCTGGATATTGACTACGAATATCCTACATCAATGGCAGGTGCTGGTAATCCAGATGATAAAGACTTTATGGAACCAAGGCGTAAGCATTTGTGGGCTTCGTATCAAGAACTCATGAAAGTTCTACGTAACAAATTAGACAAAGCTTCAGCTCAAGACGGTATACATTACATGCTGACTATTGCAGCCCCTTCATCGGGCTATTTATTGCGTGGCATGGAATCTTTTGATGTGACTAAGTATCTAGATTACGTCAATATAATGTCTTATGACTTGCACGGAGCTTGGAATGATCATGTGGGTCACAATGCGGCATTATACGATACAGGTAAAGACTCGGAACTGATACAGTGGAACGTTTACGATACCGCAGCATATGGGGGAATAGGTTACCTTAATACAGACTGGGCTTACCACTATTTCAGAGGTTCGATGTCAGCAGGTCGTATCAACATAGGTGTCCCATACTATACACGAGGGTGGCAAAGTGTCCTCAATGGAAGCAATGGGCTTTGGGGAAGAGCTGCATTACCTGATCAAACCCTATGTCCACCTGGCACTGGTGAAGGTGAGAAAAATAATTGCGGTCACGGTGCAGTAGGTATCGATAACATGTGGCATGACAAAGACATCAATGGTAATGAGATGGGGGCAGGTTCAAACCCAATGTGGCACGCCAAAAATCTAGAAAATAATATTTGGGGGTCATATTCTTCAGCATATGGACTTGATCCCACAAATGATCCAACTGATCGTTTAACTGGCAGTTATACGCGCCACTACGATAGCGTCGCAGTTGCACCTTGGCTGTGGAATGATGAAAAGCAAGTTTTCCTATCCATGGAAGATAAAGCTTCAATTGATATTAAAACTGATTATGTAGTAGATAAAGAAATTGGTGGCATTATGTTTTGGGAGTTAGCGGGCGACTATAGCTGCTATTTATTAGATAAACAGGGCACAAGATCTGGAATCGATAACTCAGAACAGTCTTGTGTATCGGGTCAAGGGGAATACCATATGGGTACCACAATGACCAAAGCAATTTATAATAAGTTTAAATCTGCGACGCCATACGGAAATAAACTATCTACTAGCCCAATTGCGACACAAGCTCTTGACATCGCCGTGAAGGTTTCAGGCTTCAAAGTAGGTGATCAAAATTACCCTATTAATCCCAAAGTCACCTTTATCAATAATAGTGATCAAGAATTACCAGGAGGCACTGAGTTCCAATTTGATGTACCAGTATCAACCCCCGATAATGTCAAGGATCAATCTGGTGCTGGTTTATCAGTCATTTCTTCTGGGCACACACGTCCCAATAATATTGGTGGATTAGATGGACCGATGCACCGAGCATCTTTTACTTTACCTAGCTGGAAGAACTTACCTATTGGAGGAGAGTATGAACTTGATATGGTATACTACTTACCGATTTCTGGGCCAGCTAATTACAGTGTGAAAGTTAATGGTGTTGATTATGCCTTTAAATTTGAGCAGCCTGATTTACCTATCGCTAGTCCGATTATTGATCAATATGATAAGTGATTGATCCATTAGGGTCTTGGTACACCAAGGCCCTACAAGATAAAGTCTAAAATTTTAGGACAATCTACTATCAATTTCTAATATTGGAATCTAACTGACATAGTCACTTGGGGGCCATATAGTCCATTATTACGTGTTTCTGCGGCAAGCAAGAGTTGTTCTGTAGAGTGAAAACGAATCCCTGCATAGAAAACAGAGCTGTCATCATTACGCCCCATTCTTCCAGACAGTTCGATCTGATCGGCGAGCCACAACCTGACACCAATATTAATTTCGGCCGTAGTATCCTTATTTGCTCCATAATCAGGCGTGTATTTAGTTCGATGAACCAATAACTGACCATATACATCAGCAAACTGGCTTATTGGGCCATTAAAGCCGATTCCTCCCGCTAAATCATAATCCTTGTCGAATTGTGTATCAGCCCTCAATACAAAGTGAGAGTTATCAGTAAAAAAAGTACTAAACTCGCCGCCAAACATTTCAGGGTTTATCGCCGTTCTTACTTCGAAGAAATTGTAGTTAAAGTTGTTTGCATTGACGGTACTAGCAAAACCAGAACATACGAGTGCGCTGATTAGTGTTATCTTTTTCAAAGTAAGTACTCCAACTCACATCAAGTTTTTGACTGTTAAAATAGAGTGCAATAAGTAAGCCAAATATTAACGTAGTCAGAGCCGAATTACTTTATGTTTACAAAACCTGAATATGATCTACTTCAATTTCTGGAGTATTTCCTCCCTCAAATTTGCCAAAAATACGCAAGTTTGTACTTGCATCAATAGATTGGCTTAACCTTACCTTATCACTGATTTCAATTTTAATGTCTCTCTTACCATCAAAAAAAATAAAGTTGTTGATACTAATCTGCCTAACTATATACCCATCAATAATGGCATTTCGTTTAGTGAACACACTGTTATCATCTAGTAGCGAATCTACAGTCGTTAAGTTTACTGGGCCATTAAATTGAAGCCCTTCAGAGGAACGTTCACTACTTGCAATAACGGCTACCGGAATGAACAAGAAGGTCGTGATGACCGCCAAAATGATTTGCTTCATTATTTTTCCTTTTTTTAATCGGCGAATATGCCGCATTATGCCATATAAGCAATAAAGCGACTCTTACAAAACAATGGATGTGAAATTCATAGGTTGAGCGGGGTAGTGCAAAAAAGTTATGATGATTTCTCTACTTAAAAACTTACAGAATGTAATATGCAGAGCCCATTAAAAGCCTTAATGGTTCAAGGTACTACCTCTGATGCAGGCAAAACAGTATTTGTCGCTGCACTGTGCCGGCTTTTAGCACGAAAAGGCATTAAAGTTGCCCCATTTAAACCACAAAATATGGCTCTCAACAGCGCCGTCACTTCTGATGGTGGAGAAATAGGACGAGCACAAGCCGTTCAAGCTAAAGCCGCATGTATACCATCTACTGTACATATGAACCCTGTCTTGTTAAAACCTAACTCGGATACAGGTGCTCAAGTAATCCTTCAAGGTAAAGCGATTGGAAATATGGAGGCTGTGGGTTATGAAAACTACAAGCAAACAGTTTTCCCAAAAGTATTAGAATCTTTTTCGATATTACAACAAGATTTCCAAACAGTTATAATTGAAGGTGCGGGTAGTCCAGCTGAAATTAATCTACGCGATAATGACATCACCAACATGGGCTTTGCTGAAGTCGCTGATGTACCAGTAGTTATTATCGCAGATATAGATCGGGGTGGAGTTTTTGCGCACATTGTCGGTACTTTAGAACTACTCTCAAAATCAGAACAGAATCGAGTAATAGGCTTTATTATAAACCGTTTTCGCGGTGATATATCGCTTCTTCAATCTGGGCTTGATTGGCTAGAAGATAGAACATCGAAACCTGTACTAGGTGTTCTACCATTTATACATGGTTTAGAGCTAGAGTCTGAAGATAGTATTAATAATCAGCAAAACTTAAGTAAATCTAGTCAACTTAATGTTGTAGTCCCCGTATTGACTAGAATGAGTAACCATACGGATTTCGATGCCCTTAGATTGAATCCAGAAATCCATTTTCGCTACGTGGCCAAAGGCGAGAAAATCGATAACGCTGATCTCGTTATCTTACCCGGAACAAAATCTGTAAGAGCGGATCTTAACTATCTACGTGAGCAGGGGTGGGATAAAGACATTGATAGACACCTAAGGCTAGGCGGTAAGTTAATTGGGATCTGTGGTGGCTACCAAATGCTTGGTCGCAGTATCATAGACTCTCTAGGAGTAGAAGGGGAAATTGGTAAATCTAAGGGACTTGGTTATCTCCCAGTTGATACTGAGTTAACCGCCCAAAAACAACTCACAAAGTTGACAGCAATACTCAAACTCAACCAAAAATATGCTAGTGTAAGTGGCTATGAAATTCATGTCGGCCGGACATCTAGAAATGAAACTAAGCCCTTAATATTTAGTGGAAATGAATTACATCCAATAGAGGGGGCTATTAGTGATTGTAACCAAGTTTTCGGGACTTATTTACATGGCATCTTCGATAAACAACAAGCACTTGAACTTATCTGTGAATGGGCAGGAGCTACAAAAATTACTGCCATCAATCATATTCAACAACAAGAAAACGCAATAGATCAAATTGCAGATGCAGTAGAAGAACACATTAACTTAAACGGAATCTGGCCAGAGCTCTATTCATGAATCGAAAAAACCGTCTTGCATCTCGAATTCTTACAAGCTTTGTTTTGTTGTGTATATCAACTCATCTTAGTGCCACATCGATTAATATTTATGCTGCCTCTTCAATGACTAACGTTGTTAAAGCTCTAGCTGATGCTTATTCTACTAAAACAGGCATTACTGTAGTCCCTGTGCTAGCCAGCTCTTCCTCGCTTGCTAAACAAATACTAGCGGGTGCGCCTGCTGATATTTATATTTCTGCAAATACTTACTGGACTCACTACCTTATACAAGAGGGAAAAATAAATAATGATGATGTCATCAACATAGCAACGAATCAACTTGTCGTTATTTGTTCAGTCAAACAACCTAAAACATTAGAACTTGCTAATACTGAACAATGGCTAGACTACTTAATTAATAACCGACTTGCTATTGGGGACACACGGGCGGTTCCTGCCGGAATATACGCAAAAGAGGCTTTGCAAACATTGGGATTATGGCAATCCTTGCAAGGACGATTAGCGCCTGTCAGCAATGTAAGACTGGCGTTGATACTAGTCGAACGAGGTGAAGCACCTTTAGGTATTGTATATAGGACAGATGCTTTGATAAGCGATAAAGTTAAGATTGTTGCTACTTTCCCTTCATCTAGTCATACGGCAATAACATATCCTATGGCGATAATGAACAATAATGTTGCCACACACAATTTGGCTGAATTCATCCAAAGTGATCAGGGGCAATCAATATTTAAACGTTACGGTTTTCTCTAGGAGATAAAGACGTGCTTTCCGATTATGAATTTCAAGCTCTAATGCTTAGCCTGAAAGTTGCGCTTTATACTATTATTTGGCTGTTACCAATCGGAATAGGGCTTGGTTGGCTTCTTGCGAAAAAACAGTTTTTGGGAAAAAGTGGGTTAGATAGCATTATACATTTACCATTAGTGCTTCCCCCTGTGGTGATAGGATATTTGCTGCTTATCTCTATGGGACAACAAGGGTATATTGGTCAATGGCTTAATCAACATTTCGACATTGTATTTTCTTTCAGTTGGAAAGGCGCAGTGCTTGCCAGTATGGTTGTAGCATTACCATTAATGGTCCGCTCTATTCGTTTAAGCTTAGAAAATGTTGACCCAAAGCTTGAACAGGCAGCAGCAACATTAGGGGCATCGCCGATGAAGCGTTTTGTCACCATTACCTTGCCCTTAATGAGCCCCGGAATAGTAACTGGAACTTTACTCTCGTTTGCACGAAGTTTAGGTGAGTTTGGTGCCACCATCAGTTTTGTATCTAATATCCCAGGCGTGACTCAAACTCTTCCTCTCGCGATGTTTTCTTCAATAGAAACACCAGGGGCAGAAATTGAGACTATGCGGCTGTGCATCATTTCACTATTTGTAGCTCTAATGTCTTTGCTTATTTCGGAGCTTTTATCACAGCAATGTACCAAAAGGTTGAAAGAATAATGAGTAACATACATGTCAGCTTTAAACAGCATTTCAGCGATCAGAGTTTTGATATTGATGTTACGATTCCCGGTAATGGAATTACCTCGGTATTTGGTAAATCAGGTGCAGGTAAGACCTCTTTAATTAACATCATCGCTGGATTGAACACTCCAACTGAAGGCAAAGTTACTGTATCAGGTAAAACCTTTTACTGCTCTGAAACCAAAATAAATATCCCGATGCATAAACGTAGGGTTGGTTATGTGTTTCAAGAAGCAAGGTTATTTCCTCATTATCGAGTCAAAGGTAACCTTCTATATGGTGTGACTCACCCAGACAAACATCATTTTGACAAAATAGTACAATTACTCGACTTACACTCGTTGCTTAGTCGATATCCAAATCAATTATCAGGTGGTGAAAAGCAACGGGTGGCAATTGGTCGAGCATTACTGTCCAAGCCATCTGTGTTATTAATGGACGAGCCACTTGCATCACTTGATATACCCCTAAAAAAAGAGGTACTGCCGTATTTAGAACACTTAGCACATGAAATAAAGCTTCCTATCATCTACGTCACACATAGCTTATACGAAATAGTGCGCCTAGCTAGTCATATTATTGTCATAGATAATGGAACAGCCATCGCGTCAGACACTCTTGAAAAAGTATGGGCGACCTCCGTCTTAGCACCTTGGAGACAATCAAGGGTTCAGAGTTCACTCTTTGAAGCAACCTTAGTCAATCACAATACGAATTATGCCTTGTCTCAGGTTCAACTCGCTAATGATGTATACCTTTGGGTGCAGAAACTTGAAATGAACATCTCATCAAACCTCAGAGTGCAAGTCAGAGCCTCTGATGTTTCGATCGCATTAACCAAACCGGATCAAACATCAATTCGAAATATTTTAACTGCAAAAATTGTCGAAATTAATACGCCGGTCGACAACGTTAAGCATAAACATGTCTCGGTGAAATTAGAACTTGGAGGGCAATGCTTTCTGTGGGCAAGCATAACAACTTGGGCAATGGATGAACTTGCATTAGAGGTGGGTTTACAAGTATTTGCACAAATTAAAGGGGTCAGCGTGACGCAAAAGGATATTGTTTTGCATCCATAGTCACGCCAAACACAATGACTTTACTTGCTTAGTTGCACTACTGAGTAAAAACCTGAATAAAATCAAGCTTCAACAATGGATCTCGACGGGCTTTTTTAATCTGTTTTAGCATATCTTTTATACAGTTTTGCATGACCTGTTCAACTACTTCAGCTTGATAACTTTCTTTTTCCTCATTGGTCATATTTTCAGGCAATGCTTGTGCCTGAAGTTCCTCTATAACGCTAAGGCCTGCAAAAGCTTGACTGACAGAAACTAGAGCGTGAAATTGCTCAAAGTTATCTAAAATATTTTGTGCACTTGGTGGTAACTCACTCCACGCTTGATGAACAGCTACTTCTGAAGCGTCATGTATTGACGTTACCATGATATACATAGATTCGGGTACATGATCAAACTCTATAACGCGGCGAAGTTCTTCTGATACGCTAGAAAGATCGATATGGGTAAGGTTTTGGGTTTCTTCAGACATCAGATTTATCTCATCAATAGTTACAATTTTTATGTAGCTTATCGTAAAAAATCCACATTAAATGTCAACCATAGTGGAGGAAGTAATAAGCATGAAGTATTCTTTACGATAACCAACTGATTTTTTGAAATTTAGTTAACAAAGGTAACTTGCGTGAAACTGTCTGGATCTTCGATGAAAATTCTCCTAGTCGACGACGTGCAAATGGAGCGAATGCAACTTGCTATTCGTCTAAAACAATTAGGACATACGGTTGAAATGGCGGCATCTGGTGAACAAGCTCTAGAATTGTATCCCACTTTTGAACCTGACCTTATATTATTGGACATTTCAATGCCAGATATGAACGGCTTTGAAGTTTCTCAGCGAATCCGCTCAACGTATGAAGAGTGGGTGCCGATTATTTTTCTTAGTAGTCATGACGAACCAGCGATGATAGCAAACGCTATTGAGGCAGGCGGTGATGATTATTTAACTAAACCAGTCGATAAGTTAGTGCTAGGCTCAAAACTCATTGCGATGCAAAGAATCGCCTTTATGCGACGAGAATTGAAGCAAAAGACGTCTGAGCTTGCAAAAGTAAATAAAAAGTTAGAAAAACTAGCCAGTGAAGATGGGTTAACTAAAGTTAAGAACCGCCGCTATGTCGATGAAAAACTTAAAGAAATGACATCAATCCATGGTAGACATGGTTTGCCACTTAGTTTAATTTTGTTGGATGTTGATTACTTTAAGCTCTATAACGATAATTATGGGCATATCGAAGGCGATAAGTGTTTGATAGAGATCGCACAGTCATTGGCGTTATTGTTTTCCCGCAGTGGAGAAATCGTTGGAAGATACGGCGGGGAAGAATTTGTCGTCGTATTAGGAAATGTCGACCAGGAAGGCGCTATACAACATGCCATGAGAATACAGGCGACAATTGAAGCTCTTGCTATTAAACACGAACATAGTGGCGTATCAGATTTTGTTACAGTGTCGCAAGGGGTTTGCTGTTTTACTCCCACGGGTAAAGAGGAGCCAGACGAAGTATATACACTAGCAGACAAAGGCCTATATGCATCGAAAAATTCAGGTAGAAATCGTTTTACCTTTATAGAAGATAAATAACGGTAAACTGGAGATAGTATTATATTTATTCCTGCTTTATCGTATCAAGCTATAAGTATGCAGGAAAATGCATGGGCATAATCAATTGCTTTTATTTGATGATATACCAAGTTTGTTACTAAACTTGGTAATGAAAAGGTGAGTAATAACTAAAAGCATGAAATTATGAATAGGTGAGTGATATTTATGCTTTACTGTTGGCAAGTACTCATAAATAGTCTGAATCTTAAAGGGGTTAAGATTTATGAAGATTAGTGTTGATGTTCATAACTATATGGAAACTCTCGTAGGGCAAGTATTAGCCGACAGTAAATATACTGACCAACTCGATCATGAGCAACTCGCCGACCTAGCTTGTTTAGCGCTCAGCCAACTGCGCCCTGTGTATATTCGTTATGATATCGATTTTCTATCAGCATTGTCAGAAGACAGATTAGTTGTACTCAAACGTTATGCTGAAGACGCCGTGAACACTTCACTTCCGATGATCGTTGACGATCGAAGAGATACACGTAAAGATGAGGTCCCGGTTATGTTCAGCAAACCACGGTTCGATGACGATACTGAACTCGAGTGGTTTGAGAAACCGCTCGCATCAAATGACAAAGACACTTAAAGGAGTTTATTGGTGGGTTTATTTTCTCTACTTTTTGGTAGAAGTAAAAAAGAACAACATGACGTTGAAATACAACCAACAGAATACAAGGGTTTTCTTATCTATCAAGAGGCACAAGCTGAAGGTGGGCAGTATCGTCTTGCTGGCAGAATTACGAAACATATTGAAGGTGAGATCAAAGAACACCGCTTCATTCGATCAGATGTACTAGTTTCGGAAACAGATGCAAACGAATTTATGCTAACCAAAGCCAAAATGTACATCGACCAAACCAGTGGTGATATTTTCAACTAACCTTGATCCTCCTTTGCAACAGGTCACTCATAAGACGTTGAGTCATTAGCTTAATCACTAATGGCTTTTTGTATTTAGTCGGCTTAACTCTCAGTTTTATGTGCAATATCCGCTTTGTTTCTTAATAATCTAAGAGCTGCAACGTCATCATCAAGTATATATCACTACATTTTGTATTTTCGAAACAAAATACTTGAAGTTAATGAAAGCGTTAGATACAAACAATGAATTATTGTTGTTAAGTAGCCAAGGAATCACTATGCAAATCGGGGTACCAAAAGAAATACTCGCAGGTGAAACGCGAGTAGCAGCTTCTCCGAAGTCAGTAGAGCAGCTGTTAAAGTTAGGATTTAGCGTCCATGTTGAATCAAACGCTGGTGCTCTTGCCAGTTTTGATGATGCTGCATTCACCTCTTTAGGTGCAACCATTGTCACCAAAGATGAAGTCTGGTTGTCAGATATTATCCTTAAAGTAAATGAACCAACTGATAAAGAAATACAACTATTCAAAGAAGGCGCCACACTGATTAGTTTTATTTGGCCTGCACAAAATACAGAGTTATTGGAAAAGCTCTCCGCTAAGAAAATTAATGTATTAGCTATGGACTCCGTACCTCGAATCTCTAGGGCACAATCTCTAGATGCCTTATCTTCAATGGCAAACATTGCAGGCTATCGAGCTGTGGTGGAAGCTGCCCATGAATTTGGACGTTTCTTTACGGGCCAAATTACAGCAGCAGGTAAAGTACCTCCAGCTAAGGTACTAGTTGCAGGAGCAGGGGTTGCGGGTCTTGCCGCCATTGGGGCTGCTGGCAGTTTAGGCGCCGTTGTCCGTTCGTTTGATGTCCGGCCTGAAGTCAAAGAGCAAGTTCAATCCATGGGAGCAGAATTTCTTGAAGTAAATTTCAAGGAAGAATCAGGCTCAGGAGATGGATACGCAAAAGAAATGTCTGAAGCGTTCAATAAAAAAGCGGAAGAGCTTTACACTGAACAAGCAAAAGATGTCGATATCATTATTACTACCGCTTTAATCCCAGGAAAACCAGCCCCCAAACTAATTACTAAGAAAATGGTTGATAGCATGAAAGCGGGCAGTGTCATAGTAGATTTAGCTGCTGCCAATGGGGGAAACTGTGAATACACAAAAACAGATAAGGTAGTGACCACCAAAAATGGTGTAAAAATTGTCGGTTATACTGATATGGTTGGCCGTCTTCCAACACAGTCCTCTCAGCTTTACGCAACGAATATCGTTAATCTGCTTAAACTACTATGTAAAGAAAAAAACGGAAATATCCATATTGACTTTGATGATGTAGTACTGCGGGGTGTTACTGTCATTAAAGAAGGGGAAGTCACTTGGCCAGCACCGCCGATTCAGGTTTCAGCGCAGCCACAACAAAAGCCTATAGACAAAAATATAAAAACTGACGATAAAAAAGATAAGCCTGTCTCTCAAACTAAAAAGCTCACAGCTTTAGGTGTCGGTTTATGCAGCTTTGCTTGGGTTGCATCTGTTGCTCCAGCTTCTTTCCTATCACACTTTACCGTTTTCGTATTAGCATGTGTCGTTGGTTATTATGTGGTATGGAATGTTACCCATGCTCTTCACACACCACTGATGTCCGTAACTAATGCAATATCAGGTATTATCGTCGTTGGCGCTTTATTACAAATAGGTCATGGTAATGGGGCAGTATCTTTCCTTGCCTTCATAGCGATATTGATTGCCAGTATCAATATCTTTGGTGGCTTTACTGTCACAAAACGCATGCTTCAAATGTTTCGTAAAGATTAGGGAGTACACGAATGTCTGCAGGATTAACACAAGCAGCTTATATTGTTGCTGCATTATTCTTTATATTGAGCTTAGCTGGCCTTTCAAAACAAGAATCTGCCAAATTTGGTAATTACTACGGTATTGCTGGTATGACGATTGCCCTGATTGCCACAATCTTTGGACCAGAATCGCAGGGTTTTGCCTGGATCATAATTGCCATGGCAATAGGTGGAACAATCGGTATTCACTATGCCAAGAAAGTTGAAATGACAGAAATGCCAGAACTGGTTGCTATACTCCATAGTTTCGTTGGCTTAGCAGCCGTGCTGGTAGGTTACAACAGCTATTTGAATGTTCCGGAAATGTCTACGCATGCAGAACATGTTATTCATTTAGTCGAAGTGTTTCTTGGAGTATTCATTGGCGCTGTAACTTTTACCGGTTCAATCGTGGCGTTTGGAAAGTTACGTGGGCTAGTATCATCATCACCTCTTAATTTACCTCATAAACACAAGATAAACCTAGCAGCAGTGATTATCTCTGTCTGGTTACTGACACGCTTTATTGAAGCCGATGGAAGTTTATTTGCTTTGTTTGTAATGACACTTATTGCCTTGGCATTTGGTTATCATTTGGTTGCATCTATTGGTGGAGCAGATATGCCGGTAGTGGTATCAATGCTAAACTCTTATTCAGGATGGGCCGCCGCCGCCGCAGGCTTTATGTTAGCTAATGACTTGCTCATTGTAACTGGCGCTCTAGTTGGTTCATCTGGAGCCATACTATCGTACATAATGTGTAAAGCAATGAATCGGTCATTTATCAGCGTTATCGCAGGTGGTTTTGGTCAAGAAGTATCTATTTCGACTGATGTTGACCACGGAGAGCACCGTGAGTCAACAGCTAACGAGGTGGCGGAATTATTAAAAAATTCTCACTCCGTAATTATTACGCCTGGGTATGGGATGGCTGTAGCACAAGCACAATATCCAGTACATGAAATAACCGAAAAATTAAGAGCAAAAGGGGTCAATGTGCGTTTTGGCATTCACCCTGTAGCAGGGCGACTTCCTGGTCATATGAATGTGTTATTGGCTGAAGCTAGAGTACCTTATGATATTGTCCTAGAAATGGATGAAATTAATGATGACTTTGAGGCAACTGATACTGTCTTAGTCATTGGTGCAAACGATACAGTCAACCCAGCAGCACAAGATGATCCTACCAGTCCGATTGCAGGTATGCCTGTACTTGAAGTCTGGAACGCGAAGAATGTTATTGTATTTAAGCGTTCAATGAACACAGGCTATGCCGGCGTACAAAACCCTCTATTTTTTAAAGATAATACTCAAATGTTATTTGGGGATGCAAAAGAGAGTGTGGACGCCATTTCCAAAGCTCTGTAAGATAGAGCATCAAGTAGGAGCCAGCAACAGCTGGCTTCTTTTCTTTTACGGGTAATATTATTGACAGCAATATCACATTGTAAAGTTATATTTTTGCGATAATACTTAACCCTAAATCTAACCTAATGATTTATAGATTTTTGCATTGAATAAAACGGTTATCAACATAATGGCACTTATTATTGCAAGTCTGTGTAATACTGTCAGAGCAAATTCATTACCTGAACGAATTGATCAGTTTGTTGACTCGTTCGGTCACGATATTTACACTGCATCATACGACATTCGTATTTTGCAGTCAGATTATCCAACTCGGTTAATTACACCGGATTCAATGTTACCTCAAACATCTTCGTACCCTTTACGAGACATACAGCGCCTATACCAAATCGCTCAAAACTGTACAGGTAAATTGCCTTTAAGCCCTTTAATCACAGAGCCTCTAGTCTTTACTCGTTCGATGTGTAAAGGTACAAAGTTAAGCCAAAAATGGTTTGCGCGAAGTGGACTTATTCACCCTGGTGGAGGAACGTATGCAAAAAGATATGCAGAGCTGTATCCTGAAAAACAGAAACAACTTCAGCAATATATGCATATAAAAGAGCGGCCACTTGCCCCAAGAGTTACGCTCTTAGGTCGTTTGCAAAGGATGAATGAAGAAACCATCATGGCACTAATATCTGGGTCGAGCATGTTTCTAGAACAAGGTGAACTTTGGCTGCGTCAAAACGATAGTTACCTTGTTTACCCAGAGAGTACCTGGAAAAAAAACGCTGATGCTTCAGGCTTAAGTGTTGCACTCAAAGGAGAATCAACTAGCTGCTTTGTCCAACGAGGCAACTTATGCTGGGACGTGGAGGATCACTCAGAGGTTCTACGCACCAGTATGGTCGTGCTAGTCATTGCAAATATATTGCTTGTACTTGGGTGGGCGGTGTACCGCTGGAATACCAAGAGACAAGAAATGAAAAGCCGTATGTTGATTCTCCAGATACTTACACATGAACTTAGGACCCCAATCGCGAGTCTATCCTTAACAGTAGAAGGATTTAGACGTGAATTCGAGAAACTTCCAGAGACTGTGTACGATGAGTTCCGCCGCCTTTGTGAAGACTCTCGCCGTTTGAGGCAACTTGCGGAAGCAAGTAAAGATTACCTTCAATCTGACAATAAGCCACTCGCCACAGAATGGGTACCATCGGTGAAAGAATGGCTTGAATTTAAGGTTGATGAACAATTTGATAGCAAAATTAAACTCAGAATCAATCAAGATGTGGCAGCAAAGCTAAACGTCTATTGGTTGGGTGCTTGCATCGATAACTTAATACGTAATGCCATAAAATATGGTGTTGCACCCATTGTGCTGGATATCAGCTCAGTAAATAATTTAATTACTGTTAAAGTCATAGATCAAGGTGAGTTAACACAAAAAGATTGGCGTCAATTACGTCAACCATTTGTGAGTAAAGCCGGTCTTGGTTTAGGTTTAACTATCGTTGAATCGATGGTGAGTAGGATGGGCGGCCGAATGTCTCTCATTGGCCCACCGACAACGTTTATACTGGAGATACCTTGTGAAACAGACACTGCTTCTTGTTGAAGATGACAAAAATCTGGCCGATGGCCTGTTAGTAAGCCTGGAACAAGCAGGATATGAGTGTTTTCACGCCGAAAGCATTGCCGATGTTGAACAATATTGGGAAAAATCAGATTTGGTGATATTAGATCGCCAATTGCCAGATGGTGATTCTGTTGAACATCTTGTCGGCTGGAAAACGATTAAAGATGTCCCAGTAATTTTGCTCACCGCTTTAGTGACAGTGAAAGATAAAGTCACTGGTTTAGATGCTGGTGCAAATGATTATTTAACTAAGCCTTTCGCTGAGGCAGAGCTATTTGCGCGCATCCGAGCTCAGCTTAGGGCACCAGAGTCAGAAGCTCATGACGACAATAAAGTACAAACACCACACCTTTTGATTGATAAGGCTACGCGTGAAGTATTTTATAAAGAAGAAACCATTACGTTAACGAGGACAGAGTTTGATTTGTTACTCTTCTTAGCTAGTAACCTTGGACGTGTTTTTACTCGCGATGAATTATTGGACCACGTTTGGGGATACAATCATTTTCCAACAACAAGAACCGTCGACACCCATGTTCTGCAACTACGTCAAAAATTACCTGGACTAGAGATCGAAACTCTACGTGGCGTTGGTTATAAAATGAAGGCCTAATGAGACTCAAAGCATTATTAATTGGCGCAATAGTTAGTGCGCCTATATCCGCTTCCAATACTTTATGGTTTGAAACTAATTCACCTCTTATTCAAGCGCATAAATATCTACTTAATAATGACCTGCCAGCAATGTTTTTTGCTTTGGTAGAAGTCTGGCAGCAGGAGAAAAATCAAGCCATATCACCTCATCTTAATAAACTTTTTCAACAATCATTGCGGGTAGACTGTGGAAAAGGACTCGAATCGAGGCCTTTTCCTGATTGGATCAAAAATGTTACGGTTAGAGCAATAGATACACAAAGCCCAGGAAGAGACTCATATAGGGCCCTTGTAGAAGTATCATCGAGGAAAGATATTTCTGATATTTCTCTGACTCGCTGGGTTCAAAAAAGTATTTCTGCTGATCAGTCTTTTGTTGATCTAACCCAAGACGAAGGCTCAACCAGATCTTACGTAAAGCGTTACAACTTAAATAGTAAAATCCCTATGGGGTTGTACCGTATCGATATAACTGCACAAGATCAAACGTCTTGGAGCTCTTGGTTGGTATTTGGTGACTCTAAAGCAAAAGTGACCATTCGCTGGCAATCAAAAGATCAGTGGCGCGTCGAAAAAAATGCATTATTAAACAGTCATTGTCCTTTACCAAAACTTGATGCTTCGCTTTATGATTATGTTGATGATCAGTACAATAAGGTATGGGGAGAATCTTATGAATCAGATTACCCAACAACTTTAGAGCCCAATATTGTGCCACCAGATCGTTACGTATTGGCAGTATCTATGACACATAAAAGGTGGCAAGGCCCAATAATTGTTGAACAATCCCAAATTATTAGTAAAACATATGATATTTCTATAGAGGAATAACTCAAGTTCATACACAATAAGACGATATAAGCCACAGGGATGAAGAAGTTTATATCGATATGAAAAAATCAATAAAAATCTTAGTATTGTCTATAGCATCTATATCTGCTCACTCCTATGCAGCAACCTACGCAGTGGAAGCGAGAGGGGATTCAATGGGTGGTACTGGCGTCGTATCTGCAGACTTTTTAACCGCTCCGTTTTATAACCCCGCAATTACCGCTATTTATCGTCGTAATGATGATGCGGGAATGATTATCCCATCAATTGGCTTAGCCTATAACGATGAACATGAAATGGTTGATGGCTTAGAGCAAGCTGCTGATATTATTAATGGAGCTGTAAGTTCAAGTAGTATTTCCTCAACAGATGCAGCCAAACTGCAAACCACTCTAGATGGTTTAGAAAATGATATAGCTAAGCTTGAACTAGGAGGTGTAGTTGCATTTGCACTCCCTAACAGCTGGATAGCTGCAAATTTATTCGGTAAAGCCTATATCGAATCTTTTGCACAAACGGATATTTATACAGGTGCAAACACAGGTAACTCAGACCTCAATACTGCTGTCAATGCAGAGTTAAGTGCGGTTAATGCTGTTGCAATTGGAGTCACAGAAGTAGGAATATCCTTAGCCAAATATCAAACTTTCTTAGGCCAGCATATTTCATTTGGCGTATCTCCTAAAATACAGCGTATTTATACCTATGTTTATACTGCCAATCTCAACAATTACGACATTAAAGATGTTAGAGATAATGGTACAGGCGATACCATGTTTAATATCGATGCAGGCTTTTTATGGTTCCGAGGCCCGTTAAGAGTTGGGGTATCAGCTATGAATATTGTTTCTCGTGACATTACTACCCAAGAACTCTCTGCACAAACACTGACATCGAAAATAGATAGCAGCCAATTTAGAACAACGCCGGCAGTGTCTTATTCATATAAAGTGAGGCCTCAATATACAGTTGGTTTAGGTTTAGTCGGCGATTACTCTGCATTCAGCGTCGACTACGACATTAATGAAGATGAACGTTACACTAACTTTAAAGACAACACACAATACGTAAGAGTAGGGGGAGAAGTTGATATTATGCGTCAACTAAAGTTGCGCGCGGGTTGGCGCCGTAATCTCGCTTACGATAATTTAGATGATACCTACACCGCAGGGATTGGGTTGTCACCACTTAATTTATTTCAAATAGATATTGGAGCAAGCTATACAAACGAAAATTCAATGGGAGCATACATTAACTTCCTAGGTAGCTATTAGCCTAACAAGCATTATAATCTTAAACAAAACTGGCTCACTATAGAAAACTGGTACTCTGACGCAAATAATAATATAGTTGGCTCCTAAATCTAAAGGAGCCACTTAATGTTTGATGATCTCCCAACACTTTCGCATGCCGAGCAACAAAAAGCTGTAGAAAAAATTCAAGAGCTGATGGCTCAAGGAATGAGTACAGCACAAGCAATAAAAATTGTAGCAGAGCAAATAAGAAGCCAATCTAATAATTCATATCCATCACTTTAATAAACTGAAGAAGAGGGTAGACAACTAGCCCTCTTGCTCTGTTTTTTACCTGAGTTCACTTCTGTTAGACCAATAATTTCTCTACGAGAAATAAGAACACTTAATTTATAAAACAAGTTAAATCATCTTTTTCTCAAATCAAATCCTATTAAAAACATACAGATAGTACAGCATATTATACTGACATTTTTTACATGCAAACTAAGCTGTAATTTTATTACAATAAATACTGTCGGGTCTGCAAGTGCTTACTATCGTGCAGCATAATATTTTGCCATGTTATGCTGTCACGGGACACCGACTACTTTTATGTATCCCACAGGTTATTTGGCAATACTATTGAATATATAAATGCGCATCTGCTCAAAAAAGAAAACACTCGTAATGTGACAGCGTAACCCCAATCGGTATAGTGAAATACCAAGAATCGATGTGTATTAAGTGGAAGTTACTTATAAATAAAATTCAACCTTAGTCGATTCGACAATAGTCTCATTTACATATCGCTGAAGAGGATAAGCAACCGAATTTTGACGATAGATAGCTCGGTATTGAGCAAGCTTTTTCATGATTGGTGTATATCGGGGACCTGTCTCTGAAAACTCAACTTTAAGACCGATTAATAAGTTTAGCTCGTAAGATAGAGCGTATTTGTTATTAATTAAAGGGGTCAACTTTAACCATGAATTGCAATCAAATTTCTGTGAACTGATATACTCTTTCACAGTATCATTTAGGCCCTCAAACACACCATTTTGCTCACATAACCTAAAGTGCATAGAGACAGGATCAGCCCCTGGCTCTACATTGATAATAACTTCTCTATCTGTCATGCCCTCTGGGCTGTATATAAAGCGTATATTTTGCCCATCAGGCATACGCTCGCCGAAAGTATGTCGGTGATCTAAGTTTTCATAAAAAGGAGGCGGTGCTGATCGATTGTTGACACAAGCACTGAGAAAAAGACAAAGTACTAGGAGTGATCGTATTTTCATAAAACCTTATCAAAAGAAGAGCAATGGATATGTTTGTTAACATTGTGTCTTATTGGGAATTAATATACTAGAGCATAGGTAAGCGAAACAAGCTGTTAATCATATATTACGTACTCCAGTTGCTCAATACGTTGTACAGTGAATGCTCAGCTAATTGAATGGTTCAAAAAATCATCAATATTCAGATTTATGGCTTTGTCTTTTTCATCAAAATCTGAGCTAATAGAATAACTGCTAATTTAACTCAGCTGTGGTGCTAACCCATGATATCAGCAACGACTAAGATTGCTAAAATACCTAGTAATAGATCGATTTACAGTGAAGGTGAACACAATCCAACGATTGAATCTTTACTTAATGGTGCTACAAATGGTATGAAGCTGAATGATTCCCTCAATGATTCAACCCCAAAAAATCACCTGGACATGCTATTTTCTCTAGCTAAAACCGACCACCAGGAAAGCATAGAGTTATTACAAAATCTATCGTGTAGTTCTGGAGAAATAGCGCTTTACTCTCAAGATCTGCTGTGCAAATTAATTGCTCGAGAAAATGAAACAAGCTATGAAGCCGCATGCTCAGTTAGGTCTGGTTGCCAAGTTCTCGTTACCAAGTATTCAAGTGGCATAATTACTGATGAAGTCTTAAATACCCATCCTAAATTGCTTCTTTTCGCTGCCTCAAAAATTAAGGGTGACGAGGGTAAGGTAGATACTACACCTTCACTATTAGTAAAATCTAAAATCGAAGCTTTCAACAGAAAAAAGATAAAACCACAATGGTGGCTTGATATAAAATTAGAAAATGGGCAATTTTCAACTCCTAAGCCAGACGATATAAAAGACAAAGACTATCTCGTTGAAAAGCTCGATTTACTTGAGGATGGCGCTTGCCAGTTTAGAGCTGCATTGGTTATAAAGTATGCTAAACAAGACTGGTTAACTGCCGATAAAGCTTCCATTTTACATAAGATTGAGGATTGCACAGATCCTAACCAAAAACCAATCAGTGACTTGGTAAAACAAAGTATATGTGATGCATTGAACGACATCATAAATATCGTAGGTCTAAATGTCCCAGCCCAATTCAAAGATGCCTTCGAAGAAGAGCATTTTGCAGAAAACATTTACACCGAAACCATTCAATCTAAGCATTTCAATCTTTACTCCAGGGCAGGTATTGAAGCTGCGATCAACAAAGATTCATCTACTGAGCAAGAAAAATATTTCTTAGATCTACTTACCGATATTATTGGCCAAAAGCTAGTTAAAGCTTTGTCCATACCACTATCTTCTAAAGAAAATAAAGCATACGCAGTTCCAACTGGTAACCACTACAACCTTATTGTACCTGTCGATTACTTTAGTAAGACACAAACCATGTAACACCAAATTTGATGAAAGAACCTTGAATCGCTATCTCAATTTAAGTGTGTTCTGATAGATAGTATGTAAATTTATGATTATATGAACCAATTTTCACTTTTGGTATATAAATCATGAATAAGATTTTGTATGTAATTATATCTCTAATAAGTTTGGGATACGTGACTTTAGTTATTGCTAGTCCATGTGATACAAACCCTGAAGGGTTTTGTATTACTAAAATGGATGAAGATGATAATAATGTTAGAGCTTGGTTTGATCGCGAGCTAGACTTTGATGCTTTGCTCTTAGGCTATGATCTGATGTCTTCAAAACATTGGACATATTATGCTCAGGAGAATGGTAGCTATAAGCTTTGGAATATTTCCAATCATGCAGACTACGCTAAAGAAAGTAAGAGTTTATGGTTTACGGCATATAGAGCAAGAGAAGCACAATGTTGGAAGCGATCAGAACTGCTCTATTTTAATGAGAATTGGGCTGGTACAAACTTTCTTCAACAACCAAAAGATTCCGCCACTGGCATTACTGTTCAAGACATACTCGATAGAGCAAGCAGCCAAGGAGTTCTGTTTGATAGTACTGGCCAACCTATAAATTTTTGCAATGGCGCAATGAGAGTCTCCCAAAGATCTTAAAATATAATCAAAATAATTCGTATATGAAGGTGAAGAATAATGCTTGAACCATATGAATTACCATCTCTAGAAAAGACATTATAATTATAATGAGGTGGGGCAATTGAGCAGAGCGATTACAGGTTGGGGAGATCGAACGACTTTTCAATCTCCTAGTTTTATGAAGCTAAGTTAATTGTTCATACTTCTTTTCCAGCCCGACATTGAGCGGGATTTTTCCATAAGACGTTACAACTTTGCTCTTACACCATCAGTGCGCATTACTTTGTTTTATGTAAAAGATAAGCTACTGATTAATATATAGTTATATTAATAAAAGGGGTATCACTGAACTATTATCACAGATTAGGAAAGTTTTATTAATGCCTAGTTCATTAGCATTTGTAGCTGAACACTATGAAAAATATGATTTTTGCTTCATTAATAATAATGAGACATGGATCATATGAAAAGACAAATAAAAGAAGAACTATTCCAAAATAATCTGTATGGCAACCAAGTATCAGACTTAATGCTTTGGCATTTTGATTCGATTAAAGAAGCGGCCGACTATTTCGGCGTCACTCCCCAAACAATCAAAAACTGGAAGAAAAAAGGCACATGGCCACTATCAGTCGTGCGTCTACTGCTCGTCATGCATCGTGGTTATTTACCAACGTCTAAAGAGTGGAGAGGCTTTAAAATTCGTGGGGATAAATTATTTACGCCAGGCGGTAGGGAATTAACCGCTTATGACTTGATGGAACTGGATATCAGAGTGTGTCTTAAAACAACCTCAAACGTCATCCAATTTAGGCGCAAAAAAAAGAAACGTTATAGATTAAAAACTAAACAGGGCGTAAAACGCCCTGTTAACTCTTCATAAGCTTTAGAACTGGTCAATGAGATTACCCAAGTTCGCAATCGTTGACCGTGTGGGTGGGGGAACCGGTGTTAACCTTGCTTTCTCTTTGCTCGTTCGTGCATAAGCATACCAAGACATCAGCAATAGAGTAGGGAACACAACCAAGGGCCAACGCTGATTTTTCCTCATCACGAATTCCCATTTTCAAGCCTTGTAACACGCTCATCTATCTTTTCAAGCATGAGCCGCAACCACTTCACATCTGTTTTGAGTGTCACCCCAACACCAATACCTGAGCACAAAGAGCTGATCGCGAAAATCACTAGTGCTTGGTAATCCATTATTGAAACTCTTTACGGATGGTTTCCCAAAGACCAATAGCAACGGGCAAGACAACACCAATAAGGCCGCCGTATTGCACGCCTTCAGGCGTCACGCTTGCCGTTAATAACTCTGGATGACCGATGGCTAATGCCGCACCCGCACCAACTAACGCGAGACCTTTTTGTGTTGAGGGCTCATCTAAATTGATACCCACTTTCTCTAATAGTTTTTTCATAGTAATTTACTCGCTTTTAAAAATTTAATGGTGTAGGCCGCCGCAACGCCACCCACAATGGTGATTCCAAGTTTTTTCCAGTCTTCTTTTGTCATGCCAATGACACTCCTTTTTGCGCCATTTTCAGCGAATAATAATTACCTACTTCCATGCGTGACATGGTATGCAGCAGTTTCGCTAACTGATCGTTGTCATTCACGTCAACACGCTGATTGGGCGCTATGCCTGTTTCCTTGCTCACGAACTTGGTGTAGTTGTCCGTGTCATTCTCATGAGAGGGAGCGAATCGATTGATCATCTCTTTTAACGTGCTGAAGCCTTGACGCTCATAAGAGCGAAGTACCCGCGCACCGGCACGAAATCCATAAGCGGGATTAGTGAACTCTTCAAATGATTTGTCAGTATCTAACAATGATTCTCCTTGCCATTGTGTGGTATCGCCTTTGCTTTCGCGGATGTTCAATGGATTATTGTTTCGAACGCCTCGAGGCAATGTTTGTTTATATGCCATATAGATAAGCCCTCCAACGGCTCCTAATATGAGAGATAGATAGAGCGGGCGCATTACTGCACTTGCTCAAGTTGAGGTTGTGGGTCAGCGTCTGCAACTCGGTTTTCTTGCTCTGCAAGGTCAATCCCGAATTCAGTCCAAAAGCGGTGGCCACGTGGGACTGTCCATTGCTGTTCATTCGCGGGGTGCTGACAAATAACAGCCGTTTTTTCTAAATTTGCGTATTTCATAATATCCAATCCTTATGGCCTAGCATCTAGTTTCAAATCATCAACATAGAGTGCCGCGCTTGTGTCTGCAGCGTTATCCCATTGGAAACCGTCTATTGTCCCGACAATCGTCCTCGCGTTATATAACCCTAACCATGACGCAGCAGGCACCATATGGAATACTTGCACCTTGTCATCTTGAACATTTCTTGAAATGAGGTTGAGATATCTATGCGTGCGTCCCTTAAATACTCGCAAGAACCTTAAGCATGGTGTTAGCTCATCACTGAGTTGGTGGTAAATCGGTAAACTCTTACTTTCAGCGAGAATCAAACGTGTAAATTTGGTGTTATCTCCAACAACCTCAAACTGAATGTAATCTCTGCTGTCATTTTGGGCGGTATCTGTACCACTATTGATTTTGATTTGTGGAGCACCGCTGACCATAGTCATATTGCCGCGCAAAGTTTTATTCGGGTCAACGTCATTTGGTACCAACTGAACTATCGAACCACTCACCAAACGAAAACCGTCGGCATCTCGATACACTTCGGCACCGTTTTCGCCCGCTTTCCAACCGTCACAGAAATACACACCCGCTGATAATACGCCGGCTGATTCATCCGCTTGATTAATTTTGCCGCGAGGGTTAATCAATAGGTTCTCACTGCTTGCATTGGCTAGGGCTTGCGCGTGGTTTACGTCCGTTTTCAGTTCCGCAATATCTTTGCTTTGCTGAGTCAGTAAGCTTGCTTGTTGATTGAGCTTGTTCAGTAGTGAGGTATCTTGCTGAGTTAGACTCAGTAAATCGTTAATCACCTGAGCATCTGTATCAGACAACGCCAGCAAGCGTTCGGCCAGTTGGTCAACGTCTGAAATCGTTGTTTTCGTGTTAAAAAATGGGTTATAGACGTGCATTATTTCACCCCCACAATCGATAGGCGAGCAGTTGATGCGCTGGTATTGACTGCATAAAGCTCACCTGTGTAGTCCAACGATAGGGAGCCTGTCGCGTGCTTGCTCCCCATCACCATAAGCCCGCGATTTGAGGCAATATTAAAATCACCAATACGCAAACTCGTTACCTTGTCACTAATGACTTGGATCGACACTTGACGAAAACCGCTATTGCAGATTTTTACCTTCGCATTGGGCGCAATTTCAACATCTGGCTTAGTGGTCATGGCGTCAGGTGAAAGCGGTTCGACTTTCAGCCCATCGCCAACATGCACCGTTGCGGAAAATTCAATTGGTTCAATGATGCGCTGAACCACTAGGCCACTGGTTGAAGCGGGTCTCACCTCAAGGTCTGAAATTTGATAATCAAAGGTCACGGTCTGTGGCACTTTGTGCTCTAAAAACATCTTATCGAACTCAGACACATTGATCCGGTCGCCCGATTCCAGCCGCTGCGGTCTCAGGTTGTCAGCACTGATAAATACAGGGGCACTGGTCGAGCGCACAATCAAATATTTGCCTTTGCCACCAACGGAAATTGGCGTCTGTGTCCCTGGTTGTAATTCCATTATTTCTTACTCCATGCTAACGCCACCATACCCACAGCAAGCGCACCCGACACACCCAGTGCAATTTTCGTCATTTGCGGGGCCGTGCCTGTTTGCTCATGAGTTTTCGCCTTTTCTGCCACTTTTAGCGCCGTGCGTGTGTTTTCACTGCTTTGCGCGGCCAGCACTTTCATTGCATCAATGGCTTCTGAGTTAGTTTTTGATACGGCATTCAATGACTTCTCGCCAAAGTCAAAGGACTTATCAATGACCCGCTCATTGCTTTTTATCGCTTCTGAGCTGAGATTACCCGCTTGCTTCATGGCTTCCGTATTGCTTGCCATTGCCGCCTTAGCCATATTCTCGGCTGCTTTCATAGCGCCGTGGTCAGTCATGGTGACACTGCCAATGTTGCCATTAACACCTGAAATCATTACACCAAGGTTGTCACCGCTAACCGCGCTTGTGCCGTTGGTGTTGGTGGTTTGCGTGGTGTTTTTACTTGAACTTGAACCGCCGCCGCCCATTAGCACCCCCCCAAATTCAAAGACAACACAGCATCACGTTCTGACTGGCCCGTTAACACGAACCCAAACCCTTTAAGAATTCGAGTCATGCCCGTGCGCACCGTGTGATATTTGATAGCGCGATAACCTTGAGATTTAACTGCATCAATGATCGCGGGCGCACCTTGTTGTAAGCCTTTGCCCGTCATCGCTAAAATCAAATAGTCATTGTCACTGGTGACGTAACCGACAAACCGCAATGATACGCCTTGCTTGCGGCTAACTAGGTGATACAAGCTCGCTCGTTTATCGATGACCGCATCACAGCAAAACTCAAACTCAGCCTTAGCGTTATCCACTCCATTAAACGCACGTTTAATCAGCTTAAATTGCGCCGATAGGTCAGGGCGGTTAGGGCGAATCAAATTGAATTTCATTTTCTTTTCACCGCCCATATCACCGCACCAATCCCAAGTAAAATAAGCGGGGCATTGCTCGCTAAGCTTTGCCAAGCACTGCCACCAAAGTTGATCGCACCGTTTCGGATACCGCCAATCGAGTTTCTCGCGTCGGCTTGGCTAGGACCCGCAGCACCACCTCCCGCACTGATAGGCATCGAACCGCTATTAGTTAGCCCATTCGGTATCATTTGCCCCCCTTAATTACCTTGTAGGCGATATAACCGCCGCCCCCAAGAGCGGCTAACTTAATCACTTTCGTTGCAGCCGATCCCGCAAAGAATCCGCCCCCAAACCCCGCCCCGCCAGCGGCAAGAGCAACCCATATTAATGGCATCGTCTCTCCCTATTTTTTGGCCAACACGACAAGCAAACCCACACCCAATAACGCCGCGAATCCAATACCCGCATAGAGAAGTGTTTTATCTTCTTTCTGCGATACAGGTGTCACCTTATTGCCGTGGTTGTCAGCTTGTTTGACTGTCTGCGCCGTGGTGCCTGAATTCACAGTTTGTTGCTCTGAGGTCGTGGCGGTTTTAACGAGGCTGTCAAACCCTTCACCAACACTATCAAGCGCACCAGAACCAAAGTCGCTCAAGTCATCCCATAAAGACATAACGCCCCCTTATTGAATGAGATCAGGACGCACCACTTTGACCGACTCAACCAAGATTGGGATCGTACCAACCGCTGAATCTGTTTTTACAGTGAGCTTGAGTTCATTACTGTGGTAGGTGGGGAACAGTTCATCTAGATAATAACCGCGCATGATAGGGTCAAAATGAAACACGCCCGCTTGCCAAAAACGGCGATTACGTTTTGCACGCATGGTTTCCACCGCTCGCGTTGAGTCGTAAAGCTTTACATAGTCTTTGTGAATTTCCAGCCCGTTAATTTCAGCGCTCAAAAAGTGCATGCGGCGAACGTGCACCAACGGACCACTTTTTAGATCTAGAAACTCGTTTTCCGTTGAACCCGCTTGCATGGTCTGCTTTTGGATCATGGGAACAACGATTCTTGCAGGTTGCGCAGGGGAGACCGTCGCATGACCTTTCAATTGTACATCCGGCGAATCGTCAGCGGGTTTATCCACGATTTCGACTTCTAACGTGATGTTATCGCCTGTCTCTGTCACAAGGGCTGTATAGCGCATACCGTTTTTGGTTTTGGCCGTAATGTCAGCCAATGGGATATGATAGAAACCTTCAATAGACGGCATACCTTTGTACGCTTCTAGAGATTTCATAAGCTGACCATCTAGCGTGATAATTTCATCAGCATTGAGCGTGATAGAGACACGCTTGATTTGCTCAGGTGTTAGGTTCGTTTCCAGAAAGATTTCTTCATAGACTGGCCCCGTCGATAGGGTCACGATTGCTTTCTCACCCCATTTAATACCCGTAAAGGAATTGATTTTCATTACTGAATTCATGTCACAACCCCTTAACCGATTGTGTCTTCAACGGCATCAACGTTGTTTGATGCCCAAACCACGCCAGCCGCGACCAGTGCCGCAATGCCCGCAATAATGCCGATGTTCTTAGCATCTAATTTCATTGTTTGCTCCAAATAAAAAACCGCCCAACATTGGACGGCTTTCACTTAAGCAAGATATTCACAATCGATACCTAATAGTTATTGTGAATGGGTTGGCAATAAGTTTGATTTGGTTCACATATTACCAGCGAATCACCCCCTTTTTGAATTGCTTACCGTCTTGCAGCAAGTACTCAAGCGGGTTGAGTTGGTCTATTTCATCCGCGGGTATTCCGGTCATTTTTTCCAAATATTGAGCACTGGCTTTGGTCTTTTGCATCATCACACACGCATGCTGACAGTTATCAATGATGGTCTTTGATACCTCTTGGCCACGTTGAAATAGATTAATGGTATGTAAGTTAAACTTACGCCCTAAGCGCAATATCTTGCCGTGGTAACCTGTCGCCTTGCCCGCATTGTCGCTGTGCTCTGCCACTTCCTCACAGATAACTTTGAGCTCTTTTACGTGCTTACCGTTGCCCATCGCCCACACAACCTGACAGTACTTATCAAAGTCCTTGGTTGTGGTTTCAACAGTGGGCTGATAGGCAATTTTAAAGCCTTGCTTAGTCTTACGACCTGCAATCAATGCGGCAGCAAATTCTTTAATGTCGCTGTAGCCACGCACCACACGCCCCGCAAGCTTTCCGGTATAGTCGCCCATTGGGTCAAAAATGGCGACTTGGTCAGTCGCCTTGATAAAGAGTTTCTTAGCAGCGGACGTTTTGCCGCTGCCACTCATCCCAACCGCAAACACATGACCATTTTTAAGGGCATTATTCGGGTTGATGGGCTGCATTGATTGCCTCTCCTATGGGCACAATGGCATTAGCATGACATTGCAGCATTACGCCCTTAGAAATAAGCGCTGTTGCCTCTTGCTCAGTTATTGGTTCTCCACCTAGCCATGGTAGAAAGTCTGCTTTGTCACTATCATGAATCAACAACAGTATTTCAACTTCTAGAACCTTGCAGTGGTAATGGTAAAATGACGCGTTATTCTTGAGTAATAGCATGGCTTTGCTCCTCTTCATTGTCAGCTTTCTCAATCTCTTTGGCTTTATCAAAAGCTTTAAGGGCTTTGATTTGCTGATATGAGCTAAAACCAAGTGCACCCGTTGCACCAATCAAAGCAATTTCCTCTTTGTATTCGGCCAGCCAAGGCGGCAATTCACCGTTGTATTTCACAAAAAGAGGGGCGGCCGCTTGCGCGACACCTTCCGCGCCGTCAGGGTCAAACTCAAACGACTTATGCCCAAACATTTTAAGCCCTTGCTCAACCACACCCAGCACCACACTAGCGGTTTGTTTACCCACTTCAAGTGCTGCCGCTTGTTTGGGGTCTTTGCGTTTAATGACGCTTTCTGGATCGAAGTCGTCGCCGTTAAGCTCTGCCAATAATGCTTTTTCGTCTAGCTCACTGTGCTGCTCTAACTGCTCGATATCTTCTACATTTATTTGATTGATTTCTGGTACTTGTTCGTCCATTACGCCACCGCCTTTAATACTTTAATCATGCCACCTAATACAAACCCTGTTACCGCCCCAATGCCCATACATGCAGCCGTTCCCATTGGCTTTGATTCACTATCCGGTTGTGGTTGATTCACAACGGGCTTTGGGTCTGATTGTGGTTCCGGTTTTGGATCGTTTAGCTTGGGTTTACCGTTTTTGATGGTTTTAATCTCAAGCTCAATATCCGCCAAAGGCTTAAAGCTTTTCATTTCTAGCTGTGCTGGCTTGCCTGTGCGATTATCTGGACCACATTCACAACGGCCATACACATATTCTTTGCGCTTGCCTGAGCCTTGAATGATGGCTTTGGGGGTCATACAAGTGCGGCAAGTGATATAACCTAAGATTTCCTTTTCCATTATCCGCGCTCCTTTTCCAGTGCATTGAGACGACGATTAAACGCCTTAAATAGCCAAACCGTTTTAGTCAACCAAGGCTTAACAAAGCCAAACCCCATAGGCGGCTTATAGGCTTGTGATTCGGTATCCATTTCATTGAGTAATCGTGTGGTTTCGCTTTGTAGTGTTTTCTGCTCCATACGATCACCACTCAATCATGACAGAGAACAGGCCGACAAAAGCCCAAGCGTAAACGATGACGTCAAGCTTCTGCTTTTCTGTTTTAGGCGGCCGTGGGCTGTTGTTAGCCCAACAGCCCAAGAAAAACATAATGGCGAGGAGTAGGAGATAGACCCCTTTAGACATATAGGGAGAGAGTAAATCAATGAACTCTATCGGTATGGATAGATAGAGACCGATACTCAATAGGGATAGGAGAATGACAATAAATATTTTATGTTGATATGACATATAGCTCGTTACCTTAACTGACGTTAAAAGAAACAAGCCGAAGAAATTTACGAATCCGGTAGCAATTATACCCACCTCATAACAATAAGGCACTGGTTTTATATAAATCTTGAATCTTGTAACACTAATCAAAAGAGTTGGAGAATCGATGACTTAGCGAGTATTGATTGCCAAGTTGACAAAGTGTACTATGTACACCTAACATAATGAAGTAAGGGGCCAGTATAGTGAGTTATGCCATCGAGTTTGTGGAAACCTCGATTTTTACCAGACAGATTAAGGCACTTGCAACAGACGATGAACTAAAAGATTTACAAGCGGAACTTATCGCCCAACCTGAAAAAGGGGACATCATCCAAGGTACGGGTGGGCTTAGAAAAGTTCGTATGGCCGTAGGCAATAAAGGGAAAAGCGGTAGTGTACGTGTGCTGTATGTTCTCGCTCACGCCGATAAAATATTTCTAGTTCTCGCTTACTCAAAATCTGATAAAGACAGCTTAACCAAAGAAGAGAAATCCAAGTTAAAAAGTCTAGTTCAGTCACTAAAAGGAGAGGAAAAATGAGCATTTTTAATGAGCTTCAAGCTTCCCTTGAAGAAGCCGTAGACATTCAACATGGCTGTAAAAAACCCTCGAAGGTAACACGCTATGAAGTGGCAGACGTTAAAGCAATCCGTGAAGAAGTATTAAAAATAACTCAAGCGGAACTAGCTGCAACAATGGATGTTAGCATTGACACAATCAAGAGTTGGGAGAGCAAACGGCGCAATCCTTCTGGGCTGGCCGCTAAGGTATTGGCAACGATTCAAGATGATCCCAAAGTTTACGACGCACTGGCCGAACATTGATGTTTCATAGGCTGCTTAGCAGACTGTATTCTTTAGGTCTGATGGTCCTAATTTTACGCCTTGATTCGTTAACAAAAAAGCGTTCTGAGGATAAGCTTCAAGCACTTTGAAGCAATCCTTTTCAATGGCGTTCAATATATCATCTATTCCATTATCAGCTAGGTACTCATAAGAAATATGAAGAATTGAGGTGCCATTGACAATGAAAGCCCATGTCTTGCGATTACTACAATCTATAGACTCAATATTCGTCCCAAACTTTTTACTAAAACAGTTCCTGATTTTCTCAACTTTGCTTTCTATATCCATATTTGTACCTTGCCATATCTGAAGTTAGTTTAGGTTTACGCATTCATGATAGCCGATAACACCGCCATTTGTTCTGACGCATCCATTGCGGCAAAGTTTTTCGCCCATCGGGCGGCCTTACGTTTGATCCTCTGCCTATCCGTGAAGTTCTTTCCAGCATAGGCAGCCCAATGTTTAGAATCCGCTTCATAGTTCATCCAGAGCTTTTCTGTTCGCACACCGCCGCGAGTCATCACTCGGAATGTGTGCGTTCGCCAGCCACTTAACGTCTCATCATAAAGCTTAGATGGGTAGCCTGAAATCATGATGTGAACACCTTGCTGGGTCAGTCGTTGATAGAGGGCCAGCATTTGAAGATGATCGCCGCGGGTGTAATCCTTACGATATCGGTTGTTAGACGTGCGAGTTTCCTCCAAATAGGGCGGGTCCGCATAAATAAACGTTGTTTCTGGGTCGTCAAACGTGAACGTGTCAAGGAACGCCACGGAATCCACATTGTAGATATCAATGTTGCGCTCCGGCTTGAAGTCCGCGAGTGTCGCCGGATCTAACTCCAACCCCACAGAATGTAATGCAGGCGGCTTTCGATTGAATATCACCCCTGTACCAAGATACGCTTCAATATAGGTGTTGTGTGCTGGCATATTCGCAATAATCGCCTGATAAGCACCACTGGACGCTTTAGAGCCCAAATAACTCATAAGGTGTCATTCCTTTGATTGGTTTGCTGCAGCATAGTTGTTTTTATCTATGTTGGCCAGAGCAAATCATAGACGCTGATAACTATACTCGATACTCACAGCTGGCATAGACAGCCGTATCTATGGCTCCTGGATAACGTGCGTTTTTCACCAAGCTTAAAATCTCGTCCTTCACCTTGCTAGACCATCGCGAAGCGATAAACGAAGGTCATACTCACCGCGTGTATGATGTCAATCGACTGTGTTGGAGCGGTGCAGCTCTAAGGCTCCAGTCAGCTTGCTGACAAGAAGAGCCGCTTCATTCTCAACTGCCTTCAGGCAGTATTCTTTAAGATCTTTACTATCTCTAACCGAAGGCGTTCTAGTCGAAGACTAGGGGAAGTAAGGGTATGGAGTGAAACTATGGAGTCGACCTATAGAGTAAAGTATGGAGTAGTTCACGGGTTAAAAAGTGCACAGTTATGATTTTCAAGACAAAAATGAGGAGTTACGGATCGAAAACTGGTCACACTGAGGTATCACAGTGGTAAAAACAGGGATGATTATCGCGCTGTGTGGCTTATCCTGAGGCCAAAGTAACGCAGAAAACCCCAACTAAGGGGCATACAGATAAAGTGTCACTATATAGGGATAGGGGGCGGATTCGAACCGAACCCAAATGCAAAGTCTGGCTGAGAATTGGCCGCGGCTTTACGTTCTGCGGCCTCTTTACGTCGGCGACGTAGAAGTGTAATAGGGGTTAGGATATACTTAATCGGCATCTTCCATTCAGTCGATTGCTTTTTAAGTCGGCTCTTAGCCTTTTTTTGGACGTCTAAGAACTTATCCAAGATACCTAGGTCTTCAAAGTATTTCAGCTCAACACGCTTGATAGACGCAAGTCCACGCCATTTCTGGATGTTGTCTTTACCTGTGTAGCTTTCGCGGGGCTGCTTAGAGGATAGCCAACCACGTTTTTTAACCCATTTATGGCACTGCTTAATGCGCCAATCAGGAAGGCCTGTCATCTGTTCAAAGTGCTTCCAAGTATCCAGCAAAAAGCCTTGCTGAGTACGGATTCCCAGTTTGCGTGAAACTAAGCACATTTCATTGACAACAGCGGCCATAAACAGGCACGCATCTTTGACCATGCTTTCTTGAGTCGCTCGTCCGTTCTCTGTCAGGAACGCCACATTAGAACTAGGGTGCACCGCGGTACGGTACATGATTTTACGGTGGTACTGACAGAAGCCACGATGAGCACGACCTTTGCGGCTCTGGGCTTGTTCTGGGCTTTCTTGTGCGTCAGAGTAGCCGAGTAGGGGATCGAGTAGTTTGGTTAACGGACAGTTAACCACTTGTTGATATGAGGACTCGCAGCTTTGACAAACACTGCCTATTTCATCGGCCAATTCATCACAACCGGATATGGCACAAATATAATCTAGCTTGTTTGTATGCTGCTCGCGCTTCATCATGGACTAAGCGGCCTTGGTGTGTGCTTCTAGCTTATCTAGCTCGATATTCGCGCGTTCTAAGAACTCATCGTGTTGTGTTGTTTGTGAGATTTCCATTGCACGGTGCATGATATCGAGTGAGAGAGTTCTTACTTTTTCTTGTTGGTGTTTGGTCTGACGTGTAACTGACATAATCTTGATCCTATTTTGTTTTATCTGGTCAATACTTAGAAGCTGTTCAAATCCTTTTATCAGATAGCCCCCGTAGCGCTTCGAATCACTTTGGGGGCTGTAAAAGGATCGTAAAGTCTCCCGACTTGACTTGTTCAAATATCACCGGTCTTCACAAAATCCACTTCAACCTGAACGAAATAGATTAAATATCATTTAGATATTGCTGTAAATGGTCCGTTTACACCGTTCTTTGTCATATACTCCAATTTGGAGGTGAGAAACATGATAACTACCTTAGACTTATTGGAACGCTTATGTGTTGAGAAACAAGTACATAGCACACGAGAAGTCGCGAAATATCTTGGCATTAGCCATATGACCGTACAAAGCTGGAGAAATGGACGCTCTATGAGTGATGATCTGGCGTGCGAAGTGGCAGTAATTTTAGGATTGGACCCAGACCTAACATTGTTAGCTATCATTGCTGAACGCTCCAAAAATGAGCGTGTTGTAGAGGCAATTGAACGTGTGACAAGTATAAAAAAATCCGCGTGATTTTAGAGTAAAAAGTAAAGGTAACTGGTTGAATTTATTATTAAAGTTGCCTTTCTTTTTTGCCTTATTTAGTGCGCATTACGTGTATTATGTTAAATAATGTAGTTAACATTAAAGAGTGCAACTGCACTCTTGCTCTATTCTGGTTTTATAAGTGGTTTTAATAACGACATTCAACATAATCGTATTTACCATAAAATACCTAATAATCATTGGTTTAATCAAAGATTACCCAACAAATTATTAATTCATTAACCACCCGCTAATTTTACTGTGTAGCCTTTCTTTTCAAGATGCGCTTTAATTTTATCTCTGGCATCACCTTGTATTTCGATGTTGCCATCTTTGACTGAACCACCGCATCCACAAACTTTTTTTAACTCCGCGGCTAAAAGCTTGAGTGGCGCATCTTCTAAATCAAGCCCTGAGACTATGACAACGCCTTTCCCTTTGCGACCTTTTGTTTGGCGCTGTATACGCACTATACCGTCGCCTTTGGCGCGCTGTACTATATCAGATTCGGGCGCTATTCGACCGACTTCCGTAGAATAAACAAGACTCATAACTAACTATTTCTTCTGTTCTGCTTTTTGCTTAGCTACCAAGTATGCCTCTATATGCTTCTGCATGGCAAGTTTTCCACCTTTAATTAGCTTACCATTGAAAAAACAGTACCATTCATTAGGATCGCCGGTATCATTCTTGAGCGTATAACCATGAAAATTCTCTTGTACTGGACTTCCTCCCTCAGCTGGCTTCTTATTATTCAGTGAGCCAAACTCTTTAGGATCAATGATTGTCGCAGTATCACAAAACCAATCGATGCTTTTCTTCACCGCAGGCATACTTCCAGACAAAGTGTGGTTTTTGATCTGTACTTGCCATACATCGGTAGAATTTCCAGCAGTTTTGAGGGTAAATCCTCGATATGTTGCAGCAGCCATAGTATTTTTTCTTAGTTATCAGTTAATTTAATAATAATTGCATATTGCCCTTATTCAAGTTTATCGGCACAAAGTAAGTTTACTGAAGTCCATCCCATAAAAATAAATTCAAAACAAATCATCACACTACAATGATACTAACAACAAAGAGACAACGTAACTCATTCACTATAAACAAGAAAAAACAAAGACTTATTTGCTGGTATAACCCAGTAAATATTATACATAGAATGACCAAACATATTCACTACCGAAGAAGTGAAGCTTTAATACAATCTTCCAAAAAGTCAGCAAATTTTATACCGCTGTGTTCTAACATCTTGGGGAACATTGATATGGGAGTCATGCCGGGAAAAGTATTGATTTCATTAAGATAAACATTCCCATTAGCCGTCAGGAAGAAATCAATCCGAGATAAATGCCGCAGCTTCATTTGCTTGAACACTTTTCTCGATGAGTCATGGATCACCATACGTTGTTCGTCGGTTAAATCCTTAGCTTCTACATCTGTCAGTGATTGGCTTGCAGGGCTGTACTTTTCATCATATGAATAGAAAGCACCTTCTGGAGCCTTTATTTCTCCCGGTGGTGTAATATGCAGCTTGCCTTGATATTCAAAAGCGGCCACTTCAAGTTCCCGCGGCCTGACAGCCTCTTCCACCAATACCTGATCAGAATAGTCAAAAGCATTATTAATTGCAGTTTGAAGCTGCTCACTATCTTTCACTTTGTAACATCCCACAGATGAACCTTGACGGGCTGCTTTAACAAATACGGTCCCCCACTTATTATATGCAGTAAGGCTTGTTTCATAGGCTTGCTGATTGTTCTCAGATAAAAATATGTAAGGTGTATTAGGAATGGAAAGCGTGTCGTACCATAATTTTGAAGTAATTTTATTAAAGCAGTTTGTACTTGCTTCAGGCCCACAGCCAAAGTAAGGAACGCCGGCCAGTTCCAACATCGACTGGATATCGCCTGTTTCCCCCGGATAACCATGAATGCAAGGTACCACAAAATCCAGCTTGATCGACCCATTAACAAAATTCAATGTCCCTTGGTTGGTATCGAGATAGACCAACTCACTTTTACATAGCCACCCTTCCTGAGTAATTTCAACTCTGATCACATCGAAGTTGTCAATCGACTCAAGCTGAGCCTGAACGTAATCAGCAGAGACTAATGAAACGTCATGTTCCGCAGAACCACCACCACAAAGTAGTAAAATTGTTGTATTCGCCATTAGGGATTTTCCGTGAAATAACAGAGATAGTTAAGGCCGATAGTAATAAAAAATCAGCTAAGATTCATTGATTTGACTGAACTATGTCATTAATAACAATTTAAACGGTCAATTTATGCGCCTAAAAAAGGGGGCCCGGCCCCCTTATGACATAATTAGTTTAACTTGTTGAGCGTTGGATACTGAGAGGTTTTAATCGCATCAATACTTTTCACAAATGGTTTCATATCTTGAAACTCATTAGGAAGCTTGGCAATCGCCTTTTTGGCATCCATCCGTGTCGCATAATCACCGAAGAGAATCGTATACCACTTGGTACCATTAACTACTTTATAGTTTTCCCAAACTGGCTCTCCATTTTTTGGTAATTTGCGAGCAAACTGATCGACTTTAGTCTGGCTGCCCACAGCAACGACCTGAATGGTGAAGCCATAACGTGAGCTCATGGCTTTTTGCTTTGCTGTCGGAGGTATAAGAGCTACGGCAGGCTTTGCCTTATTGTGCATTTTGTTATTATTCTTATCAGCCATTGGCTTAACTGTCATAGCAGCTTCTTCCATCATGCCTTTGTCTGACATCAACGGTTCCTGCATCGCCGCTGTTTTAAATTCTTCGCGGTAACTTTCAGAGGAGACATCTGTGACATAGTCACTCGACACACACGCTGAGAGCACCAATGGTAAGCTAACTATTGCGATCTTTTTCATGAATTCTTCACATGCCTTTTGTAGAAGTTACTGTAAATCATGCCGTTAGATAGTAAGAGAATCAAGCCAACATTCGAATTATCTAGTCGTACATTGTGACATAATACACAAACTCGAATGCATGTCAGGTGATCCGAGTATAACTACACTCATTTCACTCTGATTTCGTCGGTTAGGTCCGTTAAACTAGTGACAAAAATTTTTGATGGATCCTGCCATGAACAATCTAAATGCCCTACTCAAACCTAATTCTATTGCGGTTGTAGGTGCTTCAACTAGACCCATGAGCGCAGGCAACATTGTCATGACCAATCTCCTTCAAGGGGGATTTGAAGGTGTCGTCATGCCTGTAACACCGCGATACAAATCAGTATCTGGTGTACTCGCTTATTGCGATATATCTTCCCTACCTATCACGCCTGATATCGCCATTTTATGTACCAATATCAACAGAAATGAAGCTTTACTCAAAGAACTGGCTCTCAAACAAGTAAAACATGTCATCATACTTTCTGCTGAATTGTTTCATGTGGGAGAAAATGGAGCAACCCCAATCGAGTGCTACCAAACTATCGCAAAACAACATGGGATGCGTCTACTCGGTCCTAATAGCATGGGGATCATCATGCCCTGGGGAAAGCTCAACGCTTCTTGTTCTCCGGTCAATGCTAAGCAAGGAAAAATAGCCTTTGTTTCCCAATCAGCTGCTTTGTGCACCACAATTTTAGATTGGGCGAATGACAAAGATATCGGCTTTTCTGCCATTATTTCTCTAGGTAATGCTCTCGATATTGGCTTTTCCGACTTACTCGATTACCTGAGTATGGACTCAAAAACCGAAGCAATACTCCTTTACGTAGACACAATAAAAGATGCAAGGCGTTTTATTTCAGCTGCTCGAGCAGCTTCAAGGAATCGTCGTATTTTGGTGCTCAAAGGAGGAAGAACACACGCAGGTCGTACCGCTGCGCAGGCTCATACAGGTGGGCTTGATAGCCTAGATATTATCTATGACTCTGCTATCCGTCGTTCGGGAATGCTCAGGGTAAATAACTCACATGAACTGTTTGCTGCGGTTGAAACGTTAACTCATTCAATTCCGTTACGTGGCGAAAGGCTTGCGATCATTTCTAACGGAGGTGGGCCGGCTATTATCGCAGTCGATACGCTGCTAATAAGAGGCGGTCAATTAGCTTCCTTACCGCAAAAGCTTATCAACCAACTAACTGACGTACTCCCTGCTAGCTGGAGCCATAATAATCCAATAGATTTAATTGGTGATGCAGGCTGTGAACGTTACATCAAAGCGGTAAATCTTCTCATGGATCACGACTGCGCAGATGCGATATTAATCATGCACAGCCCATCAGCAAGCGCTAGTAGCGAGCAAACAGCGAATGCTATTGTGGAAGCTCTCAGTCAACACCCTCGCCGAAAACACTTTAACATACTCACCAATTGGTCTGGAGAAACGACCGCCAAACCCGCTCGTCAGATCTTTACGCATTCAGGTATACCAACATATAGGACACCAGAAAGCGCAGTAATAGCATTCATGCACTTAGTGGAGTACCGGAGAAATCAAAAACAATTAATGGAAACCCCTACCACTGCTGAACCTATGCATGTACGTGAGCTCGCTGGTGCTAAAAAATGGATTGATAATAAGTTACAGGATAACGAAATTGTGAGTTTAGATACTCATCAGCTTGGCGCTTTCTTAAAATATTTCAACTTTAATGTGTTACCCACTTGGCTTGCTTCCGATGTCAGTGAAGCCGTCCATATTGCTGAGCAAATTGGTTACCCTGTAGCAGTCAAACTTCGTTCACCAGACATCACTCACAAGTCAGACATACAAGGGGTTATGCTCAATTTACGCAATCGACATGAGGTTGCGAGTGCAGCTGAAGCTATTTTAGATAGAGTACAACTGCATTACCCTGCAGCAAATATACACGGTCTGTTAGTCCAAGCCATGGCAAAGCTAGCGGGGGGAGAAGAAATACGCATTAAAGTTAAGTCAGATCATACATTTGGGCCTGTCATTCTTATCGGCCAAGGAGGATCAGAATGGGATGAATCGGTCGATGCTACCTGTGCGCTCCCACCTCTTAATATGACATTGGCGAGATACTTGATTATCCGCGCTATTAAAGAAGGTAAGATTCGGCCACAAAAGCTTCCAATCCCCATGGATATACCTCAACTTTCTGAGTTACTGGTCAGGATTTCTCAAATGATTGTTGATTGCCCCCAAGTCCATGAGCTGGATATCCATCCATTACTTGCAGCCGGTGGTCATTTTACCGTTCTAGACGCTGATCTGATCCTTAAACAATCTCAGGGTGATAGCCAAAAACGACTAGCAATAAGACCATACCCTGTTGAATATGAAGAAAAGATACAATTAAAAAGCGGGATTTCTATCATCATCCGCCCTATCCTGCCAGAAGATGAACCAGACCATGCAACCTTCGTCAGTAAAGTGTCTAAAGAGGACTTATACAACCGATTTTTTAGTGATGTCGGCAAGCTTAACCATGAAGCATTAGCAAACCTAACTCAAATTGATTACGACCGAGAAATGGCCTTCATCGCTATCTCCAACCTTGACGCTAAACCAGAGATTATTGGCGTATCACGTGCATTACTTAACCCAGAAAACACCGATGCAGAATTTGCCATATTAGTACGCTCTGATCTCAAAGGTCATGGGCTCGGAAAACTTCTGCTCAACAAGATTATTGATTATTGCCGTCAAAAAGGAACGATACAAATCTCTGGCGTCACCATACCCACCAATAGAGGCATGCTAACTCTGGCTCAAAAGTTAGGGTTTGAGTTGGATGTTCAATTTGAGGATGGTATAGCCGATATGGTGTTACCCCTTAACCAACCACAAACACCTTAATATGAATGCTATTTAAAAGGCCAGTTCTTCTTAAGAAACTTGATACACCATGACTTAGCTTCGCCCATTTGGTTTCGTTTCCAAGCAAGAAGTATTTCGATGCTAAGTTCCTGAGTATTTGATATTTTCGCTAAAGAGCCTTGTTTTATCAGTCGCTCAGCGATAGGTGATGGCAGAGTCCCTATCCCTAGCCCTGACTCCAAAGCAGACACTTTTGCCGATAAGTTAGTTACAGTCAGCGTTGGTTGTTTGTGCAAAATATTGACCGTAATTGCAGGTTGTTCTCTGGCTGAATCGGCGATAGCAACGACACGATACTTTGCTCTTGCGTTATCATCAAACACACCACTGCGATTGTGAACATAATGATTAGGCGCTGCAACCCAAACCATGGTCATCGAACCAATCGATTCTGTTTTAACATCTTGGGGTAAACTATCTGGTTTAGGGCAAACCAGCAGATCGGCACGGCCTTCTTCTAATGACTCCCAGCACCCTGCCAATATTTCTTCCTGTAAACGGATCCGTGTCGAGCTTATGTTTCCTAGCTCCTGCACCATAGGAAAAAAGGGTTCTACCGATAAAATACCATCAAATGCAATCGCAATGTCTAGCTCCCAACCATTAGCTAAAACACTCGCATCATTAACCAACTTTTCTGTCGCAGCGAGAATCATTCTGCCTCGCTCAAGAATCAATTTTCCTGGCTCAGTAAAACGTGCTTTGTGGCCTGATCGATCAAAAATAGTGACGTCTAGGTCTTGTTCTAATTTTTGAATTTGGTAACTCAAAGACGAAGGTGCTCTATCAAGCTCATTAGCGGCAGCCGCAAAGCTTCCTCGGCGGTCAATAGCATCGAGAATATGCATTGCTTCGAGAGTAATTGGACTATGCAATACGAAGACTCCTGTAAATAAACGAATATCAATTCATTCGAACCAGACTGCAAAATTTTAGCTAATTCTACTGACAAATCTTGGCATCTTTGTCTGCTTTTTGAGCGTTTTTTTTCGCTATCAACTTTCCAAATGGCAAAAATTGTTAGACACAATTAAAAAAAGCCCCTTCAGAGGAGCTTCTAATGTTCATTCAAAAAGAAAATAAAACTGTTGTGAATGAAACGGTACTTACTTCGAGCTTGCCATCTCTTTCTTAACCATTACAGCTGAAGTGATGATGAAAGCGATGATAAGACCTAGTTCCATTGTGAACCCCTATTTGATTGCGATGAAGTGGATTGAATTTTCGACAGCAGAATTCTAACATTTTTGAAAATCAATGATACCTCTAAAAGAGACTTTCATCTATTTTGTGGCTTAGGTAATAAAATTGACGTATTAGGCTGATTTTTACCACAATGCGAATTGAATATTCAAACCAATTCGACAAGTGAACCATATTGCTGTTCACTATTTAACCGCCACTTTTCCACCAATTATTTTATATGCCGATGTTCCCCTAATTAGTGTCTCTCGGGCAAACTCACTTCCACATTGAGGGCAATGACACGGTTGCAAAGTATAATCGTCGACAATTCTTTCTTTAAAACACTTAAGTAAAGATCCTTTGCCCCCTTTACGATACTTAAACAGCTCTGTTCGGCATTTTACACAATAAATATTTACTGTTTTAGTCGGCTGTTTCTTGTTCGGCTTCGCCATGAGTTATTTCTCTTTCTATCGCTTGTACTGGCTTCAACCAAACCTGACTAAAGTCAAACCAACCTAACGCATTACACTTAGCATTTTGCAGTAAACCGCATTGATCTTTACTTATCCCCAGCCAACAATGAAACATCGGTATGATTTGCATTTTTTCAACCAATGACTTGCCGATTTCCTTTGCCGGAAATGCGCTATTTTCTCGTGCTTGCCATTTTTCAACTAATCCAGACCAATGGTGAAAATCTTCTGGTTTACTCATTAAACCTATATCACTGTAATTAAGCAGCCAGCCAGCCAAACCATCATCACGATGATTCGAAAGCCCCATAGGCTTGAGCCAAATATCAACACCCTCAGGATCAGGTAAAGTGACATCATACTTTACCCGCTCGACATCAAGGTTATCCCTTTTAAGCAACGTTTCAATACTTTGGATAAGTACAGCAAACATAGTGTGTTGCCCATGATAAGCGATAGTCACCTTGCGATAAGCCGGTGGAGACGTATATTGCCCTTGAGTCGTATGGTGATACCAACCTGGCTTAAGACCATGTGCAGGAAACACCCCCAATTCAACCACCTTTTCCTGAGGAAATTGATGATAAAGATTTAAACAACTCAGTCGCCGATTAAAATAATTAGCCCATTGATCGGACTTGGCAAGACCGCTACGCCGATTAAGCAATAGATAAGTGCAGCCTGGATCTAACTCAACATCATCACTTGGCTTGTCAGGTGCTGGCTTAATTGGGACTTCCATACTTGGGAACAAAATAGAGTAATGAATATCATCGATAACGCATACTTCCACTCTATCTATCAAGGGTCGAAAACCAAAGTATCCATCAAAAGCTTGTAAAACAAGCCGAGTGTTACTGTTACTAATCACTTTATAAGGACCAGTACCAATAGGCATTTGGTCATAATTTTCTGTTCGGGAATGCTCTGGCAACACAATTTTTGCATCAGATTCGGACATTAGTAGCGGTAGATAGTAATTAGGTTTATCAAGGACGACATCCACTACAAATCTGTCAGGGCTAAACACCTCGTTGATATGACAATAAAGAGGCTTGTTGCACAGGGATAATACCGAATCAACAACCATCTCGGTGGTGAGAAGATCACCATTATGACAACGAACATTAGGCCTTAAATAAAAACGCCAATAAGTTGAAGATAACATATCCCAATCATGAGCAAGATCTGGGCAAAGGGATTCATTTTCATCCAAGCGCGTTAAGCCACTGAAGATTTGCCTTGCAATATGTTGTTCCGAGCGACGTACTGGCTTGTGTGGATTAAGCATAGATAATGCTCGATAGTATGGAAGTCGCAGCACTTGCTCACCTTCTTGCTGCTGCACACCTAAATAACTTTCGACCACTTGGGCTAGCTTGGCAGAGTCTTGATCCAATACATTTAACGCTTGAGCAATTTTTCCTTCTTCCAAATAGCGTCGAGCAAGGTTTTCACTGACATCGGTTCGGCTCCGCTTAAAATTGAGTTGCGAGAGTTTACCTCGGCCAGGTGTCGGATGCCATTCAATCCATCCCTGCTGTTCCATTTTGTTTAACACAATACGCGCATTACGCCGCGTACAACATAGTATGTCTGTAATCTCCTCTAGTTGAACACCACGATCCTTACCATTGTAGTGCTCAAACAAAGTTTCAAATTGAATACGTAATCTGGGGCTACTCATAAAGAGGAAATCTCAACTATCTAGAACTTAGTTAATTTTCCTTATTTATTCTAAATTTAGCAAGCCTGTTATAACGTTATTGGACTTTAACTCCAATTTGTTCGGCAATCAGAGCAAGTTGCTGTGCATCATCTAGTTTAATTGACCATTTGTTTTCTGCGCCATGCGCTGCAATCACATTAGCACCTCTCCCGATAAGCTGAATCGCATCGGCTTGAGCTTGCAAAGTAATCATGTGCTCAGAAGACACCTTAATCACAATTTCGTGGGGGGTAACGATCACTTTGCCAGCGGAAAAATCAACAACCATCTAACTCTCCATAAATGCATTTTTAGCATTACGCTTCTTTTTAACAGCAATAGTAAGACGACTAGAGCACACTAACCTCCCTCTATCGTCACGAATATCAATTTGCCATACTTGGGTCGATACGCCTAAATGCAGTGGCTCAGCGCGGCCTGTCACTTCGCCCTCTCGCATTGCTCGAATATGATTAGCATTAATATCTAGCCCGACACAATAAGAATCTTCATCAACGGAGAGATTTGCCGCAATTGAGCCAAGTGTTTCAGCAAGAGCCACTGATGCGCCACCATGCAACATCCCAAACGGTTGATGAGTAAAATGACAAACCGGCATGGTCGCCTCAATAAAGTTGTCACCAAATTTGCTGTACACTATCTGTAAATGGCGCATCAAAGTATTTTCAGATGTCGCATTAAGGCTCTCAAGATCAAAGGTTTTTTTCCATATCGTCATACAAGTTCTCACATGAATAATTACAATGCATTATTAGCTAATGGTATTATGAAAAGAATAATAACAATCATACAGAATATTTTATGTGTAATTTCCTGAAATGCTTCACTTTATTAAGTGTAATAACTATGGTGGCATGCAGTTCATCACCAACAGGCCGCCAGCAGTTACTGCTTTTTTCAGATCAAGATATGAGCACACTTGGAGCGCAATCTTTTGCGCAAATGAAACAAGAGCAAAAAATCAGCAAAGACAAGCGTACCAATGCCTATGTGCAGTGCGTAGCCAATGCGGTAACTCAGTATGTTCCGGCTCAAGCTGGGTTTAAAGATTGGGAAGTGGTTGTCTTTGATAGTGAACAAGTCAATGCCTTTGCTCTGCCTGGTGGTAAAATTGGTGTCTATACTGGCCTGCTAGAGGTAGCCAAAAATGAAGACCAGCTTGCTACTGTCATTGGCCATGAAATCGCTCATGTTTTAGCTGCTCACAGTAATGAGCGCCTTTCGCAATCTCAACTGGCCAGTACTGGGCTGCAAATCACCAGTATTGCGCTTGGCTCATCACAATATGCCCAATACCAAAGCGCCACTATGGCAGCACTTGGGCTCGGCGTTCAATATGGCGTGATACTGCCCTACGGAAGAACGCAAGAATCTGAAGCCGATTTAGTAGGTTTAGAGCTAATGGCAAAAGCTGGCTTTGACCCAAAACAAAGCGTCGAGCTGTGGAAAAACATGGCCAAAGCATCAGGTGGCAGCCAGCCACCTGAGCTGTTATCCACTCACCCGTCTCACAGCACTCGTATTCAAGACTTGTCGACCAAAATAGCGACTTTACCCAATTACAACGTAAATAAGCCTAACTGTTCATAATGCGTATTGACCTTTATTTTCAATCCATAACATGGATAATAGCGCCCTTGATTGATTACCTATAAAACGTGAGCCTATTATGTCTTCAGAAGCAACTATGCTGGAACGCTGCCAATCTAAATGTGAATTGTGTGGCAACGACACTCCACTAACTGCCTACCCAGTTCCGCCACACAGTTATGTTACCGTTGATCACGCGATTATGATCTGTGACAAATGCCTTGGCGAAATTGAAAGCCCTGAAGACATCAATCACTGGCGCTGCCTCAATGACAGTATGTGGAGCCAAGTACCGAGCGTTCAAGTGACGGTCTGGCGACAACTAACACGTTTAAACGGTGAAAGCTGGGCTCAAGATGCGCTCGAGATGATGTACATGGAAGAAGAGACCAAAAACTGGGCGATGCAAGGCATGTCTGACGATGATAAGCCGTTCGATTGCAACGGCGTTGAACTCAAAAAAGGTGACGACGTAACGGTAATTAAAGATCTTCCCGTACGTGGCACGAACCAAGTCATCAAACAAGGTACTGTCATCCGTGGCATCAGTATTGCCGACGATCCTAAGCTGGTTTCAGGTAAAGCCAACGGCGGCCAATCTATGTACGTAATCGCTGAGTTTTGCCGTAAAAAGTAATCTTAAAGTTACTTTCTATAGATGTCACAAAGGCGCTCAATAGGCGCCTTTATTTAGTTTAATGGGATTCGAGCCAATTGTTGTTACACTACCCAGTAATCCCGAGAGAAAATACCAAGCTTTGAAGTGTCGATATGAGTTCTGTATTAGCATAAGTTGTAATCAAGCTAATGATCTGAGCTTTATCGTCGGCTAGCCATGCTAAGACCTGATCATGGCCAGCGCCTAGTAATTCATGTCCTTCATAAATAATATTATCACCTCTACAATCAGGGTGATAGGGATAAATCTTACAATCAACTGCGTTTGTAATCATAGCAAAACTCCTGCAAATTTATTTAAAAGCAATGCGGTACTGGCCTTTATTCATTAACCCTGAAGTCAAGGTGGTATCTTGCGCATTTTGTGTTGTGTGTTTGTTGAAAAATAAAGTAATCAGTTATCCCATTTTAACAAAAAGTGCAGTGGCGCGGATAACGGGCTTGCAGTCGGATTGGCTAAAAACCTGAGTACATCGGCTCTATGGTTTGGCAGAACACTGTCGGTGACCCACTGGCGGTGAGCATTGGTAATAGTGATACCCATTTTAGCAACACCATCGTGCTTACGAACTTGATAGCTCACTTGGCTGCCTCCAGTAGCGTACATTATCGTTTGTAGCATAGCGAATTGATCACCGGACTTTAATGCTCCTTTAATTCGCTCTTTGTCCCCAGACTCTCTTTCTTTGATTAGCCCCCTAGTTACCATATATGGCGTTCCACACACTTGTTCAAACGGGTAAGTTCCTCCTTTTGGAGTCGTCACAAAATCAAGGTCTATGTGTTTTGCTATACCATCTTTTATCACCATATTCTCAGGCTTGATATCTCGCATATAGATGTCTGAGTTATGCATTGCGGAAAGATCTTCGCAAGCTAAACGAAATGAATCTAATGGAAGTTTTTTATTGTATTTTCTTCTTAGTTCAGCAATTTCGCTACCACCATTTCTGGCAAGAACAGTTTTATCTTCAACATATCTTGATTGGCAGACAGAAGAGAATTGAGACAATTCATCTGCAAGCTTATTTTCGTCTTTTGCAGCATCGAGAGAAATGCTGGGATTCGATAGTTGAATAAATGATGGATCAGAGTGAGTAACTGTTTTAAACGTTCCGGCATTACCAAATTTGACACTATGATCCGGTGTTCTTAGGTGAGTATTTTTATTTTTTGGGTCAAAGTAGTAAGTACGACCATGATTCTCATTAGACATTTTTTTGAAGCCGAAATCGTTTTCTGGTGTTAACGATCTACGGGCTACAAAACCGCGAAAGGCTGCTTGAATCGTTGTGACGGCATTTTCTTTATTACACTCACCAAGAATTTGACCACAATTTATATCCATTTTTTGTAGTACTTTGAGCGCGCGGGCGCTGTTACTTCTGCTAAGAAAATTAGCGATGGATGTTTTGCATTTAGATCCAAATAACTGTTTGGGGTTATCTCTTATTACAGAGGTCGCTTTTCCATTAGCATCCACTAAAACACGGTATACTTTTTTGACCGGGAGAGTCAGTGTGATGTCTTTATCATTACCTGTTATTTGTAATGCATTGTGCTTGGTTGTGATGTGTTGATGTATTTGTCTACTAGTTAGGATCATTACTTTACATTAATTTATGTTATGCATCTAGATTTGTATTGTGTCGTGTAGTCAAGCACTTACCAAAATGAAAAAATATGAATATATATGAATAGTTGTTATTTGACTGTGGATGGATAGAGCCGAAAGCATGCATTGCCCAAAGTGATATAGGTTGAAAGTGAAAAGAAGTGTTTCAGCGTTTTTGCTAATTTAACAACTCATTAAATAACAAGAACAAAAGTGCTAATAAGGTGCCTGTCCTTTATAGTGGTAATGGGTCAATGTTTGCTTGAAACATCAACTAGCTTCGACCTGTAAAACCAAATACATATAATGAAAAACTGATTGATCGATGACATGGAATTGGATAATCACTATTGAAAGACTAATTCAGGACAAACACCAAAAGAACTATTACGCATAGTAAAAATGCCAAATGTTGCGAATCACTCTTAAACAGATTGTCAGCCATCAAACACCATATATAGTGTCAGTAATAAAAACAAAGCACCGCATATGGAAGATCGCATTTTTAGATGAAACTGGATGAAATAACCACAAAAATATAAATGCTATATTGCAACAAATGGCATAATAGATAATGTGACATCGAGAAAACCAAAACAAACAAAGGTAAAAAACATCGCTAATCGCGAACCTTACGCACCTTTTCGAGACTACTATGGTCCGTTGAGAAGTTCGATTAAACGTCTTTTCATTGCAAAGCGACATATTTCTCACCTTTACACAATATGCAACCGTCAGGAAGGAACCAAAAAGCAAAAATATGAAATGATCGTCAATACTTTTAAAGACTGGCAATCTGGTAAAAATATTAAGGCTTTTGATCCACCAAGAGAACACTACAACTTTTCACAAACGAGCATCACTTGTAACCCTGAGCTACATGTTGTCTTAAACGGTCAAGCACGCCTGGTTAAGCTCCACTTTAGTAGTAGCGACACAATGACTCAGGAAAGAGCAAATATAATCTGTGCGTTAATGGAAGACTCAATTAATGACCGTGGTTTTGAATATTCAGTCCTAGATTTAACTTCTGGTAAAGAGTACTTCTTCAATGGTAACTACGAAAAAGTCTATGACAGAATAAACGACGAGATCAAGGAACTCGAAAGGTTCTGGTTAGAAATAGCTTGAACAGCTGTGGTACGGATGCTTATGTTTGTGGTTAGCGCCCTGTTAAGGTGTAAAACACGCCTTGCCTTTTGACAATCATTCTTTTTGTATGTCAAAGTTAACTGAAAATCTATGTTCGCACTTTGGCTCACAACACGTTTCGGGGCAAAAACACGACAAAGATACAAAGCCGCCCCACCTCCACACTGCCAACTCCATCACAAAACCACAATTATCTACCCATCATAAAAACCGTGCTTTTGACTAGTCCTACTTTGTTATTAAGTAACTTAACATGCAATTACACTAGCCATTCCGAGTAATGCGCAGCTCTACGCCTAGCATTTTTGCTTTTTAACAAAAGTGCTGATTTCAACATAACTTGTTACAGTTCAGCTATTTAAATATGAATGTGGGTTGATTACCTGCGATTGCTGTGGTCACAAGAGTGAAGCTGTATGGCGAATGATATTGAGTTTAGCTTTGAGGTCTCTGGGTTTTTAGGGTTGTTCAAAGTAGAAAGTTTTCGGGTAATGGAAGCCCTGTCTACCCCGTTTGAAATGAGCCTCACCGTATTGTCTGAAAATGATGGTATTACCTTTGATGCGCTGAGCAGAAAAACTGCCGTGCTGAGTGTGTATGGCCAAGGCGCGGCGGCGGCTCGCCAGTTTAATGGCACTATTTCAGAACTGAGCTATTTAGGCTCTGGGCGGCGTTATTCTCGCTACCATATCACGCTGGTGCCGCAGCTTTGGTTTTTAACCCAGCGACAAGATTGTCGCATCTTTCAAAACAAAACCGCACCAGACATTATTCGTGATGTTTTTGATGACGCGGGGATGAGAGATTACCGCTTTGAACTAGCCGCTCAATACCAAGCAAAAGACTACGTTGTACAATACCGTGAAAATGACCACCACTTTGTACAACGTCTTTTAGCAGAGCATGGCATGTGGTTTTACTTTGAGCACAGCGACGCGGCTCATACCATGGTGATTGTTGATAGCAATGATGCCATTCCTGAGCTTGTCAGCACGCCACTTAATGCGTCTTATCTTGGCCCTATGCTGTTTCAGTCTCAAGGTGGCGGCGTTTCAGATAAAGAGCACATTTTCGACTTGGAGCAGGTACACCGCGCCCTCACCAGTGATGTGAGTTATAGCGATTACAACTACCTCACGCCGAAAATACCGCAAAACAAAACCGCCCAAGATGGCGTGAATACAGATTTAAAACGCTTTGATTACCCAGGGCGCTATACGTCACCTGATTTTGGCGGCCTGCGCAGCCAAGAATGGATGTCTGAATACGCAGTAGATAGCCACCAAATTCAGGCATCTAGCAATATTATGCGCTTGGCATCGGGGCTAAGCTTTGATATTAGCGAGCACCCTCGCTCATCAATAAACCGTGACTATCTAATGCTTTCGGTCATGCACCTTGGTGAAAACCCTCGCGTGCACGAAGAAGAAGGCTCAGATGCCCCAACGAACTACCAAAACCAGTTTGTCTGCTTGCCGCGAGATGTCACCTTTCGCGCCCCCAAAATGGCTTCACCTGTGGTCGATGGCACACAAACCGCCGTGGTGGTTGGTCCTACGGGAGAAGAAATCTACACCGATGAACTTGGGCGGATTAAGGTTCAATTTCACTGGGACCGCTATGGCCAAAGTGATGAGCACAGTTCATGCTGGCTGCGAGTAAGCCAATCAATGGCCGCGCCTAATTGGGGCGCAGTGTACCTGCCCCGCATTGGTCATGAAGTGGTGGTGACCTTTTTAGAAGGTGACCCAGACAGACCACTTATCACAGGCGCCGTGTATAACGGTTTACACAAACCACCTTATGAGCTGCCCGAGCACAAAACACGCACCGTCTTTCGTACCCAAAGCCACAAAGCTGACGGTTACAACGAAATGTATTTTGAAGATGAAAATGATCAAGAAATGGTGCATTTTCGCGCTCAAAAGGACATGAAAACTAAGGTGCTGAATAACCGTTACCGAGATATAGGTAATGATGAAGAGCTCAAAGTAGGCCGAAATCAAGAAAATAACGTCCACTCGGACCGCAAAGAAACCATCCACGGTCATAAAACCTCAGAGACAAAGCAAACCTTTAAAGAGCAAGTCGACCAAGACGTAACGGTAACTTACAACGCCAATGAGCAAAAACAAGTCGCAAAAGATCAACACCTATCGATTGATGAAAACCGCCAAACCAAAATTGGTAAAGATATGTCTTTGCAGATCGGCGGTAAAGCTGCTCTTGCTGTTTTAGAGGGATTATCAGCCAATATGGGTGTGGATGACTCGCTGCAAGTGGGCGGTAACTTGAACGTCGATGTACAAGGCAATACCTCTTTTCGCGCCGATGGCGGCACAACGATTATTTCTGGAGACGAAATCAAAGTTCAAGTTGGCTATGCAGGATTAATTCTAAAAAGTAATGGTAATATAAAGCTTTACGGCTCTTCAATTACCATTGATGGTGCGGCTCAAACGACAATAAACGGCGGAAAAGTGGCAATAAACCCAGACAAAGGAAATGCAAGGCTTAATGTCGCGCTGCCTTATGAATCCTTTATGCGTTACAACCAGCGTATTGTATTGCAAGACCAAACCACAGGTGCGGTTCATGCCAACAAGGCGTACAAACTCGTGTTTGAAGACGGCAAAGAAGTGATTGGTAAGACTAATACCAAAGGGGAAACATCCTTGATTAATAGCCAAGATTTAGAATCCTCGTTTGATATTTACTGGAGAGAAATATAATGAATGACGACATGTGGATTCATGCCGGTAGCTCAAAAACCACCGATGCCAAAGATAAAGAGCCAGTTGTGATGCACGCCCCTGCGGGCAATATGTTTTGGGCCGACGATCAAAGCGGGCAAAACCTTGATATTCAATTTGCGGTCAATGGCAAAAAAAGCCCTTCTCTGCCTAAAGAATTTACGCCAAGGGCAACCTTGATCCCCAATACGGTTGACGAAACCTGCAACTCCTTAGAGCTGTATTTAAACGGCCAAAATTACACCTTATTGGATCGCATCCCAACAGAAGCCATCACAGCCCCCGGCGATTTAAGAGCCGCGATAATGACGTGCCCTATTGCTCCTATGCAAGGAAAGTCGCTGATTAGACCTAGGGACAACGGCAATGAAGTGCTTGGCATTCTCAAAGCCAGTGACAGCTTAATGCTTCTCCCAAATCCTATTGGCGAGGTCTATAACATTGATGATATGGACGAATCGGTTATTTCTGCTCTGTTTGATACGCTAGCAGAAAATTCCTTGCTGGAATTCTACGAACATCTGCAAAACAGTAACCGCGACCAAAATGCCATGGCTACAGTCATGGTGCAAACGACAGAACATGGACAAGCTTACGCCTATTACAAAGCCAAATACGGAATAGAAGCGGCAAAGGGATACCTGAAAGAATTTATTGTTCAAAGTAGGTTCACAGTACGAAAAATGTCGCAGTGGGGTAATCAACTCGGGATTGTGTTTAAAGGCGATCGCACCAGCAGAACCTTCTTAACCAGTATCAATTACGGCATTCATGGCGATAAAATGAAAATGCTTAGTCCCATGCTTCAGGTTGTGGAAAAAGCTGGTATGAGCAAATTAAAATCTGCTTTAAATATTGCTAATCCGCTTAAGGGGACAAACGTCATATCTTTTCTTTTTGTGACATCATTTGATGTTTATGAGTTCTTTAAAAAAGATATTGGTGAACAGAATATTGCTGAGCTTCTCGGTGCGATTGGAATCACAATAGCAAAGCTGTTATTAGCAGGAACATCAGCAGTCTTGTTTCTAGCGGTTATTATATCCTTTTTCTCTTTAACATTAACTGGTACCGTTGTATTTCTCAGTATAGCTGGCCTGTCGTTTGCGGCTGGTTGGTTTATTGATACTGTTGATACAAACTATGGCATCAAAGACGATGTTAAATCGTTTCTAAAAAATGCATTCCCCAACCTCACAATAGAAGAAATGATAAATAAAGAAATAGAAAAAAATAATGCTCAGGTAGATAGCTATATAGGTACAGGAGCTATGAAAAACTCAGGTTATTTTGGTTTTTAAGAGGCAAATATGGAGATTTATTCAGATGATAATTATAACCCTAAATCTAAAAGGTCAGATATAACCATTATTTCTGTAATGATGGCGTTAGTTCAAATTACATATGCTTTTTTCGATTCGCAATATTATGCTACTGTTTTCTGCTGGCTAGCATTTTTGAGTCTGATATTTTTTCAAAGTTTCCTTTACACTCGTTTTGGGATAGAGTTTCTAAGAAGAAGAGTCGCCTCTCAGGCAATAGTCATGGGTTACTGTATCATTGGCCTAACAATGTTCATACTAAGCTCAGTAATAGTTCATTCAAAAAAAGTCTTTGACCCCATATTATATATGTTTATATTTTTGATAGTGTTATTTATACTGGGAATATTAACTGGATTACTATTTAGTGATAAAGCAGTATTATTTAATAACAGTAAATATGTCAAAATTAGAAACAACGAAATAGAGATAAGAAAGATTGACCTTTTCGGAGTTTTAACGCTAAAAAGAATGCCTTTGCTTAGGGCACCATTAGTAAAGTTTCGAAATTTTATCTCTATTTTAGCTTTGCTTATCGGCACTGGCGGTGCTGGTATTGGAATGGGGATTGCGGAGATGCTTAAGCGGTCAGATGTACTTGACCCTGATATAAGCGTTCATGCGGTGCTATTTTTCAGTCTTGGTATACCCGTTTTATTTACATTTGGCATATTGATTTACTCTACAATGACATACCTATCCGAATGGCGTAAGTTGGTCGCAAACATAGATAAAGAGTATGGTGAACATGTAATAATCTTCAACTCCAAAAAGAAATCGTATAAGAAGATTAAAGAGATAATGGCAGAGTCAGGCTCTAATCATAATGGATAAACATCGACTTTCTGCCATAACAACTAAAGCCAATTTGAAATGGTTTCACTAGCCAAACCTATACCTGAAGCTGCTCGTTTGAAACAGTGATGGCGTAACTACATATTTGTTTACGCCATCACATGACAGCTACTTCATCTGTTCATCATCAGAAATCGAAGTCTGGGATACTTTGAAATCGCTAGACATCGAGATCCCATCTAGTTGTCATTACCGTTAGTTTTCCTCCCCGCCCATATACTTCCAATACTGATTACTGGTTCGATCTTGTGGGAAGTAATACCTGTTTTGCTCTGTCGCCCTGCCGTTAAATTGAGCTTCAAAGTAGTCAGTGGTTCCGGTCTTCGGATTGTGGTAGACATGAATCTGCCCTACTTGAGTTTCTTCTCCCCAACTTGTTCTAGGATTTTCCATCTTTCCATAAGCTGGTTCATCTGGGTGCAGAGATGCTGTGTCTTGCGTCAGCCCTATCATGAGCTCATCTACAGTGATGGCATACCTCTGTTCACCTTCTTCATCCTGTGAATGCCTGATGATTCTAATAAACGAAGCAGGCGAGGTGCCATGAGTGTCAAAGTAGCCATAAACATGGTTATACTGCCGCAGTCCTCCAATATCCATACTCTTTACAATCTGATCGACATTCAGGCCAGGCCCCTGACTGAATGATAATACATCGACAGATTCAGAAGCTGCGCCACTTTCCGATACGGCCTGCCTTACTTGGTTAAGCGAACCTGCATCACTATGTGAGGCAATAAAGAGTTTGTTGCTTTGAGTCTCCCCACCGACTTGCACTATCGAGTGTGGTGCATCAATATCCGCGACCGTGCTCACGACTGAGTCAACTTGTGGTGCAGATACTGCGGGAGCAGGAGCTGGGCCAGAAGCCGCTGCTGGTAGTCCGTTTCTCCCCCGTACTGGGTTAGGGTCGTAAAACCTGCCCCGTTTCATGTCACTCTTTCTGAAATCTACATAGTTATACTTATTGGATTCACTACTAAACTTAGCACGGGCGTGATTGAAATCGGCACCCACTATGCGACCCGCTTTCTTATCAAATCGAGCCATATCCCCCGATCTTGAGAACAATACGTGGAAACCCAATGTGCCATATACAATACCGGGTTTCCTCAAAGGATCCTTTGCCACCAACTGGGTTTCAAAGTCACCAGCCAATGACGCTTCGAATGGCCCCATATTGTTGGGGTCTGTAACATAGGGGTAGATTTTCTTGTATTTTGGAGTTCCACGAATAGGCATATACTCCTTCGGTATCGGGATTCCGTTGGAGTTTCCTACAGCACTGTTGCATGAAGCGACCTTAACCGTCGTATTAGGTGGAAGCTTCATATCAACGATTTGTTGTGCCAACTCTTCAGAAGTGATTGGCGGTACCACTCCAACGCCTTCCTGCTTTGCATAGAGCTTTGTATCACCAGGACGAGAATGTCCGCTTATATAGAGCGTGTTCTTATCAGTCAAATGTGCAAGAGACGTCGTGTTTTCTTTATGAAGATAACCGAAATCGGGATGATCGGGGCCATATTTAGTCCCAAGTATCTGTTTGAATGAATCAGCCTGATCCTTGTCTTTAAATACTGGAGTATATTTCGACTTTCCTTTTGCCTTTCTCGATTCGAGCAGAGATATCAATCTGTCAAACACCCTTTCTTTGTCCATGTGGGGGAAATAGATGTACTTGTCACCTCCGGGCTTAACATACGGAACAAAGCCCCCGGATGCCTGCGCACTAACTGGCGCCACTGTATTGCCTTGGACAACCGGAGTTACCGTCTCCGCTGCGTCCATACCCTCGAATGGGTCCAGTCCCTCATCGGCAAGTGTCTTCTTGACCATAACCTCATGATCAATACCCGGTGAGGGGCGGCTACCTTCTGTTGGTAGATTAGGTCTTGGCCGCTGGCTGGGTTTTGGTCTGCTAGAAGTCAGCACCTGACCACCTGATGGCTTGGGATTCAAGGGATTATCCCCTCCCTGTATGGGCCTAACCAAAGGAGTCCTGCCGGGTTTTGGGCTGTTGGTGAGGAAATGATTTCTGACGACTCTTAATCTGCGGAAAAGTCCCTTGTTCGCCATTCCGCCTAAGTCAAACAAATCAATGGCATTGAGCCCGATAAGGAATCGCCCCATCGCCGCACTCTTTTTGGCTCGCATATAAACATCACCCTGATCGGTGGTCCTAGCGAGATTATCATCCAGTACTATTTGGGCGATGTCGGAGGCCAGCCCGACAGCCAGACCGACCAAGGTTCCCATCACCCCTGGTGCACAGAAAGACACCACGGAAGAAAGTGTGGTGACAAGCTGGATCACGGAAGAACCCATCTGGTGATCGTATTCGGCTTTTTCCTCCTCGGTGGTAAACACAGCGCTGTCGAGGTTGAGTCTGATTTTATTGAGGCCTACATCCAGAAGGTGTTCATATAAGCCCTGACTGAACTCGCTGGCTCCCCTTGGCTGCATAGTGATGTAGGCGGTATCTGTCTTACGGATGATGTCCTGTTCAAACTTAGAGAAATGCCTGATCACCCATTCCGGCGCTCCGCACAGCCAGTCACTGACCGAGCCTCTCAGCTGGCTGTACATTAATACCTCGCAATGCCCAGTGAGCATGGAGACACCAACCATGGTTTCCTCTGTACCGACAACCAGTAAATCTGGGACTTCCATCCCCACTTTCAGACGCAGCATCTTAGGTTCAAAAATACCTGCCAGCCACGCAAGCGCAAAAGTTTCCCGGATATGAAGTTTACTGAAAGTTAAGTTACGCACATTGCCTATCGGTTTGAATGCATTACTCAGGTCACCTGCCGTCAGCCCTTCAAATAGCCTACCATGGCAGTATGCTTTATAGTTGTTCATGAACTCTGGCGTCGCCTTCATCTGGGCAACTGATTGATTGAACTCTCTTAATAGCTGAGACTCAACCTGGTCAGAAATCGCCCGTCTTCGGTTGAGAAACTCAGGGTTGTAGGCAGATTGCCATCTCGGGTCTTCGTGTGGCGGCATTTTTCTGTTTACGCTGGTAATGCTCAGGCTCTGGAACACAGCGGCTCTCTCCAACCTGTCGCATTCGCCCAGTAGGACACTCCTCAGGGTAAAGGGGAACGCCTTGACTCTTTCCCCTTCGCCTGGCCTAAATCGGTTCACATATCTGAAGGTGACATCATAGATGTCATCAAGAGTATTGGCGGGGATATTGTCTAGATCCATCTTTGCATGGGAGAGCCGTTCCTCCCGGGTAAAGCGAATATGTGGCTTGAGTGTAGAATCGATACGGCTGACGGCGGGCCCGAGCACATCGGGCACAGGTTCGTCCATATTTGGCACAGCAGGTAAAGTAGGGAGTGTCGTTGACGCGGAAGAACCTGAATCTGTGCTAAAGGATTGGAAAGATCTGACGGCCTGATCGTGCTCGCCGACCAGTCTCTGGATATCTCGCCCATGACGCCGGTTTCCGCCATGATAGTATGTCAGCTTGATGAATAGCTGATCTTTTATGTCGATCAGCCTCTCCAACTCTCTCTTATATCTGTCGGCATCGCTAGAACCAAGGTGGTTAGTCTGGGATGTCATAAAAATAAACCCTTAAATATGATAATTTGAATAGTGGTTTTAAGGGTAACGAATCAGGCGTGGATAAGAGCGTATAAAACAGGGGATGTCAGGTATGTTCAACCCAAGGCCTTCTATCGGCCAGCAAGCTATGCGGTGGGGTTTTACTTATGACTTGAAGCAGCAGTCTTAGTGGCGAAAGTTAGTTTTTGGTATTACAGCCTGTTTAGAGTTTGGAAACGTTTCACTCGCCAAATCTGTACTCGAGTCACGTAATATGTAGCACCCAAAAAGTGACTGCGTAACTAGTTACTAAGTTACAGCGTCACCCTGCCGCTACTTCATTTGCTCATCAAGGTTTAATACAGTCAATGCATTGCTGACGCTGGTGGCGATCACATCAATCACGCCTGTTCTTAGTGCGCCCAGCATGGCGAGGGGTTTGCTGTTTTCGGCGGCGATGGCTATCACTTGTGAAATCGGGCGAAACTCTTCCATGCCAAGGCCAATGACTCTATCGCTCATGACGGTTTTGGCTGACTTACCATGAATATCAAAAAAGTCATAACCTGCAAAATCTCCGACGACGCCTTGTTTCATTCTTGACTGCACCACTTCATCGGCGGTAAACCAACCTAAATCGACCATGTAGCTGTTTTCACTCATATCGCCGATGCCGACCAAAGCCACATCGGCTTTACGTGCAAGATCTAGCGTCTGCTTTACCGTGGCATTTTGCATGAAAGCATGCTTTTGTTCAGGGTCCTCTGCATAGGCAGGCGCATAAAGCGTCTCCGACGTTCCACCATAGGTTTTAGCGAACTGGCGACAGATATGATCTGCATTGAACATTCCGCCTCTGGGGTGAATGCCACCAATCCCGCAGACAAACTTAACGTCCCTCTGTGGGATTACTCCAATATGATGAGCCACTGCTGATACATTCCTACCCTGACCCACAGTCACAACTGAGCCATTTTGAATCGAACTTGCCATAAACTTGGAGACCAAACCAGCTACTTGTAAACGTTGCTGCTGCTCACTCGGTTGATCAAGGGCTACTAAAGCTCGGTTAACACCAAATCGTTCAACCAATCTTTGCTCAATTTTGGCACTAAATACTGGGTGGTATTTCACTGTGATCTCGACAATGCCCTCATCACGTGCTTGCTTGAGCATTCGGCCAACCTTTGCACGTGATACAGCAAACTTTTTTGAGATTTCTTCTTGGGTCGCGCCATCTTGGTAGTATGCAACAGAAATTTCAGTCAGAAGATCCGCACTATCGTCCGACATATCATAGGGTGGCTTACTCATTTTATAGGCTCCTTTATAAGGAAATACACAAAACATGTGCTCAGAGACGTAGCATATGTCAGCCTATCAAGATAATGCAACATTTGCTCACTGCCATGACAAATTCTCAGCACCTACTCATCACTACCAATTCATGTTTGAATCCCCGCCAGACGATAGCAAACGTTTGATTTGTACGCCTCATTTTGTAGCGAAAAAGAATAGCGTAAAAACATCTCTAAGAGGGTCAATTATCGATTGACATTCTACCTCGAAGAGATAAATATGAACCCATCATTTACTCAATGAAAGAGCAAATGTTCATGACATATGCTCTATCACTACATAATTGAGAACCACATTATTGAGAATAGTTGGCTGGTTAAATAAACCTAGATAGGTAATATTGCTGGCTAACTTGCTTGAAACAGTACTAATCACATTAACTTTTTAGTGTGAGAGCCCATTATATAGGATGATCGAGATGAGCAATAAATTAGAGCAACTTCGTAAACTAACGACCGTCGTAGCAGACACTGGTGAAATAGACGCGATTAAGAAATACCAACCAGAAGATGCCACAACCAACCCTTCTCTGATTCTTAAAGCCGCTCAAATCGAAGAATACGCTCCTCTTATCAACGCTTCAATTGACTATGCAAAATCGCAAAGCAGCGACAAAACGCAACAAGTTCAAGATACTTGTGACATGCTGGCGGTCAACATAGGTAAAGAGATCCTAAAAACGATTCCGGGCCGTATTTCTACTGAGGTCGATGCGCGTCTTTCTTATGATACTCAATGCAGTGTTACTAAAGCGCGTCAACTGGTGAAAATGTACAACGATGCCGATATTACTAACGATCGCATTCTTATCAAATTGGCTTCAACATGGGAAGGTATTCGCGCTGCCGAAATTTTGGAAAAAGAAGGGATCAATTGTAACCTAACTCTCCTATTTTCATTTGCTCAAGCTCGTGCTTGTGCTGAAGCCGGCGTATTCCTCATCTCTCCATTCGTTGGCCGTATTATGGATTGGTACAAAGCAAAAGAAGGTCGCGATTTTGCACCAAATGAAGACCCAGGTGTACTTTCTGTTGCTAAGATATATGACTACTACAAAGACTATAATTACAATACTGTCGTTATGGGCGCAAGCTTCCGTAATATTGGTGAGATCCTTGAGTTAGCAGGCTGCGACCGCCTGACTATTGCACCTGCTCTGCTCGCCGAACTTGAAGCTGCTGAAGGTCACGTAGCTGAAAAACTGGTTGATTCAAAAGGTTCCAAACCTCGCCCAGAAGCCATGACTCATGCAGATTTCCTTTGGGAGCATAATCTAGATGCAATGGCGGTTGAGAAGCTGGCTGAAGGGATCCGTAATTTCGCCGTTGACCAAGGTAAACTTGAAGCCATGATTGAAGCAAAACTTTAATCTCAAATTATCAATAGGGAAGACATCCTCTTCCCTGTTATTTTTCCTTTTTTTGATAGACATAATATTTGGTATTCATTATGGATCGTAAACACCTAGCTAATGCTATCCGTGCTCTTAGTATGGACAGCGTACAACAAGCCAATTCTGGTCACCCAGGCGCCCCTATGGGGATGGCTGACATCGCTGAAGTTCTTTGGCGCTCTCACCTTAACCACAACCCGGCTAATCCTGAATGGGCTGACCGTGACCGTTTTGTGTTGTCTAATGGTCATGGCTCAATGCTGATTTACTCTCTACTGCACCTTTCCGGTTATGAGCTGTCAATTGATGAGCTGAAAAATTTTCGTCAGCTTCACTCTAAAACGCCAGGCCACCCTGAATATGGTTATGCGCCAGGTATTGAAACGACCACTGGCCCTCTAGGCCAAGGCATTACCAATGCTGTTGGTATGGCGCTGGCTGAAAAGACCCTCGCGGCGCAGTTTAATAAGCCAAATCATGACATTGTCGATCACTTCACTTATGCCTTTATGGGTGACGGTTGTCTGATGGAAGGGATTTCGCACGAAGCGTGTTCTTTGGCTGGCACACTAGGCCTTGGCAAGTTGATCGCCTTTTGGGATGACAACGGCATTTCAATCGATGGGCATGTTGAAGGTTGGTTCTCTGATGATACGCCGAAACGTTTTGAATCTTACGGTTGGCATGTCATTGCGGCTGTAGATGGCCACGATCCTGAGGCGATCAATGCAGCAATCCATGCAGCAAAATCGGATCCTCGCCCAACATTGATTTGTACTAAGACTATCATCGGCTTTGGTTCTCCGAACAAATCTGGCTCTCACGATTGTCATGGCGCCCCTCTTGGCGCAGATGAAATTGCCGCCACTCGCAAACAACTCGGTTGGCAGCACGGTCCATTCGAAATCCCTGCTGACGTCTATGCCCAGTGGGATGCCAAAGAAGCTGGCGCGGCTAAAGAAGCGGCGTGGAATGACAAATTTGCCGCATACGCAGCAGCATTTCCTAAAGAAGCGGCTGAGCTTAAGCGGCGTATAAATGGCGAACTGCCTGCCCAGTGGGAACAAAAAACCAGCCAAATCATTGCCGATTTACAAGCAAACCCGGCCAACATTGCTTCACGTAAAGCGTCACAAAATGCGCTTGAAGCCTTTGGTCAAATGCTACCAGAATTTTTGGGTGGCTCTGCCGATTTAGCGCCTTCTAACCTGACCATGTGGTCTGGCTCAAAATCAGTATCGGCTGACGATGCATCTGGTAACTACATTCACTATGGTGTGCGTGAGTTTGGTATGACGGCGATCATGAATGGTATTGCACTTCATGGCGGTTTTGTGCCTTATGGTGCAACCTTCCTGATGTTTATGGAATACGCACGTAATGCCATGCGCATGGCGGCGTTGATGAAGATCCAAAACATTCAAGTGTACACCCATGATTCGATTGGTCTGGGTGAAGATGGCCCAACGCACCAACCAGTTGAGCAAATGGCTTCATTGCGTTTGACGCCAAATATGAATACATGGCGTCCATGCGATCAAGTTGAATCGGCAGTGGCTTGGAAACTTGCGATTGAACGTAAAGATGCACCGACCGCCCTGATTTTCTCGCGCCAAAACCTAGCGCAGCAAGAACGCACCACAGAGCAAGTTGCCAACATTACCAAAGGTGGTTACATCCTTAAAGATTGCCAAGGTCAGCCTGAGCTTATTCTGATTGCAACAGGCTCTGAAGTTGAGTTAGCCGTTAACGCGGCGGCTGAGCTGACAGCAGAAGGCAAAAAAGTGCGCATTGTATCCATGCCATCAACCGATGCCTTTGATAGACAAGAAGCCGCGTACCGCGAAGCCGTTTTACCCTCCGATGTAACAGCGCGTGTTGCCATCGAAGCCGGTATTGCAGATTTCTGGTACAAGTACGTAGGGTTTGACGGCCGCATTATCGGCATGACCACCTTCGGTGAGTCTGCACCGGCGGGTGAGCTATTCAAAATGTTTGGCTTTACCACGGAAAATGTCGTTAACACAGCGAAAGAATTACTAGATTAATTGTTCTCGCACTAAACAAAGCCTCGCGATGCGGGGCTTTTTTAAATAAGCCAAACGAGCATGTAAGTTTAACTTCACTTGCTTACCATGACTTTATTTTTAACCTTTCAATAAAGGTAAAGACTGATGCAATTTATTGATCTTCCTAAAATTGATTTACACTGCCACCTTGATGGCAGCGTTCGTCCAGAAACTATCCTTGAGCTTGCTAACCAGCAAGGCGTTACGCTCCCAACTCAAGATATAGAGCAAATCCGTGCGCTAATGATAGCCCCAGAAACTTGCCAAAACCTTGATGAATACCTTAAGCGGTTTGATTTACCCCTGTCGGTTATGCAAACCGCTGAATCGCTTGAGAGGATTTCTTTCGAACTTTATGAAGATGCCGCCAAGGAAAACGTTAAATACCTTGAAGTTCGTTTTGGTCCCCTATTGCACCTTGAAAGCGGATTAACACTTGAAGACGTTTTAGCAAGTGTCGTCAAAGGGATGAAACGGGCAGAGTCACTTTACGATATCAACGGAAATTATATCCTTTCAATTCTTCGTCATGCGCCTAAAGATCGGATCAAAGAAGTATTGGATGTCGGTCATCAATATTTGGGCAATGGTATTGCGGCCTTTGACCTCGCAGGTGGTGAAATGGCGGGCTTTTGTAGTGAATTTGTACCTTATGCTAAATATGCTAAAGAAAAAGGTTACCACGTCACCATTCATGCAGGGGAACAAGGCGTTGGGCAAAATGTGTTTGATGCGATCACCTTACTAGGCGCACAACGCATTGGTCATGGCATTCATATCACGGGGCACCAAGATGCTTATGACATGGTTAAAGACCAGCAGGTAACGTTAGAGACTTGCCCAAGCAGTAATGTACAAACTAAAGCTGTTGCTGCTTTAGCTCAGCACCCAGCTAAAGTATTTTTAAAAGATGAGATAGCCATTACAATCAATACAGATAACCGCACAGTATCAAACACAACTATGACTAATGAAGTAGAGAAAGTGATGCAAGAGTTTGCTTTAACACTTGACGACTACTTTGCGATTTATTCATACAGTGTTGAGGCAGCATTTACTTCAGAGCAAGTCAAACAGCACCTACGCAGCTTCATACCTGCGTAGCGCTGCCTCTTAAAGCAGTGCCCGTAACGTTCGGCTACTGCTTTTCTTCAAAACGATGAGCAAGTTGATAGAATTCATTGACCTGATTACGCAGATCCTGTGAATGCTGGTTTACAGAGTGGGTTGCGGTAAGGTTTTTCTCCGCAGCGAGAGTAATGGATTGAATGTGTTGATTAACATCACCAGAGAGTCGCCGCTGTTTCATCGAGGCATCTTCTACTACTGTCATCAGTTGGTTCATTGAATGCATCATGCTCTCAACATCTGACAAACGTTTTGCACTCTCTTGAGCCACCTCGCCGCAAATATTAGTTTGCTCACGATTTTCAATAATGTCTTGCTGCCATGTTTCAATGGTTGCCAGCATGGTTCCAATACTGTCTTTAATTTGCAATGTTGCATTGGCAGTCCGGCCTGAGAGAGCACGAACCTCGTCAGAGACAACAGCAAATCCTCTTCCCTGCTCACCCGCTCGTGCCGCTTCAATGGCTGCATTCAACGCCAGTAAATTTGTCTGCTCAGCTATTCCCCCTATTTCTTCCATCATTTTGCTGACGTTTTGTGCCTGCTCACTGAGTTGGAAGGTTGCTTGCGTCGCCTTTTCAGCTTGAAGACTCAATTGCTCAAGATTAGCATGAGTTCTATCAATGGTCTCTTTGGCCAACAAACAAGTATTGAGGGTATCATCAATTAGCTCATGAGCCTCATGAGTACTGGTAGAGACCTCATTAGCGGTCAATTCAACTTCTTCAGATGCTTCACGCACTTGGCGGATATCACGTGTTTGCTGCTCAAGAGCCTCTGAAACTTCGTGGGTAGTTGCACTCAGGCTATCCGATAGATTCTGGAGCGGTTTTGCTGAATCTGTCATGCGCCCCAAAACCGTGCGAATGCGAGCTGAAAGCATTTTGATATGAAAATCAGCAATAGAAAACTGGCTTTGGCCAGAATAGATAAGACGACTGATACTGTCGTAATCAGACTTTAAATATTTTAGCTGCTTGGGAGTGTCGAGCAGCTCTTGTTTAAACATCAAAATGGCAACGATTGGTAGTAAGTGTAAAACCCAACTAAGAGCGCCTTGAATAGTAAGTATATTTGATAGTAGCGGTGCTAAAAGTGAGCCTAACAAAATCGCATAACGTACTGCATCAAAACGGGGTATTGACCAACCTCTTCCAGACATTTCTGCTTTGCGCAGCTTCTTATATGCTTTGTCAGCAACATTAACCCATTCTCTCTTTGGTTTAACACGAACAGATTGATACCCAATGATTTGGCCATGTTCGTAAATTGGGGTCACGTACGCATCAACCCAATAAAAACCACCTGACTTGGTGCGGTTTTTAACTATCCCTCTCCAAGCTTGCCCTTTTTTTAAATGGGACCACATATCAGCAAACGCTGCTTTCGGCATAGAGGTATGACGAACAAGATTGTGGTTTTGCCCAACGAGCTCATCGTGGCTAAATTCTGCAATACGGCAAAATGCTTCGTTACTGTATGTAATAACACCGTTTAAGTCGGTTGTGGAAACTAACTGTTCGTTAGTTTCTAATAAGGTTTCATGGTCCGAAGGTGCATTGCTTGCTGTCATAACGCTATTCTTTGAATTATCCATATGAGAAACGCAATATAAACAACAAATTTGAGCATGGCAAAGTATTAAATCAGTTTCATTTAACACTTTTTAATAGTGGTAACTTTTGACGTTAATCGGAGGATTAAAGTCACTGTCACTTTACTGTGAAAGTGACAACCTAAGTTATGAGAATATCAAACTCAATGTTAAGATTAATCGTAGCTCTGTGCTTTACAGCAGTTTGACTGCCAGATGCGTGACAACTCTCAACGCAATGACCTACCTGTAAAGCATGTAATAAAGTTAAAGGCAAAATATTCATATGGTTAACAACACAATCCAATGGTTCCCGGGGCATATGCATAAAGCCCGAAAAGAGATCGAAGAAGCCATTCCACAAATTGATGTCATTATCGAAGTGTTGGATGCGCGCATTCCATTTAGTAGTGAAAATCCGATGATTTCTGAAATTCGCTCTGGAAAACCCGTGGTAAAAGTTCTGAACAAGCGAGATCTTGCTGATCCAGAGTTAACTCAATTATGGATTGAGCACTTCGAGAAAGAACAAAATGTCAAAGCAATGGCCATTACGACATCTATCCCGCAAGAAGTGCATAAAATCCTCGAGCTTTGCCGTAAACTTGCTCCGCATCGTGAAGAAATCGGCAAAAATATTCGCACTATGATCATGGGCATACCCAATGTCGGAAAATCTACAATCATCAATTCTCTTGCAGGTCGCACTATCGCGGTAACCGGTAATCAGCCCGCAGTAACCCGTCGCCAGCAACGAATTAACCTTCAAAATGGTATTGTACTCTCCGATACTCCTGGCATTCTATGGCCAAAAGTTGAAAACCCCCACAGTGGATTTCGGCTGGCAGCAACAGGCGCCGTCAAAGATACCGCGATGGAATATGAAGAAGTGGCTTTTTACACCGTAGAATATCTAGCCCAAGCATATCCAGATCGTTTAAAGGAGCGCTATCAACTTGATGAATTGCCACAAAGTGACATCGAATTGATGGAAGAAATTGGTCGTAAACGCGGCGCTTTACGATCGGGTGGTCGGGTCGACCTACACAAGTGCTCAGAAATTTTACTCCATGAGCTGCGCAGCGGAACCCTAGGGCAAATTACTCTTGAACGTCCTGAAATGATCACCAAAGAGTTGGTCGAGGTTGAAATAGAAGCCGTTCGTAAAGCCGAGCTTAAAATACAGAAAAAAGAAGAACGTCGTAAACGTTATCTGAAAAATAAGCGCTAATACAAATCTGAAACTCATTTGAAATTGGAATATTAAGCGGTTGCCATGCAAACTCCAACAAACATCATTACTGGCTTTTTAGGCTCAGGTAAGACAACAGCAATCCTTAACCTGCTCAAAGAAAAACCCGCAGATCAAAATTGGGCAGTTCTGGTCAATGAATTTGGCGAAATAGGTATCGATGGTGCCATATTGACTGAACAAGGAACACTAGTTAAACAGGTTCCAGGAGGTTGTATGTGCTGCGCTGCTGGGGTTCCAACTTCAGTTGCCATCAGCTCGCTACTACGCAGTAAGCCAGATCGGTTAATTATCGAGCCTACGGGACTCGGGCATGCAGATAAGATTCTTGCTACGCTGATGTCAGATCAGTTCAAAGATCATATTGATCTTAGAGCAACAATTGCCATGGTCGACCCACGAAATCTTTCCGACTCTAAGTACCTCAGTAACGACAACTTTGTTGAACAACTTAAAATTGCTGACATCGTAATAGGAAATAAAACTGATCTATGTCTTTCTAGTGATATTGATACATTTAATGCATGGATAACGGTGCAAAAACCTTCCAAAACTTACTGGCAACTGGTTAAACAGAGTAAATTCCAGAGTGAAATCCTTGATAATATCAGGCGAATTCAGCCAAGTGATACCCATACTGAGCATGCGCATCATCATCATGCTACTCCGTCATTAGCCTTAAAATCGGGGCAACATTCACTGCGCCGAGAAAACAGCGGACAAGGCTATTATAGCTGTGGTTGGTTATTTAGCAGTCAGGTAGAGTTTTGTTTTGAACAGTTATTCTCAATGTTGTCTGAGCTGTCCGCTGAACGAATTAAAGGGGTAATGAAAACAGACAAAGGCTATATGACGCTGAATATATCATCTGGAGTCGTCTCAATTACCAAAGCATCTATTTCAACTGGTGACAGTCGAATAGAAATCATCGATAGCCAAAAGCTTCATTGGGAGCAACTGGATAAAATTCTTCAACAGCTTGGCGGTCTTTCTTAAACCTATAAACAACAAAAGGCGCACAACGATCAGTGCGCCTTGTCCCCCGCTGCTCAATCGTGAGCTTGCGAATCAGTGTCTTACATACGACATTCTGATCAAATTGCGAGGATTCCAAATATTTAAGTAAATCCTTCCATATTGTAAGTAAGGTAAACATTCTCTATACGAACAGTTCAGGTTACCTTACACTCAAAGTTTGGCTCAAATCGGCTAAATTGCAAGTTGGTAAACGTGATTCTCTACCAAAGATATACACTTAATCTCACATCTCTCTGCTATTCAAATTTGAAATTCAATATTTCATTTTTGACAGATAAAGATATCACTTCTCCAGAGTATAATCTGACCACCTGAACCCATAACTTCGTATTCTACAACTTGCTTGAATATCGGGAGCAGCACCGGATATTCATACTATTGCAATGGACCAATTATATAATGAACACCAAAGAGAGGATCAAAAAATCCTTATTATCTAACGTGCCAAAGGATGCCATTAATCAATTTCTTTCAAAGGATAAAACGCCATTATCTGTCTTAATTCTAGCTCTAATGGTTGGTGTTTTATCAGGGCTTGTTGCTACTCTCTTTGAGCTTGCGGTACATTTTGTTTCAGACACCAGAACAGACTGGTTAAAGCAAGCTATAGGCCGCGCCTTACCCTTGTGGCTTGCTGCTATTTTGATTAGCGCTGCACTTGCATTTATCGGATATTATTTGGTCCATCGATTTGCTCCTGAGGCTGCAGGTTCTGGCATACCTGAAATCGAAGGTGCAATGGATGGAATACGTCCAGTTCGTTGGTGGCGAGTTCTACCGGTTAAGTTTTTTGGGGGCATGGGCGCACTTGGCTCTGGTATGGTGCTTGGTAGAGAAGGACCAACCGTTCAAATGGGCGGTGCTATTGGTCGTATGGTCACCGACATATTTAAAGTTAAAAACGATGATACCCAGCACTCATTACTCGCTTCTGGCGCAGCAGGTGGCCTTGCTGCTGCTTTTAATGCACCTTTGGCAGGCATTATGTTTGTTGTTGAAGAAATGCGCCCTCAATTTCGTTACTCACTTATCTCAATAAGAGCCGTCATAATATCTGCCATCTCTGCAAACATAGTCTTTCGCTATATCAATGGACAACAAGCCGTGATCACTATGCCGCAATATGACAGGCCAGAGCTGGCGGCTTTGTGGCTTTTCTTATTACTAGGTGCAATGTTTGGCGTATTTGGCGTGGCATTCAACCGCTTAATTACCCTTTCACAAGATCTTTTTGTCAAACTGCATAAAAATGACCGCAGGCGTTACTTAATAACTGGCAGTTGTTTAGGTGGCTTTTTTGGCCTGATGCTTCTTTACCTTCCGGAGATCACTGGCGGAGGCATTACTCTCATACCTACTATCGCCAATGGAGGTTATGGGGCCGGCGCTTTACTTGTTCTTTTCGTTGTGCGTATTTTAACAACCTTGCTATGTTTTGCTTCAGGCGCTCCAGGAGGTATCTTTGCCCCTATGCTCGCACTTGGCACCTTATTTGGCTATGCGTTTGGATTGATTGCTCAAAGTCTATTTCCTGAACTCATGATATCTCCTGGTATGTTCGCGATTGCAGGCATGGGAGCTCTTTTTGCTGCAACAGTAAGAGCACCAATTACTGGTATATTGTTGGTTATTGAAATGACCAATAATTACTACCTAATTTTGCCCCTCATTATTACCTGCCTTGGAGCCGTAATTTTTGCTCAGCTCCTAGGTGGACAACCTATATACAACCAACTGCTCAATCGTACATTAAAAAATGAAAAATTACGCCAAGAAGATTTACCCTGTGAAAACAAATGATAGTTGCTTAATGAGCAACTGAATTGATATCATCCTCAGCTTATTCATATATATAGAGAAATATATGTATGTCATGACCTTGTTATTCTATATCAGGATGTAAAACCTTGAACTGGAAACGCTTTGTAAAGTTTCAGAATGTCCCCCCTTCACAAGCAGCGCTCGCACTCGGGATGATTGGATTAGGCCATGCTTGGGCACTGTACATTCCTCAAATAGGTATTTTTATTCGTCCTTACCTTGCATCTTTAGGGGCGTTATTACTGGCTCCTGTTTTAATTAAGTATTTTACTAACTATCGGTCTTTTCTCACTGATCTTCGCCACCCTCTTAACGGGAGCTTAATGGCACCTATGAGTATGGCATTACTTATATTATGCGATTATTTGGCAGTGATTTCTCCGCTTATTGCTTACCCTTTATGGTTTGCTGCATTGTCTCTACACCTCACTATGATGGGGCTGTTTTTCTTTTTCCAACTTCGTCGCTTCAAGATTTCTAATATCGTCCCTAGCTGGTTTTTATACCCTGTAGGATTAATCAGTAGCTCACTTGCTGGCACTAAGTTTGGGCATACTGTTTTTTCTGAATCTTTGGTGAGTATATGTATAGCCATATATTTCTTTTTATTGCCCGTAGTACTCTATAGGCTTATGTTTGAAGGCAGACTGCCCAGAGGAGCAAGGCCGACATTAGCCATAATGGCAGCTCCAATTAACTTATCATTAGCCACTTACTTAGTTAATTTTAGACAGCCAGACCCCATACTCACTGGCGCTTTAGCAGGAATTGCGATTACCATGACATTAACCATATATCTGTGTTATTTCCGTCTAATGCGTCTTAAATTCCAGCCCTCAATTGCAGCTGTTACTTTTCCTTCTGTCATCAGCGCTATAGCAATGCACCGTCTAACAAGTTTTTTTGAACAGTACCACCCTCAGTGGCACTGGTTACACAAATTTGGATTCTTTGAACTCAGTATCGCAACTGGTTTAGTGCTGTGGGTCACTCTGAGATATTTGAAAATGTACTGGCCAGAGAATAATTTTTAATCGATAGAAGATTAAAATACATTCTACACAAATAAAATACATCCCTTTATTGAGAGTAATTCATACTCTAAACTATCTACTTAACAATAAATAATCATTTAAAAGATATAATTAATAACAAAATACTATCCTTTTTTGTTCTTATAGGCAAAGTCAGAGATTGCTGACACTAACAATAAAGGAAAAATAATGAAACAAATTAAAAATAATTCACATCTACCTGATTTTATAAGCAAACAGCTGGATTTCTATCTTGATGATCTTATTAATAAAAATAATAATGGAAAGCATCTAGTCTTAGGGAAGAAGCCATCACGACAAGATATAACTCTTCAAAATAATGACTATTTGGATATATCAAATAACTCAGAAATAGTAGAACATCATATAAATGCAATTCGAAAACACACCTCTTCACCTATTATGTCAGGAATATTTCTCCGTGATATAAACACCAGACCAGAAGTTGAGCAAACACTAGCAGAATATGTAGGTTTTCAGTCCTGTCTACTTTCACAATCTGGTTGGACTGCAAACATTGCACTATTACAAACCATTTGTAACGAAAACACCATTGTTTATATTGATTTTTTTGCACATATGTCATTATGGGAAGGCTCAAGAATTGCGGGCGCTAATATTCATCCATTCATGCACAACAATGTAAACCACCTTGAAAAGCTTATTAAGCGCCATGGTCCCGGGATTATTTTAGTCGATTCAATCTACAGCACAATCGGTAGTATTGCCCCTTTGGAAAATATTGTTATGTTGTCTAAAAAATATGGATGTGCACTTGTTGTAGATGAATCACATTCATTAGGTACCCATGGTAATGAAGGCTCTGGGCTCGTAAACGCCTTGGGACTAACCAGTCATGTAGACTTCATGACTGCAAGTTTAGCCAAAACATTTGCTTATAGGGCTGGAGCTATCTTTTGTAATAACAAAGCTAATGAATGTATCCCATTTGTAGCGTATCCATCTATTTTCAGTTCTGCAATGTTACCTTTTGAACTGGATAGACTTGATAAAACAATGCAAGTTATACGAAAAAAAGATAAAGATAGAGAGTACTTGCATAAAATAAGTAAATACATTCGTAATAAGCTATCTGTTATTGGATTAACCATTAGAAGTGAATCTCAAATAATTGCTATTGAAACAGGGAGCGAATGTAATACTGAAAAAGTAAGGGATTTCCTTGAGGACAATGGAATTTTTGGCTCTGTATTCTGCCGACCAGCGACCCCATACAAAAGGAATATCATTAGATTTTCTATAAATAGTTCAATATCATATTTTCAAGCGGAAAAAATAATAAGTACATGCAGAAAGGCATTAGATAAAAATATATTAAAATAAAACATATATAAAGCTAAAGTTATTAATTTTAGCTTTATACCCAACTAGAAACTTTATCAATTAAAAAATTTCCATCTGCAGGTTTAATAATATATCCATTCATACCTGATTCATATATTTTTTCTATCATGTGCTGCGTGTCATCACCTGTATGAGCCAAAATTGGTATGTTTGAAAATAAACGAATTTTACTTGCAGCTTCTAATCCATCCACTTTTGGCATTTCTATATCCATAATAACTAAATCTACTATACTAGTTTTAAACTGATTTAAAACCTCTTGACCATTACTTGCTTTGATAACATTAAAACCTTGTTGCTCTAGTATAATAGCTGTGTGAGTACAGATAGATTGACTATCATCTGCAACAACAATAGTTTTTCCAGTTGGGTTATTTCTAGTTAGGACTTGGTTGAGATTAGTTTGCGGGATATCGAATAGTAACTCATCTAATACTATATCAAAATCGTTCTCTAACCGATTTTTTTCTATCATGAAGAATTTTGAGTATCTATTTATATCACAGTGATACCGTTTTTTTATATCATATAAATATATTATTCTTGCCTCGGTAAAACGAAGTTTTTTTCTAATATTCTTAGGTCAAAACCGCTATTTACAATTTCATCTAAATCTATAAAAATCAAGTCATATTCAAATTCGTATTCTTCCTTACTATCAATTTCTTTAAAAATGAGATGGGAAAAATTTAAACTTCTACTTGAAAATTTATCACAAACAATCTTACCAAATTTATTTTCATCACCAAGATACAAAGTGGATATATACTTTGCTATATCCATTTTTAATATTTGTGTACTATCTGAATTGTATGAAGGAAAAGTTAGTGTAAAGTTTGTCCATTCATTTAATTTTGAACTGCAGCTAATTTTCCCTCCCAATGCATTCATAACTCTACGACAAAATGGTAGACCTAACCCTGAACCACCTTTTTTTCCGTAAGTAAAAAAATCTTTAAATATATCTTCTAAAATACTTTCTGGAATACCTGCTCCATTATCTAAAAAATTTAGCTCATAATAATCATCAAAGGACTTCAAGTCTATTTCTATCTTAAGATTTTTTGAGTCTTGATAATGAAAAGAATTTTTTATTAAATTATATATAACGTATTTAACTAAAGTTTCGCTACCCAAAATGTACGCTTCATCATCAAATTTGAATGTTATAAAATCATGATAAACTCCATTATTAAATGGAATCGTTTTCAAAGAACCCTTAATAATTTCCATTAGTGAACTCTTTTTAAAAGATGATATTGAAATACGATTCTCATCGATAGATGTTAATAATAGATCTATAGTTTCATTACCTATCGAAATTGTTTTTTCTGAATTAGTAAGTATTTCTTTGACTGATATTAGATCTCGACGAGATATACTGTAATGTTCTTTTATTTCAACATTCTCATTCGGTAGTGTTGATTTCATGACGTCAATAGACGATTTTATCGCACTTAAAGGGTTCCTCATTTCATGCGCTATACCAGCTCCAAATGATTTTGCTATTGACACTTTACTTTCATGCTCTATTTGATTTCTCAAATAGAATAAATTACCAAATATATATGTAAAGATAAAAATTGGCATATACGGAAAAACAATCTGCTTCATTGCTAGAGTGAAATCTACTCCATAAACAACACCATATGCAATAGAAACTGATATAAGCGTTTGAATTAACATAATACGTGTTTGGTAAACAGTTAATATATGCAGAAATATCGAAGCCATGAATGACATGGCCCATATGGTAGACCACTCGTTCATAAACATCATAAAACTAAAGAAGAACGGTAAGCAAAAACCAATCGATATTAGGTAGTATTGGGGCATATACTTATGCAAAAACTTAGGTAATTTTTTCCGAAAAGCAATAATGGAAAATAGTATAGAGCATACTATACGCAGTATTAAATTTTCATATGGTTGCGGAAACAAGTATGTCCATATGTAGTAGTATGTAGGAAACCCGAACATACCCATCCAACCAACCAAGGTCAAATTAGGTTCAGCATACAGGTATACTTTTTTTACTCCTTCCATAACCGTTTTCATAATCTACCCAACATTAACTACAAGAACCTCTTAAACCTTTGTATTAAAACCAAACATTATGCAACTAATATTTCTCAGCATTTATATTATCTTCTTTATGAGGATACATAGAGATTTATCATTTAGATTACTTTTTTCTCAAATATTACACCCTACACTAGTACTATCATATAATCCACTGGTTGCACAAATTTGGATTCTTTGAACTCAGTATCGCAACTGGTTTAGTGCTGTGTGTCGCTCTGAGATATTTGAAAATGTACTGGACAGAGATAAAAACTTGTTAATTCATGCTGAAGCAACCTGAATCAATTAGAAATAAATTGAATTAAACAGGCTATATATTGATATTTATATAGCTTATGCTTAGCATGTCGGCACTTAAACGCTCAAGGTGCTTTCTATGCTGAGCAGCAACATCGATTTAAAAATTATTAATTTAGCTCACAGAACTGATAGGAAAGAAGAAAGCATCTCTGAGCTAAAGAAATGCGGTATCACAATAGGTAGTGATGCATTCTTTAATGCCTATCATAAACCAGAATGTGGCGCTTTAGGTTGCAGCTTGAGTCACGCCAATTTAATCGCTAACTACTTATCTCACTCTTCAAGTCCATATTTGCTTGTTTTAGAGGATGATTTTGAAGTTCAAGAATGTGACCTATTTCTGTCAAATTTGGAAAAAGTTCTGGAGTGCTCTACAGAATGGGATATTTTTCTTCTAGGTAATAATCAGGCTGTTCCCATTAAAATAGTCAATAACAATCAGGGTTTCTCCCAAGTAATCAATTCACAAACAGCATCAGGATACATTGTCAAAAGAGAGTTTGCTATTCAGCTGATGAGCACATTTTTCGAATCTGCCCTCGGCTTAGAGCAAGCAATAACTTTGCCTCCAAAGCTAAGCCAAATCGTTAACCATCATTACTGTTTAGATATTCTATGGAAAAGTTTACAAACAAAATATAGGTTCGCAACACGCCTTCCGGCCATAATCAAGCAACGATCAAGCTATTCAGATATCGAAAAAATAGATGTTGACTATGGCGTTTAAGTGAAATCACCGCTAACCGTACCACGGAAAGTTTTCATATTACTTCAGACTTATGCTTAATGGAATATGAAACTGGTATAGCAACACCCGATGACCAAGCTTTTTTTTTAAGGTCGATATAACCTAATTCCGCCTATCTAATTTATCAGCAATTTCTAGAATACGGTGACAATTCAACTTGTCATGATAGTCAAAGAAAATACTTTCATTTTTAAAAATTTGGTTCTCATTATTTATTATTTTTTCTACATTTTCTATTACATCATCACTACTGCTACATGAGGCTATAAAAGGTGTTTCCTTATCCGTTATCATTTCACCCCCTCTAATCGCAAGGAAGTTTTCTCTATCAAATGGGTATGTTATTGCAGGCTTACCTAAACGAATAAAGTCAAATACTACCGATGAGTAATCAGTAATTAATAATTTTCCTTTAGATAACAAACTCCCCCAATTCAAGTCTGACATATAAACTAAAGAAACACTGGGGAATTTGAAGTCGATTTTGAATTTAGACATCTTATGATGTAACACTAAAGTAACTTCATAATTTTTTTCACTTGCCAACTTTGATAATTTAGATAACAAGTCATAAATTGATTGATAGTATTGTGATTTAAGGAAGTTTTCTAAACTTTGATGCTCAAGCCAGTTTCTCCAAGTTGGAATGTAAATAATGCTATTACATGGTTCTCTACTAATATTAGGCAAATAATCGTATCTAGAAAATCCTGTAATTTTAATAATATCTTCAGGAAATGAATAATCACTAATGAACTTTTTTCTCTCGAATTCAGATGTAACGCAAAGCATATCTGGAAGCTCATTTCTACATTTCATAGAATAGTAGTCATAATAGAATGATGCTCGACTAAGTGCAGTAACACCATGTTGTAAAAAGATAAGCTTTTTACTGGTTCTGGGCTTTGTATTGAGTTCTCTCCAATAGAGACAAATATCGAGCATTGACACATCAAAAAAGTATCTTCTCGCAAACCCTACATAAAACAGATGCTTAATACTACCATATTCAAGAGTATGACCATACTGACTAGCTTCTTTAATATTCTCCTTTCTGGTAATGAAATAAAAATCATCTATACTTCCAGATTTTTTAAACAAAGCATAACCATTATCAGATATTGTTTTTCCTTCTCTCTCCCCTATTAAAGAAACATTTCTATCAGAAAACTTTGAAGCAACAATGCCAACATTAAAAAACAGCAATGATTTAACAAAATTAAAATATTTATCTATTTTAATTTTTAAAATATAATTAAATGACTTGAAATTTATTTCACTTGTTTTTTTACTACTTTTAAAATCGTTGTAAAATATTTTCTTTAACAATGACAGCTCTCTACCATTTAAGTACCTGAATATATTCATATTACATAATAGGAATCCTTTTATATTTTTAACATCTTCACCTCCACATTTGATTTTTTTATTTAATGATTCAAATTCACAAAGCATCTCTTTAATTAAAAATAGTTTTCTGGCTTTATTTTGAAACTCTAATTCTAAATCCCCTAACGAACTTTCAATATTATTAGACATAATGATGGATTCATTAAAGATTTTAATTATATTCTTATTTCCATGAACCTTCTCGATATAAACAATTTCATCGATGGCACCTACTTTTTCTGCTTTATAATATCCATTAATACAAAAATAACTATCATCTGAATATTTTAAAAAATCTAAAAACTCTAACTCCTTACCACTTAGTAAAAATTCTCTTTTATAAATTCTATTTAAAGGAAATGTATTTTTTAGTAATTTAGGATAATTGCCAATATTCGTCGAATCAATTCTACCTAAAAAATGAGAAGGTTTAGTATATGAACCATTAACTCCGATATACTTTACCCATCCAATTGTAATATCTAAATTATTTTTTTCTGCATGCTGATATAAAGATATTAACCCGTTTTCAACAACACATCCATCTGGTTTCATGAAGAATAAATACTTTCCTCTTGAATTTTTAGCTCCTATGTTAAAGCAGTATCCAATTCCAGAAGCTTTACTCTTAATGACTGAAACTTGACTTAATATGGAGTATTGACCCAATAACGCATTAAACTCTTCATTATCTATATCATACGCTACGATAATGATTTCTATATGTAACTGATAGTTCGATATTGAGTTAATTGTATTATCAATGGACAATGAGCGTTCCCTGATTGGTATGACTAGTGAGATGCTCGGGTTTTGACTTTCCATAATATAGCTATTTGGGAGAGATAAATACTTTCACACTAACATTATAGGGCACTTTGGTACAGAGATAGAGAGAGTATTATTGCTGGCAAAACATAAAACTGCCACTAAACTCCAACAAGGCGGATCTTACTGCCTGTTCTCGACGGCTCTACGTCTAGCCTGAGTAGCATCTGCTCTTTGAGCTCTGAAACGTGTGATATTACGCCTATCATACGGCCACTTTGCTGAAGTTCAATCAGGGTCTGCATAGCTAAATCTAGCGACTCAGGATCTAGGCTACCAAAACCTTCATCGATAAATAGAGTATCCAGCCGTATACCACCACTGTATGATTGGACAACATCAGACAAGCCTAATGCAAGAGCCAGCGCCGCCATAAAAGATTCACCGCCAGAAAGTGTCGCCACATCTCGCGTTTTACCTGTGTACCCATCTTCGACAGATAAATCGAGCCCTCGACCAGCAACACCTTTAAAGCCCTCAGTTTTTCGGACCAATTGGTAACGCCCTCGGCTCATAACACTCAACCTTTGAGACGCTTGAATCAACACATCATCAAGTAAAACGCCCAAAACAAAACGATGTAAGCTTACTCGACTACCTGTTTTTCCGCTTGCCACATCATAGAGTGTGCCAAACACCTTGTATTCATCATCAAGCTGGGTGTTCTTACCCCGTAATTGGGTTATATCTAGCGACACCTTTTCTAAACGATGAAAAAGTGACTGAGTAAGCTCAAGCTCTCTTCGCCTCATAAGATGCTCGGACTCATTCTTATTTACATTGTGCTGGCTAGCTTCTAAATCAGGCTCAATTGCACCAGAAAGCTGCCGCTTTAAGTCAGCAATGGTTTGCTCAATTTGCAAAGTCTTTCGTTCATATTGAACAATTTCATTTTTCCACTCTTCAACTTGCACACATGTAGATTGGCACTCCAAGAAATGTTGTAGTGAAGAAAACACGCCATTTTGGAACACTGTATCCCATTCTACCTTTGCCGTTTGGCTATTATGCAGTGCCTTAGCAAGTAAATCACTATGGGAGTCTATTTGAGATTGAAGATTAGAATTATGTATAACTGCGTTATGTTTAGACTCTTGAGCACGATTTAACTCATCATTAAGCCGCGAAATAGTATTTTGAATCTCTGCACGCTTTGCATCAAGTTGGGAAACCGATTCATAAGCATTTTTAACTGACGATTGAAGATTATTGAGTTGCTGCTTACTTGACTGCAGTGTTGCTAGATTAGCCGATATTTCTTCACGTAATAGACTAATCTTTGCTTCACCATTTTCGCACCTATGACTCAATTCGTTGACCTTCATTTCCAATTTTGACAAGTCAATTAAATCTAGATATTGGTATTGAGCTTTTTGCTTAACAAGCTGGTCTTCAACTATTTCTATCTCTAAGGCTGAGTTGTCACCCAGTTCAGTTTTGGACGACTGAATCAAGGACTCTTGTTGTTCACATAAAGCATATTGACGCTCAAGCTCACTTGCTGCTAAGTTAAACTGATCTTGTGCCACTTTCTCTATTTGACGAGCGTCCTGAACATTCTGCTTAGACACTTCTTTGCCAGCAAATTTTGCGGGTGTAGGGTGCTCACAACTACCACAAACTGGGCAGGGTTGATCAGGTTTAAGCCGCTTTGCAAGAACAGCCGCCTGAGCGCTATGCCAGTGAAGCTCAACTTCATCAGCATATTGGCGTTTCTGTGCTAATTCTTTCTCCAACTGCTGCTTAGTTCGACATTTGACTTCAGTTTGGCTTGAGAGTTGAGCAGCGTTATCAACCAAAGATCGCAGTTTATGAAGATCAGCTAATAACCTCTGATTTTTGACAATTTCAGCCTCAAGAGTGACCTTTGCCGTGACATCTTTTCGTGCTTGATCTAGGTCTTGCTTTCCTTTTGACATGTCGGCGAAAAGCTTATCTCTTAACGCTAGGTATTGTGACAAGGTTTGATCTTGCTCTTTCCCCTTTGCCTCCAACAAAATAATGCTAGATTGTTGTTGAACGAGCTCTTCAAACTTTTGCCGATCTTGCTCTAACTGAAATAACTGTTCGTTTAACTCTGGGAGCTGCTCAGAGTCGAGAGATGCCTTTTGAAGCTGTTGCTCGCATAAAGCCAAATTGGCCTGCGCTTGCTGATGTTCAAGCTTAAACGTTACAATTTTGCTTTCAAACTCTTTGACTTGTGCAAGGCATGATTGCCAGTTTTGATAAGGCATATTGAGCTTTTCTGCCGCTTGAGCAAGTTCAAGTTCTGCATAACGTTTATTAATTATCTCTTTCGCATTAAAATGCGCGTTTAAAGTCGACTGACTTTGATCTAATTTTATAAATTGATCAGCAACCATCTTAGATTGCTCAAATTGAGTTTTAGATTGGTTAAGGCTATCTAAACTTGATTTTTCTTCTGCTTTAGCTTTGCTCAATTGCACAGCCACTTCGCCCAGTTTAGCTTTTAACTCCGCCTCTGAATCCACTTCAGCAACCTTTAATGCACCGCGAATTTGATTATCAAACTCTTCTTTTGATGTCACGATAGAAAGCGCCCGTTCTTTTAATGCAGATTCGATTTTTTTATATATATCAGTTTGAAAAAGCTGACCAAAAATCGCTTCCCTATCTTTGGAGCTTGCCAACAATAGCTCACGAAATTTACCTTGAGGTAATACCATGACTTGACGAAATTGACTTTCACTTAGACCGAGAAGCTGTGTCACATCCACTTTAACTTGTGCTGTTTTACTGGTTATAAGCCGATCGTTCGCAGTGATTTCGTACAATGATGCCGTATGCTTGCGAGTTGTTGTGCCCTCTCCACGAGCTTTAGGCGCTTGCTGCTCTGGCATTCTTGTTACGCGGTAACGCTTGTCGTAAAATGCAAACTCAAATACCACCTCTGTCGGCACTGCTATGTCTGCCAAATCACAACGCATTTGAGCAGCCTGTCTCTCATTACCTGTGGTCTCACCATATAAAGCAAAGCAAATAGCATCTAAAATTGAAGTTTTACCCGAGCCTGTCGGTCCATTGATTAAAAAAAGTGGGCTACTACCAAGTAAACTGAAATCAATCACTTCTGTTTTAGCAAATGGACCAAAGGCTTGTAATGTCAGAGATAGCGGCTTCATTGCGTTTCCTTATGATTTTGACTGAGCTGGGTAATAATTTCAGCAACCGCCTTATCTTGTTCATCACTCAAATGAACACTCTGAGTTTGTTGAAAAAAATCACGGAACATATCTACTTCACTACGTGCCAACTTGGCCGTGGCTAACTCTTTCTCAACTCCCACTAAAATACCCGGTTTTTCTATATGTAGCACATTCGGGTAGACTGTTCTTAGCTTCTCCATAGGATTTAAAATAGCGTGAGTGTCCATTAATCGAACCAGTAAGTAGTCCTCATTATTCGGGTCGTCCTTACCTTGTTCAATAATATTGTTGAGCTCCCCTTCGATAATGCGCATCTGGCGAGGCGCTGTAAGATCAACATGCGTAGCCGACTTAAAACCGCATTCATCAAACTCAACCAGCGTCACGCCTTTTTTATGATGTTGCTCAGAAAAGCTGTATTTCATTAAAGAACCTGAATAACGGATGTAATCTTGTCCTTTTTTCTGCGGCTGATGCAAATGACCTAGTGCCACATAATCAAAATCAACAAAGTGTTCATGACTAACACGATCAGAGCCACCAATAGAGAGCGGCCGCTCTGAGTCAGACCCGATCGCGCCATCAACAAAACAGTGACTTAGCAAAACATTTTTCTGTTCAGGTTTGAATTGAGATTTGATTTCACCCGCTAAAAAGCAATGAGCCTCATCGAAAGTAGATATAGATTGTTTAAAGTAATACCGTACCATTTCAGGATCATTATATGGCATTCCATAGAATGCAACCTCGCCAATGTCACTCTTTATAACAACAGGCCTCAACATATCCTCAAAACTTGATAGGATATGCAGCCCAGCTCTTTTCATTTGTGATGAACCAAAACCAAGTCTTTCAGCACCATCATGATTACCTGGGATGAGAATAATGGGTAGTTTCAGTTCATCACAAACCTGACTGACAAATTTATTCATGATCTCGATTGCCGCCGTTGGTGGAACTGAACGATCATAAATATCTCCGGCAATAACTAACGCATCAACTGGGTTTTCTCTTAAATAATCAATTAATTGGGTTAAAACCGCCTTTTGATCTTCAACAAGGGAAACACTGTGAAATTGACGCCCGATATGCCAGTCAGAGGTGTGGAGAAACTTCATTTTTTTCCTAAGTAAGCCTTATTATTTAAGGCGTATCATAGCACTTCGACACGCCTTCTAACTAGAAGGGTCTTTTAGCTTTAAAAAGTACCATGCTTCTTGCAAAACTTAACCGCTTCATCGATCAAATTAAGCGCCGATTGATCACACTCAGGCAGCATTGCATCACTAACACCAATCGGTGTAACACGCTCTCCCCATTTCAGGTGCACAGCCCCCCAAGTTAGCCCGGCTCCAAAGGCAGCAAACAATATGTTGTCTCCTGCTTTGACTTGTCCTTGCTCAATAGCTTCACAAAGTGCAATTGGGATAGTTGCCGCAGATGTGTTGCCATATTTATTAATGTTTATAAATGCCTTATCACGATCAAGCCCAGATAAATCACATAGAGTTTGAATAATACGGAGATTCGCTTGATGCGGAATAACCACGTCCACATCTTTGGTCGAAAGTTGACTACTTGCCAACACCTTTTGGGCTGCTGCTCCCATCCCTTTCACTGCGCGTTTGAAAATTTCTTTACCGACAAAATGAAATTTCCAGTATCCATTGTCAGCCGCAAAACGATTCATTGAACTACCAAATTTAGGGACCGATAGAATATCCCTACCTTTCGAATCACAGCCTAGTTGTGCACTTTGCAAGCCTACAGGTTTATCGGATTGGCTTAATACAACCGCGCCGGCGCCATCACCAAACAACACAGCGGTTTCTCGCATCGACCAATCGATAAAAAATGATAAGCGCTCTGCACCAATAACTAAAGCATGACGATAACTGCCTGATCGCATCATTTGCGTTGCCGTTTCTAAACTATATAAAAACCCCGTACATGCCGCATTTAAATCAAACGCCATGGTCCCTTCCATACCGAGATTTTGCGAAACTTTTGACGCCATATTAGGAATGAGAGAGTCTGGTGAACACGTTGCAATAATCAAAAGATCAATATCGTTGACTTCCAAACCGGCGCAAGCAATAGCATGTCTGGCAGCTACTGTTGCAAGTTCCGAGGTATTGACATGACTTATTCGACGATTTTCAATTCCTGTACGAGCTTGAATCCACTCATCCGAAGTATCAAGAAAAGTACCTAAATCTTGGTTAGATAAAACAGTAGGTGGAAGGCACTTACCCCAGCCAGTAATTTCTGCATATGTTGTAGTCATTCAAAGCCTTTATTTTTATTTTGTTAAATAGCCAACATAATCGATTGGAACAAATATATTTTCAAAGTATAACTATCGACTATCTTCAGTGTCACCTGATTGATAAAATCAAGGTCACACTTGTGTAGAAAAAACTAAACGAGAGATGATTAATGTCGACATTTAATACACGCTGTCCTTCTTGCCAGAGTATGAACCGTATACCCAGTGAAAGAGTGTCTGAAAGCCCAAAATGTGGCAAATGTTCTAATGAATTACTTGATGGCTTCCCCGTTGAAGGAACAGAGTCGAACTTCGACGCGATTTTAAACAGTAGCCAACCAGTGGTTGTCGATTTCTGGGCACCTTGGTGTAACCCTTGTGTTGGTTTCGCCCCAATTTTTTCCGATCTTGCACTAGAGTGCGTAAAAAACGTTCGATTTGTAAAAATAGATACTGAAAGCCAGACAAACCTAGCAGCTAGGTATCAAATTAGGAGCATTCCAACAGTAATGCTGTTCAAAGATGGTAAAAGAGTTGATATTTTAAATGGCGCATTGCCTAAAAATCAATTTAAGCAATGGCTTAATGAAGCACTAAATAAATAAAAACACTTACATTTGTTGTCATAAAAGGCCTATATTGATTCATGTTATACGGCCTTTTATTTATTTTAAGACCCAAATAGCTTCGAAAAATATTTTTTATCGAAACGACCAAAATTATTCGTTTTACCCCTGCTTAAAATAGCCTCATAGTCGCGCCAAATTTTATACATTCAATCAAACTTAGAGGCTACGACTTTGGAAAATATTCTTGCTCCTGCAGCAAAAGCTCGCATTTCAATCCCTGTTATTGCGCTAGCTCTTTATGCGGTAGCATCAGGCTATTTAATGAGCCTGATCCCACTAATGCTACCTTACTATGAGCTCGACAGCTCATTAGCAAGTTGGTTGGCAAGTATGTTTTACGTTGGTCTTTTGCTTGGTGCGGTCATTAGTGAACCTATAGTGAGTCGATTGGGTCACAAGCATACACTTGTTCTATGTCTGGCAATATTTATCACTACAACGTTAGTTCTGCCAGTCTTGGTACATTCGTCTGTCTGGTTAGTAGCTCGTCTTGTGGCAGGCTTCTCCGTAGCAGGTATATTTGTTGTCGTAGAATCTTGGTTACTGCAAGGCTCTCAAGCGGCCCGAGCTAAACGTCTCGGCTTATATATGGCAGCGCTTTATGGTGGCAGCGCAATTGGACAATTGGGGATTAGCTATGTGGGTATCGATGGGTACTTGCCTTTCCTTATCATTAGCATCTTAGTTTGCTTAGCCATTGCTGTTGTTTTATTTGGACGATGTGAGCAACCTCAGTCCGAGTCCATTGCATATTTAACAGCAAAGCAAATTTTAAAGCTTAATCATGCGGCCATTATTGGCAGTATTGTATCTGGGCTCATTATCGGCGCTGTGTATGGCATGATGCCTATTGAACTTGCGGCACAGGGTATTGAAGACTCCGATATAGGGTCACTGATGGCGCTTATCATACTCGGCGGCATGCTGGTACAGCCAATAGTGCCTTGGATGTCAAAATATTTAGGTCATACACTATTAATGGCGTTTTTCTGTCTATTGGGTACTCTGGCGGTCAGTTTGGTTATGTTTGATAACGACATGCGCCTAATGGCTTTGGGTCTATTTTTGCTTGGTATGGCTGCGTTTGCTTTATATCCAATAGCCATCAATCTTGGCTGTGACAATTTAGATTCCAAGTACATAATATCAGCGACTCAAGTCATGCTGTTTAGCTACAGCATAGGCTCAGTATTAGGCCCAGTTATTGCTGACCAGTATATGTCTCAAGAGCATACTTTACTGGGATATTTATTCTCTATTTTGCTGGCAACTTGTCTGTATATGCTTGCTGCAAGCTTAAAGTTCAAGAATCATGTGGTAGCAGGAGAATAAGTTGAGCTATCTCTTTCTAATCTAAATGGAGCAATGATTCATCAGCCAGTTCCCGATGATTCATTGCTCAACAATCAATCCATTACTGGACAGTTTTCTTTATTTTCACTTTAAACCCGACAGGTGACATAGTGAATGCAAATTGCTCAGTAACATTTTCCGGCTTTTGCTGTGGTTCAATGCTAAATTGTTTAAACAATGCATGAAAGGCCAGTTTGATTTCCATAATCGCTAATGAGCGCCCGGGGCAAAGCCTTGAACCTCCGCCAAACGGTTGCAGGTTCGAAAAGGAAGCTCCTGTCTTTTCTATCCACCGTTCAGGGTTAAACGAAGTGGGATCCTCAAATAAGTCAGAGTCAAAACCACTCGCATGGAGCATAGCAAAAATAGGGGTGCTTTTTTTAACCTCTACCCCACCAATATCAGTATCATGGTTAGGTTCTAAATAAAGTTGCGGAGCAACAGGCTTCAAACGCATCGCTTCGTACATAATCGCTGTTACATAAGGCAGACGAGCAATTGGCCAGTCTAATACCCGAAAGTCACCAGTAGCATCAAGTTCATTGTGCAGAGCAATCTCGCTATCATTATCGTTGCTGACTAAAAATGCCATCCAAGCGAGAGTATTCGCTGTGGTATCTTCCCCTGCCAGTAAGACGGTAATCGCATTCGCAATGATATCTTCATCAGTTAAGGACGCGTCCAGTTCCTGCTCCAATAACATGATTTGCAGCATATTTTCTGGTGAACCTTTAAGGGTTGGCTCTTGTGTCAGACGAGCACGTTGCTTCCCGATGCATTCGGAAACAAACTGCTTGAGCTCCTCGACACTCGCATCAAACTGCCTATCTTTACTGGTTTTGAAAAAACGCCATAAGGGTATAGGAGACTTACATCGTAGATTTACAACAGGGAAAACACGCTGAATACAATCTCTGACTGAAGTATCCGCTCGCTCAATTGAGTTAAAATCTTCACCAAAAGCTAAGAGTGAGGTGACATCCACGGTATACTTTTTAAACTCATTAACTAATTCAACAACCTCTCCAGATTCTGACAAGGCATCAAAACGCTTTATCAAACGTTCTGTAATCATGCACAAATTAGGGTAAAAGTGTTTTAAGTGACTAGGCTGAAACATTGGTTCCGTCAGTTTTCGGTGATGCTTCCACCTTTCGTATTCAGAAGAGAAAATGCCATTAAGCCCAACTTCATCAAACACACTTTCAATACTTTTTAAACGGCGAAACTCACTAGGTCGGGACTTTAATATCGACTTAATTTGAGCAGGATCAGACAACACAAGAACATCTTTTAGACCGAGTTTGATTCGAAACTGAGCGCCGTATTCTTGTATCCAAGCCAACATCTGCTGATGTACATTTGTTTTCTTTAAATAGCTAACGTGTCCCAAAATACCAGCCGTAGGAGGCATTGGCAGCTGCCCAATTTTTTGCATCTCAATTTCCTTAGTGTCATCAAGATATTACTAACCAAACACAATTATACCTTATGAATTCAGTAACAAATTTATAAAAATCATGAAAAAACAATGATTAAAATGTCATTAAATGATTTACCCATTTCGCATAGGACTATGAATAGAAATTAGGTTTGTAAGATTTACAGAATGAGAATAAAGGTTGAATTCGTTTTGTTAGCAATTAAGAGAAGTGCTTCTATGGCAGGAATTTATGATTTGAAAACAATAATGCTTCTTGGTTTTGATGTTTAAATGAAATGGAGGCGCGTCCCGGAGTCGAACCGAGGTCCACGGATTTGCAATCCGCTGCATAGCCACTCTGCCAACGCGCCTGATTTGATATTTAGTTTTGAAGAGAAAGTTCAGATGGTGCCCCGGGCCGGACTTGAACCGGCACAGCGCGAACGCCGAGGGATTTTAAATCCCTTGTGTCTACCAATTCCACCACCAGGGCAACGCATAATGCGATGGTCAACACCATCTCAGCGAGCCTAACCCGCTGGAACGAGGCGTACTTTAACCTATTATTATTTCAGGTCAACAGAATTTTAGTCTTTTTTATTCAAATGGTTAAAAAGCCATCTCAACCGCACGTTCGTCAATCAGAGTGAAATTCCAACTTAGTTCAAAATATTGAGCCAAACTAATACTTAAATTGTGAAACTTCTGAATTAAGTTGCTCTGCTTGAGAAGACAGTCCCTTTAAAATAGTATCGACATCTCCAACCTGACTGGAAACCTCCGATGAGGAATCAGTGATAGACGTAATACTATCTGTAATATTGTTTGTCACAGATTGTTGCTCATCTGTCGCAGCCGCTATTTGAACATTCATTTCGTTTAGGTCAGTTAACATAGTTACAATCTGTTCGAGCATCTGAGCATTTGTGTCACACGTTTCTACGCCTTTTGACACTGTTTCATTGGCATTAGTTATACTTGTTGACACGTCACCTGTCTCTTTTTGCAACGACTCTATCTTCTCTCTGATTTCTTCAGTCGAAGACTGAGTTCTTCCGGCAAGATTGCGGACTTCGTCGGCTACCACTGCAAAACCCCGCCCCTGCTCACCAGCGCGCGCGGCTTCTATAGCAGCGTTAAGAGCCAATAAATTAGTTTGTTCTGCGATTCCTTGGATAACATCCAGTACTTCTGCGATGGAGTTGCTCTCTTTATCGAGACGACTGATTGCATCTACAGCGGTTTGCATCTCCTCATTGAGCTGAGAGATCTCTGTGCCCAAATTTCGGCCAACACTTACTCCCTGGCTACCAGTTTCATTCGCATTTTTGACAAATTCTGCTGCTCGGTTGGCAAACTCTGCAACTTCTGAAATTGAGTTCCCCATTTGGTTGATTGCTGCTGCAACAGATTCAGCGCGTTCGTTCTGGTCTGTTACCGCCAACCGAGTACTATTCATACTCCCACTCATGCTATGAATATTGTTATTCAGATCATCTGTTGCTTGGGCAAACTTCCGAATTATGTCTTGAAGATGAGCAAATAAAGAATTAAGCGACACAGCTAAATCCGTCATCTCATCTTTACCATTTTCATCAAGGCGCTCTGTAAGATCGTTCTCATTACTGATGCGTTTGATTTTATTACTTGCCTTACTAATTGGTTGAGCGATACTCCTTCCCAAAAAATAAGAAACGCATATGGCAACAATTACGCCAATGACGATACTGATAACAACGGTGATAAATTTTGACTGAATCAATGCTTCTAAATCTGCTAGGGCTTCATTTTTATTGATTTCAGTAACAATTGCCCATTTTAAACCTGCGGCATCGAGGGGGGAATAGACAGATAAAACTTCAACTCCCCTTTTGCCCGTTACAACATCAGTGCCATTTTCTCCACTAAGTGCTGATTTGACGCTTGTACTACTGACTTTGTAGCGACCAATTGCAGAGGATTTTCCTTCTATTTGTTCTAACGTCGCCGCTGGTACACCAAATGTTTTAAGTTCTGAAAAATATTGTTCTGGCGACTCGATCAAAAAGCGCGATTCACTTCTTAATAATTCATCAGGACCAACTAAGTATGTTTCTCCCGTTTGCCCTAAACCTGCATATTGCCAATTTTCTCCAAATGTCATAATGCTATTTATCTTATCAACCGGCATCTGGAATATTAGGACTCCTACAGTGCTACCATCCACCACAATGGGTGTAGCAATGAAAGAGGCAGCGGCTTCATATGAAGGAAAATAGGGAGAGAAATCTTCTAAGTAATACTGCGAGGGGCTAATATTCAAAGCTTGTTTAAATGCTTGCGCTATACCAGTAGACGCATAAGGTCCGGAATACAGGCTCGTTGCGTAGTCTAATTCTTTAAAAACTGAGTAGACAATATTCCCACTCGTATCAACTAGGAAAATATCATAGTAACCAAACTCTTCCAAAAACCCTTTGATACTCGGATGATAGGTTCTATGGACCTCATCATATTCTGTACCTAAAGAGTCTGCCATAAGTTGATGCTTATCACCCAGTTGGTTTGGGTTCACACCAATATAACGGGCCTGTAGTGCTTTAGCTTTGCCCGATAACTTGGCTAAGACTTGTAGCTCATTAGCACTTTGACCACCATTAGTACTCCGATATGTTTCACCAAAACCAGACGAGTAGTAGTCCGATAACTTATTCATATCCGTTGAGCTGACTAACTCAACAGGATATCTCTCAAAGGCATCTGAAAACGCAACCATAGCGTCCTTGACCCCGATAGAATTAGCCACGGTTACCATTTGGCCACGAATCTGTTGAAAATAGTTTTCGATTTCACTTTTTTTATTTTCTCTAATCGATGTCAATTGACTCATCGCTCGCTGATATAATGCTTGCTCTGATAACACCGACGCTCGCCAACCCACAAATGTACCAGTGGCAACAACCGCTAGACTACACAACAAAGTCGAAGCTATGACTATTTTTGTGGCAATTTTCATATGAAGCCCTTATGCGGTACTTTGTGCCCGCAGTTTATTATTTTGAGCCTAACCGTCTAACGTAACCAACACGGCTATTGACATTATTGTAATATAATAACCCTGTTTTATCTAAGTTTTATCTAAGTTTTATATTCACTACTTGAAGCCATTTTGATACAAATTAATCTAAATATATCGGTCGATATTAGGTCACATTCTCATGCTAGAAAGTCATTCAATAGCCTGTTTTGACTCTGATTTTTCCACCATAAATGATTCTTTTTGGTCCTTTTTATAAAAAAATCCAGATAATATTCTAGTAAAATTCATCAAATCATTAGTGAATATTTCCAGATTTCACTACCTCGCAGCAAAAAAACCAGTAGTTTCATCTGTTTTTTAACGTTTGTAAGGATTAGTTTACTCTCGAAAGAGTGTTCAGCAGGAGGCAATATTTAACAAATTAGTTACACTTAGTCCAACTGGCATGGCCGACATTCACAACTGGATAATGTCTATATATTAGTGTTAAAAAACAGGTTTACCCAATTATCCAGAATAGTGTTTCAATATGATTAAAAACTCAGAATGTCATAAAGTGGCCACGCCCGGAGGATGTTAATTAATTGCTGCCAGAGAATGCAGCACAACAAGGAGCTTGATATGAACGTTCAGGCATTACCCATGAATCGATTTATCGACCACCATGGCCAGGTCATCAAACCACTTCCAGAGTGGGCTGATGTAGCAACGCTGAAAAAGTTCTATCGTGACATGGTTGTTGCACGCACCTACGACAACAAAGCTGTCGCATTACAACGAACCGGAAAGTTAGGTACCTACCCATCACACTTGGGTGCAGAAGCCTTTGGTATTGCCATTGGCCATGCATTAAAACCTCAAGACGTTTTCATTCCTTATTACCGGGATATGCCCGCAATGTGGGTGCGTGGTATTGGCATGGAGAAAAACCTCCAGTACTGGGGAGGCGATGAACGTGGTAGCGATTTTGATTTCGAAGATAGTGAACTTACATGCCACGATTTACCTTACTGTGTTCCTATTGCAACTCAGTGTACTCATGCAGTGGGTGTTGCTGCTGCATTAAAAATTGCTGGTGACCATAATGCTGCTCTTGTCACATGTGGTGATGGTGCAACGTCAAAAGGTGACTTTCTCGAATCAATCAACTGTGCTGGCACTTGGAATATTCCGTTAGTATTCGTGGTAAACAACAACCAATGGGCAATTTCAGTCCCAAGAGCCCTGCAATGTGCTGCTGACTTCCTCTCTGAAAAAGCTAAAGGTGCAGGTATCCCTGGAATTACCGTTGATGGTAATGATGTCGTCGCTATGTATGATGCGATTAAAACTGCTCTGCACAGAGCAAAAAAAGGTAAAGGCGCAACTCTGATTGAAGCTATTAGTTATCGTCTGAGCGATCATACTACAGCTGATGATGCGAACCGTTATAGAAGTAAAGATGAACTCAATCAAGCATGGCAATATGAGCCTATAGAGAGATTGAAAACTTACTTATCAAATCAGGGGCACTGGTCTGAAAAAGATGAAAAAGCTCTTCTAGAAAGCGCAAAAATAGAAGTAGAGAAAGCCGTTGAACGTTACCTAAACCTTCCACCTCAGGCACCAGAAGCGGCATTTGACTATCTTTATGAGTCTCCGGTTTCAGAATTAAACAAGCAGCGTGATGAGCTGGTAACTAAAGCAATGCGTATGCAAGGTGGTAAGCATGTCTGAGATTACATTAGTTGAAGCAGTAAACCTTGCTCTTCACCACGAAATGGCAAACGATAACAATGTCATCGTCTTAGGAGAAGATGTTGGTGATAATGGTGGCGTGTTTCGAGCAACTGTCGGCCTTAAAGATAAATTTGGCTTTAAACGGGTTATCGATACTCCATTGGCAGAAGCTTTGATCGGTGGTGTCAGTGTAGGAATGGCTACGCAAGGACTAAGACCAGTTGCCGAGTTTCAATTTCAAGGATTCGTCTTTCCTGCTTTAGAGCACCTGATTTGCCATGCTGCAAGAATGCGTAATAGGACACGTGGGCGTTTAACTTGCCCTGCTGTATTTAGAGCACCGTTTGGAGGTGGCATTCACGCACCAGAACATCACTCTGAGAGCATTGAAGCTTTATTCGCTCATATACCTGGCTTCAGGGTTGTGATTCCTTCTTCACCACAGCGCGCTTACGGCCTATTACTAGCAGCCATTCGAAGTAACGATCCCGTTATGTTCTTTGAACCTAAAAGGATCTATCGTACTGTTAAATCGAATGTTATTGATAATGGTGAGGCACTTCCTCTTGATACCTGCTTTACATTGCGTAAAGGCAGAGACCTTACTCTTGTTACATGGGGAGCCTGTGTCGTTGAATCATTACAAGCTGCCCACCGCTTATCTGAGCAAGGTATCGAGGCAGAAGTGATTGACCTAGCCAGCATTAAACCTATCGACATGGATACGATCTTTAAGTCTCTCAATAAGACTGGACGCTTACTCGTCGTCCATGAAGCGAGTAGAACATGTGGGGTTGGCGCTGAAATTATTGCACGAGTAGCTGAACAATCCATGTGCACATTGAAAGCTCCGCCTAGGCGTGTAACTGGCATGGATACTGTCATGCCATATTATAGAAACGAAGACTACTTTATGATTCAAGAAGAAGACATTGTTATTGCAGCTAAAGAACTCATGGAGGATTGGAAATGAGATCGTTTTTACTACCGGATCTTGGTGAAGGACTTGCAGAGTCAGAAATAGTGCAATGGCATGTAAGCATCGGTGATATGGTCAAATTAGACGAGATCATTTTGACTGTAGAAACAGCAAAAGCCGTTGTCGACGTACCTGCGCCATATAGCGGAAAAATTGTAAGCCGTCATGGTGAAGAAGGTGACGTAATCAACATTGGTAGTCTTCTACTAGAAATTGAAGAAGAAGGAGCAAGTGAGAACAGCAAAGAAAGACAAAAGGATGCTGCAACAGTAGTTGGCAACGTTTCCAGCCAAACTCACAAAGTTGATGTTGATGATTTCTGGATCGGAGCTTCTCGTAATACTGACGATAACTCTCCTATTACCGCTATGCCTTCAGCACGACTATTAGCTAAAAAGCTTGGAGTCGATTTATTGAAGTTAAAAGGCAGTGGACACGACGGTATGATCACCGATTCCGACATTTATGAAGAAGCAGGCAAACAACAACCCGGTACTGAGGTGTTAAAAGGTGCACGTCGAACCATGGTTGGGACTATGTCAGAATCTCATCACAATGTCGCCTCCGTAACGATTACAGAAGAAGCATTGCTTGAGAACTGGGTAAAAGGTGAAGATATTTCTGGCCGTTTAATCCAAGCTGTGGTTCATGCTTGCCAAAAAGAGCCAGCATTAAATGCTTGGTTTGATGCCGAAACAATGACTCGTTGTGTCCACAGTACCGTGAATATTGGTATCGCTGTGGACAGCAATCATGGACTATATGTACCTGTTTTACGCAACGCAAACGAAGTAAAAACAGCTGATATTCGCTCATGGCTCAATGATACTGTCGCTGGGATTCGTGATCGTAAAATTGGCCGCGAGCAACTGCAGCATGCAACTATTACTGTGTCTAACTTCGGTGCTATTGCTGGGATCTATGCTACTCCGGTAGTCTCACCACCTCAAGTTGCTATCGTCGGTGCAGGGCGAATCATCGAAAAAGTCGTTATGCGAAATAATGAAGCAGTTGCGGTTAAGGCTATGCCATTATCAGTAACATTCGATCATCGAGCTTGTACTGGCGGAGAAGCAGCACGTTTTACCAAGCTCATGGTTGAACATTTAGAAATGAAACTCAAATAAACACATTTTGGGAGCACAGGACGAAAATTTCACATTGAAAGACTAATGCTCCCCTGCGATCACTTGGTTGCGGCCATTTGTCTTGGCATTGTAGAGTGCGATATCAGCGCGCTCTACAGCGCTTTGCCATTCTTCATCATGTAGTTGTGTTACACCAAAGCTGGCGGTACAGCGGTCTTTTTTACTCGGTAGCATTCTAGCCTCTTCTATTTCTTCCCGCAGTTTTTCCGCCACAATCAACGCTTTTTCAACATCAGTATTAGGCAACAAAACCATAAACTCCTCTCCTCCATAACGAAAACTCAAATCGTCCCTGCGGGTGTGGAGCTTGAGCACTCGCCCCGTTATACGTAATACCTCATCGCCTACCTGGTGGCCATAAGTATCATTGACTTGTTTAAAGTGATCAATATCAAGCAAAACAATCGATAACGGTTGGTCATGTCTATGTGCCCTGGCCACCTCAGTAGGAAGCAGCTCTTCGAGTGCACGTCGGTTATACAATTGGGTCAATTCATCTTTGATCGCACTATCATGAAGCGTTGCTACTAATCGGCCTGTAAGCATCCAAGTTATTGAAAAAAAGATAAGAATAATCATAAGCAATGTACTAACAAATGCTAATTGATGTACGGTGCCCGCACGCATGAAGTCATTGATAGCACCATCAAATATTGTCCAACCAAAGCGGAAAAAATTATAACTAGCCTGTATTGCCAACCCTACAGACAGCAAAAGTGTTGAAGTAGAAATATCCGTGCTTTTACCTTTATGATTAGCTATAACGGCAACGAAACACATACTCGAAATATATACTGACATCAAAATTACCCTCGCATTAGTGGAAGGCATAAAAAAGGTAAAGTAAGTTAATCCTATAACGAGGATTGGAAAGCTGTAAAAACCGACGTTAGAGAGCTTCACACTAAAACTTTTGAATTGGCAAATACCCAATAACAGCAAAATATAGCTGAAAGCCATTAAAGAATTGGCTAGGATTTTCGATAACCACAAACTAATATTATTGCCGAAACTAAGGAAGAAAAAACTTACAGAAAGTAATAAGAGTGATGTGGCAATGGTGTTAATACCGCGTACACTTGGCTGAAGTCTCTGAATCAAAAACAACCCTATGCAATAACACACTGACAACAAGACACAAATTATTGATAAAGTTGCAATATCTAGATGTATTGTCATTCAGAAAACGCCCCATAACTTGCCTTATAGGTTTAGTTTAGGAAATCTACTAAGATTCAGTGCCCTTTCAAGCTGATTTTTATTAAATAATACAGGAATGAAATTTCAATTAATCCCGATAATTGGTAAAACAACTATCGGGATGGCCTTCATATTTGAGGGTTTTGCTTTACACTGATGCTGTTAACTCAGGTAAAATTTCAAATAAATCACCAACAAGACCGTAATCTGCGATTTCGAATATTGGTGCCTCTGAGTCACTATTGATGGCGACAATTACTTTAGAATCTTTCATACCCGCAAGGTGCTGAATAGCGCCTGATATCCCCACAGCTATATAGAGTTCAGGTGCAACAATCTTGCCTGTCTGTCCTACTTGTAAATCATTAGACACGAAGCCTGCATCCACAGCCGCACGTGAAGCACCAATAGCCCCTCCAAGTTTGTCGGCTAATTGTTCAATCAAAGCAAAATTTTCTTTGCTTCCAACTCCCCGTCCACCAGAAACCACTACTCTCGCGGCTGGCAAATCCGGACGAACGCTCTGTGTTTTTTGCCGCTCAACAACCTGTGACGAGTCGTTACCAACATTGATGTCAACAACCTTTATTTCTGCACTGGAGTCATTATTCACTGGCGCATTTTCGAAAGCTGAGCTTCGAACAGTAATCACTTTTACTTTATCCAAAGACTTGACCTTGGCCAAAGCATTACCCGCATAAATGGGTCGGATAACTGTATCTTCAGATTCTATTTTTATCACATCAGAAAGTTGACCAACACCGAGCAAAGCTGCCACTCTTGGCATTAAATTCTTACCAAATGTCGTAGAAGGCGCGAACAGATGAGTATAATCCTCTGCCACCTTCTGAGCTAAAAGAGCTGAATTTTCAGCCATTTGATGCTGATAAATCTCAGAATCTGCGACAAGTACTGCTGAAACAACTTCAACTTTCGAGACAGAATCGACAACAGACTGACAATCACAACCAATCACTAGAACATTCAATGGCTGATTAAGGGTACTAGCTGCTGTAATAGCTTTAAGAGTATCGCTACTTAACACTTGATTATCATGCTCAACGATAACTAACGCTTTAGAATTCATGCTCATCTCCCTATAAAACCTTAGCTTCATCTTTAAGCTTGGATATCAATTCACTCACACTCGTCACCATCTCACCTGCTGAACGTGATTCAGGTGCCATAACTTCAATGATTTCCTGCGTAGACGTCACCTCAACTCCTAAATCATCTGCTGAAATTACCTCTAGTGGTTTTTTCTTAGCTTTCATAATGTTAGGTAATGAAGCATAACGTGGTTCATTGAGCCTTAAATCAGTACTAATAATGGCAGGCAATTGAAGTTTTACTGTCTCAAGTCCACCATCTACTTCACGAGTCACGCAAATGCCTTCACCGTCAACTTTCAGTTCAGAAGCAAACGTGCCTTGTGGACGGCTAGTTAACGCAGCTAACATTTGAGCCACTTGATTGTTATCAGTATCAATAGATTGCTTACCAAGAAAAACCAGTGTGGGATTCTCTTTGTCCATCACAGCTCTAAGCAATTTCGCAACCGCGAGAGGTTCAGGAGAAATATCATGTTTGATATGTATCGCTCTATCGGCCCCGAGAGCCAAGGCTCCTCTGAGGTTTTCCTGACTAGCCGCATCTCCAATAGAGACTACTACAACTTCATCAGCAGTGCCCGACTCTTTGAGGCGAACCGCTTCTTCTACAGCGATTTCACAAAATGGATTCATGGACATTTTAACATTGTTCGTTTCAACACCACTGCCATCACTCTTAACCCTGACTTTCACATAAGGATCAATCACTCGCTTTATGGCTACTAATACTTTCACATCTCCTCCTTGGTGCTAAAAGTAACTACACAACTGTAACAGTCTGATAATCAGTATGTTTATTTTAAACGTCTTAGCTATGTTTTGCTGATCGGCTTCACATTAAACATAATTGGTTACCGATTTTCTCTTATACTCAGCTTAGTTAAGTTTACGTTTACGTCAACTAGACTATATTGATTAGTGTTAAACAGTTGGAAAGGTAGGTTTACACCAATGGAAAGAGAATGTATGGAGTTTGATGTCGTCGTAGTCGGCGCAGGGCCTGCAGGATTATCAACTGCAATAAAACTTGCACAGCTGAGTAAGATCAATGACATACCTGTATCTATTTGTGTGGTAGAAAAAGGTGCAGAGGTTGGCGCTCATATTCTTTCAGGTGCTCTGTTTGAAACAAAAGCATTAGATGAGTTATTTCCTGATTGGCAAAGTTTGCAGGCTCCGGTCAACAACCCGGTCAACCTAGATGAATTTTTCTACTTAACATCAAAGCAGCAGCATGTGAAGATCCCATCTTTTATGACGCCAAGTCTAATGCATAACAGCTCAAATAATCATGTTATAAGCCTAGCGAACTTGTGCCGTTGGTTAGGCGAAAAAGCTGAAGAACTCGAGATAGAAGTTTATCCAGGATTCGCTGCAACCAGTATCAATTACGATCAAAACGGTGCCGTAACTGGCATAAACACTTCAGACATGGGGCTGAATAAATCAGGCGAACAAAAATCAACGTTTGAAGCAGGCATTGAACTCAAAGCTAAGTACACAATTTTTGCTGAAGGTGCCCGAGGTCACTTAGGTAAAGAATTGATCCATACATTTGAGTTAGACCGGGGACGCGAGCCTCAACATTACGCGCTGGGGCTTAAAGAAATATGGCAAGTTTCCAATGACCACCCTTTATACCAAGCGGGTCGTGTTCTTCATGGTGCTGGTTGGCCACTGAATGAAACAAGTTCAAATGGTGGTAGCTTTCTGTATCATTTAGATAACCATCAAATTGTCGTTGGTCTTATCGTCGATTTAAACTATACCAACCCCCACCTTAGTCCATTTGATGAATTCCAGCGCTACAAACACCACCCTTTAATCAGCCAATACCTCAAAGATGGTGAAAGAATTGCTTATGGTGCTCGTGCTATTGCAAAAGGAGGCCTTCGTTCTTTACCAAAGCAGCAATTTCCGGGGGGTCTGTTAATTGGCTGTGATGCTGGAACTCTTAGTTCAGGTAAGATTAAAGGTAGTCATACTGCCATGAAATCAGGCATGCTTGCAGCAGAAGCCATTTTCGTACAACTAAAATCAGGGCATAGTTTAACAGAGCCGGACTATCAGACTGTGTTTGAACAATCTTGGCTCTTTACAGAACTTAACCAAAGTCGTAACTTTGCTTCGTCAATTCACAAATATGGTGCAATTGCAGGTGGTGCGATAGCAACTCTGGAGCAAAATGTATGGCATAAAATATTTAATAGCTCCGTGCCATGGAACATATCTGACCCTCACCCAGACCATATTGGAATGAAAGAAGTCTCTGAATGCGAAACCATAAATTACCCCAAGCCTGATGGTAAATTGAGTTTTGATAAGCCCTCATCGGTATATCTTTCAGGAACTCAACACGAGGAAGATCAGCCATGCCATTTGGTTATAAAGAATGCCAGTATCCCTATTGAAAATCATCTACCAAGATTTGCAGAACCAAGCCAGCGCTACTGTCCAGCTGGCGTGTATGAAATCGTTACTGTTGATGACTCACCCAAACTACAAATCAATGCGGCAAACTGCATCCACTGTAAGACATGTGATATCAAGGATCCTTCGCAAAATATTACTTGGCTACCACCAGAAGGTGGCGGGGGGCCCAATTATCAGAATATGTAACCCATAAATAATAAAGGCACGTTAAAAACGTGCCTTCTAGCAAACAATAATGCTCATTTACATAAAGATTCCACCATCTACTTCAAAAACGCGCGCGTTCACATAGTCATTTTCAAAAATAAATTTCGCTGTTTGTGCTATCTCTTCTGGAGAGCCCATCCGACCGACAGGAACCATCTTCTCCAAACGTTCACGAGCTTCTGGCTTCATCCCTCCCGTCATCGATGTTTCAATCACACCAGGTGCAATAGCAGCGGCTCTAATTCCGTAGCGTGCAAGCTCTTTACCCCAAGTGGTGGCTAATGTCGCGACTGCAGCCTTGGAAGCAGCATAATTACTTTGGCCAATATTTCCTGCTCTTGCAACACTAGAAATATTAATAATCACGCCTTTACGTTGGGTGTTGATCATCTGAGCCGCAGCTTCTCGACCACAGAGAAAAGTCCCGTTGAGATTAACATCAATTACTGAGCTAAATTGCTCCAAAGACATCTTTGTCATCTCATCATCTTTCACCTTAATCAACAAACCATCCCGAAGGATACCAGCATTATTAATCAAACCATCCAACTGACCAAAGTCTCTAACAATGTCGCTAAATACCTGCTCAACCTGCCGTTCATCAGTCACATTAACCTTATAAGTCAATGCTTTAACACCAAGCATATTGCACTGTTCTTTGGTATTTAGCAAAGCTTCATCGTTGACATCAAGTAAAGCCAACTCAGCCCCAGCTTTCGCCAATGTTAACGCCATCATCTGGCCTAAACCTTGCCCAGCACCAGTAATAGCTATCACACTCTGTTTTAATTCCATCCGCGTACCCCATTACTTTTCTGATTGATAAAACTCGAACAAACTTGAAAAGTCTAGCTCCTCCTTACCGTTTGCGTTATGAAAAGCATACAAATTTCGTGCGAGAGATCCCATTGGAACCGAAGATTGACTCATTGCGGCAGCATCAAGACCTAAACCCAAATCTTTAAGCATCAGCTTGCTCATAAAACCTGGGCGATAATCATTGCTTGCAGGTGACGTATCCATAACACCTGGACATGGGTTATACAGTTCCAAAGCCCAATTTCGTCCCGAGCTTTGCAACATAATATTGGACAAGACTTTAGGATCAAGCCCATTATCAATCCCTAAATTAAGGGCTTCACAGGTACCAGACATCAAAATACCTAACATCAAATTGTTGCAAATTTTACCCATTTGCCCATCGCCAGCATTGCCCGCATGGAAAATATTTTTTCCCATATGTTTAAGAACATTTTCTGCTTTAGCAAAGGCAACTTCTGAACCACCAACAATAAATGTCAATGTCCCTGCTTTTGCACCCGCGACACCGCCAGATACTGGCGCATCAACAAAATCAAGACCCTTTTGCGCAGCACGAGCGGCTACCATTTTGGCTGAGTGAGGATCAATGGTCGACGAATCAATGAGAAAAGCCCCATCGTCAACCAAGTCAAGTAATCCTGTTGTACCTTTATCATCACCAAGATAAACATCCTTAACGTGCTGGCTTGCTGGAAGCATGGTGACAACAGTTTCAGCTCCTTTGACAGCTTCTGAGATTGATGATGTAGCAATTGCACCCACAGACTCTAAACCTTTAACTACCTCTGGCATCAAATCAAATACTTTAACCTTAAACCCTGCTGCCAAAAGATTCTCAGCCATAGGGCCGCCCATATTACCTAAACCTATAAACGCGATGGTATTCATGAGTAATTTTCCTTTTTTTAAGAGCAACGGCCCCTAGTAATGGCCAAGTTGTGCTAATGGGTGTTCTTGTTCACTCCACAAAGAGGTAAACAAAGTATCAATAGTGGTTTCGTCTACATTAGCGACTTGGTTATAAATCCACTTAGGTTGATTATCTTTATCTATCAGACGAGCTCTTACACCTTCACGAAATTCACCAAGCAAGCAGCAGCGGACTGATAAATTAAGCTCCAGACGAAAACAATCAGCCAAAGACAAATCATTGTGTCGAGTAAGTTGCTCGAAACAAACATGTGCCGTAATCGGGCTACCCTGCGCATGATTATTTTTGGCTGTCTCCATCCATTTAGTCTGCCCAGAGAGGTTGAGAATATTTTCACTCACTTGAATGACACTTTCTCCACTGCATGCGGCTTGGATTTCATTGATAAAAGGTAACATTTGTGGATCTGGCTGATGGCCATTCACCTCATTGCCTATATCAGCAAGTGACCTTGTCACCTCTCGATATACATCTTCAATTTCCGACCAGCATGTGCGTTTAAGGCGAGACAACAATGCCTCTTTATCTTCCGCACGAACCATATGGTCGGCAAGTCGAATACCTAGCGCATCGCTAGCATTAACCATCACACCCGTTAAACCCAGAAACAACCCTATTCCAGGGTCTAATTTATTTAAGAACCAAGTTCCACCAACGTCTGGGTAGAGCCCTATACTAATTTCTGGCATGGCCAGTCGACTTTGAGGTGTAACAACCTTGTGGCTGGCTCCCATAAAAAGTCCCATACCACCCCCCATTACAATCCCATGCCCCCAAGCAATAATAGGTTTGCAATAAGTATGGATGAGATAATCGCATTCATATTCCAACTTAAAAAAAGACGTACAATAACCTGCTATTTCCTCACATGAACCATCACGCATCTTATCGTGCATAGTACGTACATCGCCACCAGCACAAAAAGCTTTATCTCCTTGTCCTTCAATGACAACACAAATGATATTGTCATCTTCATGCCAAACTTCAAGTTGAGCTTTAAGCTGTACCAACATGTCATAGTTGAGGGCATTTAAAGAGGGCGCATTATCTAAAGTTGCCATACCAACTTTGGTGTTTTCTTCAAGGCAATCTAGAGTTTCAAAACGAACACTTGCTGTCATGTAACCTCCTAACCATTTTTCCACTGAGGCGGGCGTTTCTCCAAAAACGCATTGACCCCTTCAGTTTGGTCTTCAGTATCAAACAACTGGATAAACAACTCACGCTCTTTGATGAAACCGTGAGTCAAGGGACTGGTTCTTGTGTTTTGAATAAGAGATTTACATACCGCAACGGATGAAGGTGACTGGTTAGCGACCATTTCTGCAAGGCTTATTGCAGCATCTAAAGCATTACCCTTACTAACAACTTCTTCAACAAGTTTTATGGTAAGTGCTTGCTCAGAAGTCAATTGCTCCCCACATAAAATCATCCGTTTAGCCCAACCTTCACCAACTAAAGCAGTGAGGTTCTGTGTACCACCCGCGCAGGGAAGTAAACCTACTTTCGCCTCAGGTAGTGCCAAAACTGCTTGCTCTTCCGCGATACGAATATCACATGCAAGGGCAACTTCTAAACCACCTCCCATCGCATAGCCATTTATCGCCGCAATTGAGACGCCGCGAAAACTCGATAAGGTTTCAAATGCTTCACCAAACAAACGCGACATATCAACAGCTACCGATTTATCACCACTGGCAAAGAGTTTTAAATCTGCCCCAGCAGAGAAAAACTTGTCTCCCTTCCCTGTTAGGACTAACGAATAAACATCTTTATTATCATTGAGAGTAAGGACAAGTTGTTTAAGCTCTAAAAGACTCTCTGCTGTCCAAGTATTTGCAGGCGGATTGTTCATGGTGACTATCGCCACATGATTTTGGATTATGTGCTCAATTGCACCACTTTGTGAATAATTCATTATTACCTGTCCCTAAATTTAAACGAGTTGAGAGCCTTCCGATAACACGCGACGAGCAATAATAAGACGCATAATTTCATTGGTACCTTCAAGAATTTGATGCACGCGAACATCTCTAAAATGACGTTCAGCAGGGTACTCTTTAATGTAACCATAGCCACCAAAAAGTTGTAGTGCTTGATCACATATTTTGAATCCAACATCGGTAGCAAAGCGTTTGGCCATAGCGCAATATGCCGTAGCTTCTGGGTCATGTTTATCGAGTTTACTTGCCGCTAAGCGAACCATTTGTCTGGCCGCAACCAGCTCTGTCACCATATCTGCTAACCTAAATTGCAAGCCCTGAAAATGAGACAGCTCTTTACCAAACTGTTTTCTTTCCTTAACGTATTGCAACGCTTCGTTGAGCGCTTGTTGCGCTGTACCAATAGAGCAAGTTGCGATGTTAATACGACCACCGTCCAACCCTTTCATCGCAATCGAAAAGCCTTGCCCTTCTTCTCCCAATAAATAGTGCTCTGGCACAACAACATTGTCGAAGGTAATAGCGCGAGTAGGCTGACTGTTCCAGCCCATCTTAGGTTCTTTACGTCCGTAACTTATCCCATCTGCATTGGCAGGCACAATAAAGGCTGAAATACCTTTCGCTGATTGCTCACCCGTTCTCGCCATAACGACCAGTACATCCGTATCCCCTGCTCCAGAGATGAAAGCTTTACCACCATTTATCACATAGGTATCACCGTGCTTTTGGGCACTGGTTGTTAAAGAAGCAGCATCAGAACCCGCATTAGGCTCTGTCAGACAATACGAGCCTAGCCATTCACCGGAAATGAGGTTTGGGCAAAACTCTTGTTTTGCATTAGCAGAAGCAAAACTTGCAATCATCCAAGTAACCATATTGTGAATGGTCATAAAAGCCGTCGTTGAAGTACATCCCATCGCTAGCTGTTCAAAAATAATCGCAGAATCAAGTCGGCTTAGCTGCAGACCACCTTGATCATCTGGTGTGTACAAGCTCAAAAAACCCAGCTCTCCGGCCGCTTTTATTACATCCTTGGGAAAGATTTGTTTTTCATCCCACTCAGCTGCCATGGGCGCGAGTTGGCCCATGGCAAACTGCTGCGCGGTTTCTGCAAAAGCACGTTGTTCTTCATTCAATTCAAAGTCCATTTCTCCTCCCGTTATCGCAACTGAATCGTTAAGTTAGGTCCTGTCGGGATATCATCATCAAACCAACGTGTAGTAACGGTTTTCGTTTCGGTATAGAACCTCACTGCCTGTTTTCCATATGCATGTAAATCTCCATAGAAACTCCCTCGCCACCCTGTAAATGAGAAGAAAGGGAGTGGAACAGGTATAGGAACATTAATACCAACTTGACCAACTTGGATTTCATGTTGATATTTACGAGCCGCAGCGCCGTTAGCAGTGAAGATAGAAGTCCCATTGCCATAAGGATTATTGTTGATAAGCTCAATCGCTTCCTCTAAAGTCTCCACTTCCATACAAATCAGTACTGGACCAAATATTTCTTGCTCATAGATAGACATATCTGTTGTAGCACCGGTAAACAAAGTCGGGCCTAGCCAATTTCCTTCTGGCATACCTTCAACATTACACTGTGTACCATCTAACTGACATACTGCTCCTTGCACTTTGCCCTCTTCTATCAGGTTCACAACTCGGTTTTTCGCTTCCTTACTGATCAGTGGTCCATACGTCGCCTTATCGTCATTCCAAGCACCGGGATGCATCTTGGCCATTTCCGATTTCAAATCGTCTACCCAGTCTTTCGTATTGCCAACAAAAACGGCCACTGAAATCGCCATACAACGCTGACCTGCCGCGCCAACAGAGCTACCAACTAAGTTATTAATCACCTGTGCTTTATTTGCATCTGGCATAATCACCATATGATTTTTTGCACCAGCAAACGCTTGAACTCGTTTGTTAAAATCAGTTCCCGTTTTATAGATATATTGCGCTACAGGAACAGAACCAACAAACGAAACAGCGCGAATGGTTGGATGAACCAACAGCTTATCGACTTGTTCTTTACAACCATGAACCACCTGTAGTACTCCTTTAGGTGCTCCCGCTTCCTCAAAAAGTTCGGCTAATCGCATTGCTGTAAGAGGAACTTGTTCTGAAGGTTTGAGAACAAAGGTATTACCTGCTGCAATCGCCAGCGGGAACATCCACAAGGGGATCATGGCAGGAAAATTAAAAGGAGTGATACCACAGCACACGCCAAGAGGCTGAATCATCGAATAGGTATCAATCTCTGTCGCTACATTTTCGACCGTTTCACCCATCATATTACTGGCAATATTTGCCGCTTGCTCAACCACTTCAATACCGCGCCAAACATCACCCTTGGCATCAATGAAAATTTTGCCCGTTTCTTTCGACAATATTTCAGCAAGTTCATCATGGTGCTCTTTTAGTAAATGTTGATACCGTAACATTAAACGTGCGCGTTCTGAGACCGATACCTCTTTCCATGATTTAAATGTTTCTGCGGCATTAATCACTGCATGTTCCATTTCTTGTTCAGTTGCACATGGAACTTTGGCAATCACTTCGCTTGTGGCTGGGTTTGTTACCTCAACCCATTCGGTTGTTTGAGATTGGCAGAACTCTCCACCAATGAATAAGGGAACTGACTGAATCATGATTGATTATCCTTTTCTTTTATAAAGGTATTTCTATTCCAATAGCGGTCGCTTCACCGCCACCAATACACAGTGATGCAATACCTTTCATCACACGTTTTTTATTTGAGTTTCCATCACTGCCCAATGCCTGTAATTGACGCAAGCTATGGATTAAGGTCACAATAATTCTTGCACCACTTGCACCTATGGGATGACCCAATGCACATGCACCGCCTTTGACGTTCACTTTTTCGCTATCGAGTCCGAGCTGCTTAACCGCTATCTGAGTCACTACGGCAAACGCTTCGTTTATTTCCCATAAATCGACTTCGTCAATGCCCCAATCAAGCTGCGATAATAAGTGTTCAATAGCGTGCACAGGTGCAATGGTAAATTCAGAAGGTTGGCGAGCATGCGTTGCATGGCTTTTTATTATCGCCAAAGGCTTCAAACCTTTCTGCTCGGCCAATTGACCATCCATTACGATTAAAGCGGCTGCGCCATCAGAAATCGCACTAGAATTTGCCGCAGTGATGGATCCATTTTTAGCAAATGCAGGCCTAAGTTGAGGGATTTTCTCCGGTTTAATAGCCGGAGGCTGTTCGTCATAATCGAGCTTTTCATCGCCTTTAAGGGCAACTGGCACCAGTTCGTCATCGAACAGTCCTTGTTGCTGAGCTTGCATTGCACGACTAACCGAAAGTGACGCCCATTGATCCATTTGCTGGCGAGAAAAATCTAACTTATCAGCAATTTGTTGACCGTATACACCCATCAATTCACCTTGATAAGCATCTTGAAGTCCATCAAGAAACATGTGGTCATAACTCGATTTGTGGCCCATACGCATACCAGAGCGCGCTTCTTTGAGTAAATATGGCGCATTGGTCATACTTTCCATTCCGCCAGCCACAATACACCGAGAGCTCCCTGAGCGAATGAGATCGTGAGCAAGCATAACTGCCTTCATACCAGAACCGCACACTTTGTTGATGGTTGTACAGCCAATACCTTCACTAAGACCAGCCCCTAAAGCGGCTTGCCTCGCTGGAGCTTGGCCAGTTCCTGCTGGTAAAACGCACCCCATGTATACTTCATTGATAAGCTCTGCAAGTTCTGGCTGTTCATCAACAGCAGCCTTAATTGCCAAAGCCCCCAGCTTAGGTGAAGGATATTCAGATAGCATTCCTTGGAAACGACCCATTGGTGTCCTTTTGGCCGCTACAATCCAAATTTCTTTCTGTTCCATTGCCTACTCCTCATGACTGTTGAGTTACGGCTTTATTCCTCAAGCAACGACAAAGCGAATTTTTTGAACATCGCTTTTACTTTTTCAAGCCATTAAATTTTTGCGCGGTTATTTCTTGACGTTTACGTAAGCATAGCACTAACATTTACGTTAACGTAAAGAAACACATTCGCCAACTGTAAAATCTTTTTTACCGTCGTAGCGAACAGTGAACGATCTATCACTAAAACTTTGGGAGTTTCACTTGGTGGGAACCTACAAAATCAGCGAGCTCGCTAAAGAGTTTGATATAACAACAAGAAGTATCCGCTTTTATGAAGATATGGGCCTAATTCAGCCTGAACGCAAAGGAAACATGCGTGTTTATCAGCGTAGGGACAAGGTTCGTCTCAAGTTGATTTTACGAGGAAAACGGCTGGGATTTTCACTCGCTGAAATCCGTGATTTATTAGAGCTTTACGATACAAACCAACTAGATACTCAACTAATTAAGATGCTCAAAATCATCGATGACAAAGAAGCAGTACTCAAACGCCAGCTTGAAGACATCACTATAGTGATGGAAGATTTGAATATTGCCCGTAAGCGATGTGAAGAGGCTTTAGAACGATCTAAAGCCAGTTGATATGTCTTAAATAATGGATGCTTAACAGCAAAACCGCTCAATTGGAGGCGATATGATATCTCAATACACCCCCCTCAACTATGGACTCGACGAGTCAATCAATATGATGAGGGAACACGTCAATGCTTTTGCTCGAGAACACATAGCTCCTATTGCGGCTAAAGTGGATGAGGAAAACCAATTTCCAAATCATCTTTGGTCTTTAATGGGAGAAATGGGCCTACTTGGCGTGACCGTTGATGAACGGTTCGGTGGTGCCGGTATGGGCTACCTCGCTCATGTAGTCGCAATGGAGGAAATCAGCCGAGCTTCAGCATCCATTGCACTAAGCTATGGTGCACACTCCAATTTGTGCGTCAACCAAATATTTCGCAACGGCAATGCAACGCAACGTGAGAAATACCTGCCTAAGCTGATCAGTGGCGAACATATTGGCGCTTTAGCAATGAGTGAACCTAACGCGGGCTCTGATGTTGTCAGTATGCAGCTCAAAGCAGAGCTAAATGGTGATCATTATGTGCTCAACGGAAATAAGATGTGGATCACAAATGGACCTGATGCGCATGTTTTGGTGGTATACGCAAAAACTGATCCAGCGGCTGCTTCAAAAGGGATCACAGCTTTCATCATTGAACGCGATTTTGAAGGTTTTAGCCATGCGCAAAAACTCGATAAACTCGGAATGAGAGGCTCAAATACCTGTGAGCTCGTGTTCAACAATTGTAAAGTCCCAGTCGAAAATATCCTTGGTCAAGTCAATCAGGGCGTTAAAGTACTGATGAGTGGGTTGGATTATGAACGTGTAGTACTTGCCGCAGGGCCGCTAGGTATCATGCAGGCTTGTCTCGATCTAGTTGTGCCTTATGTTCACGACCGCAAACAGTTCGGCCGTTCCATTGGCGAGTTTCAGCTTATCCAGGGCAAAGTTGCAGACATGTATACTCGAGCCAACGCAGCTCGTTCGTATGTCTATGCCGTAGCAGGGGCTTGTGACCGCGGGGAAACCACAAGAAAAGACGCCGCAGGTGTCATTCTATACAGTGCAGAGCTAGCAACCCAAATCGCTTTAGATGCCATTCAGCTACTCGGTGGTAATGGTTATATCAATGAATTTCCTGCAGGTCGTCTGTTAAGAGATGCAAAACTATACGAAATAGGTGCAGGAACCTCAGAAATTCGCAGGATGCTTATCGGACGTGAACTGTTTGAAGAGTCACGATAACGAGGATGTTATGGCAGTAATAAAAACTAAGATCAAAACCGATTCCCCATTGTTTGTTAAGAACCAACAAGCAATGGCTGGGCTGGTAGAAAAACTCAGTGCTGATTTAGAAAGCCTCAAACAAGGCGGTGGGCCCAAAGCGGTAGAAAGGCAAAGAAAAAAAGGTAAACTTCCTGTTCGAGAACGGATCGATCTTCTGCTTGATGCTGGCTCAGAGTTTCTCGAAGTTGGCCAGTTCGCGGCATGGGAAGTCTATGAAGAATCGATAGCTTGTGCAGGTGTTGTCGCTGGTATTGGCCAAATTAGAGGTGTTCCTTGTATGGTATTAGCGAACGACCCTTCAGTGAAAGGCGGAACCTATTATCCACTGACAGTCAAGAAACACCTTAGAGCACAAGAAATTGCTGAACGATGCAATTTACCTTGTATCTATTTGGTCGATTCTGGTGGTGCTAACCTACCCCATCAAGCTGAAGTTTTTCCAGATAAAGATCATTTCGGTCGGATCTTCTTTAATCAGGCCCGTATGTCTGCCAAAGGGATACCTCAAATTGCAGTTGTTTTAGGGCCTTGTACGGCAGGAGGTGCGTATATACCTGCCATGGCCGATGTGTCTGTAATTGTAAAAAAACAAGGCACCATTTACCTCGCAGGTCCTCCTCTTGTGAAAGCAGCCACTGGTGAGATAGTCACTGATGAAGAGCTTGGCGGTGCTGATGTTCACTGCCGAAAATCTGGTGTTGCAGATTATTATGCTGAAAATGAGCAGCAAGCCATGCACATGGCCCGAGAAGCACTTGGAAACACTAACCAAGTAGCCAATCAAGCGCCAGTCGATAAATCCCTACCTCCTAGACTACCTGCTGAAGAAATATATGGCATAGTTAATTCAGACTTGCGTTTATCTTTTGATGTAAGAGAAGTCATCGCGCGTATCGTCGATGACTCAGACTTTGATGAATTCAAAGCGTTATTTGGTACAACACTTGTCTGTGGTTTTGCGCGCATCGAAGGTAGACTTATTGGCATCATAGCCAACAATGGTATTTTGTTCGCAGAATCGGCGCAAAAAGGCGCTCACTTTATTGAACTTTGCGCTAAGCGAAAAATTCCTCTTCTTTTCTTGCAGAACATCACGGGTTTTATGGTCGGCAAAAAAGTCGAAGAAGGAGGCATTGCAAAACATGGCGCTAAGCTTGTGATGGCAGTAGCGTGCGCCGATGTGCCTAAATTTACCATTATTATCGGTGGCTCATACGGCGCAGGTAATTACGGAATGTGTGGTCGAGCCTACGATCCAACACTTATGTGGATGTGGCCTAATGCCAGAATATCTGTGATGGGTGGCGAGCAAGCTGCGGGGGTTTTAACCCAAGTAAAACGTGAAGTCCTAAAACGTCAAGGTGAACCATGGTCAGACATTCAGGAAAACCAATTCAAAAAAGGAATCGTCAATCTTTATGAGCAGCAAGGGCACCCTTACTACGCCAGCGCAAGGTTATGGGACGATGGCATAATAGATCCTAAACAAACACGTGATGTTCTATCGCAAGCTCTAAAAGCGGCCGCTCAAGCGCCGATTCCAGATAGCCAATTTGGCATATTCAGAATGTAAGGATACGGTATGAACAACACCAAGGATAGGACATACCTGAATTGCCAAATCGATTCACGTGGCATTGCAACATTAACTCTTAATCGTGTTGAGAAGCATAACGCTTTTAACATCGAAGTCATTGAAGCGCTGATCGAGTCTATCGAAACCCTAGCACAAGATCCATCGGTTAGATGCCTAATTTTAAAGGGAAATGGTAAACATTTCTCTGCTGGTGCAGATTTAACTTGGATGAAGTCTATGGCAAGCAAAACTGAGCAAGAAAACCGCCAAGATGCATCAAGGCTAGCTCATCTGATGCATTGCCTAGACAGCTTTCCTCGACCAACCCTCTCAATGGTTCATGGCTGCGCTTTTGGCGGTGCTCTGGGGCTAATTTGTTGCTGTGACATAGTACTTGCAGATGACAGCGCATTATTTTGCCTTAGTGAAGTAAAACTGGGCTTAGTGCCTGCAACTATTGCCCCTTATGTTAATCGCACTATTGGGGCTCGTCAGTCAAGACGATACATGCTGACAGCAGAGCGTTTTGATGCGGAGCGTGCAAGGGAAATGGGATTGGTTCATGACATAGTTTCAACCGACCAAATGAACGATCGCAGAGAAGCTGTTATCACCCACCTTCTGACCAACAGCCCTATCGCTATGGAAAAAACCAAACACTTGATTCAAGAGTGTGAATCTAAACCACTGGACGACAACCTGATAGAATTTACCAGTGAGCTAATCGCTAAAGTTAGGGTCTCCGAGCAAGGACAAGAAGGACTTAGCGCATTCTTTGACAAGCGGTCACCTAGTTGGGTAGATGAGGGATCGTCATGAGTCTAAACATGGTACTTCCTAAATCAGTCAAAATCGTTGAGGTCGGACCACGTGATGGCTTACAAAATGAGAGTGCTGTTTCAACACAAGCTAAGGTTAAACTGATCAATCAGCTTTCATCCAGTGGACTCACTTTTATTGAAGCTGGCGCGTTTGTATCACCCAAGTGGGTGCCACAAATGGCCGATTCATTGGATGTCATGCAGCAGATAAAGCGTGAACCTCATATTCGATATAGCGCGCTTACTCCCAACCTCAAAGGGCTAGAAAAAGCACTAATAGCAAACGCTAGTGAAGTTGCGGTGTTTACTTCCGCATCAGAGGGTTTTTGCAAAAAAAACATCAACTGCTCTATTGAAGACAGTTTGGCCAGGTTCAAGCCTGTCATCGAGCAAGCAAAGTTGAAAGGTATCCCGGTTAGGGGATATTTATCCTGCATTGTTGATTGCCCTTATGATGGCCCAACCAACCCTGACCAAGTGGCCCATATCGCTAAGTCGCTCATTGATCTCGGCTGCTATGAGGTCTCGCTCGGAGACACCATAGGAACAGCAACACCAATGCGAGTTGCAAAGGTGATAAGTGCTGTAAGTGCTCAAGTATCACTTGAGCGCATTGCAGTACATTTTCACGATACCTATGGACAGGCACTGTCCAATATTTATCAGTCTCTGCAAATGGGCGTCCGAGTTATAGACAGTAGTGTTGCCGGTTTAGGCGGTTGCCCATATGCGGCCGGGGCTTCGGGTAATGTGGCCAGCGAAGATGTCGTTTATCTATGTCAAGGCTTAGGGGTAGAAACAGGCGTTGATTTGCACTGTCTTGCCCAAGCGGGTTGGGAAATCAGTGAGGCTCTTGGTCGTAAGCCCACATCCAAAGTCTCACTCGCTTTGAGACGCTAAGTTGTACTTACTTTTGGGCTGATATGATTGTAGAAACAAACACATCATAATCAGCCCAATACCTACCCATCCAGATTGTTCAATTCGCTCACCAACCACCAATACGGCAAATATCGCAGCAACAACAGGTTCAAAAAGAGTGAACAAACTCGCCTGAGTTGCTGTAATCGCTTTTAAGCTATAACCAAAGCAAACATAACCGAGAAACATGGGGATAAACGCCAAGTAAAGAACCACCGAAATGCTTAAGGTTGAACTAAACAAATTATCACCTGTAATCAACAATGAAGGAATAAGCAATATTGAGCCAAAACCAAAGATAGCACCCATTGCTGACTTTGCATGAGCACCCTTGTTGATCAAAATTTTAGCCACCCACGCGTAGATAGCGTAGGCTAAACCCGCTAGCCCCCCGAGTGCGATACCAACATAGTACTCCATCCCTGATGGTGAAATCGCGATCGAAGTATCTGAAAAAACCAGTAAGCCAATACCCAAAATGCCCACAAAAAAACTTAAAACCCAGTGGCGATCAATTACACGGACTTTGCCCAAAAGGCACTCTAAAGTTGCAACGAAAAATGGTGCACATGATATCGAAATTACAGTACCAATGGTGACACCTGCCATGCTCATTGAGCTATAAAACGCCAGAGGGTAAACAGCTAAAGCTAGCGAACCAATGAGAAGGACACCTCTATTGGCATGCAATACCACCCTATCTTTTCTGATCGTATTTCGAGCATACATAGCGAGTAATATGCCGCCAAGCCCCATAGAAAAAGCACCAATAGCAAATGGGCTCACATTGGGAATGATTGAAGCGGCTGTGCCAGTTGTCCCCCATAAAAGTGACGCAAACAAAATTAATCCAGTACTAATTCTTTTTTGTTTTAGCTTTATTACTTGTTTCATTATCATTATCTTCTATTTTTTTCCATAATTATGATATTAAAGAAAAATTAAATAGACTTTGCAGATAAGACACAATATTTGATTTTAAAGGCTCAATTTAGTTAACTAACGGCGCAGTTCCCTTGGGGAAAGACCAAATGAAAGTGAAAAACGTCGGCTAAACGCAGAAACATCAGCATAGCCCATTTTCTCTGCGATCAATTGAACGGGTGTATCTGTATGAGTTAATAATGCTTTAGCTTTTTCCATTCGCTGTTGAGTTACATACTGCATAACACTTAAACCTGTAGAACGCTTAAAGAGCTTTTTAAACTGGGTAGAACTAAGGCAGGCAACCGCAGCTAAAGAGTCAATGCTAATGTCAGCATCAAGACCGCTATCGATAACTTGTAGTACCGTACGAATTCTATGATCAATCCTTTTATCCACGGTTTGTTCGCATATGAGTTGCATAAACATGGAAACCATCGATTTTTCAATATGGTCAGAAACTCTATGTTGAAGCTGAGATTCGACAAAAGACAAATAAGATAATAATGGCGCTGATATAGGAAATATTGAACTTTCCATATCAGATATATTTGCTGGCAGTTCATCAAGATCGGCGACCACAAAACGTGAAGACTCATGAGCACGAAAGTGATGACAGATACCAGCAGCAATAATGACGCACTCACCAACAGAGACACTTCCTTTATATCCCTCCAGCTCAATATCAATTACGCCAAGTATCGGTAGAACCAATTGGTGGTAGTCATGTGTATGGCCGAGTCTTTGATGAGTATAAGCTCGAATGGTTAGGCTGTTTTCCAAGACCGAATTATGCTCCTGATGAAATACTGTTGTTTGCATAGTTAATAATTCAATAGCTAGCGGCAAGGTAGAAAAACTATACAAATACTAGAGCTTAATACCAGAAACCATGTATTACAACTTCAACCTCGAGGTGTTCAATAATGAATAAATTTATGAGAAAGTAAAACTGCCTCTGTAGGTCAATATATAGCCACTTGGCCTACATTTTGAGGCTTTGTTCTTATATTTTAGATGTTTAGAACCATTGCAGTTCAGTTTTAAGCGGGATCCCTGCTGCTATGTTTTCACCGCACATTTCATCGTAAGCACTCAAGTGAACAAGACAAGCACTATGATAATTTTCATCTTTAAAATGCTCTTTTGCCTGACACAAACTCTGGAACTTCAGAGGATCATGCTTTCTATCACGTAAAAGCATTCTATCCTCGCCATCTACAGAGTAAGCTAAGTAAATTCCACCTTCCAATGATTCGATTTGCAATTCCATTTCGTCTTCTCCTAGGTAAATCTAATAACTTGTACGATGCAGAATTGAAAATGGGTTACTTTGGCAAAAAATGGCCAATAAAATGTCAAACAAAAGCTTTTATATTGATGCAGATACTTTGTCCATTGATTACAATTCTTCAATAATAAATTCGACTCGCGTATTAGCATTACGCCCTTCTTGTGTATCACTTGACTCAATAGGGTACAAATTCCCTCTTGCGAGGACTCTTATCCGACTCTTATCGACGCCTCTGCTTTCTAAATACTTAGCAATTGAATCTGCTCTTTGCTCAGCTAACTCAGCTTCTTCACTTTCAGGCAAACCAGAATCAGTATGAACGATAACTTTAACTTTCAACTGGTCATTATCGAGAAGTGTAAAAACTACATCGTTGAATTTATGAGTAAACGATGAGTTCAGTGAATAGCCGTCACTGTCAAAAAGTGCAGTTCCACGCGTTTCATCGACTGTAATCATCTTAGGAGCGCTTTTATTTTGTTCTTCACTCGCCTGCGCCCAAATATCACCCAGACTTGCTTCCGCCTTAAGTTTGTCGATCTGTGCTTTTAGCCGATCGATTTCAATATTATAAAGGCGATTACAGTTCAAACGTTCACGCTTTCCGCCACCAAAGGGGATCACCACTTGGACATAGGCACCAACTTCATCTTTATTTTCGATATTAGCCGAATAGTTTGGGGTGGTAACACGGTTGTAGTCACTGTCTTCCGTTACACCCATCAAGCCTGCTTGAACATAAGAACTACTGGCTATGGTTGATTCACAGGTCACCCCATCAGAAGTGGTTACGCGATCGTATCCTCCGGGCACAGAGGCACTTGGAATACTCAGACCTGCCGCCGAAACAACATTTAACCAAAGAGTGAGAATTATCGCTGCGGATAATAAACATTTACTCTTGAACATATCTTACTTCTTACCTCTCGTGTCGCTACGGTCATAGAGCAAACTCTAAAGCGATTAACTTTATTTGGCTCAACTTTTGGCAGCGAAATCAACTGTTTCTTAACTTGATTTCCTTTCAAACGAATAGCTTCCTCTACTAAATACCCATTCACTTCTAGAGAATAGATTTTATCGGTGTCGTATGCATTTCCTAGTGTTAACTCAACTTGAGGGAATTGGCTATAAACCACTTCATTTAATTCTCTTGGGGCTTGCATATGTGCCTGAGTATGAAATGATAATAAACTAACGATTAGCAATATTACTCGCACACTATTTCCAAAGTGGTTATATAATCTCCGGGTGGTAAATCAGATTTTTTATAATTATATTTCGGAGCTAGTCTTAAATAATATGAACCTCTAAGTCTAAGAGGATGACTAGCGTTAATTTTCAACACTGAGTCCGATATCAATCTATTACTATCGCTATATCGTTGAACAGAGTAACCTTCAAAGTTATTATTTAAAGTATAGCTATTTGAATTGCTTACTAGCTTAAGGCGGCGCCTACCCTGTGCGTGCATACGAACATCAAGGGTTTTATCTCCTCTATCAGATTCGTCGCTAAATATCATACCTCCAGTGTTTCCATAAACTTCAATTGCGCAGGAATCCATAATGGGGGCAGGCTTTGTATAATAACGAATATTATTCCAAATTTCTTCACCAGCCACTTCAAAGGAAACATTTATATCACTAGTAGATCGCGATGTATCCAAGCTAAAAAAGTACAAAAAAGGTGCGTTTCTCCCATCATCATTTGATAAGTAAAATGTAAGTTTCTGATATGGATAATTATCACAGTCACTTTCAGCAAAAAGGTAATCTTTGTTACGATTAAACCTTTCTCTAAGAACAACAACACACCTACTTTGGTCATTTGTATTAACCAGTTGTCGTACATGGCTATCAAAACGAGTTTGTCTGTTATCTGCAGGGTAGATCTGAAATACTAACATGCGCCTGTCCGGTCTACCGGCTACCTGTGCACGGGGTGCAAAGTGATAACACATACTCATATTAGTATACTCTGTGTCTGAACGACCTTTTAAATACCTTTCAATACAATCAGCTAATAAAAAATCAGAAAAAAGTAGCAATGATAAAAAAGCTAAACATCTCATATATCGGCCTTAGTTTTTCTGAGAATAGTATATAACAGAGTGCGTACACACCTCATACACATAACCACCTTTGGGCTCAGACTCACTGCAAATACGATAGAAATTCAGCTTATTTTTTTCCAAATTAAATACTGGAACTTTAACTTTACGTCTTTTTTCTGTGTGTAGTTTTATTATTTTATTTAGCTTTCTTTTAATCGTACTTTCAGGCTTTGCCTTACTAAAAAAATCGAATAGTTTTTTTTCACTATTTTTCTTGTCAGTATTATTAGTGAGAGTGGTGACGTCATTTAAACTAAAATACAATTTACTCACCGATATCTTATAGGTTTCAGTGTATTTATTTAAGTTACCAAAAGTAACCTGCAAACGGTCATTCGTGCTAAAAAATACACTTTCTAATGATCGATTACTTATTGATTGCGCATAAACAAAGCCTGAATAACTTAAGCTCAGTATAAAAATCATAATTAATTCAAATGGAGATTTCATCATCAATATATAACAACTATCCAACTCTAATTACAGATACTTTAATTTATAACTTCTATGGACAGGTAAGCTGAATGGTCGCGGTTACAATATAGCCATTTTGACTTTCAGCGATTTCACTTTTCGAATAATCCACAACAGCAATCGCCTTCTGCTCTACATTCCTAGGCACATCTGTAGCAGACCCTGGGTGTGCAGCTAAGAATGATGCCGAGGAAGAGGTTGTACCAACCCACAGTTTTAGTTTATCTGTTCCAACATTTCCGCTACCAAAAAGTGGTATCGTTCCTGACACCGAACTCACTTCCAACTTAAGGTTCTGTTTTCTTTGATCATTGCTATACGGTGTAAACTGAACAAACCTCTCACCTGAGTGAGTTTCGCCCTTAAATAGAATCGAGCCCATCTGCCCTTGCGCAATCTTTATACCACATTGACTATCAACGGTTTCTCTAAATGTCAGTATTTCAGCAGAAACATTACCCACTAAACAAAAATACAACGATGAAAATAACACACTTAATTTTGTGAGTTTCATTTATACTCCAAAGTAATTTCTACTCTAAATAAAGAGGGGATTGAACACGACTTTTGAAGACGAGTGTTATTTCAACTCCCTTAACCGCGCAGATTGTAGGTTCAGATGTGAATTTTTCAAAAAAAACATTTATGATCTAATATGAATAATATCAAAATACATAAAAATTAAACAATGTCAGCAACTTACATTACAGCTGATTTCTGGGAGGGTTACCAGAATTGAAAGTAAAAGTAGTAAAGTGTCAAAAATCAATTATATTAACCAATTTAAATAGCGCGATCTTATGTGGATGGCAAGCAACAAAAGGCCAGAAATTAATCAGATATTCCCATTGCTGTATCCACCTTGTTCCAAGAATAAACTAATATATAATGGCAATATTTACTAGATAAATAAATTTCGCAACTATTTAATAAATCGTATAAATTTAACTTATAACTTAACGTATGGTTGATTAATTAGCTTAGATAATAAACTCGCGACTTTTTTTCGCATATCCCTTCTATCAACAATCATATCGATGGCGCCATGCTCCAATAAAAACTCACTACGTTGGAATTCATCCGGTAATTGCTGGCGAACCGTTTGCTCTATGACGCGCCGACCAGCAAAACCGATTCTTGCTCTTGGTTCAGCAATATTGATATCACCCAACATAGCTAAACTTGCCGAAACACCACCAAACGTCTGGTCTGTAAGAACCGAAATGTACGGTAACCGTAGTTGAGATAATCGCCCAAGAGCGGCGCTGGTTTTAGACATCTGCAATAGTGACATTAATGACTCTTGCATACGTGCTCCACCACAAGCTGAAAAACACACCAGTCCACATTTCTCGGTAATCGCGGTTTCAACGGCGGCAACAAATCTTGCTCCCACGACCGATCCCATCGATCCCGCCATAAATGAAAACTCAAACGCGCAAGCCACGATGGGTAAACCATGCAACTTACCTTTTAGGACTATCAGAGCATCTTTTTCTCCTGTCGTTTCTTGAGCATGCCGTAAACGATCTTGGTAGTGTTTTACATCTTTAAAGCCAATAATATCTTTTGGCTCTAGTTCACTAGCCAGTTCAACTTGCTCTGTTTCATCGAGAAAACATTCTAATCGCCTGCGAGCAGGCATTCTCATATGATGCGTGCACTCAGGGCATACATATAAGTTTTGTTCGATAAAGGCTTGGTATAAAGTCTTAGAACAATCGGGACACTGCATCCAAACACCCTCTGGTATCCTAGGCTTGCGTGTTTTAATTATATTATTACGAACGAATAATTTCTCTAGCCAATTCATTTTTAAAGTCCCATGCCTTTGATAATTGCACAATATATACTGCTTCCTTACATTCATAATCTTCCACTGATTCCTGTTGAAGCATTGTATAAAACCAAAAATGGTAATAAAGTGGCATAGTGGTCTGCTTGCGAAACAACGCACTTGCTGGAATGGGTGTCGCTATACTTCCGATTGAGTTATGCCAGGAGGAAATCGCTAACGGCCAACTCTCTGAGTTGCATCTCGAATATGAGCCAGAAGATCTTGTTCTGTATGCTTTTTATTCATCAAGAAAGCATTTAGCCAAAAAAGTACCGTTATTTATCGAGCATCTACAAAAGATGGCTAAGCCTTAAGATCTAACTATTTGTTCACTAAAATAACAACAAGCGAAGGTTACTCTTCAAGATATGGAGCAATCACGTTGTCTAACGTGCCAGACTCTCTTTGCTTAAGAAACTCACTATTAAACATATCGATAAACTGTTTTTTAAATGGAAAACCATCAGCAATGGAGGTATAGCCAATATAGCCAAATTGTGAGCTCACCTCTTTTACCATCACCATCCAATCACTATTTGCTATTTCTGTTTTATTTTGCATCTGGCGTAAGGTCCAATTAGTTGACAGTGAAATGTGCAGGTAACAATCGTTGCGTTTTTCACGCATCATTAATATATTTGCTTCTGGGTCTTTCGCTTCTCGAACCTTAATATCACCGCGCTCTTGAGCCTGCCAAAATGCCTGATCACCCAAGTTATAACCAGAATTAATACCAACACGCAAACCATAAAAAGTCTCTGGCCAAATAATTGGGTCACTCAATTTTCTTGCTACATCTATATGGCAATAAACCGCAACAGTCTCTTCAAATAAAGGTACTGAGTACGGGTTGATATATGGCCGTACATCGGGTAGATAGTAAGGGGGCATAAAACCAAAACCATTGCCACTTTCTAACAGCATTAGCCCTCTATTCCAAGGCACTGGTTTAATGGTCACATCAAAGTTAGGCATTGATTTTGCTACGTGACGAACAATATCAGGATAAATTCCCTTGGCTTCACCATTTATACTGTAGCTGTATGGAGGAAAGTCATTGGTAGAAAATAAAGTTACTGATATTGGCTTAGCAAGCAATACATTTATATTGCATAACAGAAAAAATATCCAGATTATCACTTTCATATTAACTACCGGCGCATTCAGGAGCCCTCCAACTTATAATCCAGTATAGTACCTAATTCACTATACCCAATTAATCATACTCTTAGATCTCAATTAGGCTTTTCGTCACCATGTTTTTAGGACTGTAAATAATATGAATAACATTTGGTTGATGGTTCTTTATTTCATCAAGAAGCAACGTCATTAATTATTGGTCATATTCCAAGAGGTATGACTTATCAATCATAACTCTTGGAATATAGTATTCACCGGCTTTTTCTCTTTCATCCAGCTAGCATTGCCGCATACTTTGCCATGGACTTTTGGACATCATCATAGCATTCATACCACTTGTTTCGCTCGATGGTTGCACCTGTTAACGTTTCTGCAGACGCAATTTCTTTCTCTCGTGTTTGCTTATACTGGCTGTCAAGTTTTTCATCCGAAATCCTAGCAGCATTGATAAGCTCTTCCTCCAATGCCTGATCTTGCTGGTCAATTGGCAGATTGGAAAAATTGAGTGACTTCCCTCTGTTTTTTATTGAGTCTCCAAGCAATTCAGCTAAACGACTATTATTTGTTTTTTCTTCCACCCGCTTAAGTGCATCATCAATACGCTGCTGAGTCATTTTCTCTCGAGCCCTTTCATTGGCATCGTTCATGCCCAAAAAGTTGCTAGCAGCAATAAGGTTTATCGTTGTCCTAGCGAAGAATCCACCAACAGACATAGCACCTAGACCAACCATAGCCGCAATTGCAATTGCAATACCTCCTGTACCAACGATCGATATCACCCCAATCACAGCAACGGCAGCGGCACCAATAGACAATGCAACAGTTGTGGCTACGGTAAAGGCTCTTGCTTTCCAATTCATCTCAGACCATGTATTTTTCGCATCTTGCCAAGCTCGTCGTATCATTCCAGTTTTATTGGTTTCAACACAATCTCGAGAAAGCGTCCCTACATCTTGTAACGCTTGACGCTGCATCGTATACACAGCCATCGCTTGGGCACGATCCTTAAAACTTCCTTGGCTTATAATTCCCCTCATTAGGGCATTCACCATCACTTCTGTTGTTCTATGTTGTGTGACTATATTTGCAGCTTTTTTTTCTGACCATGTTTGTACTATACCGCCAAGTATTCTTGCCATTGGTTGGGCTACAGCAACACCTGGCACTAATGTAGAGACAAGCAAGCCTGCGCCATTTGCCATAAGACCGCCACCTGCAAGCCCTTTCATTGCAGCCGCCATATAAGGTGCACTTTGGGCAAGATGCAATAGCGCGATCATCTCTGGTGTCATAGATAGAGACTCTTGGTTAGGCAAAAATTCTCTGCGACCTTGAAGAATATCTTTTACCCGACTTTCTACCGTCCCTGTACTCCAGATGGTCGTTGCCATATTGGCTGCATCCGAACCAAAAAAGCCACCATTACTACTGACTATCTGAAACACGTGATTTAAATTACCTGCCAGAGCTTGCGACTCTATTGGGTGATGCATCGCCCAACGATGCAAATCGACGAGTGCCTTTTTGACTCCTTCATGGCTAATTCCTATCTGACCTGACCGTAATGACACAAAAAGTGATTGATAGGCTTCTGTGTAGCCACTTATACCGGCTTTAGCCATCTGTCGTTCGAGAATCAGCATGCTCATATCAGGCCGATAATCACCCGATAGGCTTCCTGCAACGTTCTGTTTGACCCAAGCAGACCATGACTCAAGACTATTTCCACTGTCACCCGGATAACCCTTTTCTTGTTTGATCTTGCGGTCAAACCTTGTTAATTCGAGCAGTTGTCTTTCATATTCATAATCAAGAAGCTGAATATCAGCATTAAGTGAATCGATTTTAGGTTTGAGGTGAGTAAGCTCTTGGTTATCTAGCCCACTTTGGAGTTCATTTCGTTCATTCACCAGCTCTGTGACTTTTTCATTGTTTGTCCTCAAAGAAGGTAAGAACGTAAGAAAGCCTTGCAGATTAAGTCGTTGTCTAATGGAGACGATCGAGTTATCCAACATAATATCTACACGAGCCAATTTATCGCTTAAAAGTACTTTTGCATCGAGAACTTGCTCCACTGCATCACAGTGGACTTTTAGGTCATTGAAATGATCTCGCTGTATTTTTGTATCTTTAATTGCCGACTCTACTTGACGTGTAGTTTCACTACCAACCAATTTAGCACGGGGTAAAAAGGCCTGTAAGGCTGAAACATAGCTTTCTAATGCTGACAACTTCTCTTCTATATAGTCAGAATAACGCGGCAAGTTTTGGCTTAGATTATCAACTAAACGTCCATCTTCTAGATCTGCATAGAGATCAACCCCTCCGTGATTATTCAGTTCAAAAGTAATGGTATTTCTGTCATCTAGCCACGAAACACGATGTTGAGCCTGTATAACATTTTCAGCCAATTGACGAGTTTCATCACTTGGGAAACTTTGTCGCAATTCATGTTTAACAAAATTGCTTAAATTAAGATCGTCATAATCATTAAGTTCATCTGGGATTAGAGTGTCATTTTTTGCAATAGACCACTCTTGTCCAGTAATCGCCCATAATGTCGCAACGAACTGATCGTCTTGGTGAGCATCCATTTCTATAAACTGCTTAAAATAGTCTTCAAAAACCGCGGCATTATGATGCAGGCTAGCCAATTTCCCCGATAGATTTAGACGTTCATCTATGCCGTCGCTTTCTATGCTTAACTGCTTTTGACTTTGATTCAATGCCTGTGTTATCAGTAAAATAGCGCCAAGCTGTGCTTTTTGCTCTGCTTTGGGGAACGCTGTTGTTACATCATCGGCCAATTCTGGCATTTTCTCAGCAAGTATCTCAGAGAGTATTCTCAAATTCGCTATTGACATAGCCGAAGCGTACTGAGCAAGCTTATTTGGTAAACGTTGAGCTAACTCTTTCTTATCTAAAGATTCAGACTCTGCAACAAGATCAAAACATAAACGTTTTAGTTCGGGAGTCATTGTCGATTGAAGCTCCGGTGAACACGATGAGTAAAATTGATGAAAATGTTTATACCCATCGGAATTTGTCTTCCAAGCTGCCTGATAATCATCTATTAACGTTTCATTTTTGCTTATTAGATCAATCTCAAGACTTAAGATATCACCAAATTGCTTTGCATGATTACGCTCTGTTTCAGTCAAATTTTGAAATGCATGCTCTACCGCCTTCAAAGCGGTGCTCAATTGTGTCACTCTAATGGAAAGAGTATCTAGGTGCTTTGTCACATCAGAATCTGATACGGGGCAGTCAAACAAATTAGTAAGCGGCTGCAATTCATCATCCAGAGCGGAGGCTTTGAGGAGCTTGTTGTAATTATTAACCTCTTTTTGAAGCTGTTGCATGAAATCCGTTTCACTGTAAAAAAAGCTGCTCACATATGATAGAGAGCTCGGCATTGGCAAAATACGAGGTTTTTGAAATTTAGCAATTTTCTTTCCACGCTCATCTAGATAAGAAGCTAAGGTGGCTTCATACCCTATTAATTCATTCTCTGTTAGCTTCTCTTCCGTCAACTTTTCACTATTAGTAGAAGTTACATCTCTTGAGGTATCATCTCGTTGCTTATCATTATTGCGCTTTGAATAAAGCAAATTTTGCTCTGTTTCAGGCAAACTTTCATCATTAGTAGAAGTTACATCTTTTGAGGTATCATCTCGTTGCTTATCATTATTGCGCTTTGAATAAAGCAAATTTTGCTCTGTTTCAGGCAAACTTTCATCATTAGTAGAAGTTACATCTTTTGAGGTATCATCTCGTTGCTTATCATTATTGCGCTTTGAATGAAGCAAATTTTGCTCTGTTTCAGGCAAACTTTCATCACTAGTAGAAGTTACATCTTTTGAGGTATCATCTCGTTGCTTATCATTATTGCGCTTTGAATGAAGCAAATTTTGCTCTGTTTCAGGCAAACTTTCATCACTAGTAGAAATTACAACTCTTGAATTATCAGCTAATTGCTTCGCAATATTACGTTCTGCTTGGCTCATATAATGCTTAGCATGATTACGATTTAATTGCAACAAATTTTGTTCGTTTTCAGTCAAGGTTTGTATTGTAGCAATATCAAGTCGGTTCTCTACTGAAGCTAGATCACTGGATGCTTTGCTACTAGAGGCGGCAGATACGGGAGCAATATTATTAGGCATTAGCTGCTGATCACTTATAAAAATATCAATAGTGACCATAATATAAAGACGACTCTGGTATACAAGTGAATTTACATGAATAGTTTTATCTAATTATTGAAAACCACAAGGCAATCCCCTTCGGTAATCACACAATTAGCGCATTAACCCACAAAGCGAGCCGACTCAGCTCGCTTTGTGCTTAGGGAAAATAGAATTACAGAAGTTCAACCGATTGCTTGGCAATCACATATTCTTCATTGGTTGGAATCACCATGACAACGGCGCCAAGCAAATCGGATTTGGCGATAATGCCAGATTGGCCAAACCGAGCGGCTTGATTGGCTACTACGTCTTCCACAAAGCCAAGCAACCTAAGATTTTTAATGATTTCGCTGCGTATCGGCAGTGCATTTTCACCAATACCACCGGTAAAGACTATCGCATCAAGCTTATCAAGCGGAACAAGATACGCCGCTATATATTTCGCAACTCGGTAAGTAAATACATCAAACGCTAATTTTGCGCCCTTATGCCCTTCTTCAATAGCTTCAAGTATTCCCCGAGCATCGGAAGTCAGGCCAGAGACGCCCAGAAAACCAGACTTTTTATTTAAGGTTTCAAATACACTTTCTTGACTCCAGCCTTTTTTAATTAAAAATTCAATGATCCCCGAATCTAAATCCCCGCAGCGCGAGCCCATCATAAGCCCAGCCAGTGGAGTAAAACCCATAGAGGTATCAACAGAGCAGCCACCACTAACGGCGCACACCGAGGCACCATTGCCTAAGTGCACCGATATAATATTTGACTCTTCAGCAGGCTGACCAAGCATTTTCGCCGCTTCACGGCTGACATAAAAGTGGCTAGTACCGTGAAAACCATAGCGGCGAATGCCATGTTCTTTGTATAGCTGTTGTGGAATACCATAGGTAAAGGCTTTATCTGGCATGCTCTGGTGGAATGCAGTATCAAAAACAGCAAACTGGGGAAGGGTTGGAAATGCAATTAACGCTGCCTTAATTCCTTTGACTCCCGCAGGGTTGTGCAGCGGAGCAAGTGCAGACAAAGCATCAATTTCAGTCAGTACCTCGTCATCAATGCGAACCGTGGAAGTAAACTTTTCACCGCCGTGGACGATTCGGTGCCCTACTGCAACCAATTGTTTTGAAAGCCCTAAGGATTCTATAAGCGTTACAATTTGCTCAATCGCATACTCATGATGGTTATCTTTCGCCTTGATCTCATGTCGCGATTTGGTACCTTGGTGTTGCCAGCTAATGACAGCCTCAGCTAGGCCAAAGCACTCGCCCAAGCCAGTAATAACCTCTTCGCCTGTCGAAGAATCAATAACGGCAAATTTAAGAGAAGAACTCCCTGAGTTAATCACGAGAACAAACGAATTTGGCATTAGGTAAATCCTGTTATATGTCAGAATAGGAGTAAAACTTCCTTACATACGGTTATATTACTCAATATTTTTTTAAAACTTCAACTTTTCTTAAGTATATAGAACTAAGCAAACCAATTTTCGTTGATCCAACACAAGCTACAATTTAATTTCTAAATGAAATTTATTCATTTATCGTTGAGTTAGAACAGGCCATAATTTACTTGTGATTCAAAAAGACTTAAGTAATATTTCATCCGATATCAGACTAAAAAAGTAGCAGAGGTCAGCATGAATATAGGAGCCGTAGCAAAACTAACTGGCTTATCGAGTAAATCAATTCGTCTTTATGAGGAAAAGTGCGTGATAAGCCCACCGATTCGAAGTGATGCAGGCTATCGTGAGTACGATGACACACATGTCCAAGAGCTTAATTTGGTCTCTCGCGCCAAAAATGCTGGCTTTTCACTTCAAGAATGCAAAGAATTTGTTGAGCTTGCCCAAAATCCAATGCGTACAAGTCGTGAAGTAAAACAAAAAGCTCAACAAAAGCTTAATGAAGTGGAAGTAAAGATCTGTCAACTGCATGAGATACAGCAACAACTGACCACTTGGATCAATGCTTGCCCTGGAGATGAAGGAAGTAGTTGCCCAATAATTGAAGATCTAACTAAATAGTCCAAATACTCAAACTCATATTTATATGTGTTTTGAGCTGCCTACCATGAAGTCCTGCACCAGATCATGTAACATTGTAAGATACTACGGTTACATCGGACACCTTGATGGAAGCAGAATTACTGGATATAAAGAATTTCCTGTTACAACACCCACCGTTTGATGAGCTCGACGATGACGTAATTAACTTCGTTACCAAGCATGTTGAGATTTCTTATTTTCGTCAAGATACGCCTGTAATCCACTTTGGCGACGAGATCCATGATATTTACATGGTGCGAAGTGGCGTAGTCGAAGTGTACAGGCGCAAAGGTGAATTATACAACCGTCTCGATGAAGGCGCATTATTCGGACAAATGGGGCTTCTAACTAACAACAAAGTACGTTTCCCTGCCAAAGCTATCAAAGATACTCTTCTATATTGCATACCTGAGCCTGTGTTTCAGGAGCTGTATGATAACCACGAAACCTTTGCAGATTTTGTCGAGGTAGAAGATACAGCTCGCCTTCGCCAAGCAGTATCAAGTACTAATGAACAAAACGATCTCACCACCTCCAAAGTTCGCACACTTTTAAAAGGCGAGACACCATTTCTTGAGAAAGATGAAACCATTCAAAATGCTGCGGTCAAAATGGCGGATGAGAATGTTTCATCACTATTGGTGATAGACCCAAATATCCTTGAAGATAACGAAGAAGATCAGTCTCCCCTTGTCGGAATTATTACTGATAGAGACTTATGTACACGCGTACTGGCCGAGGGTCTAGACCCAAATGATCCTGTGTCTAGTGTTATGACCACTGAGGTTATTTCTCTTGATCATAATGCCTATGTCTATGAAGCAATGCTCACCATGCTTCGTTATAACGTTCATCACCTACCTGTTTTAAAAGACAAAAAACCAATTGGCATTATTGAAACTACAGATATTGTCCGCTATGAGTCTCAAAACTCTTTATTACTAGTGAGCAGTATTTATCAGCAGCAGTCTATTGAAGAGCTATCTTCACTCGCCGAGCAAGTCAAAGACAGCTTCGTACGACTAGTGAATGAAGATGCCAATTCACACATGGTTGGCAGTGCGATGTCGGTTATCGGTAAAAGCTTTAAACAAAGAATCATCGAACTCGCAGAAGAGGAACTTGGCGAACCACCGATCCCTTATTGCTTCCTTGCGCTCGGCTCTATGGGGCGTGACGAGCAAATACTGGTCACAGATCAAGACAACGCAATCATCCTAGATAACACTTACGATAGTGACAAGCATGGACAATATTTTGCTGCTTTAGCGGAAAAAATCTGCGACGGTTTGGATAAATGTGGTTACACATACTGCACTGGCGATATTATGGCGACCAATCCTGTCTGGCGTATGACACGTACAGAATGGGAGGAATGCTTCTCGGACTGGATTGATGATCCTAACCCTAAGGCTTTACTCAATGCCTCGATTTTCTTCGATCTCGTGGGTGTCTATGGTCGATTGAAATGGGCAGAACAACTGAATGGATTTATTATTAGGCGGGCGCGCAAAAATAACCGCTTTCTTGCCTGTTTAGCTCGCAATGCGATGAACCGAACACCTCCTCTTGGCTTTTTTAAAGCCTTTGTGATGGAGCAAGATGGTCAGCATAAAAACTCGATAAACCTGAAACGTAGAGGAACAGCACCACTTGCTGATCTGATTCGGGTCCATGCGCTTGCAGTTGGTTCACGTTCAACAAATTCGTTCGAACGCTTGGATGATATCCATGAAGCTGGTATTTTGCCAAAAGGAAAAGCTCGTGATCTCAAAGATGCACTAGAGTTTATCTCCATGGTGCGCATACGTCACCAAGCTTATGACGTCGAAAATGAGATTGAGCCTGATAACAATATAGAGCCAGAGAACTTGTCTGATTTCGAGCGCCGTAACCTTAAAGATGCTTTCCAAATACTCAGTAACGCCCAGAATTTTCTCAAATTCCGTTATCAAGCCAGTAATAACTTTAAGTAGGCGCTAGATGATAAATAAGATAATGAATAGCTCTGATCTTAACTGGCATAAAACGTTTCATATGAAACAACAAAGCAGCCAAGATGCTGCTCTCAAAAAGTATTATGCGGCTGGTACGCCTAACTCAGATACTTCTTTGGAAGATATCACTTTCTTGGCGATGGACTTTGAAACAACCGGGTTAGATTCTAAACAAGACGGTATCATCACCATAGGTACGGTACCGTTTAACCTCAATAGAATATTTCTCAAGCAAGCCCGTCACTGGACAGTGCGCCCTCGCCAGCAACTTGCTGAAGAATCGGTAATTATCCACGGTATCACTCATAGTGATATTCTCGATGCGCCTGATCTAATTGAAATCTACGACCAAGTTCTCGAACAAATGGCAGGAAAAGTCATGGTTGTGCATTATCAACGAATTGAAAGGGAGTTTTTCGACCAAGCACTAAAAGACCGTATAAATGAAGGTATAGAATTTCCAGTTGTCGATACTATGCACCTTGAAACAACCTACCAACAGCAGGCGAATGGTGGCTTTATAAAAAGTTTATTTGGTAAAAAGCCCGAATCCGTCAGACTTGGAACAAGCCGTATGCGCTATGGCCTGCCCAATTATACCCCACATCATGCTCTCACGGATGCCGTTGCCACCGCAGAGCTACTGCAAGCTCAGATAGCTCACCACTACCAACGTACAACAAAACTTGAGGAAGTCTGGATATAAAAAAGGGACGATTACTCGTCCCCTTTTCGATAGAAGGTATTTTTAACGCTGGTATTGCTCTGTACGCATCCCCATAAGAAGACTCACGCACATCAATAGCAACACAAAAGTAAAGGGAAGCGCAGTTGAGATAGCGCCGGCTTGAAGCCCTTGTACTGCTTCTGTACCACCAATCCAAAGTAAGGCGACTGCAATTGCCCCTTCCATAAAGGCCCAGAAGACTCGTTGCAGAACAGGCGCATCCACTTTACCGCCCGACGTAATACTATCAATAACCAAAGAGCCTGAATCTGATGAGGTAATAAAGAACACCAATACCAAAATAACAGCGATAACAGATAACACACTACCAAAAGGTAATACATCAAACATCTGGAACATAGCTAAAGAAACATCAGTTAGGCCATTAGCCCCCAGCTCACCAATGTTATTAACAACTTGATCAATGGCTATACCACCAAATACCGACATCCAAAGTAATGTTACCAATGATGGAACAATCAGCACAGCAATCAAAAATTCCCTGACTGTTCTACCTTTAGATACGCGCGCAATGAACATACCGACAAATGGCGACCATGAAATCCACCAAGCCCAATAGAATACTGTCCAACCTTGGAACCAAGCTTCATCTTCACGCCCGTGAGGATTACTGAGAGGGATAATATTTTCAATGTAAGCCATTAAGGTGGTGCCAATATTACCAAATGCGACAGCATATCCAATTAAAGCGACCATGATCAGCAATAGGAATGCAATGATCATGTTAATATTACTGATAACCTTGACACCACCATCAATACCACGGATCACTGATACGACTGCAAGCAAAGTCACTATAGTGATCACTACCACTTGAAGACCCATGTTTGCCTCAAAGCCAAAAACATGGTGAATACCACTGGCAGCCTGCTGCGCACCTAACCCAAGTGAGGTTGCAAGACCAAATAGCGTTGCTAGTACTGCAAGAATATCAACAATGTGGCCGGCCCAACCCCAAGCTCTATCACCTAAAATTGGGTAGAAAATAGATCGTATCGAAAGTGGAAGCCCTTTGTTATAAGCAAAAAACGCCAGCGATAAAGCTACAACACCATAAATAGCCCAAGGGTGTAAGCCCCAGTGATACATGGTGGCACCCATCGCAAGTTTTGCGGCTTCCGCTGTATTGGCCTCAACACCAAGAGGCGTCTCATACCAGCCGGTAAAGTAAGCAACGGGCTCAGCAACGCTCCAAAACATTAGACCGATTCCCATCCCAGCAGCAAACAGCATTGATAGCCAAGATACATAGGAGTAATCCGCCGTGGCATTTTCGCCTCCTAAGCGAATTTTGCCAAGTGGCGTTACAATTAGAGCTATACAAAATAGTACAAATATGTTGCCCGACCAGATAAATAACCAGTCAAAATTTCCAATAATCTTCCATTTGACTCCATCTAGTACTGCTTTCGCAGATTCTGCATCCATCACCGCAGTCATAATTAGGAACAAGCCTATAAGACCTGCACTGATTCCAAATACAGGGTTATGGACATCAAAACCCCACTTTTGGACATTATCTTGCCCTACTGTGTAGTCGGTGCTGTTGATACTATACTTATCTATACCTTTAGTCATTCGTCCTCTCTTACTGGTTTTCTTCCCTGACCAAACCTTCAGATAGAAAAATCATTAGTGATAAAAACAATTATCTCTATATCAAGGCTTAATCAATTACGAGTTATTGTACGTGTAGATACAGATCATTCCAGTACTTTACCGTCATTTGTCTATTTTTTAGACAAAAGTTAAGGTTGACAGTCGATAATATAATCAATAGAGGATGAGATAAGAATTCATATTATGTTTGACTTCTAAACATTTGACCACATCACATTTATCGATAAAATGACCAGATGTATTCCTATAACCCCTATTCCATCCACTGAAATAGTAGGCTAGGATAAAAATTATGGTTTGATGTACTTCATTTCATGCTAAATTTCATGTATTTTCGCCTCCATCCGCTTTACTAATATAAGGAACAACATTGGAAAAGCACGAAGAAGTTCTTATATCGATTCGACAGATTATCCGTGCAATTGATCTGCATTCGAAAAGACTAAGTAAGGAGTCTGGTTTAACTGGACCACAATTAATTTTGATGCGCTCTATAAGAGAGCTCGGTGAAGTCACGATTCGTGAACTTTCAAACCATACAAACATGAGCCAAGCAACAGCGACAACGATTTTAGATCGACTCGAACGTAATGAAATAGTCAAGCGTGTGCGTAGCGTACATGACAAGCGTAAAGTTCATGCTCATTTAACGGAGAAAGGGGTAATAGTATTAGAGCAAGCTCCCACACCACTCCAGCAAAACTTTATCAATAAATTTCAAAGACTTGAAGAGTGGGAACAATCTTTACTCTTATCCTCAGTTCAACGTATTTCATCAATGATGAATGCTGAAGACATCGACGTTGCACCTGTTTTAGAGATAGGAAGTATTACTACACCTGAATAACGTTACTTGTAAAATTGATTTAGCACTACTTTAGAGTTACGTTTTATACAAGGTGAAACTTTCACTCTGGGTACTCTATGGATAAAAATCACAAACTTCAGGCTGACCATCATACCGACGCTATTCTGGATATACGCCGGCAAAAGCAAGTACTGAAGTTTGTTGCGGCAACAACCCTAATTTTCTTTGTGCCAATTGGGATAAACAACATTCTGATTGGCGAAATTATGCTTGGCGCTATCTTGCTTTCCTTCGAGATCACATTATTGCTAGAAGTTACGGCTATTGTGTATAAACGAAAGGGGTTTTTCGGCCATACCTTACCCCTTATCTTGCTCATCACATCCATCATTATGGCCATTCATATTTTTGGTACACTTGCTACGTACTGGGTTTTTCCAATTATTATCAGCGTCGTTTTTCTCTTACCATCAAAAATTGCGTTGAGTGCTAATATCACCTTGCTAATAGGCTGCACTATCGCTGCGTTCCCTCATCAACATTTAGCAACAACATCCAGATACGCATTTTCTCTTCTTGCAACCGCGGTCATCGCTCATGTCATTGTACAGGCAATAAAAAGGTTACAAAAGGAACTGCGATATCTTTCTGAACGAGATAGTATGACAGGTGCACTCAATCGTCATGAACTTCAAACTCATCTTGAAAACGTAAGTAATTTGTACCCAACTTCAGCAGTTGCACTCATTGATATAGACAATTTTAAAAATGTAAATGACCAATATGGCCATGATGTGGGAGATAAAGTAATCAAGCAAGTTGTTGGTGTTATATATCGGCATATGGAAGAATCTGACTTACTTTTTCGACTCGGTGGCGATGAGTTTTTACTGATATTTCCACAAAAAGACCAGTTTTCCACTAAAAAAGCAATGATATATATAAGTCAGCATGTAAAACAAACTCAATACCCAGAAGGAGCCTTAGTAACTATAAGCTCAGGTGTTGCTCAATTCCTTGCATCAGAAAACATGGAAAACTGGGTAAAACGTGCAGACATAGCCCTTTACCAATCTAAACATAATGGTAGAGATAAAGTCTCATTATTTAGTGGCCCTACTCCTTCTGACAAACAAAAAGAAACCCCAAGCTACTTACGCTAATAAAGCAACAGTTACTGCCAGTTATGGCTGAATCTCAAAAATATCTATCAGATTAATACTTTAGGGCAGAAAGAAAGATTTTTTATATAAATGCTTAATAATGATTGCAGTTCTACTGATACCGTTTAGGATTACGTGTTCTATTCTTGCTACATTCGCATTTGGAGAACAACTTGAAAACACCCTGTATTGCAGCATGCCAAAACAATGGTGGTATATGTAACGGTTGCTACAGAACAATGGATGAAATTGTAAGTTGGAAAAACTTGTCAGATTCAAAGAGAGACAACATCATAAACACACTTACAGGTAATGCATCTAGCCATCTTTGCCCTTCATGTAACGAGCCTGCAACCTGTGATATTAGCCAAGGAAAACAAACATGTTGGTGTTTCTCACTCGAAACCCGTGCCATACCTTTAAGCTTAGAAAATAATGCATGCTTATGTAGACAATGCCTGAGTAAACTGAATTTAGCCTAAAATTGTTTGTGGGACTCTTATCAATCAAGCTTAATCATTATTTTTTCTAATCTAATTGATTGAATTTTTTCTTGCTTGTGATCACATATTTGATTGCAAATTAGCCATATTACCTCTAACATTCTTCGCAAAAGCATCCCTTAGAATCAACATTTATATAGGGATTAGCCATAAAGTTCAATTGTGTCATTTACTTATGAGTATCCTGGTTAGTTGAAATGCACGCATCACCTAAAGTTATTAAACTTATTTTATTTACCGCGCTTTTAGCCGCGGTTGGCCAAATGACACAAACAATGTTTGTGCCATCAATTGGCTATATGGCCGATGAGTTTCTTGTCTCTCCAGCAGCGCTACAAGCCGTCATGGCCTGCTACCTTATTCCCTATGGTTTGTCACAATTTGCTTATGGCCCACTTTCCGATCGCTTTGGTCGTAAACCAATAATAATAGTTGGATTATGTATCTATATAATCGGCAGTACCCTCGCTTTATTCTCTCATAATTTTGAATTTTTTTTGGTAGGTAGCTTTATTCAGGGAATAGGAATTGGTAGCGGTGGGGCAATGTGTAGAACGCTTTCACGTGATGTGTTTTCTGGTTCTGACCTTCATAAAGTCAACAGCCTAATAAGCATGTGTATCATTTTTTCTCCTCTATTAGCACCTGTGTTAGGAGGGTATTTAACTGAAAGCTTCGGCTGGCGATCAAGCTACCTGTTTTTATCCTTATTTAGTATTGCAGTGGTGATTACTACATTGACTCGCTTCGACGAAACACTTCCCGCAGCTAGACGCCGTCGTGATGCAGTTCTACATAGCTACAGCTACGTCCTGTCTAACAAAAAATTCCAGGGTTACTTACTTTGCTTGGTCGCAACATTTTCCGGTGTCGCTATATTTGAAGCTGCCGCTGGGGTCCTTTTAGGTGGCGTGCTAAAACTTCCTGCGACATCAGTGAGCATGTTATTTGTTATTCCAATTCCGGGATATCTCGTCGGAGCGGCACTATCTAGCGTGATCACGAGCAAAAAAAATGAGAAGTCCGCATTAAAAATGGGATTGGTTGCTATTGTAGTGGGTTCACTCGTGGTTCTAATTCCCGGACTAATGGGGCTAACTGATGCAGTAACACTTGTTGGCGGCGCTACCATCTATTTCCTCGGAGCTGGTATTCTTTTCCCAGCAGCGACCACTGGCGCTCTTTCTCCTTTCCCTTATCATGCAGGAACAGCGGGAGCTCTCTTGGGAGGTATTCAAAACCTCGGTGCTGGTCTAGCAACTTTGTTCGCATCAGTAATCCCGTCCCCTGACCAGATGCCACTAGGCTTTCTAATGCTTTTGATGTCGCTTTTGGCTATATTTGGACTACTCCGTGGCTACCAAAGTCAAAACCCATCCAATCAGAGCCCACTCACCGCTTAAGCTATAAAAATTGCTCACCATTTTTTAATAATTCGACCAACCCAATTAGGGTGATAAGACCAGCAGTGATCAAATAAGGACATTAGCTCAGGATTACCATATTTGGAAAGGCATATAGCGTGAAAACGATTATGATTTTTTTTCAATTGAACCACATGCTGCTCAAGCTCTACAGATTGTTTTGGTGCAATAAAATCTGAAATCACAACCATATCAGCATTTTTGTATCTTTCCCCGTGCATCAAATCAATCGACTTCATAAGTACAGGCTCTAAGTCCGTACCGCCGTGGAAACTGTATGTTAAAAAATCACTCGCTTCTCTTAGGCCATCTTGACGAGTAAGCTGATAAGTGATTTGCTCAGTGGAAAATAGAATCACAAAGCAATCTCGATCTTCTGCTAGGGCAATTTGCATAAGAGCATATGAAATTGCTTTGGCACATTGCTCAGGAAAACCACTCATTGAACCAGAAGAATCAACACACACAATAAATGGGCCTTTTTCCACATCTGCTTTCTTGTTATCAGGCCGATGAGCTTTAACTTTACGCAAAGTACGTGATTTACCCTGCATTCTATAATTCATTAATCGCTTATCGACTAAGTGCTTGTAGAAAACGACTTCCAGTTCAGGGTAAGCCAAAAATAGAGCTTCATTGGGTAAAAGCTTGTTCAAATCATCGCTTTCATGGATACCGACGATATCATCTGTTGCTTCATCAGACTTTTCCTCAACCATCTGAATGTCATCGGTAGGTGCTCGATTGAGGTTAGGATCATTAACCTCATGAGCCATACGCCCTAGCTGCTGAGCAATCTCTTGTAAGGCGTGATTTTTTTTCAAAAACTCCGCATGACGCTTCATGGCAGATAAATCTGTTTTACTTAATTTAGCCGCCGCCATATCCCAGAGTCGACCAAGAGTATTTTCATCGCCTTCTTCAGTAACCCCGTCCATGCTTTTCATGGTTTCCATCCGCTGATAAAGGTCTTTAAGCACTTTTTCTTTGCTAACCTCCAGTTCTGAAACTTGGGCCTGACGAATTGCATCTGACAGGCTTTGATACCATTGTTCACAAAAGTAATGCGGAAACATGGGGTTGTAGATACCCTTATTCTTCTCAATTAACCGACGCGCTTTGAGATAAAAAGCTGAGTGCCACTCAAGCTGTTTAATGACATCGGGAATTTTTTTAAAAAACCTCTTTTCGTCCCAATAAATGACTTCCTGATATAAAGCTATCTCTTGTTGGAACCTCTCGGTCTCGCAAACATTAGTGATGCGTTTTTTAACGTTGCCTCGCCATTTCAAGAGGTGATTTTTGACTTTTGTTCTCACCCCCCTATTTTCTGTTAACGTCATCACTTGAGATCGTGCCAGTAAATCGTTCACTGCAGTATCAATAATTCCTGAATCAGCAATCATTAAGGCTAAATTTAAACCATCTGCACCCAACATCTAAAACGCTCTCATAAAAAGAATTGATTCAGTTGTCTGAAACGTAGCACTGTCCGCTCGCATTCAGTTTTCGTCGATTCTAGTACTTGCTGAATGTTCTGCAGGCTTGCTTCCATAGCTATTGGAATATCTTGATCAATAAAACTATGCGGTAATGCGCCATGGAAATTGGAGCGTACTTTAAGTAGATGGTGCTCAGCTTGTGTAAGCTTCTCCAATGCCTGCTCAGATTTGTTTAACCAACCTTTATACAATATGTCTTCTAGTCCTTTATTAGTAACTACTGACACAAGTACAGCACGATTTGCGATATCTTTAATGACTAGCTTGTTTGCAGCATCTATATCGAATCGAATTCTGCATAGATTGGTATTTTTATTTACATAACCGTAGACATCACCATGCCCTTCTTTAATAATCTTTTCTAGTTCAGTTTTTGGCACATAGACCCAGCGACTGTCACCTTTTTCAGACTCCGAAACCGATAAATTACTCTGTAGTAAGACCAACTTTACCAAGCCTGCCGAATTGCCAACTTTGTATAAGTTGGCGTCTGTAACCTTATAGCTATGTATTTGTTTTTTCAACAGTCCTGTTGTTGACTCAACTGAGAGTATCATTCCAAACTCAGATTCTAGCTCGTCTTGAACTTCAGTTAATTCATCTCTACACAAATTAATCTGCTGCTCAACATCCTGCTGATCAAAAGCATACGTCAGGGCAAACTGTTTTATTACGCTTTGCACTACTTCACGCGATTCAGGACTATTCCATAAGCAATCCTGTAGCAATAATAAATCTAACGGATTGACTTCATCCCGCCCATTAAAAAATGCACTGGCTTTTAGTAATTTAACGGCTTTTTTCCAACGCCTATCAGAAACATACATCTCTGCTTCGTCAGTTACCTTATCTTGTGTGGCAGTCTCTTCTAACATCTCTTTTAACGTATACAGCTTTTCAAATGTAGCATCACTCAGCTCTAACTCTTCAAGCTCAGATTGCCACTGATGATATTCTTGCTCTGTAATAGCTAAACCTTCAGGTATGCTCGCTTCCTGTTTAGTACCAACAGTCAGCAAAGATTTGAAGTTTTGTTTGTTTTGTATTCGATTAACAAAAACCCGAACTAGCATCCGGTCATACAAGGCTTCTAAACCACTATCTTCATCCGGTAATTCATTGGATGCTGATACTAATAAACGCATGGGAACTTTTGCTATATCACTACCATTTTTGAAAGTCTTTTCATTCACAACAGTCAGTAGAGTATTAAGTATCGCTGGACCAGCTTTCCATATTTCATCGAGAAAAACGACCTCAGCGGTAGGTAAGTAACCTTCTGTTAAACGAACATAGCGGCCATTGTCCTTTAGCTCTTGAATACTAAGTGGCCCAAATACTTCTTCAGGAGTCGAAAAACGGGTCATTAAATAATCAAAATACGATGCATTATCGAATGCTTGGATAAGCCTTTTGGCAATTAAACTTTTAGCAATACCTGGAGGACCTAGCAAGAAAACACTCTCACCAGCCAGTGCAGCGAGTAGGCACATTTTAATTGTGTCCTCGCGTTCGTATACACCATCAGATAGAGCTTGAGCGAGTTTGGTAATTCGTTCAGAGAGCAAGGCTTTTTGCGAGTGGGACACTCTAGTAGGGCTCATCATAGTGTGCTCCTCTGAATTTTAACTAGCATTTTCAACATGCTTAGCTTTATACATTTGTTATCACCCTGTTACAAGTGGATTTTTTTATTTTGATCGGCCTTTTGGTCAGAAGCATTTTCCATGTAACACTTTGAAAACTATGATTCCAAATTTGGGACACAAATCACTGTAACAGTGTCTAAGGTTTGAGACATAATGTCTAATAACTTTTTTAAAGAGATGATGGTCTTAATTATCGTCACATCTCAATTAATAACTAACTTATAAATAATATGGACTCAGCTTTGAAAATTCTCCACACTTGGAAGGGAATTTCCCTCCAAGAACTAAAGACAACGTTACCTAGCGGTAAAGTTATAACCCATACCACGATTTCTCACCCAGGCGCTGCCGTTATACTGCCAATCTTACCCAACGGTAACATTATGCTCGTCAATCAATATCGTCCTTCTGTCAGAAAGTGGCTACTTGAGTTGCCAGCAGGTACGGTTGAAAAAAATGAACCTGTTGAACTTTGTGCAGTAAGAGAATTAGCAGAAGAGACTGGTTACCATGCTGAAACTATGATATCTCTGGGACAAGTAACACCTTTGCCAGGCTTTTGCGATGAAATCCAACATTTATTCATTGCCAAAGGTTTGTCAGAGGTTCAGCAGCTTATGTGTGACGATGATGAAGTTATAGAGGTCGTGTGTTTTCCTTTTGCAGAGATCGAGCAAAAGATTATCGATGGGGAAATTACAGATGCTAAAACCATCGCATGTTTAAGTAAGGCTAAATTATGTGAATATATATAGGAGTTATGCACATGGATTTCCGCTCGGATACCGTTACTCAACCTACCCCGGCAATGCGACGAGCAATAGCTAATGCTCCTGTGGGCGATGATGTCTATGGTGACGACCCGACTGTCAACGATTTAGAAGTATGGGCCGCAGAAAGGCATGGCTTTGAGGCTGCCCTTTTTACGACATCAGGCACGCAGGCTAACTTACTGGGTTTAATGGCACACTGTGAAAGAGGCGATGAATACTTGTGCGGCCAACAAGCCCATAACTACAAATATGAAGCAGGTGGTGCGGCGGTATTGGGGTCAATTCAACCTCAACCCGTAGAGAACAATCCAGATGGTACTCTTGATTTCGATAAACTTAGGGCAGCTATTAAGCCTAATGACAGCCATTTTGCTCGGACTAAGTTACTCAGTATCGAAAACACCATCAATGGTAAAGTATTACCACTAAGCTATTTGGCCAAAGCACGTGAGTTTTGTGACCAACACGAGCTGGCGCTTCACCTAGATGGTGCCCGAGCCTATAATGCGGCCGTCGCGCTTGATATTGATATTATAGAAATAGCGAAACACTTCGACTCGATGACCGTTTGTCTATCAAAAGGGCTTTCTGCGCCTATAGGTTCATTGCTTTTGGGTAGTAAGGACTTCATCGCCAAGGCTCGGCGCTTACGTAAGATGGTAGGCGGTGGTATGAGACAAGCGGGTATTCTCGCCGCCGCAGGTAAACTGGCTTTAACAGAACAAGTAACTCAGCTCAAAACCGACCATGCTAATGCTAAGCTGCTTGCAACTAAGCTCAACGAACTACCGTGCATTCATGTTAATCCTGATTTTGTTCAAACCAATATAGTTTTTGCCAAAATTGATTCCAATATTAATATACATGCTATCGCTAAGAAATTAAGTAACGAAGGCATTATTATTAGCCCTGGCAACCCTATCAGGTTTGTTACTCATAAAGACGTATCCGAGGCAGATGTAAATTTTCTTGTTGAAAAAATTAGAATATATCTAGCTTAATAGATAGTTACAATTAAATAGCAACACTTTAGCCTGATAATATTGATAGGCTAAAGTGGTAACAATAATCATGACATAAAAAACCAATTATTATCTATTTTTCATAATTTCATCGTATCTTCCAGATTCGACTAATTTCTTAAATCCATAATTAAACTGTTCGATAAAATAATCACCATATTGGTTTTTTTTAGAAATTAATACACTCCAATGTTGAATGTCAACATACCTATTATTATGGGTAATCATATTGCCTTCATTTTCTGATAACTTTGAAGCAATAAGCGCGTAACCCACTCTATAAGTAGCAATAACAAGATCCACACGATTTGCGATTAACATTTTGAAGTTATTACTTTCTTTTGCTATTCGACGCACCTTAAGAATACCTTGCGCTTCAGCTTCCTGAAAATCTTTTGAATACTGGTAACCAACTGTCGCGCCTATCTCATATTTACTGAGGTCATTCATTGTTCTCCATTCGATAGGTTTAGTAACAAGATGAAATAACACCCGTTTCTCTTCTAGTACTGGAACCGTGTATAAGAAATACTCCTTACGCTCCTCGTTAACAGACCAAATCACAGTGCCATCATACTCACCCTCCTTTGCCAATATGTATGAACGTGCCCAAGGGTACCATCCCCATATTACCTCTATACCTTGAAGCCTAAATGCCTCAACAATCACTTGAGAGGATGGTCCACCATTAGGTAAGCTTTTAGACAGATAAGGAGGCCACTCCCCATTAGTAAGATGGATAACTCTTGGAATTTTCGCCCAAGACAAGTGTGAAAAAATCAGTATGTTTACAAGAAAAAAACGTAACATTTTAGGCTAAACAACATAGTAATTTCTAAGTTAATTTTTGAAAATTTAATTATAGACTACTATTCAAAATTATTCTTTCAGATAAGAAAAACATGAGACAAAAGCATAATAAATATCAATGGAAAAAATTAATACAGCTACTTAATAACTAATTTTGAATTTTATTTACACAAAAAATAACCCATTTAAATAACAAATGAAATACGTGATATTATACCTATTTATTTTAATTGTTTAATTTGTCAACTTGAACATATATTTATAATGACGATAATAACGTTATTTAAAGTTTTAACTCTATTATTAGCCAATCATAAAATAGTTAAATTTTCCTCTAAAAAATAATGAAAAATAGTATAAAACATAGGCAGCTCGCATAGTTAAACCTAACCTTTTCTCATTAATTAAAATAAAAGCTAAATTTTAAATGCCTGCTAATCGGAGTTATTAATACATAGTATGTAGGCCAGTCCATATTCTGATTAATGGAGTAAATTAATTAGTTTTATGAATATTAAATTAATTGTCTAGTCATAATTGAAAGCTTTTTCACTACATAACTAGCGTTGAATCACTAATGAGAATAGTAAGATGAAGACACCTATCAAGTTATCAAGTTTAGCCGTTCTAATTGCTCTCAGTTCTATGAGTACTTCAGCATTTACCAGCCCTAGATGGAGCGATGCAGAAAAAGTATTTAATACCTACGAACGTAATGATGCCTTAGTTCCCGTCGCTGGTTACCTATCAAACTGGGGAGTCTATGAGCGTGGCTTTAATATTAACGACATAAAAGGGAAATACGACAAATTAGTTTATTCATTTATGGGTATTTGTGGATCTAAAGTTGGTGACCCAGCTATCACATCTGCTGTGACATCAGTGGCCAGCATTTGTGCTCGAAATAATTATCCTGACTATACAATTGTCTTTACTGACCCCAATTCTGACTATCAAGCTGATTATGGTGGTGGTAACGGGCATTGGAATAGTGAGTTACAAGGTCCCGCTAGTTTTGAAACTGGACAAAAATATGCAGGTGGCTTAATCGGCGTACTGCGAGATATGAAAAAAGAAGACCCTAATCTAGAGCTAGCTTTTAGCGTTGGCGGATGGTCACTTTCTGAGCCGTTTTCTCGTATGGCAAGCTCACCACAATCACGAAAGGTATTCATAGATAGCGCTATCCAATGGTTTACTTTATACCCGATGTTTGACCAAATTGATATCGACTGGGAATACCCTGGTGGTGGCGGTGCAAGTGGTAACTCATGGTCAGAGCAGGATGGGGAAAACTATACTCTTCTCATAAAGGAACTTCGAGCTGCTTTAGTCGCCGCCGGAATACCAGAGAAGAAGATTGCAATCGCAGCCGGTGCGCCAGCAAGTAAGTTGGATGCTTCTAACATTAAAGCATTAATCGATAATGGTTTAGATTACGTACATTTAATGACCTATGACTTCATGGGAGAGTGGCAAGATAAACTAGCGCATCATACTAATCTTTCGGGCGAAGCGTTCAAAAATGATGAAAGTTTCAACTCTGCTGAAAAATCCATTGACTATATGATTGATGTGTTAGGCATACCATCCACATCGATTCAAATCGGTTATGCTAATTACAGTAGAAATGCTGGTGCTGTCGACTTACAAAGTGTTTCCCCTCTAATTGGTTCTTTCACTCCGGGAACTTCAACAAATAAGAGTTATGACACAGGTGTATCAGAATTGTACGACTATGCCGACAAGCTTGTGACCTTTAATCAAATGGGTGGTCAAGGCTTAGAAGGCTATGAAATCTACACAGATATCGATACAAACGCTGACTTTTTATTTAATAAAGTGACTAATCAATTTCTAAGTATCGATACACCTAGAAGTGTTTATGCTAAAGCCGCTTACGCTAAAAATCGCAATCTCGGCGGTATTTTCAATTGGATGGTTGATCATGATCCTGGCTATCATATCAATGCAGCGCGTGAAGGATTGGGGTATCGTGTTGTAAATACAACTCTAGACATGACTAATATTGTTAAGGCTTGTGGTTTCATCGATAAAAATGAGACAACATTATCTGAAGAAGCTTGTAAAGCACTAACCGGCATTACGGATGACTCTGTCAACCCCGGCCCTAACCTTGCTCCCGTTGCGAATGCAGGTAAAGATAAGGAAGTCGAGGGTGAGGTCACCGTACACTTGAGTGGTTCAGCTTCTTATGATCCTGAAGGTAAAGCACTATCTTATGCTTGGGTTCAAATTAACGGTTCTGAAGTTAGTTTAACAGGAGCTAATCTCGCTACACCTTCATTTGTTGCCCCTGAAGTTGAAGAAGATACGTCCTATACATTTAGCCTTACCGTGACAGATCCTGAAGGTTTAGAAAATACTGATACCATCGTTGTCAAAAACCAAGCATCTGAAGATGGCAACACAGGAGGTGGTGGTTCATGTTCTCAAACTGACCCTGAGGCTGACAATGTTCCAGCATGGGTGAGCGGGCAAGTTTACACAACCGAAACAGTCAACCATAACGGTCTGGTCTATACAGCAAAGTGGTGGAACAAAGATGAGCCGACGCCTGCTACACAGTCTTGGACCCTTACTTCTGAGGTTGAACTTCCTTGGACAGCAGCAGGTATTTATAACGGAGGTGACGAAGTGGATCATAATGGCTCACGTTGGCAAGCTAAGTGGTGGACACAAGGTAATGAGCCAAATGCATCATCAGATGTGTGGTTAAATATAGGCGAAGCACACTGCCAATAGATTTATGCTCACATAAACGAAAAGCTCATCTAAAAAGATGAGCTTTTTCAATGTATTATCGACGACGTTACAATATTTGTATTAAATATATACTTTAGGTTCTGTACAAAACCTTCACTACATGCCATCCAAATTTGGTCTTTACTAAATGAGGTATGAGGGTCTCCCCCTGAAAGCACACTTTATCGAATTGCGGAACCATCTGACCCTTACGGAATTCACCCAAATCTCCACCCTTTTTAGCTGAAGGACAAGTGGAATATTTCTTGGCTAAAGTCTGGAATTTAGCTCCCTTCTTAAGCTGTTTTATTATATCTTCAGCTTGTTCTTTATGCTTTACCAAAATATGTAAAGCTGCGGCAGTATTAGCCATATATTGATCTCGCTAAATCGACGGTACGTATAGACGCACATTGTAGCGAAATAGAGTGAAAACACCACTGCAATAGGTTAAAATTTAACCAAAGAAATCAATTTATCAACTAAATGTACAATGTTAGATTGATTAGAAAAACAAATGCGTTAATATCTCAATGGGAAGAATATACAACTGGAGTGTTTCGGAATATGGTAAAAACAATCAGTAAAGCAAACCAATCACAAGGAATGTTGATGTTTACCCTTACCCATAGCAAGCAATTGTTCGCTATTGGAACGCTAAAAGTACGAGAAATTGTACCGTACCAACCTACTACTCAAATACCATATTCTCACCACCACGTTATAGGTGCAGTGACGATTCGCAACAATACTATCCCAGTCATCAACATGCCGGCTGCAATTGGTTTAAGACCTATTCAGCCAGAAGAATATGCTTCATGCTATTTGATTGTTACCGACTGCCTGAGAACCGTAGTAGCGTTTATGATCCGCTCTATTGAAAAGATCATTGAGTGTGACTGGAAATCAATAGAATGTTCTCCTAAAGCCACTGGTAAAAATGTATTCGTTACTGGTATCACTCGATTCGAAGAGCAAATTGTTCAAATGCTAGACGTTGAGCTGCTTTTATCAAAAATCTACCCACAGTACGAATCGAATAACATCCCTATGCTAACCGACGTAGAAAGAGAAAAACTAAAAGCTCTACGAATTCTGTTGGTTGATGACTCTTCAATTGCCAGAAAACAACTCTCAGATGCATTAGACAGCATTAACATAGGCTATCAAATCCGTAATAATGGTGTCGAAGCCCTAACACTAATGCGTGAAGAGTCTGAACGAGGCCAGCCAATCCAGCTATTGGTGAGCGATATTGAAATGCCCGGCCTAGATGGCTATGAACTCGCTTTTGAAATACAAAGTGACCATAATTTAAGTAAAGCCTACACCATTCTACATACCTCTCTTTCGAGTGAAATTTGTGTCGATAGGGCCCGTCAAGTTGGAGCACATGAAGCACTAGAAAAGTTTAATGCGGGAGATTTAGTCAAAGCGATGCTGCGTGGTTCGGAGCAACTGGAAAACAGTCATATAGTCAAAAATCTCGAGCTACAGGTTTAATAAATCAATTAAACTGTTTGATAACTTATTAATATCAAAGCAAAGTTCATTTTTTATACCTATTAACCCAAGCAGCTCATGCTCAGATCCGCTAATCTTAAGCTATTGGGTAGTTAACACAGAATTTTAATCAAAAGATGCTAGATGACGATTTCAAAAAATCGACTGCTAACTTAAAAAAAGCTGTCCCACTTATGATGCAAAACCATGTTGCTGCAACGCCAGCAAACTATGCGTTGTGGTATACATATGTAGATAATGCAATTCCAGAAATGAATCAAGAACTGGAAGCAATCATCGAGAATTACGGCTTGTGCCCACCAGCAGCGAGTAAGCAACTCTATGATAGCTACGTTGCGAGTCGTTCAGAAACGGATATGAAGGAGTTAAAAGCTAATGTTGAAGTGCTGGTCAATCAAGTGGCCTCGTCGATGACAGATACTCTTTCTGGTACGTCTCATTTTTCCCAAGTTATAGATAAAGGTTTTGAAAACCTTGAGAAATTTGAAGACAAAGCAATATCAATCGATGATGTAACTAAAATCATCCGCCAATTAATTTCTGAATCTAAACAAATAAGAAATTCAACAAGCTTTTTAAATAACCAGCTTGAAACTGCTGCAAGTGAAATTCAAAGGTTAAAAAATCAACTTGCCAAGGTCCAACAGGATGCCTTATTCGACGGACTAACTAGTCTTTATAATCGAAGGTCATTTGACAACGATATCAATGCATTGTGTCAAGCAGAACAAACAATGTGCCTTATATTAGCCGATATAGACCATTTCAAAAGCTTAAACGACAACTACGGACATTTGTTTGGTGATGCCGTATTAAAGGGCATTGCTAAACGTTTTCAGATCAGTAGTAGAGACGGTATTCATGCCTACCGATATGGCGGAGAGGAGTTTGCTTTAATAGTTCCCAACAAACAACTTAGGATTGCTCGCCAATTCGCAGATAGTTTGCGACGGTCCATTGAAAAACTCTCTGTCAAAGACAGACGTTCAGGCCAATCGGTTGGCAGTATAACAGCTTCATTTGGTGTTGCAGAACTGCAACGCGGAGAAGCACCAGAGTCACTCATAGAAAGAGTCGACAAACTCCTCTATGAAGCTAAAGAACTTGGTCGTAATCGCGTAATGCCAATTTAAGAATAATATTTTGTTGATATATAGACGAAAATTTGGCAAAGCGTTTCGTCACCTTAAAGTATATCAAATCAATCTAAGTATTTATAAATACTGAGCGGTATAAAATTTCAGAAATAATCTTATTACACTATACTGAGCAAGGAGTAGACTTAATGACTAAATTGTAGATAACTTATTGAGTAGTTCTTATGTCGTTCAAATATATAGCCACCTCGATCAAGGATTTGGCACCTTCTGCTGGTTCTACTGGTTCTACTGGCGATATAACCAGCCAAGCTGAGTTTGTGCGAAGTATAAGTTGCGTTACTCAAAACGTCGATAAAGAACGCGTAAATCAAAGGAACGTTTTATCTCGTCAAGATAGGCAAACAACAAAATCCGTGCATGTCCAGCATCAGGAACTAAAAAGTTATACACATACCCTTATACCCCAAACAAACAGTAACTCTTTAGCTGTATCGCGATTAGATAGACTCGCACAAAACTCCAAAACCAATAGCATTGGAAAGTTTATTGGCCGTATATTCGCTCATGCAATGATCGATAGTATCAGTGATGAAAGCTTCAATATTACTGGTATCAATAATAAATTACTAAAATCTCTGGCAGAATACGCTATTTTGGGGGAAATTGGCTCACAAGCAAAAGGACGAGATGATTACTACCAATCACTATCAAAAAACAAACGTTTTGTATATAGAAAAGTATACCAATACATTAAAAGTAGCCTATCGCAACCATCTACTTCTAATGAACCAATAAAAGGTTGGAAATCACAAAAGCTTCATAAAGTTACAGCAGGAATCAAAAGCTCAATACTGGATCAACCAGAGATAAAGAATGTCCGCTTTAGGGAAATGGTAAGTTCTCAGTTCAATAAGAAAGCAGATACGTTCGTCGCAAAATCTAGTTCAAAAATAGATAAAGATTACACTAAATCAAAACGGCACAAACTCGGCTACGCTATCACTGCGGGCTTTATTTCAGTATTAAGAGCACGAACACCAGGGGCATTAGCTAATATTGAACATGTAAATAAGGTGTTTGATACTTGCAATCCCGTGATTGATGTTTACGATGCCATGACTACAGCCCAACAGACCGTAACACCTGCCAAACTAAATACTGCATTCACTAATTCTTTTGGTAACCCATTAGATAGTATAACAGAGACGTTAAGTACCACGACCAAAGCAGTCAGTGATGCAACAAATGAAGTATCATTTAACAAATTTTTGACGGCAATTAACAATTACTGGTTCAGCAATCAAGAAGGTAACAAGGCCGAGTAAAGCTTAATGACACTTTAAATCTCATCCGTCTGCGGTAATAGAGCCAATAAGTTCTTGCAAGACTTGTTCAGCTTTGTCATTCTCAATTTGGCAGGTCCCTGCAGCTTTATGGCCTCCCCCTCCATTTTTCAGCATTAATTCACCCACATTGGTCTTTGAACTTCTATCAAAGATTGATTTTCCAGTTGCAAATACAGTATTTTTCTTCTGAAAACCCCACAACTTATGAATGGAAATATTGCATTGTGGGTATAAAGCGTAAATCATAAAACGATTACCCGCATAAATTGTCTCTTCTCCTGTGAGATCCAATACAACCAAATTGTTATGTACAGTCGCACAACGTTGTATTTGTTGCTTGAATAAATTCTCATGCTCTTTATAAAGTTCTATCCTCTCTGCAACATCAGGATGCTCTAGGATTTCCTCAATGGTATGCGTCGTGCAATAATCGATAAGATCCATCATCAAATTATAATTGGAAATTCTAAAGTCCCTAAAACGCCCGAGCCCAGTTCTAGCATCCATAAGAAAATTAAGCAGGTTCCACCCTGTCGAGTCTAACACCTCATCACGTGTAAACTGTGCAGAGTCGCCTTTATCAACCGCTTCCATCATACCTAGCCATGCTTTAGGAAACACTTTGTCTCCATCATAATGCTCCCATACAACCCTAGCTGCTGAAGGTGCGTCAGGATCTATGATATGGTTAGGTCGCTCTCCCGGATTTCGGATAGTCTCTGATAAATGATGATCGAATACAAGATGGGCCTCTTTAACATATGGCAAGTTAGTCACTATATCTAGTGAGGTAATCTCAACTAAACCGTCCTGCATATCTTTAGGGTGGACAAACTTTATATCATCAATGAGACCAAGCTGCTTAAATAAAACCGCGCACACTAAACCATCAAAATCGCTACGTGTTACTAAACGATGTTTTTTTTTCGGCATCTGTACATCCTTATCTCTATACTTCCCAGTCTGACGAACAAAGTTTCATCATATTTAAAGTCTAACTGATAGATAGGTATTTTAAACCTACCTTTAGTTTAGACTCCTTCGATTGTTTAACAAACTTACGTAACGCTTTTTCCACGCACTTTATTACCAGCATAAATATATTAGGCAAATACGCTGTAATTGAACACTGTTTTTATTGATGAAAATTGATGAAAAACTCACAATAAAATGCCATTGAAATCATAGATTAGTCATAAAATGGGTTATCTTTATGGAACATGAACACTCTACTACTCACCAACAGCACCTAGATACAAAAGCTGTTATGTCAGAAAAATCAAAGAGTATTCTAATCAATGGAGCTATTGTTCTACTGCCTAATTGCTTTGGGATCAGTAAAATCACGTCTAGCTTTAAAGCAGAAATAAGTTTAAAACGGGGGTACCTAAGGTACCCTTGCCTTTTTCGCTTCTCAAATATTGGCTACTCTTTTCATAATTCCTGTACAAACACCCTGTTTATCGATAGTGTCGACTAGGTTATCAAATTGTTAACTATATTTAATGAGAGTCTGGATAGCAGACCATTTAAACAGGAAGTAAGTTTATGCTGTCGATTTTTGATATTTTTAAAATCGGTGTTGGGCCATCAAGCTCCCATACCAACGGGCCGATGTTAGCGGGCTATCACTTTACTCGTCTTCTTAGTGACTCAATTTCCAAAGTGCATAGAGTTCAAATAGATCTATACGGCTCATTATCTCTTACCGGTAAAGGGCACCACACTGATCGTGCAATAATACTTGGCTTAATGGGCGACAAGCCAGACACAATTAAAATGAAGAGTGCGAAACAAGCCCTGCAACAGACTTTTGATCAAGGGCAGTTACTTTTAGCGAACAAACAGAACATTAGCTTCGACTACCAAAGAGATCTTATTTTTCATACCACCAACCTGCCACTGCATGAGAACGGTATGACTGTGACCGCCTACGACTCATCAGACACACAGCTAGGAATGGAGACCTATTATTCGATTGGTGGTGGTTTTGTTGTCACTGCCGATGAACTCGAAAATGGCAGCTCTGATACCCCTGTAGAAGTACCCTTCCCTTTCACTTCGGCCGATGAAATGCTTGAGATGGCAGAGAAAAGTGGACTAAGTTTGGGGAGTATGGTGCTCCAAAACGAAGTCTGTTTTTTCGATATCAAAGAGATAGATCGTAAAGCTGAGCAAATCTGGAAAGTGATGTCTTTGTGCATGCAAAGGGGTTTTGAAACAGAAGGTATACTCGAAGGCGGTCTTGAAGTAACCCGAAGAGCACCTAACCTACTTAAAAAGCTTGAGGCAAACGAAGCGGTTGAGAATGATCCAATGGAAGTGATGGACTGGATCAATCTGTTCGCTTTTGCAGTCAGTGAAGAGAATGCAGCAGGGGGACAAGTTGTGACCTCTCCTACCAACGGAGCTGCTGGGGTAATACCCGCGGTATTAATGTATTATCACCGTTTTGTGAAGTCTCTTGACGTCAAGCAGATCAAGGACTTCTTGGCAGTTGCTGGCGCAATCGGTATTTTGTACAAAACCAATGCTTCCATTTCCGGTGCTGAAGTCGGTTGCCAAGGAGAAATAGGCGTTTCGTCTTCAATGGCAGCAGCAGGTCTCACCGCGTTACGTGGAGGAAGCAATGAACAGATATGTATTGCTGCAGAAATTGCAATGGAACATTCACTGGGGATGACCTGTGATCCTATTGGCGGACTAGTACAAGTCCCTTGTATAGAACGCAATGCGATGGGTGCAATGAAGGCTATCAATGCATCTAGAATGGCATTAAAAAGAACAAGCAAATGCTTGATATCATTAGATAAAGTCATTGCCACCATGTATCAAACAGGCAAAGATATGAATAAGAAATATCGTGAAACATCACTGGGTGGATTAGCCGTGATTCATATCTCTCCGCCTTGTGAATAGGCAATGTAAAACTCCCAAAATTTCACTATAGCCAAAAGGCCTTACTGATAAAGTATGGTCTTTGGGGGACAACTATACTAGCACAATGTCAGCGTAAATTAGATGTTACAAATTTACAGAAAACAACATCAGCAGCTTCATCATTTCAGTTGCACCTTCGCTTGTTAAAGTCCAACAAAAAGCGCCGAAGTTGGCCAGTAATGTCGCCCAAAAAAAACTGTTAAATATTAGGCCTATATGTCGATAATTTAAAAACGACTGTGCGAGTAGTGCGCCAGGCCACCCTCCAAACAGATTAAGAGCAAACAAAAAAATTGAAGGCACACGCCATGTCCCTGAACGAAGTGCATGCTTATCAAGTGCATAGACTAGGTAAGCAATTGCGCTAAGTGCAACATACGTAAAAAATAATAGTGGAGGATAGCTTAGAAGAAACATACTCGCTATCAGTGTTGTAGAGAACCAAATTGCAATAGCGAACGTGAACTTAAACACCATTTGTTTTTCAATTTGTACTGCTTTGAGCCCCTCTCGTGTATCTTCTCTTAACTTAAATTGGACACGCTCGCTCACTCGAGGAATTCTGCCAAAAGTCTGCAAATCATTAAGATGAAATTTGACTCGTGCTTGTTGATTCTCAACCGCAATATAACCGTATCCTTCATTGTCATACCACTCACTTATCGTCCCACGCATCTTAATCATCACCCTTGATATTTATTTAAAACCAAATTAACGGCCATTCGCTAGTTCATACATTGTAAATAACACCTTCGATATAATTCTAGTTGCATATCATGTTCTATCGTCTGACCAACGTCACAGTTATAGGCATAAACAAGAATAGTAATTAATTTTTCCACTGACACATTCTGACGCTATTACTTGATAACATACTAAAAAGTTGAATCCCTATAATTTACAGCTATCTTGAAAGCAAGTATTTAAGGTAAATTACCATATTCAGTAAATTAACTTTCCTACTAACAATTACCAATTTTGTGACCATATACAACTTGGCATAGTGAGCGTTGCGATGACCAAATCTGAGAGACTACTTGAATTAATAACTTTATTACGCTCAAAACGATATGCCGTAACAGCAAGCGAATTGGCCTGCATACTTAACGTCAGCGAACGTACTATATATCGTGATATTAAATCATTAGTAAAGACTGGAATACCTATCTTAGGAGAATCAGGGACTGGCTACGTGCTTCAATCAGGTTCTCATTTACCTCCATTGATGTTCACTAAGCATGAAATGATAGCACTAGAACTTGGTATGAGAATGGTTCGAAGCTTGTCCGACAATGAACTCGCTAAATCTGCTCTAACTGCTTCGACTAAAATTCGATCTGTTCTAACTGATAAGCTAAAACAACAGATTGAAGACTTTCCTATATGTGTACCCGACGTGCATACTGAAAAAAGGTCTTCCCATTTGGGAAAAACTATACGACACGCTATTGATGATAATTTCAAAATAAAGCTGCATTATATCTCTCAAAATAAAAGCAAGTCTCAGCGTACAGTACAACCTTTGGGGCTAGTATTCTGGGGAAATTCATGGACTCTCGTCGCATGGTGTGATTTACGTGGGGAGTATCGTCAATTTAGGCTGGATAGAATTGAAAATTGTTTTGTTTTGGATGAAACATACGAAACAACAGAAAGCAAAAACTTGGAGCACTATATCAATCTATGTGCTCCTAGTACTTAATCTTTAAATTTGATAATTACAGGGTTGATATTCGTGGCCATTTTGCAACCATTCATGTCCCGTAGAACATCAAATTCAACTTGTTCTGATACATAAGGTGGCCCCTCTTCAGTACTCATATCTCTTACATGAAAGAAGACTTTTTGTGTCGGCAAGTTTCTCGTCGATATCAAGCCATACCTATGTTTTTCATCCCACTTAATAATTACGCCTAACACAGTGCTACATCCTAGAAAAGTTAATTTCAACACTTATACTCAAAATTATAGACGTAAGATCAAAAATATGTTAAACGAGCAGGATGTTTTTCAACTCTGATAATGAGCCAACAGTATATGTAGGTTTAATTCCCTGTTGTTCTTTTGCATTGTGATGATTCAACCAGCAAGTTTCAATACCAAAATTGATACCGCCTAAGATGTCAGATTGAAGTGTGTCTCCGACCATTAATATCTTGTTTTTACTTGGGTAGTTCATTTTTTTCAATGCATGGTTGAAGATTTTTTTATCTGGCTTAGCAGCTCCAACTTGCTCTGATATGATTACCTGTTCAAAAAATTCACTCATTCCTGTACGTTCCAAGCGTATAGATTGTAATTCTGTGAATCCATTAGTGATGATTCCAAGCTTTGTTTTATCAGCTACTAATGCGCTTGCAAGTTCCTTTGCACCAGGGAGTAAGGTACAAATGTCGGCCATAGCAGTTAAGAAAGCATTATTAAGTTCTATAGTCGTAGTACCAAGCTTTTCAGCCCACTGTGAAAATCGAGAATGTTTTAGTTCGTGCGCGTCTATTGTCCCGTTTTGATACTCTACCCAAAGTGGTTTGTTGATTTCTTGATATTGACTGTAATTATCTTGCGTAAATTCCACACCTTTACGTGAAAACATTAGTTGCATTCCCTTAAAAGCATCAAAATGGAACAAAGTTTCATCAGCATCAAATAGGATCCAGTCGTACTTCATTTTACTCTCCTCAAAATCAAGCCACATTCTATATTGTTTTCATATAGATGTTAATCTAAATAATAAGGCATAAATTGCGTACATATAGTCACCTCATACAGTCATACACCTTTATATGAATTAAAATTATAATAAAAATTAAAAAATAAACTCCCAGGTAATTCCTATTTAACTTAAATGATGTAATCTAGTTTTTATTTATGCCAAGCAAAGATAATAGGAGATAATAATGAAAAAAGTTGCAGTAATTCTTAGTGGTTCAGGCGTTTACGATGGTGCAGAAATTCATGAGTCAGTGTTGGCTTTACACTCACTAGAAAAACAGGGAGCCAGTTGGCATTGTTTTGCTCCAAATATCGAACAGTTACACGTTATAAATCATGTTACTGGTGAAGAGATGTCAGAAACACGCAATGTTCTGACTGAAGCAGCTCGAATTGCTCGCGGCAACATTGAAGACGTAGCTAATTTGAAAGCTGAAGACTTTGACGCCCTACTCGTTCCTGGTGGTTTTGGTGCAGCAAAAAACTTGACTGATTTTGCAGTAAACGGTGCTGAATGCAGTATTAATACCCATGTTAAATCTGCATGTCGTGACTTCGCCCAAGCCAAAAAACCTGCGGGATACTTATGCATTGCTCCAACTATTATTCCTTTGATTTACGATAATGGAGTCAAAGCAACAATAGGTAATGATGAAGGTACAGCAGCAGCTTTTAATGCTTTAGGAGGTGAACATATAAACTGCCCTGTCAGCGATATTGTTTTCGACGAGGAACATAACGTTCTATCCACACCAGCCTATATGTTGGCCTCCAACATATCACAAGCAGCAAGTGGAATAGATAAATTAGTCGAAAAGTTAGTTAGACTGGCGTAAGTCCATACCTAAGTTAACTAACAACACCCCAATCGGTAGAAAACTTTTTGCTCCAATGAAGTCCGTCACCTAATGAAAAAGTTGACGGACACAAGCTCAATATGAACGTGTTAAGAGCCCTAAAATAGATTTTTTCGTTTCGCCAAAATAAAGTGTCACTGACTGAGTCTCATCCTGTGAAAAATGACCATCTTGCTCTATACGTGAAGGAGAAACATAGTATCCATTGCCATAATAAGCTTTTATTTGATTTGGTTTAAGAGCAACACCTCCACCAGAGTGGTTTGTGATAGTGGCCTGGACCATGCGTTTACCACCTTGGCTACTGTATATATCGTACGACTCTAAACTGAAATAGCTGTAGGCAGGCTTGTCGCGACTACTTTTAGGCTCTGGGACATATTGTGAGCCATTCATAGTCCTCACATAATGCATACTATCTTGGGATTGTTGCTGTGATTCTTTAATACCTTGAAGACTCTTTTCAATATTACTAAGGTCCACCTCATCGTCATTTCGTGCAGCAAAGCTTGAAAAAGTACTTAACAATAATAAGAATGTGCAAAAATTACGGACCAACATTAATCACTCCATGAGCTGTTGTTTAAATGGGCCGTTAAGGCTACCACTCGTATTAACTATGTCAACGACACTTAAGTTAATATAGGGTTAATCTCGCCATCGATAGCATGTCACTACAAATAAAGGTTTGAGTTAATACGATATTACGCCTACTCCATTGTGTACCGCATTGTGGATATTCCCTCATTATACCTTTACAGCTACAATTCATTAACTAAATGGAGGTAGTTATGAAAAAACGTTTGTCAGTGTTAGCAGCTCTCTTCTTGGCAACCAGCTTTACTACGGCTGGTGAAAACATAATTTACAATGTAAATGGTAGCGATTACGAAGGTTATTGGGCAAAAGTGAAAGATGAAGCACCATTAATTTTACTCATACATGACTGGGACGGCTTGACCGAGTATGAAATAAAACGGGCTAAAATGCTCAACAATCTAGGCTATAACGTCTTTGCTGCTGATTTATTTGGCAAAGGAATTCGGCCAACAAAGGTAAAAGATAAAAAACAACATACCGGCGAACTTTATAAAGATAGGGAAAAACTAAGGTCACTGATACAAGGAAGCTTGAATTATGCCGTATCTCTTGGTGCTAAAACAAATAATCTAGTAGTGATGGGGTATTGCTTTGGGGGTGCTGCAACTCTGGAAGCTGCACGTTCAGGAATAAATGCTAAGGGTTTTGTCACCTTCCATGGGGGTTTAAAAACACCTGAAGGTCAGTCGTATAAGGATGCTTCTGGCCCAATATTAGTGTTGCATGGTACCGCTGACAACGCCATTACCATGGATCAATTTGCAACATTAGCGAATGAACTAGAAACTCAAAAAATTGACCATGAAATGATCACATACAGTGGCGCACCACATGCTTTTACCGTGTTTGGTAGTAAGCGTTACAGAGAAGAAGCTGACAAAAAATCATGGCAACGTTTTACAGAATTTCTCACATCTACCACTCAGTAACAACAGATATGCCCCATGACTTTTCCATGGGGCATACTCAGTTATTAAGGCGCAGAATCGACTTCTACGGGGAGGTAATGTTTTGACTCAAGTTTCAACCATTCCGGTAAGACCGTTCCGATAGAAATTGAAGACCAAGTACCAGAAAGAATGCCAATAAACATAGCGATAGAAAAACCTTCAAGTGCATTCCCTCCCATAATCCACAAAGCAGTAACTGTGAGTAGAGTGGTCCCAGATGTCACCATAGTACGAGAGAAAGTCGCTATTACAGCCTGATCATTTATCTCATCAATTGGAATGGACTGTTTTGCGACCAACAGCTCACGAATGCGATCGGCAATAATAATCGAATCGTTAAGTGAATATCCTAGTATGGCCAAAATAGCCGCAAATACAGTTAAGTTGAATTCCATCTGAGTTAAAGCAAAAAAACCCAGAACTAAAACTACATCATGAATAAGAGCCAGTAAGGAACCACTTGCTAATCTCCATTCAAAACGAAAACACAAATAACCCAAAATACACATCATTGAAATCAGTAGAGCCAGTCCTCCTTGCTCTACTAGATCTTGGCCAACTTGTGAACCAACCATGCTATTACTAATTACATCGACTTTGTCTGACACGCTAGCAAGTATCGAAGTAACATCTGATACCTTACTGCTATCTTCTGGGACTGGGTATCGAATAATCCAGCGACCTTCCTGATCAGAATGTGTAACTGCAGTAAATTCTCCCAAACTTGGCTTCAAGGCATCAAGCAACTCATTATTAGTCAGGTTTTTGTCTACTTGTACTTCTGTTACCATACCGCCAGTAAAATCTAACCCCATGTTAAGGCCTTTAGTCGCAAATGCCACAAGCGAGAACACCATTAAAGCAATTGATACAAAACCCGTGATATAACGAATTCGACGAATATTGTTTGTTAGATATTGAACCATAATTACACCCTTACATCCCGGCGGCCGTCGCGACCCCAAACCAAATTAATGATCGCACGTGAAGCGAAAATACCACTGAACATACTAGTTAGAAGCCCTAAGCCCAGAGTCAAAGCAAAGCCCTGAATAGGTCCATTACCAATTGAGTACAGGATTACAGCGGTGATCATAGTGGTAATATTGGCATCAAGAATTGTGCTTAACGCGCTACCAAAACCTTGGTCAATAGACTGAGAGAATGTACGACCTTCTGCCAACTTGTCTTTGATTCGTTCGAATATCAGTACGTTTGTATCAACAGCCATTCCCACAGTCAAGACAAGTCCTGCTATACCGGGTAAGGTGAGGACAGCCCCTGGAAGTAACGCAATAAGACCAAGTAGACTTACCATATTTATCATCAGTGCAACATTGGCTACCCAACCAAGGCGACGATACCATAAAGCCATGAAAGTTAATGTCATCGCCATTCCTAGTGCCAAAGCTGCAAAGCCATTCTCAATATTTTCTGCACCTAGTGACGCACCGATTGTACGTTCTTCAACTATGGTAACAGGTGCCGTCAATGATCCTGCTCGCAGCAGCAAAGCCAGGTTTTGCGCTTCGTCTAATGAACCTGCCCCTGTAATTCTAAACTGACTTCCTAACTGAGATTGAATAGTAGCGACACTAATCACTTTTTCGCTCCGTTCAGTCTCGCCGCTTGCATTAGTCGTATACTCACGGTATACGGTTGCCATAGACTTACCTATGTGCTTCCCAGAAAAATCGCTCATAACCTTACCGCCGGAATGATCAAGCGAGATATTAACTTCAGAAAATCCCATTTTATCCATACCCGCTCGAGCATTAACAATATGTTCTCCAGTAAGAACTGGACGTTTTGACAATAAAACGTCACGTCCATTATTGTCCTTCAAAACAATATTGTCGTAAGAGGCTGCTTCAGAAGGAGATTTAGCCTCATGAAATGCTAATGATGCCGTTGCACCAATCACATTCTTAGCCTGAGATGGGTCCTGAACTCCTGGTAGTTCAATACGAATACTATGCTCACCTTGCCTCTGAACTAAAGCCTCAGTGATGCCAAGTTCTTCGATGCGGTCACGCATAATTTTTAAATTTTGTTTTATAGTCACAGCTTGAAACTCTGACTTATTCTGCACAGTTGGTTTCACGGCTAAATAACCAGAATGACGCTTAATTTCCCAACCTGGGTAATTCTGACGTATATAGTTTGCAGATTTAGTCAATGCTTCACTAGAGTTACTCTTAAGATCAAACCCATCCACACCCACTTGAGCCAATTTAACTCCACGCAAATGCTCTTGACGCAACATATCTCGAATTTCATCAACAATAGTGTTGCGCTGCTCCTCAAATGCTTTATCAACATCCACGTTAAGCAAGAATTGAACGCCACCTCGCAAATCAAGACCCAACTTTATAGGGTTAAATCCCATATCACTTAACCATTTAGGTGCAACAGATACATATGAGAAACTAATAGAGTCTTTCTTACCCAATAGAGTGTTTAGAATTTTTCTAGCATGCGTTTGGTCTGTTTCACTGTCGAATACTACTGTTGTTGAGCCTTGTTCCTTACGAACTTCTTTAGCATGGATATTGTTCTGCTCAAGAAATCGATTCAACTCAACCGGATTGTCTATAAGTTTATTTCCATGTGACGTTGATACATTAATCGATGGTTGCTCACCATACCAAGTTGGTATCGCACTCAAAGCAAGGATAATAACCGTTATAATCAGCACAGCATATTTCCATCCTGCGTATCGATTTATCACTCTAGCTTGTTTTTTCTTTGGGTGATTATTCTTCATATTGATATCTTAAATAGTTTTACCTAACCAAAGGCGAGCTTCAGCTAAATGTAATTGTAAATCTGTATGAATAACGCGCATTATATAATGATAAAAATGTCACCATATGGCAATGTCATGAACTTTATATGTTTAATGACACACTAACGCGAGAACCTATTTGCGGAAATAAATGAAATGATTAAGAAAAGTGGCCGTTGAGAGCTACATATAATGCGTTTGACTCTTTCCAACCAGAAATACGGTATTGAGAATTGAAATCTGCACCGAACCACTCGCTATCTTTTTTGTCAGACTGAATGCTGTTAACAGCGAAGGTCTTTATTTTATCCGTCGTATAGCCTTCAAAATGAACTACACCTTCGACATAGTCACGGATAACCGAACTCAAACGATTATTCTGAATAATGGCTAACGTATCAGAGTCAACATTTGACTTCGACACTGGACGTTGAGATATCTCTATTTTTGTCGACTTAGCAAGTAAGGCTTGAATCAGAGATTGAGAATTATAATTGGGTAAATCATTATGAATTAGGCGTGAACTCGCATCAGTTGAATCTTTTGTCAGACAAGAGAAAGCCTGCGATGGCAGTGCCAATGCAACCAATGCAATCCAACAAAGCGATGTAATAAAACGCTGAACCATTCACAACACCAATAAAACAAATCGCTAGGATCATACTACCTAGTGACATTATTAACAAATAAAAATTCTACAAGCATATACTTTGACGCTTAGTAACAACTATTTGACCATTTATCGAGAAATAAAACAATCAGTAAAACACCTGAGTTATCGATAAAATATTTCTCCTGTTCGAACATCTAAATAAATCTTATTTGCCTGTTTAATACCCCCACAGTAGATAAAATATACATCACGATATTTAAAGGTTAGTGAACGTATCCAGCCATGTGTTTCCTCAAAGTCTTCTGGTGTACAGGTCTTTTCCTTAAGTAATTGATCGGTAATTTTTACAAACATTTCAAAATGCTGTTTAAAGTCATCTGATTTTTCTACGTAACTGCTAACCGTTTCAACTCTCTCTTCTTTTGTAATAGTTGGTGAAATCTCCAACAGCGCTTCCATAGGGACCCATTCGGCAATCTCTTCACCACCCTCTTCATAAACGTAGTAGCGAGAAATACGTCCCCAACCATTTTTTTTCTCTAGGATATGTAATTTTTCTCCACGATAAACTTCACTCTCAACAAAAGCATCATATCTAGGTGCTTCTCTAACACCCAATTTGGGAGGGCTGACATAATAGTCTGTTACCTCAGGTTTGGGATGCCGATGCTCTTTCTGCTTTCCAAGCAAAGGATCGGTAGGCTTTTTATTTCTCTCCCTTTCAGCAGCCTCTGCTGCATCTTGCTGTGGCTTGAAGTAGAAAATGTAATAACCACCACCAGCACAAGCTAGGCCAAGCAGCAGCATTACAAACATTAATATCTTTTTCATATTAGGTCAGCATCTTTCTATACTTAAATCATATTTAACCAATACTATAGCTAATATGACATTTCACGGGCTATACCTGACTATAGCGGCAACATTAGTGTTAACTTTACCAATGAAGAGTATCGCAGGGCATTGTGGTGAGGAGACATGGAACAAAGCACTCAGTTTTCAACAAGAGATTGAATCTTGGTACAATACAAAAGCAATTGATTTCAATAGCTTCTTAAACTCACATCAACAAAAAACATTTCTGCATAAACAGTTTACTAAAGATGAACTCAACTCTTTATTATCAGGAGATTCCTCTTACCAACAAAGATTTAAACAACAACTTAAAGTGTCAAAACACACTATTGCCAAGCTTAATAATGAAAAAAAACGTATTAACGAGCAGTCCGACCTTGTAAGAATAGCTTATGCCAATTGGGCTAGTATACATGATCACTGTAATCAATCAGGTCTAGTAATCAATAGCACCTCTAGTCAACGATACATGCAGCTCAATCAAAGCATACTTACTGATACTAAAAATTTGCTTAATAAATATAAATTGCTAATTCGCATTTATGAAAAAGAAGTTGATACACTTAGAAAAGTAAAGCTTTGAAAAATAAATATTAACTATATATATCAAGATACTATTTAAAATATTCATTCTTCATTGATAAGAAAAACCCTGAGTAAACCATCCTTTGTAGCTATTTTTTGTGAAATCACAATAAGTCAGATTAAATCCATCGTTACATCCATTCGAACACTTTATAATCACTCTAATTATCCTCAGAGTATTTCTTTAAAACTTGGAATTTGGAATGATAACCAACAACATTACTAATGCGCTTCTGGACGGCATTGAGCAAAAGACCCCACGGGTTGATTCTCAAAACCTTGAAGCTTATCTTGCATCAATTGGAAAAGCTGAAAAAGACCTTGAAAAAATTGACCCTGCCATTGCACTAATCGACAAGCAACCCGCAGACTCAGAAGTACTTGCTATGGTCGCTAATCACCAAAAACAAGTTGTATTGTCAATGGTGAGCGGTAATCCTGAGGATGCTATTGCGTTGGCGCTTGCAGCGAGTATTGAGGTATACAGCAAACAACTAGAAGAAATTCAAAGATGGACTGAAGGTGGTGAAGGTACGTTTGAAGCGATGCTCCAGCTAATGTTTGAAGATATTGTATCTACCCAGCCATTAAGTACCGAAGACTATGAAAATTTACTTCAAGTATTAGTTCTAGATCTGATGATTAATGCAGAAGAATACGGACTATCCGATTGGATGAATGAGTCTCAAACTAAAGATTGGACAAGCCATATACTGGAAGTCGTGGGAAGTGGTAATCACAGCACTCACCCTGGCCAATCAGGTTGGCAATCTGCTTCTGAGATTGCAGACAGCATAGAGGGTTTTCTTAATGCATTAATTGCTGAAGCTGGTAATAGCCTCCCTGAAGATTCACTCGCGGGTCAAATTATTAAAATTTTTGAGGACGAAGGCATCTCGAATATCGCTGATGATATCGAGGCTAGCTTTCATAGCAATCACGGTGGTATTGATACTGCTGATAATTACAGCCCTATGCTGCGTTTATCCATCATTTCCGAATTAATGTCACAAGTACCGTTAAGTCAGGAAGAAGTCGAAGTTGTTCTCACTGGGAGTAAAGCAGACGTCGACAAATTGGTTAAAGATAAAACAGGCGAAAATACTGGCATAGATCTTTTAGTCAACTCTCCAAATTCAGAATGGCAAGTAAGAACAGATCCTGATACAGGCTTAGGTCAAGGAGTCGACTACATAGGAAATGGTATTGACTATGATGTTCTTGTTTCACTATATACTAATTTCCCTCCAAGAGAGCTTACTGATGAAGAGTTAAAAGAAGTAAACCGCATCGGTGATCAGGTGAAAATGCTGCAACAAACGCTCAAATACTGGCTACAGATTTGTCGTGATGAACAAATGGCCATTGCTCGCAATATCTAATATTTACCATCATTTAATAGGGCGTCTGAACTCAGTATTTCAGGCGTTCTTATCTGTTATACCTGAAAACGCATATTCATAAAAACTCAGGTTAAATCCGTACCGATAGATTAACTACCTCTTTATAATCACCACCATACTTTTACTCTACCCTACTACTTCAGGAATTTTGGAATGATAACCAACAATATCACTAATGCGCTTCTGGGCGGCATTGAGCAAAAGAGCCCACAGGTTGATTCTCAAAACCTTGAAGCTTATCTTGCATCAATTGGAAAAGCTGAAAAAGACCTTGAAAAAATTGACCCTGCCATTGCACTAATCGACAAGCAACCCGCAGATTCAGAAATACTTGCTATGGTAGCTAACCACCAAAAGCAAGTTGTACAGTCCATGGTCAGTGGTAATCCAGAAGATGCTATTGCGTTGGCGCTTGCGGCGAGTATTGAGGTTTATAGTGCTCAACTTGAGGCAATAGAGCAACAAACCAAAGGTTTGGGAGCTTTTGAAGATGCAATGGAAGTAATGTGGGAAGATATATCCAAAACATCTCCATTGACAGGCTATGCGTTAGAAGATGCCTTTCAACTTGTACTCATGGATGTACTAATTCATCCAGATGACTATAACTTAACACCTGCAGAGCAAAATACCCTTCAACGTTTTATGGAATGTGGTGGCTCAGGGATGCATGGTTCTCACGAAAACTATGACCAAAACGAGTTTGTCCGTGACGTTGCTAAATTGTTTAATACTATTTATGCTCAGGCACCTGAAGGTAGCTTAGCACATACAATTACTCAATCGATGAAAAATGAGTCTGGCTGCCCAGAAGCTCTAGTAAAACAATTTGAAGATAACTGGGGTAACGCAGTCGATTGGAACAATGACTGGAATAACGGTACTGGAGAAATTTCTCCAGTAATGCGTATGGCTATCCTCTCAAGTGTTCTAGGCGATGAATCTATCGAGCTGACTACAGAAGAGTATAACCTACTACTTACAGGTAGCCTGTCAGAAGTTGATGACTTTATACAAGATAAGTACGGTAAAAGTACAATTGAATACATTAACCAAGATCTTGATAAATGGAATTATCACTATGACCCCAATGAAGACACCGGTGTCGGTTACGGCATGAACTTCTGGTCTAGTGATGGAATGACGGTAGATTATTTCACCGAGTTATCTGAGAATCTACCTGCTCGTCCCCTAACTGACGAAGAACTTAAAGAAATCAACCGAATCGGCGACCAAGTGAAAATGCTGCAACAGACACTCAAGTACTGGCTACAGATTTGTCGTGATGAGCAAATGTCGATTGCTCGAAACATATAAACGTCAGTGGCGCTATATCATCTCGATAAATTTTATCGACGTAAAAAAGCCTGAAGCGAAGGGGGAGTTAATCGCTTCAGGCCACTAATAATTAACTTTGATTGTCACACTTGGAAGCACATATGAAATCATTACGGTGCAATCCTTTAATCGCATGACTCCACCATGTTACGGTTACCTTGCCCCACTCCAATAGGATAGATGGGTGATGGAATTCGTCTTCTGCAAGTTGGGCGATATTATTAGAAAAGTCCCATGCTAATTGAAAGTTTTTGAACTTATACACTTTCTCCAACTGCGGAATATCATCGCGTACTATTATTTGCCAGTTATCCAATTCGGTAAGCAGCAGCCGCTGCTCTTCCTTCGTCAATGCTATAGATTCTGGGCTGCACGCTTCACAACGTAGTTCATTAAGCATGTGTTTTTTCCTTTGATTTAAATAATGGGGGAAGTAATCCAACCTTCATAGCCTTACGAACATGAGACATTAAATCCTCTTGGCTGAGTTGGTATAGCTGTTCAATATCATTCAAGATAAAATACGCTGGCTGCATGATATCAATACGATAAGGAGTACGGAGCACCGTATGAATATCAAATTCTTCTCTAACAGGCTGCTCTCCATCTAAAGCGTATAACGTTTCTCCTGGTGAGGATAAAATTCCCCCTCCATAGATCTTATAATCTTGCGCTTCTCTTACCAACCCAAACTCGATAGTGAACCAGTAAAGCCTTGCAAGATATACACGCTCTTTACTGTCTGCGTCTCTGCCCAACTTACCGTACGTTTCAGTAAAGCGAGCAAATTCAGGGTTAGTCAACATAGCACAATGGCCAAAAATTTCGTGGAAGAAATCAGGCTCCTGTAAGTAGTCAAACTCTTCTCGTGAACGCAAGAAAGTCGCTACAGGAAACTTTTTATCTGCGAGTAAAGCAAAAAAACGATCAAAGTTAATCAGTGCAGGTACTGGTTCAACTTTCCAGCCAGTCTCTCTTTGCAAAATTTTATTAATCTCAGGTAACTGGGGGACCCTATCGACTGGTAAATCTAGTAATTCTAAACCTCGAAGATATTCCTTACATGCACGCTCATTGACGAGCTCTAACTGGCGCGATACCAAATCATGCCAAATCTGGTCTTCTTCACTACTCCAGTCAACAAATCCTTGTTTATTAATAGGTTTAGAAACATACTCGCTCATTGCAATGCTCTTTAACAAATCCTTTACATAAAGCCTATCGTCTGACTAAATCGGTGACAATTGACTTGATCATATCCCCTCTCACATGCAATGTAACATTTTCTTTACATGGTTGTATTTTCTTCTTATTTTTCAGAGATATGATCATCTATGATTTGTTTGACATTGTTGGTTTTTACCACAAAACTTAGCCATGTTTAAAAGGAAACTATCTGAGACGAGGAAGTCATGTCTACTCATAATATAGCCGCCCTAGATCCTGTATGGATGCCCAGCAGCCAACGCATAGCGGCCTCAAACCTACACCAGTTCATCAAGCACATTAATATGCAGGGTGAAGCGATCGAAAACTACACTGACTTACACCAGTGGTCAGTAGAAAATGCTAAACACTTTTGGTCCAACCTATGGCAGTTTTGCGATGTGATCGGCTTTAAGGGTGATTGTATTTATGGTGAAGGTGTCGCTCACTGGGGGAATTTTCTCCCAAGCCGTGACACCATATGGTTTCCTCAAGCTCAGGTAAATTATGCTGAAAACTTGCTCTCTTATGCATTTCAAGAACCTGAAGCGAAAGCAATTTTCTTCAAGAATGAGCATGGCTACGGCTATTCACTCACTTGGCAACAGCTCTGTGACCAAGTATCACTCATGCAGCAGTGGTTAAAACAGTGCGGAGTGGGAACTGGTGATATCGTAGCTGGTTACTTACCTCATATTCCTGAAACGATTGTAGCTATGCTTGCAACAACCAGTTTGGGAGCGATCTGGACCTCTACATCCCCAGATTTCGGCGTTGACAGTGTTAATGAACGTTTTGGCCAAGTCCAACCCAAAGTGTTGTTTTGCTGTAACGGCTATCGCTTCAACGGAAAAATCTTTCACATGGAAGATAAAAATAACCAGATTATAGATAGCATTACTAGTATCCAACATGTATGTTGCATCAGCTACTTAGAAGGTGAAAAACCGATTGTTTTCTCTAGTGAAAAAATGAACGATTGGGAATCTATCGTTTCCAGCTTCATTCCACGCAACGTCGAATTTCAACGTGTTGGGTTTAATGAGCCTTTATTCATTCTCTATTCATCTGGTACAACAGGTAAACCAAAATGTATTGTTCACTCAGTTGGGGGGATCATACTTAATCACGTTAAAGAGCATCAGCTACACTGTGATGTACAGCCATGCGATAGGGTCTTTTATTACACTACATGTGGCTGGATGATGTGGAATTGGCATGTATCAGCATTAGCCAGTGGAGCAACATTGGTCATATTTGATGGCAGCCCAGTACATCCATCGGAAACTGTTCTTTGGGAATTTGCCAAGGAAGCACAAGTTACACTATTTGGTACATCAGCAAAATACCTCGAAGCATTAGAAAAAGCACAGTACTACCCTAGCCAACACTTTGAATTGAAACACCTGAAAACCCTATGCTCTACTGGCTCCGTGCTTTACCCGAAACAATTTGATTTTGTTTACAACCAGATCAAAACAGACCTACATTTAGCTTCCATTTCTGGCGGTACAGATATTTGCGGATGTTTTGTCATTGGTAATCCAATATCTCCTGTTTTTCGTGGAGAATGTCAGGCTCCAGCTCTGGGCCTAAATGTGCAAGTATTTAACGAACAAGGACAAACTATCGTCAACCAACGTGGTGAATTGGTTTGTCTGAACAGTTTTCCAAACCAACCACTAGGCTTTTGGAAAGATAATGGAGAACGTTACCATAAAGCATATTGGAACAAGTACCCAAATGCTTGGCATCACGGGGATGACGTTGAAAAGACAATAAACGATGGACTCATATTCTACGGTAGAAGTGATGCAACCCTTAATCCTGGCGGAGTTAGAATAGGAACTGCAGAAATATATCAGCAAGTAAATCAATTGCCAGAGATCAAAGATTCTATTGCTGTTGGTCGAGCTGTTGAAGGTGATGAAAAAGTTGTCTTATTTGTCCAGTTAATTGATAACGCTAATTTCAACGATGATCTTATCTCAACCATCAAATTACAACTGAAAACCAAGTGCTCACCAAGGCATGTACCTGCCGAAATTTATGCTATTAGCGATATCCCAAAAACAAAATCCGGAAAATTGGTTGAGTTAGCAGTAAAACAAATATTGCACGGAAAAGAAGTAAAAAATAAGGGTGCCATCGCTAACCCTCATGTATTGGATGAAATTGCTCAGTATACCATCCAAACAACGTGTTAATATCTACCAAGCCCGAGCAAATTGTTCGGGCTTAAAAAATTACTCAGCCACATTACTTTCTCGCAATAGCCATTAATACCATTAATTTACCTCTTGGCGTTTCAAAACCGAACGGTGTTGTAACTTCTACTTCTTCAAAGCCAACGCTGCTCAATACTTGTAAGACATGTCTGGGGGTCATACCACCCTCTTGATCATGTTCAGAAAACCAATCCCAATGGATAAAGTAATTTCCCTTATTCAATAGGCTGTAGACAATATCGGCCACATCCGAGTAATTTGGCAAAAAACTACATACGGATGATGCGACTACTAAGTCAAATTGATGACGAAATGCAGGATGCATCGCCACTAAGCCTCGAGTAAGACAATCGACAACAGGCTCAACATTGTTTAGTTGCTTATTATCAAGTTGCTCAATCATCGCTTCTGAACTGTCTAACCCAACAATATCTTTTACAAGAGGGGACATTTTTTGACTTAATAATCCAGTTCCACAGCCTAAATCAAGTACTCTCATACTTTGAATATCAACAATTTCTTGAAGTGATTCAAAGGCTTTATCTGCGTATAATAGTGCAGTGGGCTCACTTTCCCACTCTGCCGCGTAATCGTCCCAGCTAGTAGTCATCATGATCTCCCTGTTACATCATTCAATTTGGCACCGACCAAGATTACCAAAACTACATTAAATTCATAGCTTTTAGCTTCAGAAAACAGACAAGATTTGTGTATTCTTATAACATACATTCGTATAAACACCGATGAAGTGGCGACACCACATGAACCTATCGCAAATTGAAGCGTTTTGTACCATTGCAGACACCGGATCAATTTCAGAAGCCGCTCGGCAATTAAATTGCAACCGGACAAAACTTAGTATGTCGATTAAAGCATTAGAAAAGGACCTGCACACAGAGCTGTTTAAGCGCACGGGCAACCATGTGGCTCTGTCTGAAGCTGGAAAAGCGATTTATAAAGATTGTCACAGCTTACTCGCCACTCTATCACGCATTCATCAGACTTGCTCTCAGGTTTCAGGTGAGTTTAATGCCGAAGTTTGGCTAGCAAGGGATGATTCACTTCCTGATGAGATGTGGCAAGAGTTTTCACACAAACTTAACAACATGTTTCCCGCAACTTCATTTAATATTGTACAGGCGTCTAGTGGAGATCTAGCAAATTTAGTGGCCACTCAACAAGTCGATTTTGCGTTTGGTGTTGACTACGAACGAATAGATGACCCACTCATAACTTATCATCCATTGGGAAAAATTCGTTTAATGTCAGTGTGTAAAGCAGAACATCGACTTAGTCAAATGCGGCGGGTATCTGACGAACAACTACGTAATGCTATGCAAGCTATTATGGTCTACCTTAACGAAAAGGATAACCCAGAACTTCAACCCTTTTCGTTGCGGCACATTGGGTTCTCAAGCTTTGACAACATGCTAAGTACGATTCTTACAGAAGATGCTTGGGGAGTACTCCCCGAACCTCTGATTCGTCATTACCTGCGTAAACAAGAACTCGCGGTTATCAAACATACCTATGGTTTAACACAAGAAGATTATTGTATGTTTACCGCGGCAGGAATGTCCGAGCACCCTGGCATGTCATGGCTCGCTGATAGACTGAATGAGTACTTATTTGACTTCTAGCATTGCCAATACCTAAGCAAAAATGAACACTCCCTGACCGCTATTGTTGACTAAATTGATATTTTTATAGTTATTAACGACACTCACTGTCAAACTTAATGACGCATAAAGCTGTACTTATCCGACTGAAATTTAATATAAAATAATTCATTCGATAAATTTTGGTTACTTTTAATACAAATCAAGTTTGTAAATTCTATCTATTGCAAGAAAAATAAGAGTATGTCGTTAACAGAGACAACCCTATGTGTGCCAAGACAAGCTTGAATGAAAAACGTATTTTGATTTTTTCAGCATTTCTTGCTTTGGGTTTTGCCATCGGTGGTTTAGTACTTGGTACTCTTGTTGGATCCTTGGTCATCTTGTTTGACGGAGTTTATTCTTCTGTAAGTCTGGTGCTAACTTTATTGTCACTCATCGTATCAAAGTACATTCAAAATCCGTCAAGACACCACTTCCCATATGGCAAAGCTGTGTTAGAACCAGTTGTTATTGCGATTAAAGGCAGTGTTATATTACTCATTGTCAGTTACTCGCTTTATTCTGCAGTGGCAGCACTTTTTACTGGTGGACGTGAAGTTGACGTATCTATTGCGACTCTCTTCGGTGCTATCAATGTATTGGGCTGTGGTTATGCATGGTGGCATATTGCTCGTAAATCCAAACGCTTTTCTTCCGGGTTGATTGAAGCAGAAGCTAAGCAATGGCAGATGGATACCATGCTCAGTGTCACGGTAACGCTAGGTTTTGTCTTTGCTTGGACAATAACCCTATCGCCTTTTGAAAGGTATGCGGTCTATGCTGATCCTATAATGATGGTTTTAATGTCATTTTACTTTATTAAAGTGCCTGCGATTATGCTTAAACAATCCATTCGAGAAATGTTAATGATGTCTCCCAGTACAGACATACTTGAAGTTGTAGACCGAGAAGTTTGCGCTTTGGACAAGCAAGTAAAACAGCATTTAGAGGTAGATGCTGTCACCAAAGTTGGGCGTGAGCTGAGAGTTAGCTTAAATGTCCATTCAAACGACAAACAACTTGCCATCGCAGATCTCGACAAAACTCGGCGAATCTTAAAACATCAGTTGGCTCAATTACCACTAGACTTAAAGCTGGAGCTAAATATTGCTTCATAACCACTAGTCATTTTCTTCAAAATGACACAACGTGTTACCTAATTATTTCAAATTGAGAGTCAAAATAAGCAATATCGCAGTCATGAAATTAGACATTGTATTAGCACCTTAACCGAATGCTACCTTTCGAATCAAACTCATTATTCATATTTAACCTTTTGACTTTGTTTACTTATTTAAAGAAATCAAACAAAAGAAAAGAAGCCAAATACACCATATTCAACTGATATCACACAAGTAAACCTTACTATGGTTCAAATTTTGCTTTAGTACTATTATTTACAGAAAGTCAGTTAGCGAAAGTTGATTGGTACATAGAGGGGACACGTATGGCAAAGTTCGAACCTGACAAATTCACGATTCTGGTCGTTGAAGATAATAACTTATCCCGCAAAGCGCTGATTGGTATGCTGTTTAAAAGCGGGTATGAGAATATCTTGAGTGCACCTGACGGTCAAACTGCGATGGAAAAAATCGAGCATAATCATATCGATCTCGTCGTAACTGATATTAATATGCCCCACATTAACGGCTTGCAGCTTATTAAGGCTATACGAACAGGTGCAACACATGCAATACCAGAAACCAGTATCATTGCGGTAACGTCCCTTTCAGATGTAGAAACTATATCCGCCTGTATGAGACTTGAAATTGATGCTTTTTTACCTAAACCTGTAACCGTAAAAGATGCGCGAGAACAAATAGAACAAGCAGTAATTGGCCATACTGAACTCTACCAGCAACACCTTTATGACGAAATCGAAACTGATCTCAATTCTTGTAATCAGGTTCAATCAAGCGAGCCGACAGAAAAAAATAATGACGAAACAATCACTCTGCAAAGCCTTTTTGATTTACGTGCAGGAATGACATTAACACGAGATATTTTCGCCAATAATGGAGTTTGCCTTGTAAAAGCCGGAACTCTACTTGACGGGAGGCTAGTAAAGCGATTGTGTGAGCTAAAATCTATTATCGCCGAACAACCAATCCGAGTAGAACTTGAACCCACAGACGCCTGAATTGCCGTGGTAAATATCCATGTGCTGCGATTTCATAATTACCAATAAGGAGGGGGGAAGTCTTCTAATTTCTCCCCCCATTGAAAGATTTTTTACGTTTGGCGCAGCGAACAGTTACCTTTATCTTCTCTTCACTACTGTAGGTATTCCAGTCTAGGATCTCCGTTAATGTACGGTAACACCCAAGACATATATCTTCTTCATTGAGGCAACACAAACGTACACACGGTGAAGGTACTTCTTTATTCACATGTTTTCCCCATACGATACTACAACGCTATTGAGCAAAAGCCAAACTGTCGAATTCAATACATTCCAAAGGTGTCTCTATAACTCTAGTCAGACTCCAATACTTTTTTATCCAACGTAAACTTTTCCTCGTATAAGGTCATAAAGTCTTTCCTTATTTCCTGTTCAAGATGTGTCGCCTTCTCTGTTGGGCAAAATAGCATAAAATGAACAACTTGCTCTCCTGTGGGAGCACTATTGATATGAATATGTGGTTCTGCGCCTGGCAAATCGACACCTGCATGCTTTTCAATCATAGAGTTGTAACGTGTTGCAACATCACTAAAGTACTGACAGTGATCCTCAATCTTATTAATCATAGTTGGAAACAAGGGATATAAATTAACAAAATCAACCACCACAATCGAGAAGTTATGGTAGACATAGCGCTTCATGAAATTGAGGTTTTTAACTGGGAAAGTAAAAAACATGCTATTGGGTAAGGTCGCGGTTTTTCCAGTATAATGGTACTGGCCATGATGCAAATCAATTTCTTGGATCACGGTCGCCATCATATTGTGTTCAATAACTTCGCCGCACAACTTACCTACTTCAATCCAGTCACCAATTCTAAAAGATCTAGAGCTCGCACGCTGAATAAACCCAGTGAAACAAAGAATAATCTCTTTTGACGCAACCACGATAGCGATGGCTATTGCAGTAACGGATAACGCAAATTCATTTATTTCTGACTTCCACAATATGAACAGCAGCAAAACAGTAATAGAAAATGTGCCATTCTTTGTTCTAGACATCCAGCTGCGTTGTTTTTCTGTTACAAAAGCAACATCACCACGAATTTTCGATAATATTATTCTTCGAACAATAACAACAAGCCCAATAATAAATAACGTAAAGATAAACTTATGAGTCAGAAAAAAATTGATAACAAGATGTAGATTCTCCACTCTAAACTCCCTACACCAGTGAATAACGAAAGGGCATCAACCCCAATCTACACTTCATTCTAAAACAACCACAAAAGTATACCAATCGGCTATACCCAATAATGGAATGGCTCCTGCAATTACTTAAACCGAGCAGAGGTGATAAACTCACCAAACGTCTCGCACCAAACCACAACTGTATTGTATTGGGATAAATCCAATTCTTGAGGTAGATTTAGAGCAAAGCGATCAAACGTTTTAACATCACCTACCTGTGTCATCTTATGTTTTGTATCATTAAAGTCCTTTTCTGTTTCAATAAATTGAGGTGATAAATAAAGTTTATAATCTGGACCAGGAGCTAATTCTCCTACAAAAGCGATCTCTTGGTTGCTAATTGACACCGAACCTTCACCCCAATGAAAAAAGTCGCTATCTTTACGATCACGTTGAAAAGTTGCAGTATAAATGGCGTTATTGGTAATTTTTTCAACCGAGCTCATGGTAGGAGAATCAGGCTGGGTAAGAATAGGTAAAGCATAGATCCCAAGAGCAAAACCAAATGCTCCACAAGCCAAATGAGTAAACAATAAAACAATTTTTTTCATTTCAATACCTATAATTAGTTTATATGTACAGATAGACAAAGTGAACAATTAGATAATAGGTAGCATATATATATTTGCCTTCTACTAATTGGTATTTTCCTACAACAATCACAATACTAACAATTACAGTCACTGATATCGATGTAAAACGATGGCTTGTGAGTGCAAGTTTCAATCACTTAACTTCAAATCTTATTTGCAACAATATGCATCATCTAGATATACAACTATGAACAAAGATCACAAATTTAGTATAAGATCAAAATACAACTCTGCATTATATTGGCAAATTATCATCAGCCATCTAGCTTTAAAAATGTATCAACTAACGTACTCGTGAACCAAGTATTCGCGAACAACGTCAGAGGCTAACCACGACGCAAACACAACAATATATAGCCCCACTTTCATGTGGGGCTATTTGTTTACACTCCATATACCCTTGCCTATTTAATTGGACTCTAATCTACTAAGTTAGACTGGATTTCTATCAACAGCGATATAAAATAGCGTTCTAATACATTAACCATGGATATGTTATGGAACGAGATTACACTCTCTCATACTTGGAAAATACCTCCAGGGATGAACTCCAAGAACTGAGCCTTAAAATGCTAAATCGACTCATAGACGATAACTCGATGTCCGAGATCTTTACGTTTGAAACCGATGAAACGGCTTCAGAAGATAAGCTTTTTCAAGCACAATTTGACGCTATGCTGAGAATGAATGCTATTGCATTAAGTCAATTACCTGCACTCTTTAATGATTCTGAACAACCTATTCAAAACACTAAGCGTATGCAGAGGCTCTTACTTTGGCACTTTTATGCAATATCTTTTAAACTAGAACGAACAATTAATCTTGCAGTACATTGCGAACATGTGGAAACCATACTTGAGGAAGCCCCAGAGAACGCCATAGAATGGGTGACAAGTTTAACAGACTTACTTCGACAATATGCTTTGATTGCTAACAAATAGAGTTACGCTAAATTGATAGGTTCTGTGACTGAATTAACTTAGCACATCACAGAACCAAAGGTAAAAATGATGTCAACTAATCATTTGAAAGTACGACTCGAGCATTATGATTTTGCAGCGGACGGTTATTTGTACCCATAACCAACTCCAGTTCTTTCGCTTGATCCAAAGTAAGAGTCTGTGGGGACTTAGCGACTATCCAACGAACTCCCTCAGAACAAGGCGGTGTAGTTAAAGAGCCATTAAAGCGATAATATTTGGCAGTTTTCGGCAACATATCTTTGACCGAAAACGGAGCGTCTAGTGTGACAGTATGATTGGTTTCTGGCATGGATTTAATAAGTTTGCTTATCTCTTTATTCTTGTGTGTATTAAGATCGAACATCACAGCCAAAACAGCAAGATGTCCTGCTTTATCTGAATTGACAAAATGCGCTTCTAGAGGGTAACCATGACCTTTGATATGGTTTTCAGAAGGAGTATGGAAATGAAACTGCGCTAAATTAAACTTAATACCATCGAGAGTGAATATATTGCTACCACGAACAACAGCCTGTAACGTATGGCCATTATTCGTTAAGCCCGTCACTGTTCCGTTATATTGTATGTCTAAAGACTTGAGTTCTGCTTCAACCGTATCATTTTCATTTATGTCGATTGGACTTTGGTTCTTACCAGCAGCACACTCTTGCGCAAACTCTCCCCAATGCTCTGGGCCTATATCACCTTGATATCCCCATTCTGCCGCTTGAACATAGCTACATAAAGCCACTAAAAGGCTTCCTGCTATCACATTTATCTTAATCATATCTCTTCCCTTAGTAATAAGTTTAACCAAATCGGCGACATCATAAATCGAAGGACAATGTTAGTAATAGCGAATACTGTATGATTAAATATGAAGTTGGGAAGAGTGTATTAAAGAAACGAAATTTACAATTTTTTTCACTTGTAAATACTTAAATCAAACAAATAGTAGCCGAGCGATAAACGCTCGGCTAGAAACCCTATCTTCAACCTTAGCTAAGACCAAAGCATAAAAGTTGATAAAAAAATATCAAAGTACTATTGCCAATCCAGTATTACTTTGCCTGACATACCAGAGCGCATTGCATCAAAGCCTTGTTGGAAATCATCCACCTTAAAGTGATGTGTTATGATTGGCGTTAGATCTAGGCCAGATTGAATCAATGATGCCATCTTATACCAAGTTTCAAACATTTCTCGGCCGTAGATACCCTTAATCACAAGACCTTTAAAGATAACTTGGTTCCAATCAATTCCCATATCTGATGGTGGAATACCTAAGAGAGCTATTCGTCCACCATGATTCATAGTTTTGAGCATACTACTAAATGCAGCTTGGACACCTGACATTTCAAGACCAACATCAAAGCCTTCTGTCATTCCAAGATCAACCATGACATCTTCTAGGCTTTCACTGGCAACATTGACAGCGCGAGTAACACCCATCTTACGTGCAAGATCCAAGCGATAATCATTCACATCGGTAATAACCACATGTCGAGCACCTACATGCTTTGCCACCGCCGCCGCCATAATACCGATAGGCCCAGCACCCGTGATTAGTACATCTTCGCCAACTAAATCAAACGATAACGCAGTATGTACTGCATTACCAAATGGGTCAAAAATTGACGCTAGATCATCTGAAATCCCTTCTGGAATTTTAAAAGCATTGAATGCAGGAATAACCAGATACTCGGCAAAAGCCCCTTCCCGATTTACACCCACACCAACAGTATTACGACATAAATGCGTTCTCCCACCACGGCAGTTACGGCAGTGACCACAAGTAATGTGCCCCTCACCAGAGACACGATCACCGATTTCAAAGCCCCGAACCTCTTGGCCCAGATCGACAACTTCACCCACATATTCATGACCGACTACCATAGGTACAGGAATTGTGTTTTGAGACCATTCATCCCAGTTGTAGATATGAACATCTGTGCCACAAATTGCGGTTTTCTTTATCTTAATGAGGATATCATTGTGTCCAAGCTCAGGCTTGTCCACTTCAGTCATCCAAATACCTTCTTCAGGCTTAAGTTTAGACAGGGCTTTGATTTTCATTACTTTATAATCTCCATGTCACGGGCAACCTCGATAAACACATTAATAGCACGATCTAGTTGCTCAGGAGAATGTGCTGCTGACATTTGTGTACGAATACGTGCCTGTCCTTTCGGTACAACAGGGAAAGAAAAACCAACCACATATATACCCTTTTCTAATGCACGCTCTGCAAACTCTGCTGCCACTTTTGCATCACCTAACATGATTGGGATGATGGCATGATCAGCACCCGCAAGTGTAAAACCAGCTTCTGTCATACGATTACGGAAATGCTTGGCATTTTCCCAAAGACGACTTCGTAAATCTTCGCTTTCTTGAAGAAGACCAAGAACACGAATGGATGCGTTAACAATGGCTGGCGCTACTGAATTGGAGAACAAGTACGGACGTGAACGTTGACGAAGCCACTCAATCACTTCTTTTTTACCCGCGGTATAACCACCAGACGCGCCACCCATAGCTTTACCAAGCGTACCAGTAATAATATCAATACGATCAACAACATTATGATATTCATGTGTCCCTGCGCCGCTTCCCCCCATAAAACCTACTGCATGAGAGTCATCGACCATAGTCAAGGCACCGTACTTTTCCGCTAGATCACAAATAGCAGGTAGATTAGCTACAACGCCATCCATCGAGAATACACCGTCCGTCACAACCAAAATATTGCGTGCACCCGCTTCTTTTGCAGCAAGCAACTGCTGTTCTAACTCTTGCATATTATTGTTAGAGTAACGAAAACGCATCGCTTTACACAAACGAACACCATCGATGATTGAAGCATGATTTAACGCATCAGATATGATGGCATCTTCTTTGCCTAGAATAGTTTCAAAAAGGCCAGTATTTGCATCAAAACAAGAGGTATAGAGGATCGTATCTTCTTTACCAAGGAATTTAGAAAGCTTTTGCTCAAGCTCTTTGTGGATATCTTGAGTACCACAAATAAAACGTACAGATGCCATACCAAAACCATGCTGCTCCATACCGGCTTTACCCGCTTCTATCAGCTCAGGATGATTTGCGAGGCCTAGGTAGTTATTTGCACAGAAGTTTAATACCTCTTCACCCGTCGAAATCTTAACAGCGGCCTGTTGCTGAGAAGTAATGATACGTTCTGATTTGTAAAGACCTTCAGCCTTTACCTCTTCAATCTGTTGTTTGATCTGGTCGTAGAATGCAGAAGCCATGTTAAATTCCTTGCTAATTATTATGTAATTTATTGTGCTAGAGCCGTATTTTTAGTCAGAAAACCTAACCATGGTGACGACATTGAGCTCAGTCCGTTAGTGTAATCTAAGCCAAGCATTTTCATTATCCCGCCAACTGGAAAAACATTAATGAACTTAAGGCACAAATAGTCCTTTTTTATGACATGAATCACATGATAAGATTAACCCGATGAAATGGTTGGCTTGGTAACGAAATTGTGTGGCTAAATCGTACGATTACTTTGCAGCCAATTTAATAACAAACTATTGATATATTCAGGCTTTAACTTGGTTAATTCTAAACTTATTTCCCTACTTCCCGATCTCGCTTCATTCATTTTGATTGTCGATGAAGGCAGTTTTACCGCCGCTGCGAAAAAACTGAATGTAACACCATCGGCGCTAAGTAAGCTCATCACACGGCTAGAATATGCACTATCGATTAAATTGTTTGAGCGTACTACACGTACTTTGATCATAACTCCAACTGGTCAACAGATATATGACCAAGCGATTGTAATGGTTAACGCTGCACAACAAGCTTGGGAGCTTTCAACCACAAACCACACCCAACCAACTGGAGCACTTACAATCGCCGCTCCTGAGGCTTTTCTTAACTCAGTTTTGCAGCCTTTTGTGATGCCTTTTCTGCATCAATACCCAGATATACAACTCAAGTTACGTGTCGCAGATGGAGAAATTGATCTACTTAAAAACGGTATTGACGTTGCTTTTAAGTTAACTGATAAACCAGACGAAAACCTAGTTTTAAAAGAAATTGGCAAAACCAATCTTGTATTATGTGCAAGCCCAGAATACATCAAAAAAAGAGGCAAACCATTGCACCCAACCGAGTTATCAAGTCACGATTGCTTATACCTTGCTGAAACTGAGATCGACGACGTTTGGGACTTTTTCAAAGATGATGAGTTCCACTCTATCGCGGTTACAGGACGCTATGCAGTCAACCACTCACAAATGCGTTTAAATGGTGTTAAACAGGCACTCGGCATTGGCATATTTCATGACTTTGTTATTGCTGAAGCAATTGAATCATTGCGGGTAGTTCCTATCCTTCCCGACTGGACTATTAAGAGCAACTATCATGGCGTAGTTGCTATGCAGTATTCGCAAACAAAGTATATGCCAGCTCGTCTACGTGTATTTATCGACTACATTAGTGATGCCTTAAGCCATAGACTCAACTCAGCCACATAAAGTAAAGTTACCACGTAACACCAAATAACCGCATAGGCCAAGTCATTTGCCCATGCTCAATAAGATCATAAATGGTAAAAAACACACCACATATAAAAGCGAGTTTGATAAGTCTGTAGACAACAATCATAGTGATAACCTTATATCTTAGAAATGGTTAGATACCGCTAAATCAAGTACCTTGTCAAGTGGTTTCAATATGACTTAAAAAATATCAGAACTTACTCAATATACATACTCACAAATTCACACTCGCTTTATTGGTTCGATTTTCTTGCCTAGCAAACACTGATTTTGGCGTTTTAGTTAGCAAAATCCCAGCTAATAAAGGCGCTAAAAGTAACATTGACTGGAGAGATAAAATTTCATCATTTACATAAGCGGATATGAAAAGAGCTACAACGGGGAAAATCAAAAAACAAATAGACGCTTGGAACGGAGTTGATACTTGCCCAAGTTTAAAATAAGCGACAATGCCACCGACACTTGCCACTAAGCCCAAATACGCTACCGCCGATACCGATTCCATACTGAATGACTGATAGTCAATATGCTCTCCTATCAAAGAAACGATAAAAAGCAATACTGAAGCAGCAAGGCATGGCACAGCATTATAAGTCAGCACCTGAATGTCTTTACAATGTTTCTGCACAATTACATACATAACTGCATGAATAACCACCGCCATTCCAAGACAGACAGTACCGATAATATAGTCTGAGCCACCTAGCTGCATTTCAGTCCCAAGAATGAATGACAAACTCAATACGGCCACAACAAGGCCAAACAACTGATGGCTTGCTAAACGTAAACCCAAAAACAAGCCTGACATCAACATGACTGCAACTGGCATATTGGCAAAGATAATTGAAGCCAAGCCTGATGAGATATACTGCTCACCATAAATCATCAATGTAAATGGAACCGCAAAATACATTAAAGCAACAATTAATATCCATTTCCCCTTCCCTCTTGGAAAAAGTAACGGTTGCCCAAATACCTTAGCTAATACAGCTAAAAGTGGTGCGGCCAGCATAAAACGCATTGCCGTAGCAAAAATGGGAGGAATAGTTTCCAATGCTACTTCCATGGCAAACCAAGTTGTTCCCCAGATTATACAAACGGAAATAAAAAGCAGAAAAGATAGAGACTTTGAATTCATGAGATCATTCACCTAGAGACGATACTACTTTGTCAGAGATAACTTTGTAGTGAACTAATTACGTGTCACAGTATACGAATTTCCCTGGAGAATTTTTTTATCTTGTTATCTATCATTTAATTAAAAACAGAAAATTAATCTAATAATTATGTGATTTTTAGAAAAGTTTACCACCCTCTCTGAGAAGGCCAGTATCAATATTTTTATTGTGGGTTTTTATTATAATTGAATGAATAACCCCGTTTAAAACATTGTACATGGAAATCTCTTATGTTAAATTTACCAATATGAAACTAAACGCATTCATATCGTCTCAAAACAATTGGTGGCGCTCTCACTAGAGCAGCCAAGACTTATTTCGTTCCTATGCTGCTGGAATAACAGCATACGGCATTAGTATCTATGAATTATCTCCAGTAGTGAATCATTCAAAGCCGGAGAATAAATTCATGAAAAAGCCAACAAATGCACCTCAAAACCAGGTTATCTTAACAGGTGACCGAGCAACAGGGCCTCTGCACCTTGGCCACTATGTTGGATTATTACAGCAAAGAGTGGCGCTTCAGAAAAGCAACGACCAAACAATACTCGTCGCAGATATGCAAGGTTTAACAGATAATGCCAGTAACCCTTCAAAAATTTCCTCTAACATTCTTAATGTTGTCGCGGACTATTTAGCCGTAGGAATCGATCCTACACTAACTACAATTTGTTTGCATTCACAGCTTCCTGCACTTGCAGAAATCACCATGTACTTTAGCAATTTGTGGAGGGTAATGTTGTCTTCACCTATCTTGAAGCGTTTCATCCCGATACAATTTACATCAATGAACTGAAAAATCGCTATCAAAGTGGAGGGCTGGGAGATAGTACAACAAAAAAAATATTGGAAGAATGTTTACAAGAGATATTACGCCCTATAAGACATGAACGTGAAAAACTGTTATCTGAACCGAGTTATCTTTTACAAGTATTGGCAAAAGGAAGTGAAGTAGCCAAGTTCAAAACTGAAAAAACATTATACAATATTAAAAGCGTATTCGGTCTGAATATATTTTAATAATTTTCTCACCAAATTATTAAAATCAAAATAATCACTAAAAAATAATTATTTCTAAGTAATCATGGGCAACACCTCAGATAATCGTTTGGGGTGTTTACATATTATGTTGAACTATAGATCAAGGTCTTATCGTTTAAAATTCAACCATTGCATTTTATAATTCATAGTTATATTTTGTTGAAAAATATAAGTAGTTTATAAGAAAGAATGAAGCTTGTGGTTTTTTTGTTAATAATATTATCCTTTCCAGTTATTGCTAATCCGCTTCCTGATGATGAGGAACTAGTTACGTCCCTAGTGAAACGTGGTGTCATATGTGAAAATCAATCCTATGACGAAAAGCTTAAATCTCTCCAAGTTTACCTCGCTAATAGATTCAACAAAACCAAAAGTAACGATAATAACACTAAGAAAACTACCAATGAATTTTTAAAAAACAAACAATGTATTTCAGCTCCTAAGGATTAAGTACTGAAATATATTTAAGAATCTCCCACCGTCATGGGAGTTGTTCACGCAACGTTATAACCACTATTTAAAGTGGTGTTTGGCAATAAAATATAATAAGGAAATAATATGGCTTGCATAAGGAAAACACTGCTACCAACAGCAGTAATGGCACTGTTAAGTGCCGGAGTTAATGCTCAAACACCTATAGATTTAGGTGTCATGAATGAAGAAAAAATTATCGAAATGCTAGAAAGAAAAGGCATTATTGATGAAAGTTCTTCTATTGAAGAACAGAAACTTGCTCTTAGTAACTACCTAAATAAAAAACTTGGTAATGGTTTTAAAGGCGATGCTCAGTTCGGTAAAAAAGCACTCGAACAAAGAGCAAAAATATTAAAATCTATTGAATCAAATAATGGTCAGCATAAAGCGCATGTATTTGCTTTTGATTTGTCTGATAAGCGCACTGATAAAGTTCTAGCTGTACTCGTTGATTTCCCTGACTTACCTTGGAACGATAATCGGCTAACATCTGATCACACAGACATGCTCTACGATAGCTATCAACCAGAACATTATCAGAGCCTTCTTTTCTCTAACACTGGCTACATTGGCCCAAGTGGGCAAAACCTTATCTCAATGCGTCAGTATTATGAGAGTGAGTCAGGCAAAAGCTACAGCGTCGCAGGACAAGCAGCCGGTTGGTATCGCGCTTCAAAAAATGCAGCATTCTACGGGGGTAATTCTCCCTCAACAGACAATGATCTTAATGCACAAGAGTTGGTGCGTGAAGCCCTCAACCAATTAGCTCAAGATCCAAATATTAATCTTGCCGATTACGACATTGAAGACCGCTATGACTACGACCAAGATGGTGACTTCCGTGAACCTGATGGAGTGATAGACCATTTGATGGTTTTTCATTCATCAGTAGGTGAAGAGGCTGGCGGTGGCGTACTTGAAGACGATGCTATATGGTCACATAGATATAACCTTGGTAAATATCATGTATTACAAGGGACCACCAGCACAGTTCCGAGTCGTTTTGGCGGTAGCTATGCTGCTTTTGATTATACTATTCAGCCGATTGATGCAGCAGCTGGTGTTTGTGCCCACGAGTACGGGCATGACTTAGGCCTTCCCGATGAATACGACACCCAATATACAGGCAAAGGTGAACCTGTCTCATACTGGTCTATTATGTCTTCGGGTAGCTGGGCTGGCAAAATTGGCGGCACTCAGCCTACTGCATTTAGTTCTTGGGCAAAGCAATTTCTACAGGAATCAATCGGAGGGAAGTGGATTGTTAATCAAACACTCTCCGTTAATGAACTTACGACCAAAGGTGAAGAGATTACTCTTCATCAGACCATCGACAATGACAAGCCAAATATGGTTCGTATTGATCTTCCTATTAAACGTACCGAAGGCCAAAAACCTTACTCCGGTAGCTATGGTTTTCATTCCGGTAAAGGTGATGCTCTCAAAAACTCGATGTCCCGTGAGATTACTCTGCCGGAGGCAACAAATATAGAATTGGCGTTTAAAGCTTGGTACCAAATCGAGAAAGACTATGACTTTGCACGAGTACTTATCAATGGAGAGCAAATAGCTGGTAGCATTACCACTCTAGATGATCCCAATACTACCGACCTAGTACCTGCAATTTCTGGTGAATCTGATGGCTGGGTTGATGCTGAGTTTGATCTTTCCCAATGGTCTGGGCAAACAGTTGCTTTAGGCTTTGATTATATTACCGATGGTGGCTTAGCTATGGAAGGCCTACACGTCGACAACATTGAAATCATAGCAGATGGTGTGGCAACATTAATCGATGATGGTGAAGCAGATTCAAGCTTTACGTTAAATGGTTACCGATTAAACAATGGCGTCAATGAAGCTCCACACTATTATCTACTACAATGGCGCAGCCATAATGACGTTGATGAAGGACTAAATAATATCAAGCGTTTTGGAAGCCTGATGTCATTTGAACCTGGTTTAATCGTCTGGTACGTTGATGACTCTATCACCGATAACTGGGTAGGAAAGCACCCTGGTGAGGGTTGGTTAGGTGTTGTTGATGCGGACCAAAACGCTATGATTTGGGAAAAATCTGGCTCTCCAGCACAAACTCGTTACCAACTACGTGATGCAAGCTTCTCACTTCAAGATCAATCACCTATGACACTTGAAAATAAAGAAGGTGATGTATTGAGAGATGTCAGCCTACTAGGTAATGCCTACTTTGCTGATAATGAAGATTATTCTAATCCACAAGCGCCAGATGCAGGAAAACTATTAGCTGAACACGGTGTCGCTATCGAAGTCATTGAACAAGCCGCTGATAACACATATGGGGTAATTAGAGTATCAAAAGTACCCGAGCCTAACCAACTTCCAGTCGCAGCATTTACCTTATCTGTCGATGGTATGACAGTCATTGCAAGTAATATGAGTTCTGATCCTGATGGCAGTATCGTCGATTATGAGTGGAACTTTGGCAATGGTGAAACAAGTAAAGAAGCCTCCCCTACTTGGACATACCTAAATGATGGCCGCTATACAGTTTCTCTAACTGTCACAGATAACCGTGGCGACCAACATACAGCTACAGACACGATTTTTGTCGAAGACGGTAATATCTTGCCAAAAGCAACGGCTAAATACATACACTTAGGTCGTTTGGTTACAATGTGGTCAACAAGCTCTGATGCTGATGGACGTATCGTTGATACTGAGTGGGTTCTTCCAAATGGTGATATCAAACGTGGACGCATGTTCACTGCCATATTCCCAAGCTACGGAGATCACCAAGTTCGCTTAACCGTAATGGATGACAATGGCGATAAAGTCACCAAACTTATAGACGTCAAACTATAATCCATTATTAATAATTAGCCAAAAGCGCAACGACGGTTGCGCTTTTTTTTGTCTGCAAAAACTTCTTTTAGCTCTCTAAATTTTTACCAAGTCAATCCAGATAATCAATATAAGCAACAATTCTCATATAAGCAACAATTCTCATATTAGAAACAAGATTCACCATAAAAACACACAAATTTAACACCTAGGTAACTAAAGATTTCTGTATAAAGTTTGATCTCAATCGAATCTTGATTGATTTTTTTCATGAATATTTTGACTGCTAAGTGCACGCCATGCGATCAAAGATGAGCAAACACTCTACAATCAGAATAATAAGTGAAGGATCATGAATAAAATTCTACTTTTAGTTGGTTGCACCTTGGCGGCACCAGCACTCGCAGATGATACGCCAACAAATCTTAAACTTGGAAATGCTGAATATGACCAAAGGATTCAAGGCCGACAAACCAGCACCTATGTCAGATGTTGGTATCGTATTTCTCAAAACCGCAATGAAACGGATGCTGATTGGGAATGGGCTAAAAACGAAGATGGCACTTACTACAAAATACAGGGGTATTGGCGTTCTTCTGTATCGGTTAAGAACATGTTCTATACCAATACTACACAGTCAGACATTGAGGAACGCTGTATTGAAACATTGGGGGTGACCTATGATGAGGCTGATCCGATGTATTACGCATCAGATAGCCAAATTTCATACAACCACAGTATTTGGACAAATGACTCCATTAACAATGAAAAAATTAATAGAATCATCACCTTTGGCGACAGCTTGTCAGACACTGGTAACTTATACAATGCATCGCAATGGGTATTTCCAAATAGAAGCTCATGGTATTTAGGGCACTTTTCAAATGGTTTTGTATGGACCGAGTACCTTGCACAACATAAACATCTGCCATTATACAACTGGGCAGTAGGCGGAGCAGCTGGAGTCAATCAATATGGGGTTTTAACTGGTGTGTACAAGCAAGTTACATCCTATCTCAAGTATGCGAATAAAGCAGAAAACTACAAACCAGAAAATAGCCTAGTCACGATGGAGTTTGGTCTCAATGATTTGATGAATTATGGCCGCTCTGTTGCAGACGTAAAAGCTGATTTGAGTAGCGCTCTGATTCGTTTAACTGAATCAGGAATAACAAATATACTTTTGTTTACCCTGCCTGATGCCACCAAAGCGCCCCAATTTAAATATTCAACGGTTGAAGAAATCAACACTGTTAGAGATAACATCATTGAGTTCAATGCTTTTATAAAAGAGCAAGCCAAACTCTATAAGGACAAAGGGCTTACCATTGTGCTTTATGATGCTCACGAAAGGTTTAACCAAATCACATCTGACCCCAGAGCATTTGGGTTCGAGAATGCGACCGACTCGTGTTTGAATATCAATAGAAACTCAGCATCGGACTACCTGAAAAATCATTCACTGACTAATGATTGTGCTTACTATGGTGCAGATAAATATGTCTTTTGGGGAGTGACTCATCCAACAACAGCCACTCACAAATTCATCGCGGATGACATCATTCAAACAAAGTTAGAGCAATTTAACTTCTAAACACGGCTCGCATAAAAAGATGGAGTTACGCTTACTTCATCTTTTTAACGCTTAGCTAAGCTTTTGTTCTTAGGTATTGAGCTATTTACTTATTATATAAAGCTTCTCTTACTGCCGCTTGAACATGTATTGCTGTTGTATCGAATACTGGAATATCTATATCAGAACTATCAAGTAGAAGTCCTATTTCAGTGCACCCTAAAATTACACCCTGGGCACCTTCTGCTGTTAGATCTTCAATGATTGTTTTAAAGTCCTGCTTTGAACGAGCACTTATCTTTCCTACACACAGCTCATCATAAATCACATCGTGGACGAGTCTACGCTGGACACCATTTGGAACTATAACTTCTATGCCAAATTTGCTCTTAAGACGTTGCTTATAAAAGTCCTGTTCCATCGTAAATGCAGTTCCGATCAAACCTACTTTAGTAATTCCTTTATCTACTATATTCTGACCGGTTGGATCGGCTATATGCAACAAAGGAGTTGACACCCCTTCTTGTATTTCATCAAATACCTTATGCATAGTGTTGGTAGCAACAATAATAAAATCAGCCCCAGCATTTTCCAGTGACTGTGCTACTTGACTCAAGATTACAGCAGCTTTGCCCCACTCTTCACTTTTCTGTAAGCACTCGATCTCGGCAAAATCGACACTATAAAGAATAATTTTGGCTGAATGCAGCCCTCCTTTTTCATCATTAACTGCCTGATTGATGAATTTGTAGTAGCTTGAAGTTGACTCCCAACTCATACCACCAATAATACCAATTGTTTTCATTACGATTCCTTTCTCTAGATATGAATGACATCATAATCAGATGTTTAGAAAAATTACAATCGATATTATGCAACAAAAATAGCCTTGCGATAGTAAGAATAAGCCTATGTTTAATATTAAGATATTTTAAACAATAAAGAGCCGTATTTACGTGACGAAAGGCTTGGTAAAATTAGATGTTTAGCCTTTTAAACCTAAAGATCAAGGGTTATCTAAGGCAAGTAATGATTTAAGTTTTTCTTCAACACCTTTCCGGTCTTGTTTATAACCCAGCCAATACTCCCCTTTGTTCTCACCTTGCCCCATAAGAAGTTGAATTCGTTGCTCAATACTAGCACTTGCTTTATCCCCGAGTTGTTCCTGCAAATCTTGACTCATGTCCAACAATGATTGTTTCACTTTACCAGTAAGGATTTTTACCGCCTCTTCGTTTTTAGAATGGATCACATTTGGAGTCGTCATGATATTGAATAGCAACCTCAACCTTAAATATTTGCTTTTTAAAAATTCAGGGCTAAACCTTTGGCTTTCTGACTTAGTAATACCATCTAAAGACACTTCTTTATCGAGGAAGAATCTTAATGGATCAATATGAACTTTATCAGCAACGCCTTCAGTATTAGTTGGGTAATACATATGAAGGGAAGCCGCTTCCATCATTTCATCAGCACTTATTAAGTGTTTGGAATCTGCGGGGACTTCATCATCTACCACAGCGCCAACGCGTTTATGAAGCGCTGAAATACATTCGGTGATTTTAGGAATGAGTTCTTCTCTGTAAAGTGCATGGCTTTCGTTATCGCAAGAAAACATTACGTCAATATCCGAACCTGGCTGCTCGTCCGTGCTCACTCGCTGATTACCAGAGGCGTAGGATCCATACAATATTGACATCCAGGTCCCCCCATAAGTACCTGCCAATATGTTGGTGAATTTTTTGATTTCCTCTTTAACATCGATGGTTTGAGTACCTGAACCTAGCTTACTTACAAAGTTATCGACTTCTTTAGATTCGAGCTTTTTTCCTATTAGCGCTGGTGGCTGCGGAAAATCAAACAGTTGACGTGCTTGTGGACGCCCTCTTTTATCATCTTGTTCTGTGGCCGGCTCAGCGACAACATGTAAACCTTGTTCATTAACAAAGGCGTCTTCTCGTACATACCAATCTTCACTGACCAATTTATCGTTAATTGTTACAACCGGGTACCAGTTGTACATTGAAGGTTTACGTGAATCAATTTGGTCAAATACCTCTTGGTTAGGACCTCTACGTGATATCACAACTTTAGATTCATCAATCGTTAGCGAATCTTGTTCGCCAATCTCTAGTTCTGTTTTCCCTTTAATCAGTGATTGATTCTCCAATTGAACGAGATGACTCCTACCTATCACTTTTACATGCAAATATTGGCCACTCGATGAATCAGTCTTCGGACTAACAAAAGATTCATCACTACTATGCTGACGTTGAGGTTGTATTTTTTTCATTGGACCAGAAGGCCTACTAGGAACAGAACTATTACTTCTGCTGAGTTTTTTTTCTACTTTTTTAACAGACAAAGTAGCATTCGACTCGTCCGTATGATCTCTTTGCTGAGAAATCTCATTTAACGTCGTAGTTGTTACAGGGTTTTTTACCATTGGTGACTCCTAAGGCAGAAAGAACCCACTCACCGAGCGGGTTACTAGGTTAAAGTCTTGCTTGATAGAAAAGATGGAATTGAGAACTAGCGAATTGGTTCGTTAATACTTAACTGGTTAAGATCGGTAATACCGCAAGTAATACTTTGAGCATAGTCATTCCAACACTCAATAATATCGGCTTTCATTACCTCACAATCCTTATCAGTCAGTTTAGGATTCATGTTGTATATAATCAGGCCATGATTAGCATTGCTTTGTTGGTTGTTTAGGAAAGATTTAATGATACTAACGTTGGGAACATCTTGACCTGCTATGACTAACTGCTGCATATAATCATAAAAACCTTCAAGTAATAAATCAGGGCTGTAACGACTGCTTAGTTCATCAGTTGGCTTAATATTGAAAATGACTTCCCAACCACATGACGACTCATTCAAGATCGAAACCTGCTCATCGGAAAATACCGACTTCAACCTTTCTGCTGAAGTCAGCAAATTACCCAAATATTTTCTGAGCCCATGAATACCAAAACGTTGAAGCGCAACCCAAGCACTCGCAATACCAGAAGAAGATCTTGAGTTTTCAAAGGTTTCTTTGAAAGCTGATAGATCGCCATACCCAAGCGGTTGCTTGCTGCATTGTTCGTCTTCTAAGGCTTTTTTACGAACAAAGAAGCTGCTCGAGTAAGGGCATAATGCATTTTTATGAAAGTCTACACCAAATGAATCAAATTTATCGAGCTCCATAAAACGACTAGTCACCGATTTAATTTTCTGGATCACTTGCTGTGAAAATCCTAACTGAAAAAGCTCGAATTCAGATGCCGAAACAAAGCTAAACCAGAGCCAGCCAATTACACTATCAAGATGTAAGTACGGGAAGTATTCTAATTCCATACGATTACAAACCTTCTGGCTAGATTCGTAGATGGTCGCTGTGTTATCGCATAAAAAATCCAAAGTCGTGCCACCACAAGCTATAATCGCAGCGACACGTTTACCTCGTCTTACCTGTTGCTCAAAAACATTTTGAAGAGTCTCGGAATCGAGACCATTTGAAGATGAAACTGGTATACGAATACAGGCATCTCGCCCAATCCCAGCCAGTTCACATACATGCTCAATAGAATAATGCGCTCCTTCTGCAGTTAAAATAACAAGATCATGAGGCACACCTTGAAATTTTGCTTCAGGAGCTATCCGATCAATGGCTGATTTTACTGCATAGAGTAGAGTTTGTTTACCTCCACTACATGAAATACCAGAGGCTTGGTCCCAACCGATCAGACGTCCCACAGAACGAGAAATTTGTTGTTCAAAGAGGAGAGATTTCCCCCCATAACTATCCATAATCGCATTGATATTATAAAGCTGCATAAGTGAAGCGGCAGCAACGGTTTCAGGGGCAGGTTGAGGTACCATGTTATACACTTCATTACTAGATTGTGGTCTAAGGCTTCCCTCTACAATCGTACTAAGTGCTGTTATTGCTTCTTCGCAAGTATGCCCATACTTGGGAATATTACATTTGCTCAATTCGTTGCGATAAAGGAAAGGCTCTACCGAAAATTTCGGCCCAGTAGCTTGTTTTGACTCTATTTTTGCAATACCGAGATTGAGTAATCGAAATAGCTCTTGGACTTGGCTTTCAAAATTAAACAACTCAATATCACCCGATACATCTTTATCACCCGATACATCTTTTGCAATTTCCAACATCGTTTTCACCTAAATTGAAGGGTAACTACATGCAATCTATAAAAGCAAACAAGAAAGCTTAGATGTCCTTAATAAAGCTCTTAATTATCCATTTTTCTTGTTAGGTAGGAGCCCTGATTATTGATTAAAAAATAACTAGAAATTCAAATGTTGCATAATATCAGCTATCTATTTAGTGAAAAAAAATGAGTATGCGTGAATAAATAAGGTGGGTGTTAAGCTCTTTTTAAATTTATTTACATATTTATTTTTATTATAAAAACAATAACATATATATCAATAGTGAGAAGTGATATGAAATGTTTCAATAGCAGGACTTTCAACTCTTATAAAAACTAAAAAGCCCTGAATTATCCACTCAGGGCCAAACTTACATAAAATAACTGTTAGCTGGTACTTTCTTCAATTGGAAGTACTTGCTTGACATAATTCCCTGGGGCTGGGCCTAATACAGAGAATTGTTCGCTGCCAACATTAAATGGTTCACGTTGCTCTTCTGGGCTAAAACTCAGTAGCCATTGATTCCAATGTGTCCACCATGACCCTTCAGCATGTTTTGCATTTGCTAACCATTCGTCTGCATTCTCATCTAAGCTTTCATTGGTCCAAAAACCATATTTTCTCTTTTCAGGGGGGTTGATAATACCTGCAATATGTCCAGATTCACCCAGAACAAAAGTCTTGTTACCACCAACATTAAGAGCGCCACGATATGTTCCCTGCCACAAAGCAATATGGTCTTCCTTCGTAGACACAAAATAGCTCGGTATTTTAATCTTATTAAGATCTATCCATACCCCACCAATCTTAACGCCTTTTTCCTTCACCAATTTGTTGTTTAGGTACAACTCACGAAGCATAAAATTGTGGCAAGAGGCACTAACATTGGTGCTATCACTATTCCAATAGAGTAAATCAAAATCAACTGGGCTTTGCCCTTTGAGATAATTATCTACATAATAGTTCCAGTAAAGGCTGTTTTCTCTTAATAAACTGAAAGTTACGCTCAATGAGCGCCCATCCATGAAACCTTTTTCGTTATTTTGTGCTTCGATTGCATTAATGATTGTATCGTTGATATAAGCACCGACTTCTCCAGGCTGAGAGAAATCTAATAGTGTGGTAAAGAAAGTAGCACTCTTAATGCGCTTCTTCATTCTCTTCGCGGCATAATAAGCAATAGTGCTAGCCAGTACAGTCCCACCAATACAATATCCAGCGGCATTAATTTGTTCTTGCCCTGTTATATCTTCAATTGCGGAAACAGCTTTTGCTACTCCCTCAGTGACATAGTCTCCAAATTCAATCTGACTTTGCTCTTTACCCGGGTTGCGCCAAGACATCATAAATACCGAGTGTCCCTGCTCTAGCAACCAACGTACTAATGAGTTCTTCTCACGTAAATCAAGGATATAGTATTTGTTAATAAATGGAGGAATAAACAGTAGAGGTGTAGCATGAACATTTTCAGTAAGCGGACGATACTGAATCAGTTCGAATAGCTCATTACAATAAACAACATCACCCGCAGTATTAGCCACATCATCGCCTAACCGGAATGAATTATTGTTTGTCATTCGGATCTTTAGAATGTCAGCACTCGATTCTATATCTTCTTTTAACTGTTCAAGCCCCGACAAAAGGTTTTCACCGTTTTGTTCCAACGTCAGCTTTAACAATTCAGGGTTAGTTGCAATAAAATTACTTGGCGACAACGCGTTAAGCGCTTGACGTGAGAAAAAACTAATGCGTTCTTTTGCTTTTTCGTCTAGGCCCTCCATGCTATCGATTGTTTTTAAATATGTCTGACTAAAAAGTAAATATGACTGCTTAATGAAGTTGTAGAAGATTTCATTCTGCCACTCTTCATTAGAAAATCTTTTGTCGCCCTTCTCTGCCTCAACAATCGTTTCACCATTTTGTGCTAATGCTACATTTTGCCAAATTTGTAGCTGTTGCTGCCACCATTCAGCTTGAATTTGTAGTATTGCCGCTGGCTGATTTGCTGCACTTTCAAAAAGTTTTGAGGTGTCTTCGAAGTTGACTTCTTGCATTGCTTTGTTGAGAGGGGAGTTAACGGCTGCCCTGCTTAGTTCTAAATCTTCCCACCACTGTTGATTGGTTTCTTGAAGCTTTACAAGGTAGTCCGAAAAGAAGTGTTGATACATATTGCTACTCCTATGTTCGGAAAAGTGCCGCCAGTTTAGCGGCACACAAGTCAGTGTTATGCTGGAGTCACTGTCTTAAGGTTTTCCGTTGTCAATTGGTCAACATCATCTTTAAACTCTTTAGCAATTGACTGTAGCTTATTACTATCGTCCATCATTTGATGAGATAATTTAGAAAGAACAGACAATTGCTGGCCATTAAAAGCTGTTAAAGAAGTAGCATCTTTAATTTCACTTGCTGCTTTCATTTGAGTTAGGCCCATCTCACTGTATGTGCGGATTGCATTTAATTGAAGCTCTGTTAATACTTCAACATTCTTAGTAACAAGCTTGTTGAACTTGATATAGGGTTCTAGGCTTTTCTCTGTTTGGTCAGTGAAAGATTTAAAAAAGTCAGTATACATATTAATACTCCTGGGTTAATTCCATTATTGTTGGCTTAAATTCGACTAACTCGAACTTAAGCGATTGACTTGACGACTACTGCCGTGCCCATACCCCCGCCTACACACAGGGAAGCAACGCCATAATTACCATTTCTTCTGTTTAGCTCATGAACTAGAGAAACCAAAATTCGATTTCCCGATGCTCCAAGCGGGTGACCAAGTGCTATCGCTCCACCATTTACGTTTGCTTTCTCCAAAATAGAGCTGCTTGGTATATTATGAATATCAGCCAGCTGGTGTATGACACCCAAAGCTTGAGCTGCAAACGCCTCATTGAGTTCATAAAGATCAACATCACCAGCTGAAATCTCAGCCTTACTCAATGCTTGAGTGACGGCTTCCACAGGACCTAGCCCCATGATCTCTGGCTCAAGGCCTGATTGAGCATAGCTAACAATTTCGGCTATAGGCTTGAATCCAAATTCTTGGACCGCGCTTTCGCTAACAACAATAATGGCACTTGCCCCATCATTGATACCCGAAGCATTACCAGCCGTAACTGAGCCTTCTTTTTCAAACGCTGGACGCAGCTTAGCTAAACCGTCAAGCGTTGCGTTGACTTTAGGATACTCGTCCGTCGAGAATCTAATGGTATCTCTTCGCTGTTTTACATCAACCGCAACAATCTCATCTTCAAACTTACCGGCTTCAATTGCAGCGGCGGCTTTCATTTGACTTGAAAGGGCATACTCATCTTGCTGAATTCGACTGACCCCTACTTCACGAGCAACATTTTCCGCTGTCATCCCCATATGGTATTGATTAAACACATCAGTCAAACCGTCACTAATTAGTAGGTCAGTCAGATTCATATGTCCCATTTTATGACCATCGCGGATGTTACTTGGGGTAGCAAAAGGGATTTGAGACATCACTTCTACACCAGCAGCCACAACAATAGAAGCATCGCCACCGCGAATATGGCTAACTGCATCCATCAATGCTTTCATTCCACTGCCGCAAACCATATTCAAAGTGTAAGCAGGAACATTAGCAGGAATACCAGCATAAATAGCCGCTTGACGACCTATCCCCATACCTTGTCCAGCACCAACCACATTGCCAACAATTACTTCATCAACAAGTTTTGGTTCTATATTCCCTGCTTCTAATGCCGCTTTAATCGCAACAGCACCCAAATCACCGGCAGAAATGTCTTTCAGAGTGCCACCAAAGGATCCAATAGGGGTTCGTTTAGCAGCTACAATATAAATTTTTTCCATTGGTCACTCACCTTAATGCATGTATAAGCCGCCATTTACAGACAAAGTTTCACCTGTAATATAAGCACCAGCATCACTGACTAAAAACGATACAGACTGAGCAACTTCTTCTGGTGTCGCCAAACGTTTCATCGGTATTTGAGCCTTGATTGCTTCCAAGACTTCTGGTTTCATCTGCTCAACCATTGGTGTACCCGTATAACCTGGAGCCACAACATTAACCGTTACGCCACTTCTTGCCCCTTCTGCTGCAAGCGCTTTCGAAAACCCGATCATCCCAGCTTTTGCCGCTGAGTAGTTAGCTTGGCCGAATTGCCCTTTTAAACCATTTACAGAAGATATATTAATGATGCGCCCATTACCTTTCTCACACATAGCGTCAAACAGGGGCTGAGTTACGTTAAATACGCTATTTAGATTAGTGTCTATCACATCTTTCCAAGCTGAAGCATTCATCTTCTTAAATGTGGAATCACGAGTAATACCTGCATTATTGACCACAACATCCAAGGTTCCTTCTTCCTGTAATAACTGAATTAACCTATCTGCACACTGCGCTGTGTCGGTCACATCAAGCTCAAATAAGCGAACTTGATCTTGGTTAAATTGCTTTTCACCAAACCAATCTAAAGCACTCTGATAATTACCTGTAGAGTAGGTTGCAATTACACGATAACCGTCCTTAACTAACTGCGAAGAAATTGCAGAACCTATACCACCTTTTGATCCTGTGACCAAAGCAAGTTTTTTCATCGATGAGACTCCATTCGTAACAGAAAATATTTTTCTGCTATATCACCGGTGCTTAAAATAAACACCAACCAACGTCATTAGTTATATATTAGTCAGGAACCTATCATTCCTGTTCTGTTATTTTAAGGTAAAGACTTAATATTACAGTTCAAACAATTTCTGAACTTAGTTGCATAATGTTGAGCAAGATCTCATATATCGTGAAATGTTACCCCAATGTTAATTGTTGCTATCTATTTGTTTTTAATAGGTTTTCACAAAGGAATACTTAACTCATTAGATGCTAAGGCTATGTTTATTATATACTTTCCATTATTTTCATATATTTCATTAGTTTTAATCTCTATTTCATGCATTTATATTTATCTATCAAATTAATTAATTCTTATTAATTTTTAATTTAATAATTAATTTGCTCTCAATTTATAATTAACTAATTTTCACAAAAGAATATTTGTTTAAGATGTGTTAATTGTAATCAATAATGATTACATTAATGTATTAGTAAATACAAAAATTTAACTTAACTTTCTTATTATATTGCTAATAAAATAGTATAAATGGGATACTAGAAACTACCTGACCACTAAATTCAAATAGTAGGTGGCTACTTGTTCACACCTAAAAATACAGGATAATGTAAAAAATTAGATGTAATTTCTAGACTTAGTGAATAGTTTTAGAGACAAAAGTCTGCAGAATGCAGACTTTTTTACTGAAAGTTGTTTAGCAGATTATGAAAGTTTGTATTAATGATCACGTAGGTAACGAGATACATAACTGAAAATAATAAAGCAGACACTCCAAGGGTCACTTTAGGAGGAATAACACGCTTCAAAGGCTGTTTGAGATATTTAGCTTTTAAATTAACCAGCGAAACTTTCTCATTTTCAGCCATCCGCTCATCCTTGATTAAGCGATAAATGGTATTTGCGATATCTGCGAGCTTTTCTTGTCCCCTTTCTTCGCGGCCATACTTACCCTGAAAGCCGAGTTGGATAAGAAGATACAGCAACTCAATCACGTAACGGTAACGTCTAGGATCAGCTTTTAGTCGCTCTAGTATGGTGAAAAACTTATCACCACCAGAGGTCTCATTATGAAATTCCGCCAATAAGCTATTTTGGCTCCAATTACTATTTGCTCCCCACTCTTGACGGCATACCGCTTCATCGATAGCGGCACATAAGCAATAGCGGATAACCAGAACAGATGCTCTATCAACTTCCATCTCATTCAATTTACGCTCGCCTTTACGAATTTCTCTCGCAATTTGCTCCCTAAATGGCTGAGGGTCTTCCAACCATGGAATAGAAGACATACAAGACAGACTGGCAATTAACCATGAAAACTGATCAACCAAAGGATTAACGCCCATAGTCTCAATATTAGGGTCTTTAACTGCAATGTTTCTAGATAAATCAGGGGCAGGCATAACCTCCATTGGTTTACCTGGGTCAGGTTGGAAAAGTACAACAGTAACATCGTTATCTATGTAGCTCATACTCGCACTGCCCATAGCTGAAGTGATAGATTGGCAAAGTCACCGGAAACATGTATAGCAATAGCTGAAGCTTTCTCAAGTGCTGCCCATTCCTCACTTGATCTCTCAAGTTCAAAATAGGTATAGCCAGCATGATAAGGTAAAGCTCGAGGTACTACTGGCATAGGCTTGATGCTAATGCCCGGTAATTGAAGATTAATCAAATCGCGTATATTGTCGATAGCTCCAACCTTAGTTTGACTTACAAACTGTGTATGAAGAATATCAAGTGTAACATCCGCTTTAACTGCCAAGATAAAGGTTGCGGATTCGACAACCTTCTTATCCGGAATCACAGCAGTACGGATGCCAAAACTCTGCTCTTGGAGTGTCAGCGGTATAGCTCGTTGCTCAGACATTACACTCAGAGTTCGCTTGGAATGATCAAGTGTTTTTGATAAACAGAGAGTCAAGTCACCGTGGTTATACTCAACAAAATCTGGTGGCCTGCGTGATGTTGAACATAAGGTAGACAACTCGCCTTCAACTTGGAGAAGAATTCGATATAAAGACTCGGGATGAACTCCTTCTACGCTCGAAAAATGCCAAAATAGCGGCTCATAACGATTCAGCGCTTGTAAAAGCATAAAGTCTGATACAGTAGAAACTCCCTGCTGGTCCACTGTACCAAGTCGCTCGACGATGGACTCAGCACGATGCTTTAGCATAGAGGCAAATTCATTAGTAAACTTTGCCAATAATTCTGATGCCTTAATATCAATACAAGTAGGTATATAACGCTCATCAAGAACAACACTACCATCCGCTTTCACTTCTGATACTTTGAGGATTGGAATACCAGTAAAAGCACTTCGATCCTCGTCCTCGTACATCAGGCAAAATTTCAATTTTCCAACTGCAATATTAGCGGTATCTTCATTATCGTAACAAGAATCAACCGCATCCTGATAACCGACGATATAACGAGCATCATCTCTATCAGAACCAAACAACTCCTCTCGCTCTGACGGTAGTGGGCAACATAAATAGATAACTTTATCTGTTATAGAAGGATCGACTTCTTTAACGTCAGGGACATCTGCAAGAAGCGGCAAATCAAAAGGCGTCTTATCTTGCAGTATACCCGCCGCACTTGTCACAGCAATCTTACCCTGTGTCAACAACTCAGTATTTATCTCTATACGATTTACCCCCCAAAATAAGGGCGAACTGCTGGAGAACAACATACTATTTCGTTTAGTTTGAGATCGATCTAACTGTTGGAAATGCTGTGGCTTCATGAACATACCATCTTGCCACACCACCGGATTATATAATGACATCTTGATATTCCTTAAAAATAAGTTTGTTCAATTCCACGCGTAGAGTCGAACAATAATTCGCTTTCCTCTAGCTTAAGTTTCAAGAAGTACTCAGATTTCTCTTCAATTAGTTCAAGCTTTCTCCATGATGAGCCATTAATGTCACGAAAAGCGGCAGAAAACCCTAGCGCTCGTGTGGCAGGATCCAATTCTAAGACTTGGTGAATTTTCTCACCCGGCTTTAGCTGGTACTCATAGCGCTTTATGTATTCATCACCGAGAGACTCTTTGTCATTATCAAACAAAGCGAAAAAATCAAGATTACGAAACAAAACAGGCGATGTTAGTTCATGAATACGCAATATAACTGGGGAAGGTTGGCCCTTTTTACGTAGGTTAAGCTGAGGAGATGCTTCAATTATCAGTTCGATAGAAGAGGTTTCCGGCGTAATACCACTCGATTCTTTAAACTGTTCCCACATCGAGCAGCCCGATAAGCATAACAGGAATATAATGACGATATATTTACGCATGTTTTTCTTTTAACAGCCTATTATAGTTTTCTTGTACGAGTTTCTTTGTGCCAATACCATGAACACCTTTCAAACTCTCCAAATAATGTAACTTATATGAGTCCCAAAGCTTTTGTTTGATCAAAAAGCCTTTATTTTCATGTTTTTGCTCAAATACTATCGGGTCATATTGACTAATACTTTGTTGAACATAACTGTTTAGTGCTTGCTCATAGAGCGATTTATGTTCGCTAATTTCATCAAGCATTTGTTCCACCAGCTCATTAGGTGAGAGCATGCTCTGCTTATTTAGGTCAAGCATCAAGCTAATAAGATCAGTGTCTGTAGCCGCAGGAGATTGTTTCAACTCTTCAATTTCAACAAGTTCATACTGTAACCTAGTCATACACAAGCGTAAGCACATACCCATTTGTTCAAAAAGACGCGGATCTTCTTCCAATAAAGAGTTATCCGTAATGCCTAATCCCTTTCTGAAAGCGTCAATGACTCCACCTTTCTCTGAAGTCGCTTTTATCTCATTTTCATTCACTTGATGTGTTTCGTGGCTAGAGGCCATTTCTTCCCATTCTTGAACTGAACGCTCGAAAGAAGGTTTTAACTGGCGACTAGACTGTTCAGCTTTAATATCTAAAGCTGACTCTTTTGGCGTCACGACCTCAATAGTGCGAGTTTCCTCGCCAGACATCCAATCCTCAGGAATTAAACTCGGAGCATCAAATTCGGAAAAAACACTTAAACTATCATCAACAAGCTGGCGTGTAGACTCGTCAACTGCCGCAACTCTTTCAGACGCATGATCTTCTGTTCTAATCAGATGGTTATCATCTTTTTTTAATGAAAAATCTAAATGTGTCATAGGATCGGACAGATCAGTTTCTTCTGATTGAGTCTCAATGAAAATTTCCTCTAATGGCCCTTCTTGTTCCAGCTCAAATTCAATCTCCTCCAAATTCAATAATGGATCTTTGTTATCCCTATCTGGAGTAATATCACAAGCAATATCTAAGGTATCCGTCTCTCTCTCAACACTGATTGATAACTCATACTGACCTAGAGTAATCGTATCTCCTTCATGAATCGGAATTGGTTGGTTCTTGAGTAACTTATTTCCATTTATAATCAAGCCATTAGTACTAACATCGCTAATATAATATGCATCACCATATATACTAACAAGGCAATGGGTACTGGATATGTAACGATTATGATCAATCAAAGGTACTGAACAACCGGGGTTACGCCCAATAGAGCCACCACTGTCTGGCAATTCTACAAATTTTGCTCCCGTATATTCTTCAGGGTGCTTAGATATGACTATGACCAAGCGCTCTAACAAAGCTATTACCCTCTAAAATAGGAGTGACATTGAAAGTTCAAGCCCACCTAAACCATCGTTGTAGATTGGCAGAATGTAAGAAACTTGTGGAACAATTTGGATATGGGCGTCCGGATTACTCCCCAATTTAATTACTGTACCTATAGTTGCTACCGCACCTGCTTCAAACTGGTCAATATCATCAAGTTGTGCACCATACTTGAATCCATCACCATCAACTGGCCAACGATTAGCATATTGGCTATATGCGGCTGAAATACCTAGGCCAATGTAAGGTGTAAAAATTGACCAGTTACCCAATGCATACTGAGGAACAACTCGTAATTCATAATTGGTAACTTCTTGATAAATGCCGTTTGCCGGTGCATCAATTGACTCACTAAGGTAGTTGAACCCTAGCCACCATCTCCAACGATTATTATCTTCATCGATTGGTCGAGTATGCACGAAGCCATAACGTATTGTATCAGCGGTACCACTGTCTCCTTGCTCGTATTCTATCGAATCAATACTCAACATACTTACAGAGCCACCGTAGCGCTCTCCCTTCGCATTGACTGCCGTCGATACTGTGCATGCTAGGGCCAATAAACCCCACAGACTTAACTTACTCATCCTTTTACCCTCAAAAGGTCTAAAGTAAAAACTTAAATAAAGAAGTGAGCAAAATAACAGGGTAAGTTACAAATTCAATAGCGAAAAAAAAATCCCACACAATTATTTCCTTTCTCCTAGTGTTACCTTCTTATTCCCTAGAAAAATAGACACTTCGACTGTCTGGAAAATTTCATACAGGCGATTTAAAGAACTCACTTTTATGTGAAATTATTTGTATACTCAATCATATTTATAGCATGGCGTTTATTTAACCAAATGGCTATTATACAACCGGACGATAATTACAATAATATCATCTAAACTTTAGTACTAACTGACATCGTTCACAGTTAATAAACTTTAATCATTTTTAATCAATATATTATCTACAAATTACCATTCTCCCACGTAAAATAACCTTTTTGATAATTAATCACCTTAATTAAGAATTTATATAAACTTGGTTGAGTCTTTATAACTAGCGTCACTTGGGTAGGATTAATGTACTTTTCAGACTTCGCTCGACGGCCAATAAACGAGCAGACTCCTTGTGGAGTCAACCCGAACAACCTCGAAGATTTTGAGGAGATAAAACGACAAATAAACAATATCAATAAAGTAACGGGGCGCGTCTCTTGGAAAAAAGTACAGCAGTTGTCCAAAGGGATACTTAGAAGTAAGAGCAAAGACTTACGTTGTGGCTGCTATTACGCAGTAGCTTCAGCACATAACGATGGTCTGAGCGGATTTGTCGATGCACTCAATGCTATTTTAGATTTATGTGTGGTTTATTGGTCATCGTCTTACCCAGAAGTAACGAAGTCTAGCGCTAGAATAGGCGCATTTGAATGGTTAGCGGAGCATGGTGAAAAAAGAGTCAAACAATTTAACATCAACCTTGAAGATAAAGCTGTCCTCGAAGCTGGGCACAGAGTCTGCTTAAGAATAGAAGAAGAACTGAGACTCTATTTTGGGCACAAAGCTCCCTCACTCGGTGGAATAAGACGTATGTTTAGTCAGTTCATTGATGAGATCAAAGATATTGAGGACAAAAAAGAACAAGAGAAAAAGAAATCTCAACAACAAACAGAAAAGGCGCAGGCAAAAAATAATAGTGCGCCTGGTATAACGGTAAAAATTAATCCCCTAGCAAATCAAACACTACCTGAGCCTGAAACTAAACCAGAAAGCAATCGTTCTGCCGTGTGGACCATCGCCGTTGTCGTAGGTGTTTTTATATTTGCTTTAAGTGCATTTTATCTAAAAAAAGAACAATTGCTAACGGAATACAAACAAAAAATTGCTTCAAATAATATCTCGGTCTTACTACAAGTAACACAAGGCCTCAGTGCTGAAAAACAAAACACTATCGAGCAGCTCAAACAGCCACTCATTAGTGCTATTGATAAGGCAGTTTTTGACTTAGATCGCTCACCAGAGAAAGTAAGTCAATTATCAAAGTTGATCGAAATTACTGATAACCTTGCGAACCTTTATTCAGACTCATCCTCCGTGCAAGTATTATCAACTGAGCTTAATCGTTTTGAAAGTCAGATGGAACAAGACTTTAAAGACATCAGTAATCGCTTTTCACGTGCACGAACAGCCATTGCAAACTTAAAACTTGGTGACAATAACAACAATACCAAACTTGCATATCAATATAGTAACTCACTATTTCCTCTCCTAGGGCGAATTGAATATGCCGAAAAGACCAATGATCCAACCGAGCTTGATCGCTCCCTAGTCTTGATAAACGTTTACTTACATAAAATCGCTCAGCTCAAGACGATACAAACCCAAACATCACTAGATAAAGTTGTGGCTGAATAACCATGTTAAAAAATATAATACGTCATCCGATTTTCCTCTCCACTGTACTCGCCTTAGTGTTTATTGTTGGACTCTCTGCTGCTCACTTCTGGGCACCTGATACTGTAACAAAGACGATTTGGTTTATCGGCATTGGTATCATCGCTCTTGTATTTTTAGCTTATCAAGCGGTACTTTTTTTTAGAAAGAAAAAACAAAGTCGCGATCAACAACTTGAAACTGAAGAAGAAGCCTTGGGCTTAGTTTTGAGACCACTTCTTATTAGCTCTAAAGGCAAACCGATTTATTTGCTACTCGGCAACCGCGCTGCGGGTAAAAAGCAGTTCTTGTTTAGTTCAAATGCGATCAAAACTCTAGATAATTCAAAGACTGCAAAAAATGATTTTTTTGAATGGTACGAGTCTGACGAAGCCGTGTACCTAAAACCAGACCAAAGGTTAATATTTCAAGAAGTCTCTGCTTCTGACACATTATTATGGGCAACATTAGTTGCCGAAGTGCTTAAGAGTCGACCTCGTAAACCGTTTGCAGGTTGTTTGTTCTTTACTGACCTAGAGTTTTTAATAATTTCTGAAGAAGAACAAATCGATTATACCCTAACGGCCCTGATTGAGCGCGTTACTTCTATCTGCGAACGTACCAATACAGCTCTTCCAATCTATATGATTGTGTCTAAATTAGATAAACTACAAGGCTTCAAAGAGTATATTCAGCTAAGCCCTCTCAAACACAATGTTGAGTATCTATCTATTGCTCTTAAAGACGCTAAAGGGATTCTGCTAGACTACTACCGCGATAGCTTCGATAACCTAGTTAAAGTTATCGAGAAAAATGCCCTAGATTCTACCTCTGGATCGAATGATACCAAAGAGAAACAAGCTATTCTCTCATTTCCAAAGCAGCTTGAGATTTGTCAAAAAGAGATTGAATATGTCGTTCAACGCTTAAGTGAGGTTAATCGTGGTTCTTACTATTTAGATTTAAGAGAGTTATTTTTTTCTTCGTGCCTTCAAGGTGGACGTAAGTACAATTTACTAGCTAAAAGTTGTAGTACCTATTTCAACCTTCCAATCATTGCCTCTGAGCATACTCAACTATCAGAAACACCGTACTTCATTCGATTTTTGGTTGAGTCCCAAATTCTGCCTGAAGCAGACTTTGCAGGAGAAAATAAGACCTATCTCAAACGTATATTACGCCAAAGCCGTTTGGCTATGGTCGCCTCTGTTATATTTTTATCCGCAGGTGCTTATCTGTTAGGCACCACACTCGATAGCAACCTTCGCGTTATATATCAGTTACTCCATATTGAAACAGAAGCTACTGCTTCAGACTCTAACCAGCAGTTAGACTTAAATTTAGCTAAAGCTATTAAGAAAATCGACCCTATTTACAAGGCATGGTTAGAGGGCAGTAAAGCTATGGATGAAGAGGTGATTTCTCTTCATGTAAGTCGCTTAGAACCCACAACTCAGATCGCCTATCAAGCACTACTCGATTCTATTCAAAATGAATTAGTCCCTGTTATCGAACAAACCTACCAAGTGCAATTGACCCAGTATCAAGATCAACCACTTAAGGCATTACCTGTTTTAAAAGGTTACCTCATGCTTAAAGAACCAAGTAAGCGTGATTTAACCTACATGGATAGACAGACCAATTCGACTTTATCCAAGATAATTAATGATCAAAAACAAGTCGATACAACAATGAACTATCTCAATGCTTACTTCAGAACTGATTTTCCACCAGTAAACATCAATATGGACATAGTACGAGCAACACGTCGTACATTGCTCGCGGAATCCAATATTGATCTTGTCTATGCGCAATTAATTCACCAAGCTGAAAATATCGATCTTGGCACTCTAAATTTAGGACGTGCCGTCGGCTTTGACTTTAACAATGTTTTCAATGATAAAGTGGACCAACAACTACTTGATATCAGTAAAGTCTATACTGCGACAGGCTTTAGCACCTTTTATCGCCCACGAATTGATTTAATGTCTAAAGACGTGATTACCAATGACTGGGTTCTGGGGTTGTCTAACAATGTTATTCCAAGCAAAAAAGAACATGAAAAGTTCAAAGATAAGATTCGCAAAAGATATACCGATGACTACGTAAGTTACTGGCGAAATGCGTTAAGTGAATTAAAAGTTAAGAAGTATGAGTCTATTGACGATCTCACTAACGCCATTGATCTTGTTTCAGGGCCTGCATCGCCCCTCACTACTGTATTAAAACAAGTTTATTCTAATACACATTTCTCACCAACAGGAGAAAACGAGCTTATCGCGAATAAGCTACCTAAAGCGGCAACTGAAGCTATAGATAAGCTTGCCGATTCAGCCGAAGAATTTGTGCAACCTGACTACTTATTGATGCGCCGTGTCGAACAAGCTTTCTATCAGCTAAATCAGCTACAAATTAACGAGACGCCAAACTCTCCTGCTCCTTGGGATGAAATCGTAACAGCATTAAGCCAGCTAAGAACCTACATGAAAGACATAGCCGACTCACCGGATCCACAGATGGCTTCACTGCTGGCAGCTCGAAAACGTATGCAAAGTTCAGAAGCTGATCCGATAATACGCCTCAAACAAATTGCTCAGAAATCTCCAGAACCAGTTCGCAGTTGGTTGCTAGGTTTTGTCCAACAAAGCTGGTCTGTCATGATCAAAGAATCAGCGAAAGGTGTGCAAAGCCAATGGTATAGTGAGGTATATACAAAGTATAAAGACTTAGCACTCAACAAATATCCTTTTGATTTGAATGCTGAAGAAGAAATTACGCTAGAAGATTTCGAGCTGCTTTTTGCAAAAGGTGGAATCATAGATACTTTTGCGCAAGAAAACTTAGCATCATTTTACGATACTAATCTCTGGACACCTAAACGAGTAGAGGGTGAAAACATGCCTCTAACTCCACAACTTTTGGTGCAACTTAAAAATTACAATGTCATACGTGACACATTAATCAATAAGAGCACCAACCGCGTATCTATTCCATTTACAACTAAAGTCCTAGACTTAGACTCAAGTGCAATACGTGCAACTATTAGAGTCGCCGACTCAAAAATGAGCTATTACCATGGTCCAAGTCGAATCCAAGAATTGGTATGGCCACCAAAAAATGGGGAATTTAACGTCAGTATTACTATTCAGGACGTAACAAATGAAGGAAAACAGTACGTATTGAGCAAGGATGGTCAGTGGGCAATCTACAGACTATTAGGCCAATCAACACTAACAAATCAACATGATGGTAGCTTTGTTAGTGATATAACTGTTTCAGGTCGTGATCTGAAACTGAGAGTGAAACCGCTCGCGCAAAGGAATCCATTTACCTTAGCAGAGCTATATAACTTCTCACTACCCGAAACCATCAACTTATAAAAGCAAACTAATAAAAACAACGTAAGGCAGGATAATGATGTCAACTACAAACCTTCAAGGATTAGACAAATTAGATAGGAAAATACTTTCAAGTCTTTTGTCAAATGGCCGAGAATCAATAGCGAATCTATCGCGAAATATTGGTTTATCACGTACCGCTGTCGCTGAGCGTATCAGCCGACTGGAAAAAACCGGTATTATAAAAGGCTATACCGCCCAAATTCGAGTAGAGAAAGAAGGTAGGTTAGCGTCTAGCTACCTACTTATTTCTTGTGAAAAAGGAAAGAAGAACAATGTCACAGAAGCACTAAAAGAGCTTCCAGAGGTAAGAGTCACCAGTATCGTCGGTGGCGCGTACGATATTATCGCTCTTATCGAGGCACCCGATCTTCAGTCGATCCACACCTTGTGCAATGAGATAGAGTCATTTAACGGCATTGAGTCATTAAATAACACTGTGATATTGCACGAACCGATTCGACGATAAGGCCCATAAATACAATTACTACACTTTTTAATCCAAGGCGTAGGTATATATTTAAAAGCCACATATTTTTTATGTGGCTTTTTGCCTTCTCAATCAAATATTGTCTAAGTATTAATGATACGATAACAGTGGTCTGCATACATTCGATCACCAATTTGATATGCATTAGGTATTATTCTTTGAAGAGTAAAACCACACTTTTCTAATACACGCTCCGAGCCTATGTTGCCCTCAGTGACGACGGCACTAAACTCGTTAATATCGCAGTTCATTCTGGCCCAATGAAGCAATGCTTTCAATGATTCTGTGCCATAACCCACACCATAAAAGCTAGGCAGCAACAAATAACCAACCTCTGCTACGCCATTTTCTACTTTTAATCCTGTAATACCAACTTTTTCATTCGTCTCCAAAATTGAGATTGTCAAGCAAAGCCAATGTCCAGACTCTCTATTCCAAGTAGGTAAACAATATTCAAATTTTGCTTCTAGCTCATCATTTGATGGCTCATCAAAACATAATGCGATAATCTCTGGGTCGGAATGTAAAAAGTAATATAGATCACGATCACACGCCTTCAACTGTGTCATAACCAGACGCTCGGATCTAATTTCCATCGTTTCTCCATACTCAGAAAGATATTAAAAGGCTAGGCTTCATAGCAATACGATTAACTGTATAAATTTACTAAATTTTTTCTTTATTTTAACGCTATGATTACTTATATTTTCCATCTATGCAATTAGTAATAAAATCCACTAAATCATGAAATTTATCAACGAAGAGCATGGCGAAGTGTCAGCGATTAACTTAATCCGCTGTCCAAAATATCTCTCGCTTTTTGCTCAATGGGCAGAGAGCGAATGGGGCTATGTAAGAAATAAAGGCGTCAAGTTTCGCACAAGTTATTTAAGTAATATATCGAGTCTAATGGTATCCCTGAAATGTACGGTTTATTTATACAGGACTCCCCTGTTGGTATGTTTGCAATTGAAGACTGCGAGTCTCAAGACAATACTCTGTTTTTGAATTACCTGTATATTACACCCAAATATCGTTCAGCAGGCATAGGTACGAGAACAGTAGAACTAGCGAAACAAATTTGTCGCACCTATAACGCTGAGTTTATGCAGCTGACAACGTTAGAAACCTCAATGAATGCATACTACGAAAATCTTGGTGGCCATATAATTGGTGAGGAGTATTTTTACACTTATCCAGCAACCAGAATGGAAATAACATTGTAGTTATATAACTGCTGCTATAACTGCCCTATTTGCTTGATAGATACATCTTTGAGCTCAGGCGTTCCAAGCCATAAGGTTTGACCAAGTAAATTCCCCTCTCCTTTTCCCAAAGCGTTTTTAGGAATAGTCTCAAGCTTCACTTTCATGATCATGTCCCACGCTAAAGGGTCACGTAAAATAAACTGCATCAAGCCAATAAGCGTTTTGTAATTACTTCTACCAGTTAAAAATGTTTGGTAGGTGGAAAAATCAATATCTTCAATACGCAGATGAAACTTACCAACTAAATCAGACAAGGATTTACCTAAATGAAAATCTTGGCCCAGCATACAATTATCATGATTAAGTTTATTCCTTTGCGAAGGATGAATTTTAACTCGTCGATAGATCCATTCATCGACAAACACTCTTTTCAAACTAAAGTAATGTGCCACGATACCTGATAAAAGTTTGGGCGATCGAGTTCTTGTAGAAAGCTGACTAACATACGATAGTAGCTTAGCTCTATCTAGTTCACTGACTTCCGCTTCTTGCATTACTGATGACAAGCCAAGCAGATGCAGCATACGACCTGAAAACGGGTCTTTCGCCTCATTCTGATACTGAATATGGTAACGATATTTTTTCCAAACCCGATAGACTAATGACAAGTGCCGATTGTGAAAAAAATCAAAAAACTGCTTTACCGGATTATCTTCATCTTCTCTTCCTGCTATTTTCTCAGTATAAGATGAGGGAAGCGGAGAGCTAGTCCCATGCAAGCCCAGAAAGTTCACCTCAATTCGAGTATAGGGATTACCTTCTATCTCATAGTGTGAAATATAATCAATGTCACTTTTAGGAAAAGCTAAGCTAGGCGAGACACTAAAACGGATGTACTCCTCAGAAATATACTTGTTATGGCCGATACCTTGATAGCTAGAATTCGTTTCTGCTTGATAATATTTTTCCAATAGTGAAACCGCTTGGAAAAAACTAAATTCATGAGTTTGTTGTTCAATATGGTCAATCATAGTACTGTCTGCTGCCCTACAAGGCTTGGCCAATGATAATTTTCACCAGTTTTTTCATCAAACACTTCAAGCTCAGTAAAGGAGTTCAAGCTCGAATATAAACGGATAAACTCGTTCAACACACTCACCAATAAAAACATATCCCCCTCATTGACAAAGAAAGAGGAGTCTACGGTAAGGCTGAACTGAGTTCCTCGAATAGCGGTACCACGAAATACCCTATCTGCAGGCTGCATTTCACTTTTCTTAATCCCGTCTAATCTGTGTATTGATGCTCGGTGGGCTTGGCGATCGATGCGAGAGTGGAAGTCGTAAGTTGAAAGTAACACTTTTAAAACATCAATATTTGCCAATGACAAATAGTTTAATGACATATTGGCAATCAGCTGCCATTGCAACTCGCCATTTACTTGAGGACTAACAGATTGAGTCGGTTTAGTGATGTTGGCAAAATTAGCATAAGTCGGTGAATTATGTGCCGAATATGTAATATCACCAACTGACAAACGCTCTGCCAACTCACCATTACTGCAGGTGAGTTGCATTAAGACTGTTTCAGAACCTAGCTCTGCAATATCACTGTTGTGCGTATGAAAAGAAATATAGCGCTCTAAACCGCGACCACTAACACGTTCAGAGACTTTAGTCTTATAGAATTCTCGTTTATCACGCTGATTGATCTGATGTTCAAAAGATTCAAACTCAATTAACGTCTTACGGCAACGCTCTTTTTTGCTCCACGTTTCAACCTTACCGATTGAGTAAACTTCATAATGCTCTTGATTACTGCTCTGAGGCCTAACCTTATATTCACTTCTACGATGCTCCAATCGAATCGGGTCAGCATCTTTACTAAACAAATTCACAGCTGGAGTGCAGTGCAAGCGTAAATGTTTATTTTTTACAGTGATTTCTGATGGTAACGCACGTTTAAACACAAAAGATATTTTCATCGTTGAGCGTTGTGGAACACCTGATAACCAATCCAGTCCTGTTACATCGAAGAACATGAATTTCTCGGGTAAAGAAAAGTATTCCTGTAAGAGACGGTAGCCAGAAAATGAGTTACTACCGTAGGGTAGAATTGCTTCGTCATCACCAAAACCAACTGGCTTAATACAAGAAGATGGCAATTTATGTGTGAAGCCGCCACCAACATCAAGCTCAACATAATCCAAGTAACGAAATAGCCATAAATACAAACTGCGGGTAATATGTACTTCACCATGTAAGTGAAAACGCAACGAATCCATTTTTAATCTTGATAGATCTTGGCCAAATTCGGCAGCAATGGACACGTCTACACTCGAATTAGTGCGGCTATTAGACTGTTCAACTTGAGTAATACTGATGGGGTACAAAGCAACGTCATAGCAGCTCCTAAATAAACATTGAGTGCCCTCAACTTGTTCGCTCGCCATTTCAATGCCACGTTCAACAACCAACTTTTCAGTCACGCTGCCAACATGTGGCGTTAACTCAGATATACACATTGAAGGTACAGAGCGCATGTAATGCGGCCAAAGCAATGTCATCAGTGATTGAGTCAGCTCAGGCAATTCATCATCTATCTTTTCTCTGATCCTACCGGTAAGGAAAGCAAAGCCTTCCAAAAGACGTTCTACGTCTGGATCATAAACACCTTCACCAAGAAAGTTAGTTAACTTAGGATGATATTTGGCAAACTCGCTTCCCGCTTCTCGAAGATAAGAAAGCTCATCTTGAAAATATTTGCTGCTACTCACGAAACACTTCTCCTAACTTTAAACGTTGAATTTACCATCAACGCCCATAAACACATTGATAGACATTGGGACCTGCCCGCCGTTATGGCTTACTTCACCGGTAATACCAAAACTCAGCTGTAAGGGATTATGAAAGTCCTGACGATATGTAACTTCAATATTGCCAAGCCTTGGTTCAAACTTGTAAATTGTCGTACTGATATTCTGTTGAATATGACGCACCAAGTTTGATTGACTAGCAAGAACATCATTGAAGTCAGGAAGGCCATAATCATTGTCTATCATTGCATTCCCTGCATGAGTATTTAGTAAATCAGCAAGATGGATATGAATGGATTCAATTAGATGTTTATGAGACACCACTTTTTCATAACAGTTTTTTGGTTCACCTAATTCAATACGCTCAAGTAATCGATAACCTTTTTCCATACTTAACCTCAAAAAGAACGGCCAGATGACTGGCCGTTCGTTATTAGAAAAATGCTGATATTACTGGTCTAGTTTCCCAACTAAAGAAAGATCAAAGCTTGCACCCATGTATTTGAAGTGCGGACGTACAGACATAGACACCTTGTACCAACCTGGATCGCCTTCAACATCCGATACTTCTACCTTAGCGGCACGAAGAGGACGACGACCACGAACTTCCGCTGGCGGATTTTCCTGATCAGAAACATACTGACGAATCCACTTATTCAACTCAATTTCAAGATCTGAACGTTCTTTCCAAGAACCAATTTGCTCACGTTGAAGTACTTTTATATAGTGCGCTAAACGGTTAATAATGAACATATAAGGTAGCTGAGTACCTAGCTTGTAGTTCATCTCCGCGCTCTTCCCTTCCGGCGTGTTCGGGAAAACCTTAGGCTTTTGGATTGAGTTTGCAGAAAAGAAGGCAGCATTATCAGACCCCTTGCGCATAGTCAGCGCAATGAAACCTTCTTCAGCCAATTCGAACTCACGGCGATCTGAAACTAAGATTTCAGTTGGTATCTTAGTTTCAATCTGTCCCATAGACTCAAAGTTATAAACTGGTAGATCAAACACTGAACCACCGCTTTGAGGACCAATAATGTTTGGACACCAGCGATATTTGGCAAATGACTCGCTAATCTTAGATGCCATTGCATAAGCTGAGTTGCCCCACAAGAAGTTATCATGGCTATCAGTAACTAACTCATCGTAATCAAAGGCTTTGATTGGATTATCTTCTACAGAGTACGGGTTGCGTAACATGAAGCGAGAAGTACATAAGCCAAGGTAACGAGAGTCTTCATGCTCACGTAAACCACGCCATTTAGTGTACTGCGGCCCTTCAAATACCGACTTCAGGTCTTTCATGTTTGGCAGTTCTTCATAGCTATCTAAACCAAAGAACTTAGAAGACGCTGACGTAATAAATGGAGCATGAGACATAGCACCCACATTGGCCATGTATTCCATTAGCTTAATATCAGGACTTGATGAACTCAACTGATAATCACAAACCACTGCCGCAACTGGCTTACCACCAAATTGGCCGTATTCACGAGTATAGATTTGTTTGTATAGACCTGATTTTACCACTTCTGGTGCATCTTCAAAGTCATCTAATACTTCGTCTTTTTTCGCCGAAATCAATTCAATAAGAATATTTTCACGAAAATCTGTGTGATCAACCAAATATTTCAATCCACGCCATGTTGACTCAATTGCTTGGACCTCTTCATTATGAAGAATCGCATCAACTTGAATTGAAAGTTTTTGATCAATCTCACCAATCATAAGATCAACCAAGGACTGGTCAACCTTTTCAGTTGCGTTACTGCTTAGTAACTCACCAATAAAAGCTTCAACGCCACGTTTTGCAACATCAAAGCCTTCATCCGTTGGCTTTAACCGTGTTTCATTTAAAATGCTGTCCAAAAGAGAGCCAGAGTCAGCTAACGCCGCTTCTTGTTCTGGAGCTTGTGCTTCTGCTGTCATAGTATCCTCTTATTCAGCCTTTTCAGCGTCTTGATCTTCACCAATGCTGAGTTCTTCGAGTAATTTTTTACGAGCGTCTTCATCCTGAAGAACCGCAGCAATCTTTTTACGGAAAGCCGGTACATTGCCCAGTGGACCTTTTAGCGCAACCAATGCTTCTCTTAACTCAAGCAAGCTTTTAAGTTCAGGGACAGCCTTAGCGATAGATTCAGGTGAAAAGTCTTTCATGTCCTTGAACGTTAGATCAACGCCAAGCTGGGCACCTTCTTCATCACTTAGACGATTTTCAACATTAACTTTCAAGTTAGGCGCATAACCTTCTAGAACCTCGTTAAAGTTGTCCTTATCAATGTTGATTGGCATACGTTCTTCAATTGGCGTCTCGTCAGAACGAGCGGTGAAATCACCGACAACCATCATATTCAGCGGCAGTTCAACGTCTTCTTGCACATCACCAGTCGCTGGAACATAACGGATATTAATTCGCTCTTTAGGAGCTACCGAGCCATCGCGTGACATATTTAGTTCCTTATCTAATTGTATTGTTAGTTGTAGATTGACTCCCACAGCTCAAACTTTACTGGCAGCAATTCCCTGGATGGATAAAGCTGCTTAAGAAGCTTTTCAGTTAAATCATCTAGTTGTAAAGAAAGGTGTGGTTCCCAGCTGAACAGGTGCATTTCATCTCTAACTGACCATAACTTTTCAAGATAAGGTAAACATAGAGCGTAAAGACCAACAGCTTGGTAAGCTTTTACGATTTGCAAATGCAGCATAAATTGCCCTCGCCCAGTGCTATCTTGCGCTAAGTTTTGGGCTACTTCTGCTACGCGCTCTCCCAAATTTTCGAGAGTTACATCGTCCATGGATACCAAGTCGCACTCTGCCAAAACTACTGGTTGGGCAGAAGCTAGCTTGGCTGCGCTAGGCTGACTCAGCCACTCGGCTGTGGCTTGGCTAGCAAATGGTATCGAATTTTTAAATGACAGCTGTTCTATACCCGGCAATGAATGAGCGAAATTACTGACTTCCTCATAAACAGCTTGCGCCGTATCCTCTAGGTTTAGATTTTTCAGCATCTGATATACATAAAAATGCCCAGTCAGCCAAAAAGGGGCATCAGTCAAAGTCCGTTCAAGACGTTTTATGGTGTCAATATCGCTTTCTTGTTTCGCTTTATCACGGTATTCAGCTTGCTTATCTTGGGATACCGCAAGAGTTAACAGTGTCTCGTTATTTTTATGATCAGGTAACTCATCAATATCTAGCCAGGTAAGGTGGCGATGAATACGATACGACAGCGACAAATCAGGGTCAGCGGCAAGAATCATCTCCGCAACTTTCTTTAGTGTTCTTCTTGACGCGGTTGGAGAAGAAAAATCAGTATCAATATCCACTTCTTGAGCCTGACGTGGTGGTGACGCCGAACCTGCTGTTTTAGATGATTCCAGTTTCGGCTTAACAATTTTTTCTATCGGTTGACTAGTATTATCAGGTTGAACCGTCTCCTCAGAATTAGGCGACGTATATCCTTCAATGGATGCCGAATGTAAAGCGTCAACATCAAGAGATTGTGATAAACGGTTTAACTCGCTTTTTAATTCAAAAAAGTCTGCTTCTGAGTCTTGGAAAATTTCATCAAAGTGACGCTGAATATTCTCAACATAATCACTGCAACGAGATACCGCATCCCATGTAATTTGCTGTATCTCTAACTTAGGCAACGCGAGTTTCAATTGGTGATTTAGCCACTCTACAGCGCCATCCCTGCCTCGTTTTCGGCGCGGGTATAAGTCAGAACCAAAACAAATTAACGCTTCACATATCAAGCTTAAACCATTCTCCAGCCCTACTAATCTATGGCTTTCGACCATAGCCCGCGTGAGATAACACATCGCTTTAAAGTCTTTACTATGTTTGCTTAATACTTCAGTGGCATTATCTTCAACTACTTTCCAATCAACAGTTTCACCAAACAATGAGCCGAATTTTTTAACTTCAGCCTCCATTAGTTCAAAACTAAACTCATAACGAGCATCATCTCCGACAGGAGAGGCAGTGCTGATAGGTTCAAGAAGTGTTTTGATATCTTTGACCACAGCTTAGCTCCTTACACCAGGTTGATAGCCACTGATGGCACGTTGAACGGCAAGAGCTCCGCGAGCTGGTTTAGATTTTTGGTGACTTTTACGAATGGCGTCCTTAGCCATACTATTGAGCAGCTCTGTCACCTCAGCAAATTTTTTCGGTGCATTTACCTGCAAATCAGTCAATGAAGCATTCAATTTTTCGTTTTCAAAAATGGACTGTTCAGTAACAGTGCTAAACAATATGTACTCACTGCGAGCAACTTTAAGAGCGCGAATCTTTGCTACAAGTTCAGGAGTATTACCATAAAACTGTGTGGCAGTTTTCGCTTGGTCAATCGCATGAGAATAGTAATGTTGTTCAGCACTCATATCGATAGCAGCGTACACTTTATCTAGTAAAGTCCCTGGTAGCACTTGGCTGTAGTAATAAGATTCTGCCTGATGGTTCGCCCAAGCAGATTTCATATAATCATCGACAGCTTTTGCTTGGCCACTAAGTATAAGGCTGGCCAGATCATTGTCTTGCCGACCTATATAGTTAACCATTTCCTGCGCTTGCTCATTTAAAAGATTAAGATTCGCCATCACTTGATTCAATGACCTTTGAGCTTTGGCAAATAAAACACCATCATTATTTAAGTTGGCATGTAATGTGACCAAATCTGAGCGAATTTCCTGCAAGGTGTTCGGTAAGCTAACTGCAATATTTCGTCTCTCAATCACACTCTCTTGATTATCTTGATAAACATCCTGTAGTTTACTCTGTTGAACCTGATACGCTTCCTGATAAGGTGCCATTAAGACCACATCGTTTGACATGTCGTCCAATGCATATTCGATTTTCCATGGCGGCTGAGCAAGAAACGAAGCGGTTTGAGCCGGTTTAATTGTTTCGATTGTATTAGCTAGTTCAGTAAACCCTGATTTTGCTGACGGCTTCCATTCCGGCTGTAGGTAGTCATACGTATAAGTACCGCTAACCAAAAGAACAGAGGCCACCAACGTCGCTTCTAGATATTTAAAGCGGCCAAGCGAAAACTTGTCTGTTGCACTATGATTAGTCAGAACAAGATCGGCGTTTCTTAGGTTAGAAAACAAAGGGGCGCTATTATCTGATTTAAGTGCTTCGGTATCAATCCTTGCCAAAGCCTGAGCAAAAGAAATCGCCGTGTAGCCATGTGAGCGAGGTTTATTCAGTACATTTTTAAGTAACAACCAAACGTGCTTAGGGATTAAGTGACAACGCTTTTTTTGTCCCAAAAGTTGGCGCCAGACATCTCCATATGTAGAGCCTAAGAATAAATGCCCCGTCAATAATGCCAAAGAATAAACATCATCTTGTGGTTTAGAGACTCCACTTTCGATATACATAGGTGACGCATAGTTCATGCTAACTTCGGTCAAGCTTTGCGCTTCACCTGAATATCGGGCAGCACCAAAATCGATGAGCTTAACGCTATCATCTTCACCAACCAGAACATTAGCAGGCTTAATATCAAGGTGGCACACGCCTCGAGTATGCATATACTCAAGGGCGCCAGCCAATTGATAGACCAGCCAAGCAATATGATCATGGCGAAAACCTTTTTTGCTATGCCTTTCAATTTTTTTAGCTAACGATTCACCGTGGATCCACTCGTACATAATATAAGGGCGATCAAACTCATTACCGATTTTAATAAAGTCGGCAACACTCGGGTGCTGAGATATTTCAAGTTTGCTTGCTTCACCAATCAACTGCGAATGTTCATGATTAGATGTCCCTTCATTTGCCACTTTACAGCAAACCTGTTTCTCAGGCTCTCCCTGTTTAGCTAAGTGATAAAGGGTTGTATTACCATTTTTTGATGGAAATGATTCCAGTACATCAAATTGAGAGAATAAAACATATTCCAACTTAGGCTTATTGCGCTGTGCTTCCTGATGCTCTAAGTGTTTCTTTCTCTCAATAGCTTTATGAACTAATTGATTGATATAGCTATCGCTTGACCCATTTTGATCAGACACGTTTTACTCTTTAGCCAGCTGATAATATTTACTAGATGAGCATATTAATTATTTTGAATATTACTTTTCAACCTGGTAAAAATAAAAAGCCCACTATATCTAGTAATTTAGTCAGAATGACGGTGAACTTGGTAAAATGCCTGATTCTTTTGTCGCTTTTTTATAGATAAATTTATTATTTATTCAGAGTGATTGAAGATTTGGGTTATAGTCACACAGCGACATTTTTAATAATCCCCGATCACCACAGGTGTCAAACATAAGTAAAGATGCACTGTCAGAACACTTATGGGTACGAGTAAAAGCACTAAGCAATACCAAAGCTGATGCCTGTCCTAAAGTACCCCATAAGTCATTAATTAAAAAAGGTTGCTGAGGATTGTCAAACTTCTCAGCTCGTGCACCCAAGGCAAAACCATAATCCTCACTATGGCAACGTGAGTTATACATATCCGAATAGACACGGCCTAAATGTTGAAAATTACTCGATGCTTTGCGCACAAGCCGCATCATCCCTCTTCGGTCATTACATCCCGGCTCGGAAATAAAATATTCCAACATCGCCATTGGTTGCAATTTAAGTGTCTCAATGATGTTTTTTCTAGTAAAAATAACACCAGCTCCTCCTTCACTCGGAATCATTCCCCACGGGTTGTGATTACCCAATACTTGAGATTGAGCAATCAACTGTTCAAGCTCACAAAACAATGAATCGGCCGCAATAGTGATAATCGCATCATGATTATCAAGTGATTGTAATGATGTTTCGATAAGTTTCGGCCCACTAGAATGAAATATTTCAATTTTTGACACCCATTTAGAATGGTCACTATCTTCTATCCAATTACTTAATTCTGCGGCATCGATAGATTCAGGCGCCGAGATAAATACTGGTACTGGTTTGAGCATCTTGGGCAACTTATTTAACATCGAAGTAAGCAACAAATCGATAATTTCAATTAGTCGTTTTGGCTTATCTTCTGATTCAATAAAACCCACTCTAGAAAAAGTATATTTATCACCATTGTCCATTTGGAGCTGATTGAACCTTGCTAAATCCGCTTTTGCAATGGTTAGCGATAAGTCAAGGTTCATTCCCATAGGGGTGACAACATCAGTATCCAACACAAAACGACCGAAAAGATGACTCATACTTCCTCCTGCACCTGAGAAACCTTAGAAGAAACCAATAAATGTCCTTTTCCTTGACAGGGAAAAGATGCGCTGTAACTTAGAGTTAGGCTCATTGATTCAGTATCAACGAACAAAGTATGTATCTGCATAGGTAAACAGAGATCTTCTTCACTAAAGCTCGCTCTCGCTAAATATTTTTCTGCAGGTAGACGAAATGAAAATACCTCATCATGGCTAAAACCACTCATCATTAGTCTTTCTCCCCCAACTAAAAAACCATTACATTGCTGATCTGAAGACGCAGATTGATAGAATTTTGGATTAAAATCTTGAGGCAGAAGTGGTCGACGATGCTCTTCCCAATGCACATCAAACGTTCCACCATATTGAGTTCTCTCTGCGAAGAATGGAGCAATTGGCCCAAACCCTGCCAGCCTGACATTTTTACTGTTTGGCGCCCACTCTTCATTGGGAAAAAAAACACTAGGGACTGGTTTGTTTAGTAACTCTGCTGTACTAGATGCAATACCGCAACCAATACGATTTCGTGCATCCCCTCCGAGAGCTTTACCATAGTGTATATCTGCTTCAACAAAAGGCTTTGGGTTTGAAACTGTAACAGTACCTCCATGTTGAATCCACAGTCGCTCTCCATGAACCGCAATTGTTTTATCAATATGTCCATCAATCAGTACTCGGCATTCATGATAGACCACAGGTCGTTTAGCATAACTGCGAGCTTTGCCATAGACCAACACATCAGTATTTTGTTTCGTGACTGGAAATTCATGGTCTATTTTCATTACTGAAGATCCCGGCTCACCGAGATATACTGGGTCATCGTAAATACCCTCAGCTGGTACTTCCTGCCATTGCTTATCAAGCATATTCCACTGACGTTTTGCCGTCAGAACCCAGACTTCATGCCCATCCACATCACTTTGAAATCGCCCTTTGATGAGTAGGCCTTCTGTATGCTCAATATCCCACAGTTGCATTCTGGTTCCTTAGGTTAAACCTCTCTGAGGCAGCGGTTTGCTGTTTTAATTTATCAAATAACCAATCTTGCTGATATGAGGGCATTGCCCAATGCCAAGGCATATATACACGACCATGCATACAAACCTGACGCCAAAGCCATACTCGATAGCGCTCTGGAACACATGGGTGTTGCATTGCACGTAGAGTCGATTGATAACTGAGCACTTCACCAAGTCGCATTGGATTACTGGTATAGTGCTTATCCTCTTCACACCAGCTTTGTACTACGTCTTTTGCTTCATTCCAATCATACTCAATACCCAATTCATGAGGTTTGAGAGGGAATTTTTCACCATAAACGATATACAGTGCAAACAACCACTCTTCACCCTCGTTTTCATCATCGTCGCCAAGAGTAGTGAAATACTCTAGAGCGACTTCTAACCACGAAGGTTGAGCAGACAAGGCTAATTGAATTGGTGCCATCTTATTGCTAGGAGTAAATTGACGAAATTCTCTCAACTCAAGTAACTTAGCGTAAGTCATCACCTTATCACTGGTTAAAGCGGACTCATCAGTTCCAAAACGCTTTCTAAACCAAGTACCTCGGTCATGTTTACATAGCAATAACTCAAATAGATAGTTTTCGTCATTTTCTTGAGTACTTATCCATTCAATACTTTCTTCAACATCGAATTTTGCCAAGGTGGAATGCACTTGAGGATCATCGAGAGATTTATTCTTAAGCCAATGTTTCGTAAGTCCAATACTTAAGGTTTGGCGACGCTTGAGTAAATCAAAGCACCAATGTTTAACGACTACCCCCCCTTCTATGGACTGCGCAACTATCAAATCTAAATTTGCTGCTTTCGCTTTTAAAAACATCAGCATTGCAATTTCTTCGTCAATATCTTGTACAAGATTCAAAGCACTATGAAGATGATGCAGTTGATGAGAAAATTCTAATTCAAGCATTAACCAAATAAACAGTTCTGGTGACAAATCTTTCTGCTCGTAGACAAGCCCTGGGTGGAGGTTAAACAAAGCAATATAGACTTGTTTAAGTTCGAACATTTCGCGTTCCACTAATCTTAGGTAATCCTGATCTGTAGCGGGATAACCGTTGCGGTGTAAGCGTACCCACTGACGAAATAAAAAGGAAAATGACTCCCTAGCTAGTTGGGATTTCTCACGACAAAACTGTAACCAGCTAGGCTTCAGTTGATCAAGATCTGCAATACTACTGTTTAATGATTCGATCGATTGATCGAAATCTTGTTGGCTTAACGCATAGCTAAGCTGTTGAGGGGTTATTCTTTGTCTCATGGTCAAACATCTGCCATCATCAATTTATCGCAATCGTACTGCCAAGAATTCTTTGAGCCTTATTTGCTTTTGAAGTCACATGCTCAGCTTTGGTTGTTACGCTCCCTTCTTTACCAAGAAAATAGGTTTTTGCCTCGCTACTGCCGATAATCAATTCATCTGTGCTGTCGAGCATAAGCTTATCTGCACTGATCGCTAACTCTTTACCATCATCTAACAGGGCAAAAAACAGATCCGTTACTATGGGTAGAGTCAGATCTTGATTAATAAACTCAATCCTGCAACGGACTTGATTATCCATTGCCTGCTGAAGTTCAGATTGTTCAAAATGACGCCCTAATCTAGCCCAAATAGGTTGATCTATAGGATTATCGGCAAAGTTTATCCTGACGCTGTTCGTTGCTTGGTTAAAGTCCAGTACACAGCCAAAACGGGAAAAGCAAGCCGATTGCTCGGCTTGCTGCGTTTCTTGCTCGAATAACTCGATATAGGTTTGTTGCTGTTTCATTAGTTAATTGCCACGTTACCACCTTTGATAACCACCTTATCACTACCTTCGACCGTAATAGATACTCCTGAGAGCTTGATGGTGCCATCACTATTCATAACCAGTGATGAACCACCTGTCTTAAGTACGATTTTATCACCGCTAATAACCTGAGTCGCCGCGTCTGCTTTATAGGAAGTATTCCCTTTCACCGCAACAGTTAAATTACCGCCAACGGACAAGTTATCATCTGCGCCAATGTTGGCCGAACGTGAGGCTCCAACGGTCAGATTACTGTTTTCACCGACATCAAGATCGTCATTAAGGCCTATTTTAGTGGTGCGGTTATCACCAATAGAGAGAGCCGAGTCGTTTTTAACTGTCTGTGTTTCATTAGCGTTATAGGTGACGGTCACATCTTGTTCAACCGTTTCAGTAAAAGTGCTGTTCACCTGAGTAGTTTTATGACCATCGATAGTTTCTTTATGATCACCATGAACTTCATTGGTTTGATGACGCCCAACCTTTAAAAATTCGTCTTGGCCAATATCACGGAAGCGATCGTTAAGCACCTTAGTCGACATATCTTTCTGAGCATGAATATAGATCTCTTCCTGATTCGCCTCGTCTTCAAAACTCAGTTCATTATATCCTGTACCTTTGTGAGTTTGGGTACGAAAAGTAGTACGAGTTTTATTTTCTGGCAGCGCATAAGGAGGGTAATGTAATCCATTATAGACTGCACCAGTAATTAACGGACGGTCAGGATCGCCCTCTAAAAAGGTAACCACCACTTCGTGGCCGATACGCGGCAAATATACGGCTCCCCATGTTGGCGCAGCCATTGACTGACTTACTCGAATCCAACAACTTGAGTTTTCATCATTATTACCATAGCGATCCCAATGAAACTGAACCTTGATTCTGCCTAAAGTATCGGTATAAATTTCTTCACCCGATGGTCCAACAACTACTGCGGTTTGCGGGCCATCGACCATAGGAGCAGGCAGTTTAGGTGCTTTAAAAATGGTATCACGTGGAATACAAATAAACTGGTTTTCATAAGTGGTCGGTAAACCACTACTTTCATCTTCATGAACTTGTGGATCATGACCACTATGGACAACCGATAGCATGGTATAGTCACGGTTAATTGCGCGACGTGGATGCTCGCTAATATTAAAGCTATAACCTGGTATAACACGCATAATACTTGAGGCCGCCTCGATCTGTTGATTATCAACTTGATGATCGGCTATCCACTCAGAAGCACGTATTTGACCCATTGAAGGTTCAACATAACGTCCAGGGTAATCAAACTGCTTTAGGTCTTGATCTAAAGGCCCATCACTCGCCATTTCTTGCGGTGTCTTAGGATGCTCATAGTTATAATCACTATACGTCGTGCTACCAGTTCGTACTCGATTTATTGCAGTTAAATTAAAAATATGCTCACGATCCGGCACCCCACCTGCATCAGAATGATAGACAAGAGGCCCAAGATGCGAACCATTGAGAAGCGTACTAGTTAACTCAGGTATGGCATCATTACTATCAACAATTACCATAGTGTGATTAGCTTCTGTGTGCTCAAAGTAGTACCACATACCATGTTCAGCAAGTAAGCGTTGAACAAAGTTATTGTCACTTTCACGATATTGAAGCACGTAATTTTTAGGCGGATACATACCTGATATGTCAAGCCTATAGTCGGTAACAGATGCCTCATCTAATACTTGAGAAACAATCTCTGGGGCAGAAAGATTTTGGAATATTCGGCAATCTTGCCTTTGAGTCATAAACCAAGTCTGCGGTACCAAAACTAGCTGGTAACGGGCAAAACGCCGCCCTTGCCCAACAAAGCGAACTTCATTCACTACACCATGAAACAAACGAGCAGTACCTGTTCCCTGACCATATAAAGTCAATAAAGCTGGCTTACGAATTAACTCATCAAAGGTGATATCAGCATCAAGTGAAAGCAATGAAAGGCTAACTTGGAATGGCTTAGACAGTTCTTCTGTTACTTGAAAGCTTTCAACGCGAAACTCATGGCCAGTTCCCTGAATTTCAAATTTAAATTCTACGTCAGTTGTCATACCTTTTACCTGATACAAATAATAAAATTAGGGCCAACATACGCTGGCCCATTACGCTAACGAGTGACGATTACGCTTCGCGTGGAGCACGCCAGTCGTCGTTACCGCCTTTACCCATAACTTCGTGAGTTACTTCGATTGCACGGTAAGTGAAGCTCAATACTTCTTCAGTTACACGATCAGATGTTGCAGCATCCTGACAGTGAGCCATACGAGTTTGCATGTCGACTAGTAGTGCATCCACAAGCTTAATTGTGTAGTAGTGCTCTTGCTTACCTTGGATAGAAGTACGGAAAAATTTGATGTTACACTCCGGCAGTTTCTCACCAGATACTAGTGCGTTGAAAAGTAGTGGTGAACAGCAGTCTTGTACTTTAGTAACCACAACTGGCTTATGTACACGTTGACCTGTAGGCTGACCACTTTGTGGATCACGAGGAATAGTGATTATATGATCAAGTTCCTGTACTAGAAACTCATCTTCGTGCCCTTCTTGCCATGAGTTACCTACTGATTCCGCAGTGTAAGCACCTTTTGTAATTTCTTGTTGAGTTTCACCCGTGATAGACATATACGCTGGAGTTGGCATCTTATATTCCTTCTAAAATTCTTATTTATTTAAATTCACCAAATCGCTTATTACCGCGACTCTAAAGTAATAATACAAACTCCGTGCCAACTTTTAAACACTTTAAAATCAAAAGCTTATTATATTTCAATGCTTTATTTTATATATCTATAATTTCAATAAATTGTAAAATTAAACAAGTTTTTGTTGAATCAACTCAATTAATTGTCACTCATATCAATGAATAAAACAACGGCTCACAGATATACAAAAAAAGCGTTATTAACGGGCCCTGAAGTCATTTTAACTAAAACAATAATCATACTGTCTACATAGCATTGAATATATGGTGTCAATCCATTTATTATCACCAAAAAAATAACCAGAAAACACCTGTTAAAATAGCTGAGTAAAAAAAAAAATCGTTATTATTTAGTATAATTCTATTCAATTAAAAACAACCGATAAGCTCGATAAAGACAATGATAAACATCAATCTTTCCTCTTTAATTCAACGTCTGCACCCTATCACCAAAGTTGCGCTAGAAGACGCGGCAGCTTTGGCAGTATCTGAAAAAGCAAATGAAGTACAAATTGAGCATTTTTTACTCAGTCTACTTGAGAGACCTAATAGTGACTTTGATGTTCTGCTTGCACACTTTGATTGCTCAGAAAACATCCTACGCCAATCAATTCGTTCAACGTTAGACACGAGCCCAAAAGGCAATGGTGGTAAACCCGTTTTTTCAGCACTTTTAATTGAGTGGTTACAAGAAAGCTGGCTGGTCTCATCACTCGATCTGTCTCAGTCACAAATTCGCTCAGGTGCATTACTATTAACGCTGGTAAGTAATCCTCTAAGATATGGTCAACATGCCTACGCAGCCTTGCTCGAAAGCGTGAATCAAGATAGCTTAAAGCGCAACTTTTCAGAACTCACTACTCAGTCTCTGGAAGCTCAAGTAGCAAGCTCTGAAAAAACAGAAGCCAGAGAAGAAGGCTCAGCACTGAGCAAATTTACTACTGACTTTACGGGTAAAGCTCGTAAAGGTGAAATTGATCCTGTGTTCTGCCGAGATCAAGAGATCCGCCAGATTGTTGATATTCTTGCTCGTCGTAGGAAAAACAACCCGATTGCAGTAGGTGAACCCGGCGTTGGAAAAACCGCTGTAGTAGAAGGACTCGCACTTAAAATCGTGCAAGGGGAAGTACCCGACAACTTAAAAGGTGTTGAGTTGTACGGCCTAGATATGGGCTTGCTTCAAGCTGGTGCGAGTGTCAAAGGTGAGTTTGAAAAACGCCTCAACGCCGTACTTGATGAGGTAAAAAACTCCCCTACGCCTATTATTCTGTTCATTGATGAAGCGCACACACTTGTTGGTGGCGGAAACCAAGCCGGTGGCAGCGATGCTGCAAACCTACTCAAGCCTGCGCTTGCTCGTGGAGAAGTCAAAACAATCGCAGCTACTACATGGTCAGAGTACAAAAAATACTTTGAAAAAGACCCTGCATTAGCACGTCGTTTCCAACTGGTTAAACTTGATGAACCTTCGCCGCAGCAAGCAGCGCTTATTATTCGAGGTCTGCGTCCTGCATATGAAAAGTCTCACAATGTGTATGTTCGTGACGATGCCATCACGGCCGCAGCCGCTTTATCGGCTCGCTATATCTCAGGACGGCAACTACCAGATAAAGCAATCGACGTATTAGATACCGCCTGTGCACGTGTCAACATCAGCTTAAACGCCGTTCCAGCATCAGTTGAAACTCTCCAACAACAACTTGCCGCCCAAGATCGTGAGCTTGAAGCACTTGAACGTGACGCCCTGCAACAAACCGGTGATAAGCACAGCCTAGCGTCTATTCCAGATCTCAAACAGCAGATGGAACAAACTCAAGCTGAATTAGAAGTTCAAGAAGCTCAGTGGCAAAATGAAAAGCAGCAAATTGAAGAAATGATCTCGCTACGTAGCAGACTTCACTTTTTGGTTAGCGGAGACGTAAAACAAGTTGAAGAAGGACAAGACGAAGAACACGAACCATCACCTTATTTAGAGATGGATGAAGAAGCAGTCCGATTTGCGATTTATGCTTGTCAGGAACAATTAGATGCGATCCGTGGCAGCAACCCACTAGTTCATTTCGAAGTTGGTCCCGATGAAATAAGTCACGTCATTTCTGACTGGACTGGTATCCCAATGGGTAAAATGTTACAAGATGAAGCACAAACAACACTCAATCTCAAAGACAGTCTAACCAGTAACATCAAAGGTCAAGAGTACGCGATTGATGCGCTAGCAGAAGGTATTCAAACCGCTAAAGCAGGCCTTGGTAACCCTGATGCACCAACTGGCGTTTTTCTTCTGGTCGGTCCAAGTGGTGTTGGTAAAACTGAAACTGCTCGTGCTATTGCAGACCAACTATTTGGTGGCGAGCGCTTTATGACCACCATTAATATGTCTGAATTCCAAGAAAAACACACAGTATCACGCCTTATCGGCTCACCTCCAGGTTACGTGGGTTACGGTGAAGGTGGTATGTTAACGGAAGCGGTTCGCCAGCGACCTTACTCTGTTGTATTACTTGATGAAGTTGAAAAAGCGGATCCAGAAGTACTCAACCTCTTCTATCAAGTCTTCGACAAAGGAACACTTAACGATGGTGAAGGCCGTGCCATTGACTTTAAAAACACTCTCATCATCATGACAAGTAATCTTGCAACTCACGACATTGAGTCATTGGTTCAACAATCAAAAGACATCAGTGCTAATGTCATTGCTGAAGCGATTCGCCCTACTTTGAATCAACACTTCAAGCCTGCATTACTGGCTCGTATGTCGGTATTGCCGTTTGTTCCTCTCTCAGACGAAGCAATGACAGAGATCATCCAACATAAACTAGGCAAAGTGTCGCAGCGTTTGCAAAGCCATCATAAACTGTCCTTGGACTATAGCGATGCCTTAGTCGAGTTTGTTCTAGGTAACTGTCGACTCGCCGAAACAGGTGCTCGTAACATTGACGCGGTTATAAACCGTCAGTTACTGCCACAACTTTCTAATCAGTTATTGGTTCACGACAAAGATGAATCTCATTGCCAAATCACTATATCAGTAGATGAGCAAGGAACGCTATCTTATGCGTTCAGCTAACCCTAGCGACCTTAGTAACGCCTTACTTGCGATCAGCCAATCTTTGGCTGATCGTACCCAATTAGCGCAAACTCTTGACGCGGTGCTTACAGCAGCGCGTCAAATGACACTCTCCAAACATGGCATCATTTATGTGCTTGACCAAACAGGGCAAGCGCTGATCCCAAGCATTGTACATCATAAAGAAAAGCCGCTTTCTGCTCATCCTTGGCTGGCTTTAGCGTTCGACCATACCAGCCCAACTGACCCATTTAATTACGCCATTCAAAATGGCGAAGTCGTACTGATCAATGAGCTTTATCAGTACAATGGTTATGACTGTGAAGCTATTTATGATACCGAGTTAACGCTTGGAAACAAAAGTACCAACCTTCTCGCTTGGCCACTCGTAGATGACGGCGATAAAACCATTGGTCTGCTAGCACTGTTTGATCTCAATGTCATTGATAACGAGTCTGCATTAACGGCCTTTTGTCAAATGGCTGCTAATTGTATTCGTCAAGCAGTATGGCTTGAAGAATACGGACATATGATCAAAGATCTCAGTGCAGATAATGCAGCGCTTGTACGTGAAAACCAACACCTTAAGAGGCGCAAACAAAGTCATTACCAAGGTCCTATTGCTGAAAGTAAGCAGATGCTTGAAGTATTACGCCGCTTGGATAAGGTATTAACCCTTCCAGTCGATGTATTGCTACGTGGCGAGACTGGCGCAGGTAAAGAGGTGATTGCCAAGTACATTCATCAAAATTCAAACCGTGCCGACCAACCACTGATAGTGCAAAACTGCGCAGCAATACCTGAACAACTGTTAGAATCTGAGCTGTTTGGCCACAAAAAAGGATCTTTCACTGGCGCAGACAAAGACAAGATAGGTCTATTTGAAGCTGCCCATGGTGGAACCTTGTTCCTCGATGAAATCGGCGATATGCCGCTCTTGCTGCAAGCTAAGCTACTACGTGTACTGCAAGAACGTAAATTACGCCCCGTCGGTGCAAACAAAGAAGTTGAAGTCGATGTACGTGTTGTCGCAGCCACACACTGTCATTTGATGGAGAAAATCAGACATGGCGAATTTCGGGCTGATCTATTTTACCGTCTAAATGTATTTCCGGTTACCTTGCCACCGCTTAGAGAACGCCAAGCTGACATACTGCCACTGGCTGAGCATTTCGTTAAACACAGCGCCTCAAATCTCGGGCTTACACAAGCTCCAGGGCTAAGCGCTAATGTACAAAAGCAGCTGTGCCAATACACTTACCCAGGCAATGTCCGTGAACTTAAAAACATTGTTGAACGCGCATTACTGCTGTCTGATTTCGAGACCATCAATCAGATTGAGTTGGGTGAAACCAGCCTACTTATCAACCCTATTCAATTAGAGACACAAGTTACTGATACGTTGCAATCTGTGTCAAGCCCCCATCCAGCCCAACCACCTACCGATTATTCTAAAGGTCTTAAAGAAGCTGTTGGTGATTATGAAAAAACCGTGATACTTGAGTGCCTAAATGCATCAAACTGGCAAATTAAACGTGTGGCAGAACAGTTATCCCTGCCTGTCAGTACATTAAGCCATAAAATGAAAAAGTATGATATTTCCGCAGCCGGTGAATCAAATAAACTCAATGAAAGTGCATAATGCCTGTCACTATTTTTCAGCAAATGTTTATACAAGGTAAAAGCCAGCCGCAGTTGACAAAAAGGGTTGGTTTTTGGCTTTCCTAGACTAACCTTTATATAAGAAATTGCTAATGTTATCAATTAAAAGCATTAATTAGCAAAATAGTCAATAGCAACTACACTTGTTGGTACTTCAATGCATTACAAGGAAGCATATCATGCTATTGAGATTGGCCATTTTACTACTCACCAGTCTGTCTTTTTCCGCCTTCAGTATAGATTTTCCATATCGAGGCGATTATTCAGATGTCAAAACCATTGAACTTGCCGACTTAAAACAAAATAAGGACACACTCAACGTTGTTGATGTGCGCTCAAGGCTCGAATTTGACGTGCTTCATATTGACGGTGCTAAGCATATTACTCTGTCTAACAAAGGATTTGAAAAAAAGGTCAAAGATCTCTCAGCGGATGGAAAGACTATCGCCTTTTACTGTAACGGTATTACCTGCAAGAAGTCCTACAAAGCGTCACAACGGGCGATGAAAGCAGGCGTTAGCAATGTCGTCGCCTATGACGCAGGAATTTTCCTCTGGGCAACCGACTACCCAAAAGACAGTATTTTACTGGGTAAAGTCATGCAAGACAGTTCGCAGTTGATCAGTAAAGAAGATTTCAATGCACGCGTTTTGGCTCCAAAAGAGTTTGAATCAATGTTAAACGATGCAAATATGGTGATTGTCGATGTAAGAGACCCGAACCAGAGGGAAAAACAGCTCTTCAAAGGCAAGCCAGTACGAAATGTCCCTGTTGAGCGTTTTGAGACCTTCTTAAAGCAGCAAAAAACCTCGACAAAGATTATGGTGTTTGATGCGGTAGGCAAGCAAGTACAATGGCTACAATATATTCTCGATGGACAAAACTACACCAACTACCAATTTTTGAAAGGCGGGGTTGAAGGATATATCAAGAGTCAATGATAAAATCTCACCAAAGACAATATTCAATGGCCAGAGATTAGAACGCAAGGGCCAAAGCCCCTGCGTTTTTTGCATGATTATTTCGGATTATCGAGTGATTTTTCCAGTGGTTTAGGCGCTAATACGGCGGTTGGCTGTTTCTCAATCCAATCTTTAAGCCATTTTTTGCGCTTGGCTTTGTCATACTTCTTCCACGTTTCGGCCGCCGATTTATCTAAACCTTCTGTGGACGAATCTTTTTCAACCAGCCAAGGCATTTTCTCGAAGTAGTTTCCGGCTAAAGCAGCATCGCCGCTTAAGGAAGGAATAGATATCACCAAATCACGATTTTTATCATAATCTTCACCACCTACTAACCCGACCTGTTTAAGATGTGCAACCGACAGCTCCAGATGAGCTTTGCCACCAATCACTTTACCAAAGGGTCTTAAGCCCTCGAGGTTTACACCTGTTGGAGACACATAGCTAAGCTCAAAGCGCATACAATACACGGCATAGTCCTTGCCGCGAGAAAGATCGTTGTCTTTTTTGAGCTGGCTAACCGCTTGGTCTAAAAAGCCTCGCATAACACTCATATCATTGAGTGTATCGACACGCTGTGACTCATTAAAGGCCCACTTACCTGATGCGTGAGCAAATTCTCCAACATGGTGCATTTGGGTAAAGTAGACAGGCCCTTTAACAATACCACCTTCATTGCCATCTAGACCTAACTGCATACACATATTGACGGTCTCCCAGTCCAATTTGGGGATACCTTTTTCTATTTTCTCACCCAACAGCAGCATATAAATAGCGGCAGGATCTTCTTTGCCTCGATTTCCCCAGCTAAAGCCATCACGAAAAATATTATCGGCCGAGTCATACCATTTACGCTGATTAAAAAAGTTCAATCCTGAGGCTTTGGTTTCAATTGCCACTACTTGCTGCTTAATACCGTGAAGCACAGGAATAGTATTCTTGTTGCCTTCTTCGCTACGCAAGGTAAAGCTTTCTACCAACAAGTCTTTTTCCCGCAGCTGCAAATGGCGCTCACCGACATTGGTGTCGAGCAGCACAAATTTGGTCTCTGTGGTCAGGGCACCAACCTGAAGTTCATCTTCATCACTTTTCTTCATTCCTTGTTCAAATTCAACTGGTAGGTGAAATGCACTCTTGCCATCTTTTTGTCTTATTGCCAGAGAGTAGCGCATATTCCTAAAACCACCCGCTTGAACATAACGGGTAAAAGAATTGGTTTGGCCATAGTTATAACTGGCTTTATACGCGTATGCGTCTCCAATTGTCGCCATACCAATCAAAGTATCAGTGAGAACTAATCTCGCTTTTGAGGTGATGGGTTTTAAACCATCTATCATGACTTCGCCAAATCGATAAGAAGGAATATGCTCTATCGCAATCAGCTCTCCGTCTTCATCCAATCCTTGCTTGGCATAATACGCTTTTATGTCATTATTTAGGTCATGTTTAAATCCACTCGCCTTCATTGGCAGCATCCAATCGCTAAAACCAGGGCCTTGGATATTATACCCATCCACCCTGTCATAACCTATGGTCACCATACGCGGCGAATCATGCTGCTTTTTCAATACAATCTGTACTTTAACTTTATCATAAGGCCCAATATGACCATTCTCAGACTGCTTGATCCAATCTTGGTAAGCTAACCAAGAAGGGTTATCTTCCGGCGTTTTGCGCGCTGATTGAACCAATATTCGGCAGTAACCGATAGCCTCTTGTTTAAGCTCATACACTTGCGGGTTAAAGGATTTGGCAAAGTTATCAAACATCGACTCTTGTGGGTGATCATAGAGCAGAGTTTGCACTGGGAACACTCGGTTAAATGCACCCGTGGCTTTAGGGATGTTTTGCATTGGTATATAACTGTAAGGGTAATAGCCCACCGCCGAATCTCTTCGCCTTGGCAATGGCATATACATACTACCTTCAGGCATGTTCTTAACCAACTCAGCATAGTACTCATCGTCACAACGGTTTTTCCAGTTGGCGGCCAGTGTCGTACCTTTAATGGTGTTGACTGACCAAGTATCACTGAGTATATATTGCTCAATGTACTGTTTGACTTTGTAACGTTCTAAAAGGTGTTTAAAGTTACCATCTGAGCGGTGTTTAGCATGAACACCTAGGTCTGCCAATAGTAATATCAAACCATTTATTGCCAGCGCTCTAAGTTGGTAACGTTTAAGCAGCTCTTTTTGTGCCTCTTCGCTGTCTAAAAAGTCAATTAACTCTTTATAACTGTGAAAAGTTTCCTCTAAATCTGCATTGGTTTCACGCAGCTCAGCCAACAGCTCAATATGAATCTTAGATAAGCGCTCTAACTCGCGTACCACATCATGCTTTTTGTTGAGATCGGTTAAGAAAGAGTCAAAAAAGGCATTGTCCATCAACTTAACCGCTGAAATCAGTGCTTGACCGCTCTCTTTAGCCAACAAAATACCACGCGCCACAGGGGCAACCACAGGAATGTAAGACGCCACATCGACAATGCCTTCAAAGATAGCTATCCGCAGCTCAACTTCCGCCTTGTCTTCTTTATTCATTGAGCTTTCAAGAGCTAAGCGCGAGCGCTCCATCGCTTGCGAACCATAGCGGCTGGGGTGAAATAACACATCGAGCGATGACATATAGATACGGATCTCAACTCGGCGATTTTGGCGCAGATTAGGATTATTGCGATCAATACTTTCGCCCTTCTTCGGGCTATAAAGCGGTTTACTTTCACCAAATATCGCCAGCGAGATCCTGTCTTTAAACACCGCAGAAGACTCAAGTAGCAACTGCTTGGCATTTTCAGCCCGTTCCGCCGACACCTGCATATTCGCTTGTTCAGTATCAACTTGACAGGCATGGCCTTCAATCTCTACCCGTAAGTTAGACTCACTTTTGAGCACCTCAGCCAATGCGGTAGCTAACTGGAGAAATACGGGTTTATTCTGCTTAAGCTCACTCTCACGGGAATTAAAGTTAAACTCAATTTTAATCCCTGCGCCGCGTTCATTATTGACCATAGTTGCCGTCATTTCATCGCCAGCTTCGGCTCTGGCTTTTTCTAGCGCTTGCTCGATTTTTTGTTGCTGATTTTCTCGGCTGGTATTCCAGACGGGGATTTTATCCAGATAATCGTAAGCGACTTCACTTATGTCCTGTTTGGCTTGTTTGGCTTTTTTTGCCATTTCCAGTACGGCTTTGCCTTTGGTATAAAGATCAATACCACTTTTGATGGTGCCAAGCGCATGAATACCAAGGGTTGCCCCGCCGCTAAACCAAGCCTGCGCCACGCGCCCAGCCACTACTTGCCGGTTGCCTATACTTGCTTCCATCGCCGTCGACACAGCCGTTGCCAGTGCGGTTTGGCGATTAAACACCTTGTCGTTAAATAGCGCTTTCCAACCAAGGTTTGCCAGCGCTGGGTTATGCAGATTTTGCAGCCTAGTGAGCGCATCTTTGCTGCTGTATACCCCGTAATAAAGCTCGCCTGCGGCCTTAATCGCCTCAGGCATATCCGATTTCACCGCGTCCCAATACAGCTTGGACACATTATTAAATACCGCTTGTCTTCCGTCTGAGTTTAGGGTTTCTTGCAAGCTACCACTCATTAACCCTGCGCCAAGCTGCGCGGAAGCATCGCGGATATTTTTAAGCAGCACTAGGCTTCTCGCCGCTGGGGTTTTGGCCGCTTTGCCTTGAGGATTACCCGTCAGGTAGTGCTTCATATGGGAAAAATACTGCGGGTACTGATACATCAGCGACTCTTCGAGCGAAATCATATCGCCACTGACAATGGCAAACTGGCCCAATGGCGTTTGTGGCGAAAAGGTGATTTTTTCACGCAGTTCGTATTGGTAGCCAGTGTTTAATCCAAAACGTTTCTCTTCAATTTGAGCACTTTTAACAAAATCAGGGATCTCTTCCATCAGATCAGGATCGAATTCTACCCGAATACTGTACAGGCCTTGTTCAAACTCAGCCGGATCAAGGTGAAATAAGGCGCACGGGTATTGCTTATCATCTTCTGGCAATTCATCTTTAGGCAGGGCGGCTTGCACGCTATCACCGATTTGCACGTATTCGCCAACCTCAATGCCGTCTTTCTCTGTCACCTGAAACTTATATAAGCTAACCGTTGCATCTACATAACCTCTGTCCGAGAAAACCACAGCACAGCTGGCCACCACAGGCAAAACAAAACCCTTAATAGGCTGCTTGGCATCACTAACCTTTTGATGCCACTCATTATACACTTTCTGATCTGGCGTTAACTGGCCGCTGGCATCGGCTTTATAAGGCGGGGCAAGTTGAGCTGGGCTAATGTCAGTTAGGGTCAGTTTGGCCTGACTATTTTCCAGCTTGCCACTGAGCTGAGTGATTTTATCACTAAGATCTTTAGCGCTTAAATCAGCCAATGAGGCAATCAGTGGCAAAGGCGGAAAACGAAAGGTGTATTGCTTAGTGCTATTGCTGGCAATGACCGAGCCAAGGGTATGAATCGGGGATTCAGGCTTTAGTGCTTCAAATACCCCAGTGTCGGTTGGCTGACCACTGTTAAGTTTGCTGAGTTTAAAGTCATGCCGAGCGGCCCAAAGCTGGGGGTCATCACTATCGGTAATATTAATCAATGGTACCCGAGATAAAGGGCGCACATTAGTTACTTCTTGGTTATCGATTAGGCTAGTTTGCGCATGCCATGTTGGGTAAGTTTTATCACCTTCATCATCTTCTGTAGATGGAAAGTACACACCAAATAAATAGTACTCGGCTGGCATTGGAATCGCTTTGTCCTCTTGGGAAGTACTCATAATGTCTCCCCCTTAACAAAGTCACCATTATTAGCAAAGGCATTATAAAGCGATGATTTAGTCGCACTATGCCCTGTACCTATCTGCTTCCACACCTTATATTGCTCTAGTTGCTGCTGGTTATTTAACTCAAACAAAAAGACTCGTACCGCTCCACCACTGCGGGCGTAATTGCCATTTTTCCCAAGCAATGCCAGTTTTTCAAACTTACCAATCACATTTCCATCTTTTACCTCGGATTGAAAAGTTTTATTTTTCACATCAATTAAATAACGCTGCTTACGGGTTTCAACCCAAGCATAGCGGCCGGTAGGACTAACACTTTTTTTACGAAACTCTTTTTCATCTAAATCGCCACCTTTTTCTTCTGGGCGTACTGAGTATAACCATTTACCTGTTTTCTCATCATACACCCCGACAGCGTAGGCAAGCACAACCACACGCTTGCCATTATAGATCGTTGAATATTCATTAAACTTGGTCTCCACTTGCTGCTTTTCACCGCTATTAAGGGTGTATTTCCAGTCGTTAAATTTATCCACATAGTAGAGATAGCTGCTGTCTTCTGCCCATAAAAACTCGGGGTAACCGCGTGAGCGGCCAAGCTCAATATACTCGCCGGTTTTAAGATCTTTAATCACCTTAAACATGCCTTCTTCGGCGGAATAGGCGAGCGCTAAATAGCGGTTATTGGGTGACATACGCATCAGCTTTACAATGCCAACAAACTCATCAGCCACCAAGCGAAGGTCAGTGCCATCGGTTTTAATGCTCCACACTTTATCGCGCTGATCATAGTGATCTTCTGCTTCATTGCGGGCGTTGTCCCAGCGAAATACCACACGCGGTAAATCGTAAGACTCCTTGTTATTGAGATCTTCACGCGGCCACTCTTTAGCTTTAAAAACAAAGTGGCGCGGTTTACCGGTGTCTTTATCATAAGTCACATAATTATGCTCGGTGATATACACTCGGCCATCTTCCCACTGCTGGGCATTTTTTGCCGCAATCTTCTCTTTAACCGTGAGCGGCTTTTGCTCTTTGACCACGTTGGCCTGCTCGCTAGGCTCAGTGTCTTGACCATTGCACCCTGCCAGCAAAGCCAAGGCAAGCAAGGTTAAGATTGAATACTTTTTCATAGTCTTCTCTACTTTTTGTTTTTAACGCACATTATTGTTTTTAAAGCACATTATTGTTTTTAACGCACGCAGCTTGCTGCCCACGTATTTTTAATGACGTGTAACGGATTATTGGGGTTTATATGCCAATAATTCACTCAATTTTTTATCGCTGAAAATAACGGTTTGATTGTCGCGCTGATGGCGGCTATGGCCTAGATAGCCTCTTACTAGATCAACATTTTTCACCTCAGCAGGCCAGCCGGAAAATTGAATGTGCCGGGTACCTTGTTCATTGGGCGCGCAATCTCTTAAATAGGAGCGCTGGCACCAATCCCCTTTCGTCTCTTGTAGCTCAAAATAATCGTCAGACTCATCAACCACAGGATCACTAGGGTAGGCAAAGGTTAACGCGCTTACTGGGCCATTAATATAAACCCCAGCGATATTTTTTTCTAACTGACTAGAGATCACAGCATACTCAAGCGCTTGAACTTCAGAGATATTTGGTAGCGCTAACGCACGCGTTATCCCTTGGCCCGTTTTAAAGCTTTGCGCGTTGGTATACTGATCCCAATCTTTAATCTCCGTGGCTTGGCTTGGGTCTGATTCCAGTTCTGAAAGCCGCTGTGTACTAAGCTGAGTCGCGCTATAGTGAACAAAAACGCTTTGCACCTCACCCAAGATTTTATACGGCAACCAAATATGCGGTACTGGCCTACCTGTTGCCTCACGAAGTGCTGAATTCGCGCCTTTAAACGGGCTTAGCTCAGTTTGCACTTTCACCACCACCTGAGGTTCATAATCTGTCATCACCACGTCAACCTCTTCTTCAGTGAGATTAAAAACCCTAGCCTCACCAACATCATTGAGTATTCCCTCACACACCACTTTTCCATTCTGAACAACTTGATAAGGCTCATAAGAAAATGGGCTGCCTCTTTCTGGATCGGTAATACAAATATCAGCGTGACGTTTAGGTTTAGAACTTTGTGGCTCTGCCCCACGATAATATTCAATATTAATATCGGAATAATACCCTTTGTCAGTGATCTCTAGCTCCCGCCATACTTTTTGTTGCCACAGCACATAAATGTAACCAGACATGTGCCTTGCTGCTGCCTGCTCGGATTTATCTGCATTTAGAAAATACATAGGCACCACAGGGATCAAGACGTTTTCCCATTCTGACATCTCTTGGCGCTCATCGACTGGCGTGAGGTTTTCTGCAAGCAATAGATTCATCGGTTGAGTCTGATTAGACAAGGGAATAGATAAATAAAGATTCTTCGCTTCGTCTTCGAGGGCTTTAAATGTAACAAGGCTACGGTGGATATTTTTAAGATCTGCCTTTGGGTAGCTGATCTTTTCTCGCTGCTTTTCAGTCTTGGTAAGAAGCAGACTGGCCGCATTTCTTAACCACTGGCCGGCAAACTCGACGACGATTTTTTTATCTGGCGCGGGTTCAACTGGGGTAAAGGTGAGGTTACGTGCCAAAGGGACATCGTCAGTGACCATGGCATAGTTGGCTTTCACCACTTTCTTTTCTGGCTGCGCCGCTAGCGTATCAATACGTGCTTTTAGCGCTGGATAGGCTTGAAGCTGGGTGTCTGACAACGGAGTGCGACGAGCGAATGATGACACGGCGACCCAATCAGCACGAACGAGGCGCTGTTTAAGGGTGGTAAGTAAACGGTGGATGTCTTTCTTCGCCGACTGAGGAATACTTTCAGCCAAAGGTTTGGGAAGCTGCCTCGCCACATCTTGAAGATTGCGCGTACGCGAAAGCTGCCCGATGCATTCATCTGGCGATAAAATAAAGTCTAACACGTCCCTAGAAAGCGAATTTCCTGGAACAAATTTGCAAATTAATTGCATTTTAGTTCTCCACAACCATTAATGTTTTTGATTGCGGTAACAAGTTACCCCAAAGGGGTTAATTACGATTTGGCGCTAGCCATTCTACGTATAATTGAGATATTTGCAACCTAATCAACTTAACACATTCATCATTTAAATTTGAAAAATATACCGTATTCTAAATAAAAAAAGACGCGATGATATATCGCGTCTAAAGTATCAACTACATTTTCAGATACTAAAAAACAGATAGTCATTACCACCTGTGCAGGATAACACCCGTGGGTGTAGCGCTACTATACAAACTGAGCCAGACAATGCAACGTGGCGAAATTTATGTACCAAACTTCACTTTGACAGGTATATTTCGCTCTCCTAGTCGATAATTAATCATGTGAACAAGTAAACAGCACGTTTTTATATTCATTTCGTTCATCATTCGTCTCAAAAATAAAAAAAACGCCAATAAAAATTGGCGTTTTAGTTCAAATAATTGAGTTAATGTCACTATTTTAATGCATATTCTCAAATCTTAGAGATTAAGCGGCTAAGCGTGTCTCTTCTATTTCACTCTCTGGTGAGCCAGGATCAAGTTCAGAAAGTTCGCTGTCTTCTCGCGGCGTCTCTAAACTATCTTCTGTACCTGAGTTATCTGGGATCTCAACGGGTGGCGTTAAAGGCAATGAGTAATCACGATTCTCACCACCCGGATTGCCCGCACGGTCTGCGTGCCCCTTCACTAACAAGGTCAATGATTCAAGATTCGTCGCTAACTCCGATGGCAACGTCACTTGGCCTATCCATTCTTGACTCAGCTCATCACTCCCAGACCAATTCACCGCTTCATCACCCAAGGTTGACCCCGCCGGCTGATTCACCGGCTCACTGAAGGTAACGGTAAACTCAACCGCCTCGCCCGCTGATGCTTGAGAAGTCTGCCAATCGACATTAGAGACTTCAGGGTCTACAAAATCAACTAACACAGGAATACCTCTTGCACCGTATGTCTCATCTGAGTAGGTGAACTGCTCTATCTCACGACCTAGAGAATCTGTTACTACAAAGCGTAATGTGAACTCTCCTTGCGGGATTTGGCTCGCTGCCAAGTTAAACTCGGCTGTGCTGTCAGTCGATCCACTTGGCAACTTCAATTCAGATAAAGTGACGGTATTACCGCTCTCATCCGATGGAACCAAAGTCATACTGTAACCCGCAGCATTCACCACACTGCCTTCAGCACTTGGCGCCGTCAGCGTCATTGACTGAGGCAATTGAGTCAATGGCAATGCGCCATCAATCAAATCCACAGGCCCTTGTAAAGACAAATTCACCTCTGGCTGAGCCACGTTGATGGTCCTTTCAACACTGAACGTTTGACCAAGCGTATCTTCAGCCTTGATAGTCACCTTCAGCTCATCTTTTCCTGCCAAATCTTCGGCCGCTAGCGATAACTGGGTTTTATCTGCGCTGTCTTTAACAATCTCTTTATCATTGAACTGATAGGTCACTTGACTTAAACCACTCGCCGCATCTTGGATATCAAAACCAAATGTTGCATGGTTATTGTCGTAAGATATCTCTAAGAACTCCTCATTTATCACCGGAGCAGCAGCGTCAAACGTGAAGGTTTGTTTCTCTCCTTCCACCTTTTGACCTTCTGCATTATTACCACTCACCGTCACCTTGATACGCCCTTGGGGTAGGTCCTCAATCGACACCGCTTGACCCCAAGTGCCATTTCCGGAAAGCGGCACATTTTCATACTTTTTAGACGACACCGTCAGTGTTAATTGACCCTGCAAGTGTGCCCATTTACCACCAATAACTATGGTCTTAGAACTGTTTTGGCCCACATTGCCAATCTCATTGATGGACAGTACGTGATTGAGGGACACGCTGTTATTCGTATTTTCAACGCCAAGGTTGGCATACTTATCTTGATAGCCCTTAATTGATAAATTCAGTTTTAATGTGGATGCGTCTGTACTAGGCACCGTCACTTGGCCTATCCATACTTTACGCAGCTCATCACCCTCAGACCAAGTCACTGCTGCATCACCCAAGGTTGACCCCAACGGCTTAGTCACCTCCTCAGTGAACGTCACGCTAACGTTAATAGGCTCTCCTACTGTGGCCGAGTCCGGTAGCTCCACTGAACTCACTTGCGGTTTTGTCCCTTTAATGTCCAAGGTTAACTCTGCACCTTTGCCCGGAATATTGTTTTCACTCAGGTAGCTGTCCTTCTCTATCTTGAACGTCACCTTGGTGTCTGTATCTGAAGGCGTGGTGTAACTCGCTTGCCACTGCTTACCGTCTTTATCTATTGCTTTAAAGTCTTTCAACGAGGCAGGCCCATACTCTTCATCGCCAATACGCATCAATACATCGCCCGAGTCAAACTCTTTCACCGCCTCACTAAATTTCATCTCTAGCGTGACATTTTGACCGCCACCTATCTTATTATCCGATGGCGCATCCAACAGAGACATGCTTACGCTCGGCGTTGGTGACTCTTCCACCGTCATGTCGGTCTTTTTCTCACTCTTTCTGCCTACCCTATCTAATGCCACTACCTTGACTTGATAATCGCCAGCTGCAACATTCAATGTCGTCGTGTAAACATCATCATCACTCGGCTTAAGAGAGACTTGCGATACTTGTGTGCCTTCATAGTTGAGTAACACCACTGTCACTTGGCTTAAGTGGAGGTCTGATACCTCAGCCGTGACCTCGACTGGATACTTACCCTCTTCTTTCACCATGCTCGATTTACGAGCAGAAAGGTTCTTGATATCAGGGTCTACAAAATCAACTAACACTGGAATACCGCCTGCATCATATTCCTTATCTGAGTAAGTGAACTCGGTTATTTCACGGCCCAGTGAATCGGTTACCTTTATGATTAAGCTTGACTCACCTTGACCGTCAGAGTTAATTCCAATCTCCAGCGGCCAGCTCGTATCGCTAAACTCACCTTCCAGTTCACTTCCGGCAACCATGACGCTGTAACTTTTCGCTGTAATTAAACTGCCTTCATTTTCGCTGTTAAGAGTAACGGAGAGTTTTTCGTCCTTCACAGCAAGTCTCTCTCCAACAAAATTGGTTTCTGGTGATAAGGTTAAGCTGATCTGAGGCAAAGTGAGATTGATCTTTTTACCCCAATTTAAACTGCTTCTGCCAACCTTATCCTTCGCTATTATATCTACAGTTAATGGTTCAAGACCTAGGTCTGAGGCTTTCAATTCAAAATAAAGTGCTTCTCCTTTACCTTGTTCTTGCTTGATGATGGGTGTTTCTATCCCCTTTACCTTGTAGGTAACTTCACTTAGTCCACTGGTTTGATCTGAAATATCGAATGTAAACCTGATATTCTCACCACGCCTTTCGATGCTTTGTATACTGCCTATTGTTGGCTCGTCGTTATCGACCCTCAGGTTGTCTACTGAACCTTCTACTTTTAAGCCAAAGACATCTTTCACCGTGACTGTTAGATTAAATTGCTCGATCTCTCTAGGCACATTAAACGTAAATCCTTTACACGTAGCATTATCGCATTCTACATTGTTAAACGCGTCGTTATGGTTTGCATTAGACGATGAATAAACTCTATCTCCAACTTTAACCTCGATTTCATCTATGCTTGAGTTCTCATCCAAGATTGTCTTCAAAATAACCGTATATGCCTCACCACCTTTAACTATTGTGTATTGAGGTAATTCACTGGAGTTATCAGCGATATTAATAGAAACTTCAGGAGCTTTACTGGGAAGAACCAATTCGAGCGGGTAAGGCTTTGCTATGTTACCCGCATTATCCCTCAAGCCGTTAATATCGAACGTTAATTTAGGTTGTATCCAGTCAGTAAAACTTGAGTAATCCCATGTATAGGTGCATCTAAACTGGCGATTTTGACGACTTTCACATCCTGTCGGCTCAAATGTGTTGAACCCCTTTTCTAATATCGGCCATGTCCCATTATTGATATTGACACCAGACATATCGTCTGTAAATACTAACGCCATAGAGAACTGCTTTGGTTTACCTCCCGATGCACGAATAATATTCTCGGCTGTAACGGAATACGGTTGAGTGAAATCCGGATATGGCGGCTGCGAATCCAATTGTTTAAAGCTAAACAACTGCACGTTGGTCGCATCGTTTTGACCTAGTGTTTCTACAATGAGTACAGGGTTTTGGTTAAAATCTTCGTTAGACGTGATGCTACAGCGAGGAGCTTCAGCTGAATTCACATTGATTGTTCCAGAGGTGTACATATCACGATCTTGGCCTTGAGGGGCCTCAGCCGATGTATAGTTTTCTCGGACCCAGCACTGAATTTGTTTGGTTTGCACATCATTTAGCACAGTAAACTCAGCGGAGAGCGTTTTTCCTGAAACATGGTTTAAAAACGGTGTCGGTTTAGTAATCGAAAGCTCAACGCCTTGTCTTTGAACACGTAAGGTATGGTCCATTTCACTAAACTTAGCACTTTGGTCCGATGTCACGTGGACCTTATTATAGGCTTTGATGTTTAGACTATATTTACCGTCTCGCTGTAAGGTGCCATGGGAAACTGTGGTTTGCCAATACTTCTCATCGACATTGAACTCGAATTTCTGACTACTTCCATCCTCGTTGTCGTATTTAATTGATAAATCAACATTCGCTATCCCACTGTTATCTTGGGCATCGAGTGTGATTTTTATGTCACCCGTTCGGGTTACTGCTCCTTCAACATTTTGGCCATTAGCGTAGAGAATATTCAAATTTGAAAGCTGGGGAGCGCTATTGCTTATTTTAAGAGGAAAGTGTTTTACACGCTCATTGCCCCTAATATCTTTCCCAGACACAGACAGCTTCATATCACCATCAGCGTGTACTGAAGGCAGTGTGATGTAGTAATTGCCCTCTTCTTCCTTTACCTGTGTTCTACTGTTGTCTTGGTCATTGAACCAATATTGAAGACTATTTTTATCCACACCTGCAGACGTTATCACACCATTTTGGGCATAATCTTCGGCATTGACGGTAAATTTATAGCCCGAGGAATAATACTCATTTGGCTGGTGACCACCTAAACGCAATGTAGGCCCTATAGTATCTAGGATCACCGTTCCTGCTTCTAATTGGGTAGAAAATCCATTATTATCAACAGCTTCTATAACAAACGTTACTTTGCTCTCACCATTAACTTCAATATTTGGATCAGCCGGTAACAAATATTCAATTTTAAATTCGCCTTTCCACCAGTCAGGATTATTACTGCTCCAACTTTTTAGCTTTACCAATTGTTCATTAACTCTTTGATAGATATTAACTATTTTCACACCCGATGGGTCTTCAGCTGATGCAAATTTGAAACTAAAGTCCTTGCCTATTACAAGGGAGCTTTCTGTTTTTGTATCTTTAATCCAAGGCGATAGTAGCTTCAAGATTGGCCCGGAACCATCAAGGATAAAGCTCAGTACCTTTGGTTTACTGGTATTTGGCGGGTAGGCTGAATCTGACGCTTTGACTCTAAATTTATGCGTCTTCCCATCTCCATCTTTCAGATCTTCCGCTACCAATTGGACTTTAACCGTGTCTTTTTCTACCGTGATATAAGATTCTATGCAGTCACGTTCACCTGGCTCACATACTATAAGCTCATTGAATACGCCGTTTGGTTTCTGGAGTTCAATTTTAACTTCTTGTCTAGGCGCACCACCTAGCCATTTAATTTGTGGCTCCCATTTGGCATTGGCAGCAAGAACGAAACTGTCATCCAGATCACCTATAACTGGCGGCGTCGAATCGATAAGAATCTTAAGTGGGTTAAAGTCTTCTAATTGAGTAGCCTGACCAAATTTGTCTACGGCTTTAACCTTCAGTTGCCATTCGCCATCTTCGAGGCCTATTGTTTTCTTATCACAGTTATCTGAGCTACAAAGTTTCACTTTGAACTCTGACTCTTCAGATTCACTGAATTTTTGCGGTGTAAATTCCTCAATATCATCGGAGTTCAATGGATCAAATTGTAAAAGACGCTGTGTTTTGTCATCGCTTACTTGATCATCAATTTCAAATGTGAGTTCTGGGTATTGACTTCCTGCTGCACTTAAATAGACGTTTTCGTCGCCATCCTCGTTCGGCCTTTTTAGTGTTACAATTGGTGGGGTTTTATCTAGGTGGTACTCTTTCGTTGCTTTCCCAGCATTACCTTTGTTATCCGTTACATCGACTTCAACTTTGAATATTTTGATAGCACTGTACTGGCCTGAGCTTGTATCAAGCTCAAAAGAATATTTGCCCTGCTGGGTAGGATTTTTAACAATATTAAGAGGGTCAATCTTTATAAATTCTTCACTCGCTTCGTTTTGCTTGTAGAAAACTTTAATTTCAACCTTTCCAATTTCTGCTGGGTCCGTTGCTGTTACTGTAAATACCATCTTATTGGCTGTAACATAGGTTTTATCAGCAACTGTGATTTCATGAACACCACTGTCGATAACGATTTGGGGAGGTTTGTTATCAATGCTTTTTAAACCCTGCTGAGCAATCACTTCTTTATTAAAAAACTTGGGGTTTGCTGTGGCCACTTTATCCGCATAAATAAGTGCTGCTTTTTTCTCAACAGTATAAGGTCGATTTCTTTTAGGGAGCGAAAGGTCTTTGAATGTGAAATAGCCAAAAGAGTCCTCCCCTGTCATCACATAGTAATAAAAGTTCGCTAAATCTTTGGTATAGGTATTAGTAGTAAATTCATAACTCTCCAAAACAACGGGTTGAGTCTTTCCTTCGCTATCTAACAACTTACCATCAGCTTTACCATCAGAGCTGAGATCAGCATAGATTCTTTTAGCAAATTCAACAGAATTCACCACCTGTGAACTGGAGGCCATGGTCGCCATATTGGTGAATGATTCAACCAACAGTCTATGGCGCTGACTATTATTTAGACTACCAACCGTCTCTTCTCTCTTTGACGCTTCTAGGTTGGTTTCATAAGGAGTTATGGTTGGATCAAAGCCAAAAAAGGAGTCGCTGCCCGCTAATGCTTTACTAACGTGCTTAAGAATAGCCTCTGCGGTTGCCACATTTTTATCATTGCTGTTATTCCATTGATAATCAAACAGTCCCGAGTGATAGGAGGCTAACTCTGTGATATAAAAAGTTTTGTCACTTGCGCCTTTAAAATAAACCGCAAAAGCCTCAGTGCCAAGGTCTACTTTCGGCTTATCTGAATTTGACGTTCCCCAATCATAATAATGTGTGTTCTTAGCTTCATCGCTGAGTACCTGTAAACGATAGATTTGAGATGCACTAGGGTCTTGGACTTCGATAACACAAGAAGCCACATCAGGTGAGCTTAGATCTGGTTCTGTATCGCAAGTATCCCCCGTTGACACGAAATTGTCACCTCCATCAAACACTTGCAAGCTCACACTGGCATTAATAAAAGGTGTAACCACCTTAATTTTCGGTAAGTTATAGGACAGCTTGTAGTATACTTCGAAAGACTGTTCGGATGTATTTCCAGCTTCATCTCTAGCACTAATCACAAGCTTGTGCGCGCGGTTAGTACTCGTCGATTTCATTACGTCTTTGGTAAATGGTATGTAATAGGTTAGATCGCCATCAACTACTGCGTAAGGTAATGCAGAGTTTCCTTTATCATCTATCGATGTCTCTAATGCTTCTCCATGCTTCTTCTGCCAGTTCCCACCCCTTTGCTTAGTAAAATGCGTTACTGAAAGTGTAATATCTTTCGGCTTTGACGCGAGGCCTGAACCTTGATCCCCTTCATCCCACACTGTGGCCGTAATATAGGGGATTTGGCGTAGATTTAGAGAAGAGTTAGGGTCCTCTTTCATAACCAAATAGTCCGGTGTAAAGTCTTTAAGTTTAAGGTTTTCATCTAGTTCCGGTATAAGGGCAACGCCATTTTCAACATAATATTTATCAGCTTTAATCGCGTAGTTAACTCCATCTATATTGTCGTTAGTAAACGTATCTGCATCATATTTGTTGCCTGTTTTAACCTCTCGATCAATAACGAAATCGAGATCAACACTTGGGTATCCAATCCTTAAAATTGGTTGTTCAACATCTTTTTGAATATTTTTCGTTGCTTCACCAATATATCCATGTTTGTCCGCTGCTGTTACCTTGATCTCTGTTTTACCACTACCAAACATCCCATTTTCGTATATGGAAGCGAATATACACTTGTGCCGCCCTGTTGCCTGCTCATTATTTTTATCTTTTGTACAGTTCAGTGATTCTTGCTCAGCCCGATTAATAAATACCTTAACTTGTGAAATTTCACCAAACTCGTCTTCAACGCTTCCTTCTAAGTGATAGTCAGTGTTTGAACTGATGGTGTCTGCGGATGTGATAGTGACAATGGGTTTTTCGTTATCCCATTTAAAAGTAAATTCTTCTGTGGATTGATTAGCGGTTGTATTGGTATCTTCAACGGTAACATATAGCTTAGCTTGGTTAACAAGAGGGCGCTGAAACTCTGATGTGTCGCGTGCAATATCATCCAATTGTTTGGTCTCTACAATGACCTTTATTTTGGTCGCGCGCTTTTTGGCATGGAACTCACTTTTGTCTAACTCACAAAAATCGTTTGACTCACTACAGTCAATCTCTTGCCACTGCTCATCCAATTTATAGGCTAAGCGAGCACTTGCATTTTTTACTCCTATATTATCAGAAAGGTTAAATTCAATTAAATCTTTGCCAAGTAATACTCTCGTTTCTGCTCTATCAATGTTGGGAGGAGTACTGTCTAAAGAAATGCCATCATCTTTTCCTTGCACCTGCTTACTGTAAACTGAAAAATCGGTTGTGATATCCAGTTCATTAGCAGCAATCATAATATGCTGGGCTAGTATTTCACTGTAGGTATCTGCGGTAACATTAGCAGGCCCAAATGTGCTGTTGACCTCTCCACCGTTATCAATAAATTGGCCATCCATTTTACCATTCGCTAAAACATCTTCATATTGCACTCTGGCTAAATACGCTGATGTATAGGTATTGTCTGTGTCTACATAACCTGGCTTGACCGCTACTTGTGAATTCAGAACGTCTCGTGCGTAAGAGGAATAAGCCGCAAGCAGCAAACCATATTGATTTTGAGCGTTATACCCACCTTCGATATCTACCCCTTGAGTCGCCTTGATAACGTCACTGGGCCGGACCGTTAGAGCATTAAATCCATACAGACTGGCTATTTTATCATTTGATGCGTTAATCGCCTGCTGGCTATCCATTCCTTGGCGAATATTGTACTTTGCGAGACCAGTAGCAGCGTAAGTCAAAGGCGTCACCATCGCCGTTTGGTTGGCACCTTCTGCATAGTTGATAAGGCTTTGGAATTTTAAAGGGCTGCCTTTTACCAGTTTTATTTCTTTTTTGCTAAAGGGGTCTGTGTATTTTCCTCCCTCAGCATCAATTAATACCGGCATTGACGCGGTTTTGACTGCAACACTGTATTGCCCATCGTACGCTGTTGTGGCCTCACCCAATAACCGCCCTACTTTGCCGTTTTTATATTCCCATACCTTAACCAATGCGCCCGAGACAGGGGCATCAAACACTGTGCCTGAGATTGAGCCTGTTGCTCTAGATGGAGGAGATGAATCTCCTTTCCCACCACCACCACCACCACCACATGCAGTAAGAATAAGAGATACGATTAAAGCCAGATAAGTGCAGTATTTCATTGTTTAAGCCGATACCAGTGACGAATTAAATTTTCACCGATTATATTTGGGAATTAAATTTTCTCAACGTGGTATATTGACTGGCAAAAAATACAATTTAACTAGTTATTTAGCCTTTATGTATATGAGTGCAACATCAATGGCGACATATTGTATTTCACTCTATTAAAAGCAACTTATTTACCTAGATTATAGCTAATAATTTATCTAAAATTTATCTAGATTTTCGAATTTAAGGCTCTATCATTGTAAAAAAATAAAAAAGCATCCCCATGTATTCAACGTCTATTCAACAAAAAAGCTATAAAGACTTTTTATCTTTATGGCATTTGGCGATTATTCCTTTGGTATTGTGCGCCATGATTGAGTTAATTCCTTTCAATAGTAGTAAAACAGATCATGTTGAACAAAAGAAAACAGAATTAGTACCGCCGATTCAAACTAATATCACGCAAGGTATTTCTATTCCCATTAACATAGTAAAGCCAACTGTTTTTAATGGTTCAGTAGGGTATTCTTTTTATGGTTCTGCACTCGCTTCCGGTGCATCACCCGACACCATAGGTTATTTGACTTCTTTGGCAGCAGGAAAGTTTGATTTTATTCACTCTGTTTCTCGCTCAGGTCAATTCGTCTTTAAAATTGATGATAAAAATCAGCTTGAAGCGTTTTTGTATCACGATAAAATGCATATGTTTTATGTTTACAGTGATAACAAAGGCGTCCTTTTTAGCTCAGACGGAGAGCACTTTTATAAAGATAAACTGCTTCTTTCTCCTGTTTCACGGCAGTTTAGGGTAAGCTCTCAATTCAACCTTTCCAGAATGCACCCTATTACTCATAAAGTAACGCCCCATATGGGCACTGACTATGCCGTCCCTGTTGGCACACCTGTGGTCAGCATTTCCTCTGGCCGAGTGGTTGCTTCGCATTATCATCCATTAGCCGGAAACTATATCGTGATTCTCCACCCTGATGGTTTGAAAACTCGCTATTTGCATTTATCAAAACGTTTTGTTAATCGAGGTGATAATGTGATCCAAGGGCAAAAAGTCGGTGCCAGCGGTAATACAGGCCGTACTACTGGTGCACATCTTCATTTTGAGCTATGGAAAGATGGTCGGCCGATAGATTTTGAGAAAAAAAGGACCTTCGCAGAAAAAGTAGCCGTAGAACAGATATCTGCTCAAACTGCTGATGCAAAAACAGCATTAAAACGGCTGGCACGCCAGATCGCTGAATAACCGCCCCATCTCATAAATTCATATCTTAGTGGCAAGACTGAACTCTTTGCACATTCTTGCCTCTTTATAGAGACGAAAAACAATAAATATTCAACAAATCACTAACTTAAAGCATTTAAATTGAATTAAATTATATATTTAAGCATATGGCTTGCAATTTGTATCAAATTAATTGGAGCGGTACCAAGTATTCTGTCATCCAATTTTACTCTCCACTCAAGATTATGTAGCGTCGACCTGAGCACTTAATTATCTTTGAAAAATAAGCGCATCATCTACTACATTGCCGATAGTATAATCAATGGCACTCGTGGCTATACCAAGATCCCACATGAAAAGCTGGTATTTGGCATTCCAGCCAATCCAGATGCGGCAGGAAGTGGCTTCGTTAGTAACCCTAATGATATATACAAGTCCTTAGACAGTTTAAGAGAGCAAGGGCAAGCATTGCGCGGCATTATGACTTGGTCAATCAACTGGGATATGGGAACCAATAGCGGTCAGCAAGCTTATAATGAGCAATTTGTGAAAGACTATGGTCCTTATGTTCATGGTCAAACCCCTCCTCCAACGGATGGAAAACCTTCTATTAGTGGTATTGGTGATGATCGTACTCCATTTGGTAGTAGCTACGACAAAATGGCAGGCGTGAGCGCAACAGATGCAGAAGATGGTGATTTAACCGGAGATATTGTCGTCAGTGGCGAGGTGAATACTAACAGAGTCGGTGCGTATCCTCTCACTTACTCGGTGACTGATTCCGATAGCAACACCACGGAAGAAATCAGACAAGTTACGGTATACGATACTGCTCCAGTGATAAACGGCGTAAACAATGAAACCATCTTGGTCAACTCAGACTTTGACCCAATGGAAGGCGTGAGTGCGACAGATGCAGAAGATGGCGACATCAGTAATTCTGCCATTCAGGTATCAGGACAGGTTAACACTGAGATTGTTGGGCAATACACCCTCACTTACCAGGTCACCGATGCGGCAGGAGAAACGACAACCAATGAGCGCATCATCACTGTCACTGATGAAGAAACAGGAAGTGGAACTTGGGATCCAGAAGCGATTTATAATACTGGGGATCAAGTGTTATACAATGGCGTAAATTACACAGCCCAATGGTGGACACAAGGTGATGAACCGGGCACTAACGCTGTATGGCAAGGTGAAGATGACGGACAAATTCACGAATGGAGTTCAACGCAGACCTACACTACCGATGATCTTGTAACTTATCATGGGCAAACTTATCGTGCTAAATGGTGGTCACAAGGCAATGTGCCTACTGATGGCGATCCTTGGACACTAAACTAATTAGGGTTTGACGCTACACTAGCCTGACAACCTAAATAAAAGAAGCGAGATTTTACGGGGAATAAAATCATCGCTTCTTTTGAAGATTACTTTATATAAGTTAGAAAACAGCCTCAGAGCCGAGGATTAAATTACTCTGGCAACTCAAACGACATCTTGTTCACTATAGTGACTTCACTTTGATGGTAACCGTATTGTTGAAGGTGAGGTTTAAGATCAATACTAAATTCCTGAACCCAAGGGATCATCAAACAGTCAATGAGCCTATCTTTAATAGCAACTTTAACGCTATTATCTAAGCTCGTCTCTAGCTCTACTTCCATTGGAGACGCACAAGCAAAGTTGGCTTGAGAAGTTAGTATCCCGTCACTACTAATACTAAAACCACCATAGAGAAGCTCATTTGGGCTGTATCTACCCTCTGCCAGTGCGCTATTAGACGCAAATAAAGTCAGAGCTAACGTTGATAAAATTATTTTTTTCATTTTATTTTACTACCTATAATTATGTTGTTTAAAAAGCCATCAGGCACATTCAAACTATTTTACTAGGCAATCGATTACAACCGTAAATAATTAAGGAGTTGATATTTCCTCCAAAAATAAACATCACTAAAAATGGATATGACATTAAATATGTTAATCATTTAAAAATCTTATAAATTCAATATAATAAAAATCGTGGTTTATTTTAATGTGTACATTTATAATAAAACAATATCTAAGCTTTCAATAAAAAATATAACCACAGAATAATAAATAATTTTAATAATTAGTTTTATAATGTATTTATAGTAATTTTTGACTTATTATGGAAGGACCTATCGTGCTCAGTGGTGGTCACAGGCAATGTGCCTACTGATGGCGACCGGGCACTCTACTAATCACGGTTTGACGCTACACTAGCCTGACAACCTAAATAAAAGAAGCGAGATTTTACGGGGAATAAAATCATCGCTTCTTTGATTAATTATTTCTCATTAAGATGGGAGATAATAGCTCAAAAATAGACCACTATTCTTGTTCAAAGGTAATTTTATTTGCAACGCTTAGCTCGCTTTGATAATAGCCATACTGTTGAAGTAGTGGTTTAAGATCAATGCTAAAGTCTTGAACCCACGGGATCATGCGGCAGTCAATAAGACTATCTTTAATCTCTAATTGAACACTATTATCAGCGCTCATAGTAAACTCAACTTCCGTTGGCGCGGAACAGGCAAAGCTAGCTTTAGATGTCAGTACACCGTCAGCACTAATACTAACTCCACTGTAGAGAAGTTCATTTGGGCTATATCTATCTTCTGCAAGAGCATTGTTTGAAGCAAATAATGTAAGAGCTAACGTCGATAAAATTAATTTATTCATTTTATTACCTATAGTTATGTTGTTTAAAAAGCCATCAAGAAGGTTCAAAGTATTTAATTAAGTAATCGATTACAATAGTGAATATTTTAAGCGGTGACATTTACTCCAAAAATAATCAACACAAAATATAAATATAACAACAATCAGATTAATTATTTAAAAACAATAACTTACATTATAACAATATATTATTAATTTTGATTCATTAAAATAATTCAGGTAGAGGTGAACCAATGTCAAAATTTCAATAATAAATAACACAATACAATAGCAATTACTTTTAAAATTAACGATTTTAATTTAATTATATTCGACCAATACAAATTTAATAAACCCTAGCTCATCTAATAACTCAAATATCAACAATTGGCATGTATTCAACTATGCTTAATAAAAAGTTGTACTGTAATTTTTGTTTTTCCTGTTGCTGTAAGCTCAGGTCAGCTTAAGAGCTGTTAGTAATCATTCGAGGCCTTTACTATGATAACAAACCAATATTTTGCATTAGTCACCAACTCAAAACGCCCCCAAAAATCAAGCAATCAAGGTTCGGACTCTCCCAAAGAACAGGAGCGCAAAGCTTTGGTTAAGGAAGCTCAGAAACAAGGTGGCTTTTAAACACTAATTATTGTCTTAGGCCTAAAATACCGTCTTTATCAGCTTTAAATTAATAGCCCAGAGCTCTGAGCTTGCGATAAACCGTATTGCGACTCACTCCTAATTCTCGTGCCACTTTACTGATGTTACCTTGGTTTGACTTATACACATCAAGTACAGTTTCATTTAGGGTTGTGTTTAGATCTGTGCTTGGAGATTCTCTAACAAGAGAAACACTTTGCAATGATTGCTGCCACTGTTGGGGTAAATGTTTAAATTCAATTTCAGCACTGTCATCAGCCATTAATGCGGCAACTTTTATAAAATTATCGAGTTCACGTATATTTCCCGGCCACAGATAAGCCATAAGCCTCTCCATCACAGGCTTTGAGATCTTCTGTGCCTGCTTGCGATACTGGGCATGGATACTTTCAATTAGCTGGGCCTTATCTTTACGCTGCTTAAGCGTGGGAAGTCTTACAGTCAAACCATTGAGGCGATAATATAAGTCTTGGCGAAAACGACCTTCAGCGATCAATTGCTGTAAGTTCTGATGCGTAGCCGAAATCACTTCTATATCAACATTATAAGAACGTGTAGAACCCAATGGCATGACAATCTTATCTTGTAAGAGCGATAACAAACGGCATTGGGCCTGCAGTGACATGTCTCCAATTTCATCAAGAAACAAAATTCCTTTGTCAGCTTGTCTAATTCGGCCACTGTAGCCTTTGGGATTTGCCCCTGTAAATGAACCTGGCGCATAGCCAAATAGCTCAGATTCAATAAGATCATTGGGTAAAGCCGCACAATTGACCATCACTAAAGGCTTATGAGAAAGACGGCTGTAGTTATGGAGAGCTTTTACAAACTCGCCTTTTCCCACACCCGTTTCTCCTAGGATAAGTAAATGAATACCTGAGCCAACTACCTTTCTCGCATCCTGCCATGCCTGATCAACTTCTGGGTCCCCATAGTGAAGACCGAGTAAAGGCTTGAGAATATGTTTCGCTTTGGCAGGTGATGAGGCTAGCCAAGAATCCATCTGCAAAATGTGTTGCTCCATATCTGTTCCATAGTTGAACATACTAACCGTACCAAAATAATACAGTTAACAATGAGATCATCCCTTTTACTTCTCTGGTGTCTCTTTATCTCCGTTTCTGAAAGCACGGGTACTCTAGCTTTACTCGACTTTTACAACAAGCTTGCAACATTTGGCCTGTGATTTGCGTTAAGTTGCGTCGCAAATAATGAGTTCAAACATCACTTGCACAAAAAATTGAATAAAAATAAGGACATTTTATGATTTACGCACAACCCGGCAGCCCAGATTCGCTTATTGAATTTAAAACCCACTATAACAACTACATAGGCGGAGAATGGGTTAAACCTCAATCTGGCGAATACTTTGAAAATATCTCCCCTGTAAACGGACAAGCATACTGTAAAGTAGCTCGCTCAAACGAGGCTGATGTTGAACTTGCACTCGATGCTGCACATAAAGCCAAAATATCTTGGGCAACGACCAGTGTTAGCGAACGTGCCAACTTGCTGCTTAAGATTGCCGATAGAATTGAGGAAAACCTTGAAGTTCTCGCCATTGCTGAAACATGGGAAAATGGCAAACCAATTCGCGAAACGCTAGTCGCTGACCTTCCTTTGGTCGTTGACCATTTCCGTTACTTTGCTGGATGTATTCGCGCTCAAGAAGGCAGCGCAGCCGAGCTTGACGTCAATACAGCAAGCTATCACTTCCCAGAGCCCGTTGGAATAGTAGGACAAATTATCCCATGGAATTTTCCAATGTTAATGGCAGCATGGAAATTAGCACCGGCTCTTGCTGCTGGCTGCTGCGTTGTTCTTAAACCTGCAGAACAAACGCCAACGTCGATTCTAATATTGATGGAGACCATCGGCGAACTTCTCCCGCCTGGGGTAATCAATATAGTCAATGGTTATGGTAAAGAAGCGGGTCAAGCGCTGGCAACAAGTCAGCGTATTGCAAAGCTTGCCTTTACTGGTTCGACCGATGTCGGTCAACATATCCTAAAATGTGCAGCAGACAACCTCATTCCCTCAACGGTTGAGCTTGGTGGCAAGTCACCTAATATCTACTTCGCTGATATTTTTGATCACGAAGACGAATATTTAGAAAAATGTGTGGAAGGCACACTATTGGCTTTTTTCAATCAGGGAGAAGTGTGTACTTGTCCTTCAAGAGTCTTAGTCCATGAGTCGATTTATGATCGTTTCGTCGAAAGAGTAGCGGAACGTGCAAAACATATTCTACAAGGAAACCCTCTTGATACAAATACTCAAGTCGGTGCCCAAGCTTCTCAAGAGCAATTTGATAAGATTTTAAGTTATTTGGAAATAGGCCGCCAAGAAGGGGCAAAAGTTGTGTTTGGAGGTGAAATCGCTCAACAAGCAGGAGAGATTGAATCAGGCTATTACATTCAACCTACTCTATTGGAGGGACACAACAAAATGCGCGTGTTCCAAGAAGAGATTTTTGGTCCAGTTATCGCCATCACCAAATTCAAAGATGAGCAAGATGCCCTAGCTATTGCTAACGATACAGAGTATGGGCTTGGTGCGGGTGTTTGGACTCGTGATACCAACCTTGCCTACCGTATGGGAAGAAAGATTGAAGCAGGTCGCATCTGGATTAACTGCTACCATGCATACCCTGCGCACGCGGCATTTGGTGGGTATAAAAAGTCAGGTATTGGCCGAGAAACTCACAAGATGATGCTCGATCATTATCAAAATACTAAAAATCTATTAGTCAGCTATGATGTCAATCCAATGGGTTTCTTCTAGATTTTATTTTTCTTAGCTATCTAAGCGCCTGATGGCGCTTTTTTCACCAATTTTAAACTACTGAATTTCAACTGCAATATCTCGCCAATCCTCTAACTCTTGGCGATAATGAAGTGTTTGTTTCTGTGATACAGAATTGACAATTTTCACCAAATAGTAATGAGCTGTCGATCTATTATGCTCAATCTTTTGCTGCAATTTCTCGGTGTAAAAACTGGTCGGATTAAACATCAATTGTTCAAAATGGGGGGTAAAATAGTCATCATCTAAACGACGGTTGAGCAATGTATTTATCTCAACTCTCATTTTAGTTTGGTGTTCAATCCAATCATAGGAAGTAATATCAAGCTGTGAGACCCAGTCAGCGATCCATAGTTGCTGATCTGAACTTAGTGGTCCCAGCCAGTCTTCAATGTTATTGGTCATCTTTTTTCGGTAGTTATCTCTAATCTCTTGCTCAGATAACTTCTGGTATTTCTTTTTATAGCGGGTATGACGGACACGAATGCTATCCATCAGCTCTTCAACTTGCTGATCTGAAAGCTGCTTAGCCAATATATAAACGTCGGGCGCAATATGACGCAGTAGCCTTTGTGTATGTGCCTGAAGTTTCTTTTCCTGCTGCTGCACATTAGCTATAGTCAGAGTTTGGGGATCAAGAACAATCAAGTCATTTAAATGTTGAATATAATGAGGTAACTCTTGCTGCTTATGCCACTTGGTGAAGCTTTCAAGCTTATCACCTAACAAAGTTTCTTGCTCGTCCGTCAGCTCAACGAAGTCATCAAGATATTCAATCAATAGCCAATCGATATTGTTATAAACAAACTTTGTACCGCAACCTGTCAAAAACAAGCTCAGCAACAGTAATCCCCATTTTCTCATCACCAGTCCCTCGCCCTACACCAACGCTATCATAGCTGCCAAATTGCCGCATAACCTTACTCATGCAAATACGAGCAAATTAGGTGCCAGGCGCAAATTTTTCGGCAACTTTTTCACATATGTACGCACCAATTGGTATAGCTGCTGTCGCTGCTGGGCTGGGGGCATTGCAAACATGTAAGCTGCGAGTACTTTCTGCAAATAAAAAATCGTGAACTAATGTCCCATCCTCTAATACTGCTTGGGCCCGAATTCCCGCTGGATAAGGTTTTAAGTCTTTGAGAACCAAGTTAGGGCAGTATTTTTGAACTTGTTTAAGATAAGCCGGTTTCCACCAAGAATTGAACAACTCGATCAAGCCAGTTTTACAATGCATACGCGTTACACGCCAAAATCCTTTGAATTTAAGCATTTGCAGTGTATCCCGAACGCTGAAATTAAGCTTAGAATACCCCTCACGTTTCCAACCTTGAACTGCATTGGGGCCTACGGTTACACTCCCATCAACCATTTTAGTCAAATGTACCCCTAAGAAGGGTAAATCAGGATCAGGAACTGGATATATGAGGTGATTTACTATCTTGTTATGCTTTGAGTCAAGTTGATAATATTCACCTCGATAAGGAACAATTTGAAAGTGCGTTTCAATCCCCAGCATCGACGTTAACCGATCAGCCATTAGGCCACCGCATGTAATTAAATATCGGGTATTTAGCTGCATTGTCTGGCCAGCTCTTATACTAGTCAGTTGAATCTCAGACTCAAATTCATGCCCAGCCATCACTTCTGTTGATAAACTCACTTCGCCACCAAGATCGGTAAACTCTTTTATCATGGCGCGAGTGACTGCTTTGTAATCAACAATACTTGACTGCTTTATATGCAGGGCTCCGAGTCCTGTGACGTTGGGTTCTGCATGTTTAAGCTGATATTGATTTAGCTGCTCAACATCAATCTCATTCTGCTTACAGCGCTCAAACAGTGCCTGCATCCTTTCAAGTTCAATACTTGATGTAGCGACAATCAACTTACCGCAATTCTTGACTTGGATATTATGGTGGCCACAAAAAGCTATTGTCTCTATCGCTCCTTGCTTACAAAACTTAGCTTTGAGACTATTCGGTGGATAATACACCCCTGCATGGATAACGCCGCTGTTATGCCCAGTTTGGTGTTGAGCAAAATCTGGTTCTTTTTCTAACAGCAAAATTCTTTTGCTCGGATATTTTTTCTTAAGCTGCCATGCCGTTGAAGCACCTATGATACCACCACCAATGATAATATAGTCATGCATGATGTCCATTTCCTACTACCACTGTCATAGCAATCATTGTAAGTGCAAACCAGTATCAATACATGTATCGGGAGCACAGTCACCGCAAGGTGTTGCTGTGAGTTGAATTTAAATGATGGAAGTGTGATTTAAAACGTTACAAATAATAACAGCAACAAAAAAGGGAGCCTAAGCTCCCTTTTTTTAATCCTAATCACTAACTCTAATTAAAGAGCAGCTTTCGCTTTTTCAACAAGTACTGTGAAAGCAGATTTGTCGAATACCGCGATGTCCGCAAGGATCTTACGGTCGATCTCGATAGAGGCTTTCTTAAGACCGTTGATTAAACGGCTGTAAGATAGACCATTCTGTCGAGATGCCGCATTGATACGTGCAATCCATAGTTGACGGAATTGACGCTTCTTATTGCGACGGTCACGGTAAGCGTATTGACCAGCTTTGGTGACTGCTTGGAAAGCTACGCGGTAAACACGTGAACGTGCTCCGTAGTAACCTTTAGCTTGTTTTAGAACTTTCTTATGACGTGCACGAGCTTGTACACCACGTTTTACGCGAGGCATTATGCTTCTCCTAAACTAAACGATAAATAAACTAAAAAGAATTAAGCGTATGGCATCATACGAACAACAGCAGCCACTTCACATTTAGGAAGGATTGCGTTTGGACGTAGTTGACGCTTGTTCTTAGTAGTACGCTTAGTCAAGATGTGACGTTTTGTAGCGTGCTTGAACTTAATACCACCAGCAGTTTTCTTGAAACGCTTAGCAGCACCTTTGTTGGTTTTCATCTTAGGCATGATGAATAACTCCGCATTGTAGTAGTTTAATAAACATGTAATCAGGGCGAATAAAACCCCACTACGTTTTTTCCTATAAGAAAAGAACGGCGAGGTCAAATTACTTGCAAGCCACTAATTACTTCTTTTTAGGGGCTAACACCATTATCATCTGGCGACCTTCAATACGACTTGGGAAAGATTCAACAACAGCTAGTTCTAGCGTGTCTTCTTTCAAGCGTTTAAGAACGTCGACACCGATGTCTTGGTGTGCCATTTCTCGGCCACGGAAGCGAATAGTTACTTTCACTTTGTTGCCTTCTTCAAGGAAACGCGTCAGGTTGCGTAGTTTTACCTGATAGTCTCCAATATCAGTTCCAGGGCGGAATTTAACTTCCTTAATCTGGATCTGCTTTTGCTTCTTCTTCTGCTCTTTAGCAGCTTTGCTCTTCTCAAAGAGGAATTTACCGTAGTCCATTACGCGACATACAGGTGGCTCGGCATTTGGACTAATTTCTACAAGGTCCATACCAGCATCTTCAGCTGCTGTTACTGCTTCTTGGATTGATACAACACCAACTGATTCACCGTCTGCGCCTGTTAAACGAACTTCACGAACGCCACGAATTTCACCGTTTAAACGATGAGGATTTTGTTTGGCCGGTTGTTGGCCGCGTCTTCCGCCTTTAATAGCTTATTCCTCCAGATTGAGCTTACGGCTTGAGATCTCGTCTTGGATGTAGGAAACAAAATCATCCACTTTAAATTTACCGAGATCCTTACCTTTACGAGTACGTACTGCTATTTCTCCGGCTTCCATTTCTTGGTCACCACAAACCAGCATATACGGCACACGCTTCAAAGTATGTTCGCGGATTTTAAAGCCAATCTTCTCATTTCTCAAGTCTGCTTTAGCTCTAATTCCACATTTTTGTAGTTTTTGGGCCACTTCCTGAGCATAATTTGACTGTTTATCAGTAATATTCATGATTACAGCTTGCTCTGGAGATAGCCATGTTGGGAAAAACCCAAAGTATTCTTCAATCAAAATACCGATGAATCGTTCCAGTGAACCCAATATTGCGCGGTGAATCATCACCGGTACTTGACGTTCATTGTTTTCATCAACGTATGTCGCACCTAGACGGCTCGGTAGATTGAAATCGAGTTGAACCGTACCACACTGCCACGCACGATCAAGACAATCATGCAAGGTAAACTCGATCTTAGGTCCGTAAAACGCTCCTTCACCTTCTTGAATTTCATATGGGATCTCCATAGATTCAAGAGACTTCTGAAGCGCTTTCTCAGATTCATCCCAAATTTCATCTGAACCAACACGTTTTTCTGGTCGAGTAGACAGCTTGACAACGATATTGTCAAAACCGAATGTCTGGTATGTATCGTATACCATCTTGATGCAAGAAGTCACTTCTTCTTGTATCTGACTCTCAGTACAGAAAATATGAGCATCATCCTGAGTGAAGCCACGCACACGCATAATACCATGTAATGCACCTGATGGCTCATTACGGTGACATGAACCAAACTCAGCCATTCTTAATGGCAAATCACGGTATGATTTCAGACCTTGGTTGAAAATCTGTACATGCCCAGGACAGTTCATCGGTTTAAGGGCGTAATCTCGATTTTCTGAAGCCGTGGTAAACATGGCTTCAGCATATTTATCCCAGTGGCCAGAACGCTCCCAAAGTACACGGTCCATAATAAGTGGACCTTTTACTTCTTGATAACCGTATTCAGTCAGTTTCTCACGTACAAAAACTTCAAGATCACGGAAAATTGACCAGCCATTATGGTGCCAGAACACCATACCTGGTGCTTCTTGCTGCATGTGGAACAAATCTAGCTGCTTACCGATTTTACGGTGATCACGCTTAGCCGCTTCTTCAAGACGAGTTAAGTGTGCTTTTAGCGCTTTCTTATCGTGGAAAGCCGTACCGTAGATACGCTGCAACATTTTATTATCACTGTTACCACGCCAGTATGCGCCTGCTACATTGAGTAACGTAAAATGCTGACAAAAACCCATATGTGGTACGTGAGGGCCACGACACATATCAACGTATTCTTCATGATGGTAAAGCCCTGGACGGTCGTCACGTGCAACGTTTTCATCCAAAATTTCTATCTTGTAGGATTCACGACGCGTTTCGAACGTATCGCGTGCTTCCTGCCAGCTCACCTTTTTTTTGATAACTTGATACTTAGTTTTGGCCAGATCTTTCATGCGCTGTTCGATCTTTTCTAGATCTTCTTGCGTAAGAGAATGCTCTAAGTCGATATCATAATAAAAACCATTGTCTATAGTAGGACCGATCGCCATTTTAGCTTCAGGGTAAAGCTGCTTAATCGCGTGCCCCAAAAGGTGAGCACATGAGTGACGAACGATTTCTAGACCATCTACATCGTCTTTTATCGTAATGATTTCAAGGTTTGCATCTTGTTCAATGAGATCACATGCATCAACACGATTACCATCAATACGTCCAGCGATGGTTGCTTTCGCAAGACCCGGACCAATTGATTGAGCCACATCGAGAGTTGATACTGGATTGTCAAATTGACGTTGACTGCCGTCAGGAAGAGTAATAATTGGCATTTAATTGTCCTTACAGTGGTGTTGCACACCAAGCAACACTTGATTTATTTATATTTCTTTAAATAACAATATGTTAAATAAAGAAAACTAAGATTGATAAATGTTGGATCACTTTTAGGAACAAATACAGATGAACCTCTCAATGAGCCAAGCACGAATACTAATGTATTCTGTGTGAAAAAGACACTGATAAAAACGCTATCTCTCAAGTAAAATTAAAGGATTGTAGATATATAAAAGCTTATTAACCAACGCATAAAGCTTCAATCAATTCATATTTCTTCCTGCCATCAATTTTGACAATCTTAAATACAGAGGATCAAAATTTATTCTGGCTGGCAGCTTCGTTAATTTATCAAGTATTAGTATTCGACGTACTTCTTTTTCTCTAGCAGAGTGTGATGATGGTACATCATCAAACTTACCAACCGCTTCGACAAAATCAGTTTCAGTTGCTATCTCTTTTTCATACAGTCCACGACGTGAAGAAGCCTGACTAAAAAGGGATATATTGTCTTCTGATATTCCCATTTTTTCCAGACAGACTTTGGTTTCTATTTCGAGCATTTCAGGACTTCTTTGCATACTGGATACCGTTGTAGCTCCAGCAGCTACGCCATACAATAAAACTAACTTCAAAACCTGATAAAATTCATTATCCTTGATAGTGCCCGATATACACTCTTCAACTAAAACGATAATCTCACCAGTCAACGTTAATATCACAATTCCTTCTAAGGCTTCCATTACAGTTGTCGTTTTATCATGGCTGTTATAAAAATTTTTGAGTCTTTTAAACAAGTTTGTTTTACGTTCAACGCTGACCCCATAGCGATTTATAACACTTTGCATATCCACACTTTGACTGTTTATTCTCGGTAGACCGTCTCCCTTTTGGGCCAATAGTTTAGTAAGGGCTGACATTTCTGGGCGTTCTCTGGCAATTCGAGTCACCCCCTCTATCGCTTCATCAGAATAGTTTTCAATCGTTTGCTTCGCCTGCGCTAATTCACGACCTTTTAGTTGCATTGATGCCCTTTTCAATAAAAGGCGTTTCATCGCTTTCGCCGTTAACTGCGCGCCGCCTCCGCCGAGTGCTTCCCCTCCAATTGACACTAAAGTTTTTACTATTATGCCTTTCATTAATTTTTCTTTTTCTGCTGGCTCATCCTCAACCCCTAATAATCCAATATCTAGGGCAGTATCAGTGATAAAAGTTGTCGCTATACCTGCAATGATCCCTGCCGATAGTCCAGGAAACATGATCGCTAAAACAGAGGCAATGGTGTAACCAGCAATCCTTAAAGGGGTTCGCCACCACTCAATCGTATCTTTCCACCATTCTTCATTATATGAGACCACTTCGTCGTCCCATTCCGTTAGATAACTATCTTTAATGTCTTCAAAGAGTTTATTGGCAAATGCACTCCCAGCGTTAGGGTTGAAGACCCTTTCCTCGGATGCTTCATTGGACCTTCTCCATGTAAAACTTTTGTGTAGTCTAAGGAGAGAAACAAAGTCGTTCATTCCAGCTTTGAAGTTTACAGCGCCTATGTATTGGTTCACCTTAGAGTCATCAGAGATATGGTCTTTGAAAAATTTGTTATAGGGCTTATGTCGATTTCTCAGTTGAAATATCTCACTAAGCTTTAATATTTCCATCTCCGTCGGGCTTTCAAAACCAAATGCCGTTCTCATGCAATATTGAGATACACGTCTTAGTGCTTCATCCAGATCTGGCATGGTAATATTTCCACCCTGAGATGATAACCATTGCGCGTAACGAACAATGTCTCTCATAGCACCCATCCACCCTGAGTCGGTGATGGGGATATTTCTTATTTCCTCGCGATTTTTCGAATAAAAACCCAGAGAAAACGACACCCTAAAATCTTGGGAACGGTATAGCCTAAGTTTGTCAATGAAGTTTCTAGGGACAGGGATGACTATGGATAATCTCAAATTAACTAATAGCCCCTCTGTCGTTGTCGATTGCTGTTGAGTTAGAGGAACAAATATCAAGTCAGGATTTGATACTCCCTCTTTTCCAATATAATCAGCGGTTCCAAAACTGGCTTTCCTTTCACCACGAAAAAACTCATCCAACCAACCTCTGATCTCGCTCTTTTGGTTCTCATCAACCTCCCCTCCACCAATCGATATATCCATTAGTGCTAAAAGCTTCAGGTGGGTATCAATCTTATCAACAATGAAAGACCGATTGTCAGTCAGCGTGTTGTCAACCTTTTCGGTGTACTTTTCATCAAGGCCTAAGTTCAAAATACGGTCAATCGTAGCCTGTTGCTCGTGCCTATATGGAAAAAAAACAGCATTATAATGTCTTCGTGCCAAATCGCCTGCTGACAAACTTTTCTTTTTCGGCAAAATCACACCGGTTGTGGCGTGATCAGAAAACACTCTTACCGCTGCCTGCCCGTCAGGAAAAACAAATAGACTTTGCAGTAAAGCGTCAATTTCTGGAGAGTCACCTTTTTGCAGCGTGAACGTGTCTTCGGGGAATTGGTATATACGGTTACTTTGTCTAACGTAAACGATGACTCGGCCTTCTATTCCACGGTAACAGTAGGCCCTCACGACTCTGGTTGTATCGTCTGTATTGACCGACTTTCCAACCATATACATAAATAACTCGTCAAAATGTCGCTCGGCAGTTAAAGCCCCTGGATAGAGAGAGGTCAGCATAGATCTAAAATAACCTATGTCTTCTGACCAAGTGGGGGCCCGACTAAGTGATGATGCCATATCCGCTGTTCTATGGAAGTATGGTGCTATTTCTTCATACCCTTCAAGACTAAAATCGGGTTTTACTGGTGGGTTCAATTTCGATAAAGCATCAGTGATAAAATGCGACCGACTTAGTACTTTGTCTAAGTACCTTGGACTTGAATGTTCAACAATTGTTGCGAGAGGTATTGTTGGATAATATTTTTGTGAGTAAAGCTTTTCAAAAGGCCCTTCATCGAATCCTCCAGCCTGGACAAGCACAGTATAGGCACTTTTTAAATCATGGGTCGCTTCTACCTGACTATTGTTCATTAACACTACATCTTGAGTCCATATATCGCCTCGAGTCAATCGGATCATTGTATCCGATATGTCGTCAAATACATGACCTACATTGATAAGCCTTCCTTTTTGTTCTGACCCTTGTTTTGTTTTTTCTTCATCCAGTTCGGTAAAAAACTTAACCATCACATCCTCTTCTCCAAAATTGATACTGGGTAAAGAAACAGAGGACAAAAGCGATGTATGCACAATCGCATAGTCAACAAATGTGGCCCATTTGCTGTGTTGGATTTTTGCTTTTTCGCTGAAAATCCGATCGGATCCCCAAGATAATTTGCGGTCAATAGACGTGATAACATTTTCTTCAAATGAAGTTATATCTTGTCTTGGGCTTATTTTATATAACTGCCTAAACCTTCCCTTTAAGGCCAACTCTTCTGCATTATCAAGCTTAAATTCTTCTCTTTCTGTCAGCATTAGAGCTTTTCGTTCTTCCAATTGAGCTAATGCTGTTTGGTATAAGTTCAGTTCACGCGAGGTAAGTGTTAGCAATCTATTCTGTATTGCGATTATTTTTTTGTTTGTTATCTCAATTTGAGAGTCGAGTAAATCTTCAATAGCATCAAGAAGTATTTTTTTCTTAAACTGCCCTTCTACTTCTATTTCTGGTGTATTGAGCGATAAATATAAAAGCTCTTCTTTGAGTTGGTTAACAGGCACACTCGAATTGAGCGAAGAATTAATAATGTCATTATTGATTTTTTCTTCCTGAAGTAAAATAAGCTCACTTCTTAATATATTTCGGGCTTGTATCGCCTCTTGTCTTTTTCTCCATTCATTATTTTCAGCTTCCGTGTGACCTAAACTCTCATAACGTTCAAAATCATCATCTTTATCCTCTATTCTTAGCTCTAAACGATTAATAAGTTCAATTTTTTCTGCGATTTTGCTATTCAAAGAAGAAATTTTGTTCGGTTCATTCAATGAAATGACAGACTCAGGAGAAGCAACACCATCAAGTTCCGACACCCTCGATAAGTCTTGCTTTTTACTTTCTTCTACTAAACCATTCCAAGAAGAAGTCAGCGGTGTGACCATGTTTTCCACATCAGGGGCCTCAGTTAAAACACTAGTATTTACCTCTGTAGAAAAGTCTTGGCTCGATATTAGAGTAGATATAACTTCCTTTGCCATAAATTAGATATTCTCAAAAATCAGGTTTGGTTATAGTTTATTTACATGAAAAGTTGTAATATTGTAAATAACAATCGAGTACCAAACTCGATATAAGATAATATTTGTGATGTAAATTGAATTTGTGTAGATTCAGAGAACACTGAATAAAAAGCAACTAGAAGACTGTGGCAAGAAAGTTAAAAGAACAGGATAGTACACTCAAACAATATTACTTGAGTGTATTTAGCTTGATTGGAAAATAACTTTATTAAATTTCGTAACTTAAACCAACCAACATTTGGTAGTCATCTTTTTCGGGTACTTTACCATCTGAATCAGCGGTTGGATCTGAGCGATGCTTCCATATACCCTCAATACTAAGATCAAGGTTACCAACCAAATCAATATCAAAGCCTAGAGTATTCTGTTGGAAAACTCCTCCTGACTCTTCACTTTCCCAAGTCATATTATAATCATAAGTAAAATCAATATTTTTGGTAAGTTCATAGTCAAAATTTGAGTCTAGCTTGAATGCGCCACTATTGGCGGACGATGAATTGCCTTCTTCTACCGTAAGAAATTTAGTATAGGTATACGCTGGACCTACGGTCACATCCCATTCTGTACTCTCATTAGCAATAAAGAAGTAACCTACACCCATTGAGGCTGTTATCTTGTAATCTAAGTTCTGAAACTCATCGTTTTCAGCCTTAAGATCTACAGGTCTAAAGAACAATCTGTTGTCGATATAAATGTCATAGGAACCACCAACTGTAGAGTTATTGGCGGTTTTTTCATCATTGGATTCTTTGGTTTCATGATTTGCATTTAGTTTGGTTCTAGATTCTACCGTATTGCGCTCTGCTTTAATGTCACCTTGAATGGTAAGTTCATCAGTGTTGCCACTACTCATGTCCATTGCAAAAGTAAATTCTGCATCCCACTGCTCTGAGTCCTTTTCCTTACCACGGTATATAGATATAACCTCGGTAACAGGAAAAGACAGTTCTTTATCAACGTTTGTTAGATAAAGTTTATTGTTTCGAATAGATAAGTAGCCGTCATAAATAGCACCATCTGCTGTACGGATGGTAAAGTATCCTGCGGTCTGGAGCTCTTGGATATCACCGAGTTCAATTTTCTGATCACCAAGATCATCACTATCAAACTCGATTTCTTGCTTGTAAGAATTCGAATCTTTTTTAATCGTACCGTTAAGTTCACCCTTGATAACCTCGCCTGATTTGAGCTTTACCCAATCATCATTGTTATCAAAATAAACGGTTTGGCTATTAGGCTCATCGACCACTTGTTCTACTAACTGCTCTTTTGCAAAAACAGTAGACTGTACAGAACAAATGGCGATAAATAATGCTGTAGATTGTAATTTCATATCAACTTAATCTGTATAGTTTTACACCTTTTAACCCGGCTACAATAAATAGATAGTCATTTATTATTGTCATGAGTAAGCAAATCTCATGTCAACCTTGTCAGACCACTTTAAGCAAAGTTACCTACTAACTGAAATCTTAAGCCTGAATACTTATTTCAGATACCCAAGTATTAACCTTCTTAGACATGAGAAACGAAATATTTTCCATCACACTCAATTAGCTCCTATGCTGAGAGAATAGTTTATAAGTAATTTTATCTTTAAGGTAAACAAGAGGCCATCAGGACATCAGTCATGACTGGGCATTAATCTTAATATTTTTAAAAATTTAAGGCCTATTGCTCTAATAAAATCAGCCATATAATAGAAGGGATTAATCATGCCGATTTATCCAGCAACACTTTTGTTTATTAGCTCATTTCTCTTGATGGGTAGTCATGGTCTGAGTGGTATTTTATTGCCTGTGTCCCTTGCAGAAACCAATATTAGTGTCGAGACTATCGGCTTTATCCTTTCTATGTACTCGGTCGGTTTTTTACTCGGCGCAATTCTTGGTAAGCGTATTTTACGTCGAATTGGCTTAGTCCGGACATTCGCAATGTGTGGGAGCTTAGGGGCAACAGCTATTCTAACCATGGGGTTAAATGCTGACATGTGGATTTGGGTGCTGATGCGCACTCTAATGGGATTTTGTATCGCTTGTGCAACGGCGACGCTGGATGTATGGTTTAATAGCGTTTCAACCCAATCAAATCGTGGAAAGCTTCTTGCTATCAATCAGATAGTTATTCTTAGCGCAATTACACTTGGTCAATTTGGTCTTGTGATAGCACCACCAAGTGAAATTACTCTTTTTCTGATCTGCGGTGTGTTATTTAGTATATCGGTGACTCCTGTCATCTTTGTCGCACAATTTGAGCCCAGTATCGAGTCAATACCAACCATTCCACTCAAAGCTATCTATACTATTTCTCCTTTGGGGTTTATCACTTGCTTTGTATGTGGTGTTTTATACTCCACTTTAATCAATATGTTACCTGTTTATGCCGGCGGTGTCGGGCTAACTGGGTTCGAGCTATCTATGTTTATGGGCGCTGCGACTGCAGGGGGTATTCTGTTACAAATACCGATAGGTCATCTCTCTGATCGTTTTGAGCGACGAAAAGTAATTTTAGCCAGCAGCTTTGTACTCGCAATTGTGTGTTTTGCTTTACCCGTTTCAATTGAGTGGCAATCTCCTATCGCGCCTTTCTTTCTTGCTGCCATGACAATGGGTCTGATTGCATGCCTTTACCCATTAAGCATTGCCGAAGCCTTTGATCATTCGATGAAAACTCAACTTGTACCTGTAGTTTCTGGTCTTCTCTGCATTTATGCTATTGGCGCGATTATTGGTCCTTACACAGCATCTGTTTTAATGGGTAGTATTGATCGAAGTGCTTTGTTTACTTTTGTTATTATGGTCGATTTGGCTTTGATTACATTTATCATTTACCGAATGTCAGAGCGCGAAGCTCTACCAGTAGAGGAACAAGAAACGTTTGTTATGCACACTCCAGCTTCCGTTCACGGAGAGCTTGATCCTCGTACTGACTACCAAGATAGCTCAATCAAGATGGAAGCCGCATTATTGCAGGTTGAGCAGCTTACTGCTTCAAGTCCTATTAATGCCATCACTTTCATCCGTAGCCTTGTGAATAAGCAGCCTCAGTGGGCAATTTCTCTAATGGAACGTACGGGTAAACTTGACAATATTGATACGGCATATATGTTTCGGTCATTAGCTCTTACTCACCCCGAGTTGTCCATTGATATTACCAAACAACTCGCAAGTTCCGACGACAATCAAATAGAAGAACTCGTTATATGGCTGGCCGAAAAACAACCTGAGAATGTGTCTGCTATACTCGCAGCCATGATGGAATCCATTGAAATCGAACAACACTCCATTACTGCAGCTTTGGTCAAAAATAAAACTGAGCAATCAGTTCAAGCCTATCAAGAAATAGTGACCAACGAAGATCAACCAGAAAATTTAGATATATTACAAACTCCTGTCTATGAAACGCTGAGCGAATGGGATCTACTATCCGTGCCAGAAAACACTCCCCAAAATACTCATGAGATTAACGATATTGTTGAGCATCCAATGCAAGAAAATGACTTTGGTTCTGGTCCCTCCTGAGCTCTAACTCATTTACAGTAAACTCTCAAAATAGTGAGATACCAAACAAACCTCGGGTAAGACTTCACATAATACTGGGAACTGCCTATTTTTCGTGGTTAAATCTTAGATTAAAGATCAATAAACACAGTAAGTTAAAGGTATAACAAGGAAATTTTAATGGCACTAGATATCAAACCAGGACAAGAGTTTATCAAATCTAAAGCGGCCGTCGCTTGGGCAGCGGGTGAGCCCCTAAAGATCGAAGAAGTCGATGTTCAACTGCCCAAAAAAGGTGAAGTGCTGGTGCGTATCATAGCAACAGGTGTCTGCCATACTGATGCCTTTACCTTATCTGGTGAAGATCCAGAGGGCATTTTCCCTGCCATTCTTGGCCATGAAGGTGGCGGAATTGTTGAGATGGTCGGTGAAAGCGTGACCAGTGTTAACGTAGGCGACCATGTTATCCCACTTTATACCGCAGAATGTCGTGAGTGCAAGTTTTGTACATCAGGTAAAACTAACCTTTGCCAAGCCGTGCGAGAAACGCAGGGTAAAGGATTAATGCCAGACGGAACAACACGCTTCTCTATCGATGGAAAACCTATTTTTCACTACATGGGTTGCTCGACCTTCTCTGAATACACAGTACTTCCTGAAATATCATTGGCTAAAGTCAACCCACAAGCACCTTTAGAAGAAGTATGTTTATTAGGATGCGGTGTCACAACGGGTATGGGAGCCGTGCTAAACACCGCTAAAGTAGAGAAAGGTGACACTGTAGCAATATTTGGTCTTGGTGGTATCGGTCTATCCGCAATCATCGGGGCTAGAATGGCTGGCGCTAGTCGTATTATTGGCATCGATATTAATGAAAGCAAATTTGATCTCGCCAAACAACTTGGGGCAACGGATGTTATCAACCCAAAAACGCTAGACATGCCAGTCCAAGAATTCATTGTTGAAATAACAGATGGTGGTGTCGATTATTCATTTGAATGTATCGGTAATGTTAATGTTATGCGCCAAGCACTTGAGTGCTGTCATAAGGGATGGGGAGAGTCAGTTATTATTGGCGTTGCAGGGGCAGGCCAAGAAATTTCAACTCGACCTTTCCAATTAGTCACTGGCCGCGTGTGGCGTGGTAGTGCCTTTGGTGGCGTTAAGGGACGCTCTGAATTACCTGAGATTGTAGAGCGTTATATGGCAGGAGAATTTGGCCTTGAAGAATTTATCACGCATACCATGAGCCTAGGTGATATCAATCACGCCTTTGAATTGATGCATCAAGGCAAGAGTATTCGCTCTGTTATCCATATGGACAGATAAATTCTTACTTTCATATTAATTGTCGTCATAGCAAGACTATGGCGACTTTAGTCGAGAACACATCATGAACTTAACCAATATCAGTCAAAATAAAGTTGCAGGTGGCTGGCACAAACAATACAGTCACGACTCCAATACCTTAAGCTGCACGATGCGTTTTGCCCTATTTCTACCACCAAACGCAAGCAAGACATCACCTGTACCTGTGCTGTATTGGCTGTCAGGGTTAACCTGCACTGATGAAAATTTTATGCAAAAAGCAGGTGCTTTCAAAATGGCAGCCAAGCTAGGTATGGCGATTGTGGCACCTGATACCAGCCCTCGCGGTGATGACGTAGCAGATGATGATGCATACGATTTAGGTAAAGGCGCTGGATTCTTCCTCAATGCAACTCAGCCGCCTTGGTCAACCCACTATCACATGTATGATTACCTGATAAAAGAGCTACCCGCCTTATTAGAGAGCAATTTTCCTGTTTCAAATATCAAAGCGATTTCAGGGCACAGCATGGGGGGGCACGGCGCTCTTACTATTGGATTGAAAAACCCAAATAATTTCACTTCTATTTCAGCCTTTAGCCCAATTTGTAATCCAATCCAGTGCCAATGGGGGCAAAAAGCCTTTAACGCCTATTTAGGCAACGACCAAGAAGTATGGAAAGCTTACGATGCCACTGAACTGCTCAAACAAAGCCCAGTATCACTGCCGATTTTAGTCGATCAAGGTGCTGATGATGGCTTTTTACACGAGCAATTAAAGCCCCTGACACTGGTTAGCGCCGCAAAAGAGCATAGTTCAAACCTTGATCTTCGGATACAAGAGGGATACGACCATAGTTACTATTTTATCTCTAGTTTTATTGACGACCACCTGATGTTCCACGCGAAACATATGTTCAAGTAAGCATAGGTTGAAGACAAATGAAACTAGTATCACCATCATTTGAGTATCAGCCTGCATTCTTGGCTTACTACCAAGATTTTGAGAGCAATGACAATATCAATGCAGAATGCTATCGTGAAGGCGTGGATGACTTTGTAGCCTATATTCAACGATTAACTGATGAAGCAAATGGTGTAAGATTACGCGAAGGTTATGTACCTTGTAGTCACTTCTGGTTGATAGATACAGAGGAATACATACTCGGTGTCATTCGCATTCGCCATTCGATTGATAGCCCATTTCTCTCTTTTGAAGGCGGCCATATAGGGTACGACATTGCGCCTTCCTATCGAGCGCAAGGCCATGGTAAAACCATGCTAAAACTAGCCCTACCCATTGCAAAATCACTCGGTATATCGAAGGCTTTGCTCACTGCTGATGATAAAAATCACGCCTCATGTGGTGTGATTGAAGCAAACGGGGGGGGAATTTATTGATATCGTAATGGGAAAGGTATTTCCTTACCCAATTGCTCGTTACTGGGTAGATTGCGAGGTAAGTGTATGAAATTAAGAAAAGCCACAATCGACGAATTGGATAGCATTTATGCAATGGGATTTGATGTATGGGGGGACGGCCTTCCTTTTCAAGAATACCTATTCCAATGTCGTCAGAGTAAGAAGTATCAATCAGGAGTTTGGTATGTTTTAACCGAGCAAGAGACCGTGGTTTCATCTCTTATTGTTTATCAAGATATGTTCAATCTCAAACAAGATTGCTTTGGTATCGGCTCTGTAGCAACTTCGCCCAGTCATAGACAAAAAGCTTATGCTTCGATGCTAATTAACTTGGTCAAAGCTAAGTTGTTTGAGGAACAACACTGCAAAGCTCTGTACTTGCACAGTGATATTAACCATAAGTTCTACAAAAAATTGGGCTTTACCCGCATCCTAGATTCTAATTGCATGTTGTGTTCAAATGATGAATCACTTTTTTCAAGCCCTATTCCATATTACTTTTAGTTAACACTGCTTATCCGCGTGATGAATTGCTAATGAATTTTTGTTACGAAAATCAATGATGTGACACTATGCAATTATTTTGTTATTTGACTAAAAAGTCACTTGCAAAATCAAAATAAAATGTTAAATTTAGCCACCACTTACTCACAACTAAGTGGTGGAATGTATTATCTTAAGGCATTACTCCTCTCTAGCCTTCAGCATTCCTCAAATAATAATTATTTTCTTGGGCTTATAAAGCACTATATGTGGCCATAGCTCTCGTCATATACAACAACATATTCCAGTTGGATTAATTATGTTCCCTATATCTCATCAAGGAAAGTGGTTTCGTTTTCTGATGGTGCTGATCTTTCTTGCAGCATCAATGGAAACAGATATTTATTTACCTACATTTCCAGATATACTAAAAGATTTGAATACCAATGCTGTTATGGTTCAGCGTATTATCAGTTACAACTTTATCGGCATCTGTCTTGGCTCACTCATCTACGGCCCTCTATCCGATCACTTTGGACGTAGAACCATAATGATGTTTGGTTTCTTTATATTCCTCATGGCCAGTATTGGTTGCGTTTTTGCACAAACGATTGATCAGTTACTTGCTTTCCGTTTATTGCAGGGTTTTGGAAGTTCAGCCTGTCTTATAGTAGGCACAACAATGATCTTCGATTTATTCGAGGAAGAATCTGCTACAAAATTAGTCGCTGATCTAAACACTCTGACTGTAAGCGTCATGGCTTTCGCCCCACTTATTGGTGGGTGGATCAGTATTCACATGGGGTACCATGCAAATTTTGTTTTTATTGCTATTTTAGTCCTTATCTCAGCAATTAAATGCTTTTTGTTTATTCCTGAGTCTTTACCAAGCAGCAAGCGAAAAAAAATGATTCCCAAGCGAGTAATCATTGATTATAAAATGGTACTTTCATCCTACTCATTTTGGTATAGCACGCTAATAACCAGTTTAATTTTGGCTGGATATATGGTGTTTGTCTCTAATATGTCGCTTTTGTATGTCGATCACCTTAAAGTCAAACCTGAACACTTTCCTTTTCACCAAATGGCCACATTGGGTACTTTCGCTCTTATAAGCTTTATAAATGGCCCCCTAATTGATCGTTTCGGTATCGAAAGACTAAAGAGTTCAGGGCTCAGCTTGATGTTTATCGCAATGGCAGTATTTTGGTTTGTACCAAATACAATGCTAAGCTCACCAAGCTTTCTGACCTCTATCATGTGTTTGTTTTCCGTAGGGGCTGCACTCTCAATTGGGCTTTTCTTTTCCGAGTCAATGCAAGTATTTCCAGATATGACTGGTGTCGCGGCATCACTAGTAACCTCCATTCGGCTTGTAATTGTTGCTATTGCCATTGATTTAGCGAGTAATTTTTATGATGGCTCAGCGCAATCGGTCGTTTACGCGGTAACATCTGCAGTAATGGGCATCGCTATTCTTGCTTTGTTGCATAATGTTCGGCGACTCAAACACTTAAAGCTGAGTAATTTAAAGACCTAAGTTGTTGCTATGGTCTCATACAAACTGAGGCCATATACATGCTGGGAGCGACTGGAAATTAATTGATAATTGAGTACAATCTTGCTCCCAGTTGGTCATTATGGCAAGTAATATGCTTCACAACACACCTACATTTACCCTTTTCAAGGGTTCAATTGATGGATATACCTTGCCAGGAAAGTTTACTTTCCCATTTTTCTATGAACCCCATCCTTTAAGTGAGCTCGCCGCCAACGAACTTCAGCAGTACTTACTCACTCAGACCAGCTGGAAGCACAATTTTGGACTTGATGGTAGCCCAGACGGTATAGGGAAAATGTTCGGTGTACTTGTCGTACAATCCCCGCAAGGAGAGATTGGCTATTTATCTTCTTTTTCAGGAAAGATAGCAGATCAAAATCAGCTCGCACATTTTGTTCCCCCCGTCTTTGACATATTGGCTGGAGAAAGTTTTTTTCATGCGGATAATGCTGAAATCATGTCCATCAATAACCAAATAGATGCTTTAAACAATGATTCGCAGTTTTCAAAGCTCGGTAAAAAAATAAAAGAACTTGAAGCCGCTTATCAACAAAAAGAGCGTTCTCATCGAGAGCAGATGATTGCCAATCGAGCAATAAGAAAGTCACAGCGCCAACACGCGCAGTCTTCTCTTTCTGACATAGAACTCCAGCGAGTTCTGGACGAACTAGCCAAACAAAGTGTGGCGGATAAAAACAAGTTTAAAAACATAAAGCTAGAGTGGCAAGATAGTCTCTCTCTATTTAAATGCAAATGGGAAAAACTCAATAATGAGTTAGTAGACTTAAGAGAGCAACGTAAAAAGCTCTCAAATACTCTTCAACACAAACTTTTTGAGCAGTACTGCTTTTTTAATATTCGGTTAGAAGAAAAGTCGCTTAACTCGATATTTGAAAATACCAGCAGCCCGACACCACCAGCAGGTGCTGGTGAATGTGCCGCTCCAAAACTGCTTCAGCATGCCTTTAAACATGGGCTTAAGCCGATTTCGATGGCAGAGTTTTGGTGGGGATCTTCACCCGCATCTGAAATTCGTCAGCATAAAAAATTCTACCCTTCATGTCACAGTAAATGTCAGCCCATACTTGGCCATATGCTTGAAGGCATGGATGTCGATAGTAACCCTCTTGAAAAAGCTTGGGCAGAACACGACTCAATGGATATATTGTTTGAAGACGATGCAATAGTTGTGATCAACAAACCCGCAGGTTTGCTATCAATTCCGGGCAAAACAATACAAGATTCAGCCTTTACTCGCCTTCAGCAACGTTACCCAGATGTAGAAGGGCCATATGTCATCCACCGACTGGATATGGCGACATCAGGATTGCTCGTGTTCGCACTAACCAAACGTGCCAACAAAAGCTTACAAAAACAGTTTATTACTCGAACAGTAGAAAAGCGCTACGTAGCCATTGTGCAGGGAGAAGTCCAGAACCAGAGCGGACAAATTAATTTAGCCATGCGAGGCGATCCCGATGACAGGCCGCGTCAGCTAGTATGTTTTGAGCATGGTAAGCCGGCTGAGACCTACTGGCACTGTATCGAGGTTAAAGAGGGACGGAGTAAGTTATACCTTTACCCAAAAACTGGCAGAACTCATCAACTCAGAGTCCATTGTGCACATCATCTCGGACTCAACATGCCTATGTGTGGGGATGGGCTCTATGGGCAAAGGGCAGATAGATTACACCTACATGCACAACGTTTATCTTTCAATCATCCATATACTAAAGAGCGGATGAGTTTTGAGGTCAAAAGTCCGTTTTAACACCAGTTTGTGCAGAGTAAAATCTGTGGTTTATTTGGATTCAACGGTTATTTGTATTTCTTGGCTTTTCCATAAAAAGTATGCTTTTAAGGATAATCGCTTTTTAATTCAATCTTTTGGACCTATTCACTGTGATCCAACCTATCCACTTTACGTAAAATGTGTTTAACCTTGGAAATAACGATGAGAAATATACTAATAATATCTGTCCTTTTCGCTCTATCTGGCTGCTTGGGCATGCCCAAAAACGTCGAACCCGTCAATAACTTCGAACTTAATAACTATCTTGGCACTTGGTACGAAATTGCTAGGCTCGATCACTCATTTGAGCGAGGGTTGTCCGAGGTCACTGCGCAATATTCTCTTCGGGATGATGGTGGAGTTTCTGTTATTAATAGAGGTTACTCCTCAAAGGATCAGGAATGGAAAGAGGCAAAGGGTAAAGCTTTTTTCGTCAACAGCTCCGATGAAGGGTATTTGAAAGTTTCATTTTTCGGACCTTTCTATGGCTCTTACGTCGTGTTTGAACTTGATAAAGATAACTACAGCTATGCGTTTATTTCTGGACCAAATCACGACTATTTATGGTTACTATCTCGGACGCCAACTGTCAGCCCTGACATCTTAGAGAAGTTTAAGCAAATGTCTAAAGAACGTGGCTTTAATATTGAAGAGATGATTTACGTCGATTTTACTCACCCTACACGGATACAGTGATCTAGGTGGCTGCAATAAAATTCCTGCTGGTTAGAGAACATAAGTCTGTGAAAAACTAACGCTAGCTTTCATGAACAACAACATGCGTGGTGTACGCGGCTAATTAAGTTTCGATAATTCAGATCAACTATCCCTACTCAATCACTTTACTTTTCATCACATACTCAGCCGAGGCCTCAAGAGACTTGAGTAAATGTGACTGATCTTTATGCAAATAATGGTATAAATACTCTCTTGAGACTGGTGAACTTGAAACATGAATTGCAGGGTACTTTTCTTTTACTAAACCATATGACTGCGTCGCTGCTACCCAAACATCAGCTTCTCCGTTTGTTAACATTAATGCCGCTTCCTCTGCTGTGGCCAAACTAAGATTTTTGTAATGCTTAATTTTATTTACATAAATGGCTCCTCGCACGGCAACAACGTTTTTGTCATGAAGATCTTTTAAGCTCAAATCTGATTTTTCACCTACTGATAAAATGTATATATCAATATTTCCTAAAGGTATATTAACCTTAACAAGCGACTGGCTATGATCGTATTCTAACTCACTAATCCTCAAATCCAATGCGTCATATTGCCCTGTTATAACAGATTGGATAGCAAGTTTGTCAGGCATGTAAGTTGTCGTGTGATTGATTCTTGCTTCATCATAGATAGCGTCAAGGATTTCTTTTGCTGTCATGCCATAACCTAAATCGGCACTACCTTTATAGAGTTCCCCTATGACCACTTTCACTAAAGTGCTTTGTGCTACCAAAACCGAGGAAAAAGTCATCATCATTGCTATCAGAGATACAGCTATTAATTTCTTCATTCATTTTATCTCCTTTGCCCATTTTTATAGTGTTGTTAACTTAAATTGGAGCCTTAACACATAATAGACAAAAATATCAGCGCTAATGCCATCTAACTCAATAAGATCGATTTTTAGGTGTTTTTCATTACAGTTTCTATGCTCCATAACCACTGATGTTGAAACCCTAATTACACTGTTGTTTACTCAGCTCTCTAGACATAGGAGACTCTATCCTGAGCCCTTCCAGATATTGACAGATAAATTACTTACTTCTAGTTTTAGGAATGAGTTTTATTGTGATTTTTCAAAAAATACACTGTCGCAGGGAAAGAGCCTTGGTCTTTGCAGAATTTAAATCTAACAAAACACTCATTTGAGGAACTGAAATGGATAATAAAAAGGTCGTCGCGACTTCACTTTTATATATCTCTATCCTAGTAGGTTGTGGAGGAGGATCAGATGGAGGAGCAAGTAATACTAAAGGCTCAAGTTCAGGCTCAAGTTCAACAGACGGTAGTGGTCCACAAGAAGGAACTGACACATCCGCAGTCAAGATTGTAGATAGCACGACTCAACAAGAAGTTTCAGTGATATACAGCGGAAACAGTCTCTCCGCCTTAGTCATGCAGCGCAGTAGCCCAAACTTCGAATGGCGGGTAGATTCTCAGACTGTAAGTACCGACCCATCTTACACTGTTACCAATAGAGATTGGTTAAAAAGCATTCAGGTCTGCACGAGTAGCGAAGGAAATGAAGAGGTTTGCTCTAATACATACCCAGTATTAGCGAGAAGGCCTTTAACAATTGAAGATCCAGATAATTATGTCGTATTGCCTTACGATACACCATAAAACATAGAAAGGGACTACAGAAATGAGACAATTAAGCGTATGTCTTGGTGCACTACTTATATTAGTTTCCGCCCACGTAAATGCAGCCGGATGGCAAACTTTTTATAACCCCGACGGCACTATGTGGACACAGGCTCAATATCAAGGGATCAACGGAACTGCGTTCCCAGTGGTGGGACAAGGTTTAACCGCAACAGCCAGAATAAACTCAACACGTGATGCTGTGTGGTTTGATATACCCATTTCCTCCAATACAAACCCTTCTAAAGTAGAAATTACAATCAATGACGTCGCCGTGACCACTTGGACAGGAGTAATGCCAAAATTCGACAGTAGTGCTGATGGAGATGTGACTAAAGCGGTTAACACTAAGACTGGAATGATTTTAAGTTTTAACTCTAACTACAAAAGCCACGATGGTAATTACCCTATAGGGGCTGACATTTTAGAAATTTATCCATGGGTCCTAGCAGGAATAAATCAGAATGTTGAGAACACCAATGGTCGCTTGTACAAAAATGAACCTGCCGGAGGAGCGACTACCCCACCTCTTATCATCAAAGCTGGGAAAAACAGTATCGGCTTCTTCGACAACCGCCTCGTTATAGGTTATGCCAACGATAGTACTAACCTTACTTCGTTTGTCATAGGTAACTCTATAATCGCCAATAATGGAGAGCTTATGACTTTTCAAGCAACGACTAGTCCATATTCAGCGATTATCCGTCTTAACCCAGCTGATTTTGAAATCGATAATGTGTGGGCTATTGTTTACTAGCATAGCAAGGCCCTACATTTGGTGTAGGGCCAAAAGTTATTCTTCTATGTAGCTTGTTCTGCACAACTTTTTCAGGACACTTTTCTAAAGAACTTTTCATAGTCGACCGGTGAAATGTCTCCGTTAGTCGTATATAGTTGATCTAAATTGTAATATCTCATATAAGCTGCCACATCACTTTTCATGTGCTCTCGCGTTGGTTGCGGTACTTTTAGCAACCGGTCATGCGTTTATATCAGGACCTAACCATGACTACCTATGGATACTATCTCGAACGCCAAAGGTTAACCCAGGTATTATTGATAAGTTTAAACAAATGTCTAAGCAGCGTGGTTTTGATACTGAAAAGCTGATTTATGTTCAGCAATAACACAGGGACTTCCAATGGTGACCCACTCACAACATGTAAGCTAAATTAAGCGATTTAGTCCGACTTTGTATATTTTACACTAGCAGCTAACATTAATGTTACTTTTGACATTAAGGATCTTGATACAATGTCTTTACATAAACATAGCATTTTAGTAATTCTTTCGACTGCTCTCACTTTATACGGATGCGGTGATAGCGGTAGCGGTAATGGATCTACTAGCAATGCTACCACGTACCTAGGGGCTAAAGGTTCAATACCAGAGGATTTCAATCTAAATGACATTGTTGTCACAAAAGATGAAATTACTTTCAAATGGAGCCAATCTAGCGGTGCGACTAATTATGTTTTATGTAGAAAGGATACCGAAGAAGATAATAATTGTGACAAAATAGGTACAACATCGGCACTACAGATTGCAGTAACGAGTACTGGCGTATTAGAAGTACTATTAGATCAATTTTTTGTAATTGCCCAAAATAATTACGGGCAACGCCTTTCAAATGAGAAAACTACTGAGCCACAAGACCTTTCTGTTTTAATTCAGTATATAAAAGCTTTTAACTCCGGCTCTCATGATGAGTTTGGTTTTAGTCTATCGCTATCCCAAAATGGAGAGCTACTAGTAGTAGGTGCTCCTTTCGAACAATCAAATGCTACGGGTATTAATAGCTCAGGATCAAGTGACAATTCACTAATCCAAGCAGGGGCAGCATATATTTTTCGCTTTGATAATAACAGGTGGGACCAAGAAGCGTATGTTAAAGCCTCTAACACAGGTGAGACTCATGTTTTTGGAATGAACGTTTCTTTGTCGTCTGACGGCAATACTCTTGCTGTGGCGGCACCCGGTGAACGTACTAACGGCATTAACGCAGGTGCTGTATATGTCTATCGTTTTAATGCAGGGGCTTGGGGCGAAGAAGCCATTTTGAGAGGCTCTAATACCGAAACTAGTGATTTTTTTGGTAATTCTTTAGCTCTATCTGGTGATGGGAATACCATAGTTGTAGGCGCCACCGAGGAAGCCTCACTCTCAACGGGTATTAATGGCGACCAAGGAAATGACCCTATGCTAACAGAGGATGCTGGTGCCGCTTATCTGTTTCGTTTTCAAAGCGGAAGTTGGACTCAAGAAGCCTATATTAAAGCTTCTAATACCAATGCAGGTGACCGTTTTGGATCCTCGGTAGCGTTATCAGACGATGGCAACATCTTAGCAGTAGGCGCTACTAATGAACAGTCCGACTCAACTGAGGTTAACGTCGGGCAATCCAACAATAGTTTGACAGAAGCTGGAGCTGTGTATATTTATAAGTTCACGACTAACTGGGCTCAAGAGGCATACCTTAAACCACTGAATACTGGAACTGGTGATCTCTTTGGTAGTTCTGTTGCTCTATCATCAAATGGCAACATCTTAGCAGTAGGCGCAAGTGGAGAAAGCTCGAGTTCCAATGAAATCAATATTGGGGTAAACGACAACAGCGCCTCACAATCTGGCGCTGCGTACATCTTTCGTTTTAGCGATACAGAGTGGTCTCAACGAGCTTATATTAAGGCTTCTAACAGTGGAACGGAAGATTATTTTGGTGTATCAGTATCTCTGTCAGAGGATGGCAACACCCTCGCAGTGGGAGCCTCATCTGAGGACTCTAATTCACAAGGTGTTAATGGTGAAGATAATAACAACACCGCCAATTCTGGAGCAGCTTATACATTCTTCTTTAACGGTTCAAATTGGATCGAACAAGCATACATAAAAGCACCCAACACAGGGGCGGACGACTTATTTGGCATCAGAGTATCTCTATCTGGCGATGGAAACAGGTTAGCGATCGGAGCCAGAGAAGAAGACTCTAGTTCAACAGGAGTTAATAGCCAAGAAAACGATAATAGTGAAGACTCTGGAGCAGCTTATATTTTCTAGTATAACTCCCCTAACTTAAGGGGCTTTACTGGGGGATATCAGTGCATATAACCAAGTATTAGGTAATGAAGCTAAACTTATTCGGTTAACTGGCTCACGCTCTTGTAACAAAAACATGTTTTGTCTTCGAACTCTAATTTGTTGTCTGCATAAGTTGAGCAAAATCACGAAAAAGCATACTGTATAGCCAGATTTAATTGGAGAAAAAATTATGGTGTCAAAGGTGACAGTTGCTCCACAGGGGCCGGAATTCTCAGAGCTGGTTCAAGGTTATTGGCGACTAGCTGAATGGGAAATGACCCCGAAAAAAAGGTTATCTTTTTTAAAGCAACATATCGATTTGGGTATTACGACGGTTGACCATGCCGATATTTATGGGAACTATCAGTGTGAGTCTCTGTTTGGAGAAGCCCTAAAACTTGAGCCTTCGGTCAGAGAGCAAATTGAGATTGTCACTAAATGCAACATTATGCTGTGTGATAAACAATTTCCAAAGCGTAAAATCAACCACTATGATACTAGCGCTAAACATATTTATACCTCCGTCGACAATTCACTAGACCGTTTAAACATAGAACAAATCGACGTACTTCTTATCCATAGACCGGATCTATTAATGAATGCTGATGAAGTTGCCAATGCATTTAATGAGTTATATAAAGTAGGGAAAGTAAAACACTTCGGCGTATCAAACTTTACTCCTAGCCAGTCTCACTTATTACAATCTAGGCTATCCAAGCCACTAGTAACCAACCAAGTTGAAATAAACCCACTGAACTTTGACGTTGCCCATGACGGCACGCTCGATGTATTACAGATGAACCGTACACGCCCTATGGCATGGTCTTGCCTCGGTGGAGGTCTTATCTTCACTGGCTCTACAGAGCAAGCTAAGCGAGTTAAAAAAGAACTAGAGAACATCCGTATCGAACTTGGAGCCAAGAGTATTGACCAAGTTATATTTGCTTGGGTTAAGGCCCTGCCCTCTATGCCTATACCTATTATTGGTTCAGGCAAAATAGACAGAGTGAAAACCGCTGTTGAATCTCTAAAATTTGAGCTTAGCCGAGAGCAATGGTATCGAATATGGGTAGCATCAAAAGGTCATGGTGTACCATAAGTCTTGCGTCTGTTATTACTCTAAGTGTTACGACGTACTTTTTAACCCATAAGCTCGTAGCATACTAAATGATCAGCCTGCACTAATAACTTATATTAGTGGACAGGTTTGTCATTCTCAGCATAATACTTAGCAAAGTATTTCTCTAAGATTTCAGGAGTTAACTCCCCTGCTTGTTCGAGTTTCTTCAGCTCTGCTGCAATAGATTGTTGTTCTTCAAGGGACGGCAAGGGAACTTCAGGTTCATCGCCCATTTCATGCGTAATCTGTTCTAAATCTTTTTCTAACTCATTCATAATGCTTGTTACTCAATTCACGTGATACAGACAACCTATTTTACCTCAACTTCTACAGAATGTGATAACTATAGTTCCATCTATAACGACCTTACCTGCCTTAAGGAAGACTTCTTCTTACTTTTACAAATTTGTAAAACCAATTTTTCAATATTGACTACTTGCAACATGAGTATAAACCCCCATATTGTAACTAACTGAAATAATGGTATTTATATATAACTTTCTATTTGGCTAATAAATAGCCAAATAGAAAGTTATTAAAGTAGAAAGATGAACTTTTTTGCCGATGAAGCCACTAAGTGAAAAAGTTAGGAGATAAACATTGATGAGCTCTCAGTCATTTAACAAGCTACAACAATATCTGGAAAGTCAGATCATTGGTCAAGCTGAATTAGTCAAACAACTTTTAGTAGCGCTACTCGCCGACGGTCATATTTTAGTCGAAGGACCACCAGGCCTCGCGAAGACTCGGGCGGTAAAATCTCTCGCAGATTGCATTGAAGGTGACTTTCACCGTGTTCAATTTACTCCAGATTTATTACCTGCTGACTTGACGGGGACCGATATTTTTCGTCCAGAAACCGGTGAGTTCACCTTTCAAGCTGGTCCTATATTTAATTCCCTGATCCTTGCAGATGAAATCAACCGCGCTCCAGCTAAAGTTCAAGCAGCAATGTTAGAAGCAATGGCAGAAAAGCAAATCACAGCAGGTAGAAAAACTTATCCGTTGCCTGAACTATTCCTTGTAATGGCAACACAAAACCCTATTGAGCAAGAAGGCACCTATCCACTACCTGAAGCTCAGCTTGATCGATTCCTTCTTCACCTTAATGTTGATTACCCCGATGCTGAAAGCGAACTCGATATACTGCGTCTAAATAGAGGTGAGGCCAAAGGTAAACAAAGTATTCCTGCGCCAACTATCAGTCAGCAAGATATCTTCTCGGCACGCCAAGAAGTATTGAATACTCATATGGCGGATACCGTAGAGAACTATATTATTCGCCTTATCATGGCAACACGCCAACCAACACAATATGACGATACATTAGCTAATTGGATAGAAATGGGGGTCAGCCCACGAGCAACCATTGCTCTAGATAGATGTGCGCGCGCTCATGCTTGGCTATCAGGTCGTGATTATGTTACCGCGGAAGACGTTCAGGAGATGGCATTCCCTGTACTAAGACATCGCATTCTACTCACCTATCAAGCTCAAGCTGAAGGTATCTGTACTAACAAAGTCGTCAACCGGTTGTTATCTCTTGTAGGCAGTGCATAAGGTTTGCAGATGGATAAACAACTATCCCCTTACTCTGATGGTGTGAACCTCTGCCTTGAAGAACTACTGTACTTCAAACAACACGCAATCCATTGGCTGCCACCTACCCGTAGTTTATGGTCGCAAATACTTGGTCATCATCAAAGTAAACAATTGGGCCGAGGTATGGACTTTTCGGAAGTGCGACAATATCAGGCTGGCGATGATGTACGTAGCATCGATTGGCGGGTTACTGCGCGCACTGGTAAGCCTCATACCAAGCTATTTACTGAAGAACGCGAAAAGCCCATTATCATTTATATTGATTTAAGTATGAGCATGCGGTTTGGTTCAAAGCTAATGTTTAAGTCCATCCTCGCTTCTCAGATGGCAAGCCTTATCGCATGGATTTCAGTTGCGCAAAAAGATCGTGTAGGTGCGGTGATTGACACTGGGAATCAACTTACGGAACTAAAACCAAGCAGCCGTAATCAAGGGCCATTAACATTAATCCAAAACTTAGTAAAACTTCACCAAAAGGAGCTGCATACCCCTCCCAAAACTGCCCAATTGGATATGAGCCAAGGTCTTAACGCATTAAATCGTCTTTGCCCAAAAGGCAGTGAAGTTGTGATAGTCAGCGACTTTTTACGCTTTTCCGAACAAAATCAGTTGTTAATTTCGCGTCTGCGATCCCACAATCAAGTACGACTAGTCCAAATATCTGACCCATTGGAAGCTGGTATTACGGACTATCGGGGAGTTGAGCAGGTATCCGATAAGCGCAGCACTATGTGGGTAGATTTTTCTTCACGCAATGTGCGTAATCAGATCGCTGCTGCTTTTGAAAGCAAGCAGCATGAACTGAAGAGCTTATCTCTTAGCCATGGTTTGAGTTTTACTTGCCTCTCGACTCAACAATCGTTGCTACAACAATTATCGGGGCGTGATCAATGAGCACTATTAATAAGGATTCTCTATTACCACTTAATCCGATGTATCTACCAGACCTACCCTCTTGGTTTCCAGTCGCTTGGGGTTGGTGGGCCAGTGTAAGTGCCACACTTTTGTGTTTACTGTCCATGTGGCTGCTCTATCGCTGGAATAAAAAACGTTTAGCTCCGAAAAAAGCTGCCTTAAGATTAATTCAAGCTGGTGAAAAGCCCGCTGAAGCCTTTGAGCTTCTTCGCCAAGCAGCCTTGTGTTACTACCCAAGAGAAGAAGTCGCAAAACTGACTGGTAAAGAGTGGTATGCCTTTTTGGATACTCAAGTTAAGGCCCCATTATTTCTCGATAACTACGAACTCTGGCAAGAAGCTCTGTACTCTAAAAAAAATCTAGGGAACGAATCTGAACTCGTCGCTCATTGCTCACAATGGGTCGATGAAGCACTGCCACCGAAAAGAAGGAGAACCAAAGTTGGCTAACATTGAGTTTGTATGGTGGTGGAATTTTCTGCTGCTTCCTTTGCCAATATTGATTTATTTTTTACTTCCTCCAGTTCAAACATCATCTCCGGTTTATATGCCCTACCTTCCTCTTTCGCCGGCAGGAAACTCGGCATGGAGCATGATGGCTAAAGGGCTAGCAGCCTTGATTTGGATTACTTTAATTACTGCTGCTGCAAGACCAGTTTGGTATGGCGACCCCGTTACAACTCAACCAAAGCACCGAGATATGATGCTAGTTGTGGATCTCTCATATTCAATGAGTCAAGAAGACATGCAACTAAACGGAAGTTTTATCGACCGCCTAGCTGCAGTAAAGCAAGTTTTAACCGATTTTATTAGCAAACGCCAAGGAGATCGTCTTGGTTTAGTCCTATTTGCTGATCACGCGTATTTGCAAACACCATTAACCCTAGATAGACATACTATTAGCCAACAACTAAACCAAACCGTTTTACGCCTAATTGGAGATAAAACGGCCATTGGTGAAGGTATTGGCTTAGCCACCAAAACTTTTGTCGATGGGGATGCACCACAGCGAATAATGATATTACTCAGTGACGGCACCAATACAGCTGGAGTCCTTGACCCTATAGAAGCAGCAAAAATCGCTAAAAAATACAAGGTCACTATTTACACAGTAGGCATCGGAGCTGGTGAGATGATGGTTAAAGAGTTTTTTATGAGTCGTAAAGTCAATACAGCAAAAGACTTGGATGAAAAATCTCTCAAAGAAATAGCATCTATTACCGGAGGTAAATATTTTAGAGCTCGTGATAGTCAAGAGCTTTCCAATATTTATAACACTATCAATGAATTGGAGCCTATTAGTCAAACCACCCAAACTTGGCGCCCTCAACAAGATTGGTTTGTAATTCCATTAGCAATCGCTTTTGTTGGATTCTTAACTTTGATGATTATCAGGAGAAATCATGTCTGATTTTCGCTTCCTCTACCCTGAATGGCTAGTTATGCTTTTGCCGCTTGTAGCCTTGGTTATCTGGCTGTTAAAGCGTAGTCATACCAAAACACTAATAGCACCTCACCTGGCTAAAGCGATGGGGCTCAGCCATAGCTCTTCACGAAGCGCTATCATCATCTCGATTATAATTAGTGGGCTTTTGGCTGTAATTGCCCTAGCGGGCCCCAGTCTCACTGCCTCAGAAAGACCTAGTTTTACTAACGCTAGCGGTAGGATACTGATCATGGATATGTCGATGTCAATGTATGCCACCGACATTAAGCCTAATCGGCTAACTCAAGCAAAATATAAGGCCAGCGACTTATTAAAACAATGGAAAGAAGGTAGTACAGGGCTCATCGCTTATGCTGGAGATGCGTATACTGTCAGCCCTATGACATCGGATACGCATACTATTCTCAATCAAATCCCCAATCTCAGCCCAGATTTAATGCCATTTCAAGGCGCTAATGCAGCAAGAGCTGTTGAGCTAGCAATCAGTATGATGAAGAATACCGGTTTGTCTCATGGTGACTTGGTGCTAATCACTGATGATGTCGATGATAATGAAACGGCCAACATTGAAAAACTCCTAGATGGCACAAAATGGAGATTAACTATTCTAGGGGTTGGCACTCATTCTGGAGCTCCTATTCAGCTCTCAGATGGCAGCTTACTTAAGTCCGACTCTGGGCAAACTGTGGTAGCCAAATCAAATTTTGCCAACATGAATAAAATTATTCGCACCTCCCAAGGTTTATTTATGCCAATTCAACTTAACAACAGTGACATTGATGCAATCAGCGATTTAACAAGTCAGGTTGAAACAACAAGTAAACTCAATCAAGGTCAGCAAATCTCTGATCGAGTAAACAATGGAATTTGGCTAGTCCCGTTGTTATTAATCCCTGCGTTGGTTATGTTTCGGCGTGGTATCGTATTTGCGCTTTTAGTTATTGTAGCCCCAGTCCTTACAACCAATAATGCAGAAGCATCCCCTTGGCTCAACGACGATCAACAAGCCAAAAAACTGTTTGATTCTCAAAAATACACGCAAGCCGCACAGTTGTTCAAAAACAAAGAATGGCAAGGGATTGCACAATATGAAGCAGGTGACTATGTTGCAGCAATTGAGTCACTCAAAGATGTCCAATCGCCTAAAGGTAAATATAATCTCGCAAATGCTTATGCCCAAAATAGAGACTTTGACCAAGCCGTGGAACTTTATGAGAAAGTACTAGCTGATCAACCTAATAATGAAGATGCTAAGCGTAATCTAGAAATCGTTAAGCAACAGCAACAGCAACAGCAACAGCAACAGCAACAGCAACAGCAACAGCAACAGCAACAGCAACAGCAACAGCAACAGCAACAGCAACAGCAACAGCAACAGCAACAGCAACAGCAACAGCAACAGCAACAGCAACAGCAACAGCAACAGCAACAAAATTCTGCTGATAATACGTCATCAGAGCAACAAAAAACTTCTCAATCCGAGCAAAATTCTACTCCAAATAAAGAATCATCAGAAAAAAATCCTGAGTCTGCCCAACCTAACGAACAAAAAATAGCACAGGATGAGCAAACTTCGCAGTCAAAGGATCAAGCTGACCAACAAACTCCAAAGCAACAAGCAACTCACAATGAACAACCCAAGCCTAAAGAGACTTCTACACAACAGCCACAAGAAGTTAGCCAACAACAAGAAACTGAACAAATAGATCCCGAACTACGAAAACTTGAGCAAGTGGAGAATGCCCGAGACCCTAGTCGCCTGCTTAAAGCACAACTGATATTACAAGCAAAGACTAAACAACCACCAGAGAATACAGGTAAGAAGTGGTAATCATGAATCAAAAAGCATTTAAATTAATGGGCTTATTGGCTCTAGCTGTTGCCTTTTTTAGCCCTATTTCAATGGCTGCAAATATATGGGCAACGGTAAGCAAAAATAAAGTCGTAAAAAATGAAGTTTTTCAGTTACGTGTTGTTGTAGATGAAAAAATGTCTTCTGACGACATCGATTTCAGCTCGTTAGAACAAGACTTTTACGTTAGTAGGCCCAGTTTTGGCTCATCCATAAATATCGTTAATGGCCGAAGAAGCGTTAGAAGTGAATGGAATATCACTCTAGCAGCGCAAAAATTGGGGTTAGCAAATATTCCTGCATTCACTATTAACGGTAAAAGTTCAAAGCCCATTGCTATTCAGGTCACACAAGATCTAGATGAACCCAAAATATCTGATCTAGTGGAACTGCGTACTACCCTGGACAAAACTCAGTTATACCCAAATGAAAGTGCTTCATTACAAATCCGACTCATCATCAAAACAGATCCACGGCGCTTACAAAACCCCAAAGTTTTGCCGCCTGAAGTTAATGGACTCACTCTTAGCCAAATAGGTGAACCTAATCAATATCAGAGTGTTCTCGGTGGGGTTGAAGTCACTGTACTTGACCAAAACTACAGTGTTACTGCTGATAATCCAGGACGCTATACGCTACGTAGCGCAGCCTTTAAAGGTACTGTTATTTATGGAAATGACCAAATTGGTACTACAAAACTGATTTCTGTCGATACTCCTGCAGAAACTTTTAATATTCAAGTCGAATCCAAACCGGAGGACTACACTGGCGTATGGCTGCCAACTTCAATGCTATCATTGAAGCAAACATGGACAGCTGCCAATGGCGAGAAAATAGCCACCAAGTCTGAGCACCAAACTAAGGTTGGTGATTCAATAACTCGAGAAATCACACTAGATATTGAAGGATTATCGCAGGAACGTATCCCTAAGCTCAACATCAACTATCCAGATAATATTCGTGTTTATTCTGAAAAGCCGCAGTTTTCACAACTTGATAATGGCGTAACACGTATGACGCTAAAACAAGTTTTGATACCCAAAGAAACCGGTAATATCCAGCTACCTAGTTTTGATCTAGGCTGGTGGGATAGCCAAAGCAAAAAGCCAAATACCGCTCACTTAGATAGTTTATCTTTAATTGTTGAGCCTGGTGAAAACTTGAATACATCCATACCTATGCCTCAATACTCAGCGCCGACAGAAACAAAAACAATCACGGTTACTGACTCAGGTTTTTGGCCTTACCTAACAGCTCTATTTGCAATGCTCTGGCTCATCACCAGTGGATTGCTGTTTCGCAACAAAGTTTTGAAAACAGAGCCGAAAGACAATCAAAAGATCGACTTAAATTTAACTACTCTCTTGATAACTGCACTTAAATCTGGAGACCACTTTAAAGCCCGACATTGTGCTTCCCAATGGCTAAAGCAGATAAATATTAACGATCAAAACCTACTAAAAGACATCAAATATGAACTAGAACAAATGCAGAAATCGTATTTTTCTTCACAAGAAACTGGCTGGAATGCTGTAAACCTGCTTAAACTTATTAAAAAGGTGGACAAGATGCCTCGTTCAAATAATAAGCCTGAGGAGGAATTGGCTAAGCTTTAACGAGACGAAGGCAAGATTAACAAGAGGCATTATTCAAGTCCTATTTCATTGAAAAATGATAGCTGGAGGAATGATGTCGGCAATCGAAAAGCCAGATCCCAGTACTCATTATGTCATCGTTTATTTCGATGGGTCCCAAATGGCTTCACTTGAAGTCGATGCGGAGAGTCGTACTGAAGCAATCGAAGCATTGAAGCATTTGGGATTTACGCTGCGTGATATATTTTCTATTGCGCCCTAGTGACACAATTTACCCAGAAAGGTAGCACTTAAGCTACCTTTCTATTTTAAGTGAAGGACAATGAAGCTCGCACGCATTACTATTACATTAGGCTTAATCATGTTTGCATGTATTTCAACCGCACAAGTTGATTTAGTCGAAGTCGATAAGTCCAAACGACGAATGTATTTGATTGATGATCATCAAATCGTGCATGAGTTTCGAATAGCATTAGGGAAATCACCGAAAGGACATAAAAGACAAGAAGGAGATCAGCGCACACCAGAAGGGCGTTACTATTTAGATTTTGTTATTGATGACTCCGAGTTTTATCGCTCAATTCATATCAGCTATCCTAACCAGCGCGATATCGAAAACGCACACACATTAAGAGTCGAACCAGGGGGAAATATTAAAATCCATGGTTTAAGAAATGGAGAAACTCGACCAGCCAATTTTGTTCAAAGCTTTGATTGGACTAATGGCTGTATAGCGATCACAAATCAAGAGATGGATGAATTTTTAACCCTAGTAAGACCAGGCACTCCCATCGATATCCGCTGGTAAGTTAACTGTTAACTATCAGATACTTTCATCTCTTCAGGTACTATTTTTCTTGGTTCGCGAGTTACCCACCAACAAAGTAATGATCCTACAGTAACCAAAGCAACACCTTGTAAAAAGCTATCAGTAATTACCAAACCTAGAATAAGAGACGAGATCACCGTTGACAAAACAGGCGTAAAATACGATAGCGTCGCTAAAAGCACCATATTACCGCCAATAATAGCGTAATTCCATAAAGCGTAACCGCTTCCCATTGCAACTCCAGTCAAAATAAGCCAACTGCCGGATTTAAGGTCCAAGCTCATACCTTGCTCAGAACTGAGCGCATATTTAACCCATAAGGTTATTGCCGTCATGATGAAAAATAACGTGATTGCGTTTTGACCTGCTGCCAAACGCTTAGTCAGATTACAATATATCGCCCATAAAAAGGCACCAACAAAAGCCATCATATACGTTAAAGGGTTAGTCGCCACATTAGCTATGATCTGCTGAACGGATAACCCTTGATCACCTGAGATACTCCAAGCAACACCGAAAAAGGCCAATATTATCGCTGGATAGACGAGAACATTCGTTTTCTTTGGACTAACAAGTACGGCTAATAGGACGGTAAGTGCGGGCCAAAGGTAATTAATAACCAACATTTCAATTGCTTGTTGACGTGAGTGAGCCATCCCAAGCGAGAGCACTAAACAAATCTCATAAGCAACAAACAGTCCGCCACCGATAAGTACATAACTTATTGAATAACTTCGTAACTTAGGACGCCCCATGACTAATAACAAAAAAATCGAGGCCACCGTATAAATAGACGCTGCACCACCCACAGGACCAAGAAATTCTGTCACCGTCCTTGCCATTCCTGTTACCCCACTCCATAGTAGAATGGCTAGGACTCCACACCATGTAAATTTATGCTGGCTCATTTTGTATCCTCAGTAGAGCTAGAGGCTTAAACTCGCGTTATTTAAAGCCTTCTGTTAGATTAAATGACTACTAAATCACTTCCCAACTGTGTGACATTTCAATCCCAGAACCGAGCATTAAGCACACTGAGCAGTATTTTTTCAAAGAATCAGCCGTGACTTTCTCGATAATATCTTGGTCTAAGTTATCTCCTGATATTACAAAATGGATGTTGATCTTGGTAAAAATTCGCGGCGTACTTTCACGCCGTTCAGTTGATAGCTTTGTGGTACAAATTGAAACTTGCTGCCCAGCCTGCTTCAACCCATCAACAACATCGACAGAACTGCATCCACCGGCAGCCATCAGTACCATTTCCATTGGGCTGGGTGCTGACTTCCCCCCACTGCCATCCATTACTATCGAATGTCCAGATGGAGAAAGGCCTAAAAACTTTAAATCTTCTATCCATTTTACTTCGGCTTGCATTATTTTACTCTTTATTGGTCCGTGGGAAATTTCACACCCGTTTGTCGACGAATTTCTGTCAGCAACTTAGCTACAATCAGTGAACGATTCATACAGTTTTCATCAATCTGCTTCTCAGTATACTGCTTGGCAAAAGCCAAAGCTTCGTAATACATTGGATTTGGGTCCTGTTTGACGCTTAAATCAATACCTAAACTACCTTTAGTAATCTTGGTCAACTTTTTACCTGTAGATATCATTTCCATCAGCAAAGCACCATTCTCACCCTGAATCTCACTTGGTAAATAAGAATCGCTTGTCTTAGAGTGTTGCAGAACCACCTCAAAACCATCGTAACCTAGAATAATGCTACCACTACCGTCAACGCCACTATCTAAAATCTGAGCATGTGCTTTGACCGATAGTGGCTCACCAAACAACTCAACCGCAGAACCGACACAGTAGTAACCAATATCCATGACTGAACCATTGGCAAATTGTGGGTTAAATGTATTTGGGGTTTCTCCCTCAAGGTATTTAGGGTAGCGAGATGAGTACTGACAATAGGTGATCAGAGCCTTGCGAATCTTACCTATGCTATTACAGTGCTGCTTAAGTAACTGGAAGTTCGGCGTATAAGGTGACATGAACGCTTCAAACAGTATCACATTATTGTTTAGAGCAGCTTGATACATTTTCTTGGCCAACACATCATTTGCAGCAAGTGGCTTTTCGCAGATAACGTGCTTGCCCGATTCAAGTAATGTTATAGCTTGAGGTGCATGCAACGAATTTGGACTCGCAATATACACAGCATCAATTGACGGGCAGGTAGCGAGACTATCAAAGTCGTCATATAAAGCTGGAGACTCGTATTTCTCGGCAAAACCCCTCGCTTTATCGAGAGAACGGGAGTATATGGCTACAAGCTGATATTTCTCTGTTTTTAGCGCAGCTTCAATAAACTGGTCGGTAATCCAGTTTGTCCCCACTATCGCAAGTCTTATCATCACTTCTTCTCCAGTTACAGCAAAAGGAGCCAATAGCTCCTCAATGATGTTACCTGTGCTTAACGTTTCACACCGTCATAACGACCCTTAATGCTAAAAATATCAAAACCATGCCTGATAAGCGATCAATTAATTGTGCTTTAGAGCGAATCTTATCTAGCAAGCGTGGACTTGATAGCAAAAAGGTAATTAGGGTGTACCATAAACCATCAACCACTAATGGAGTCAAGACAATCAGCATTTTGGCCGATAGACTATCCCCAACCGCAACAAACTGACTAAACAAAGCGATAAAAAATAACGCAATTTTAGGGCTAAGAATGGAAATAAGAAACCCTTCCTTTGCTGACTGCCATAGTGATGTATCTTCACCAGATTCAAGCTTTGCAGCCACTCCACCTTTGGAACGCAATGCATTATATCCAAGATAAGCTAGGTAGGCTGCACCGCAATAACTGATCGTTTTAAAGATCAGAGGCGACTGCTGCAAGACTACTGCAAGGCCAATTAAGGTGACAAATGCATAGATCCCAATACCCAATGCATGAGACCAAGCTGTCGCTAATCCATTTCCTCTACCACCTGCAAGGCTATGCTTAGCAACCATGGCTAAACTCGGCCCAGGTGACATAGCGCCTAAAATACAGATTGTAAAAAGTGATAGCCAAATTGTTAGTGTCATACTATTTCTCGAACAAGATCCATACCGCTACATTATCGATATACAAGAATGATTTGAAATCAAAACTTACGATAACTGTTATGATTTTAACTCATAGCGATGGAATAGCTGGATGTGCTAATACTATTAAGTATCAAATCACGCATCCATAAGTGTGCTTTGTCTTGATCGTATTTCGGGTGCCACATTAACCAATAAAGGTGAGGCTCCAAATCAAAAGGTAAAGGAAAGTATATAAGATCATGAACACGTGCAAGGTTTAACGCAATATGTTCAGGCACTATCATGAGATAATCACTCACTACCAAAGCATTGATTGCTGAGGAAAAGAAAGGAATTCTCAGAGCAATACGTCTATTAACACCAAGAGATTCAAGTGCATCATCTGTCATTGAGTCCTTATCACCACCCCCTGTAACTTTAACATGTGAGTAACTAATCAAATCATCAACACTTAGCTTTTTTTGTTTCGACATAGGGTGCTCACAACGCATTAAACATACTGATTTATCTTCACCTATCTTAATGCTAGTTATATTAGTAGGTTGATGAGGCTGCATGGTAGATGCTAAGTGAATCCCCGTTTCACCAAAAACTTGCATATAGTCAGGCTGCCAAAGACGATAGGATAAGTTGACATTAGGAGCCTGCTTTGCAAGTTCAGATACCACACTAGGCATTATATACTGCGCAACATAATCACTAGATGAGAACACAAACTCCTGTTGCCAAGTTTTGGGTTCAAATGGCTTGTCTCGCAACAGCTGTTCAAACTCATCCAATAAACATGAGAGCTGCTCTTGCATGCCTATCGCTCTTGGTGTCGGTACTAAAGAATTTCCTTCTCGCACAAGCAAAGGATCGCCACATAGCTCCCGTAATTGCGCTAATTGACGGCTCATTGCCGATTGGGTGATATTGAGCCTAAGCGCCGCTCTACTCACATGGCATTCTTGCAATAAAACTTGTAAAGAACGTAGCAAGTTAAGGTTAATGTGATTCAAAGACATAGAGTTTTCATACTAATTATCTATATTGCATGTGACGTTACAGTATCACCTTCAATCACTAAAATACTCTGCTTTTTAACTTTCTTCCAATCACGGTGACGCTCTAAAGGCTCAGAAGCCACTGTAATATTCGCTCCCTTCTTGCGTATAAACACCGTTGGTGCATCACTATCTGAGCTATATCTAATTGCCCAAAGCCTTTCGCCATCAGAGATACAAATTGAAGCTTTTAGTGGCTCTTCAATGCCACGATTGACCATCATTTGGCTAATGTCACTTAAAGTTTTACTTATCGCATCAATGGGTTGTTCAGACAAACCATTTTGCAGCATTAGCAGAAAAATCAGTTCACTATCTGTTGTCCCCAGTCTTTTGAGGAAAAGAGGTTCAGATAACTGCTGATGTAAGTCATATTTTACCTGTTCAAAACCGCCAATCTGCCCATTATGAAGAAACATCCAATTATCAATAATAAATGGATGGCAGTTTGAACGAGAAACTTGAGTCCCTGTTGATGAACGAACATGTGCCATAAAGCAGTGAGAACGAATATGATGAGTTAGCGAACGAAGGTTTTCATCTCCCCATGCAGGTAATACTTCATGAAACCTCCCAGGAGTATCTCGCTCTGTATACCAACCAAGGCCAAAACCATCAGCATTTACACGAGTGACGGCTTTTCTGGCATCAATACTTTGATGTACTAGTGAGTGCTCTGGTTCATACACTAACTCATCGAGATAAATCGACTCTCCCTGATAAGCTAACCAACGGCACATATATACTCCTTAAACATTACTGATACTTTTAGGCATAACATCATGATTTAAACAACCTAGCAAGTAATTCTATGCTGGGTACTATTTCCTCCATTGAAGTATTACCAAACCTAAGCACCACAGCGTTCCACGAAAGTTTTCATCACCACTATGTTCATAGTAGCTCAATGGCTGTAACTGGATACCATTATTAGATGCCCTTTTCACCCATTCTAACTCGCTAATTCCAAACTACCATTTAATAGTGGTATGGAGTCCAGCAGCCTGACTAATCACTTTTATTTACTGACTGAGTGTACGTTCCAGAGAATTATCGACCATACGATCTACTTTCGAATATACAACGAACTGAGATGAAGAAAAATGTCCCTTACAAAAGCCTCTGTTAAAGTCAGTTGTCATGGCGTACAAGATGAAGAGTTTGATCTAGAGTGACCTACTTAGGCTGGTATTTTGCCATACAGAACAATTATCGGCCCATTGCAATCGGCACTAACTTCCGGCGATATAGAAATGCTGACTACAGCCGGGCATATAGAGAACGCTGGCTCAATAAACACTATGACCAGCCGACATAGAAATAAAACACGTACTAAGCCAAAGCGCATTGGGGTATATAGCTTAATATTCGATTATTAAACAAACGCAATGATATTTCATAAACATCATTAGCAATATAAATACAATTGCAAAATGCATTTTCAATTTGCAAAAAAAACACTCGCCACACCGCATATTTCGCTCACAAAATAAGCAATTAGACGGTATAAAAGCTGGCACATATAATGCTTTACTATTTATGACTCTCATTAAGCCGAGAGTCACCTAGCCAACTGACGTTGTTAGTGAATATAGATTTGTTCACAATTTTATAAGCCAATCTCGCATATTGAGATTGGCTTTTTTTATTCCACTTGAAATTGTACATATGCAAGAAAAGCAAGTAAAAGTAATAGATGGTGTAAAAAGAAAACCCCACTAGACTTGCGCCTAGTGGGGTTTATTCTTACTCGCAGCATTCCGGCCACTGTTAGTGCTCCCTGCATCAAATCCCTGATAGTAAGCTGAGTCCTTCAGCAGTTTCCTTTACGTCGCCATCCTAGCGGTGTCCATAGCAATCCAGCTCGTTGACTATCCCAGTCAACTCTCATCGCTTCATCCAAAAAGCGGTGTCCCTGATACTATCTTCCTGATAGAAATTACCTTATTCCATTAAGAGTACATTAACTTTCCTTGTTGTAACCATCCTAGTTACTAGCATCCAGCTAATGTCCTTTGCTCTCCATGCCGATCATTTATCCAAAATAATCGAATCTTCTTCCTGAAGATGACCTATCCATGGGTCTTTCCTGTTCCGAGTCTGCATCCTGCTGACACTTTAAGATTATGATAATGGTGTATATTAGCAATGATGATTTTCACATTGCTTTTTTATCAAAAAGATAAAAAATAAAATTTTAATATAAAATACAATGACTTAAGATAAAAAACAGACCAAAATCACAATGATTAACATCATTAAACTCACGATATTGTAAGAAATATCTCACAAGGCATTAAGTTATTAGCTCGTGATTATTTTACGTATACTAAAGATTTCTTTAGATCAATATCACATAAAAATGAGTAAGCGAATTTCTCTGGACTATTGCAAAATAAAACCGGATATTACATCTATAATGCAATATTTCATTGTCCCATATAGGGATTTCTTTCATAGAGGAATAATGACATGATTTCTAAATGGGCACAGCGATTTTATCAAATGGCTATCCTAGTGGGCTCTTGGAGTAAAGACCCATCGACTCAAGTCGGTGCTGTTATTACTAAACAAAACCGTATCGTCTCTGTTGGCTTTAACGGTTATCCACATGGCATATCGGATAGTGCGATAACAGACGATCGAGAAATGAAATATCTCAAAACACTCCATGCCGAAGAAAATGCGATTTTATTTGCTAAACGCGACTTAGATGGGTGCGAGATATGGGTAACGCATTTCCCTTGTCCGAATTGTGCTGCAAAAATTATTCAAACAGGGATTTCCACTGTACATTGCCCGGAACAAACACAAGATTTCCTGTCACGCTGGGGTGACAAGATCAAAGTCAGTCAAGAGATGTTTCTACAAGCTGGTGTTAAAGTAAACTGGCTACCTCTCGACGATCTAAACAACGACATTTAGTTGCTCTAAGATCTCAAATAGCTGCTGAGACTTATAGGGCTTGGGTAAATAAGCATCCATCCCCGCTTCGAAGCAGCGCTCTATTTCTTCAGGTAATACGCTGGCTGTTAATGCTATGATAGGGACATAGTTTTTGCCTACTTCCTCTTCCCAAGCCCTAATATTTCTCGTGGCTGTTATTCCATCCATTACAGGCATCATACAATCCATAAGTATCGCCATATATGTTTGCCCTGATTGGACCATAGCCACAGCCTCTGCTCCGTTACTCGCTACCTGGTAGTCAACACCTATTTTTTCGAGAAAGAAGCTCGCAATTTTCTGATTCATTAGGTTATCTTCGACGATTAAGATACATCTTGTTTCCCCAGCTTGGAACGTGGGAGGCCTTTCTTGTCTTATGTCATCCAGATTGAGTTCAATTGAGCTCAATGCTTTTGAAGTTGCGGATTCAAGGCGGCGCCCTAGAAATGGTAATGTCAGATTCGAAGATACCAGCGCGCTATAATCAGGCGAAATATACAAATGATGTTGAAGGCCTATTATTTCGGAGAAATTAAAATGAGCTTTTAGAGAAGCAAGATCTTTTCTCGAACTCTGCTGACAATGATAGCTATAAAAAATCACGTCGAAGTCGTCACTTATCTTTATGGCCTGATCAACATTCGGGGCTTTAGTTAACAATAGGCCAGTTCGTTCTATTTCATTTTGTACCAAAGCGCTATAGCGACTTTCATTAACAATATAAAGGGCATTTCCTTTTGTGTGGTTTGTTTGTTTGCAAGCTGAAAAGTTTGCTTCTGCTGGAACTTTAAAGTTAAAACAGCTTCCCACGCCTACTGTTGAACTCACTGTGACTCGGCCCCCCATAAGTTCAGCAATCTGACGACAAATCGTCAGACCTAAACCCGTTCCACCAAAACGACGAGTTATACCACTGTCTTGCTGGGTAAAGGGCCGAAAAATTTCTTCCAGTTTAGTGCCATCTATCCCTACACCAGTATCTAATACACGACAATGCAAAAATGATTTTCCATTCTCTTTATTAAATTCGACAAAAATAGAAACCGAGCCGTCTTGTGTAAATTTAACTGCATTATTGAGCAAATTCATTAAAATTTGTTTAAAGCGAAATTCATCCAAATACAATTCATCGGGAATGCTTGGTGAAAAACTTACACTTAGCTCTACCTGCTGTTTTAAAGCTTTGGTGCTTACCATATTCATAGCTTCGAAGGCCGCTTCTCGAATATCAGTGTGACTCGGGGATAACTCAAAACTCCCTGATTCTATTTTCGACAAATCAAGAATATCGTTAATCAAGACAAGTAATGCTTGGGAAGAAATATCGATATCAGATAGGAGCTCTTTTTGAGATGCACTGAGATGACTATCAGACAAAATCTCCGTCATCCCAATAATACCATTTAACGGTGTTCTAATTTCATGAGACATAGTAGCTAAAAATATACTCTTAGCTTTATTTGCCGCTTCAGCACCCTCTTTGGCTGACACCAAAGCCTGCTCGTTATCCCTTTGTACCTGAATAACATAATTAACATCTTGAGCAAATTTGGTAAACTCATCTTCTCCATCTACCGTAACTAAGCTGGTACTTTTTCGGCTCCGCAAACTTCCTAGTGCCAAAAGAATGTCTGTAAGTTTTGAATTAATCCGATATAAGGTGCTAGCACCCCAAAAAAACATAGTGGCCAAGACAAGCAAACCCACAATAGCAAAGAAATAGAGTAAACTTTCATTAGCTCCAATGTTAGTTAACAACTCTCTACGAAGCTTGTCAGATAACTCTCCAAGGTGCTTCTCAACTAACTTATTTCTATTCTCAACCCAAGAAGAGAAGCCTTCTAAACCACCAATACGACTCTCGTTTAGTGAAATATATTGTTTAAAGTAATTATTACGTTGTAGGTCGCTATCTGAGAGGATTTTTAACAGAACTTCAGCCTGATCTAAATGAGACCTAAGGGTAACAATTCGATCCAAGTAAAATTGCTGCCTTTCACTGATCTTAAAATAGTCTTCAGCATAATATGTATATGATAGCTGTTTAGCCTCTATCTCCTGAGCAAGCCAAGCCTCACGCTCCATCCAAAAATACAGCCAGTTTAGATCACTTAGTGCCATGTCTAGTTGGTGAATAGTCAAATCTAAATCATGGCTTTCTGTTGACTGTACAGCTATATACAGCGCTAAAAGCTCACCATAAGCCTTCTTTCCGGTAAATAAGCGTTCTTGACCATCTGTATCTGCAATATGCGATACAAGTACCGAAAGAGCTTGGATGTGAGGCAGAACAGCATTGGATTCAGGAATTCCATGGTGTATGTGCTCTTCTGTATGGGCAACTTGAGCAACTAAGCTTATCGATTTCTGAGCCAAAGCCTGCTCATTACCTCTAGTTTTTTTGTCATTCCTTACACTGAGCGCCTGATATAAATGTCCAGTAAATTCGGACAAATATCGAAGCGTTTCAACTTTCTCGATGATTATTAGATTACTGTGGAGTCGATCTTGAATATTTTTAACTAAATTAACAGATAACAAACCAATCACTAAAGTAGGGATTAGGCACAGGATCAATAGTCGACTTTTAATGGAAATATTGCTGAGTAGCATTGAGACCCGTTCCTTCGAATCATTTTACAATCACTAGAGATTCAATATTAGACGATGTCTGTTCAAAATCTTACCTAAATTGCGGAAATTATTTGATTTTTGAGCCATGATAAGTAATTTTTCTATATTAGACTTTACTATCTCTAACACGACATTTTTTTGCTTACGCTTTATCAATTTTAGTTTGTTTAGACGTGACATACCCCGGTTTGATTCTCACCTAGAAACCAATAGATCGTAAAACGCAATTAATATCACATTTATCCATAAAATTGGCAGGATTTGGATAGTAAAAATGTGACCTGTATATTTTTCGATAAAAAAAAAGGGCTTTAATATTAAAAAAAAATACAAAAAATGGATATCTATCAATCAGTTTCCAACCGAATAATGTTTTTTGGTAGCATAATTATTTTTTCTAGCAGAATAAGTAGCTAGGCATTACAATCCGCGGCATAAAAATAAAATAGACATTTGTATTCTCTACACCACTAACCCTACACCCTAGTTGAGTAGAGTCACTCCTAAAAACGTGAAAGGTCCCAAAAAACATGAGCCCTGAGAAACATCTTCTAGACTGGCAAATAAGCCAAACGATTGCGGAAACAATCTCCCCACTACTAGGTAAACTTTACCGCGAAAAAGGCGTTGAAGTCCTGTTGTTCGGCAAGACTTTGGTTAATGCTGCAACAATCGATATTATCAAAACACATCGTCTCGCTCGTCGATATACAGGGACTCCACTTTCAACAGAGCAAACTCTGCCTTTAATAAAAGCACTCTCCGAAATGGAACTCTCACCATGTAGAGTTGATATTGGTCAGTTAGCTCATCAGTTCTGGAAGGGCCGAGATGACGACTATGGCATAAAAGATTTCCTACATACGTCCTTACTAGGTGCTATGAATGGTGAAACTGTCAGTGAACCACGTGATGTTGTTCTATATGGGTTTGGCCGTATCGGGCGACTCCTTACTCGCCTTCTAATTGAGAAAAACGGCCCCGGTTACCCTTTACGCTTACGAGCTGTCGTTGTACGTGGCGGTAAAAAGGGAGATTTAGAAAAGCGTGCGAGTTTGCTTCGAAGAGATTCTGTTCATGGTCAGTTTAACGGCAGTATCATTGTCGACGAAGAGCGCAAAGCCATCATAGCAAATGGCAACTACATTCAATTCATTTATGCTAACAAACCCGAAGATGTAGACTATACCAAATATGGCATTAATGGTGCTTTAATAGTCGATAACACTGGTGTATGGAGAGACAGTCAAGAGCTAGGCCAGCATCTTGAATGTAAAGGTGCTGAAAAAGTACTTCTAACAGCTCCTGGAAAAGGTGACATCAAAAACATAGTATTTGGTGTCAATGAAAACACTATCCTACCACAAGATACCATTGTCTCAGCAGCAAGCTGCACTACTAACGCAATCACTCCCGTGCTCAAAGCTGTTAATGATAAATATGGCGTCACATCCGGGCACATAGAAACTGTTCATTCATTCACAAATGATCAAAACCTGATTGATAACTTCCATTCAGGTGAACGCCGCGGCCGCAGCGCTTCACTCAATATGGTATTAACATCTACAGGCGCAGCTAAGGCTGTCGCTAAAGCTCTCCCTGAGCTAGCTGGGAAACTAACAGGTAACGCAATCAGGGTACCAACGCCAAATGTATCAATGGCTGTTGCCAACCTAAACCTAGAAAAAATAACTGACAAGAACGAGCTAAACACATACCTACGTGAGATCGCTCTAAAGTCGGATCTCTCAGCACAGATTGATTACACAGAATCGACCGAAGTAGTTTCAACTGACTTAGTGGGCTCTCGTTTTGCAGGTGTTATTGATGGTGCTGCGACGATTGCTCAAGATAAACGATGTGTCCTTTATATCTGGTACGACAACGAGTTCGGGTATAGCTGCCAAGTAGTACATTGTATGGAACAAATGATGGGCGTCCGTTACAAAACATACCCTGCTGTATAAGTAAATTCGCTCCTGACTGAGTCTAGGAGGATGCCTCCACAACAATAATAACGATATACCCCACGTTTGCCGCTTTTTCTTAAAGCGGCTTTTTTACTTTCTAATTTCTCATTCATGTTTGGTTCATTTATGTCGTTTTACTATAGATGTATCAAAAGCGAGGTTCAAATGTATGAATAAAATGATTGCCAGCGTATTAGCACTATTTATAGGCCTATTAACTATTACTTTTAGCATCATAATGATGGTTCCACTCACAATTTTTGCCCTTCTAACAGGCAGAAAAATTGAAAAATCATTACGCAAAAACGCACAAGCATCACGAAGATCTGTATTGGAGGGGGAATATGAAGACGTCTCAAAATAGTGTCGATAATGTTGAATACACTATTCGAAAAACAATAGCATTAACCTTCTATTCGGCCGCTGTCGTCACAACGGCCATAATTAGTTCTATCCCATATTGATTAAATCACCCAGCTAGCCACCCCACACTTAACTTCGTTATACAAAATACCACTCTTCAATATCCCATATCCCCTAAAAGCCCAACCGATCGATTCTGGGCATATTCCATTTTTCGACTAAGCTGGAACTAATGATTGCATTTAATTAACACCTTTGTTAGTTAAAGTAATATTCGTATTAAGTAAGGACTGACAGATGAGTAATGGTCAACGGGATATCACACTTCGCTTTTTAGCTGAACCTGCTGATGTCAACTTTGGGGGAAAAGTTCATGGCGGTGCTGTCATGAAATGGATAGATTTAGCTGCATACGCAAATGCCGCAGCATGGAGCGGTCAATATTGCATTACAGCCTACGCTGGAGGAATTCGCTTTGTTGCACCAATACATGTCGGTAATCTTGTAGAAGTCAGTGCCAAAGTTATCTACACAGGCAAAACATCCATGCATATTGCAATTGATGTTCAAGCTAGTGACCCTAAAGTGCTAAAAAACCGTCTTACTACACATTGTATAGTCATTATGGTTGCTGTCGATGAACATGGAAAACCGTCTGCTGTCCCAGAGTGGATACCGGAAACACAAGATGATATTCAACTAAGGGAATCTGCGATAAAGTTGATGAACATGCGTACTAAAATAGGCGAAGAAATGGAAGCCCACGTGAAATACCTCAAATAAATTTGGATGTTAGTCATCCTCACTGGTCTATTTCACGGATGTTTGTCATGTTTCCTTCATCTTCATTTGATTAAATCACCTTAGAACCGTTTATGGTAAGGTAATGGAGTGAAGTTAAACCATATCACACTCAGTGAAACGACACTTATCAATAGAAAAGCAGTCGAATATCAGTGGGTCAGAAGCTTGTATGTCGAAGGATATACCAGTGAAGAAATTAATCATTATATTCAAACTTGCTTTGGTGGAGATGACATCTTTGCTGATTTATTTCGTAGAGTGGCCCTTTCACAAGAAAGCCTCTACATATTGCTCAAGTATTTAGGATATGCCCCCTCTAGTAGAGAACTTTAAAGCTTTCTTCCACATCTAAAACTTACCAAGCCCAGGACATGCTCACATTTACCTGCTATGAATAAAAAAACCCGAGTCGACTCGGGTTTCGGTTACAAAAACTGTTAGTAGTGACATAGTAAGGAATCTAAGCTAACAGCCAGCTATGCGTAACGCCAGATGTACTCCCTCCTTAACTGATCGGCGGCCAAACCAAAGTAGGTTAAGTCGAGAAACAGTTGGGTAACCTCTCAGCGACCCTTGTTATTATTAGCCTTTTACACCGCCAGCGGTCAAACCTCCAACCAACCAGCGCTGCGCCAACAAGAATACAATCGTTATTGGTAAGGCAGACAATACAGCTGCTGCTGCAAAGTCACCCCACAGATAATTTTGTGGGTATAAGTACTGCTGCATACCAACAGCTAACGTATAGGAGTCTACATCAGAAAGTAATACTGACGCCACTGGAACCTCACCAATAACCATAATGAATGACAAAATAAACACAACCGCTAGAATCGGCACCGAAAGTGGTAAAAGAACCAACCTAAATGCTTGCCATGGTGTTGCGCCGTCAAGTGCTGCCGCTTCTTCAAGAGAATTATCTATAGTTTCAAAGTAACCTTTAATCGTCCAGACATGTAAGGCGATTCCACCAAGATACGCAAAGATTAGACCACCATGAGTATTTAAACCCAAGAAGGGAATGTATTGACCTAGTTTGTCAAACAACGCATAAATAGCGACTAGTGCCAATACTGGTGGGAACATCTGAAAGATCATCATAGCTTTGAGAATGGTATTCTTACCCTTAAACTTCATCCGTGCAAAAGCATAAGCTGACGTTGTTGAAAGAACAACAATCATAATCGATGAAACCCCCGCTACTTTAACTGAATTCCACAACCAAGTGAGAACGGGAAATGGGGGGGATGTAACAGAACCATCGCTATTCGTCACTGAAAGCCCTAACGCTAACTTCCAATGTTCCAAAGAAGGGTTATCGGGAATAATACTCCCTATCGCAAAATTACCTTCCCGCAACGAAATTGCGACAACCATCAATAAAGGAAATAGAATTAACGCAAGAAAACACCACAATAAAATATGTGTTGCCCAAACTCGATATTTCAATGACTGACCTTGTACCATTGCCATTACAACTCTCCTTAGTCTTGAGCCACTTTTATTAAACGAAGATTTAGCAATGCCAAAGCCCCAACGAGCAGAAAGATTAATGTCGCGATTGCACTCGCCAAGCCAAAGTTTTGTCCACCAGCACCTTCAAAGGCAATTCGATAGGTGTAATTCACCAATAAATCCGTATGACCTGCCCGCTCAGTAGTCCCTATCATATTGGGACCTCCTTGAGTCAGAAGCTGTATCAATACGAAATTATTGAAGTTAAATGAAAAACTGGCGATCAGAAGAGGTGTTAACGGTTTAATCATCAGCGGTAAAGTAATACGACGAAAGTTATCAATAAAGTTTGCCCCGTCAATGGCTGATGCCTCATACAAATCATCTGGGATTGCCTTTAACAACCCCATACATAAAATCATAATGTAAGGGAATCCAAGCCATGTATTAACAATTATAATCATCAGCTTGGCCATAAAAGGATCAGAGAACCAGCTTGGACTGAGGCCAAACAGCGCTTCCAAAACCATATTTATCTCACCAAAACTTTGATTAAACAGTCCTTTAAAAATCAAGATTGAAATAAATGCTGGCACGGCATAGGGCAAAATCAAAAGCACACGATAAATAGAGCGACCTTTTAACGCTTCCCACTGGACAATATTTGCTAAAACTAAACCAATGATAAGAGTTAACCCTACACTCAGAGCGGAAAAAACCACTGTCCAAACAAAAATACTAACAAAGGGTTGTTTTATGCCTTCTTCTTTCCAAACACGTTCAAAGTTGTATGTACCAACCGTAACAATATACCCCGGTGATATCGTAGTACCAGTGAACTGCCCCTTCTCATCTATTGTTTGATAAAAACCGATTTGATTATTAGGACGAAAATATTGCTGGGTTTCATTATTATACAGTGTCTCACCATCAGCTTGTAGTGAATAAAGGGCTCCTACAGCAGCAAATTTACGTAACCCACTCATCCGAATTACTTCACCAGATGGTAAATAAAAATCAACAGAACTCAATGTCGCCTTATTTTTAATGATGGTTTTAATTTTTTCTTTCTCACCTTCTACCCCTGTAACGGGTTCTAAGTGAAGCTGACGGCCCAATGTAGCAAAGTTCAATTCGTCTGTTGCTAATAGTTGTTCTTCTGTTGTCACTACTATGCGATAACCATTACCGGTTCGAACTAAGGAAAACGGATAACTTTCACCACTTTGATAAGTACGATCAAGTAGTACCGATTGTGCCCGCTCAAAGGAAAGTTGATTTTTGGCGCTGTAGTTAGTGAAGGCAAGGCTCACTGTATAAGCCAAAGGGAAAAGAACAAACAGGATCATACCTGCAATTCCTGGATAAATATAACGATGTGCGTATGTTTTTGCACTACCAAAAATAAATAAAGCCAATGCGGTAATGATAAGAGTGAGAAGCGCAAATGCCATCTCACCTCTAGAATACATTAAAATGGTAGCGTAGCCGTTGATAATGCCAACAGAACCCAAAAGTGCCCATTTGATAAATACATTTTTTTTAGAAGGCAAGCTTACTCTTGGTAATGGCATAGTGCCTGTACCTTGAACTGACTGCATATGATACCCTGCTCATTATAATAGAGAACGAAAGAGGACAAAGTCCTCCTTCTAAAAATCAGATACGTTACTGTGTCATTCTCGCTTCAGCAGCTTTCAAGGCATCAGGTACACTTTGTCGGCCATCAACCACGTTGTCTAATGCGTCTTTCATGCTGTACCAAAAGGTAGTAAGTTGAGGGATATTTGGCATGATCTCACCATTCATAGCATTATTCATTGTCGCAGCGATGCGTGTATCAGATTCAATTTGTTTCTGGAATGACTTTAAAGCCACAGCACCCAGAGGTTTATCATCATTGAGACTTTTTAGACCCTGCTCAGTGAGTAAGTAATTTTCCAAAAACTCGACAGCTAATTCTTTATTAGGTGATACCGCACTAATGCCTCCTACCCATACCCCTACAAAAGGCTTCGACGCATGACCATTGAATTTGGGTAACGTGGTTACGCCGTAATCAATTCCTGCTTTATCAATGTTTGCCCACCCCCACGGACCATTGATTGTCATTGCAACATTACCAGCAGCAAACTCTGACTCGGAGATGGAATAGTTCATATCAGCGGAAATAACCCTGTTTTTAATCATCTCATTGATGAAGTTTAAAGATGCTTGGACCCCATCTTTTGCCACACCAACATCTTGAATGTCGTAGCCATCTTTGACTTGTTTAAAAGCATATCCACCATCTGCAGATAAAAGAGGCCAAGTGAAATATGCGCCATCTCGCAATGGCCACATGATCGCTTTCTTGCCTGATTTCTGCAATTTAGCATTCAAGGCAGGAATTTCTTCCCACGTTTTAGGAGGTGTTGGTAATAGTGACTTGTTATAAATTAAAGAGACCGACTCAACAGCAACAGGATAAGCTATCTTTTTCCCTTTATAAGTCGCTGCATCCCAAGTAAAACTTACTATCCCTTGCTCAATATTTTTCGATGGTTTTATTTCAGCAAGCAACCCAGCTTCTGCATAACCGCCAAAGCGATCATGGGCAAAAAATATAACATCTGGGCCTTCTCCAGAGGCAGCAACCTTGGGAAATTTCTCTTCCAATTTTTCAGGAAAAGCAACTGTAACTTCAACACCAGTTTCTGCCTCAAAACGCTTACCAATCTCAGCCATCCCTTCATAAGCTTTGTCACCACCAACCCAGATGGTCAGTTGCCCCTCTTCAATAGCAGCGTTAGTACTCATTGAGCATAGAGCCACTAGGGTGCTCAAGGTTACTGTACTTAGGGCATTTCTCATATTAACATCCTTTTTGTATATATTACGGACACAGACTAGTCAGGGGGAGTTACCCGATTCCACCCCCTATTTTCGCTAAATTATCAATTAGCTCATCATCCCATCTTCTACGCCTTGGCTATTATGACGTATTTTCGTGATCAACATCGGTGAACAACAGTAACGTAAATCACAAAAAACACTCTTATCGTGATCAGGTTCACCGATGTATGCTGCAGTTCTTTGAACTTGATCTAACAAACCGAACAGCTTGCAGACCCACCTACTCCCTCACTACTCCCCCTAACTAAATAAATATCAGGAGGATGTAGAGCCCTCGCGAGCCAAGCAAACTGATCTGGTCCCAAGGTGGGATAGTAGGAACTTTTTCCAGCGTATATTAGTTAAAGCACATATTAGTTAGATAGCTAATTTTCTGTATCAATAATAAAGCTGGATTACATTGCCGAGAGTCACTGTGATGAAAAATAGTACATAATATAATCAAAATGCAGTTTTCGATACAATCTTACTATATTTTATGGTTACTATATTTTATGTATGGGGAGCAGACTCTAAATTGGCTCTGAAGGGTGGTGCTTTAGTTCACCACCCATATTTCTTGCCCCAGCATTTCCCTCAGCAAGTATCCAAGTATGCTAGTCTTCAAGTTTATTGTGGTAGCTGTTGATGTATCGTTAAAGTCAAAGCATATGCTATGTGATTATTTTATATGGGCTAGTGCATTAAAAGAAGCATCAAACACCGCTAGTTCAGGCAAAAATGACCGTGAAAATAAACGGTACTAGATGTTACTGAAAATTGATAAATTTATTATATCACGCGGTAAAATAAAATATTGATCGAGGGCAAGATGGCAAGTGTCACATTAAAAAATGTATCTAAGGCTTATGACGACGTTTTAATCTCAAAAAACGTTAATCTGGAGATTGAGGAAGGCGAGTTTGTTGTATTCGTTGGTCCATCAGGCTGTGGAAAGTCAACCTTATTACGCTGTATAGCTGGTCTTGAAGACATCACGTCAGGCGAGCTATATATTGGTTCTCAGCACATGAATGAAGTAGAGCCATCAAAACGTGGTGTTGGTATGGTATTTCAATCATACGCCTTGTATCCACATTTAAACCTATATGACAACATGTCATTTGGTCTCAAGCTCAGCAAAGCAAGTAAAAGTGAGATAGATAAACGTGTAGAGCATGCTGCAGATGTTCTCCAACTCAGCCATTTGCTTGAACGCCAACCTAAAGCCTTGTCTGGAGGGCAAAGACAGCGAGTCGCCATAGGTCGAACCTTGGTTTCACAGCCAAAAGTATTTTTGCTGGATGAACCTTTATCAAACCTAGATGCAGCCCTACGCGTACAAATGCGCTCTGAGATTACCAAGCTTCAAAGAAAGCTGGGTTGTACAATGATATATGTAACTCACGATCAGGTTGAAGCGATGACAATGGCAGATAAGATCGTGGTGCTTGATGCTGGCTATGTCGCACAAGTAGGCAGGCCATTGGAGCTATATCATTACCCTAAAAATCGTTTTGTTGCTGGATTTATTGGTTCACCTAAAATGAATTTTATTAGCGTTTTCATCGAGGCGGTAGAGAATGAGCGAGTGATGGTTCAGCTCGCAAACGGCACTGCATTCTGGGTACCTGTAGATGGCCGAACTGTCACACGAGGAGAACGCATGTCATTAGGGGTACGGCCAGAACACCTGCTCCCTAAATCACAAGGCAATGCTTCGATTGAAGGTCAAGTAAGCATTGTAGAGAAACTAGGTAATGAAACCCAAGTGTACATGCATATTGAGGCGGCTGACGCAGATATCATTTATCGACAACCAGATACATTAGCTATTGAAGTGGGCGATAAGTTTATCGTCGATATACCAGCTCATCGATGCCATCTCTTTCACAATGACGGGACAGCTTGTGCGCGATTATACCTAGAAGCTGGCGTTAGTTTTGTAGAATAAACTTTAGCTATCTAATCAAAATCTATGAATGAAGGCTGTTGCATAATAAGGCAAACCATTGCCGCGCTAGACTAATTTTATCAGCTAAAGGGCAAACGAATCATGCCGCAAGGTGCCAGAACTAAGTACAAAGGGAAACTACACCATTTGGCAAAAATCAGAAATAAAAAACCGCTGTAAGAACAGTGGTTTTTTATTCAAAAGTGGCGGAGAGATAGGGATTTTAACCCTAAGTACACTATCAACCTAAATCGATTTTCAATACTGGAGGTTTCAACTTATCAGTCACCTATATTTGAAAATTGGATACTGGATATTGGCACGAGTTTTGTAAAGGCTTTGTTTCGTTAATCATAATTGAGTGTCGAATAGATAAACGCTCTAACAATGTACTATTTATTAAAAACACAGTAATACCCAATCAATTGCGTAGAGCAAAAACTCTAAATAGAATTATCTAATAAAATAATGTTTTTTTGCTAAAATTATGATTATTATGAAAAATATAGCGTTAAGGCAACATGTGTACGCCCAAAAGTCATTGCGTACAATTGTGAAGTGTTTCAAAATTGGTACGTTGGCATGTATTAATATCAGATTTCTGAGGTTTTATGAAAGTCGCAGACCTATTCAAACATCGTGGTGAAAAGTCGCAATCCGAATTTATGCAGTGGATGTCCCCTGCTGTACGTGAATATTGGGATGAGCTTTTACAAAAGACGAATAACCGCCAATTATTTGCACGTTTTTGGGATATGCAAAGGCCAGCGGTTAATGATGAAGTCCAGGTACCTGCAACAACAAATGATATTCGAGTAAAGACCATTGAATTAAAGCCTGAGGCGCAAAAACTTTATGCACAACTAGAAACAAAGCTCGGGCAAGTCATTCACACCGGTGATTGGCTAGACATATCTCAGCAACGTATTAACCAATTTGGTCAAATCACGGAAGATATGCAATGGATTCATACTAACCCCGAACGTGCAGAAGCAGAGTCACCTTTTAAAACCACTATTGCACATGGTTTTTTAACTCTGTCCATGTTGCCGAAACTTACAGATAGTATCGACCCAGAACATACCCTTTTCCCGACAGCAAAAATGGTGGTCAACATTGGTCTCAATCAAGTACGTTTCCCTTACCCAGTTAAAGCTAATAGTCGAATTCGTGCAGTAAGTACCCTATCTAAAGTAACTCCAATTAAGAAAGGACTTGAAATTGAGCGTGAAATCAAAGTTGAGATAGAAGGTATTCGACGTCCAGGCGCTATTGTGATTTCGGTCATCCAGCTTCATTTCTAATGAGAGACAAAGCCCTCCCTAGTTGATCACTGACTGATAGGTATATAACCATACTCTTTAATCAAGGTTCTCGCTTTAGCCCCCCGCAAGTATTTAATGAATAACTGCGCTTGCTGATCTAGCATTGAATCCTTGTATAAAACAAGAAAAGGCCGAGAAAGAGCATATTTATGATTTGCGATGGTTTGACTGTTTGCCTCAACCCCTTCAAATTTGACCGCTTTAATTGATCTATCTACTGAACCTGTAGAGATAAATCCGATTGCTTGTTTGTTGTGGCTAACTAAAGTTTTGACCATACTGTTGCTATTAACCACTAAGTTATCAGGGCTAATTGACGACACTTGACGGCCATTTACAATTTTAGTTAATCCTAGAAGGCTTTCAAAACTATATCGCGACCCAGATGAAACTTCTCGCGTTACTACTGCAATTTTTTGGTTAGATCCACCTACTGTTTTCCAATTATTAATAACACCCTTATATATATCATAAAGGATTTTGCGACTAATATTATCTATTGGATTGGATTTATTAACTACCACAGCCAAACCATCAAAAGCCAATGGGATTACAGTAAGAGATTCATCTTGCTCACTTTCAGTCAAATAACGTGAACTCATCCCGACATCAGTTACTCCCTTGCTTAATAGTGTAATTCCTGCTGTTGAGCCCACACCCTGTACGGCAATATAGGTCTCTGGATGGTTTTTATGGAAATCTTCAGCCAAAACATCCATCACTCGAGCGACAGAAGTCGAGCCCGATATATTGACCTCATTTGCTAATGCAGGATTAAAAAATAAAATTGACGTAAGTAAGGGTGTTAAAATCAAACGAATCATATCAATCTCCGATTCAAATTATGAAAAATGTACTGACGCTATGATATTTCGAGAAGATTACATTTTTGTGAAAAGCTATACAGACTCAGGAACATCTTATACTTATGATGTAGGAGAAAATGCAATGCTGGGGCTAGAATGGGACTGGTAAGTTTGCTACAAAAACAAGTAGAAAGCCGAGCACAGATTATCTGTTCTCAACGTAATAAAAGTTTACCGGCTGAACTAGGTAAAGCAAGTTATGAGGTTACTGACAATGGGGTCGTGTTCATTAAACAGCACTTTCTTCTTGATTCTACTCATTGCCACTACATGCTACCTGTGGCCAAGGTTATATGGAGCCTAGAAGAAGAGGTTTGGTTATTACTGGTTCCTGATGAAATCAACCAAACACACTGGCTTCCCTATCCGTACCTTGCCCAAAGTCAAGATATTACGGCAATAATGCGTGAAGTAGACAAAGATCCGAAGTCAGTATTCTGGGAAACATAGAGTCTTGGATTTTGTATTAATAAATGGGCAGTAAAGCATATTTCTCTGCCCATCAGGTTATCACCAATAAAGCTTGTAGATTTAAACAAATATTTCAACAGGCTTAGCCACAATACTTCGAGTTTCCTGGTTAACCTCATTAAGTACAACTTCTATGAAGCCGCCGACCCTATAAACAACATCATTATCAATAGAAACAGTTCCTGCTTCGGCATTAAACTTTAAACGCTCTTTATTAGCCAAGATTAAAGATCCAGGAACAAATACAACCGCCCCATTTTCTATTAAACGGACACGTAGCCCAGCACGTGATACATCAAAAATTTCACCGTTAAATATCGTACCTTTATTAGGTTCATCAGCTAAAGTACGCACATATAGCCACTCTGCTACATGACGCTCAGCTATTTTATGATGTTTACGATGGAGAGCTAATTCATCGCCAAGATTACCATCTGCAATTTGAGTGGGCGCTTTACCAAGAACATGAGCTTTTAGCATACGATGATTAACCATATCACCATACTTACGGATCGGCGAAGTCCATGTAGCATATAAATCAAGCCCCATTGCATAATGAGGTAATGGCTGATTACCGATTTCACTGTATGCTTGATATTTACGAATACGATAATCGAGGTAATTGGTATCTAGCTTAACTAACCAGCGACGAAGCTCTGAAAATCCCTCTAATGTTGTAATACTATCGATACTAAAGGTTGAATTCTTTTCTTCAGAGTTGACGAGTTCAATAACATCACTGATTTTCTCTTGCTTGAAGCCTGAATGAGTATTGAACACTCCGGAATCAAAACTTACTTGCAGTGCTTTTCCTGCACAAATGTTCGCGGTAATCATACATTCTTCAACTAGACGGTTTGCACTACGGCGAACATCTGCATGAATGCCAATCACGTCATTGTCTTCACTGAGTTCAAACCGATAATCTGGCCGGTCTGGAAAAATAACTGCATTGCTCTCACGCCACTGAAAGCGAGCCTTTGAGCATTCATGAAGCGCACCAATCACCTGGGCAATATCTTCATTAGGCCGCCAATGCTCTGCTTGTCCATTTTCCAACCAATCGGATACATGATCGTAGGCTAGACGAGCATGAGACTTGATATTGGCCGAAAAAAACTGTGCATCATTGCCAAGGGTACCATCACAGCCTATCGTAACTGTGCAGCAAAGTGCAGGTCTTAGCTCGCCTTCAACCAGAGAACATAGCTCATCCGCTAATTCACGTGGCAACATTGGGATATTGCGCCCCGGTAGATAAATGGTGAAACCTCGTTGACGAGCGACTTTATCCATATCAGATTCCGCAGCAATATAGGCTGTAGGATCTGCGATGGCGATCGTCAGTTCATACGACCCATCATCTTTCTTTTTAGCATATAGAGCGTCGTCCATATCTTGGGTAGATGAACCATCTATAGTAACGAAGGGGATATGTGTCATATCCAAACGTTCAAGATCAGCATCATCTTCTACCTGCCAATGCTCAACTCCAGATGGTTCTGTATTTGGCAAATCATTCTGAGCCAATGTAACCCACCAAGGCGCTATTTTATCGTCAGCATCAGCAATTTTGCTTGAAATTTCTGCCAGAAAAGAACTCTCTTCACTAAGTGGGTGTTGAATCAGGTGAGCAACAACCCAATCACCCTCTTTCAACTCATCTCGCTTCAAGCCTTTTTTTGTTTGAGCTTTCAGCGACAATCTCTTAAGTTGCGGACTATCTGGAACAACGTTCAGTTTTCCTTTAAACAATTTCACTCGACCAATGAATCGATCAACGCCTTGTTCTAGCAGAGCTTCTGGCTCAGCGACTTCTCGCTCTTTTTCGGTACGAATAATGGCTCTTACTTTATCTCCATGCATACACCTTTTCATATAGGGAGGTGGAATAAAGATGCTAGTTTTACTGTCGACTTCTAAAAAGCCAAAGCCTTTTTCCGTCGCTTTAATAACACCTTCTTTCTTGGGAAGGTTTTCTTGAATTTGCTGCTTCAATTGAGCCAGTAGAGGGTTATCTTGGAACATGTTAACTTCTAAATAATTCGTTTTATGTTCTGGATGCGATCACATCCAACGCTATATTATCAGCCAATCAGCCATCAGCTTCATGCTATGATAATGACATTTGTGGAGCTAATTTGTTGGCTCACATATTACTAGTTAATGCCATCAATGTATATCGTAGAAGCTTGAGAGCTAGACGCCTGTATAGTTTTCTATATTATCAGCCAGATCAATAACAAAAGTTCACTTTCTAGAACGTAATAAATGTAAGCAAAAGCATCCCCAACACAGTCTATCCATTTAAAGCTAGGAAAAATTTGTGATGTATTTCAATTTTTTCTGGCTTTTTTTGTGTATTTAGGGAATAATTTGCACCCCTTAGATATGTCCCTAGCGGCTTGATGCGATTTACGACTTATCCGCATCTGAACGGATTCAGCACTCACTGGATTGGTAATGGAATTGGTAGAGCTCGTGGGACCTTTTGTTGACATTTATATAGTAGGATCCCAATGACTGATTCTGTAATACAGTTTAGCGACTTAGCGCTGAACGACTCTATCCTTTCTTCATTAGATGGAATGGGTTTTGTTTCACCAACTCCTATCCAAGCAGCAGCAATACCGCACCTAATGAAAGGTACAGATGTACTCGGTAAAGCTCAGACTGGTACTGGTAAAACAGCTGCTTTTTCTTTACCCCTTTTGAACAAGCTGGACCTTTCTCAGCGCAAACCTCAATCTATCGTACTTGCTCCAACACGTGAGCTTGCAATTCAGGTTGCAGCAGAAATTAAAAACCTAGGGCAGAATATTACTGGCCTGAAGGTTCTAGAAATTTATGGTGGCGCATCAATCTCTGATCAAATGCGAGCTCTGAAGAACGGTGCACATATTGTTGTAGGTACACCTGGCCGAGTTCAAGATCTCATTAACCGTGAACGCCTCCACTTAGACGAAGTACACACATTTGTCCTTGACGAAGCTGATGAAATGCTAAATATGGGCTTTGTTGATGATGTAACAGAAATAATGGAGCATGCTCCTGAATCTGCTCAACGCGTTTTATTCTCTGCGACAATGCCACCAATGTTAAAAAGCATTGTAGAACGTTTTCTTCGCGGGCCTGCTACGGTTGATGTGGCAGGAAAAAACCACACCGTTGATAAAGTTGAACAACAGTTTTGGGTAGTAAAAGGTATCGAGAAAGATGAAGCTATGTCTCGCATGCTGGAAACAGAAGAAACTGATGCATCCATTGTTTTCGTTCGTACACGTCAAGACACAGAACGACTAGCAGATTGGCTATGTGCACGCGGATTTAAAGCTTCTGCGCTTCATGGCGATATTCCTCAGTCTTTGCGTGAGCGTACTGTTGACCACATTAAGCAAGGTGTTATCGACATTCTCGTCGCAACTGATGTAGTCGCTCGTGGTCTTGATGTACCAAGAATCACACACGTATTCAACTATGATATTCCTTTCGATGTAGAGTCCTATATTCATAGGATTGGCCGTACAGGTCGCGCAGGTCGTAAAGGTAAAGCCATACTCTTGGTACGTACCAATCAGATTCGTATGCTTCGTACTATAGAACGTGTAACCAAGTCCTTAATGGAGGAAATTCAACTTCCCCTACGTGATAAAGTTGCAGCAGCGCGCTTGGTTAAACTTGGCTCTGAACTTGAGCAAGAAAAGGAACATAAATCTTTAGATAGATTTACCGAACTAGTAGAAAAACTACAAGAAACTTTAGATATTGATGCAGTAACGCTTGCTTCAATGTTACTTAAACGTCAACAAGGTAAGCGCCCATTATTTTATATTGGCGAAGACCCAATGATCCAAGCTATTGAACGAGATAAGCAACGCCGTAAAGAGCGTCGTGATGGTGGACGCGACAACCGCGGCCGCGATCGAAGTGTTAACAACCAAGACTGGGATACCTACCAGCTTCAAGTTGGTCGCGAACAGGGTGTCCAAGTCAAGGATATCGTTGGTGCATTGGCAAATGAACTTGGCCTTACGAAGGGCTCGATTGGTGCTATTAAGCTAGCTCAAGGCGAAACTTATGTTCAGCTTCCAAAAGCGATGCCTTCTGAAACGGCAGGAAAACTACGTAAGCTTCGAATTCGCCAGAAGCAAGTAGATGCTGTGGTTTGTGACTTCGACGACTTCCGTGAACCTCGTGGCCGCCGTGATTCAGGCCGTGGAAGAGATGGTGCCGGGCGTCGTGATGGTGGTTTCCGTGGTAACCGTGAAGGTGGACGTCGCGAAGGTGGCAACCGCGAAGGTGCTCGACGAGATGGTGAACGTCGATTTGATCGCAATCGAGGTGGTGATAACCGTGGTAACTATCGAGGTGAGCGTGGCCACGGTCGTGATCGTCAAGTAGAAGCGTAACCAGCTTAGTAAATTGAAAGCCCACTGAAGTGGGCTTTCAATTCATAACACTCCAATGAGCAGGTGGCGTAAGGCCCCAACGTCTCAACTCTTTCTCTGAATAGATCGCTCGACCTTGTTCACCAATAGCAATAGGAATTTTATTAGCTTCTTTACCTGCCAATATTTCATTGACTAAACCTGCGGCTTGTTTGCCCTGACTTTCACCAAACAAAACAACACCACCACTTGCCTTTCCTTCTCCAACTGCAAAGTCCCAAAATGCAAACAATGGTGTTTGGGAATTCTCATTTGTCCAACTGAGTACCTCTGATGCCGGAACACTATTCCCCCCCTTATCTACAAGCGTATGATAAAGACCAACAATAATTACTGATACACCATCGTCCTTGGCACTAGTTACCTTCTCCTGCCATTCTTCTTGTGTTCCTATTAGAAGGATATCTGCTTCAACCTTAAGGTTCTTCTCAATTAATTGATATTGTTTTTTAATATGTTTAGCCGCTTCTTGAGAAGTCACTCCAGAGTCAAACATCACTCTAAATTTATGCTTTTTCTTGGGTAACATCTGACTTAAGTCTCGGATGTTTTTCACAAATAAAGGTAGCTCGAGTACCCCTGTCACTTTGGCTTGACCTTTGTATTTTTTCAAAAGTGAACGTGGATTTGAGTTTATACCTAAAAAAACAATTGATATGGGCTCTTGGTATAACTTAGGTAGCATGTATTTCAGCGCATTATCATCTCCCAAAACCACAATACTTGGCTTTATTTGCTGATAATATTCAAATGCTTCGTTAGCCTTGGCTTCAAACTGCTCAACAGGTACACGCTTGGTGTCCATCTGAAAGCTATGCAGCTCAGCTGATGATGACATTGCATCTTTGATGCCTTTTATATAGCTGACATCCCACGGATATTCAGCGTGATAACTTTCTATTAGTAGTACCTTTTCTGCACTTACACTACTCACGAATAAAAGCAAGCAAAACATGAGTGCTCTCATAATTAACTCCTAAAAATATTAATTACCTAATCAGTTTAGATTGAAAAATAAAATCGAGGCGTTTTTTCTTGATAAAAATTGATAAGTGCAAGCTATACTCAATTGAAAACACTATCTTTGAGTATTATGAGCCGAAGCAAAAAAGTAGATGAGAGTATTAATAACCCTCTACAAAGTCGAATTGGTCGTCGAATTATATTATTGATGGTGACGCTAAGCAGTTTTGTTACTTTATTCACCACCATACTTCAATTATCTTGGGACTATAAAAAAGAATTTAACGATGTGGAACAACGTCATATAGAAATACGTGACGTGCATGCTGGATTACTAGCTTCTTCTTTATGGTCATTCGACCTAGCCGTACTGCAAGAAAGACTTGATGGATTAGTTAACCTCCCCAAAATTGATTTTCTTGAAGTAAAATCCGGCAACTACACCTTTAATGCAGGTGAAACTGAAAAAGGCAATGTAGTCCACGAGACCTTTCCACTTACTTATCGCGATCCAGAAGACGGTCATTCTGAACAAATTGGTACAGTCTACGTAGAATCAAATGCGCAAGAAATATACGACTACCTACTCCACCAATTTATTTCCACTCTGATTCTTAATGCGCTCAAAACCACTCTAGTTTGCTCAATTATGCTATTGATATTTCATGCTAGTGTAAACCGACGAATATTCCAGATTGCTCAATATTTACGATCGTTTAACCCACGTCACCCAAGCAAGCCCCTGGTTTTAATGAAAAAACGTTGGATTTCGGAGAAAGATGACGAGTTAGATTGGCTAGGTGAGGGAGCAAACAAAATCAGTAATAACATTACAATGTTATATAACAGTATCAAAGAAGAGCAGGATCGTTTGGCAGATTTTACTAATGTTTCGTCAGATTGGCTGTGGGAAACAAACGAGCTTGGACATCTCACCTATTGCTCAGAAGCGATGAAGGAGTCATTGTCTCTAGTTGCTGTTCATGGCATAAGTTTAGCTGATATTGAGGCTCTGAAAAGCTCAGTCAACTTGCATCAAGCGGTTACTCGACGTAACGACTTTACGCATGTAGAAGTAAGTATTACGATAAATAGCATAACCTTACATTTACTCTTTCAGGCAACTGCTCGCTATGAAAAAAGCCAGTTTTTAGGCTTTAGAGGAACAGCCATCAACATTACTGAACTCAAACTGACTCAAATTGAACTTGAAGAACTCAACCAAAACTTGGAACATATGGTTGCCTCAAGAACACTCGATCTCAAGCAAAGTATGGAACAATTACAAGATACTCAAGATAAGCTGGTAGAATCAGAAAAACTCGCGGCTTTAGGTGGTCTAGTTGCAGGAGTTGCTCATGAAGTTAATACTCCGCTAGGTATAGCAGTAACTGCAACATCTGTGATTCGAGATGTAACTGGTGAACTTAATACCGCATTTGCATCACAAACCTTAACAAGTTCACAGTTTGAGTCACTGATGAAACGAATGTCCGATAGTAGTCAAATGCTTGAGCATAACTTAAATCGAGCAGCGCAGTTGATAAGAGACTTCAAGCAAACCGCAGTTGACCAAGTTTCAGAAGCGCGTTCGCAATTCAATGTTTCACAAGTTATTGAAGCTCTTTTAGCAAGCCTACACCCTGAAACACGTAAAGTACCAGTCAAACCTGAATTGACAGGTGATCATTCTGTATTGATGAACAGTCTACCCGGTGTACTCACTCAAATAATATCCAACCTCGTCATGAACAGCATTAATCATGCTTTTGAAAGCCAACCACACGCTGAAATCTCCATCAATTTTTTCCAAGATGGTGATACTATCATTTTTGAATATCGCGATAACGGCAGTGGTGTTGAAGATTCTCTACACCAGAAGATTTTTGAACCCTTCTATACCAGCAAACGCGGTTTGGGTGGCTCTGGGCTGGGCTTAAATCTAGTGTTTAATTTAGTACATCAAAAACTAAAAGGAGAGCTGGAGTTCAGCTCTCAATTAGGTAGCGGCGTGTTCTTTAAGTTGATTATCCCAGCAAACCTACCGCTTGATACAAATACATAACTACAATAATCACCTTAGTCTGGAAGAGACTCTCTTATCGCTAAAAACTCATCCCAATGTTTAACGAGTAACTCCACCAATTGAGGCTCGAACTGCTTACCTTTCTGGGCAACCAACTCAAGCATAATTTGCTCATCACTCCATGGTTGTTTATAACTACGCTTGGAACCCAAGGCATCAAATACATCGGCTAGCGCAGTGATTCGCCCAGAAATAGGGATATCGAGTCCAGATAGGCCATTTGGGTAGCCAGTACCATCCCATTTTTCATGGTGATAGCCCGCAATTTCTTTTGCGACTGTCATTAAGCGACGTTTAGACTTGCTTAAAATATCAACTCCATAATCTACATGCTTCTTCATAATTTCCCACTCTTCGGCATCCAACTTGCCAGGTTTATGAAGAATTGAATCTGGCACTGCAACTTTACCTACATCATGTAGTGGCGAGGCATATTTGATCATAGATGCATCATAATCACTTAAACCGTATAGCGATGCTAATTTTTCACTGAATAAGGAAACCCGTTGTACGTGAGCACCAGTTTCCTTACTACGAGCTTCCACAGCATTTGCAAGGTTATAAACAAGTTCTTTAGACGTTTCTCGGATATCAAGCATCAGACTAAGATTCTCAAATGTCAGGCCGATATTCTGCATGTAAATTTCAAGAAGCTGCATATCCAGTTCAGTTAACTCACGGCTAACGTTAACATATAGAATGCAATCAACGCCTTGTTCATCATGGGAAAATAAAACATAAGAATCACCAAAATTCTCAGACTGACGTGATTTAAACACTTGCTTACACCGTGTCGCGACTTCCTCTGGGAGTTTTTCAAATGAACATTCACTATAGGTATCAACAAAAGTTCCCGTTGCAGCCAAAGTCAATGCTCGAGACTCTTCACCATCGGGCCTAGGCTGAACTATGCAATACAGAGCTGATTGCTCAAGCATTAGCAAAGATGTCAATTGTTCAAGAACTGATGTAGCATAAGTTTGCAGTGTCGTCGTATTTTGCACACAAGCTGAGGCTTCAATAACTTTACTCAAACCTTTTTTCTGCTGCTCTATCAGACACAAGTCTCGATATGAACGTAACATGGAGTAGAGCAAAGTCTTTAACTTTTGAGTTGTTAGTTCGGTTTTTTCTTTATAATCATCAATTTCATATTCACGAATGACAGTATCTTCTGGAGCTTGGCCTGCCTGCCCCGTTCGTAATACGAGTCTAACTAGACTATTTCCTAATGTGCTACGAATATACCTTACTAAATCTAACCCAGCATGCTCGGTTTCCATGACAACATCGACTAAAGCCAGTGAAATATCGTCATGTTGCGTAAATAATTCCTTAGCTTCATCTCCAGAATAAGCCGAAATTAAATCAAGTTTTCGCCCCTCAAACTCAAAATCTGATAGCGCAAGCTTAGTCACTTGATGCATTTGCTCATCATCATCTATCAGAAGAACTTTCCATGGCAACATAAGATATTCAGCAGGTGTGTGTGCATCACCAGCTTCCGGTTGATCTGACTGTCGGTGGTCTGCAAACATTTCCATTTAACATTTAACCCCTTGTCACACTTCTATACTCTAAGTTTTAGCACAATTTTGCCAAAAAGCCCGAAAATATACATCTATCATTTACATTTGAAAATAAAAAAATTAGATAATAAGTTATACAAAAAAATCTTAGATACAAAAGGGTTACTATTATATTAGGTAAGGTTAATATTTATCACAGTTAGCTAGATTAATTTCGACTTTCTAAATAACGTAGATTACCAGTACGATGCCTTTTCTTAAATGCAGAGCAAGAGAAAATACATACTGTATAAGTAGCTATTGGATCACACTTCTAGAACATGAAGACTGCACAATTATATGCATAAAGCTTACATATATTGCCACTGACTATTACGTCATATTTAAGTCAAATTCACACACTACTAGAATACATATCTCTCAATTTTTGTTATATTTTTTATTTTCTGGAAAATAAAAAATATAACAGTGCTTAAAACATGTAATTTTTATGAAATGATTAGGTAGATAGTATGAATAACGACTCCCTACAATATGCCGGTTTCTGGCCTCGCCTAGGTGCCACATTAATTGATACCGTACTGCTCTTTTTGCTTACTATACCCGTCATGGCCTGGATATACGGAGAGCTTTACTGGAACTCAGACGAGTTTTTGCTAGGAGGGTGGGACTTGGTACTCAACTGGATCTCCCCATTATTTGCTACTGTTATCTTTTGGGTATATAGGTCAGCAACACCTGGAAAAATGGTCTTTAATCTCGAAGTGCTCAATGCAAAAACGGGTCAACCACTAACGATTTCAACTGCTATAACCCGCTACTTTTCATACTACTTAAGTGCTATCCCACTATGTTTGGGGTTTATTTGGATCATATTGAATAATAAGAAGCAAGGCTGGCATGACTTAATCGCAGGCACGATTGTAGTGAAAAAAGTACAGCAGAAAGAAGTATTTCAGGCTAGTTTCGAACAAAAAGAGCAATGAATTCTATTACAGTGAATAGTTTATTGGATATTCGCTTAAATAAATTAAAGATTTGCGTATAAACTCGCACTCCGTTTTGAAATGCATAACTAAGCCGTCAGTAATATTTGCTTTAAATTGACCGATAACTACTAGAACTAAGGATTGGAATTCACTACAATGGGCCTAGTGTTACTACACTACTGCCTTATTTTTCTTCTATTTCAATAGTTTTGAGCGTTTACTTTGGCTTTTGGAATAGGCTTTTCCTAACTCAAATGTTCTGTGTATTCATTTATGGACCAAGACAAATTTACTCACATCTACCGCTTGCCTACTGCAACACAAATACGTATTGCTAAATGGCAACAGACATTTAATGGCACGTCAGATTTAGTGATCCATAAAGCGATAGAAGAACGCAATAAGCAATACCGCCAACCTAGCTTTTTGCTTACAGGCTGGAGCGTGAACTTATTCGATAAAAATGACATTTCCATTACTAATCACGGTAAATACATTCAAACTGCTATGCGAACCATGGTCGATAGAAAAGTGTCTTATAAACGTATTTATCTAACACGAGTACCTCTCGAACAAGCAGAACCTGCATTGACTAATTTCAAACTAGAATGGATCTCAAAGCACAATCATATTGCACGTAAGTACAATCAAATTATGAAGAAAGAGTTACTACGCTATGCCCGTGAAGAAGAAGAAACACTCTATCCTTCAATCCCCAAAGGAGAGTTTGACAAAACTTTGTGGAACCGATTAGTTTTATCTGAGCTAGGGCCCATACGAAAGTTCGATAACCCTTACTTTGTAAAAAAGTCCAAGGTTTAAAACCAAAGGCAGCCTAATGCCGCCTTTGAGTTATTCATATTTATCCATAATCTCTTGATATAAAGAAGCTCCTGACTCACCTTTAGTGCTTTTAAGAAGATCGATACCTTGCTGTAATTTGTCTTTAGCTGCAGGATTAACACTCGTATTTAAAGCAAAATAAACATCGCCCTCTCTAACCGTATATACTGCCTCGAATAAATCAGGGTCTACCTGTGCTTCTTTAGACCACCATATGGCAGCTCGATGTGCATAAACTAACAAATCAATGCGCTTTTTCATTAACTGCTCAGAAAGGGTTGTAACGTAATTAGCCTCCTGCATTGCATTTCGAGGAATACCCATGTCCAACAATGACTGCTCCCCAATATCATCACGGATCACTCCAATACGGTATTTGGCCATGTCCATAGCTTTATTGATTTTGATGTTGGCATCCTTACGAGCCATAACAACGATCTTTATGTCAGTAATAGGCCCAACCCATTGAAACAACTTCTCACGATGTTCAGAACGAGTGGTTGAAAATAAAACGGCATTGTCCTCAGTCAGCGCTGTTCTATATGAACGCGCCCATGGTTGGAGTGTAATTTGTGATAACTCAACCTCCTCTCCCACCAACTTGCTTGCTGCTTTCAAAATATCTACAGCGTAGCCAGATATTTCACCATCTTTCAGGAAATTACCTGGGGGATAAGACTCGGTAAAATACGCAAGTTCGCGCAAATCTGCTGAACCTTCAGCCTTAATTGCAGCACTATAAGATACCATTGATAAAATCAATAAGGACAGAAGATATTTAATTCGCTCCATTATCCTCTTTCCCCCAAAGTAATGACTATTGTATAAACTTAGTCCACCAAGCAGGAGTTCTAAAGAAAAACTACTAATAAAATGGAACGTTTTAACAACTATTTAATTTCAACGCTAATCCCTTCAGCTTGCTTTAGCTGCTTAAGATCAGGTATTTTTGTTATCAAATAGACACCTATTCCTTCACACATGAAGCTGATAATTCACTAACTATCAGATGACTCTCCGAATATCAGCAGGTTTGATGAACTGTCATTGGAAGCACACGATAGAATACTGAAGCCACCTTTTTGAAAAGCCTTGCTCTATTTTGAAGAGAATAAATATTATGCGCCGAGTTGATTTACTCTAAACACAGATCATACTTACTAGTGATAAAAAAATCATTAAAGAGTAACTGTCTATGTGGCCCTTCAGAAAACTTGTAGAAAACGATAACCAAAACGACGAGTTCAATGGTTACAAACAAACCATCAATTCGATGAATCAGTCTTTAGTAACGATACAATTCACACCCAATGGTGACATAAAGTCAGCAAGTCCCCTGTTTCTTGAAGCCATGGGCTACAAGCCCAATGAAGTGCAAGGAAAACACCACAGAATGTTTTGTGATCCAAGATATGTAGAAACCCAAGACTACCGAAGTTTTTGGCAAGACCTAGCGAAAGGCCAAGTAAAATCTGGAACCTTTGAGCGGTATAATAAATCAGGAGAGCTCATTATTATCGAAGCAACCTACTTTCCTGTATTAGGAGATAGTGGTCGAGTCGAAAGTGTGATTAAAATTGCTAATGACGTCACTGAAAAAATGATAACAGCCCGCTCACAGCAAGACCTAATTTCAGCACTACACCAAAATTTCGCAGTAATCGAATTCCAACCTGACGGAACGATTATTGAAGCAAACAACAATTTCCTTACCGCTCTGGGGTATAGCCTTGATCAAATCCAAGGCAAGCATCATAAAATGTTTTGTTTTGATGAATTTTACGATCAAAACCCTAATTTTTGGAAAGATCTATCTAACGGTAGAGCTTTTTCCGGTAGATTTTTGCGCAAGAATAATTATGACGAAGAAATATGGATTCAAGCCTCATACAGCCCTGTATGTAATGGACAAGGAAAAGTATATAAGGTGGTTAAGTTCGCTTCTAACATCACTGAAGATGTAAACCGAGAATTAGCAGTTTCTGATGCTGCCAATATTGCCTACAGTACAGCAGTAGAAACTTCTCAAGTGACCCAAGAAGGTAAAAAAATTCTAGAAGATACTGTAAATATTTCACAGACTATGATGAAAAACTTAAACCAATCGATCGATCAGGTCCAAGAACTCGCATCGCTTTCAAACGATGTCTCGGAAATTGTAAAAACGATTGGTGGCATTGCTGACCAAACCAACTTACTGGCCCTAAATGCAGCAATTGAAGCAGCAAGAGCTGGAGAGCAAGGTCGAGGGTTTGCTGTCGTAGCAGATGAAGTCCGACAGTTGGCCTCTAGAACCTCAGAATCTACAGAAGAAATTACTCAGGTTGTCAACAAAAACATGACATTGACACAGGAAGTTACAAAAGCAATGAATGATGTAAACAATGTAGCAGAACAAACCAGCTCTCGTATCGAAGAAGTATCTCGCACTATGGACGAGATATATAGCGGTGCTGAAAGTGTGGCATCAGCAGTCAACAGCTTCCAAGCAAATAATACTTAAGTATGAGCTAGACCATAGGTTGGACTTAGGCTACACATAACATCGAAAATGCGTGTTTAATATTTCAACGCAAGTCATGTCATCTCTGAAGAGTCAGGTTTAGTACCATTGCAATCAAATACTAAGCGCTAAAATATTCGATGTTCAACAATAAGAGTGCCGATGTTACACTTCGATATTATCTACACACAAGCGAAAGATGGACTATGAACCCAATACTTGAAATGTTAAACAAACACAATATTAACAATCAGCAGATAAATGATCTGTTTGAAACACTAACGCAAAACCCTCTTGCAGCCATGGCGAATATAGGTCAGCTTGGCTTGCCACAAGACCAATTGCAACTGTTGATGGGACAGATAATGCAAAATCCTCAGCTAATTAAAGAGGCTGTTGAAGAACTCGGCCTCGACTTCTCAAAAGTAGAACAGGCAAAAAATAAGCTCCAACAATAAATAAGGGCTCCATGACGGAGCCTTATCGTTTTATTCAACCACAACTAATTCAAACTTAATGTCACACCTGCATAACTGCTGTAGGCTCTCAGCATAACATGGTAAGTAATACCAGGCGTTGCTGTCACACTACACTGCTCATTATTTCCGTAGTTATATGGACGACAATCAAAGCTACTGGCTGTAGGTTTACTACCTGCTTTTACGTATAGATCTGCGTCACCACTTCCACCAGACATAGAGACAACCGCATTTGATGCCGAATCAACAGTAAATGTGTAGAAGACTTCTGACGAACGAGCACCAGAAAGGTTAGTTACGGGTGAACCCTTCACTAAAATGTTATCAGTTGGAGGAGGTGTCGTGCCACAAGAAGCATTTACACCGACTGTATTAAATGCGTCTTCAACATCTGTAACACTGTAACCCATATCTGCAGCTGCTTTAGCAACCCCACATCCACCTTCATCGAAAGTACTATTTGCTGTCCAATACGTCTGATTTGCCAAAGTAAATATTTCAAAACCTTTACGCACATCCCAACCTGCTTTGTTTGCTAATAGGTAGAAGGCACGATTAAATACACCACTAGAGTAATGCACATTCAAACCGCTATAGTACTGCGAAGCATTATCTATTGAGCGACCATCTCTAGAGGGCTGCTCAAAGTAACGTAAACCCCCATCTGATTTGAAAATATCAGCCCCTACTATCCAATCAACAGAGCCCTTCATATAGTATTCAGCGGCTTCACCTGCAATATCAGAGAATGCTTCATTCATACCACCAGACATATTGGCGTATACCAAGCCAGAGTTTTGCTCGGTAAAACCATGGCTTACTTCGTGTGCACTAACATTAATGTCTACTAACGGATAAAATCTACTTTTTCCATCACCAAATGTCATAGATGAGCCATTCCAAAAAGCATTTTCATAACTACTGCCATAGTGTACGCGCATTGTGAGCTGGAAGGTTAATGGCGCGGTATTCATCCAGTCTTTGTACATATCAAACACAATTTTACCAAAGTAATGGGCGTCGTTAAGCGGTGAGTATGCCCCATTGACAAACTTGTGATCATTAAAATTGGAATCATCATTACACGAATAGCTGTAGGCACTGCTGCCTGAAGTACTACCATTTAGATCAACCGTTTTAACAGCAGCATTATTCATTACACAAGTATTACCAGACTTACTAATGACAAACCCTGGGTAGTCTGTTCCGAAACTATACTGCCCTGTTTTCTCATTCCCACCAGGTCCTGTACCCTGTGCTTCAGCATGATTAAGCCCGCTCCAATGCTTAAGGACTTCTCCTGTATTGGCATCAATAAAATAGAATGGGCGCTGTGGTACCTGAGCTGCGATGAAAAAATCAACCATATAAACAACTTTGGCAGTATTTGAATCGTCCAGCCAAACCATAAGCTTAGATTGAGTATTTTCTATTGGAGCACCTGATTCGACTAAAGTTCTTCTCTTAAAAGCATTCTTAGCCGCTGAAATAGCTTGTTTTTCGTCTAAAGCTGGAGAAGAAGTGGCGACATCACCACTAATTCCTTGCATCATAATGCCATACACTTCACTTTGACTAGCTTTTGTTTCAGTAGCAACTACCGAGGTATTAAATACTGGAAGCCCCATATAAGTCTGTTGATAGCGAACTTTTACCTTGCCATTTGGTAAAACTACTCGTTTAACTTCAGCAAAACCTGTTTCCATCGGTACAACACTAGTAGATTGAGCTTTTAGCGTTTTGTGCAATAGTGCATCGCTTTCGACTTTAACCATCTGTGCGGCCGTTGCTGGGAGGCTGACTCCTAACCCAGCGGCAATTAGCCAAAGTGTTTGATGTTGTTTCATTTTACTTTCCTGTTATTGGTATAGAATCCCTCTCCCCAACGACTGAATAGGAAGTGTCTTTGCGACAACTCGCTCCAATAACATGGTTGAAAACAGCTTAACCAAGCAAACTTAATATGAAATTACAATTGACTACATGGAAAAAAAATAAGACATCAAATACTCATTAAATTGCCATTTATTTAACTTTATGACATTAAGACTCCTTAAAAACAACGATATAACAACTAATGATAGTTTTGAGTCATAAAAATTGAACAGTCAGATATCATTAGTGACACTTGGTATGCTGCAATCGTTTTCATCATTATTTCATTATTTTACAGAACATCAGATACAATAAAGGCCTTTCTAAAATAAAGGCCCTTTATTAATAAAATAAACTTTAGTTAATTCTATCTAATAAGTTTATAGCAACATGCTAAATCATAATCTTCACCAGATTTTGCTGTATATTCTTTAGCTTCAGAATATGCTCGAGGCTTTCCTATATCATCCCCTTTAACCAAGCTTATCCAATGACGCATTGCTGACATATCCTGACTTTCTTGTGAAAACAACGTACATGTCTCTAATTGTATATCGTCGATCTCAACTAATTCAACACACCCCGTCCCCTTATGGCAACCAAAAGTCAGTTCAACATGGCTTCCTGTACCATCACGGAAGAGAATCGACTCAGGATCTTCCTTATCACCAGAATAGGCAACAAAGTGTTTTGGATGTTCTAAACCGCTATGGCGACCATCTTTGAAATAAGCCATAACATGTCGGTAATCTACAACATACGCAGTCACATCGTTATGGGAACCATTTTCAAGTGGGAAAAGGCGATCAAGTAATTGTTTTGCTTTGTCTTGCTTTTCTGACGCCTTATTTGCGCTTACCTTTTCTACCTCAAAGACTGCTTCAGCGATATAGGTCTCGTGCTCTTGATTATTTCTCGTTTTGTCGAAAGTAAGCATATTCATAAAGTATTCCCTCACGGATTTTCCATAGATTTACTGCTCTTGAGCAAGTATCTAACATTTGTGTTTCGCTATATGTCGATTAATTACTTTGCTTACTTTGTATACTAGTGAATTTATTACTACAATTTCACAACAAAAATTTTACAATGTGAATTTTACAAAAATGCTATCAAAAAGCCTTATTCGACAGTCTCATTTTTTGGGAACTAAGATACGAAATCTCAGAAAGAAAAACCACTTAACCATGGAGGACCTTTCTACTCGCTGTATTCGAGTTAACCCTGAATCTGCACCGTCAATTTCATACCTATCCATGATTGAACGAGGAAAGCGCGTACCCAGTAGTGATATGCTAGAAGTTATCGCCAACGTATTCCAAAAAGATCCTTCATGGTTTCTGGATGATGAGCCTGAGAAAGTTGATATTACACCGATGAAAGGAAATAGAGGTGGGATTCATGGAATGGCACTTGAACCAAGTTTTCTCTTTTCAAATGAGATATTGCAGATTGCCATACCAGAAATGTTATCTCAAACAGGCATCTCAGGACGTCAATTTGCTCACCTGCTCATTAGAGCTCATCAGGAAAGTAACCAGAACCATTTTCCTGATCTAGAACGTGCAGCAGAAGAAGTTGGTCGAAAGCAACTCAACTTGTCTTGGCAAGATCTCATGAATATTGCTCGTAATATGGGCCTATGTATCCACTGGATATCCAGTCCGCCAAAAGATATTGTTGATGAGTTAGGAGTTAGTACTAAGCAAGTAATGACTTCTTTTTTTGAGCCTTCAGCTACGATTTACTTAAACGAAGTGCTCAAGAAACACCCTACACGCTTAAAGTATGATCTCGCCGTCTATATAGGTCACTGCGTTTTACATAATAAGGCAGGTCTAAAAAGTGTCCTCACTGTAGGTCAAGCTAGTAGCTGGACGAACGAAGACCAATCAAATTCAACCTCAGAACTTAAGTCGAAAGATATCTTGAAAGCATGGCGTGATTTTGAATCAAGCTTTTTCGCTGGAGCTCTTCTTTGCCCTAAGGTTCCTTTTCGCCAATTACTTGATAGAAGCGGATACGAAATTGATACCCACCTAAAAGCCGGCGTCTCTCCCTCAGTTGCGATGCGGCGCATGACCGTGGTGTCTCCATACCCACATTGGCACTATTTTGATGCATATGGTCAAAATAAGCTTAAAGCAGTATATAGAGGAAACGGAATTCCTCTACCTTGGGGGAATATGTGTCAAGTTAATGATCCTTGCCAGCATTGGGCTGTTTTCCGCCGACTTTCACAACCTAAAAGCAACAGCTCTGCGCAAATTTCTATCTTAAATGTCAACGAAGAACCTAGAATCTACTGCTGTGAATCAGTCAACATAACAGACCCAGCAGGTAACAATCGAGTTCTGTGTGCAGGCATTGATTTAAACCCAGCAATTGATGCACAAGGTGGTGATTCTAAAGCGATAGCTGAATCGCTGAAGTCCCTATGTGTTGAAAATGGGGGGACGGCATCTATCCCTAATAATATTCGAAAGGAATTCAAGACTATCGCCAAGATCCTCAATATTAATTGGGTTGAGCGTGGCATACAAGCTGATGCGCGCGTAATTTGTTCCCGTGGAGCAGTTTGTCCAAGGAAACCAAGTTGCTACAGCCTAAACACCCAATGTAGTCAAGAAGAGTCAAAATAAAAAAGCCAACCACAAGAAGTGTGGTTGGCTACATAATGTGTGAACAATCTATATTCACTAACAACGTCAGTTGGCTAGGTGACCCTCGGCTTAATAAGGGTCACTATAGATAAAGCACAACTCATGCCAATATTTATATTGGCATAAGCATCTGATATTTAAGGTATTTTTAAAATAAAAATAAATAGTGGCATACCACATACGTATGGATCGTAAGTTTCATTGCGAAATGCAAAGATCGTTTTCGCGTTTTGCAAAAAACAAGTAGACGTATTTAATGAAGCGCATTAAGCCTGAAGAGGCCATCACTACTCATAGATTACTTATGACGAAATACCCAAATTGGACCAACTAAGATAAACCAAAAATTATCCCAAAAAGAAGGCTTTCTTCCTTCAATCTTATAACCAATGAATTGCATTAACCACAATAGGAGAAGTAAGCTTGATGAAATAAATAATACTGGTAATTGCAGAATGTCTAAAGACCAAATTAAAGATATACAAGCCAAAGTAAATCCTAACATCATCAAAAACACACTTAAGGAAAGTCTGAAATAAAAAATCATAACGGGGATTATGGCTAAGTAAACCCAATTGAGGGTAAAACCAAAAATCGAAACAGAAGGTATTGTCCACAATAAACCGACAACGGATAGAAAAATACCAGGGACAGACACCTTATGAAGCTTTTGGTTGACGGGATCTTGGTGACTTGCTCCATAATCATTTAACCATTGAGTCAGGTCTCGCATTTTTCTCCTTTAATTCTCGTTGATTGGATTTTTAATAAAGTGGTTTAGGTGGAGTATAGTAAGACCCAATTAATCTTGACGTCGCTTCTTCTCATCATACATACGATCATCAGCCACTTTGAGCATCTCATCCACTTCTGCAAATTCATCACCATATACAGCCTGACCAACACTGACATAAATATCGATTTCATGATGTTCATAAATTACTGGAGTTTGGCAGATTGCTTTTTGTAATTCGATATTAATAATATCAACATTTTCTTTATCTTTAATTCGAGTTAAGAGTATCAAAAACTCATCACCCCCTACTCGAGCCACTAGATCAGACGATCTTAATACGCTTTTAATTCTTTTTGCTACTGCAATAAGTACTTTATCTCCAGCAGCATGCCCATAGGTATCGTTAATCCATTTGAATTTATCCAAATCTACATTGAGAATCGCAAATGACTCTTTTTTTCCGGAACCAGTAACCAGGCTAAAGTGTCGTTCTAGCGTATACATAAAATAGCGTCTATTTGGCAGTGACGTCAGTGCATCATGAAGGGAGCGTTGGTTAGCAGTGTGATATAGGTAAAAAATAGTGCCATAGGCCAACATTAGTAAAACAATAAGTGGATAACCCAACAATCTAACCGCATGAACTCTATACCATTTACTAAATTCAAGAAGATCACTTTTGGGTGCAGCGGCAATACTCCAAGTCCCATAAGGAAACTTAACAGATTCTATTGAAAAAGAACGATCAAATGTGCTTTGTGTACCATAAAATATATCTCCTCCTTGACCTGAACTATCAACACCACGCATCGCCAGATCGTACTTTTCACTGTAACTTTTGATTCCCACATCACTAAATAAACTTTCAAGTGAAATGACTAAGCTGCAAACTCCCCAATAATTTCGATGATATATTGGATCAGTAAAAATTGGTACCTGAGCTATAAGAACACGCCCACCTTGAACTGAATTAACTGGCCCAGCTATCAATATCTCGTGTATGTCTCGTGCTTTGTTAACAGCTCTCCATTGATCGGGAAGAGTGCGATAATCTAAATTAAGTAACTGTTCATTTCCCTCAAACGGGTATATATACTTCACTATATCATCAGGAGCTAACGTAATGAGCTCCACATGATGAGCTTTACGCATTACACTAGAGGCGAATAACCCCCAGCCTGAAAACTCTAAGCTTGGATTTGAAGCGATGAGTGCAGACAGGCTATTTGCAACGAAAATATCATTGAAAATAGCAATTTCTAATTCAGAACGAACAATGGAAAGTTCTTCCTTTGCTCGAACTAGTATACTATCGTGCAAGAACGCTTTCTGGCTACGATCAATAAACTCAACGAGCCCAATACCAGCAGTACATAAAAATAATGCTATGATCGAAACTACCCATTGGCTGCCAAACCATTCTTTTATCCCACCTTCACAAACTCTCATCGATAGATGATATTTGGGAAGCTGTAACTAAGTATCAGATGAGATATGTACGTCATTCTCCACCTTTGTTATCTGTCTATAAAGATCAATACCAATATCTTATCCCCTACTTAAAAACTATATGAACTTGAGTAAGTTTCCATTAATAATGATAAAAATATTACTATCAGGGAGAGATTAATGCTAAAGAGCAACTTAATAATCACAAAAATTCTAGTAATTTTAGTATCTTAAGCTTGAATTTATAAATACTTCGAATTAGTTTTTTTACCTTTAGCCACTTGAGTTAGCAGGTTTCCTATCAAGCCTAATGGAACAGGTGGTATTAGCGATAACCATCAGTACCAGACCATAAATTTGCAAACAGTCATACGCCTTTGGTAGAACAAAAACTGCCACAAGGCAGTAAAGAGCAAATTTGTGTAGATTAGTGGTGCTAATTCAGATCCAGAACTTACAAGGTAATATGCTTTTGAACGGAAAACCTGTCTTTCTTAATTCAACAGGACACCATTATTACAAACAGGTCGCGCCAGCACTCGAACAAATAATTATCGCAACTGAAAAGCTTATTGAGCAACAACAAAGTCAACGACTGACGCTCAATATAATAAACTCTTTGGTGGTGCGCTGGTGGATTCCTCGTGTTGACAAGTTTAACCGATATGCACCTGAAGTTGATATTCGTATATCAAATCTTACTGGTCACTTTACAATGGAGGCTGAAGGCATCGATGTTGCGATTATTCACGGTAAACGAATGACTGGTCGGACTATTACTGTGAACTTCTCGCAAAAAATGAACTAGTTATGACAGCCAGTCCAGAGTTTAATAAATAGTATAGAGGACTTGAACTGTTATTTTAATAGACCTTTTTATTATATTTAGATAGTGAAAAGTTTACATTTTATTATTAATATGACATGTTAAATTCCTTCTCTAAAGAAAAATTCTACGGTTTTTACAAATAAATCCATATAGTTATCCTCCTTTATTTTTATTTTCCAGACATCGAAAAATACACTATTATGAATAATGTTTCATATAGGTGATTGATATTCATTGATTTATTTTCTCGAACCTTGCTCCAGACTGAGTTTTTTCTTCTAGACTTTAATAGCCGAATTGTAAATTTCATAGGCAAGGGATTATATGACAAATTTTGCAGGACAACATCTTGAAGAAATGGCAGACATGCGTTCTGCTCGAAAGTGTAAAATAGTACTTCTCTGCTCTGTGATTGCTGTGATTATTATGATCTATTACGGGACTAATCATGTTATCAGCCAAGACTACCTATTCGGTACTCTCAATATATTTTGTGCCACTATTTTGGCATGTAACCTTTTCTATTTAAGATATAATCCATCTGTCAATGTTTCTGACATAGTACTGTCGAGTGTATTACTGTTCCAAGCATTATTGCTACTTTTTTATGGTGAACATATATCTGACAGATTGCTTTGGCTCTACCCCATAATCGCTGCTATTATTTTTGCATGCGAATTTCGTACTGGGTTATTTCTAAGTGTTAGCTTATTCATTTTCATTACTATAGTCTGTTTTTTTACCAATATGGTTACTGTCCCTGGTCAATTCGCAATAGACAGATTCCTAATTAGCCTACTCGCACTAATCGTACTCAGTAACTCCTCCGCCTACTTCTATTCAAAAGTCGTCAGTTATATACAATCTCTATACAAAGAGGGAATTGAGGACCTAGCATATCGTGACAAATTAACTGGATTAGCAAATCGCTGGAGCTTTGAAAGTTGGGCATTAGGCAAGCTTGAACAGGTTAAGAATAATGAGACCTTAACTGCGATGGTATTTTTGGACATTGATAACTTCAAAAGCATCAATGATACCTATGGACATGAAATTGGTGATCGTGTGCTTCAACACTTTGCTAATCGCCTTAAAAATAACATTCGCACAAAAGATCGTAAAACCCAAAAAAATGATTATTCTATTGCTCGATTTGCAGGAGATGAATTTGTTCTACTCCTCTACGGCGTGAATAGTGTTGATGATCTGAATAGCATTTTGGGGCGAATTTGTCACTTATTCGAAGATAGCTACCAGAGTACAGCAAGAATAAACAAACTTACTGTTAGTGCAGGAGTAGCGATTTACCCTGATGATGCTGACTCTATGCTGGAATTAACTCGGTGTGCAGACAAGGCAATGTACTCGGCCAAGCACAGTGGTAAAAATCAATACCGATACTACAACCCTGAACATGCCAAATTAGTCAATGTAAAAGATGAACTCGATTCAACTAAAGTAACCCCTCTTAAGAAAGCTAAAACTAACGACTCATAAACATCAACCACAGACTAACAGACATTATCACCAGCATCCATGCGGCATACCTAGCCGAGTTTGGCTTGTCTTTTTTTGGTGCGACAACAGGTTTCATCGCTTTATCTTTCACGGCTCGTGCAGCTGATGCTAATGAACCACTTTGCTCTCTCAACTCACGTCTTTTTTGTGCTTCGTTGGCAACCTTGCCAAAACGGTGCAACTGATCTGTCGTTAACTCCTTATTAGGATCATAACGTGCGTGTGGGTCTTTGTGTTTTGGTACAATAGACATTTCTAACCTCCCCAAAAAACATACCTTTACAATGTAATTATAGTAAATATTTTTATCAATTGCAGAAGATCGATTCAATTTCAGCGAAATTACAGCATATTGGGTATCCTTATATCGACTAAATTACACCTTAAAGAAATCAAGCATAATTCTTGCCAATGAGATAGTAACGAGAAATTAATACTAAATAATATCGAACACCTTTCATTATTATCCATTACTGGTAATAAAAACCTAGTCAATGTGGTCTAGATAGGCTGTGGAAAATTACTTAGCATATTTTGCATAATAAGAAATTAGCAAACCTCTATCAAAATTTTCACTTCTATTGGTGGTTTAAAGGTATACTTATTTTTAACATTGATGAAATGAGCCGTTTAGTGTGGCATCAAATAAGAAAAATAAAGACTCCGAGCCGGAACAAAGCTCTAATTTTACAAAAGAAACTTTCCTTAAGTTATCTGCGGGTACACTTCTCGTAGCACTAATAGTCGCATTTTCTGCCATTTTATATTTTAGCTATAAGGATTACATACACCCAAAACACGTGTATGGCCGATGGATAGAGATAGGGTCCCCTGAGTACGATACTGAGATACTAACATTCAGCAAACGCGGTGTATTTCGTAACGAGCGACTAATTACTACCAATTTTGAGTTTGATGGGACCTTAATTACAGTAACAACAGGAAGCGGCAAGTCCATTTATCAAGTTTCAGGCACTTTTGAGTCCCCGCAACTAAAACGCTTAAATCCTAGTAACCCAACTCAGCGCTTTATAAAAGCAGGTTTTGAAGATACAGTGAACAATAGCGGTGGCGCTGCCCAAAAACGTCGCGCAGCGTTATCAGAGCATTTTAGCAGCAAAAAATAAGCCAATCCCTTTAAAAATGAATACCATACAAAGTGATATAATATATGGGTCATATTTTTTCCTTGTATGTAAATTAGCAAAAGCTTTTACTAAGAACATCACTAGTTTGATAGGCAACATATCTTTATACTGTTGCAAGTGTTTGTAACCATAAGAGTCAATGAATGATGGAGTCGTCATCTCCCTTAGCACAATCCCTAACTACATTTTTACAAAGTTGGAATACCAACTTTTTGTTTATTACTACGGCCAGCTTCCTTGCTTGGGTTACATGGCGAGTGATATACAATCGGCTAGAGTTTCTGTCAAAAAAAACCAAATTTGATTGGGATGACCTTACGCTACACGCATTAAAAACACCTATTAGCGTGTTAATTTGGTGTTTACCAGCAACAGTATCACTCGACTTTTTTATTCAAGAGCACTTTGGGATTAAACTCGGTTGGCTCAGTACATTAAAATTACCAATTTTTATCGCTATTTTTGCCTGGATAACAATACGCTTTATTAACAATGTAGAAAGCTTTGTTCTCAAGAAAAAAACACATGATGAAACAACAGTTCAAGCAATCGCTAAAGTCTCACGACTAATTTTCATCATTATCGGCACACTCACTATCATGCAAGCTTTTGGCCTTAGCCTATCCGGTTTACTGACATTTGGTGGTGTGGGTGGTTTGATCGTAGGTTTAGCCGCTAAAGATCTACTTTCTAACTTCTTTGGCGGTATGATGATTTACTTTGATCGTCCATTCAAGGTAGGTGATTGGATTCGTTCGCCCGATCGTCAAATAGAAGGAACGGTTGAGCGCATCGGATGGAGAATGACCATCATTCGAACCTTCGAAAAGCGGCCTCTATATGTTCCAAACTCTGTTTTCAGCAGCATTGTTGTGGAAAACCCTTCCCGAATGCTAAATAGAAGAATCAAGGAAACTATTGGCGTTCGTTATAATGACAGCCACAAAGTTGAGAACATAGTAAATGATATTAAATCGATGCTTCAAAACCACCCTGATATTGATACCAAACAGACACTCATAGTAAATTTTAATGCATTTGGTCCATCATCACTGCAAATGCTAGTGTACACCTTTACCAAAACGGTCAACTGGGTACGCTACCATCAAGTGAAAGAAGACGTTCTACTTAAAATTATGGGCATTATTCACCAGCATAACGCTGATATTGCTTTCCCAACTCAGACACTTAAGTTAGAAACACAGGTTATAGGGGAAAATGACCAAGGGCAGTTATAATCGTTATTTAGTGCGCTGTTTTGAGAGAAAAAGCAACCAAGGCAGCGCTTTACCTAAAAATTAAGACTTAATAGAATTTAACGACTTAAGTTTTTATCATCTGAAAGCTATTACTGCGCAATCCACTCAACTTCCAGCAAAATCTTACTTTGACAACTTAATCGTCCCAAGAAGATATCTCCTTGGTGGACTTCACCAACGCCTTTCGGTGTCCCCGTCATCACTATATCGCCATCAACTAAACTTGTATAAGTTGTCAATTCCTGCAAAATGGATTGAGGTGGATAAATCATTTCAGCTACTGTACCTTTTTGCACGCGCACACAATTGATAAATAGTTCAATTTCTAAATTTTCAACCAGAATACCTTCAATAGAAATAAAACGACTAAATACAGCAGAGCCATCAAATGCCTTCGCACGCTCCCATGGTAATCCTTTACTTTTAAGCTCAGACTGTAATTGACGTTTGGTTAAATCCAGCCCTAAACCTACAGCACAAAATTGCCCATCTTTAACCATAAAGCAAATCTCACCTTCGTAGTGAATAGCTTCTCCATGGTAGGAACATAACTGGCTATGAATAGATGAAGGCGGTTTATTAAACACCACCATTTCATCAGGGATTGCATTATTTAACTCTTTTATATGATCATGATAATTTCGCCCCACACAAAGAACCTTTGTCGGTTGGACGAATTTACTGCCGTGTTTAACCGAGCCCATATCTGCTCCTTACCATTATTCACTATGCTAGATGGTAATAGAAATCGGCGTATGAGCGACATAAAGCAAAACAAAAAATTGAACTTATGCACAAAGTTTTTCTTACAATAGAAAAGCGCCTATTCAAATTTGAATAGGCGCTAACACAATTGCGTGTCAAGGCAGTTGGATTAAGAGCTTATAGGTAGTAACGCATACCAACGATCCATTTATCGTCGTCTTTTGTTGCGTCGTCGTCGTCACCTAGGTCTATCTGATAAGCTGCAAAAGTAACAAAGCTTGGTGCCACGGTATACTCAAACTGAATTGCAGACTGGCTAAATAAAGTCTTGCTAGTTTTGTCATTCTCAGCAGCTTCGTAGTTAACGCTTACATTAAGGCCATTATCCATACCGTAAGCAAGCAAACCTTCAAGCTGAACAGTTTCTTCAAGATACGACCCACCAAAGCTATAGAAGTATTCATTCATACCATAAACAACAGCCGTATATACGCCAGAGCCGTATGAACCGTAGTCAAGCGAAAAGATGTGAGAAGTTGCATCTTCTTTTTTCGCTCCAACTAGAAGTTCACCACCGGAATAAGCATAGCCTAAACCAAAGCCCATCATATCAAGACTGATCGCTGCCTGCATTCTCGCATCAACATTTGACTCAGTTTCATCGCCCTGCCAGCCAAGAGCTACATTGAACATGCCATCTTCAGCAACTGCAAATGATTTTCTGTAGCTCACCATTCGCTCAGCACGAGCACCGCCCATTAGATAGTCGTACAAGAAATCGTTAGCAAATGCGATAGGCATATCAGCAACGCCACCCACATCGTAATATGGAGACCACTGGGTTCCGACAACCATGCGGCCCATCTCTTCGTGTGTTACACCGATATAGCCTAAACGAGTAGAGAAAGAGTTCTGTCCGCCATCTAGTACATTGACCGACCACTCACCTTTCATATCAACAACAACACCGTTGCCGACATCTTGAGACCCTGCAATATTGATACGAGGTGAAACCTCTTCAACATCTACATCATCATTTGAATCGTACTCACCGACACCCACAGAGACGTGGCCGCCGATAGAGAGTGTTGTGCCTTCACTGTTGTAAACTTCTGCTGCAAAAGCGTTCGTACCACATGCTGTTGCCGCAACCAAAGCGGCTAATAATTTAATTTTCATAATTTAACGTCCATATAGGTTATAACCTTTGTTCATATAACACTCAGAAAACCAAGCTTTTTCATAAACATTTATAAAATAGTACGAAAAAATCAAATGTGAAGTGCAATTTGTTTCTTATTAAAGAGATAAATTAGCAATTACTGAAGTAACAAAAATATGATTAATTTTTAAGCTGTTGAAAATAATAAATTTTAATTGCTATTGATAAGTTAGCAATGAATCAAGATCCAGTTCACATTTTTTGAAATTAATACGGAACTTTTTAAAAAAACCAAAAAACCCCTCTATCACTAGAGGGGTTTTTTATCACCTTTTAGTCATTTAAACTGTAATAACAATAGTCAAAATAACAGCTTAATATCGGTGATTTACTTCTGCCATAAATGTTCTATTTATGCATTACTACTAAGCTCAGTTACCCAGTAACAAATTTTCTATAGACTGACAACTTCAACTTGGTCTATAGATCGTTGATTAGGCAAAGTGACGATAAACGCAAGACCAGGATCTTGTGGCCAAACAGAAATAGTTCCTTCATGCAGTGCGATAACTCGCTCGACAATCGCCATTCCTAAGCCAACACCTTGCACTTGATTTTGGGTTTCTCTCGCCCGGAAAAAGCGCTCAAAAATACGTTCTATATCTTCTTCACTCATTCCTCGACCACTATCAGATATCACTATTTTTACATGACCATTATTTGGCACCACTTCAGCCAATATATTAGATCCCTCTCCCGAATAGCGGATGGCATTGTCAATCAGATTACGAAAAAGACAGTTTAAAAAAATGTCATTCCCTTGTATCAAATAGTGGTCTTGTGTGGCATCAAGCATGATTTCTTGACCTTGTTTAAGTGCCAATGGGACTAATTCAGCAATAACACAGCGTAGCAAGGAAACAACATCAACTGGCCTAGTCAAATCAACCGTCAAGCCACTTTCTATTTTTGCCAAAGTTAGCAATTGTTCTATCGTTCGCTCTGAGCGAATAATGCTTTGCTCTATTTGGGCTAGATCATGGTTTTTTTCGTCAATATTTTCCGTTTTAAGTGCATTTTGAGCGTTGAGTTTGATAACCGCTAGTGGCGTTCGAAGTTCATGAGCGGCATCTTGATTAAAGCGCTTTTCTCTTTGCCATGCAGCGTCTACTTGATCGAATAAAAAATTCAAACGTTTAACTAAGCCGTCAATTTCGGTAGGTACATTCGAAATATTGACATGTGAAAGGTTATCTATCGATTTTTCAGCAATTTCTTTCTCTAACCGACTGATTGGTGCAAATAAGTGATAAGTAAATAGTACCAATAAGATACATAACAGAGGAGTTGTAACTAGCAAGGGAACAATTGCGGGCATCGAGATTTTGTTTTCAATCTTACTTCTTAAATGCTTATCTTCACCTAACCAAAGCCAAAGCAATTCACCAGTTTTGGGCTGAGTCAAAACCATGGTGATCCCACGCCATATATTGTTCTGCTTTTGATCTTTTATGTCATTTAAACCAGGTTGGCGCATTAAAACTAAGTCAACGGGCGGTGCGTTAGAAGAGTTAGCAAGCACTGAACCCTGTGCATCAAGTAAGAGGTAAGAAAAATCATCCTTAAGTAGCTTTTCTGAAGACCATTGTTCTAGCTTATCTTCAGGTGATGTCTTGCTTGTTATTTGGGCTAACATTTCTTCGGGCTCCATATCTTGAGCCTCACCGAGCACAGAAGGATCCGTCATTACTAAAACTTTCAAAAAGCTTTCACTTAGATCTTCAAGGCGTGCATCGTTGACCTCATTAATTGCCTTTGAGGTGTCAAAATAAACCCAGGCAATGGAAACGGTTATCACCGCCAAACACAGCTCAACACTGACTGCTGCAACACGGCGTTTTATTGATTTTAATTTCATATTTTTACTGGATGATGTATCCAACACCTCGAATATTTTTTATCGTATCTTTGGGCATTTTTTTTCTCAGGTTATGAATGTGAACTTCTATTGAATTGAGTCCTGCGCTTTCATCCCAACCATGCATATTTTGCAGTATCTGAGTTTTACTCAACACTCGACCTGAATTCGTCACAAGATAAAGGAGTATTTTAAATTCATTCGGCGTTAGGTTAATACACTCACCCGCAACAGTAACCTTATGCGAATTAACCGAAACTGATACATCCCCGAGAATAACGGTATCATCAGCAATACCCGCCGAACGTCTGATTAACGCCCCCATTCTGGCAAGCAATTCTTCCAATTGGAACGGTTTGACTAAGTAATCGTCTGCTCCATGGTTTAACCCGTAGACGCGATCATCTAATTCATCCCGTGCACTCAAAATCAATACCGGCGTTTTATCACCTTTATCTCTCAGCTCTTTTAATACTTGTAACCCGCTAATGCCGGGTAAACCAATATCAAGAATGATGAGAAGAAAGTCATCAGCCTTAAGTGCATGTAAAGCACTCTCTCCTGAAGTTACCCAATCTGTAGTATAATGGTGCCTAGCAAGAGAAGCTGTAATCGCGTTACCAAGCATAGGATCGTCTTCAACAAGTAATATACGCATTTCATCTCCCTACTTATCTCGAATCAAAATCAACCATGAAAAGCCGATACAGCCTAATACATTAACCAAAAATACTTAAAAAAGGTTTAATCCCTAGGATTATTCACGAGTATCGACTGTGACAACGGCTGATAAACCATTATCTACCTCAATAGGATTATCAAATACAACCTTGACTGATACTCTTTGGACCACCTTAGTGAAGTTACCAGTTGCATTATCTGGAGGCAACAGTGCAAATGTCGCCCCTGTGGCGGGAGCAAGGCTGTCAATGGTTGCCGCAAATGTCTTGCCAGGGTACGCATCAATGGTAACATTGACGGGTTGTCCACTATGCATACGTGATTTCTGAGTTTCTTTAAAGTTTGCTAAAACCCAAGGGGGGCGATCAGAAACAATACTAACCACAGATTGTCCCTGCTGGATCATCATACCAACCTGTAGATTACGGTTGCTAATTACACCATCGATAGGAGCAAGAATACGTGTATAACCCAACTCCAATCTCGCTTGCGAAAGGTTGGTTTTGGCTTGAATAACCATGGCATTTACTTGTTCAATCTCACTTTTCAATACCAAAAGCCTATCCTGCTGAGTTTTAAGGCTCGCTTGTGCTTCATAATAAGCAGCTTCATCAACTTTGTATGCTGAAGCACTATTATCTCTCTCCCCTTTCGAAATATAATTCTGTTTTTCAAGTGCTTGAAAGCGCTTATATTGTTCTAAAGAATATTGGTATTTCGCTTTTGCTGAAATGATCTTACTTTGATATTCCTCAATGGTACTTTTCTGCATTTGAAACGCAGCATTGGCATTGGCTTGCTCTGCCCGACTTTGAGCTAAATTAGCCTCTGCTAGCTGTTCCTTTATGACCAACTCTCTATCGTCAAGTAATGCCAATACATCGCCTTTTTTAACTCGTTGGTTATCATGAATAAGTATTTTCACTACCTCAGCATCAATACGCGAGCTGACATGAGTAATATCAGTTTGCACATAGGCATTATCTGTCGATTGAAAAAAACGCCCATAATAATACCAATAAGCGCTACCAATCATAACTAACGTCATTAGCGGAATAACAATCTTGAGTATTTTTTTCATAACATGACCAACTAATTAAAAAAGGCAAAAAGATTAAATCCTAACTAATGGTTTGCCAAAATGATTCCCTTCCAGTAAATCAACAAATGCTTGGGGAGCATTTTCCAATCCATCCGTTATGGTTTCACGAAACTTAATCTGACCTGCTTCAGCCGCTTCTGTCAGCCAACGAACCGCGCTAGCTGCATCATTCATCCACTCTGTAACGAGAAAAAAACGATTCTCAGGGGCTGTGGGTAATGATGAATAGAAACGTGACAATGCGTTAGAATCCACATCCTTACCTTTGTTATATAAAGCAGCACTTCCGCAAATTGGAACTCGTGCACCTTCATTAAGATGCCGAGCTACGAGGGAAGAAGTTCGTCCACCAACATTCTCAAAGTAAATATCAACACCATCAGGGCAAGCATTGGTAATGGCGTCACTAAAGTTATCATCCTTGTAGTTTACGCACACATCAAAACCCAGCTCGTCAACAACATAGCGACACTTTTCATCACTGCCAGCAATGCCAACCACACGACAACCAAGCATTTTTCCTATCTGTCCAGCAACAGAACCTACAGCTCCTGATGCCGCAGAGACTACCATGGTTTCGCCTGCTTTAGGCTTTGCGATTTTAAATAGACCGAAATATGCTGCGCGGCCGGGTGTGCCAGAAACGCCGAGGAAGAGAGTTGGTGATAAATGTGTATCAGGAAGGCGATTGACCATGAGCTCTTCTTCATGAGCGATATAATACTTCTGCCATCCCGAAAAAGTCCCCACTAGGTCTCCTACCAGATACTTTGAACTTTTACTTTCAATCACCTTGGCAATGGTCTCCCCCTGAATGACGTTACCTAAGCCGATCGGTTCAACATAAGCCGTGGTTTTATTCAGGCGTGGACGAGTGTATGGATCCATCGATAACCATAAGTTTTCAACCAAAAATTCACCTGGCTTTAGCTCTCCAAGCGGATTGTTTGATAGACGAAAGTTATCCGTAGCAATAGCACCTTGTGGATAGCTATCAAGAACAATTGCCGGATTGACTAATTTATTCATATTGTTTCCCTTTGAGTTTTTAGTTGTCAACGATTGTTTAAAGTCTGCCCATACTTATCAAATCTACTGAAGCGATGGATCATCATCCCTTGAAGATTTGATTGACTTTTCTGATGCCAAGCGAAAGCTAGGCCAATAAAAACTGAAGATAATCATGGCGATAGTCAGGGGCCAAGCGCCAATAAAAACAAAATAGTCTGCGTAATTAGGTAGATCGCTTGAAAGCATAACCACAAGCAGTGCTTTGACTGCGTAAGCGAAGATCCATGCAATAGACACCTCTTGCCATACCTGAGCGTATTTTGGAGTACCGTATACAGGCAGTTGAGTCAAACGAGGAAGCGCATTTTCAGCTTGGATTCTCACCACAGGGCGTCCAATAAAAGAATAAAAGCCGAACACAAGAATAACGGAGAGTGAACCACCCACAGACAGTAAAACACTTTCTTCCCCAATTTTGAAAAAACGGTAGCCATGCAAATATAAATAATGCACGCAACCGGAAATCAGGATTAGCGCAATAATAGATAGAGAGCCTGTGCGCTGACTAAATACCTCAAACATAGCTGAATAGCAGGCCGTGATGATTAGAGCTGGACCCGCTCCCAGAACCCAAAAAACAATATTGTATAAAAGGATAGGAATAATAATCGTCATACGAGCTTCATGTGATAATAAGTAGCTCCCTATACCAATAGGATTTTTATTACTCATATTGCTTCCTCCTGCTTGAGTTGAAGCCGAAAATCACGGTTTGAACACAACACCATAATTGCCGTTGCCAGCATCATGACACCCATGATCATAAATAGATCGTTAAATGCCATGATCTGTGACTGTACTGCCATTCTTTCGCCGAGAATATTGACGGCGGTTCGTTGCAAGTGCTCGTTGTCTGTCGGTAACCCCTGATTTAACAGCACATTTTTTACTTCACCTAGATAGTGGTAAAACTCTTGACTACCAATTGACACTCTTGATTTTACCGCATCGAGGTGAAAGTCCATTCGAGTGATAAAATATGTCGACAGTATTGCTATGCCCATCGAACCGCCAATACTGCGAAATATATTAATTAATACGGCAGAAGAGGCAGCATCTTCTGCTTTGATATTCTTCGTCGCGAGCATAGAGAGAGGCACCATAATAAACGGCTGTCCTAACGCTCTAACTAACATAGAGGCGATCATCTGTGGCCCCGCAAAATCTGCGTTCATGAAACAATCCATAAAAGAGCTGATCGATAAACCCATAAAACCGATAAATATTAGATATTTAGGATTGAATCGACGAATAAGGTATGGAATAAATGGTAAAATAACCAGTTGAGGTAAGCCCATCCAAATCACCACATGCCCTATTTCTGTCGCGTTGTAATCATGAATCATAGTTAGGTAATACGGCACCAGAAATAAAGTACCGTAAATAGCCGAACCAAGCATGGCAAAAATCAACAAGGAATAAGAATATTGATGCTCACTTAATAAACGAATATTGATTAACGGGTGACGACATACAATTTGATCGTACACAAAAATGATAAAACTCACGGCTGAAATAACAGTTAAAATGCAGATCATCCTTGAATCAAACCAATTTTCATCTCCACCTTTTTCCAATATAACTTCCAAGGTTCCTAAAAAAACCATCACACTCACGACGCCCAAATAATCGCCTTGACGAATGATGTTCCAATCGATGATGGGATGTTTCATAGATCGTTGAATTAACACCCATGCCAATACAGAGGGGAATATATTGACGTAAAAAATAGCATGCCATGAGAAGTGTTCAGTTAACCAGCCCCCGATTGCAGGACCAATCGCTGGGGCAAAAGTCGCAATAATACTAAATAGCGACATCCCCATCGCCCTTTTCTCTTGTGGAAGAATTTCAATAATAAGCCGAAACGATAAAGGAATTAGCGCACCACCGCAAAATCCTTGCATAGCTCGAAATACAATCATTGAGTCTAAGTTCCATGCCATAGAACACAACAAAGATGAACCAAGAAATCCACCAATACACCATAACGCGTATCTTCCGGTGCCAAGGGCTTGTGATAACCATCCACAAAGAGGAATCGCTACAATCTCCGCAGTAAAGTAAGACGTCATCAACCAAGAAGCATCATCTAGGGAGGCGGAAAGCGCTCCCTGAATGACCTTCATTGAGGAGTTAGTAATCTGAATATCCAAAATGGCCATAAAGCCACCGATAAGGCCACCAAAAATAGCCCACCACTCCTTTTTTGAAACAACGACTTCGCTATCCTGCGTCGATATAGCGATACTGCTCAAAGTATTTCCTCCTGTAGGCAAACAGCCAATTGAGTAATATATGGAGCGTTCATCATTGAAATATGATCACCCAAGGCAGGGACCACCTTCAAAGGCCTCTTACTAAATTTCTGCCACCCAAGTCCTTCACTGGCTAAGCGAGTACGGCCAGGTAAAATGTCTTGCGCTTCAGCAACCACAACTTGGCCTCCATAAGGCTGCCCTTGATAGCGATCTGTCGCCGTCATATGAGCTTGTAAAATGGTAAGGAAATATTGGAAATCTTCAGCACTGATATTGTCTGGGACCATTTGGGCCTTTCGAAAACCATCAAGAAACACATCACTTCTCTCAATATCAGACATGGCCGCCAATTGGGTTCCTGAAGTATTAAATGATGTTCCAGTAAACCGCTCTACTTTCTGAGCAAAATAGGCCAGCCTATCATGCTCCTCCATGTTCGCACTATCATCAACATTCACTTGAGGCGCAGGCTGATCGAACACCAAAACCTTGGGCTGATTACCCGTAAACTGCTCAATCTGACAAGCCATTTCAAAGGCAATCGTTCCACCTAAAGACCATCCACCAATAATGAGTTCAGATTGCTGCGATAGCTTACCCAATTGCTCTACGTAATGCCCAGCCAAGCGAGACAATTCATGATTGTATTCAGCCACTGTGCTAAAGTTCGACACCTGAATACCATAAACCGGATAACTCTTATCTAAGCCGCGAGTAAACTCGTTATAGCACATCACGTTTCCACCAGCCGGATGAACTAAAATCAAGCTCGAATGAGTCTCTGGATTGCCTTTGTTTAGAAGAACTAAGGAGTGCTCACCCAAATGACTTACCGAGTATTGCTCGATATACATGGCTAATTCTACAATGCTGCTATGTGCAAAAAACTCTCCTAAGGTCATGGCCATAGAAAACGCTTTGTTCACTTCAATAAGAAGTTTCAAAGCACTGATAGAGTTGCCGCCAAGATCAAGAAACTTGGTTTCCGTGCTCACAATATCTCGGCTTAATACCCTGTGATAAATTACCTGTAAACGCACCTCCATGTCATTTTTAGGTTCTACTGCACTGTGACATTCATTATTTATCGACTCTTCAGGCAACTGTCGGTAGTTTATCTTTCCACTGGCTGTCATGGGCATAGACTCAAGCCATAGCCAGCTCTCAGGATGCATATAAGCGGGTAAACTGTTCTCAACTTGCTGCTTAATGATCGATTGAGTGTCGGAATTCGTTTGCTCTGGATGACAACTCACATACGCTATCAATTGGCTTAGTTGACCTTGGTGCCTTTGAATCACAGCAGCACTCTCAACATAATCTTGCTCACAGATGGCTTTCTCAATTTCGCCTAATTCGACCCTAAAACCTCTGACCTTTACCTGCCTATCCAGCCGGCCAAGATACTCAAGATCACCAAGGCTGTTGAACCGACCTTTATCTCCTGTGCGGTATAAGCGCTCTCCCGCTAGATAAGGGTGGTCGATAAACTGATGTTGACTGATGTTCGATTCACCTATGTACCCACTAGCAATTTGTCGGCCTCCAATACAAAGTTCACCCGCTAAACCCGATGGCACAAGCTGCTGATTCGCGTCCAAAATCAATACATGGTTGCCCTTTAAAGGCTGGCCAATTGGAACAAACTTAGCGTCTAATTGTGCTAAATCATTTGGCAATAAGTATGTAGTCACGCCGACAGTACATTCTGTTGGCCCGTAATGGTTAACAAGACGACAATCCGGTCTCAAGGTTTTAACTTTTTGAACTATGGATACGGGTAAGGCTTCTCCTCCAAGCACTAGAGTACTTTGTGGTAAGATATCCCCAGCATTGGGGACATTCAACAAGGCTGAGAGGTGTGTGGGGGTTATTTTAGCGCAATCAATCGGATTGTCTTTCAGATGATCTGCCAGTGCTTCAGGGCTTTCCAACATCTCTTTTGTGAAGATAACAAGCTCTCCACGCCCAACAAGAGCAGGAAATAGCATGGTATGGGCGAGATCAGTCGAAAACGAAGAAAACATCCCATAGCGAGCGTGTTCAGATTGAGCTAATACTGGCGCAACGGATTGACAATATGCACTTAGCTGCGAGTGGTAAACACATACGCCTTTTGGGTTGCCAGTGCTACCTGAAGTATAAATAATATAGGCCGGACGCTCACTGTTGGGGTCGGTAAACAGGTTTTCCTGTGAAATTTTATCGTTTTCTGGTTCATCCAGTAGATCAATCCAGTTTAATGATGTCCGCTGTGCAATACTTTCTATATGCTGTGGGATCTTACTTGCATATATCACGTTCTTAGCTTTTGCATCATTTAAAATGTACGCTATTTTTGACTCAGGCAAGTTGATATCGATAGGCAGATAGCAGCCACCAGCTTTGAGAATCGCTAAAATAGAAACTACACTCAGTTCGCTTTTATCCATAGCTATCGCAACAGGTTCACCTAAGCTGACGCCCTCCAACAACAACCTCTGTGCTAGCTGGTTAGCCGACTGATTTAATTCTTGGTAACTGAGCGCCCGATTGCCACAACGCAGCGCAATATTATTTGGGAAATGTTCAGCACTATGTTCAAAGTGAAGGTGTATCGGATGTAACGACCTCTGCTCTTTGGTAACACATCTTTCAAGAAGTTTCTTCTCTTCACTCTGGGTAAGCAAAGACAGGTCAGCAATCGTCTTATCTGGCGTTTCTACAATGGCAGAAAGAATAGTATTTAGGCCATCCAACATTCTTTCTATCGTCGCGTGTTCAAACAAGGCCGTATCATAATTAATGGTGCAGACTAAACCATCTCCGTCTTCCTCTACCCAAAGATTTAGATCCAGTTTAGCGACACCATAATCGACTTTTAATGGCGTATAGCTGAATCCTTTTTGTCCACGTGAATGTGGGTAAACTTGATAACTTAACACAGCTTGATACAGTGGATTAATTGCTAAGTCACGTGGATGATCGATAGCTTCAAGAATTCGATTAAAGGGCACATCCTGATGTGTCATTGCCTGCGAGCTTTCTTTTTTCGCGGCTTCAACAACAGACGCTAGACTTGAATGGCTATCTAATTGAAAACGCAGTGGCAGGGTATTCATAAAAAGCCCCAACATATCTTGCGTTTTAGCATCCAAACGATTGGCGAAAGGAACACCAATAATGATATCTTGTTGACCGCTATATTTGTGCAAAAGTAGTTTGTAGGCTGCCAGCATTAGATGGAAAGTTGTCGCACCTTGCTTAGCAGCAGCAGATTGAAGTTTTTGGCAAAAATCTCCGCTAAGAAACTTACTGACATAACTGCCTGCAAAGCTCATGGTATCAGGACGAGGATGATCAGTGGCAATATCCAGTATCCCTTCTGCTCCGCTTAGCTTATCACTCCAATATTCGATGCCCTTTTGGTATTTTCCTTGCTCGAAATAGAGACTTTGGTTGAGCGCATACTCAGTAAACTGAGGGGCTTGCTCGTTGCCATGCCCAAAATAGGTTTTCATGAATTCCAAAAAGCATAAACTGACCGTCCAGCCATCAGAAATAATATGATGGAAAGTCAGCATCAATACGTATTCACTAGGCTGCGTCTTCGCCATTCTCCAACGAAATAATGGTCCATTTTCTAGGTCAAAAGACTTGCACCCTTCTTCTTTCGCAACCTGCATGATCCAATGGTGTTTTTCTTCGTCAGGCATAGATGAGACATCATCAAAACCGACATCCATCGTCACCTTATCATCAACAAATTGACACGGTTCGTTATCAACATTACGGATCTTAGTTCGAAATATATTATGGCGGTCGGCCATTTTTTTTAACGTGTCTTGAACACGATCAGGGGTAAATTCATGGTCAATGTGACAAGTAATAGCAAGCGGGTTGTTATAAGCTTTGTTGCCTTTTTGGTATTGCTCTAACGCCCAAATACTCTTTTGTGCATCCGTCAAAGGAAAGATTTTTCGGTTTTTATCCGATGGTGCATTCGCTTCCATGAGCTGTGCTTTGTTATTTCTTTTCTCTCTAGCAAGTCTTTTGAGCTCTTCAAGCCCCATAGATTGCAAAATTTTATGTGTTTTAGTCGTCACAGCCATACCCCTATCATGGTGGGTGGATTAGGCTGCTCGCTAAAGCAGCCAAAAATTAATGTGATTCCCGAGCTCTGCTCGGGAGCCATCTTTACTCACTTTCTAATAGTGACTCGAAAGCTTGAATGACTAATCCAGCAAGCCCTCTTACGGTTTGGTCTTGATAGAAAAGATCCACTCGGATATCGACTTCAAACTTAGCTGATACCTTAGAAACAATCTGTACTGCTAACAAAGAGTTCCCACCTAGTTCCACAAAGTTATCATCGATTCCTATCCCTGAAATTCCCAAGGTCGACTGCCAAATAGCAATGACTTCTTTCTCGATATCATTTTCTGGTGCCACATATTCAACTGAGAGTTCAGGGCGAGCATGTCCTTGGTTTGCTGCTACATCCGCCACCGTCGTTTCAACTTCTTCTCGCTCGGGAATCGCTTCATAAATCAGTTGCCCCAAATCGCTCGTCACAACGACCAGTTGCTCAAATTCTAAGTGGGCTAACTGACGCTTCAATGCATCAAGTCCTTCATAGAACATAATATCTTTGTCAGAAACATTGACATCAAACCTTGCCTTGCTTGAAGTCGATACAGAGTCTTGTACTTGGTTGTCTGCTTTCATTCGAACCAAGGTGTAATTCTCTATAACCATCAATGGCTGACTATCTGCGTCTAAGAAAGTTACATCCATAATGATGGTGCTGTCTTCTTGCTTGTATGCTTGCTTCAGCTTGATATGGGCATAGCAATCACCATCAAGTGGTGCTAAGTAGCTGACCTTACCGTAACTAATTGGCAGGAAATTTTCTTTTGAAATCAGATTAATACAGCGAATCGATACAGAATCAATCACGGCTGGGTGATATGGGTATTGCTCGAAATCACTCTGATACTGAGCATCAAGATCTTTATGGATCAACCACTCATTATCCCCTTGCCATGCCGTCTTAGTCGTGCTCCAGCGGTCACTGAGAGAGAGGAAAATCTGGCCAGTTATCGCATTAATATACTCTTTGCCAACATCTTCTTCGTCTAAACGCTCGCCACAACGCGCTTGAATGGTGTCGAGTGATTCAATATAGGAGGTAAGGCTTTCTGTCGTCTCAACACCCGATCCAAGATTACCAATGGCATGCTCTTCCCAATCAATTTCTCGAATACCACGGCTACGCAGACTAAAGCTATAGCCAGTGCCTTCTGCGCGAACAAATAGGCGCATTTCACGTGGCCAAGCATTATGATAAATCGCAGGTTTTGTTAGCAGTAGGTTTTTAACCTGAAGTGGTTCTTGTGGTTTGAAATGGTTCATAAAACTATGCAGCATAGAGAGTATGGTCGTCCCAACCATAGTTGGTTGCTCTGACAAGCAATGCTCGTTCAATACCCAGTCTTTTTGTACATCGAGATTGACTCGATACACTTCCTCTAGGCCTTTACGATCAACCAATGCCAATAGCCCCGACTCCTCAGCTTGAACCAGTTGAGCTTTTTTCTCATCCAATTCACGGCCATATTGAACCGCCATACCGACATCGCCCCATTTACCCCAGTTTATGGCTAGAGTGCGACCAGTGCGATTCTGGTTACGATAGCTGGCGAACGTATCTAAAAATGCGTTGCCTGCGCAGTAATCAATGCGTGCTTCATCCGCTTGAATCGATGTAATGGAAGAAAATAGCACCATAAAGTCAGGCTGATCATCTTTTGTCAGCTCATCAAGAATCATGCTTCCCATTAGCTTGGGATCAATAACGCTTGCACAGTCTTGGTCAGACTTGAGCGGAATAATCCCCCCACCTGCAATACCCGCAGTATGGAAAATACCGTCAAATTTTGGGTAGCGCCGACACATTTTTTCCATTTCAGCATAATCGCAAACATCAACATGCACCAAGTCTATGGTGTTACCCATTTCTTCTAGACGAAGGATGCTCACCAATTTCTCACTCATGGCATCATCGACTGGATGTTGTTCGATCCAAGTTTGCCACTCTTCCCTTGGTGGTAAACTACTACGGTAAGTCAGCACTAGCGTGGCATTACAAAGTTCACTGATATGACCGGCGACTAACATGCCAAGGCCCCCGAGTCCTCCAGTAATGAGATACACACCCTCGTCTTTAAATTGCGCACTGATACCAGACACTTGCTCATACAAGCGCACCGCTTGGTATTCCTCTTCAAAGCGGCAGCCGCCACGATATGCCACCAACTGACCATCAGTAGCGATATTTGCCTCGGCAATCAGACTGCGAGCTGCAATATTATTAAAACCGTCAATTTCATCCTTTTTGTCGAGAGGAATGTCAATATCCACCAGATGACACTGTACGTCTGGATACTCGTGGTAAAAGACCCGTGCAGGACCAACAAGTAAGGCTTTTTCAGGGCAAATGACCTTTTCACCAGAGACACTAAATGTGTTGTTTGTAACAAATAGTAAGCGCACCCTATCTAATACATTTTCGCTCACCAAGGCTTGCTGCAAATACAATGGACCATAGAAAGAGGCGTGTTGGCCATTCTGACACTGCTCTAGATCCAAACCTCTATCTTGAGTTGACAAGTTCCACAAGTCTACAATACGCACAGGCGCCATACCTTGCGCTTTAATTGCCTGAAGCAACTGAATATAGTCTTCACGCTCACGAGAATTGATAATAAAGTTGAAAGTATGATCTTCAGGCACTGAATTGTCCTGATAACTGTCCCCTTGAAGGACAGTTACAACATGCGCACCATTCTCACGAAGGAGCGATTGCATTTGGGCCGCAACGCCATATTCATCGGCAAAAAGGATCCAACAGTCGACCTCGTTTTCTGCTTTCTCACCAGGCATAAATTCAGCTGGAATTGTGCGCTTCCATGCTGGCATATAAAACCAATCCGCAACGTCTTGCTTTTTACGTTTTAACGAAGCTTCAACCACTGCAACAGAAGGACTGTCTGCATTTCCGCCTTGAATTTCGGGCAATTTAAACTCATTGCGCTCAAATGGATAACCGGGTAAAGGCAAGCGGCAACGGCGCTCATCGTTATATAATAACGACCAGTCGACTTTGACGCCATGAGCCCACATAGAACCAAGTGTTGAGACAAAATATTGACCTGATAGCGACACTTCTTTTGCTGTTGGTAGCGAGGAGAATATATCTGCTTCGATGTCAGTTTCTTCTTTGAAGTGCTGTTTTGCCGCTGACTCAAGTGAGCGACCCGGCCCTACTTCCAAAGCGAAAAATCCGTCTTGGTATTCTTGCATCAAAGTCTTAAATGCGTGCGAAAAGAGGACAGGGTTTCTTACATGACGGACCCAATAATCGCTGTCTTGCGCTAAATCTTCACTGATCCACTCCCCTGTGACCGAAGACACAAATGGGATTTGCGGAACATGAAGATCAATACCATCAATAACCTGTTTAAAATCTGGTAACATTGGATCCATCATGCTTGAATGGAAGCCATGGGATGTGTCCAAATGTTTGCAGAAAATACCTTCTTCTTCCAACTCATATTGGAAGGCTTTAACCGCTTCCAGCTCGCCGGCGACGACAGATAACTCGGGGTAGTTAACGGCGGCGATGTCCAAGTCCAAGTCGGCAATCCGCTCACTCAGTTCAGATTCTTCCATCAATACGGCCAACATAGCGCCTGGTGGTAGGGCTTGGACCAATTTCCCACGAATCGCCACTGCTTTTAATGCATCTTGTAGAGAGAAAACCCCGGACAAACAGGCTGCCACATATTCGCCAACACTGTGGCCAATCATTACATCTGGCTTAATACCCCATGACATCCATAATTGAGCCAAACTGTACTCAACAACAAAAAGCGCTGGCTGAGTGAATTTCGTTTGGTTGATAAGCGCCGCAGCTTCATCGTCCTTAGGAAATATAATATCTTTCAGATCTTGTTCAAGGATCGGGGTGAGATAGTCACAACACTCATCCATTGCCTGCTTGAACACCGGATAAGTTTTATAAAGATCCAAAGACATATTCGCATATTGATTTCCCTGCCCTGGAAACATAAAGACCACAGGACGCTTAGACTTATTCTTAACCGTAACTGGAGAAGCCTTGCCCAATGATGCCAGAAGTGATTCCAGATCTTCACCAACAACGCTGGTTGAAAACTCAAACTGCTTACGTCCTGTTTGCAAGGTATAAGCAACATCAGCAAGATTAGCTCCTGGGTTACCTTCCAGATACGCAGTCATACGCTGTTTCATCTCGATAAGCGCGTTACGACTTCGGGCCGAAAATGTCATCAACAACGGAGCTTGGTGGTCTCCACCAGATGGCAGGTCAGGAGCTGCTTCCAAGATAACGCAAGCATTGGTACCACCAACACCAAACGAATTCACTAGCGCATTATTCGGCTTATCTGAGTGTTTAAATGATGTGAGTTCTGTATTCATCACAAACGGACTGGTTTCAAAGTCGATATTTGGATTGGGCTGTGAATAATGCAGCGACGCTGGAAGCTGACCAGATTTGAGCGCTAATGATGCTTTGATCAAACTCGCAACGCCAGATGCTGCATCTGTGTGCCCAATGTTGGTCTTAACCGAGCCTAAGCGGCAGAACTGCTTTTTGTCTGTGTACTGCTGAAAGGTTTGCGACAAAGAAGAAAACTCAATAGGATCACCAAGCGCTGTCGCAGTGCCATGCGCTTCAACAAAACGAATATTTTCGACATCAATATCAGAGTTTGCTATCGCTTGCTTTGCAACCTCTACTTGCCCTTCAATACCCGGTGCGGTAAAACCTGCTTTTAAAGAGCCATCGTTGTTGATAGCGCCGCCCTTAACGATAGCGTAGATATGATCGCCATCTCTTATGGCATCTTTAGCTCGCTTCAGCAACACTGACCCAACACCGCGACTGAAGACAGTGCCATTTGCTCGTGAATCAAACGCATAACAACGCCCATCCTCTGACTCCATTCCGCCTTGCATATATCGGTAACCGCGACGCTCTGGTGTATCAATCGACACACCGCCAGCAACAACTAGATCACTCTCGCCACTTAGTAGGCTGTTAATTCCCATCACAACCGCTACCATCGCAGTAGAGCATGCAGTTTGGACGTTAACACTTGGTCCTTTTAGGTCCAACTTATAAGAAACCCGAGTGGTGACATAATCTTTATCATTGTTGGTCACAATCGATGCGCCACTGGCAAATTGAGTCACGCTAGGGTGCGAGTGAACTTTGTTCAAGTGCCATGCTGCACCTGTTCCTCCAAATACACCCACCTTGCCTGGATAGCTTGCAGGAACATAGCCCGCATCTTCAAATGCATGCCAACTACTCTCAAGAAATGCACGATGTTGAGGGTCCATAATTTCAGCATCACGGGGGGTGATGTCGAAGAAATGAGCATCAAAATACTCAGCATTACCAAGAATACCTCGCCGAGGAATATAATTAGATGAAGCAATTAACTCTTCGTCAACACCCGATTCTCTAAGTTCTTGTTCACTGAAAGTGGTAATGGTTTCTAAGCCCTCAGCGAGATTACTCCAAAACGTTGAAATATCTTCGGCTCCAGGGAATCGGCCTGACATGCCAATAATAGCTATGTCTTTGTCGCGCAATGTTACTTGGTCGTTCATATGCTACCTCATGGTTATATATTATAATTTGGGAATGTGATGTATTGGGTTCCAAACTCAGGGCAAATAATTTCCTGCCTCCAAGAGAGGAATAAATATTTACTAATGGCTATCTTTTAATTAAACGTATTAGTTCTCAGGCTTCACCTGATGTTTCACGTAATACATTTGGATACTTTTTCAGTATATTTTTGCTAAGAGATTCAACAGTAGGACACTGAAATAAATCAATAATATTAATTGGAATATCAAATTGTTTTTTAATTTGTCGATGAACTTTACTCATAAGTAATGAATTACCACCGGCTTCAAAAAAATTTTCATCTATCGTTATTTTCTTAACCTCTAATACTGATTTCCAAATAGCGATGATCTGATTTTCTATTTCAGAGTCCTGTCTACTGTTTAACATGTTTTAACGCCTTCTCGTCACTTAGCACTGAGTGCTGATTTACTGATTTTTCCATTAGGGAGTGTGGGTAAACTGTCTACGGCATAGTAGCGTGAGGGTTGCATGTAATAAGGCAGTATCTCTGCCATTTCTCGCTTTATAGCCTGTATGTCTGTATCTCTATGTTGATAAGGCACATAAAATGCTGTGAGATGTTGTTTTTTTCCGTCATCACTGCCATCCACAATGACCGCAGCATGAGATACATAAGGCAATGCCTGCAACTGAGCTTCTATTTCAGCGAGCTCAATCCGGTGACCACGCAGTTTTATTTGCGAATCAATTCTTCCATGAAAGAGCAGTGCGCCATCTTTTCTTAAACTAACGAGATCGCCTGTACGATACATTTTAGCCTTAGCGCCCGTGGAATAAGGGTTAACCAAGAAACGTTCAGTGGTTAGATCTTCACGTTTCAAGTAACCTAATGCGAGTATGTCTCCGGACAAATAAAGTTCGCCGCGACACCCTTGCTCAACAAGTTCAAGCTCCTCATTTAGTATCAACACTTGGGCATGAGGTATCGGAAAGCCAATTGGGACAATGGCTTCACTAGTAGTATTAGGCTGGCATTGCCAGTGACACGCAAAAATCGTCGCTTCTGTTGGGCCATATAAATTATGAATATCGCCATGAAACTGTTGAGACAAATCATCAACCAAACACTGAGGCAGCGCTTCTCCACCAGAAAAGATGTGTTCGAGTGAATGACACTTATCCAAAACACCTGCGTCAACAATGATTCTAAGCGCGGTTGGAACAAACTGAGCGACCGTTACTTGATGGTGTCGAATAAAATCCGCCAGTAAAACAGGATCATACTTGGCTTCTTCGCAGATTAGTGCAGTACTCGCGCCCGTAGTTAAAGGCCAGAAAATTTCCCACACCGATATATCAAAGCTATAAGTAGTTTGGCTCAATACACGACTATCTTGCTCAAGTTGAAATGCCTCTTGCATCCAATTGAGATAGTTAACGACTGTATTGTGTGCCACCATGACACCTTTCGGCGTACCCGTAGAACCAGAGGTATACATGATGTAACAAAGTTGCTGTTCATCTATATCAGGTAGGGTTGGCGATACTGATTGGGAGAAATCGACACTCGTAATATCAATATATTCACACTCTACTGGCAGCCAATCCATTTCATATGGTCTATCGGTTACAACAAGCTTTGCTTCTGAATGCTCTACCATGTAAGACAAGCGGTTATGTGGATAATAAGGATCTAAAGGTAGGTAACAAGCACCGGTTTTCATTATCCCCAAAAGTGTGGCTACAAGGTTATTACTACGGTCCATGTATACGCCAACAACATCACCAGGACGAACCCCAAATGAAAGTAATTTTTGAGCAATTGTATCAGTGCGTAACTCGAGCTCACGATAAGTAATATTTTCGTTAAGGCTGCGAAGAGCAATATTATTTGGTGTGATAAGGCATTGCTTAGCAAACTGAACATGAACTAATTTTGACATAGGTACAAACTCCTCCCAATTAATGCTGCCTTCTCCGTCCAACGTAGATCAACAATCATAAAGATATAGTGTCCGATATCATTGCTAGGTACTGCTCTGCCAGCAACATGATCTTTGGCTTAGTAAAGGCTGATCGCTCATAATCAAAACTTAATCTGAACCGCTCCCCGTCATCCACTGTTAGGGTCAAATCACAACGAGCAAACGGCTCAACAATATGCTGCACTGACACCTGACAATCTGCGATACTTTCTGCCTTTGGTAAGGCTGATAAGTAGTTAAATGTAATGGGAAAACGCAGTTTATCTAACCAACTTTTACGCCTCATCTCATCAACAAGTAATTGGTAAGGAACTGACTGATTGTCTAACAATGAATAAATCGATTTACCACTGGATTGCAGCAGGGCCAATACATTTTCAACCTGCACCGCTGGTTGGTAGTAGGTCACCATATTAACGAAACAGCCTAACTGATCATCATTTTGTAACATTGAACGACTTGAAGTTGGAAGACCAATGGCAACATTCTTATAACGAGTTTCTCTATTTAACGTTAGATTAAACAGTGTTAGAAGCAATACATAAGCAGTAGTATTATGTCTTCGCGAAAACTGTTTTATTTGTTGAGTAAATCTCTGAGATAGCTCGATTTGATAACCATCTGGATTAGGGTAATCTTGCACAGGGTATAAAGATGCATCGGCACCTTGGTGTAAATACCGTTCTAAGGTCGATAACCAGAATTGCATTTGATTTTCCTGTTCAACCACTGCGCCTCTGTGATGAGTCAAATTTAGCTGATGCGAAGTCTGACTAGAAAAACTCAAGTCTCCGACTAAATGCGCTTGATAAGCATCTACAAATTGTTTAAAAAACAGCCCTATAGACTCATGATCAAACACAGCATGATGCACTCGGATGACAACCACATGCTGATTGTCATCCTTGCTAAGTAAGGTGACATTTATCGCAGGTGTGCTATCAATGTCTATAGCTGGCATATCTGCCATCGCCAACCATTCTTGCTCAGAATAGTCAGCTAATTGCTTGTTAAGATAGCCAAGTTTACGGTGTTGAACCTCCAGTTGTTCGTGAGTGTAGCCCCCCTGCTTTACGGTAAAATCATCTAGGTTAAAACGAGACCGCAGCACTGGGTTGTTTGCCAGTACTTTATTTATCGACCAAGAAATCGCTTGCTCACTCGCTTGTCCTTCTAGAAAAATATTAAATGCTGGCTGATAGGCTTGCGGATTTGTACATGTTTGTTCCAATGTGACGAAATAAGCTTGTGATGAAGAAAGGGCACAAAAAGTCTTATCGTTTTCACTATCATATTCTTGAGAAATACAATCACTTTCCCCACCGTCAGTTAAGTAATATGGGATGATCGCTGCAAGCTTGCTGGGGGTTGGGTTACGAATGACCAAGTCAAAATCAAGCTCACTATACAAGCGTCGACGAATCATAGTTCGTACTCGCATGGCTTGTAGGGAGTTACCACCCAAATCGAAAAAGTCATCATCCACCCCTAGCCCCTGTAAGCCCAAAATTTCTTGCCAAATATCCACTAAGTCTTGCTCAAGATCGTTTATAGGTGATCGATATTCACATTTGAGTTCAGGGCGAGAAACCGCTGGCTTGGGCAAGCGTGCATTATCCAGCTTTCCATTCGGTAGCTTGGGAAAACTATCTAGATAAACAAATTGTGACGGGATCATCACCGCTGATAGATATTCGCCAAGATAGGCCCTCAGCTCCCATGCAGTCGGTTTGCTACGCGTGATGAGATAAGCGATAAGTTCATCGTTCGTCATCTTAACAACTGCATCTTGAACACCATCATGGCGACGCAAGCACGCTTCAATATCACCCAGTTCTAATCTTACTCCACTTAACTTAACCTGACGGTCCTTCCGGCCAAGATAGACCATGTCGCCTTCAGAGTTGAATCGCCCTAAATCCCCTGTTCTATGGGCCTTCAAACCCTGATAAATAAAAAATCGCTCATCATTAAGCTCTGGCAAGTTAGCATAGCCACGTGCAACACCAGGCCCAGCAATACAAATCTCCCCAATATCACTCTCTTCAGCTTCAGCGTTATTTTCTTTGAGTAGAAAAAGTTCACTGCCTGATATTGCCTTACCTATAGTGATGGGTACATCTGGTTGCAGCTCGGTAAATGCGCAGTTAGCGACCGTTTCTGTTGGCCCATAAAGGTTAAACACTCTAACACTGTCTATTGCAGCAAACGTACGCTGCTTGAGATCATCGGCAACCGCTTCCCCCGACAGAAATACGGTATTAGGCAAATTCACGTTATGATCAATCGACTGTTTATAAAAAAGCAGCTCTTTCCATAATGTGGCTACACAGTAAATCGCCGGATTGCTCTGAACTTCAAACCAATCAAATAGCAATTGGGGATTATTGAGTGCCCCTTCAGGCAGGATATGAAGTGTGTCACCACGTACTAGCGGTGCAAATAATTGAGTGACGGCAGCCGCGAAGCTCAATGAAGAGGTTAAAGGCAATTGAGCCTGAACTTTTGACCACAGATCGCGATTAAACCAATCGATGTAGTAAGCCAAGCTGTGATGTTCAACCTCAACTCCTTTAGGTCTACCTGTCGAGCCAGATGTGTATAAGGTGTAGGCTAGCTGTGCTCCACCAAACTTAGGATACTCAACTTCTGTAGCTTCTATGTTCAAGTCAATACCATCGATATCTAAAACAATGGATTGGTCTAATTGAAGTTTGGATTTTTGGTAAGATACATGATCGGTAATAACAAGGAAGGACTGTGAGTCATCAATTATTTGAGCAATTCTCTGAGCAGGTTGAAACGAAGACAATGGTACATAGCTGTGACCCGCTTTCATAATACCCAATATCACAACAGGTAAATCAAGGCTAGGTTCTAAGTAAACCGCTATTTTACCTATTTCTTTGCTGGTGTATTGCTGGCGTAAATAAGCGGCCAATTGATTCGAGCGTTTCTCAAGATCGGAAAACGTTAAGGCATCACCTTTATATATAACCGCAGCCTTTTCAGGAATAAGTAAAGAATAATTTGAGATAGTTTCAAATACAGGGCTAACATTTATCACAATACTCACCTCTCACAAAATTATTTACATTTTTATATAAGTAATATTATTTTTCCTTTGAACTTATTAGCAAGGTACGCCTTAAAACTTAGGATTTATTTAAGGAAATCATAAGCCACATTAAAACATATAAATCCCATCATCGGAAAATTGAAATTCAATAACAATCACAGCCTTAAATAAACAAATTTGTAATTATGACAGTTTACTAATATCGTTCTGACTTAAAAGTGACAAAAAACGGCGTAAGCTATATATAAAAATGACATTTAAAGTATAGAACTAGAAGCTATTATTTAATTTCAATTTAAAAGTAATAAATATATGTAACTCTTAATCAAATATTAAGAATTACAAACTAGCGTTCTTATTTTAACACTTACAGATTATGGTGGTTATGTTATGAAAGAAGCAGAATCGGCAAAGAAATTATCAGAGATCATGATGATGCCTTTGGCAGCCAAAGCTCTGTCTACTCTCGCAGAATTAGGTGTCGCAGACTTGGTTCAAGAAGTACCTTTAGAGGTAAGCGTACTAGCAAAAGCCTGTAACGCAGACCAAACAATCTTAATCAATATGTTTAAAGTAGTTGAATTATTTGGTTTTTTCTCTATAGAGAAAGGTAAGGTAATCAAAAATAGTTCGAGTTCAGAGCTGCTGACATCTGATCACCCTCAATCTATGCGCCACTTTTGTATGTTATTTGGCGAAGAGTATTACCGTGGCTACGAAGGATTGCTTCACACCTGTCAAACTGGACAATCTGGCTTTAAGCACGTCTTTGATAACACTTTATACCAATACTTAGACGAGAAACCGAGCAGAGCTTCAGTGTATGATTTAGCAATGCGAGATTTCTCAAGACCTGTTGGCTCTTTATTGGCAATGACCTTCCCTGATATTTTCAGTAAAGCAGCAAACGTGATTGATATTGGTGGAGGAAGTGGCGTTATTAGCACCGAGCTGGTAAAAAACTATCAACACCTAACAGCGTGTATTTTCGATAGGCAAGATGTATGTCAGCGAAGTGCAGAGTCATTGCCATCAGACTTAAAAGAACGTATTCAAACTTATAGTGGTGACTTTTTCGAACATATTCCAGAGGGCTATGATGTTTATTTATTAAAAAACGTTTTACACAATTGGAATACACAATCATGTAGCCAAATTCTGAATAATATTGGTCAATCATTACAACAAGGCCGTTTGTTAGTCATAGAACCTTTGGTGGAACCGGAAGAAGAATCCCCTCGGCTTCTTTTCAACGCACTATTTCAATCTGTGATATGTGAAGACGGTACCTATCAAAGAAGCTTAAGCGATCTAGAAACTCTATTTTCAGAGTGTCAGTTAAGAATAGTTCAGACAACTAAATTAGCGACAGGGCACACTGTAATAGAATTAACAACAGTTATTTAAGTCAATAATAAAAGTTTACATAGCATAATTTATGGGAGATGAGTTATCTCCCATAAATTATATTTTTAGCCACACATAAATGTAATTGATAAAATAATACCTTTCTTCCCTGCTATATTTTCATTTTTCTCATTGTGATTTCTTGATATGCATTCATATTTATAAAAAATTATAATTATGTGCATTCTTACCGCCTACTTTTTTGATTAAAGACAAAACAGATTGTTTAACAAGGAGTCAAAAATGCAGGTAAGCATAACAACAAAACGATCGATACTCGCCACTGTTATTAGCAGTACAATCCTCACAGGGTGTTTCTGGGATGACCCGCGTCGAGGGGCAAATTACGTCAGTGAAAATGTTGATAAGGAACAATTGATTGGTCATCTTGTCACGCTGGAAGGTTTAGCCTCTAGAACAACTGACGGTAAGTCCATTACCAGGGCCGCTGGCACTTTAGGCTATCAAAACTCGACCGAATTTATCATTGCAACAATGAAAGAGCGCGGCTTTATTGTCACCACGCAAGAGTTTGATTTCAGAGCTTGGGAAGAACTCCCCGGAACAAAAGCCAAGGTCGATGGAAAAGACTTAGTCAGCACCAAAAATGCACCCGATGGTGTTGAAGCCGATTTTGCCCTAATGTCCTACTCAGGCAAAACCAATGGTCAACTCGATGGAGAGCTTGCTTTCGTCACTCCCGATTTCAGGTTTGACGCTCCCGATTACGACAGTACAGATGGCTGTGAAGTCACCGATTTTAATGGCAAAGATCTCACCGGAAAGATAGCCGTTATCCAACGAGGGGGATGTGCATTTAATGTAAAAGCTTTCAATGCCCAAAACGCAGGTGCAACAGCTGTGCTCATTTTTAACCAAGGCAATGGTGAAGGAAGAAAATCTGTGGTAAATGGTACTTTAAGTAGCACCACTCAAGTCACAATACCGGCTTTAGGCGCGCGCTTTTCGCTTGGCCAAGATTGGTATAACAAAAGCCAATCAGAACTAGTAAATGCAAGCTTGCTGGTCAATATCAAAGATGAAGATGTTGTTACACAAAATATTCTGGCCGAAACCCCTATCGGTGATCCAGCACAAGTTGTGATGCTCGGTGCACACCTTGATTCCGTTCCCGAAGGGCCAGGAATAAACGACAACGGCTCTGGCAGCGCTGGTCTACTGGAGTACGCAGTGACGTTATCTGAGCTTGAAGTGCCAGTGAAAAATAAAGTGCGTTTTGCTTGGTGGGCAGCAGAAGAAGCAGGGTTAGTTGGATCTGAATACTACACAGATAACTTATTTGAGCCAATTTACAATCAAGCACAGCAACAAATCCTTGATGAACTAGGCCTTAAAAACCCCGGAGAATTAACCCCAGAGCAGGTCGATTTAGTGGAAGCTAGATATACACATATCAATAAAGTAAAAATGTACTTAAACTTCGATATGATTGGCTCTCCAAATTATATCTATGGTGTGATGGATGGAGACTTATCCGATACCAAAGACAGCCCAGATAATGCCTATAAGGGAGATTTCACACCACCCTACGGCACATCCGATATTGAATCTATCTTCCATGAATTTTTTACAGATAAGGAAGAATCGACCATACCTCAAGCACTATCAAAACGCTCAGACTACGCAGGTTTTGCCGACTGGGGTATTGCATTTGGTGGCCTATTTACGGGCGCGGAAAAAGTGAAAACTGCTGAAGAGGTAGCAAAATTTGGCGGCGAGATCGATGTCGCTTATGACAAGTGTTACCACCAAACCTGTGATGATATTAACAACATCAACCATTCAGCTATTTACAAAAACACACAAGCGATGGCTTATGCCACAACCTACTACGCCTTAAGCGAGCAGCTCTTCCCAGATACCCCAGATGAGTCAAAAAGCAAAGCTATACTAACCTCATCAGTATCACAACCGAAGGAAAAACTGCGCATCGGCGAAAAACTCAAAGCAGCAGACAGTGTGTCTGACCATGATCACTTCCACGGCGATTTTGATCAAGATAGACAATAACACGCCTACAAACCCCAAAAGCTCCCACTTGGGAGCTTTTCTTTGAGTTGTCCCTTCACTAAACGGGGGGTACCAATCTTTTACTTCCATATGCACTTCACCAACTAAAATTACTTAATACTATTTCTAGATCTCTCACACGGGCACACACCGAAAAATTCAACCTAACCCTTTGTCATATTTACCACGTTTTATCTAAATCCTGTGAGTATAAAGAGATGGCTCGACGATACTGCTTTATTGCATCACTATTGGTGGTCGATAGCAAAAGCTCAAGCAGCAACGAGGTTGCTTCTTTGTGTCTCCCCAAATTATAAAGACACATCGCGTAAAAAGGCTGAACCTCAATAGAATTAGGATATTCAATTAGAGTCTTTTCGAAATAGTCTAGCGCCTCTGAATACATACCAAGGCTTCGGTAAGTACTCGCCAAGCCAAACAATGCATCAAACCTTTCAACAGGCGAAAGCAAGCCGGAAAGAGATGACAAGTAATGAGTAATTGCCTCTTGCTCCTTACCTTGATTGTCGTACGACCAAGCAATGTGCAAATGAGCCTTGGCTGAGTAACTTTTATCAGTCAGCAGCTTAGCAAGCAAAGCTCGCGACTCAACATATTTCGCCTCTTTTCGCAGCTCAATGGCTTGTTCGATGATGGTTTCCATTAATATCCCTCAAAGCACATAGTATTAATCAATTTAATAATCAAAAAGTTAACAGTATTATCTCGCTTGATAATACTGAAAAAAATGTTAACAATACATAAACTTTATCACCTGAGAACCAAAAGGAATTAACAATGATTTTATATGAAGTAAATCTTACTATTTTAAATGAGATTGCTGATGACTATACGGCATAGCTAAAACCACATATACAAGAAATGTTAAGATTCGAAGGGTTTATCAAGGCGGAACTATATAAAAACAGCGAGCAGGAAGATGGCAAGACAAATGTCGTTGCCTCATATTACGTCAACAATGAAGACAACCTTCAAGCCTATATCAATGAAATGTCTGCGGATATGAGAGCAGACGGAATAAAAAGGTTTGGGGATAAATGTATCGCAACAAGACGAGTACTAAAGCTCACTGACACTTATAACTGTGGCGAGCACTCTACAGGTATGTAGTCAATACTTACCGAATGGTTCATATCTAAACAACATGATATGAGCTTACCAACATCTTCAGGCTGGATTTTATCTTCTTCAGATATCGCTATATTTGCTGTCATGTCTGTCGCAACCACACCTGGACCTTGCGAATCCCCTCCTAGAAAAATTTACGAGGACACACACTTCAGTTAGTTATGAACAAAATAGACAATAGTAACCAAGCTAGATTGCCTTTCCATTTACATTATATTTAGATGTCGAATTATTTTCCAGGACATTGGCTTGTGGTATAACCTGTGCTATCTTGAATTATGTCTTTTATCGCTGATATAACATCAACATTAAAAGATTAGAACTCTAAAGTTTTTAGAAGATAGCTATAGCTTTGAAAAGTTGTCATAGATATAAAAGGAAGGTTTATGTCTCATACTGTGGAAAAAGTCAGTGGCTCTTCAATGGCAGACTTTGACGCTGTGTTGGATAACATTATTCTCAAACCAGAGCCTAAAGCTAGGTATAATAGAATCCTAGTTGTGCCAGCATACCAAGGTATCACAGATGCTCTTTTAGAGAATAATACTACGCATGAGCCTGGAGTGTATCAATATACTCTCAGTGGAGGCTGCATTTGGGAAAGTAAACTCGACAGTGTCATTCAAAGGTTACTATTGGTGAACGAGAGTTTATTTGCCGATCCAATGTTACGTAGAAAAGCGGATGATTTTATTTTAGAACTTGTGTCTTGTACTCGTCAGTGGATTCGAGATCATTTATCAATGAACCATAGCGAACACGACTCATCCAATTATTGCTTTTGGAACCTAATTCGAGAGCGACTAGCATCCATAGGTGAAGCCCACAGTGCTTATAATACTGCACTGAAGGCCAAACGTTATGGTGTTCAAACTAAATTTATAGATTTAGCTGGTTCCCCGAATGAATTGCGTAAATCACTTGATTGCCAAGTATGGAGTAACCTCGGTGCACTAGATTTAAGCAATGAGCTTCCTATAGTGACCGCGTATGCATCATGTGAAATGAATAACCATTGTCAAAATGATCGCCGTTACGGAGACTTGACTCTAAGCAGAATAGCCACCTTAACAGACGCGAAACAGGCTATCATACACAAATCTCACCACGTGAGTTCAGGTGATCCCGCGCTAATTGGCGCTGAACAGGTAAGCCCTCTTGGTAACTCAAGCTACCAAGTTGCAAATCAACTGTCAGCGTTATCAAATGAAGTTATCCATCCCGCAGCAATCGAAGAACTATCTCAAAAAAATATAGACCTTCGAGTTAAATGCACTTTTGAGCCAGAGCACCCGGGGACTTTCATTAGCTGTAGCCACCACCCAGAAAAGCCAAAAGTTGAAGTGATTTCAGGAAAAGAAGATGTATGCGTTTTAAAAGTTTGGCTAACGGATAATAATGTAGATTTAGATACTCTAGAGTATCAACTCCTAGCATTACCAGGTATTAGTCTATTGCATCATGATACTCTTGAAAAAGTAGTGAGTTACTACTTTGATTGTTCAGCACATAATTGGGAGGAAATATTCACCAAAGTAAAAAAATTATTACCTGATAATGAGTTAAATGTCCAACGAGTCGCTTTACTTTCAGTACTTGGTACCAAAATAGATTCTGAGCAGACTTTATCGGTAGGCTGTAGCGCTTTAGAAAAACATGGTATATATCCTGAAAACACTCATTATTATCAAGATGGAAGCAGCGTGAGATTTGTAGTAGCAACGGCTCAATTTAAGGCAGCGCTGTGCGCATTACATTATGCTTTTTTAAAACATTGATGCCGTACCAACAACAGCTACTGTAATACCATCTAATCTACATCCATCAAATATCTTCCATTGTTTAGCTTGAAAGTTATAAGGACTAAAGTTGTAAGGATAGTCACTATAACTTATTCAGCGACTTGTTATGACTTTCTAGTCATTCATAAATAGCTACTATGTATAAACGTTATTAGACCAGTCTATAAAAGCAGATTTAAATTGATAGATACTTTGACAACAAAGGATGCTCACTTAAAGCGATAAAATCCTCTTCATTTAATGTTACCGAAAATGTGATATTTGGCATTTCGGCACTTTCACAAATCACCAATGAATTTTCACCAAAAAACGCCCATTTCCTTAGGGATAAACACTCTAAAGGAGCCCCTATTTGAACAACCTTAAATAAAACTACAACACGGCTAAAATCTCGAGTGATAACCACTTGAACAGGCATTTCTTCACCTGTAATTTCATCTACTGCTGTCACCGTAAAAATAGTGGTGTTACTTAAATCTTTAACGTTCATAGTTTCCCTTAACTTTGTTTGGCTAACCTTACCAACCAGTCACACTCTTTGTCTCTAACAAGAATACCAATTTCCATTGCTTCATCGACTAGGTGCGAAGCACGGTTATAGCCGATACCCATAAAACGTTGAATTCGAGAAATACCAAACGATTGATCTTGGAATTCGGGAGTGTTTTTTAGCGTTTCTAAGTCGTAATCTAGCATCGGATAACTCATCATTTTCCCCGTTAACTTAAAGTGCTGCGCTATAATTTCTGATGTACTAAATTTATTGTTGTTTATTGCATTTATTGAATTCTGGATATTCATTTGTTATTTTCTGTAATCCAAAAATGAACAACATGGTATGTTCTAAACAGAATATACAGTTTCAGAAAATATCACAAGCCATTGTTTTTATTGCAAAAATAGTAACAACTTGTTACAGTGGTAATCACTACAACTAGAGGAGTGTTATAGCATGATCAGGACAGTCACTATAACTGAGGGGGATCCGTCAGCGTCGCTTTAAAGGGTGAGCAACGCAGACCACTCTACCTAAACCAGGTTCAGTAAACACTAAAGCGGAAGCAAACTGCAAATACCGTGCAATGAAAGACCGTATTATGCGGGGTGAGAACAGCGCCAAAAATTAACTATTGACACCATAGCCTCTCTATAATAAACCGTTTACTTAGAACTAAATGTATGAATATACAAAGCTTCAACCTTATCCCTTGCCCATTGAGTTCGACGCAAAAATTTTAAAGATGACTTAATTGAAGGATTATTATAGAAACAGTTAATTTGGATCTGAGCGTCCAAACCTTCCCAGCCATAATGCTCAACCAAGCGAGTAAGAATCTTCTCTAACGTCAAACCGTGTAGAGGATTTTTGGGTTGTTCTTGGGTCACTATCGATTCCTAATATCAAAATAATTAGCTGCAATACTAGCAGAATAACCCAAAAATTTTAGATATTTGAAAGCCTACTGTAGAAGTTAAGATCAATTCTAGCTCTAGCGTTCAACTTAGATTTTGAAAATGTTGTATGACACCCAATTCAGTAGCTGACAACGCTACCAATACACTCAAACTTAACACCGAAATCACTAAAGCTAAACCGAACTGGCAAAGCCACACATTAACAGCCTGCTTAACTTGCTTTTTAAGGCTGTAGTTGTAAGAAGTAATGATACGTCCCTGATTCCCTTTTATAACCTAAAGATTCATACAATTGCTGTGCATTGCCATTGCTCTCAGCTGTCTCTAGGGATAGACCTTTCACATCGTCCTTTAATCCCATTTCTCTCGCTGCATCCATTAGTTTCCTCGCTACTCCTTGTCTTCTTGCGGTGTCTGAAACAAATAAGTCGTTAAGGACCCAAATTTTAGCAGCCGAAACAGAAGAAAAACTTGGATACAATTGAGTAAAACCTAAACCATTACATTCATCATCAAGAGCAAGAAATATAATCGATTCATTGTTATTTAAACGCGACTCAATAAATGCACGAGCAACATTAAGGTCACTCTCTTGACCATAAAACACTCGATAAGCATCAAAAAGGGGAGAGATTATGTCTAATTGTTCAATTTTTGCTTTTACTATTTTCATGTACAACATCCATTTTTTAGAAAGGCATAGCGCCCAATTAAGTAGTGAGCAATGCAGGCCACCATAGTTAACCCTTTGTGCCGTAAAAATTTAAGCTAAATCAAACCGAAAATTTCGAGGAGAGGGAATTTTGAGGACACACAATTCAGTCAATTATTGAGATAAGCCTATTTCAATTTTTTGATTTTGGTAAACTAACTGGAAATACTCTAGATCCCAACCGTATTCAGCGTAATGGGATAAAGGTTTAGATATGAATTGCGATACGTGTTCCAATATCTTGCTTGCGTCGACATTGTGGATATAAAGATCTATATCTGCAATTTCACGGCTACCCCCATGAATAGTTGCAGCTAGCCCACCAACAATTTGATACTCAACACACTCAGTTTCCAAAAGTCCTTTGAGCCATTTCAAAGCTACTATTACTTTTTCACTCATGCATTTCCCTTACTTTAACTTTACTCTGCACCATAACGCCACCATCGAACTTAAACCATTAGCTTGTATGCATAGCATTATAATAGAACTAGGGAACTCGCTAGCCCAAACAAGGCATCACACCTTTCTACCGACGATAATAAACCCGAAAGAGATAACAGATAAGGAGCAAAAGAGACAAGCATTGCGAATCAGCTCAAACGGTCTGTTATAGTGCAACTCTCAAAGATGACCACCGAACTAGCCACCCTTTTGAATTTACTCGATTTTCAAACGTTTTTCGTGATCTCTTTGGGTTATATGTGATGCAGTAATCGAATAGTGATTCAAAACCAAAAGAGGAAATGCATTCGTACTGGTCCAGTCCAACTTTCCGAACAGCAACAGCCGTTTCTTTTTCAACCCAAAAGCTCATAGCGTCCAAAGTACTTAAATATGGCCGGTGTGCATACTGGCTTGATTTCTCACCTGCCAATTTACTTCGGGCATACACTCTTTCAGTTTGGCTTCATAATTTAAGTAAGTATTTGAATCTAGTTCATGTTGCTCATAGTAGATAACATCAAAATCATTTAAAGGTGTTAGCAGATCAAAATTATGTAACGAATCCCAAACCAAATTACGGACAAAGCCTGCGGCTATATAACATTGAGGTAAATTCAGTTTAGATACGTAATCTAACGCTGATAGCCTTACTTGGTCTTGCTTAATAAGTTCGATTATTTTATCCATGTTTGCCTTACGCTATAACGCTACCTTAAGCGTAAAAAATAGTTGGCTAAACTTGTTGAGGCACGAAACAAAACCAACTATTTTGTTCATCTTCACCCATTAAATTACCCAACAAAAATATGGTCTCTGACCATCCATTCGTTCGACTAGTGCTCCTAACTTATTGTAGAACTCATGTGCTTTGGTGTTATAAGGACTAACTGTCCAAGAAATATGAGACATTAATGACTTTTCCGCTTCTTTTTTCAAAGCATACATAAGTTCAGCGCCATACCCCTTTGACCGATGTCGACTAACAACCAGCAAGTCATCAAGCCAAATAGACGGATCGCCACTAAAGGAAGAATAACGATAATGAAATAAAGCAAATCCTTGAACTTCGCTCTCGACTTCCAATAGCAAAGCATAAGCAAACGGATGCTCACTAAATAAGGTTCGTTCAATCTTCTCTGTGGTCGTTGAGACTTGACCGTCAAACCCTTTCATGCTTCGATCAAACTCAGCTTTATGTTCAATCAATTCTAGCAACTTGCTCGAGTCTTGTTTGATCGCTTTCCTTACATTCACTGTGTTCTCCATAAATAAACATTTTTGATTGTTGGTTAACCCTAAACTAATCCGCACAAAATATTAGTATATACTTTTGTAAAACAAAGATGCTAGGCGTTAGCTGCAAGCTTAAATTGTTGGGTTAATTAGTACGATGCACCATTGATTTTGCGAACCGGAATCACTGAAAGCACTTCATTTTCGGCCATTCTCATATTTACCGCCAATTTATCTTCGGAGCATTTCTCCGTTGTTACATAGTACTTTAGGTGTGTGTCCTCGCTTACTTACTCGCTTACTTACTCGCTGCATCGGTTACCATGGTCGATTTCCTTTTTTAACGTTTTTATGGACATCATTATTACGTGGCTAACTAACGAAAACCTGCCCCAAATAAAGTCATCGCCAGTACAACAATCTCTACCACTGGCAGTCATCATACTCCCCACACATACGAACTTAAATTCACATAAGTGGGTGTGGGTTGTTCAAGAACATGGAATACGATAAAAAGCAAATCACTGATAATATTGACTTTAGATGATAATATTAGCCATGAAAGTGACGGATTTAAACAAGGTACAGACTTGCATAGCGAGTCCCATCACTACATCGGTGAATAAAGTTAAGATTCATGGGAAACACAAATATACACCCCATATAGAGTTTTACTCCATACCAATACATGCTAAATTTTTATTGATTATTAACTCAATTGATGTGGTTTAGAATATTGTTAACATGTCATTATTCGGTGTTTCGCAAAACATTGAACATTGTTTGAGTCACCAAAAGTCAGTTGTGTTAGGCGAATTTGGTAGGTGATAAGATATGAAAACCAGTCGATTTTTTACTTTGCTATGGGCATCTTTGATTCTTGCTCAGTCTGTTACCACAGCCAATGCGAATGAATCGCAGAGCCTTGCAGAACAACCATCGGAGCCTTCTCAAACGTCTACGCGCCTCTCATGCAATTCATGGAGTACGCCAGGTAATTTTACCTGTGACTTCTTGGATAAAAAGCCAGAAATTGGCTGCGACGATTGCTATATGGGCACTTTCTCTAAAGGCTGGACGATAAAAGGAAGTTGGAGCGGTGATTTTAGTTGGTTTGGAAAATGCGCTGCCGTTGATAACTCAACAACTACGCATATCAAACAGATCAGTGTCGCTGGACTACCCATGCCACATGTCGAAGTTACCCACACAGTTAATAAAGCCTGTACCGACGAAACCGGCAAGTCATGGGCGCCAGGTGACAAGGTTGGCTCTATGATAGATTATGATGCCTATATCCCGCCATCGGATTACTTTTCGGAAACATGGTCTACTAACTCATATTCTAATGTTAAAAAGAAGCAATGCTCGCAAATCAATTCTCATGGTGCTTTAGTGTGGGTATGTAGCGAGTACTTTCTCCTAAATGGAGCCTACGAGTATTACGTTGATTGGGAAGATTTTTCTAAAGCTTCTGGACGCTGCGCTAATAGTGGTTGGGAGCTCCCACCCTATCAAATCATCATCGATTATCTTAATGACAAAAATACCAAGCCTGCAGATCAAGAGCCCATGCATGAGCGGTATGTGTGGAGTGCAGAGAGTAACGAACCAGGAAGTCGATATGCTGTGTACAATAATTGGTCTTATGATTGGGAGAAAGGTACTCGTGCAGAAACAGATGGCGCTTATACCTTCTGCGTACCTCATGACCCTTATATGGAATCCTGTCCTATAGAGAATACCGCGAATTCCGACAATTGTTTTTATAAAAATGAAGATTGAGAAATACTGATTTTAATCAGTACTAGCTATAATTTGGCTGGTGAGGGGGACCAACACGTATTACCTTTCTGAAAAACAAGGTGATATTACGCTAGAGTAATAACAAAAGGGATCTTCTTTTTATGGAAGCGCTTCATTTTTCTTCCCACTGAGCTTTTGCTGAAATCCGTTAAAACCGGCATGTCTGTATCTATCAGTCTATCCGCTACGTATTTCGCAACATGGCATTTTGAATCACTCACAGCCAAGCACATCACAAATAACTTCACTTACAATCTTAATGGTTGCTTTTCGCCGCATCATAACTCACATCTTTCGCATAATATCTCAGAGTTTTTGTCCATGATTTTCATTTATAGCTATTCTGAATTTGACTAATTATTCAATTAAGTTCAATTAAATCAATAGTTTATTTTATCAATTTAACTCACAATGAAACAAGGTTTAAGACTATGAAAATGACAACAACGCTACTAGCTACTCTTCTTCTCGCTTCAACTGGTGCAGTGGCTAACACTGCTGCATTGACAGATCAAGAAAATCAACTGATCGAAAGAGCAGCGACATTAGATATGCGCGGTTGTGCGGTTGCATCACTTGAAGAGCTTCGTAACCCAGAGAGAAGAAACGCACTTAATTCTTTATTCCAAAGTATGAATATGGAACTACAAGGGATAGGCTATGAATCTATGGGTGCTGAATTACCAAGCTCTGAGCAAATGGCTACAGCGATTTTGGCAATGTGTAAAGCGAAGTATTAATTTATTGGTCCTTAATTCTTCTATCAAAGAGTGAGTTTTAACTCACTCTTTTTCGATTATTTAGGGTTTTCCAATGTTGTCAATTCATAATCCTCAAGTGCTGCATTTATGTGGCGAACTGAGATAAAAGCCACACCATCATCAAACATAAAAGCGCCGATAGGAATAAGTAGAATACCCGTCATATAAGTGCTTAGCTCACCACCCGTTATTATTATGTGGATAGACAACATAAAGCCCAAAAAACCGAAAGCAGCAATAAGAGCGCCAGCTATAAGGTTGTATAACTTCATTAGGGTTTCAAGTAGACTAACCTTGATACGAAATGAATACTGCTCTATGCCAGTGATATCGGGTGTATTCTTAAAAGCCCGCAAGACATGCCGGAATGCGACACTATTGTCTAACCTCTGATTAAGTAAAAAGACAGCATTTAGCATCGGCATGCTAAGACGCACGCCATGAACACTCTTAAAACATTCAATATCGAGCTCATTTTTTAAGTGAGCCTTTAACTCTGCTGAGACTAAAGGCTCTTGCAATGCGGCTAAAATCTGGGCTTGTCTATTTTTACGCAGATAAAAGTAATACTCAGTCACTTTCTGGATGTTGAGCAAAATAGAGACGACTGCAATCGTCACCGCTACCCAGTATTTATCGCCTAAAAGTGCTTGGATGAAAAGCTCCATTTTTTAACCACTACTTCACTTAAGCATATGAATGTTAGTGCGTAAATTTACGGTGAGGCTGAGTTTAAATCAAGGTAATTTGGTCGAATAAGATTTAGATATCGGGGAATAGTGAAGTTCATCATTCACTACTTTCTGAACGGTATGAGTCAAAATACGCTGCATAGATAAAAATATAGGCACCGTATTCTTCTCTATATAGTGCCTGTTTTTATGTTTACTCTATGTCAGCTATTCAAAAGTTCAGGGTCTTGCCAAACATCTTCATAACCCTCATCTATCAAAAATCGCCATCCTTCTGGTAGTCCTAGATATGGCATTACAATGTCGGCCCAATCGACCAGATGTAAACCATGAAGAGGTACAAAAAAATCTGGTTCATCTGACCATTCTCCTGCCCAGATATACCAGCCACTTGTCCCATTTTCCTCTTTGACTCGCAGACCATGTAATGGTCTAACACCATCCTTAATATTTTTAGAGATACCAACTTTCAAATTTAAATCGCACTCTTGGTATGAAATTGAATACTTCTTACAAATATCTTTTTGTTTTTTTTCCAACGGCATCATTGTTATAAGTCCAACTCTTTTTTCATTTTCCTACCTAAAGCTCCTAGTTGCCCACCTTGGATATTTGAACATTGAGGACAATAAGGCTGAACAGCATCTATTTGACGCTGTGTCTGCACATCCACTTGTCCTTCTCTATAGTACTGTACGACAAGCGGATCTTTATGATCTGCTACCTGCCTACTAAATCGATATATGACACAGTTGTTTCATATATGAGATTTAAATCACATACCAATCAATGAATTGCTGCACGCACATACTATACAATCCTGTTTTTCCTAAAAAAAATCCCCCGACAAAGCGCAAAATGCACAGGTAAGCCGCTAGATATACGCTATTCTGCAAAGGTAGGGTTAAATATTTGTTATAAGCTGAAAAAAGTCGTTGGAGGAATGTTGTAATGAGGATGAAGAAAACACTGTCATGCTTTGGCCCATTGTTACTACTGCTTGTTAGCCAGTTAACATCAGCCTCAACCTTGAAGATGTCGCAAGATTTATGGCCGCCCTACATTATGAACTCTGTGCAAGGCAGCGGGATTGCTCATGATATCGTCGCAGATGCTTTAATCTCTGCCGGTTACGATCTCGAATTTTCGATAAAGCCGTGGACTAGGGTTCTTAAAGAAACCAAGTCTGGTCAAAGTGATCTGATCATTTCCCTGTGGAAGACAGAAGAAAGAGCAAAGTTTCTCTTATACACTGAACCCTATACGCACAATAATGTAATCTTTATCTCTCTTAGTGAGTCTAAATTTGAGTATGAGTCACTCGATAGTTTAAAGGGGCTGAGAGTTGCGTTAATTAACGACTATGCGTACGCCAAAAATTTACGCCAATATAAAGAAATGACGATAGTCAAAACCCTAGACCTACCTAATAGCCTCCGATATTTACTCGCAAACAAAGCTGATGTCATTGTGGCCGACGAATCTGTTGCTAAATGGACCTCGCATGGAATGAAGATACCAAAAGGTGAGCTTTACTTTAGTAAAAGTCATCTTGACTCAACACCATTGCATGCCGCTGTACGAAAAGACCACCCTGAAGCTGAAAAAATTGTGTTGATTCTCAACAATTACTTTAAAAATCATGCTGAAGGAAAGTTAGAATCTCTACATGTGATGTACGGTATAGAGGAATAATCCTTTAAGGAAAGCGAAAAAAGATATCATAATCAATATGGTGATTATGCCTGCAATCTAAGCAAATCTGATATTAAAACTGCAATAACAGCGACCTCTCGACCGAGAAAGTCGCTATTATTGCTTGTGTAATGAGTCATCTTAAATCAATGGCAAGAGGTGGTGTTATATGGAATTTCTCGTACAAATAATTCGCATAAACACCATAGTCCTTTGTTATAATTCTGGCTCACCACCACTTGGGCGTAAATGATACTGAAGGCCTAACAAAAAATTGCGTAGAACTTGATCTTTGCATTCTCTGTAGTGCTTGTTCTCCGGTTTACGGAAAAATGCACTAAGTTCATGCTTGCTTAACCGAAAATCTGCCAGTTTCAGAATATCTAAGATCTCTTCTGCTTTTAAATTCAAGGCAATACGTAACTTTTGGAATACGATATTATTACTTAATTTCTCTTCTGGCTTTGGCTGTTCACCTTCACGTTTACCACGCTTAAAATTGATTAAACCGTTGAGAAATATGGCTAACTCTGTGTCACTGAGTTCAACAAAAGATTCATCGTCTTCTTTTTTGAGCCAACTAGTAACTTGTTCACCTTCCACATTAAAGTCTGCTAAGGAGAAAATCTCAGTCATTACATTGTCTTTTAAATCAAATGTATAACGTACACGGCGTAAAATATCATTATTGGTCAAAATAGTTCCTAGTGTTAGGTAAACCCAGTGCTATCAACATGATTACTGGAAGACCTCGATTTTATCAGGTTTAGTACCGACTCCCTAGCTTAAGCATACTCATCAGCAGCCTTAGTTTCTTGATCTACTTTGGGATTGCGAGCATACCAGTCGACGTTACGCGTTACCATCATAGTAAAGCTCAATGTCGCAAAACATAGCAGTGCCCCCATAACTAATGCGTAACTCTCTGATTGAAGTAAACCAAACAACAAACCATAGAGTGTGAGCAAACAAGCACCAAATATAGCGCCATGCTTAGCTTTGTTTAATATACCACCTACATACGCACTTAATAACCCTGTCGACGCCACCGCAGAGACCAAATAAGCCCAATTAAAACCCAAATGCTCACTCATCGAAATCAGTAGTAGATAGAAAAGTGCCAACGCCAAACCAGTAAAACCGTATTGCACAGGGTGAATCGGACGCGCTTGAAATAGCTCTAACAGAAAAAAACTCGCAAAGGCTAACGTAATAACCAGGAGTGAGTAATTCTCCGCTCGGTGAGATTTTAAATAGTGGTCAACTGGGTCAATCAAATCTACGCCCATTTGTCGCTGATCAAGCTCTTGGCATGCGTTGCTCGATGACAAACAACTCTGGAATAATTGCACAATATTAGTAGAAAAATTATTACTCACCCACTCCGCTTTAAAACCATCTTCTGATATTTCAGACGACACGGGTAAGTAATCGCCAATAAAGCTCGGATGTGGCCAAGTAGAAGATAGCTCAACGTGAGTTTGACGACCAATTGGCGTAACTTGCAGTTGCCCCATACCTTGCAACAAAAAGTTAAGATCGAATACCAAAGGTTGATCTGTACTTAAATCATCCAATTTCAAACTACTATGAAAGCCTTGTTGCAATTTATCTAACCCTGTTCCCGGTATAACTTCGATATCTGACTGCGCGAGCCTCATGTCATTTAGGCGAATCAAGCCACGGCTGTCCTCAATACCTACCACTAAGTTGATATTGTCGATTTCTAGCGCACGCAAGGCTTGTAATTCTTGTGCATCAAAAGTGCCTTTCAACGCCACTTGGGCTTTGTATAAGCGCGCACTATATATACCGCGATACTTTTCAAAACTATCTAAATTGGCACTCATATCAAAAGTGCTGGGTAAAAGGAATTTACGGCGCTCTTTAACCTGTACTTTTTCACCTCGATTAGTGGACTCGGTGTAGTTCACCATGATGAAAGGGCCAATGATGCGTTGCTCACCGCTGCTACTGCGTGCAATGTCTTTTCTGACTTCATCTTGGCGATCAGAACGCTCTGAAATTAGCCCAGAGACCATTGAAAGTGGGATCTGTAGTAAGACAAACAAAAACAGTACGAAGACGAACTTCATGCCGAGTTGGTTAGTGAAAATTTTTTTCATTTTTTATTCTCCGTTTGCTGATATCAATAATCTAAATCAGCAATTTGGAGAATAAATGAAGCTAATGTGGAGTTTCTATGGAGTTGGTAACGTCAGAGTCACTTTCACACCGGATTCCACATTTTCTAACTGTAATGTCCCTTTATGCAGTTTGACGACTTGTTCGACAAAGTTGAGCCCTAATCCTGTGCTTTTAACGCCATTTTCTCGTGCGAGAGAGTAAAAACGCTCAGTGAGACGAGGCATCGCGTAGTCGACAATATGGGGACCAGAATTAAAAATCGACAGGTGTATCTTTTGTTTAGAAACGTATACTGTCCATTCAATCAACCCTTGTACAAATACGAAATCTAACGCATTGTCCATCAAGTTAAACAAAGCTTGCTTGAGTAAAAACCTGTCACCGAACACAATGAGATCTTCTTCAATCTTAATCTGCGCCGTGACCGATTTACCACTTAAACGAGCATCGGCAGCTTGAACAACATCATTCACCATTTGTCTCACAGGAATCTGTTCAATGTCTTCAAGCTCTGGACGTTTCTCAAGCCGAGCTAGCTCAAGCAACTTATCAATCAACGATTGCATGCGATCACTTTCACGTTCAATATTACTCGCAAAGCGAGCGATCTTGTCTTCAGGTAATGGCATCTGCAATATTTCACTTGCACCTTTAATCGCTGACAACGGACTTTTTAGCTCATGGGTTAGCGTCTGAACATACTCTTCGACATACTGCTTACCATCAAGCTGATTACGCATTTTCTCTAATGCATCACTAAGTGTGCCGTATTCGTAGAAAATACGAAATGCCGGCTTAGAGACCTTTTCGCCCTCACCCATTTTTGTTGCATAGTTTTCTAGCTTGTTCAATGCTGAGTGGATTCGCCAAGCAAACAACGCACCGGCAAGTAGTACCAAGCCACTCATCCACGCCATCCAAAACAGCACGTTACGTTTAGATAAATCAATAAAGGGCTGCACAGAACGATTAGATTTCGCTACCGTGACACTGCCTATGATTTTACCCTGGTGATAAATCGGCGCAGCAACATGCATAATCGTTGAGAGTGGATCTTCGGGATCTGCCATGGTACTTCGCGCACCATATTGACCGCGTAAAGTAAGATATACATCATTCCATTGCGAGTAGTCTTTACCAAGATCTTGCTGCCAAGAGTCAGCAATTATAGTCCCTTGTTTATCCGTTATATAGATTCGATGGTTAATCGCCTTTTTACCAATTTCCCAAATTCTCGCTTGCGGCTCTCGTTTGCCATACGCAGCTAACAATGCGGAGAAGCGACTTTCTGATAGCTTGCCGTTGACCAAATCTTCTTGCGCTAACACGGCAATTAAGTTCGCCATGTCGACCAATGTCTCTTCGGTGGTTTTTCGGACAGTGGGTTTAAGCTCTTGGACAAGGGTTTTACTCACCATATAAGCTGTCATTGCGACTAAAATGAAGTAGAGAAAAAACAACCTTAGCCCAAGCGGGATCTTTGGCCAATGATTCATACTCTACCTTTTGCGCTATAGTAATAACCAAAACCACGTTTGGTGCAAATTCGCTCAGACATATCAAACGGTTTCAACTTATGGCGAATGGCTTTAATGTGAGTATCAATATTACGCTCGTACGCAGCCTCTAGTACCATATCCGCAGCAAGCATGAGTTGTTCTCTACTCAATACATTAGATGACACTGAAATCAGCTTATCCAGAACTTTAAATTCAACGGCTGTTAGCCCAAGCATTTGACCAGCAACACCATAATCAAAGTTTTGTGCCACTAAATCATGGGTAGGTTGAGCATGCGTAACAATGGTATTCGTCTCTGGTTTTAATTCTGTCAGCGAAGATTTGGTTTTGATTCTTAACTTAATTCGAGCCAGCATCTCTCGTGGGCTAAATGGTTTGGTGACATAATCATCCGCCCCAATCTCCAAGCCAACCACACGGTCAATTTCATCACTTCTAGCAGTCAGAAAAATAATAGGAATATCAGAAAATTCTCGGATGGTTTTACACAGTTCAAAACCATTACCATCAGGCAAACCGACATCCAACACGACTAACTCGGCCAAATTGTGTTGTAGAAATGTCAAACCTTCACCTGCCGTGTTAAACCATTCTACCTGGTAGCCACCCATCTCTAATACATAGATCAGGTTCTCGGCAATGGCAGATTCATCTTCAATAATAACGACGGTTGATTGGTTGCTCAATGTCTTAACCCCCACAGGCAATGTTTTTTTATGCCATGGTTGGCGACCGCTTTGGGCGCAAAGACTAGCGCATTGATAGTACAAAGGCAAAACTTGAACTTATGAACACTCCATACTGACTGCTATCAATAGGCCCAATAACAAATGATAATGACATTTTACAACTCCCTTACAAAATAGTTTAAATTTATCTTTATAACCATCGTTATCCACTATTGGAATAGGGTAATAAATATAAAAAACTATCAATAGAAAACTGGCAGCCAATATGAAATTATGAATTCAAGAGTTTTTAGATAAAGTTATTATAATCTAACAAGTCAAAGTTGATATAATTAACTATTAAACTGGAATTCTGTAGTTATAAATTATTAGCAGAGGTACGGAATGATTGATACTGATCCAGACTCAAAGCTAATTTACATGCATAGGAAGGTCCAGTTGGATCCCTTAGTAATTAACTTTCAGGAACTTACCATCACAAATCCTCAGCTAGGTACGAACATACCTCTAAGGTTAAAAGAAGCTGAATTATTGGCTTTACTATGCTGGTCATACCCTAAAGTACTTACCCGTACAATGATAATAGAAGAACTCTGGTCAACAACTTATGCGACAGACTTATCTATAAATCAACTGATCAACAGTGTTCGTAAAAAGCTAGGTTTCACTCATAAACCTATTGTAAAAACCATTCCAAAAATAGGGTACAAGCTGCAGCTAGAGCCAACTATGTTGAACAAAGATACCAATAGGTGCAATTGCCCGATAAATTTACTCAATACTCAAAATGGTGATCCATTTACATTCAACACGCTGCCAAAAGATATCAATAATTATAAACGCCTGTTCAATATAAAGTTTAGTATTTTATGTTTCTCTGCTGTGCTGCTTGGAGCCATATTTGGAAGGTGTGTACACCATTTTCCATTTCACCGGCTACAGCATGTAAATGGTATTCCTTTTACTTTTGAGCCCGGTAATACCGACTTAGAAAAAACTGCTGATATTGATACGGATAACTTACTTTTTATTGACGAAGTAGATGGAGAGCTATATTCATGCCTAAAAAGCTACGTATGCAACAAACTTTAATTCTATTTGCACTAGTAGCCACTGGGTATGGTTTGATTAAGCTATTGTGCCCCAATCATCAGCATTGTTATGGTGATAATTTATGGCATGCTGATTTTGATGGAGCCCGTCTACTTATAGACGCCAATCAGTCTGATGTAATGGTTTTTAAGCAAGCACCAGAACACAAGTTCAAAACCTCTTATAAAAGACATTCAGTGAACCTTGATGGTCGACATGCTTTCACATTTTCTAAACAACAATTATTTGGTGAGTACTCTTCTTATCAAGGTATTAAAGACTCGATATTATCGATTCGATTTGTGGACTTATATAACTCAAGAGGTAACTGCCTTGTTACTCTTCAAGTTAATGATAAGCTAAGTGTACTGGAGCTGAAGAGAGTAAATTGATTTAGATAGCATTATTATAATAAAGCTCTAAGGCGGATAAAACTATCCGCCTTCGTATCTAAAATTATTGTTAGATTATAAGTTTAATTAAATTCTAAATATCTTATTTATATTATTACCTCCACCTAATATAGAATGACCAATTATTTTATCTTTATATGATTGAACAGCATGTCGATCACTCTCTGCATGGCATATCACCGGTAGAAGAATAGCTTTCTGTTTTATAAGCTCTCTTGCAACTTCTCCAAAATCTTCGCTATCCAGCTCTTGCGGTATAATAATGTCTTCAATAGAGAAAAAAATAAATTCTTTATTTTTTATTTTCATCACACAACCTTATAAAGTTAATTCATTCACTTTAGAATAAAAACAATACTCACGATTAACCTTATTACATAATTTTTCTTTATAATATTCTATTGCTTCTTCTCGGCTTTTTTTTAAATGTATCATAATCATTTGAATTATCATCTCTTCACTTTCATTTATCATAATATCTCCCATTTATAAGGGATTGTTTATTTGTTACATTTTAAGCTGATAATCATACCTATTTATAAGCCACTTTTTATTATATTTATATTATATTTATATTAATATTAAAATTAAAATTAATAGTTTTACACTTAAATAGATTATAGGTAACCGACTTATAATCCATTTAAATCATTATCTATAGAATACTACCAAGCTATACCCAAATCAGCCCATTTTAAATGGTAACTTTATTGAGCTGTTCAAATCCGAGTAGCTGCATACAAGTTTAGATTTATAAAATTTCTTAGGTATAGATTATAACCTTTTTTGTTTCAACTCTTAATACCGTAGATGTTGACCAAACTAAGCATGGTTGCACTCTCACTAAGTTGTTTTATCTCACGGACAGATAGAAGAAATAGGGTATAATTTATTGATAATTATAGATTTTAATATAAAAATATTTAATTGTATAAAATATTTAACTAGTGGTTAAACTACGTAAGTTCTGGAACTAAAGTTTTAGTTAGGTAATAATATCATCACTAATGAGAATCTTTATGAAGTAATGATTCTCATTAGTGATAGGTGTAGGACTATTCCACATGTATTACTAGAAGTCTTTGCGCATATTCGATGTCAGGCATATTATAATAATATTGATGGTGCAGTGATTATAGCTATACACCGTGTAAATAGGACAGACAGTATGCAACTGATTATCACAATTTATCGACTTAACATCGGCTGCTGAATGCTTTGGAACTTTCATAACAACCAACAACATACTAAGTTTCTTTAACTATATGACTGAAGCGAAAAAAAAGATCACAAGAACTTTTCAGATACTAGATTTCGTTTTGGTTGGCAACACTTTATCTGAAAACGATTTGCGAGCCAATCAAGATCTTCGAATGGGAACTCATGATCTCCTCACACTTTATGAACTTTGCTGCCATGCCGGAGAAGTGGTCTCTAAAGAAGCACTAATTGAAAAAGGATGGCCTGGAAAAATCGTGTCTGATAGCTCTCTCACGCAATCTATTCGAAATATACGTACGCTGCTAGGAGATAATGGTAAGGATCAGCGATGGCTAAAAACCGTATCCAAAGTTGGCTATATGCTCGACTCTTCTATCGTAAAAGAAGTAGGCAAAGATGACTTTTCTCTAGAGGTAAATGTATCTTCACCAAAATCATTAAATCACAGACACGCATTTTTTGGTAATTCGAAGCAACTCTCAAAATTCAAAATAGCGATCTTGATTATACTGTTGGTGACAACAATTAATGTCTCTTATAACATTTATCATCACTTTATCAGTCCAAGTCAACTTACAGAGTATCCCAAGGTCGGCTATTCTAAAGGTGTCACTGAAGTCTACTCAGATAGACACTATGCTGCTGCCATGATAGGTGAAGGAGTATCCGACTGGCTCGACCAACAAAAAATCCACCCAAAGAAAGTAGCTATTTTACTACTCAAAAAAAATCTATCACTAGCCATTATAGATGACAAAGGAAATATAACTAACCAACTCATTTTATTAGATGATGGTGTAGAATTAAGCCGCATCACGCAACTAGTTATTAGTGAGGTTGATAATGTTTTACGCTAGCCTCATTATCATTGCCTGCTTTAACATTCTACTTTTAGTCGTATACGGACTCAGTGAAGAACCCGGGATCGCCTATGATGTCGAATACGAGGTCAAACATATGTCACATGACTATCATGGCAAGAGTAAAATGCAACTCTATTTCCACAATAATGAATTTGAATCTAAATGGGTTGTTGAGGAAATAGGCGAGGATCATCAACCTGTCTACTTTGAGAGCCATAGCAAAGGTGAATTCAAAAAACATAGCCGTAACGTATATACCGTTCGCTATAATGAACATAGTTCAAATTTTCTTGAAAATCAGCGTTTACCAGACCTTCCAATCAGCAGTAATTTTTACAGTGCTGAGCGTTATTTATCTACCCGAAATACAGTTGAAGTTAAATATAGAAGTGATGACTATATCATTATCATCTCTTTTTTAAACGGCGGTCAGATTATGGCGATGAAGCGTTATTGAAAATACGTGCTTTTATCGGCGTTTATCCGTCGATAAAAGCTTTTTAACCCTGAATATTACGCCTTAATACAATGGACTGCCTTATTAAACAGCATTAATTTATCTGCTAGCTTTCTTTCAACGTTTGCCACACTCACTTCCCATTCAGAAACCATAATAAGCTTGTCTTTGCTGGTACTCATATAGACTTGTTCGTCAGATACAAGTAATTCCATTAGTTTCGAAGCTTTAACTGATAATACTCTTCGATCACGTACTGGAATCTCAACAAAAGCTCTAATAGTCTTATCATGTAAAGAGATAAATATTTCTTCTCCATCAACTAATTCAATACCAATAGGCTCATCACCTTCAATCCGAGATAAAAGATTGGCTGGTACACCTAAAATATCCACCAAAGTCTTAAAGACTATTTCTCGTAACTTTTTCAACGTAAACTCCTCGAAAGACGTTAATAGTTTAATGTATTACAACTGCCTAAATAGCAGGTGAAACTGGTCATAAATATTGCCGCCGACCTGGGTCAAAAGTACAATAAAAACGACTAATTTTGCGGCCATAGGAAGGCCAGGATCTTGAACACTAAATACTGTCTGGAGTAAGCCGACAATGACGCCTGTAATCACAAAGCTCAAAGAGAAGATTATAATCGCATCTTTAACTATATCTAAACAAGCGGCAGTAACATCAATTACGGTCATCTGAATACTCCAGATAGTTTATCATTTTATGTTCATCAAATTCGAACAAATAGTATTTACTTCGGTACATAACCACATAACTATTTAATCTTGGGTGCTGCCAAAACAACTCTGGAGCTAAGTTATAATTAGGAAACGTCATTTCTGTTAGTGGTATTGGTTTCATCAATGATGAAATTGAATTAACACCCTCATTCATAACTGAAATTTCACTGTTACCAGAGATTAAATTTTTATTATGCACATTTACCACTTTGCCTGATAATTCACTATTACCGACATGTTGCGATGAGCGAATAATGCCTCCGTTAAATACCAAATTGCGATTGGTGAATTGCAATCCAGTTCGATAATGTGTTGAAGTATCAAGCGTTGTAGCTGTTCTTCTCACTTTATTCGCTAATTCTCCACCTTGTGTGGACAATGCCCCACCAGAAAATAGGCTTGAATGATTCTTCACATCCCCGTGTTGCATAGGCCCTAGCAATGGCTTTTGCAGATAAGAATCAATAGCTAAGTTCCTAGATGTTTCAGGTTTAGCATCTCTTAGTGTGGTCATAACTGATGCGCTGTTAGTACTGGTATTGACTGTCTTGTTATTGGCACCAGGTTTTTCAGTTAATGTCATTACCAGCGCGTGTACAGAACTTTGCCAGGTTACTTTATCTAACTTTATCGCCGGATAATCGGCTGGCTTAGCCGACATCTTGTTTGCGATGTTAGCGACCAACGAAAGACCATGTTCAGACTGCTTGCCGAGCATCTGTGCACTAGTCTCAGGCACATTTACTTCAGGAGTAGACAAAGCTTTCTCCCCAAAAAGAGGAGTATGATCACAACTAGAGTCCAAGGAATCGATATCAAGCGCAGCATCAGCCTCACTAACATCAACAGCAGAACTAGAATCAGGCTGACTGACATCCTGCTTCGTCTGGCTTAGAAGCTGTTCAAATTCTTCCTTCTCGCCAAACACATCCTGTCTAACTATTCCCTCAAACACATTAATCATGACTTTACGTACCTCAACTCTTCTCGAAGTTCACTCAGTGCATCCTTTCGCTTTTCAAGCCTTCTCTTCTCAGCTTCAACTTCCGTTATTTCCAACGCCACTTCTTCCGCATCTTGACGATTAATAGATGCATCGAAAAACAGCGATTCAATAGCTGATTTTGTGCTCTCTCTCCTCATAAAAAGAAGCCTAAGTGCATCTGCCTCATCAGTGACATTAAGTCCTTTTAAGTGCTGCTGTTGTTGCTCTATCTGCTGCCACTTCTGTTCAATAATACTTAGGAGATCTTGATGCTGCTTTTTTAGCTTAATTAACTTCCTTTGCTGCTTACCAATACGAATATCAACAATATCAATAAGCTGACCAAATTCCTTCCATTGCTTCGAGGGTTTGTTCATATTCAACTCCATCGAACCCTTGTTTTAGGAACGACATAATGTGAGGATATCTATCTATCGCCTCGTCTGTTTCCAGATCGTTACCTTTTTCATATTCACCGACCCGAATCAGGAGTTCGACATTGAAATATCGATATATCATGTCTTTTACTCGTTCAGATAATCGAACATAATCATCACTTTGAACCTTGTTTTGTAAACGGCTCTTACTCTTCAAAACATCTATCGCAGGATAACGTCCAGTTGAAGCAATCATTGTTGAATACACCAAGTGTCCATCAATTAGTGATTTCACCTCGTGCGCAATAGGGTCGTCATCAATTTCCTTTTCAATTAAGACTGTGAATATTCCTGTTACCGAGCCATGAATTGAATTACCGCAACTCTCCACTAAACGAGATAAAGCGAGTGACACCCCAATAGGTATGCCCCCTTTAATTGGAGTATTATCAAGCATTGCTTGAGCGCGAGCGAAACGGGTCAAAGAGTCAAAATACAACACGACCTTCTTGCCTTGCTCCATATAATGGCGAGCAATAGATACCGCGACCAACCCTGAACGTACCTTTTCCAAAGGATTTGCTTCAGAAGTCGACACAATGGTAATTGACTTTTGGATAACCTCTGGGCCGATTTCTCCTTCAAGGAATTCAACCACTTCACGAGCACGTTCTCCAATCATGGCGAAGATCACCACATCTGCATCCATGTTATTTGCCATAATGGAGACTGTGGTCGTTTTACCAGCACCTGCTGGTGCAAATAAGCCTACGCGTTGACCTTCACCAATAGTGAAAAGGCCATCAATAATTTTTAGCTTAGTTGGAAACACCTTTTCGATCGGAGCTCGAATATTTAACGGAATAGGCTCAACGGCAATCGGTAAATCTTCAAACTGGCCTGGCTGATTTAGATAATCATCACCGTAAATCGATTCTCCATAGCAGTTTATAACTTTACCGACTAGTGCCTCCTCATTAAGCGGGAAGCAAAAGCGCCTAGGAGTGATCTCCACTTTAGCACCCCGTTGCACAGCACCAGGCTGAAGCAGTTTAATCTCCACTCTCAGCCCTGCAACTTTCATAACTTCACCACGAATGCTTTCACCAGTAACTGTGCTGATAAAACACTCCTGTCCAACAAAAGTATCTACCGAAACATGGCAAATAACCGTATCCTGATAAGACTCTTTAACCTTGAAGAAATGATTTAGCATTACTCAACAACCTCATACGAAATAGACACATATCGTTTGTACTTGCGCTTAGTTTCATTGGTGCTTTTAAATAACTCACCAAGTAAAGGAATACTAGATAGTACTGGTACACCCGTCTCTGTTGACTGAGTTTCAGTATTATCAAATCCACCTAGAACAACCGTTTGATCAGGGTGTATATAAACCTCAGATTCTAATGACTGTGAACTCACACGAGGTGGCTCGGCAATAGCGTTATCACTACCTTCATCATCGTCTAACGCTTCTTCTATATAGCGAATTTTTGCCTGAACACTTCCAGAAGGTAGCAAGCGACCTGTAACATATAGGCTGTTATCGGCTTCTATTTCTTGCGTCTGAACTTCCTCGACAGAGACAAGCTTAATAGTAGCGGTTTCTTTCTTCCCAAAATGGCCTTGCTGGTTTTCAAGAATCAGCAGATTAGTCTCATACACTCCACGAGCAACACCATTGGATGAAAGTGCCTGAAAATTTTGTAGGAATTCTTTTGTCTCAGTAAACGGATTAACCACAATGTCATAGATGCCTCTACTACCATTAAAATCTACGCCAAGATCTTCACCACGTGTCACCGAAATATCATAAACCTTGAGTGAAAATAACAACTGCTTACGTTTAACATCAATCAAAGCTGCAATGCGTTTCGCAAGTTTAACTTCTGCAGGTGTACCACGAATTAACAACGCGTTAGAACTAGGGAGTGGTTGTACTTTAGATGTTTTTTCTTCTTCTTCCAGCTCTTGTTTATCACTATTTTTGAGCTTTACTTTGTACGCTTTCTCAATCGCTTCGCCGTTACTCACATTTTGGAATTGACCAATATTGATAATCGCAGAAGAAATCAAACTCATTGCACCTGGAAATACCACCGAACTACCGAAAGTATCAATCTGGCGATCAACTACAGAAATATAATGAAAGTTAATTCTAGCCAACTGAAGATCGTTACCATTTTCTAAAAACTGGTTGCGATCGACCATAGTGGCGTAGCCTACCGCATCATTAACAAACTTTCTTGTACCAGAGAACAAAATAGAATTACCGCGCTCAACCAGTTTAACCTTGGTTGTTGCACTGATATTAAATGTTTGTTTTAGCTCTCTGAGTAAAGCTTTAGGTTTTATATTACGTGGTTTGTACGAATAGTTGATATACGCTTGGCCTGATTGTACTGTAAGGGTCCCACCATAGACATACCAATCAAAATCGTAAACTTCAGAAAGCTGCTCTAAAAGCTGCGGGCCGTTGCCTGATAGCGTCTGTGTTATCAGCTGACGTTCTGTTTTACTATCGATATCATCAACTAATTTAACTTGCATATCTTTAGCAATCGCTTTTAATGCAGTTTGTAAGTTTATGTCTTGCTGTTTAATCAATACTTCGGCTTGAGTCATTGGAGCAAGTAGAACCAAGCAAAGTAGTATTAGTTTTTTATACTTCTTCATTGAGGATCTCTTTAATTCGTTCTTGGCTTTCTTTCATTTGACGTATACTGGTGTTTATCACACCTTGGGTTACTATCATATCAGCGATTTCTTCGTCAGAGACAGTTGGCTCATCTCCATTTTTAGTGGAAATTTCATTATTTATATTTTCGCTTTTCTCGATTTCTTGAGCAATAGCATCAAACTCAGACTGTTCCGTACTCTTCGCAGCTAGTGCTGTTGTGTTAACCATATCAACCCTAGTCATAACCTACCTCGTGCATCATTTGTTTAAACACATAATACTGGTCATGTAACAACCAGAGATTTAACAATACGATCACCACTATCGCTTTAATATTCGGTGTAACAAATAGTGATAGCGACGCCTTTTTAAAAAACAGGTCAACATACCCACAGCAAACCGTAATAGTCAGCATTATGATGATGTACTTACCCGCTACAATAACCATCATTTTTAGGCTATTGGTAACTAGTAAGTATAGTGCTTCAAAATCAAGTCCGCCCGTATCCGTCTTACCCTGAGTAATCACCTCTACAATGGGACGAAATAAAGTGCCACTTTGAAGCGCGTATACTAAAAATGTTAGACTTCCAAACTTGGCTAACGCCTCGGACTCATCTGTAAAACGCTTATCCTGCACTGACTGCTCATTCAAAAGCAGCAACTGCTGAATTACACTTCCGACGGTGCCACTTATCCAATACGGCACAGAAGAAAAAACTGCAAACATAAATACCGCAATCACCCAGCCAAAGGTCGGCATTTGGTCAAACTGACTTACATCAACAAAAATAGCCATCGCTATCGATATTGCCAAGCAAGTGATATTGTCTAAATAGAGCCGAGTGGGGTTATAGATCTTGAGAAAAAGAAAAAAACCGGCAAACAGCATCCAACTTGGAAATAATATCTCACCCATATTAGCCAAGCGCTCTAAATAGCAGAGTCCAACTGTCAGAGAAGTAAAATACCGCAAGCTTTATTGGCGTAGAAATAACGGTAGGTGAAAGCATGGTCATACCAACACCACTTAGCACCACAGCAATAAGAAAATCGATACTTACAAACACCATATACAGCTTAAGGCCAAGCTCAAATCCCTGGTATAGATCAAGAATCAAATTACCTAAAAAGAATTTAAAGGTGTCACTGTCCTCATCAAAATTCAACGGAATATCAATCATTGCCGTCAGTTGATTAGTCTTATCTTCCGCTCGTTTTAAAAGTTCAGGGAAAAAGTCAAAAATATTACTTGCCAAATAATACATGGTAATATTTTTCGGCTTCTCCTCTTCAAGCCCCAGATCTAAAGGAAAGTTCAATTGTTCTTCTTGCTGTACCTCAGCAAAATACGGCTTTATACGTTCTATACCTGGTTTGATGTCTGGCCAAATACTGTTTAACGCCATCAAAGCCGCCAGCAGGTTTACAACAATTGTTGGCGGGATCTGCTGTGTCCCTACCGCATTTTTAATAATATTTAGGACAATGTTATATTTTACAAAGCCAGAAAAACAAATAAAGAACACGGTAGACAACAGTGCTAATACAAGTAGTAATACAAGGTTAGCTCCGGAAAACGCATTGTCTGGGCTTAGTAACTGAATCATAACTTATCCTCGTAACCACCTGATTAGCGGGGCTAGTTAGCCCCAACCAAATTAAATATTACGTGCCGCCGCAATAATAGAGTCTTTGACACCTTTAAGGGTTGAAGTACCCGTTTGTGCCGCGATACTCTGATCGGCCATTAGTTGCTGAAGTTCTAAAGACTGTGAGGCCGAGAGTTCAAGCGCACCAGTTGAAGCGTCAGTATTGTCTTTAATGAATTTCTCGATTTGGTCATCACAGTTTTGAATAAATGACTCAAAGTTATCACTCACTTCTTTCGTGGTTAAGTGACCATCGTTATCTACACCTGGGGGGGTTACCATTGGCATATTTAATGCTCCTCTTGTTTAGGTTCGACAAAGTTACCAATAGTCATTAGCTGAAAGAAGTGAAAAAAGGTGACAAATCACGCCAAGACAAGCGCCAGCAACAAAAGTCACTTTTCATCATGTCGAAAGATATGAAGAGAAACTATTCAGATGCATTTATAATTGATACATCAAGATTATTATTAACGCCAATAATATCCCCATCATATATGAACTTAATATCACCCAAGAGCTCTTTCATTTTTACCTGAGATTTCTGCTTCACCTGAACCATTGGTAGAATCCCTGCTGGTTGGTGACTTAAAGACGACTCTCGGCAGCATTCTATTTTGTCTAATTGATATAAACCTCGTGCAGTATCACCCTTTCTGTTTAACAGCTGATTTAACGATTGAAGAGTTTTCAGCGCCTTTTTACTATTATCAGCACTTTCAAGCCGCTCTAAAGTCTGTTGATATTGCCAAAGTAAAATACTCATTGGCATTTGATAATTGGCCGTCGCTGTTACTAGAGAAGATTTGTTTACATTTAACATTTGACTTTGGCTTTGAGCCGAAGCGCGAAGCTCTCGCAACAACTTGGCACCTCCAGCATAAGGCTCCATCATCTGTTTAAAAGATGTCGAATATTTGGGTTTCATATGAAAAACTCGTCGCATATTATCCGCCCAGCGAGATCGCCATTGGATTTTTTCATCATAACGAATCTTAAGATTAGGAATTTCTTCTGCTGCAATACTTTTTACCACTTCATGAGCCCCCTTTTCTCCTGCGTTTAATAACAACTCAAGCTGAGTAAGTGCAATACTCCTCACTTCAGGATGCAAAGAAGTTTCTTCAATCAGTTTTTTGTAGCCTTCTATCACCTCGTCCATAGCGGTTTGTTCTTGTGACGATACTTTTGCACATGTCATTTTCGGCACTAAGTCTTGCACTGATTTTGTTGTTTGATTCTTTGTGGTACGTATCGACTTTAGTGCATCACCCAATGGCTTCACCGATATGAATGTTTTTTCATCAATCGCAGCCGGCAATGCATAAGGCGCAGGAAGAGGGAATAGCATAACATTGGCACCACTACTGAACTCAACGTCAACGCCTTTTTCATAGTCACGTCGCTGGAATGCGCTATTTTCCTCTCCTAACTTTATTTCCCGTATATCTTTACGAGAGACTGCGATGCTTATACCAGCTTTTGCATAAGCTCTTGGTGCTACCATTGAAAAATTAGGTGACGTATCAATACCTAATTGAAGCCTGAATTCGCTATTAGCAGAAACGCCTAGTTCAAATTTTTGCTTCTCTCGGGCAGTTAATTGACTTTTTTCTAATTGTTCTTCAAGGCCCGGTTTCCAATCTCGAATCCCAAACATACAGTCCAAGGTGTCTTTTAAATGCCCATTATCAACATCAAATGCAAAGCTCTGCTCACTCTCTTTCATTGCCGTCATCGCCAATGTCGCTTCAAAAGGCATAATAGTGACCAATGCTCCATGCTGATATTTAACCAGTTTGGTTAAATCCTCTAGACCAGTCCCCGTCCCTGCCATTACTGTGGCACCTTTCTCTCTTTTACGAACAAACTGGACTTGGGTTTTCCCCTCACCTAAGGCGACAAGTTTGCAATCATAGTGCTTTTCGTAATTGGCTACGACGCCTGCAAACCAACCTTTTCCTAAAGGATAAGGAAGCCCGAAATGGGCAATACCAGCAAAACCACTGATCCCTTGTTCAGCACTAAGCGTCAACGAATCACCTTTTTGTAAAGCACTTGTTCGCATGTAAAGCTGAGTTGTAATTTGTTCTGCTGGGCAATCTCTACCCAACCATCTACTCCAGATTTTCCCGATACCTCGTTTTGTATCCAGAATAGATTCACCTATTCGAACTCTTGTTTTGATCACTTCTTTGGCAGATTTTAATGATGCTATACTCTGACTGACGGCCTTAAATAATTGTGATTGATTCTCAATACCCAATTTATTGACCAATATCATCTTAGGTTTCTCAATTAAGTCAGATAAGTATGGGGTTTTACTCTTACCAGATTCACTTTTAAAAGTAGCAAGATAAAGCCGGGTATTGGTGAGCGTGCGTTCAATGAAAGGTAAGTATAGATCTAAGTCCTTCTCTTTGAATGGGGTGGAATTTGCCTCAACAAGCGTATTTAACAGTGCTTGGATCTGAACTACCTCGTCTCGATGAGGCATCTCCGTAAAGTTAGGGTGGCTGGTGAGATAAACTATTTTCTTTTGAATTGCCGTAATACGCGGCTTCAGCTTTTGATCATAAGAACCATGTTCGCTTTGAAAACTCGGACTCAGTTTGGTTAATGTAGTAACACATAAGTCCAACTGCTTTTTTAGCCTATCTTCAAGAATCTTATCCAAGCAGGCAAGATCAACCGTTTTAGTATCCTCTGGAAAAATCTCGCGTTTCAAAACTTCGCGCAATCGAAAGTCCGTGTTTTTACTGCTAGTCGCTGTATTCTCAGCTCCCACTTCCCAATTCCACTCAAATTGAAAGCGCCTTAAACTCATGAGTTCTGAATTGATGTCTGATGTCAGTGAAATCAAAGCTTGTGAAGGCTTACGATGATTAACTCTTTCTTTCACCCAACGACCAGCAGTATGTATGCCTGGATCTGCCATTTTTAAATAAGATAGACGAGCGTCTTTTTTGCGTCCTTGCTTAGATTTAAGTTGACCACTAGTAAAACGATGTTTTATTCCATCAATCCATCCTGATAAGGGAATATACTGGTTACCAATATGTTTGAACTTTTTGCTAACAAAAGGATTAGCATTAGCAAAGTGACCACTGTTATTGACATTAAAGTGGGCAAACCCAGCAGGTGGTTCATCGGTTACAACGGGAGATAGATTTTGAGTATCACTGCTCAAGCTTAAATGACTAGCATCCAAATACTTTATCTTTTGATTGTTATCGTCACTTTTGATAGTGACTTGAAGGTATGAACCACATGGTTTTATATGTTCGACAGATTCACTTTGAGAGAGTTTTAATCCTTTTAAATTTAATACTGCGCAGTTTCCAATGTTATCGCAGACACTATACCCTTGCCCTGAATCTGACTTGAATACTTTTACTAGGCTTCCATCTTTCAAAGCTATGGTCGGAACAACTTGTGTTTTACAGCTTTCAAGATCTTTAACAACTATAACATCATATGATCTCTGCGAAGAGTCGGACTTCATGTCTCCCGCAAACTGACCAACAATATTTACGGTACCACGATATTGTTCAGCACCATCGTTCGGCGTGGTAAATAAAGTATGAAGTTTACCATCATCACCTAACCATAACTCTTTAAACTCGTTTACATTCTTCGGTGTAATTAGCTGTAATTGAAAGTAATTGCTTTTGGACGACAGGTAATGACGTGCTTGCCTCAATAAACCTTTATTTTTTCCTGCTAAGAGTACTAATTGGCCATTTTTAATCGATACCATCATCTTTAAGCCATGGCTATTATCCATACAAGTAAGGTCGACGAAGTTTTTTGCCTCAATGTCTCGACGTTTTACAGGCTGAAACGTAATGTTTGAGGAATGTGACATTACTTCAGATGGCATTGAAGTGTTCAACGAATGTATAGAAGAAGATGTCATAATGGTACCTGTTATTTTTTAACCAACAGGTACTATCTAAGCACGCAAATCCACTATTGATAAAGTCATTAATTATGATAAGACTTGAACTATAACTCTACTTGGAATACATCTCGCTGTTATTCTAACCGACAGTTTGGGTACTTTTTCTTCTTGCAACCTAAGATTCTAAATAGTAAATATCAGGAGGCATGGGTAACCAGAGCTGTGTTACCCATGCCAAAATGTGATCTTCAGCGAACCATCAGCAAAATTCCTGTGGTTAATGCTGAAGAAAGCAATGATGCAGAGAAAACCAAGGTTAACCAGAATGCTCCCCCAGTTGAAATATTTCCGATAGATTCAGACGCCAGTAGTAATTGAGGTGAAGAAGAAACTGGTTTGACCGAACTTGCAATACTTTTAATCGATAATGTAGGGATCTCTTCAACGGAGAATTCTGCTACAGATTCTTCGTCAATAATGAGCATATACCCTTCCTTTGGTACAGTTTTTATTTCACAGGCAAGACCTTCGAATAAACTGAGTGATTTACGTAAATTTGAAATCGCTTTAGTAAGAGAGGTCTCACTAACCAAGACTTTTCCCCATACTTCTTCATGGATTTCATCTTTACTAATTACTTTGTTGCCTCGCTCACATAACAACTTCAGTATTGCGGCTTCGCGTCCTCCCAAACTCACAGCTTGATCACTTGCAACTATTTCACGCTTTAAAATGTCAAAAATCACCTGATTACCCAGAACGTAATTTCTATCCATTGTTCAACCCTACTTCCAGTTCTTTTTACCCTATGCTATACACCCGAACAATTAACAGACAACATTTAATAACTCGGGACCTCAGTGCCAATATCGTATTTGATTTTGCTGATTCAGTTTGTAATTAAGATTCGCTAAGACTTGAGATTCTTCGTAGTAGCGGACCATGACATTGGCCAGACAGAGAATGTACTAGTTTTAAAAAAAAAGGATGAAAAAATTATGAAAAAAACCGTGATTTTGTTAGAACTGACAATAAAAAATATATAAAAATAAAAATATCAAAAAAGGCAACCGTTTTCGGTTGCCTTAGTTATTGATATATATGAATTAATCTTTCTGCTCGTTAATCTCGTCAATTGACACACAATATTGCTCATCAACCTTAATTAACGTACCTGTTGCAATTAATTCATTGCCACTTTTGAGCATAACTTGTGATTGAACAAAATCTGTTAGTGATTTTACCTGCCCAGACTGGAGCTGATTCAGTTCATCTAACGTCATAGTGGTATGCCCAACCACAACATCAACAGCAATTTTCATTGGAATTTACCCCTGTTGCGACATAGTAACGACAGAGCGCCTTACATCACGTAGCTCTTCTTGAGCAGAAGAAATCTCTGTCATCATGTTCTTAAATTCTTGCTGCTGTGTATCCAAGTCAACCTGAATCTTGTCACAATATGCCGTCATTCTTGCATTCATTTCTTGAAGCTCATCATATTTGACGCTAACACCTGAAGTGTTACTTGTATTAATGATAACAGAGATATTATCCTCGCCACCCGAAACTTGCCCAATTATTGCATTGATCTTATCCAAGGTGGATTTGCTCAATGTTACCTCTCCATTCTTACCTGGCCCAAAACCATTTTTACTATCGGCATCACTCACATTGCTTAATGCGTCAACCATGATCTCACCCCAAAGGCTGTTAATATCTGCAATCGCTTTAGACTTTGCTTCAATCTCCTTAGACAATTTATCAGCTGCGTCGGTTTGCGAAGTGATATATGTACTCAAAAGGTCATCGATAAGATCCAAAGGGTCACTAAAGCCTGCTGAAAATAAGGGCTGAGAAGTTGAAGATGCACTCTCAGTATTGGCTGCAGCAGCTCTTTGCACCACAGGGCTACTTTTCGCAATAACAGTATCCATATCATTGCTTGACTCTAACGCAGTGATGGTCTGAGATACTCCAAAGTTAACTTCTGACATAAATTTCTCCTATTTAAGGTTGAATAAGGTAAACTCGAGTTTGTTGTCCATCCTTAAATACGACTTTGTCGCGTGTGATGGATTGAATGACCCCTAAACGCGGGACAGTGCTGCCTTCCCAATAGCGTCCTTGTTGGTCGTATATATAACCACCTGACTTGGTGGAGTAAAAAATCGAATATGGAAATTGACTGCTCGTGATAATCGACGTTTCGTCTTTCCTAGATTTCAGCTGAGCAACAACAGAACTCAAACCTGCTGATTTTAATATTTGACTGGCTTTGGCTCGATCGGAAACCAACCAATGCTCATCTTGCTTAGTAAAGCTCAACCCATTGCCTCCGAACAGAGCCATGATTTGATTATCTCGCTCATAGGTATCGATAACTATTTCATCCCGATCCGCTTTCGATACGAGTCTGCCAGTGATCGGCTGATGGGAATACTCGGAAACCAACTCTATATCTAGCCTACTGGCTCTTAGATACTCATTTGATTCAACAAGATTAATATTCTGCCGCAAAAACTCCGGTAATCTGTTAACAGCATTTTGATCAAACACAGTCAATTGGCCATCTTTAATATAGCCTGAACCTATTAGGTCTAAATATGTGGCAACCTGAGACTGCTGATGGTTGATAAAACCAAGATAAAGCGCCAAAGTAAAAACGATGTTAAGTAGGAAAGTAAAAGCAGCAAGTAACCTATATTGCCTAAAGCGATAACGACGCAATGCGGGCTGCCTTGCCCCCTCTTGAAAAACAAAAAAACTTAATCCTTTAAATCTATATATACGATTCGCTTTGAGCCGCTTTATTTTGTTCCCACGTAGGAAACCCGTAACCTGGACTTTCTTGTCTTTAACTTCAAAACTTAGCTCGGTACCGCTGGTGAAATATTCAGGAACCGACAATAGGTCTTGCACTCTTGCATCTTTATTGCCCGTAAGAGTAAATTTCTGCTCAAAAGGTAAGCAAATACCATTTAAATGGCCATCAACAAATTCAATTAACCACATGACTCTTGATCTCACAGTGCAATAAGTCAGCTTGAGCAGCGAACTGACTTAAAAGTTGCTGAAGTTCTTGAGGGTGCTCTGGAAGAGAAAGGTTACATATATAATAGTTTTTATCTGAAATTCGACCAATGTAACCGTTTGTAGTAAGGCGAAAATCAGCATTAAACTTAATCGCCAAATCCGCCGATAACTGCTGATGCTCTAATTCTGCCAACAAAATTATCTGTCCTTCAAGTCCGACTCGAGATCCATCTTCAACAATAATTTGCCGCTCTCCGTAGTGACAAAGTAAAACATTACTACCATCAAGTTGGAGATGACCACCCTGATTTAGCTGTACAAATTCATTAAGTAACAGAGAGAATTTTCTATTTTTCATATTTTTTTAATTTTACCTCAATCATAAAGCGTCTCTGGGTTACTCTTTGCTCTGGAGTAGACAAACCATTTTCAACACTACCCCTCACATAGATTGGCACATTTCTCAACCCCTCTTCAATAAGGAACTCGCGCGTTACTCTGGCTCTGTTATCTGCCAAAATACGGTTGTGTTTATACGTCCCAGAAGAATCAGCCACACCATATATAGTTAGAGACTCTAGTGACCATTTCTGTAATTCTTCAATAATAGCAAATAATGTAGTGCGACCTTCACTAGTGAGCTGATACTCATTGACAGGGAAAAGACTCTCAAACTTCAATAACAAGTTAGAATTATCAAGCAAGCTCGTTGACACTCCATAAACGTCCTGCCATTGAGTTCCACCGAAAGCACGGCTTTTTATAGGAGCAACTAAGTTGCTCACTGCTAAATAATCGCCTTCGCAACTTTTGACTTCAGTCAAACCATATGTGTTAAGGTTAGCAATGTAAAAGCGGTTAGGCTCGGTTGGCTCAGCCACTTCAACACACGCCTTATGGTGAGGTGAACCTTCAGCGTACTCCGGTGCTCTGCGCACCCAAAACTGAAAATTATCTGCATCAGCAACCTCAACCAAGACCAAATTGTAAACGTCTGGCTTCCAATCATAATCAAGAATGAGGTTGTCATCACGAATCTGATTACTACACCCACTAAGTAAAAGTATTAGTGCTGAAGTGAAACTAATTTTTTTGGTCATTTTCATTTTTTCTGCTGCTTCTTTAGAGCTGAAAGTATCATGGCAACATCCCGATAAAACTCGTTAGGGATAAAGTCTTCACCATTTTTCATCTTATGATAAAAAGCCCTTGCCAATGGTTTGTGCTCAATAATGGGAATATTCATCGCTTTCAGGCGTGCTTTCTCTTCCTGAGCTAGTGAGTCGGTACAAATTTTTAAAACGACAGGCGCTTTATCTATATTTCTGTCATAACATATTGGAACTAATATATGAGTTGGGTTAGCCAATGCAAAAGTGGGCTTTCTTCCTTTAGTAATCGGAGCTTCCATTACCTCACGCATTTTACGCTTGCGCTCAGATTTAATTTCAGGTGACCCTTCTGTTTCTTTCATTTCATTCTTCATTTCAGTAAAAGTCATGCGATTTTTACGTCTAAAATGATACTGCTCAATTAAGAAATCTACACAACCTACGCACACGCCATAAATAAAAAATATCAAGGAAGCCAATAGCATATAGAACACAAAGTTATAAAGGAAAAAACTATAGTTATTCACCTGCTTCAGCGTGTTAAGTTCATCACCTGCAATATCAAATATATATTTCATCAGAAATAGAAGAAACAGTAGTTCCAAGACTTTACGCAGTGAACGCGACATCGCCTCAATACCGAAAATATTTTTAAATCCAGTTACAGGGTGAATTTTTTCCATTTTCAACCCAAGAGATTCAGTATTGATCACTGTTTTATTGATCAACACCCAGTCAATAACTGCCATAATCAGCTTCACTACCATTAAACTTCCGATCACTGTTGCAACCAGAGAATACATTAACTTGAAACCAACATTGATGTCCGAATAGAGCATCTCTTCTATCCAGTAATTGGCATTTTCAAACATCAGATAAATGACGCTAATAAACACAATAGCAAAAACGATCAACTCTAAAGTCGGCTCAGCCAATTCTGTTTTTGGAAACTGACCTTTCTTCTTAAGGTCACGGAGTTTCTTTTCCGTGGGTGGATATTTTTTGGGTTCAGTAGACTCCATTTAATGCCCCCTTAAGATGCAAGCTGAAGAGACTCTGAGCTTGAAACGTATGCCTGGTCCGTTATATCACCATGGCTGCATATTAACAGTGTAGTCATTACCTGTTGGAAAAATGCTTTTACTGGGTTTATTTCATTATCGTTTACAATTAAGACTGGTTTGCGACCATATTGAGTCGTTAAACGTAGGATTTCCTTTCTCAGCCCTTGTTGGATTTCGAGTAAACGATCGACATCTTCAATCTCACCCATCACATAAGATTCAATAGCTTCTGTTATTTCTGGAGTTAATAAGGCAACATGAATACCCTCATCCCCAGCTAATAGCCTTGAAGTAATTTCATATCGAGCTTGGCTGCGTATACGAGTCAACCAGTTTTTAGGTTCACTTTCTACTCGTGACCAATAAATTAGGGCCTCAAAGAAGCTAACTCTATCCAAGTAAAACTCCGGTGCACGAATCATTTCTTTTAGCACATCATGAACACGGTTAAGGCCAATCGCCGAATCAATCTCATTTTTCATCACTTCGCTTTGGGCTGCGAGACCTTCAATAATATTGCTCGTATATTGCAGGTTGTATTTTTCCACCATACGTTTTCTAAGGAAGTAGTTGGTAATACTCGAAACATTCACTATCACATCTTCTTGACGTAAAAATACTTCATCACCTAACACTTCAATCATATCTTGTGACTGATCTTGATTGAATTTGAATACACAGATGTCTGAGATATAAACCTCGATATCACTTTCCATCTGACTATTAAAATCAATCGCTGGAGTGCCAAGAGCTTGCCCCCAAAGAACACGTTCAATATCTTCTACTCTGCGCTGTACAACCACCTGATGAGCATTATCACGCAGCACAAACTTAAGTGATTCATACAGACCAGAGCCTGTAGGCTCAAAGCTCATTGTGCCAGCCGGCTGCTCCTGTTTGCGCCATAGTAAAAAAGCAACAAATATACAGAGGAAAGATAACGGCACACACACGTAAAGTAAGTTGCTATTCAAAATACCAAGAACAAGAATCACCCCACCAATCACCAGTAAGCTTTTCCAAAATGAGCCAATCTGCGTCATCAGTTGCCTAGTAAATGAGCTAGATTCCTCTTCTGAGCCTTTGATACGAGTAAGGTATACACCACATGCCATGGATAAAAGTAAACTCGGTATTTGTGAAACCAATCCATCACCGATAGTCAGAACTGAAAAGCGACTAACACTCTCAGATAAAGACAGATCAAACTGGTTAATACCAACGTAAATACCACCAAACAGGTTAACCAAACTAATTAAAATACCTGCTATTGAGTCACCTTTTACGAATTTCATCGCACCATCAAGGGAACCAAACAATTTGTTTTCAGTACTCAAGTCCGCACGCATTTTTTGTGCTTGCTCGCCGGTGATTAGACCACTTTTTAAATCACCATCTATAGTCATCTGCCTACCGGGCAAAGCATCCAAAGAGAAACGAGCACCAACTTCAGCAACACGCTCACCACCTTTGGTCACAACCAAAAATTGAACTATGGTGATAATGACAAAAATCAGCAAACCAGAAATCAGGTTTCCGCCCATAACAAACTCACCGACCGTCTCGATAACATCGCCCACATCTTCATTAGCAATGATATTTCGAGTCGTCGCAATAGAAAGCAGTAGTCGGAAAGTGGTTAGGAGCAGCACTACCGTCGGTAAGAAAGTCACTTTTAACGGCTCATCGTTTTCTAGCATTATCACAAGCAATAATGCTGAGCTAATAAAACTGACCAAGATAAATGCGTCTATAACACCGCCCGGTAGTGTAACCAGTATAATCGTCGGCAATAACAGCGCGATAATGACACTACTCGGATTGAACAATAACGACTGACCTTTAAAAAGCTGCTTCATAATTGATCCAAACTCAATCTCAATTCAGTAATTAGACTAGCCGTGTTAATGCTAACAATGCTGTCTTCATTTTCAATAGTTAACGTGACGCCATCTTCTTGAATAACTTTCTCTACCGATAGGTTTTTAGCTTCATCATCAACTTCAGCATGAAGTACTTCAATCAGGTGACTTATCAGGTGTTCACTTTGGTTAAGCTTTACCAGACGTTCTTTTAACGCTTTGATGACGGATATTTTTAGCTCTTCTTTGAGTTCATTAAGCTGTTTCTGTTGCGCACTAAGTAAATCACCGAGCTTAGATTCAGCATTCTCAAACCAGTCATTTTGCCATTCCACCCAGTTCTCAATCACATTATTGTATGATTCTTCAACATATTCGTTGAGCGCCTTTTCCTTGTCTTCGATCATCTGAACAACTTGCTGTTCAAGAATAACCTGACATTCTTCCGCACGCTCTTGCATAGCTATAACAAGGGCCTGTGCTTCTTGGAAACAGCGGACTTCTGACTTTTTAATTACGTTAGAATTATGGCTGCGCTTAAATGTGATCTTAGGAATCACTCGCTGCTCTGGTTCAAGTTCAATGTACAAGAGAAACACCTCATTTCATCAGTGGCGCTAAGCTTACTCGACAAAGTATTCATGGCCCAAAAGAAAAAAAAAGACTAAATCTGAACTTAGTCTTTTTTTACGGTATGTAGGATTTTGGCAGCTTTATTCACTATGCATGTGAGGACACTTGCACAAAATTATTCTTATCAACCCGAGGAAAGCCATTTCCACCAAAAATCCTCAGTTTAGGTGCTTCACTCTGTTGATTATCAGCTTCTTTCAGCTCGTCATAGCTATTCTGTTTACGCAATGTTTGGAAATATGCCTTGTAGCTTCCAGAAGCTAGCTGATTAGAAGTATTAAAGTAAGGTAATTTCACCTGACGATCCATATCTCTAGATTGTATAGCCGTTGCAACGTTCCCGGTTTTTTCCATGTAAAGTTTCTTGTTCGCACTCTTTTGACCTAAGACTCTTTGAATCTCTATTGGTAGCTTATAGTTGCTTACTCTTACTTTATCGTGGACGTTATTACCTGTGTAGCTCGCACCAGTATTCGCCCCACTGCCAATCACACCACGAGCTGGTTCAACTGGGTCCCAAGGGCTTTTTTTAGGCTGCGCTGTATCCGTCGCATCACCACGAGCTGGCGTTGAATCATTCGACATTTTCAGTGCTGTTTTGACTTCTACACCATCTTCAGGCTCCGGAGCATCGAAAAATTGCTCTGGAGTTTGAGGATTAACAACTTTCGATGTTTGTGCCTCACCACTAGGGCTGTTCGCTATTCTGACTTTTTCATGGTCATTATTACCTGTGTAGTTCGCACCAGTGTACGCCCCACTGCCAATCACACCACGAGCTGGTTCAACTGGGTCCCAAGGGCTTTTTTTAGGCTGCGCTGTATCCGTTGCATCACCACGAGCTGGCGTTGAATCATTCGACATTTTCAGTGCTGTTTTGACTTCTACACCATCTTCAGGCTCCGGAGCATCGAAAAATTGCTCTGGAGTTTGAGGTTTAACAACTTTCGATGTTTGTGCCTCACCACTAGGGCTGTTCGCTATTCTGACTTTTTCATGGTCATTATTACCTGTGTAGTTCGCACCAGTGTACGCCCCACTGCCAATCACACCACGAGCTGGTTCAACTGGGTCCCAAGGGCTTTTTTTAGGCTGCGCTGTATCCGTCGCATCACCACGAGCTGGCGTTGAATCATTCGACATTTTCAGTGCTGTTTTGACTTCTACACCATCTTCAGGCTCCGGAGCATCGAAAAATTGCTCTGGAGTTTGAGGATTAACAACTTTCGATGTTTGTGCCTCACCACTAGGGCTGTTCGCTATTCTGACTTTTTCATGGTCATTATTACCTGTGTAGTTCGCACCAGTGTACGCCCCACTGCCAATCACACCACGAGCTGGTTCAACTGGGTCCCAAGGGCTTTTTTTAGGCTGCGCTGTATCCGTTGCATCACCACGAGCTGGCGTTGAATCATTCGACATTTTCAGTGCTGTTTTGACTTCTACACCATCTTCAGGCTCCGGAGCATCGAAAAATTGCTCTGGAGTTTGAGGTTTAACAACTTTCGATGTTTGTGCCTCACCACTAGGGCTGTTCGCTATTCTGACTTTTTCATGGTCATTATTACCTGTGTAGTTCGCACCAGTGTACGCCCCACTGCCAATCACACCACGAGCTGGTTCAACTGGGTCCCAAGGGCTTTTTTTAGGCTGCGCTGTATCCGTTGCATCACCACGAGCTGGCGTTGAATCATTCGACATTTTCAGTGCTGTTTTGACTTCTACACCATCTTCAGGCTCCGGAGCATCGAAAAATTGCTCTGGAGTTTGAGGTTTAACAACTTTCGATGTTTGTGCCTCACCACTAGGGCTGTTCGCTATTCTGACTTTTTCATGGTCATTATTACCTGTGTAGTTCGCACCAGTGTACGCCCCACTGCCAATCACACCACGAGCTGGTTCAACTGGGTCCCAAGGGCTTTTTTTAGGCTGCGCTGTATCCGTTGCATCACCACGAGCTGGCGTTGAATCATTCGACATTTTCAGTGCTGTTTTGACTTCTACACCATCTTCAGGCTCCGGAGCATCGAAAAATTGCTCTGGAGTTTGAGGTTTAACAACTTTCGATGTTTGTGCCTCACCACTAGGGCTGTTCGCTATTCTGACTTTTTCATGGTCATTATTACCTGTGTAGTTCGCACCAGTGTACGCCCCACTGCCAATCACACCACGAGCTGGTTCAACTGGGTCCCAAGGGCTTTTTTTAGGCTGCGCTGTATCCGTTGCATCACCACGAGCTGGCGTTGAATCATTCGACATTTTCAGTGCTGTTTTGACTTCTACACCATCTTCAGGCTCCGGAGCATCGAAAAATTGCTCTGGAGTTTGAGGATTAACAACTTTCGATGTTTGTGCCTCACCACTAGGGCTGTTCGCTATTCTGACTTTTTCATGGTCATTATTACCTGTGTAGTTCGCACCAGTGTACGCCCCACTGCCAATCACACCACGAGCTGGTTCAACTGGGTCCCAAGGGCTTTTTTTAGGCTGCGCTGTATCCGTTGCATCACCACGAGCTGGCGTTGAATCATTCGACATTTTCAGTGCTGTTTTGACTTCTACACCATCTTCAGGCTCCGGAGCATCGAAAAATTGCTCTGGAGTTTGAGGTTTAACAACTTTCGATGTTTGTGCCTCACCACTAGGGCTGTTCGCTATTCTGACTTTTTCATGGTCATTATTACCTGTGTAGTTCGCACCAGTGTACGCCCCACTGCCAATCACACCACGAGCTGGTTCAACTGGGTCCCAAGGGCTTTTTTTAGGCTGCGCTGTATCCGTTGCATCACCACGAGCTGGCGTTGAATCATTCGACATTTTCAGTGCTGTTCTGGGGTCCACTCCGTTAATCAGCTCTGGATCATGCAAAGCAACGTCATCATCGATTTGCGGCTTCTCCACCAAGTGAACAACCTTCTCTTTATATTCTTTTAAAATCTCTTGTACTGTTAAAAGCTCTCGTGGTGTAACACGTCCATGCTCTGTCAATATCTCTTCTGGTGTGGAAATTTCTTGGTCTGGGTCTTTATCTGTATTAGTAGAGCTGTCATTTTGTTCAGGATCTGTACGGGGAATGTCAATCTTAATATTGACAACAGAATTGACGGTGTGCTTTTTCCCGTTAGCTGTTATTACATGTGGAAAATCATCCGCGTTATCTTCTGGATCTTTCTTAGGATGGCTACCATCAGGAATATCCGCTGGCTTTGGCGGTTGAGTCTGAGTATCCTGAGTTGGCTTATCTCCCGGACTTTCGTCAGGTTGTTTTTTCGGTTGTTCATCCTTATTTTTTTCAGATTTGGTGTCAAGCCAAAAAACCTTGCCTCCATGCAGTTTTAAGAGACCAGTATTTAAAAATGCAACACCAGCAATGCCCAATGGTGGACAAACGAAAGATAGAGCAATACCTACAATACTTCCAGCAACCATTACACCCAAATGGATTCTAGCCTTTGTCCCATGACTATACTTCCCACTAGTTTTACGCTCTTGGACTACCCCATCAACTTTTCGTTTTTTATTGGTCTCAGAGGAAATACCACCTTCATTATCCTTATCAGAATCACCCTCTTCCTGTGTACCCTGAGCTTCACTTTCTAAACTTGTAATGAGGCTTTGCTGACTCCCAAGAGCAGATGGTCGACCTAGCCCATTCCTTACATAAGAATCACCCTGCTGCGATTGAGACAATACTGTTTTTCCTTCAGTAAAGGTTACTTCAGATGTTGTCGATGGACTCGTCGGGGCTGCATCCGAGTTACGGAAACCAATTGAAGCAGTCATATTAAAACCTCATTAACTCTAATAGTTGTATCGTCAAGCGTCGAAGATCGTCTTCTAAAACACTCGACTCAGGGCATGCAAGTGTGATGTAACCATCAACACGTATAAGAAAACCACCTAATATGGTTTCAAACTGGATTATTTTGTCGATAACTTGTTCATGGTTATGTATATGAACAAGTTGAAAAAAAGGCACAATCGGATAAAGCACATAGTCAGGGTACTGACTAAATACGGTTTCTTCATTCTGTTCTATCTTCAGCAGAAAACTTTCTACTTTATCTAATTCTGGCTGCATATTATTTCGGATAAACTAAAACCACATCATCGGTTGATAAAGTCGATAATTCCTGAGTGGTTAATGCGGTTTCAAAAGGCGTCCAGCTTACCGTAAGCTTTAAATTACCAGACAAAGCTTGAGGTTTAAATTCAAGATAGTCAGTGTCAACTTGAATAGATGCAACATCAATATACATAATGGTAGACAAGCGCTCGCATTCAAAAGAAGTGGTGATACGCAGCGGTAAATCAAGACTGTCTTTACGGTCGATAAAGCCCACATAATGTACACCATGTGGTGCCAAGTTCTGAGTGATAAGGTACGCAATATATTCTTGATCTAAATGTTTAATTTCAAGCCCTAGCAAGCGCTCAATTTCTACAACCTGCAAATAACCTTTTGCTTCAATCCCCATATGAACAAGGCTGATTTCTATCAAATCTTGTCCTTCACCTAAGTTTAACTTTAACTGACGAAAGTCTAGGTTTATTGCATGATTATCAAAACGCATCCCAGCAACAAAATTAACTTTATTTGCTACTTCATTCGATATAGTGCAACTTGGAATAAGACTTAATGCATCATAACTCATAATATTCACCGATTCCGAGATAATAAAGCTAGTACATCACGACTCATGAGATAATCCTTTTCATCTACCCAATCCCTTATCCCTTGTGGGATTTCACACACAAAGTCATAAATCATCTGATAGGTTTCTTTAGAAGTCATTGCTCTAAAATCATCGTCTTGTACCAAACGCAAGATAAAAGTAATGTTATGGAACTCACTTTCTAAAATTCCATCGATAACTACCAACTTTACCGTATTTTCTGAGTAGTCACGCAAACGCTCAAACCACGCAATTACAGCCTTCTTATCTAAATATACATCAGCATCAGACATCTGGTTCCAACTTAATCTCTGTGATTTATTCTTGATCATTTCATACGGATCAAGAGGTCTATCTTTTAAATCACAATGGGCGATACGAGTATGGCTGCTCATCGCTTTCCCCTCTTTCTGAATCTTCTGAATCATTTAGTTGACGTTTTTTATTTTTATACTTTCGCTCGCGCTTGTCATATTTGCGACAAAGCACCAGCATAGACAATAGGCCTTCCAGATAGTGCTCATAGGCGACTAGCTGTTGCAACGCCTCACTATCAGCTTCCATTCCCTCACCAAACTCGCCTAATGATTCGAGATATTGCTTCATCTTCTTACGTAAAGATGCAGGATAAAGGTGTTGGCAATGGTTAGCTGCTTGTAATATAAAAAGTTGGGCGTCGTTAAGTAGTTTTTTATCTGGCAATGCTTCACTAAAACCATGCCAATCGCGAAGTGCTCTTAGCTGATAGCTGTTCAGCATTTTCGCAAACTGCCTTTGGTGCTGTGGCGTCATAGGCTTACGGTGGATACGAAACAAGCGTGGATTTTTTTTGGTTCGTTTTTCTGCTTGCTTTACGTCTCTAACCCGTTTGGTCTGACTCTCTTCCCGAGTTTGTTTTGTCGGCGTGACATCATGAACTCGCTCGGTTTTTTGTGGCATTGAAAATGAAATACTACGCATAGGCTAAAAAGAGCGGGCGAACCCGCTCTGCTCCTTAACGGTTGGTCGCCAAGCCTGTTTTAGCGGCAGCTTCAAGAGTTGCAAGCAAATTCCGCAAAGACTCAGCCAAGTTTTTAAGAAACTCAGGTAGTTGCTCTGCAAGCTTCATTTGCAAGTCATTAGAAGCTTTGATTTCATCTTGCTCTTGCTTATCTTGAGCAGCCATCATTTCTGTGCCTTGGTTACCCATTTGTCCGGCAGCCTGATTACTTTGCTGCATAAATTGATTTTTATGCAGTTTGTCTTGTTGTAATATCGCACTCTTTTCGTCATACAGCTTAGGGTTTTTCTGTTTAAGATCAGCAGCAGACTTGTACTCACCAGAAGTATTAGCCATGTGCTTATCTTTCATGACTTTCGGCTTAGCCGTACTCACCATAATACCTGTCGAAAACACCATAGTAGTGACTGCAATTCCGATGGCGATACCTAGTTTAAGCATAGCGTCACCACAAACCTTGTCCGCAAGCGCCTTTGCATTGTCCATATTGGCCACACCAACATCAATATTACTCGCCATGACACTGTTACGTGTTCTTCCCTCTTGTGCAATGATCGCAAGCAACATTGCGAGAAGATCTGAAAGGGATACCGCTGAAGAACTACCAGCAGAGCTGGTAAATGTTACCTCGGTCGTCACTGGATCAAAGCTGCTATAGCCTGGCAGTTTTGATAACAGTACATCATCCATTACCTTTCCATAAGATGCAGTGATATCAGCCATTTTTTCACTATTAACCGATGCTGGTACATATTCGTTAATGATGTTGTTGACTGCTTTTTGGTTCTCTTTACTCGGATTTTGCGCTAGAACAACTAGTGCCTCATTCAAAGAATCAGGTACTTGAGTCACTTTACCGTCAGTGAGCATGCTCAGCAAAGAAGCCATTTTCAAGGTAGAAGCTTTTGCTGCTTCTGGTGACACCTGATTTGATGTCACATTGGATGCACCCTCAACATTAAATGCTGATAGCGCTAAAGTATTTTCTATAGAACTCATAATATCACCCTTAACCTAAACTACTATTTGCAAGCATTGTTTTATCGAAACCACGATGGGCATCGCTAAGATCAAACATGGTTTCAAACGCATGAGTAACAGCTCTCATAGCTTGAGAAAGCATGAGTAAAATTTGCTGTATAGCCGCTTGCAGGGCGTTTTGCTCTGCCTCCGCCTTCTCCATATCTGCGGCAATTTTGGATGACTTAATACCAAAACCTGTACCCACAATGTCAGATGCAGTAGACGTCACTTCTGTTACTTGAGCAACTCGAGCTCCGCGAGATGCGATTTTTTCTGAGTTACCAAGGTCTTTAATAGACGCAAGAACGTCATCCAACATTTTCTTAGCTTTATTAATAAGCTGACTCGGTTTTAATGACTTCATCACCACAAGCATTTCAGACACTTTGTTGCCAAGCGATTCTAGCTGTTTAAGCATATTCGCAGGGCTAAGGTTCTTGATTGTATTAAGGAAGTCATCAGCAAGTTTAGATGCTTGTGCTACTGCATCTTTAATAGCAGTTAGTACATCTTGAACCGCTTTCCCAGCAGATTTAACTGCTTCGGATGCTGTATCTAATACTTTAACTACACTTGCTTTTAGCTGGCTAATTGCTTCAAGAGCTTTGTTGACCGCTTTAGAGGCCATCTCACCCGCTTTTTGTATTACTTGCTGAGTTGCTGTAGCGGCAATATCTTTAAACGCTTTTACCGCAGCAATCGCATCATCAAGTAACTTGGTTGCTTTTTGAACACTCGATGCTGACTTACCGAGTAATGTAGAGAAATTAACCGACTTAAGTTTTGTCAGCATGTTGATTAAAGTCTCTGAAATTTGTTTAGCAAGTGTAGTTGCCTTAGTTGCAACCTTAGTTGCTGCTTGGCCTATACCACTCAGTAACTTGGCTGGATTGAAGGCTATTAGCAAGCCGGCCACAGCACAAGCAATCTCAAGACCCATTTTTATCTTGTTGCGTTTCTCTTCAGGAACGCCACACTTTTCCAAAATCTTGTCAACGGCAGTGGGTAGAAGAACTAAAGTTACCGCAACAATCGCCACTGCAACTGCCGCAGCCGTGGCACCAAAAGTAACCACTGCTGAAACAACCGCTGCAAGAACACCAAGAGCCATACCAATTTTGGCGAATATTCCACGCTTCTTATTCGCCTTTTGTTGCTCTTGTAGATCTTCTGATTGCTTTCTAATTGAAGCGACTGTTGAGTCTCTTTGTATATCAATTAGTGATTTCTTTGCTTCAGAGTTTGCTGCACCTGTTTGTGAAAGCGCTTCTGCAACTTCTTTATTGCAGTCTTCCAGTAAACGCCACAACGCACTTAGCGTTATAGAGCTACCCGGAAGAGGCTGACCCGGCAATGCTTGTTCAGCTGCCGCTTTTTCAGCCGTACCAGGTTGTTTACTGGTACTCTCATCTACAGGAGCGACATAAGTCGTTGCTGAGATGGTGTTCATGAATGTACTCATTACGTTTTCCCTTCATGTATTAGGCCAGGAATAAGCAGCCAAACCAGCATACTCTCTATTCTCTTGTGTGAGCGGCATGTCCCCGGCGAAGTCATGCCCATTTATACTATCTTTTAATGGCTATATATTACGAGCAATGGCCATTTGCTCATCTCGGCAAATGGATAACCAATACTTGAGAGTTTGCTGCAGCATCTTAACTTGGTCGCCGATACGGTTAATTTCTTTTATATCTTCATCCGTAAGTTCACGCTGTGGGAAGTTGGTATACATATCTTTAAAATACTCAGCGCCCAAGCCGTCACCATTCCAGTCGATCACTTGGTGTCCGTGCTGAGTCACTTCCCTCCATCCTAAGTCACCTGCACCATTGCTCCCTGTCTGTCCATCATTATCAAACACGAAGTCAATTGCTGAAGGATAACTAGTGTGCTCAGCAATATACGCATCTAATTCATTAATAGGCGCAGTAAGAAACATATCAATTACGGATTGTTCAACTTTTGGTTCAATTTCCAAGTACCCAGCCATTAAAGCCATCCGCAGCATAGGAGACAAATCTCCAGAATAACCAGGATCACATACAAAGCCACCAGCGTTGTCATAATTGTTTTGATACTGGCTTTTTAACGCAGAAACTCCACCACACTTATCATCCATATATGTAAGGATTTCGTGGCACAAACTGCCCTCTGGTGAATTGTCCATCATGAATTTATAGATATTTTCACACTCACTGGCGAAGCTACTACCATTGTAGCCTTCATGGTAGCCGTGAGAACCTGAACCCGTACTTTCAAGAAAATGGCGCATTTGCGCTTCAAAGCCATTGCTACCAGCATACCCCGGCTTTCCCTCACCATAGCCGTGAGACATAAAATCCATAATGGCAAGCTGAAATAAGTCTTCAAGCGCATAACCTGAAGTTTCACCACCTTTTTTTATGCCATCAAACATTACAGCCATAGCACTTTCAAACATCGGCAAACCTGGCGTAGTCCAGCCTTTGATTATTTCTAACTGTTTGCTGTAACCTTCGATACCTTGTGCTAAAAGAAGCGCAATCGCGTCTTCAGGGTTACCACCTGCCATAGTCATCACCACTTGCTTTTGGTGATTCGCTATCATAGCTAAGGTTTCTGCATCAGCAGGTTGATTGCCTAACGTAGTGATGGCGTTATCGGCCTTTTTTAGTTCTGTCTCAGCTTTGTTAGTTACATCAATCTTTTTCTGCAGCACCTGTACATCTATCGTTTCATTATCGCTAGAAACGTCATGTAGCATCAGATTATTAATATTGTTAATCATCTATTTATACTCCCTAATTCATTCATCACTTAAGATAAATGAGGTGATAGTTGCTGCTTTAAAAATTCGTAACGCTTGGTATAAAATTCACTTAAACTTTCAGGCTTAACAATCAGCCAATGAACTGCTGCCTGCATATGGTCATTTAATTTGTAATGACACAGCGAAATATTGAGCATGGTTTCGTTGAGATCATTAGTCGGGTACGTTTTCAGAATGTTCAGTATATCCAAGGCTTGCTTAAACTGACCTTTTTCTAGATATATTGCAGCTAGACAACCAGGACCTCGATGATCGTACGGATTTAAGGATGAATAGGCTACAAACACGATTTCAGCTTCTTTAAACTGAAACTTATTATAAAACTCAACACCGAGTTCAAATATGGATTTTAAGTGAGTTGTTGTGATTTTGTTGGAATCACGCTGTTTCGCGATCTCCTTTAATATTTCATCACCATCAAGTAAAGAAAAGAAGTCATCTCCTGGCTTACCAAAATTAATCGCTTGGTTTTTCATCTTATTTCACCTTAAATAATTTCAATTAAATCGCATCAGACTGGACGAGAATTGGTACTAATACTTGATGAACCACATTTGATAATCGATATGGACTACTAGTACTAAGAGGCTTAGATGGTATATCTATACCTAAACGAATCGACCACAATATTGCGAGCCTTTTGTTATAATGTGCCAGCATCAAAAGCCCGAGTTGTAAGCTATTCATATTTTGTGGGACGCTTTGAATACCTGCTGCATCGGACCAAAGGCACATCCTTTGCTCCAAAATACTTCTGATATCCAATAAAGCCTTGCTATTTCTTGTACTTCGATGAAGCTGGTACTCTACCAAATAGCCTAAAGTCATCACTATTTGTCTGACTTGTCCTACGTTACTCGACAGCCATAAATACACTTCTTCATCGCTAAGAGAAGTCAACACCAAAAATGAGTCTTGACTCAACTGGCGCTGAGTCAAGCAGTGATGGAGTAACTTTTGATGACGCTTTTTATACGTTTTCATTGCCAGCCAATTGAACAAAGTAGCTTACTGTTAATGTGTCAGATTCAGCGATCAATCCTTTCAGAAATCGCTCGATATTACTTTTTTTAGTACCCTCAAACTCGTTTAAACTCATAATCAAGACTGAAATACGTTTACTCTTTTCACCTGTAACTACGACACTAGCGCGAAGGACATTAGGGATAACACTCAATTTGTTGTAGATCTCACGACTTTCAAGTAAATTACTTTTCACCATTTCTAGTTTGCTCAAACTAGCAAATTTGGACTCAAGTAAGTCGTTAAGGTCTTCACGTTGAAAATAAAAATTAAACTCCGTCAATAACTCGCGAGCTTTCGCCTCGTCAGGTTTATCAACATAAATCTCAAAATTCTCTTTTTCAGACGAGAGACTGGCTGGCACTTGATGCTGAGCCAATAACACAATAACCTTGTTTGCAACATCAGCCGATTCAAAACTGGCTATTTGAATCGATCCTTGTTCGCCACAACCAGTGAGAGCGAGTAATAATAAAAACCAAAATTTTTTCATCATTGAGCCTTCATCACTTCATTGATGGCATTTGCCGATTTAGAGGCAATCTTTGTTACCGTCTCTTGGAAAAGACTGTAATGAAATACAGACTGCTGTAATGCAAAAGTATCCTGAACTGTCATTGCTTCTTGACTAGCGTTGATTTGATCAAGATTATCCAATATCTCTTGAAAACCCTCGCCAACATTATTGAAGGTTTCTTCCAGTACAGAAGGTTGAATCTGCTCAATCATTAGGTCCGGCATTGTAATTCCTCTCAATCAGCTCATAACGGGTGAAGATTAAACTTTGCGCTTATCCTAGTTATTCGTAAGCCACAGCGCTAATGAATCATTGTGAAATAATAAATACCGACGAATAACATTAATATTCAAATACTTAAAACTAACATTCAACTAGGAATTCAGTCCTGATATAAGTTGAAACAACCCTGAAAACTTGTGAATTTGATTAAATAGCCCGCAAAATAACAACTAAACTATAACGAGTTACTCTTTCTTAATGGCATAAACGCCACGCCATCACTAATTCGAGGTTTGACTGATGAAAACGGATAGCTTGACTCCAATCTTATTCAAGATAATTTTATTTACTGTGTCTATGGTGTGGACCTGTATTGCTAATGGAAATGAAGATGTTGTTAGAGTTGCAATAGGGGAAGGGCATAAAAGCATAGCAAAAGTACCCAGTAACCGAAATAATGTCGAGGCGTACCTTTCACAAATATACGCAGGTGCTAAGATCGACGTAGAATTCATTTATTTGCCAAACGAGCGTGCCATTCAATCTGTGATTTCAGGACAATATGATGCGCTGGGTTTAAGAATAGATGGCCTCGAAAAAGAAGACAATATCATCAAAGTCGATGTACCTTTAGGGTCATTTGATGTCTATTTCCTTTCAAGAGGCGACCGATTCATCAATAATTTAGATGAGGCTAAAAATGAAACTGTTATCGCACTGCATGGTGCACGTTATGTTGAAGCTTTAAAGCATTATAAAAAACTACACTTGATCTATTCGGAGGAGCAAGCCGCGCTGATGTTAACTAAGGGCCGGGCTGATCTTTGGCTCGCACCAATACCGAGCTATCAATTAATTAAAGATACTTACCCTAATATCAAGATATCCAGCCCTATTGTATCCAAAGAGAATGTTTATCATTATATTCATTCCTCTCAAACTCATCTACTTGAGCGACTTGAGAACTCAGCAAAGCGTTTTGTCGCATCGCGTAAAGCACTAGCAAACGCCAAGCAGTTGGAAAAACCGTAATACCATCGCTGATTAACCAATATTGTTGATTGATATTTTGAAAAAATCGAAGACATAAGAAAAAACCTATAGCCTTAGCTAGATAGCTCAATATTTTTCAAACTCTCCATTATTATAATCTGAAATTGCTTGTTCAATTTCTTGCATTGAATTCATAACAAAAGGCCCATGGTGTACAACAGGTTCATCAATCGGTTCACCTTGGAGTACCATTACGCCACTAACCACTTGAGCCGTTACTTCGATGTAGTCTCCTTGAGATAATACCGCGAGTTCACCTTGCCTTAATGTTTGGTAATGAACATCAACCTGCCCCTTATAAACATATAAAATAAGGTTAGATGTGGCTGTTGTTGTCACTTTCAAACTTTGCTTAGCTTCTGCTTGCCAGTCAGATACAGATAAAGGAACCCCAGTCTGGTTAAGTGGACCACTTAGTACATGTTCACCGATAGACATATTACCAGCCAAAACACGAACAAGCCCTAAATCACTGTCTGTATATTCGGTAATGGTTTCAGATTGAAAGTCCCTGTACTGAGCTGGTTTTACTTTGTCTAATGCAGGTTGATTGATCCAAATTTGAAAACCATGCAGATCACCGTCTTCCATAATCGGCATTTCACTGTGGATCACACCTTTACCAGATGCCATCCACTGGGCACCACCTGAGCGTAATTCGCCAATATTGCCCATATGATCTTTATGCTGAAAGTGGCCTTTTAGCATGTAAGTTAGAGTTTCTATACCCCGGTGAGGATGTGGTGGAAAACCTCCAATATAGTCATCTCTGCTATCAGATTTAAGCTCATCTAACATTAAAAATGGAGAAAAATTTGGTTGATTAAATCCAGCTACACGACTAATTTTCACCCCGTCACCATCAGAAGTCAGCCGAGAACGGATAATTTGAACAATCTCTCTTCGATAATTCATAGCAAAGCTCCTCAGTTGTAATAGCTACAGTCTATTGCTTAAAAGCGGAAACTAAATCACAAATCATCGATTCACTCGTTCAAAATATTTGAATGTCTAATTATCAATATACTTTGAGCAGTTCCCCATATGCCTATAGGCACACTATATGGGTACAATTTGCTTAAACACTCAAGTTGAGCTCAAAATAACCATTAAGATAGCGATCAAATGTTGGTGTTCGCTCGTGCAAATCGTATAATTTGGTTATTAGTCTGTTGTATCTGGATTCTGCATATGTCTTCAAAGTTTATTGAACGAGCTTGGTCTCATTCCTGCGTGACCATGGAAGAAAAACTTGTTCTGCTCGCCTTAGCAGAGCTGTCTGATCGTAGCGGTGCCGTCATCACTACCATGGCTGAACTGCAAGCCATGACTAATGGCTCTGAGTCAAACATTGATCATATACTAGGAAAACTCGCTATTGAGCAAGCCATTATATCACTGAACAAAACACAGACTCGTAAACAAGGAAGTATCAAGTGCAAAATCAATGTTGGTAATCAACATTCGCTCCCTGTCTATGCGACATCTGAGCCTATTGCAAAAGTCCCTCAGTTTCATAAAACCCAAGTTAAACCGCTACAAAAGTCAGAATCCACAGGAAAAACCATCAATATAATAGAACTTTCTCCAAATATCATAGAGTCTTGGGCTGAGGTGATTATGTTTAGGTCTGGGTTCGCTAGCCAAACCAATGTTTGGGCAAGTTTTGTTGAAAAAGTGAAGGATCTTGGACAGCCCTTGATGAGCCAAGATGACATTAATAGCCGCCTTCATGCTCATTTACATTCAGAAAAAAGCTATGGACAAAATAAAGGGTTCAAAAACAAACAAAATACTAGCAAAATGTCACCCAATCAGGCCTTCAAGAAAAAGATGGCGAACTTCAACTTTGATTTTGACGATTAGGTAAGTAATGAAAAACATCAACGAAATCGCCTCTAATTGGCAGGAAAAAGGGCAAGATAAATCCTTTCGCGTCACTAAGCCAAACACTAAAAAAGAAGATACCACAAACGTAACGACAGCTACGTCTGTAACGACACCTCCTGCATCAAAGCAAATAAGTGGCGAATTCAATCAGAATCTAAAAGATGTCTTACGCCCATACTCAGTTGAGCAACGCAAGCATATCATCGCTTTTTTCGGCAAAATGCAGGAAAACTTTTCAACTCAATTCACGCATATGTATGGTTCAGAGCCTGATGACGAATTTGCAGCATTTGCTGCTCAATTGTCTGTCGAGGACGTAGAAAGGATCGTTTATCATCTACGTGAACGCTTACTCGCTGGTAAAGAATGGCCGCCTGCACTTGCCTTACTTTCAATGCTAAAAGACTTACCACTCAATACTGAAGTCCTGGAAGCTCGCCATAGAATATTGATCAAAAAAGAACCGACTACTCGAGTGGAAAAGTATATTTTTAATCGTAAAACCAGCTACCTCAAGTCCCTATCCGAGAAGAACCTTTCTGAAGAATTCAAGCTGTTATATATCAGCGCCTATCAGGAAGTACAAAATAACCTTGATCTGAGCTTGAACCAAAAAGAAAAAGACGTTGAACAAAATGTCCTCAAAATAGAACCGACTCAAATCGATCTTGAGGTGCAGCGACGAATAGAGCAAGGCATTCGGCCAAATGGAAACGTCGGTCACCTTCTTTCACGAATCGACAAGCTTCGCCATGATCACCGCCCAATTTCTCAAGAGCCTCAACCTTTATGGCAAAACTCAGCTCAACCAAGCCAAGATGTTAACAAAGAGAAAATTGATAATGAACAGCAAGCTTTAATGGAGCAAATTCTACGCGAGACTAACGGTGATAATGAGAACGTTTAATATTTTAAAGAAAGATAGAGATTTTTTTCTCGCCTCGATTGGTAAGTCTCATTGTAAAATCATTATCGATGACTACAGCCGTGATCTACCAATTGGAGAGGCCTCGCTTCATGTCGAAGAAGTCTCCAATAAATATAAATACTATTCAAACGAGGCCATTTTTAAGCTTACTTTACCCTTAGGTGAGCAAAGCAATATCGATATATGCACATTAAGTAGTGGACGAAAGAATCAATTCATCTATAAGAAATGCCTTAAGTTAGGTGGGAAATGGGAACCCATTCTCGGTCAGTGGGTTTTTTCAGCGTCTGTAGAAAATAAAGTACGTGAATTGGAAAGTATCATTCGCTCAGAAGAACAATATGTAGAGGTCACATTTAAAGAAACGGTGACTATTAATAATCAAGATCTCACATTATATGGATACCCGATAGTGCTTTCGACTAATCCGAAGTCAGTTAAGACAAAAAAAGGAGTCAAATTGCACAGAGGTGATATCGCAGTGATGGGTAAAAGTACAACTGTAATTGCTGGAACTAAAATTCGTTTGTTTGTACCACACGCCATAAAAGAGCATCCCGATTTTCGTGAAGATTATCTCTGCGCAACTCAAGTTGCAAAAAAACGCAAACCGAATAAAAGAAAAACTTACTCTTGGGAGTAAGTTTTTCTGCTGAATCAACCATACCTAATACTATACTGCTAACTCATTGATTTTTAATCTTTCATCGTTCCCCTCTTCTTGCATCTCGCTTTGATTTTCTGCGATCAATTCATCTAAAACTTGGTACAGCTGAGTAGGATCAACGGTGGTTTGCCCAGCAATAATAATGTGCGCAATATTGTTGGAAACCGCTAAATGATATTTACGCCACAACGCCTCCGAGGGCTTCGGAAACACGACTATCGGAGAGTTTGCATGACGCCAGGCAGAAATACCGTTTTTATTCAATGTTATAACTACTTGCTCTGCAAGCTCCAAACAGTCATACACACGCTGCTTTTTTTCCTGTTCACTACTACTTCGGATAAACTTCCACAAGAATAAAGGTGTTAAGCCGCTTCGAGAACCTGTTAACGTCTTATCTGGCGCAGCAATGTACTCAATTTGATGGCTGACTTTGTCCGTATGCTTTGTTAACGCTAGGACCATACCACAAGGGATAGGCGACCCTAACATCTTGTGGCCTGAGACAGATATAGAATCAATGCCATGCTTAAATGAGAATCTTGGCGGATTATCTAGATATGGAACGATCATACCATGGCAAGCAGCATCGGCATGGATATAGTATTGCTCACGGGGAATGCCGACCTTTTGCAAACGCTGCTGAATTTGCTTCAAGTCATCAATGGCGCCCAGCATAGTGGTCCCTATGTTCGCAAATATAACCGGTGATTTACCTATATTTGCTCTGAGCGAAAATTCAAGATCGTCATAATCCATTTCTCCCATATCATTCGATGCCACCATCTGATATTCAATATTTAGAAATCGAACAATTTTCATCACTGAATAATGAGTATCATCGGAAAAATAGACAATACCTGATGGGAATTTTTCTCTGGCAAGATAACAACCATACATATTGCCCTCTGTACCACCGTTCGTTACATAACCCCATGCTTCATCAAGTGTGGTGTGATAGAGCTTACAAAAATATTCAACTACATCTTGCTCAAACTCAAAGGTGTCCATCGGGTAATTTGATGGTTCAGCCCAGTCACCAATATTATTAATCGAAAACTGAAAAAATGACCATAGATCTCGATAATCGTAATCGGTAGCAACTGGATAGCCAAGCATCTGATGCTGACTTTCAGTACACACTTTATATAAATCCCTAAGCCTTTGAGTATCCACATAAGAAAGCGGCATTTGTAATCCCTTACATTGATTTTATTAACGCTTTAATGCCTGTTTTGTGGCCCAATTACAATCATGCTTAAGGATTAAACTCTCATTCTGTGAATCAATAAATATATTCAACACATATCAATTAAGAATATAACTCAACCTACTTACTCCATCGATACAATAAGCATCAAGCTTAATGAGGAACGTTAGTAAACGCATCGGCTGCGTATCTTCTGCAAACGTCAAAGCAAGCTTATTTTTGGACGAGAAAAGCGCATTATCTACCATAACTAAAGTACTTCCATCTATCACAAGTTTGAGCTTTTCTTGATCATGTTGAGCCAATGCCACCATACCAAGAGGAGTATGCTCGATCCACGCTTGCTCCGGAACATGTTGTGCCAAAAAAGCGACCACTCGCTGTGCATTATCGATATTAGCCCCATTTAGGTAAACTACAGCTTGGTCTGTTAACGAACCAAATTTCTCAGGTGCAAGAATTTTTGCCTGTCTCACTACGTCAGCAACATCACCAGAGTAAAGTTTTGAGAAAGCGGCGATGATTTGAGGTAAGTATTGTTTTGAAAAGTTAAGCGTCAACCTAGAAGTAAACAAGGGATCAACTTCAGGTTCAGTATAAAAAGTTTCTGGGATGAAGCGTGCTGATGTGGCGTAACGTATAAAATCATTTTTCCTAACGTTAGCGATTGAACTCTCATTAAACCCTTGAACATTAATTCGAAATTTTTCTGATGACAGGTTTTTCTCAATTAATAAACGATATACATTTTCACTTTCCTGCTGCGTGAGTGGCTGTAACACCTTTGGCTTATCTGAAGAATAAGCATCGTAAAAGTTTTGATGAACCCTTTCTTTAAGAAAGATATAGTTTTGCCGCATATTTATCGTCCAATGACCGTCTTTGGCCAAACCCTGTTTAATATTTTGTATCAGCTGTTGGATTGTAGAACTTGCTATAATGCTGTTTCGTGTTTTACGCATGACATCAAGAAATACATCAAACCCTTTTTGGTACTGGCTTTGCTCAATGGGTAAACTCAATAAGTAGCTAGAGTTTACTGAATTGATATCATTACTGTTGTTTGAATTAACCGAATATGACGTAAGAAATAGTGAGGAAAAAACCGTTGATATGATTGTTTTTTCATATTACTTTTAAGTAAACACAAGCAAAAAAAATACAAATATCAAATATCAAATATCAAATATCAAATATCAAATATCAAATAAATTAAAATCAATAAAATCAATAAAATCAATAAAATCAATAATCAAAAAGAATAGATCTGAGTAAAAATAAATTTACTTTTCTTATAAATGGATAATAAAAATTTTCTATTTATTTAAAATAATTAATTGGTGATGATTTACAGTTCATCACCATATTTATTACTTATTTATTTAGAATACCTTTCAAACTCTCTGGAAGTTCTAGCATCCAATAATTACCATACTTTTTCAAGATTACTACTTCATTCCTTGTGATTACTTTACCAAATATTTTTTCTCTTTTCTCAACATTAATGTACTGCTTATCATTATATTCAAATACATTGATTACTTGAAATGACTCTAAGTTAGCCGTGTTATTACCTGATGAATGGGCAATAATAGAAAGGAACTGATTCATAAAATCAGCAGCTGCCATTAGAGCAATATCTTCCTTAGTGATCGATTTACCAAAAGCGATATCTCTTATAAGTTTCATACTAGGATCATTATTTTCAAGTCCCAATACAACCATGTCTTTCAAACTGTTAATGTCATCGGGGTGATAAAATGCTGCAGATTGATCAAATCCAACTTTATTAATAAAATCATAATATTGCTGGATAAATTCTTTAGGTATCTGTGATAAAGATAATGTTCCATCAACAATTACACGTACATCAGTTATAACAGACGATGATGAGCTATAAGGAGTAAAGGTCATATTCTTGTCGGCTAACCAATTCTCGTACACCCAGTTAGATTCATCAATACAATGTTCAGACACTCTGTCTAAGTTGATTCTATCACCGATAGTCGTATTGTTGACTTTTTTTCCATTATTGTCTTGTGCATAAGTATAAATAAGTACACCAGATTGAGGTGAGTCCGTATATTGATCGATATGATTGTATGATGTCTGAATGCAGACTCGCTCAACACTAGTCAAAGCAATAGGAAGTTTTGCTATTGCCTCCGCACGTTGCTCTAAATAACCTTCTGTCAAATCGAAATAATCAAATTGAGGTTCTTGGTATAAAACAGGCTCACTAATAATAGCAGGTAAACCATTTTTTATATCTGGCACAATAGATAATGTATCAGCAATAGATGGTACAGAAAAAAATAATATTGCTAGTATGTTATTTTTATTCATTCATTACTCCTTAATTTCAAGGTGCAATATCAAATATTATATGAACTCTTTCAAGTTTTAATTTTAAAACACAATATATTAATATTTTTATGTGATTATTATCAACTAATATTGAAGGTTTAAATATAAATAAAACAATACCCGATTTAATTTATTGTAATTTACACAGTAATAGAAACATTAAAATAAATATTAAAAATCAGTAACCTCTATAAAAATATTAGTTTTTTAACCCATACTTAAGCCAGCGTTGTGCCGGTACTTCAATAAATGTGTAGATGATATGCGCTGCAAGTAACGATATCCCAACATACGCTAGGGTAGGGAGTAATAAAGCGACACCTGACCAATCAGGCAACAATCGACCAAATGCACTGTTTAGAACCATAAAGACGACTCCATGACATAGATAAACTGAGTATGAGATTTTACCCAAATAAACAGCAGCACTGCTGGACAACCAACGACTAGCAAAGTGACTCTCATCGGTTAAAGAGAACAAAAGCAAACCAAACGCTATGATCAAAACCCAGTCCCAACGACTAGGAGTATTGAATAGGCTCATTAACACAATAACCGCTAGAGCCACTAGGGCCACAGGAAACAAAGTACGGAACTTAGAAATTTGATAAATTCTAAAAATTATCATCCCAACTACAAACTCACTCAGTACTCGCAGCAGAACAAACTCCCAGCCTGCAAAATAGCTTTGCCTACTTGTTAAAAACCAACCCAAACTGATCGTCAATATAAATATTGCACCAATAATAGAGATACACTGACGTACGGAAAGCGGTGTTCTAAATATTGATGCCGCCAAAAATGGAAAACACAAATAAGCGAAAAACTCACTACTCACCGACCATGAAGGAGCGTTCCAACCAATGGAGTTCCCAATACCCATACCATTAGTTAAGCTCAAACTAAACAACAGTTTGGGCAATGAGAAGGCGTCCACAGCAGACTGATAATTGAATTGACTACTTGCTAGCAAAAAAATAGGTATCAATGCTAGCGTTGTCACTAAATGAACAGGATAGATCCGTGCAATACGAAGCCACATAAAACGTCGCCAAATCGAAAAAGAAATCTGATTGCTAAAGTCATTATGATGTACATAAGCAATCACAAAGCCGCTTAAAAGAAAAAATAAATCAACGCCAAGCCAGCCTTTTTCAGCAATGTTTGTAATCAGATGAGGTAATTTTCCTTCGAGCGGATATTGAGTGACCAAGTGGTGCAATAAAACCCACAATGCAGCAACCCCTCGAATCCCTGTTAGTGCACCTATGTGCTTCTTTATCATGCTCTATTCTCTCTAGACTCTGCTTGTTAGAGTGTAGCTAGCCATCAATAAATTGCCGAGTGTTACAAGACAAGATTTACTTTAAACCAGATCGGTCAGCAAAACCAATAGAATTCAATATACTTCTGATTTACACTTTAAGTGCTAATCCGACACACCGATCTATTATGCTTAAAATTTCAAATACGGTTACACTTCAGGCTTGGGAAATTAGGCTCACTGCGATACGAGCACAAGGTGCTGGTGGGCAAAACGTTAACAAAGTCTCTTCTGCGATACATCTCCAGTTCGATATTATTCACTCTTCACTCCCTGCCATCTATAAAGAACGCTTAATGTCACTCAGTGATACCCGAATTTCAAAGCAAGGCGTGATCACGATTAAAGCCCAACAATTTAGGACAAAAGAACAAAATAAGGAAGATGCGCTCCATCGACTCACACAGATAATACGCAGTGCTACAGAAGTACCCAAAAAACGCCGCCCAACTAAACCTAGCAGAGCGGCTAACGAAAAGCGCCTAAGATCGAAAGGAACTCGCTCTCAAACTAAATCTCTTCGGGCGCGAGTCAATCATTAACAATTTAACCCAGTGAAACATTTTATTACCTTGATTCCAACGGGTAAGAGCGATAGCTCCACATGCCGTAAGTTCGTAAAGCATCACGATAAATACCAAGCAGCTCACTATCACTGATCTGTCTTAAATCTTTAAGTGGTTTATCCGCGTATGCGACGGTATCAAAGGTAACTCCTGTTGGGCCGGTTTGCCAACTGGCAACCTCAAATAGAACCTGACCACGACGGACATGACTGGCCGAACTGATGATTGTTGCGTGTTTGATCTTATGTCTTGCAAGCGCATAGCTGCTAAATAGCGCGTTGCCCACTGTGCTAGTAGCATAATTTTCTTCAATAATACGATCTGCTCTCACTCCTTTAGCAATCAGCCAATCAGCCATGAGTTTTCCTTCCGTTTTGTGGTTTTGTGGTACGCCCCCTGTCAGAACAATAAGTGCTTTAGGATTCGCTTTAGCAAGTTTTAACGTAGTCTCAAGCCGCTCAACTAAAATTGGGTGCATTGAGCCATCTGGGTTTAACGCATACCCCAGCGTTACGATTGCTCCACGATCACTAAGCACGCCCTTATCCGCTTTCTCTTTCAGCGGCGTCGCAACCACTCGGTCAATCGTTTGTAAAATTCGGCTTAAATCTTGCGCTTTGCCCGTATTGAGCTTGATCAGAGTCTGTCTATGCTTTTGTGATTTTTCCTCGTTACCCTTAAATTTTTGCCACACAGCCAAATACGTGTGTAAATCAATATCATCAGGCACGGCTGATAAAGCTTGCTCAAATAACTCAATCGCTCGATCAACATTCTTGTTATAGATTTGCGCATTCGCCGCTGAAATCAACAAATCCGTTCGGTAAGGTTCGAGTTGGTATGCTTGCAAGAGGCGATCGGTCACTATTTCCATATTGCTTGGCATTTTCGCTGTAAAACCAGCGTGAGAAACTCGTGCAGGCGACTTAAATGCGCTTACCGCATCATTTAAAAGCTTATCGACTACCTCACGTTTTGTTACCAAATCTGTGTATTGCGCAGAGGCTTGTACGGCTTGCTCTGAATCTGCGATTGCAGGTGTTGACGCACCGAGTGTCAGTGCACTTGCGAGTAGTAGCGAAATCAATGTTTTGTTCATGCAAAGTCCTAAGGATCTTATTTATCTCAATACGAAGTGTGAAGTTTATAAAATATTTACAGAAAAACTGTGATGAAAATTAAGTTTTTTCATCTCGAGAGCAACAAAGAACTCAAAGCCAGTGAGGAAGAGAAAATGTCGAGACATGCAACAAATACCAAAATCAGACAACCTTTTTTGCCAAAAGAGCTAACTAGGTGTGGTAAGACTCAATGGGGTCTACTTCTTAGTATGCCCATTGAGCTTTATTGATTGTTTTTTATTCAGCAATGACGTTTTGTATCTATTACACTACGGTATGTTGGACATACCTTACATCCAAATGTTAGGGAGACACAACCTTATCAACTGGCGGTACTATGTCATCAGAAAAAAGAACTTCTTGGCTTGTTTCATCTGCTACCTGGCCAACGCTGTTCTCACCATTTACTGCGATAAGTAATGTACCTTGCTGCCACTGGGAAATATCTTCATCAATAGTATGCCAAAGGCCATCAGGCCCAACCTTTGCTTTTTTTGTATAATTCTGACTAGGAATATTTTTTGTAGTAACACTAATCGTTAGCTCAGCATTATTTTCAAATCCCTTTGAACTGCCAGAAACAGAAAACATCCTTGTATCACTCGCCAATAAGTCATCAATAGGATCCATAATGAGCACAGGCTTGAGTGCTATTACTTTACTAAACACCATACCCTCATGAGGCTCCAAAGCTGTATCTTCATACCCAGAAACATCCAGTACAGATGTAGCAGTATTAGTAGGTAACTCCAGCACATCTACCCTACCGACCCAACTAATTGAAACATCTTCCATCATCGGTTGATCTTCAAAAATAACACTTTGCCCATTTAGTGTTGCCGTAGGCTGCGTAACTCTCTCATTAAAAGCCAAGGTTACTAAAGCGGATTGACCATCTATAAGTACTTCTTGCATGTCACTCACTTTTTCTAGCGTAGTAGGCAATACTTCTATCACAGACTGGACAACTTGGGGCTGGATATGATCCACATATCTAGATCGTTTATTGGCTGTGACCTGACCTACCGAGAGAATTTCTGGGCCCATGACATGCACTGTAAAATCAGCTTCCTCCCAAAACGTCATATTTTGAGAAGGTGTTAGCCAACTACCATCAGGACCATTTGTTGTAACCTCTATAGGACCAAATTTATCTTCAGGACGTTTATCGGAAGCAACGGCTACAGTCAAGGTGGTACCACTCTCATAACCTTTAGTGGTACCACTAAATACAACTTGTGTAATCTCATCATTTTCACCATTAACGATATTATCTTCAGTAACGTCATCAACTGTGATCGTGGGAGTAACAAGAATTTCTTCTATAAATTCCTGATGGTGGTTATTCACTTCATCATGGTAAGTATCTTTAACAATGAGTTGTTTTGACGCTTCATCGGCTTTAAGTGTAATAGGCTCAGACGTCTCACCAGTCCAAACAAATTGATACTCCTCTGCATTTTCAAATACAACATCAATTCCATCAAAGGTCGCTTCAACATCAGCTACTGGTTCTGAGAACTCGATAGAGAAAGATACGGTGTCATCCTGAGTTGGAAACTCCGGAGATACAAGAACACTTGCTTTTTGTGGTGCTTGGTTATCAACATAATAAGTTGATACTATGATAGGGCCTATTCTATTTTCTACCCCATCTTTTGCAGTGACTTCAATTTCAAATTGTTTGACATCCTCAAAAATTACTTCTTGAGAATCAATAACAAAATCATAAACTTTCCTATATTTTGTAGACTCATCGCTATTCACAAAATCAATATCAGTAATTAATTTTTTTTTTGAATTATCGACACCAAAAACCTTTAAACTCTCAACATCAACTGTTGCTGAATCTTCAATGATCAATGTTGAAGTGACTTTGCCAGCTATTTTGAAGTCATTTCCAGAGCCAGTAGTAGTAAATGCTCCTTCTTCTTGTACCTCATTTGGCGCAAGAGTAACTAGCGGCGGTTCTCGATCAATACTACCACCTTCATCATCAAATACAGTAACACTGCCATATGTAGGGTTTGCTGTAGCAAAGTGATCTGCTTGAGCAAGTGCATACTGAGATTCAATACCCGCATCAGTGACTATCTCATAATAATACCTAGCCAAACTATCTCGATAAATTTCAGAATTCAGCTCATCAAAACCAACAAGGATTTGACCGCTTTCTCCTTGCCCGTCAGCCTTACCATCATAAGATAAGTCTTCATAAAAAGCGCTAGCGTAATCAATGGAGCTGGCGTCACTTGCGCTGTTTTCATGTGCCATCTCTGTCAAACTTTCAAGCAAAAAGCGGTAGATATATTCGTCACTCAAAATGGGGGGGAGGCTAGAACTCAGCATTTCATTAGTCGCATAAGGAGTACCAACAGGATCAAAACCAAGCATTGAGTTTGCTTGATTGTTCAATGCACTTTTTACCTCCACTAGTATTTGTTCAGCTTTCGCTACCGTTTTTCACCTGAATCCAAACTATCCCATTGGCTATCGAACAAACCTGTGTGGTAACTTGAAAACTCGGTAATATAAAGTGTTGTTTTATCAGCAGAAGAAAAATATGCACCAAGGTTATCATTTGTAGAAATAGCGACCGGTATTGATTCATCTTTACTCCACTGATAGTAGTGAGTACGACCATCACTCTTAACAAATACTCGGAAAAACTCATAGTCAGCCGAATCATAAGTTATCGTACAACTTGCCACATCATGTGCTTGACCTACTTGCTGTGTAGTACAAGATTTAAGATAATTGAATGCGCCGTTAGACTTAAGTCCTTCGAGCCTTACTTGAGCATTTATAAAGGGTGAAACAATGGTCACCTCTGGCATATCAAATGTTGACCTAAAATAAACTTCTTGAGGAGCGCTCTCATTGCCAGATGCATCAATTACCGAAATAACCAACTTCTGTATATCTTCGGAAGTCTTATCCCCAAAATATAAATCAAGAACCTCCTTTGAATAAGGTATGTGGTATGTCATTCGAGGAACATTACCATCAGCATCATACTCAAGAGCTTCAAACGGAATGGCTACATTTTTTCCGGATGCAGCATCACTAGCTTTTTGCGTGGTTTCTGTCTGGTATATGAATGAATCTCCCCCTTGTTCCTTTGAAAAATACTTGACCTTTAAAGTCAAATTATCAGCAGATGAACCATAGACATTTTCATCACTAGTATCGTCAAAGATTGTAGCGCTTACAAAAGGTAAGGAGACATCAATTAATGACTGCTTATTAAAATCTGTAAAATCTAACTCTGGATGAACTACCGATACCCCTCTTGATGCATAATCATAGAGTATCTTCAGATACTGAGTTGAGCTTCCGACAGACAAGTTATTATACGTTGCCTCTGAATATTCCGCATCAAAGCTAATTCCCTGATCATCTTCAAAATTAAAGAACTCTTTTGGATATTTCACCTGCAAAATAGGTACAACGTTATCATTATATAAAGTAAAGTTGGATTCACCTATATTCCCATTAAGGTCTTCAGTCGTTATCTTAAAATTGGCTGTATCCCCAAATGCTGCTGTCGAGTAACCATTAGTTTTAAACTCACACCATGTTTGAGAACCAAAGATTTTTGCCGTACATAAATAAGGTTGTGGCGCTCCACTCGATAGTGAAACGTAAACAAACCCATTAACTAACGACTCGGGGTCTTCTTTTACTAACCCTTCTAGAAGGTAGGTCGGTGTTGATTCATTAATTGTCTGTGCCGAAGTGATCTCAATAATTGGCGCTATGTTATCCCAAATGAGTGGTAATAAAGTGCCGGACATATCTTCATTACCCATGACATCAGAAGTTTGAACCAGTAAATAGGCTTCTGGAGATAAACTTTCATCCTCAGAATCTAAATATGTCGTATTTATATTGACTTTTAGACTGGTTTCCCTAGGTCCAGTAACAAAATCACTATCATCAATCCAACATAAAACATCAACTCTATCCCTATTAGAGCTACAAGTGATGTCGTTCCATTGCTCTGATTCATCGAATCTATGCCGAAGGGTGATTTGGGTATCAGACACTCCTGTATCATCGCTAATGAGCAACTCTACTGTATCCAAACCTTTAAGAACAGAGTTGCCATCACGCTCAGCACTAGGGGGAGTTTCGTCAATCTCTATTTTAGTTCTGGATAAAATGACTCCTTCATTACCTTTAACACCTCTATTATTAAGATAATTTGCCATGCTCTGGTAACGATCAAAAGCCGCACCATCCATAAATTTGTCAAAATGTTCACTATCTAGCCCAGATGCTAAGTTAATCTCTGGATCGGTGACGACAATCATTACCTGCTGAGCAATCGAATTAGTATAAAAATCCGTATCAATACGCTCATTACCAAAATAGATGGGCTGCGAAAACGAAGCTGTTCTATCTAACTCTTTTCCATCAAGATATCCATCCGCCAAAACATCACGATAACCAATGTCGGATAAATTCATAGAGGTATACGCATCCCCTCCATTAGCACTTTCTTTCAATAAATCGTAAGCAAATGAGGCGTATGCTGTTAACAACGCACCGTATAAATGACCATCAGTTGCAACACCAGAAACACCACCTTTTGTGATATCAATGGGTAAAACAGAATTAATGTTAAGTTCTTCAGCTCCGTACATAGAACTGACGGTACTTATCGAATCATCAATGGCTTGTGCAGCTGGAACCCCATTTTTTATCTTAAACTCAGCCAAGCCAGTAACAATGTAAGTTAGAGGGGTTACCATTACCTGTTGAGATATTCCCTCTGTATAATTGAATACACTGGCCATATGTATCGGTTTACCATTACTGAACTCTACGCGATCTCCCGAAAGTGGATCTTCATATATCCCTCCCTTCACTTCAATGTATAAAGGCATCGAAGCTGAGTCGACATCAATTACATACTCCCCCTTTACAGAAGTCGATACTGTACCTAGCTCACGCCCTAGCAAACCATTGTTAAATTCGTATATTGTCACATCAGCTTTTGATACTGGCGCATCAAATACCACACCTGTAATTGTTGCTGTTGTTCGAGAACGAGGGGATGAATCACCTCCTCCATCTCCTCCACAAGCACTAAGAATCAACATCGATATAAAAACAAATATGAATTTTTTAAAAGGTAAAAAAACCAGCATAATAAAATATTCTTGTTAGTTAAAACTATAAAAAATTATATTTACAGTGAGTTCAATAACAACAAGACAAAACATCTAAAAATAGACACCAAAAACAGTCAAATATTTAAAATAAACATTTAATTCGAATTTTACCTAAAAAAAATAACTATATGAGCAGTTAATTTGACTTTAACATATGGTAATTAATATCTATTTTATTTTATATTTAGGACGCAGGTAACACATTAAAATAAATTTTATCAATGTCTATTTCATAAACATAACGATGCTATATTATTTGGTAAATAATATATTTAACATTATAGCTTGTGGTGATTTTTATTGGATTATTTATATTTTAAATAACAAATTTAGGGTTCAATATTTAAAATGTATATATGAAATATACATATTGAAATTTTCATCAGATTATATGATGTTAGAATTTAAAATAGATTATTCTACTATTTAGTAACATTTAAATGTTCAAAAATAAAAAAGCAGCGAATGTTATTAATTTTCGCTACTTTTTTATCATCAATATTTATTCGGTGGGAGAAATCGTCACTGGTTTAAAGGTTGCTACAACATTACCACCAGCTCCGGGACGCTCAACATAAGGAGTGTTTTGCATCAGGGTATAGTAAGAATCAAGATAGTCATCATCGTTGGTTAATACACCGTCTGGAATAACATCAATAATTCTATTAGTTATTTGAGCAATGATGGCATAACCTTGAATTTCTGGGTCAGGGATCATTTTCAAAATATCTCCTGCGGCTTTGACTAAGATTTTCGCCAGCTCTTTATAGTCAGTCCCGTCGTCTTGCTCCATCAAGATCATATCCACAGCACCCCAACGATAACGTGGCCAGAAAATCATGGTTTGGCTTGGATAGTAATCTTTACCATCGTAATCTAAATACGGCATATCAACCAAGTCAATTTCAGGTTCGACTCGGCTTGGATCGACACCTGTAATAATGGCGTACACTTCTGCCTTGCCTGAGATCCATGGCTCTTCATCATCATCAAGTCGAATTTTAGTTAATTGCGTAGTATTAAGTGGTTCCACATCGCTGAGTTTCGCCGATCGGTTAATGTCTTTCTTGGCATTAGAAAGCGTTTTAGAGCTGTCATTGGTGATCAAATTAGAATCTTGGCCCAAGCGATTCATCTCAGCTCGCATTGCCATTAGCCCAGCACGAAGCTCTTTCGCTCCATTACTGTCAACCACAAGTACTGGCACATCTGGCATTTGGTAAATATCCAATTCATGGACTTGCCCGTAAACATCATAAGCTTCGATGTATTGCCAATTTGAATCATCACCTGAAGGTTCAAATGCGAACAGCGGACTTTCTCCTTCCTTCCAATCTTTAACCATTGACGCATCGGCAATTCTTAGCTCCATAACAGAATCGGTATACCGGGTAATGCCTTTAGTTTGACGGTATTGATAGTCTGCCTGTTGCATCTGCTGTTTGAACGCTGAGTATGGTTGAGCACTGTCTACAGAATCCAAACCAGTAGCCAAATTTTTCTCTGTGATTTGTGATTTGATTGATTGCTCTAAATCGGCATAGAGCGCACTAATTTGCAAAGCAAGCGCCTGTTTCTGTCGTGCAATCTCCTCAGATTTTGATTGCGAATCTGTTGTGTTTACAGTTTTTGCATTCAACTGGAAGCCAACCATAGTTGTCGCAAGCATCAAGCTGATAGGTAGGTTTGGTCTCATAAAAATGGTCCTTATTTGAATTTTTATCCCTAATAGAGCTTTGCCCTACCCCTCCCAACCTATCACCTGAATCAATAAGTGGAACAAAAACGATCGATTTTTGTTCTATTTTTCAGATAGAGATCACTTAATGAACAAATTGTTCGAAATTCAATCTATGCCGACTTGGAATTTTAAAATTGATTAATCAATTAATATGCAAGGGATAGTATTATCAGTTAAATTAGTAAGTTAGAGGTTAAATGCACCTTAATGTAAAGTCATTATTACAAGCTTTACAGCCATGGTAACGATTGATATTCTTGAAGAGTAAATACTCTATCTTTACAAAAATCTTTAAATGTGGATAAACAAGAACAATGATAGAGGTGGAGCACAGGTAACAATTCATTTTAATCTATTGATAACGAAAATAGTCTTTGCGAAATTTACTGATTTCTTTCTCAGTGTATGTTTGCCATTCACTATCTGACAGGTTTGTGATCTGCCTTTGAGCTCTTAGAGATTCGTTTAGCGCTGAAAGCTTGGTTTGGTATTGGTCTACCTTGTCATTTTGCTGCACTACTTGCTGCTCTCTTGCAATAATTGCACTGAGGTCTTTATCGGTTAGATATCGCTTCGCTAGCTGGTTTTTTATCTCTTGAACCTGATCTGGTGAATATGTGATTGGGATAATACTGACACCCTTTTCATATTTTGAGTGATCACTTTCAAGCACCAACAATACCTCTTGTCTTTGCCATTTGGCCAATAGTGCTTGGTAGTCATCAACAAACTCTTCCACTGAAGTATCAGATAGGCTACCTAGCTCAAGGCTAAAATCATAAAGAGCAAATTCATCGGCAAAAATCACATTAGCAAAATCACCCCAAACCATAGCTGCAAACTGCTTAAATTCTGCCACCTTATCCGAAAGCGAAACCAAATGATTAAGTTCAGTATCTACCCAAATTCGTTGCCAGTCTTTATTGAGATCAAGATAGCGCAAGAGCAACTGATAGCGAGACTTAGATAATTGCAGTTTGAGGTTGGAGAGTTGGAGTGCGCAGTCATCAAGACGCTGACACTCTCGCCAAAATTGCTCTAAAGCGACAACTAGCTCCCTGCCTTGACTATTGGCTAATTGTACCTTCGAAGACGTTTTAACTGTCTCTACTGCATAAGTGGAAGGCGTTTTGACTGTTCGGTCTGCTGAGTGCTTGTTCATTGCCTCTAAACTCAACTCAAGTTGTTGCGCATTAGTCTTTCCCGCAGCATCAACTCTGACCTCTTCTTCTGGCCAGAGATAAATGCCCGCTATCACCGCGAGCATAAATAAAATATAGTGATAAGCCATCACTTAATCACTGCGCTAACGGGAAAATGATCTGACAGGTTGTAGTGCTTCCAAAGCCTCTCATCGGTAGTACGAGGTACATCTACACGATTATTGTTATGCATTTTCATAGCATATTCGTTGCTCACCATAACATAATCGAGGTATTCAACATTTTCTCCGCCCGATAAAGCCTTACCGGAAAAGTCATTAATACGGGGATCAAACGTCGATTCTGTGTACCCCGAGTAATCAGGTTCTATAACACTCAGATTTTCCATCATACGTTGATAGTCAAAGGGAAATTTCAGTTTATTAACATTAAAATCACCACTGTAGACTACCGTTTCTTGAGAAGGAATTTCTAAGGATTTAGCCAGAGCACGGATCTGTTTAAACTGACGCTGACGATATTCTCTAGCTTTATCCGTGTCAGAAGAGGCCGTATGTGTAGCAAACACATGATAAGCCTTGCCTCCTTTGATTATCTCTGCGTAGTTAACACCTTTATCAGCAAAACAATCTGTGCCCGCACAATCTGGAAATACATACTGCGTCTGTCTCACAATAGGAAAACGACTGACAATGATGACACCACCATCGTGTATGTTCGGCCCCTTCTTATCTAACATCTCAGTTTGGTATGGGTATTCCTTCGCCAACTCACGCAAAAATTCATTACGTCCACTGGCAAACACTTCTTGCAAAGCCAACACATCATAGCCCAGTACATGATCAGGAATAATGTCGTAGCGATCGCCTATATGAGAAGCCATTACCGGTAAAGCCCAGATATTATACGTCATGATCTTGAGTGTATTTTCGTCCGGTTCGGATACCTCTCCAGTTTTCACTGGCGTAATCGTATAGTGAAGGTCATCATAGCGAGCAGTTTTAGAAGACTTAAAGCTTAGCTCCGCATTGTGTTCACCAAATGCAGAGGTACTAAAACGGTGCACTTCTCGATCATCTCGCAAAGCAAGTGCCAAATCTGAAGAAGACACACCATATTGAATTGTGGAATTATACCAATGCCCATTCATCACCTGATTGAGCTCTATACTTTCCCCAACGGGGTTCGAAACCACTGTGCTGAATCTATATATTTGGCCCGATTTTACCCCTTCCCAACGATTAAAACTCAAAACCGATTTCGTTTCCCATGGGCCGAGTGTCTCTATAGGTTGCTGCCATTCCTTCCCATACTCCAATGTGTCAGAACCATCATGACTCACTTGTATGGTTAATGGCTGTGATGAATTATTGGTCAAGTAGACGTCTGTATCTGCCATAACAGGCATTACAACGAGTGAAACTAGCAAAATCTTCCACTGCTTAAAACTCATGTTATCTTCCTTTATCTGAATTTACGGTTAAAATTTAGACTAAATATGTTTCATATTTGTTATAAATAAATTAAGAGACATGATTTATAGTGTTAATTATAAAACGTGATGACAAAGGGCTTTTTAACACATTAAAGGCTCAAAGTTTGAACTCGTTTAAACATTCAGAACTCTCAATGCAATCATTGTTTTTATCAAAATGAAGCCCGAAAACAAGTATCTTTGGGTATTAGATTTTTCACTATTAAGAAAAATTTCAAGATTCAAACACTAGTATGAAAATTGTTCGATATTGGAGCTGGATAATTGCTCATTAAAAAGGGATTTTTAGGCACTGTATGCTTATGAAAAATTTAAAGAAACTCAGTCTTTTTCGCCACTTTTTAGTGCTAAATATAATTTGAGCTGTAAGCAAAAAAAAACCACCAAAATGGTGGTTTTTCTGGATATGATGAGTTGAAAAGCGCAAATATTATCGCTTTAGACCTTATTTTATTCAGATGATTAACTAAATTTAATCATCGTCTTTAGGTAAGACTTTCTTTTTCGGAATAAATACCGAATCACCTACAGCAACATTTTGGTAAAAACCTTTGTCGCGTTGCGTTGGTTTTTTGCTCAGTTTTTTATTATCTGGCTTAGACTTCTTGACCACTTTATTCTTAGTCCGGTAGTCTGTTTTCTTGGGTTTTAAGCCTTTGAACTTACCTTTAAGCCCTTCTAATTCAGAAAAAGTGATATCTTGCTGTAAATAGGTTTCAACACGCTTAAAGCTATCCCAATCTTTGGGGCCAACTAAAGAAAGAGCATCACCTTTATTTCCCGCTCTACCTGTACGGCCAACACGGTGAACGTATTCTTCTGTATGCTTGGGCATATCAAAATTGACTACATGTGTCACATTAGCGATGTCCAGCCCACGAGAGGCTACATCCGTTGTAACCAAAATTTTAAATACCGCACGCTCAAATTGGCTCATGATCGTGTTGCGCTGAGTTTGATTAAGATTGCCACTTAAGGCGACAGCTTTTAGCTTATTAGCATTGAGCTTCTCCGTCAGACGCTCAGTATCAACACGAGTTGCTGTAAATATAATCAACTGTTTATACTGAGCATCCTGTAATATACGTTCCAAAATCAGCTCTTTGTGATCGAGGTGATCACAAAGATAAAATGTCTGCGTAATGTCCTTATGTTGCTCGTTCGAAACTCCAATCGCAATTCGCTTGGGAGCATCCAACATTTCAAACGCAATACTGTTTACTTCAGCATGATCAAGTGTTGCTGAGAACATCAAGGTTTGGCGGCGACGATGCTTGGCTGCACTGCTAATCCGGCGTAATTCAGGGGCAAAACCTAAATCCAACATACGGTCAGCTTCATCTAGGATAAGAGTTTCCAGCCCATCCAAATATAGCGAGCGATGTTCAAGATGATCAGCTAAACGCCCAGGTGTAGCGACAATAAACTTTGGATAACGGCGTAACGCTTTAACTTGGTCGTTAAAGTTTTCACCACCAACAATTAACGTTGCCTCGTACGACAATCCAGCCAGCATAGAACGTAGCTCACCATACACCTGTTTTGCCAATTCTCGGGTAGGAGCAAGAATAACACCTCGGGGGTCTTTGGCAGAAAATGCTTTGTTCTTTAGAGACTTGTGTAGCATAGGTAACACAAACGCAAGCGTTTTTCCTGAGCCTGTTTTTGAAGAAGCAAGTAGATCTTTTCCAGCGATCGATACCGGTATGGCCTGTTGCTGGATTTCTGTAGCTTGCTTAAAATCAAAATGCTTAAGATTTTTCAATAAGCGATTGTCTAACCCTAACTCTCTAAAGTGCAAAGTATTCTCCAGTTTAATATGTGTCTCAGTCTTGTTCTTGATTTAAAACCAAACACGGAAATTTTAAAAAACGCGCCATGATACCCTGAAAGCGTAGGAGTGGATAGAGATCACATAAAATTATCTATTTCAGCTGGGTTTGGTACTCATTCTAGTTAGAACATTAACATTTACATCCACTGGCTGTGAGACATGTATCAATTAATTCGATAATTGCTTAAATTCTTGGGTTTTTTTGACTTTTTCTTGCTTTTTGACAGGCAGAATAGAGTCTACACTTTAGGAATCGTCACTATATGAGCGTAAAAGTATAGGACGTCTTTTTGATACTTTACATGCAAGGAGTTCTTCTATGAACAAAATGTTGATCGCAGCTGCGGCCTCTTCTGTACTTTTTCTCGCAGGTTGTGCTTCAGGCCCAGACAAAGCATCTTCAGCAAAACTTGACGAGCTAAGCAATCAGGTTAGCCAACTAAGCAAAGATGTACAGGCACTTAAATCTGAGTCAATGTCAGCTCGTGAAGAAGCTGCACGTGCTAACGAGCGCATCGACAACATTGCCCAGTCTTACACAAAGTGAGTCTGTCAATATTCGATTAGAAAGGGCCTGCTAACACAGGCTCTTTCTGTTTTTGTCAGCAGCAACTCATCAATCGATAAAATCAGGTGAAACTACCTCAACAGGTACACCATTTTGGGCAAGGATGACCGCTTTTGCTTTAACATCAGATAGGTCAAATTCATCTAACCACCAGCGTAGCTCCTTAGGTAAGACTAATGCTTTTTTACTGCCATCGCTACGCGTCAATGGCTCATGCGCTTCAACAAATACGCTCCGATCAGGCTCAAGTGCAACTTTGATTGGCTCATTAATGATTCTCACTTTTTCGCCTAAATTCACTTTTGGAAACAACCAATCAATATCTTTCGGATCCATACGAATGCAACCAGAGCTTACACGAAGCCCAATGCCAAAATCTTTGTTTGTCCCATGGATAAGATATTCACCAATGCCGTACGCCAGTCGCATAGCATAATCTCCAAGCGGGTTATCAGGGCCGGCTGGTACAATGTTTGGCAAGTCGATGCCTTTCTCTCGGTATTCTTTGCGAATTGATTTTGGCGGCTTCCAGGTCGGATTACGCTTTTTCTGGCTGATACTTGTCGCCATTTCCGGCGTATCCCTACCAATTCGTCCAATCCCCACTGGAAAAATATGCACCACATTATTTTCTGGCTGGAAATAGTACAAGCGAAGCTCAGCAAGATTAATAACAATACCTTCTCTTGGTACACTCGGAAGTATGATACGAGTTGGGATAATCAAGACATAGTTTTCAGCAGGCAAGAAAGGGTCGACACCTTTGTTAGCCGCCATTAAAGATAAAAAACCGACATCATAGCGCTTTGCTATGTCTGAAAGGCTTTCACCTTCTACCACTTGGTGATATTGGGTGCGCCCAACAATATTGCTCCCTTCTGCTGGCATTTGATAAGTTACCGCCAACACATTCAGACTAAAGCAACATAAAAGAGGGAGAAGAATACGCAGCATGTTAAGCGTCCTTAGCTTCCTTATAAAGGCGTAAGGTTACTTCCCTCTCGACCTTATGATCAACTATTGGATCAGGATATGACACGTTTCTTACATCCGGACACGCCCAAGGCTTATGAATATAGGAATCTGGTACCTCGGCTAATTCAGGTAACCAGTGTCGGATGAAGGCTCCAGATGGATCAAATCGCTCTCCTTGCGTAATAGGGTTAAAGATCCTGAAATAGGGTTGTCCATCGCACCCAGTAGAAGCACACCACTGCCACCCTCCATTATTGGAGGCGTAATCACCATCAATAAGATTATTGATAAAATATCTTTCACCTATTCGCCAATCAATATGCAGGTCTTTAATCAGAAAGCTGGCAACAATCATTCTAAGGCGATTATGCATCCATCCTGTATGATTAAGTTGTCGCATTGCAGCATCCACTATTGGGTAGCCCGTCTGTCCCATTTTCCACTCTTCAATCCATTGGCTATCGTTGTGCCAAGTTAAACGTTCACCCCAGTTAAGAAAGCAACGTCCCTTACTAAGCTTAGTTTCAAAATGGATAAGGTGCTGGTAGAACTCTCGCCATATCAACTCACTTTGCCACACTGCTCGACCTTGGCTTAAAGGTAGTGTTTGACCATACATAAGTCGAGCCATACATTGGCGAACCGATAAAGCCCCTATTGCTAGATAAGGTGACAACCTACTGGTTCCGGAAATTGATGGAAAATCACGATCACTAGCATATTGATCCACATGCTGAGCATCAAACTCTCTTAGCTCAGCTATGATGGAGCTTGAATCTACCTTCCATACCTTACTGTCTTTTCTTGGGTAACTAAAAGGAGAGTCTTGGTTAAACAACAGTAACCTCACTACATCTGGTAGAGGTCCTAGCTTTCCCTTTTGGGTTTTTTTAACCTCAAACGACTGCTGCCCGAGCTTTACAAGATATGCATTTTTAAACGGAGTAAATACTTTAAAATAGCTGCCTTGTTTATTGACTATTGTTCCGGGTGCAAAGATACACTTGTCTTCACAGCATTGAAAACGAATATGATAGGCTGCTAATTGACTAGCAAGGCCATCATCACGCTGACATTCATTAACTTCATGTTCACGGTTTACAAATACTGTGTCAGCATTCAGGCTTTTAGCAACATCAGCAACCCGTGAAGCACTGTCCGAAAACTGTGGAACTTCGTCGTATAACAACTCAATATTTAACGCCGCCAACTCTTGACTAAGTTGCTGTAACCTGCGAAATATTAAGTCGGCTTGAATAGGCGCTAAACCATGGTCTTTCCAAGTTTCAGGCGTTGCGATATAAATACAGACAACAGGCTGGCCATGGCTAAGGGCTTCAATTAACGCAGTATTATCATCAGCTCTTAAGTCTCGTCTTAACCAAACAAGCTTCACTGTTCACACCGTAACTGTTTTAGGAGTTCAGAAACGACTATTTGTCCTGAGAACTTTGCCTCTAGTTGGTTGAGCGCCGTCAATTGAGCTTCACCGATCGCTCGGGCACTATAGATGCCAATAAGAGAAAACTCTTCAATTGCCGGATGAATAAGTAATCCTGATAAGTCCTCTACTTCTTTCAACATGGTAATATTAAATCCCTTTTCAACCAACGACAGTGCCATCAAGCAAGAACCTATATCGGCATTACCTAATATACTAATAAATAAAGCCTTTCCAGAGCGAGTTGCTTTATTTTCAGCATCGATGATCGAGTTAAGCTTATTCAGCATTAATGACTGAAACAAGCCAAGTTGAAGTGTGCGTAAACATTGTCTAACGGAAGATAGTGCTTTCAATATCGGTTGAATGAACTGTCCATCCACGACCTTAAGAGGGTATTCTTTTACCACAGCATTGATAAGAGTTTCAGCCTTACCTCTATTTAGATTGGCTAAAGCATCAAGTACAGGTTCAACATCATCTAGTTGAGCATCGTTATATGTCATATCGATAGAATTGCCGTTACCCGACTCAATCAAAGCTTTGATTTTGCCAATTGATACTCCTTTGTTCAACCATCCTTGAATTTTGTCAATTAGGTCGATATGTTTTTGGGTATAGAGCCTGTGCCCTTTTGGCGTTCTTTCAGGTTCAATCAAACTGTATCTTCTCTGCCAAGCCCTCAGGGTCACGGGTTTAACCCCTGTCATTTCAGAGATTTCTCTAATAGCGTATTTCTTCATTTTATAATCCGTATCTCAACCTCATTTCCTGAGGGTGAGGCTGCAAAAATTTTTGCTCTAATAAATACTCGTCAGGGAAAGCTGCTAAATAATGCTTAATTAGAGTAATTGGAGCCAGCAGGGGTAAAATCCCCTGACGATATTCCTCAATAACTCTGCATAATTCAACTTTTTGCTCTTTACCTAGCACTCGTTTGAAGTAGCCTTGTAGGTGCATTAACACATTAGTGTTGTTTTTCCTGCTCGCCCGATGTACAACAGCTTTCATTAAGCCTTCTCTATACATTTGGTAAAAATTAATTAAGTCATAGTCTTTGATGTTCGCGACTAAGCGACCCAAGTCTTTGTAAGATTGAGGATGGTGAGACATCAAGGTCAATTTGTAGCGTGAATGAAAGGCCACTAATTTTCCTGCGGTAGGTTCATCTCCCATCGAGTCATAAAAATCTCTCAACACAAAAATACGTGCAATAAAATTTTCTTTTAGCACCGGATCATTTAATCGTCCGTCTTCCTCAACAGGTAACCAAGGCATTTGCTTCATCAATTCCTGAGTAAACAATCCTACGCCAGTATTTTCCGCCCCCCCTTTGCGATATATTTTGACTCGCTCCATACCACAGGTAGGTGATTTAGCACACACTATGTATCCACACAAATCTTGACTCTTCAGTTCCCCAACTTTTTGCTCGGAATAATCCAGCATTTTAGCCGTGTGTTCAATGTCAGGATTTTTGGTCTCTACAAGAGCAACCCTTTCTTGATTAGATATCAGGCGAATTGTAGGGCGAGGTACAGGCATTCCCATGCCAACTTCAGGACATACAGAAACAAATTCAAAATACGGCGCTAATTCTTTGGTCACAAATTTGCTGGTTTTATGCCCAGAGTCAAAACGAACGTTTTCTCCTAACACACAAGAGCTGATACCCACTTTAATCGAGTTTGTCATTTTCTGATTCCTCAGTTGGATAGTATACAAAAATATATATTGTATAAGAAATAGCACAAGCTCATTTATTTGTACAATATTTAAATTTGTATAATTTAAAACTTGACACGCATTCACAACACTTTGAGGTCAAATAAAAAACAATCCTCTTTTGCAAATCGATTGCTTTAACTCTTTCAACATAAAAGGTTATCACCACCAATAACAATAACGATAGCAGTGACTTTTGTGATGAATATCTCATGGTAATACGCTAGATCTAGCTAGTATTCACCTACAAATTTCAAATCAACACAATTAGTAATCAGAAGTTAATATTTCTAATCATTCGGAGTAACGACTATGGCAACCCCACACATTAATGCTCATCCAGATGATTTCGCAGAAACGGTTTTAATGCCAGGCGATCCGTTAAGGGCTAAATACATTGCGGAAACTTTTCTTGAAGATGCCAAACAAGTTTGTGATGTACGCAATATGTTCGGCTATACAGGTTCATACAAAGGACACCGTATTTCAGTTATGGGGCACGGTATGGGAATCCCATCATGCAGCATCTATGTACATGAACTGATTACAGAGTATGGTGTGAAAAATATTATCCGAATAGGCAGCTGTGGTGCCGTAAGAGATGATGTTAATTTAATGGATGTCGTCATTGGTATGGGCGCGTCAACAGACTCTAAAGTAAACCGTATCCGCTTCAATGACCATGACTTTGCTGCAATTGCAGACTTTGAGCTATTAGAACAAGCAGTTAAACAGGCACGGTCACAAAATGTGTCAATCAAAGTTGGTAACGTTTTCTCAGCTGATCTTTTTTACACACCTGAATCTGAGATTTTTGAAAAGATGAAAAAGCTCGGTATCTTGGGTATCGATATGGAGGCTGCTGGTATTTATGGCGTTGCAGCTGATCATGGAGCAAGAGCACTGACTATTCTGACTGTCTCTGATCACATTATACGTGGCGAAAAACTCAGTTCAGAAGAACGCCAAGAATCTTTCGATGACATGATGAAAGTGGCACTAGAAACGGCCATCAACATATAAAAAATCATATTTTTCTACCAAGCGGGTTGCTTAGGTAGCTCTGATAATCCCGAGGGGGAAATAGTGACGTCTGGCAAACTGCCCAAGGAAGCAGATGGGTTGCAACTCAATTTTTGTAAAACATTAGCGTGTAGCAATTTTGGACTGAGTGAAGCACATAGATATGTGTTGCAACATGCAAACCCCAAACGGCCGACGATGGTTTGTCGAGAATGTGGCGCTTTTCCCCCTTTACTTAACAACCAAGAAGTCATAAACGAGTTACAACGTTTAAGGCAACTTCACAACGACGGTTTACCCGCCTGCCGAAATAGTCACTGTGAACACTTTGGTCTTTCTGTTCATACTCACAAACACGTCTATCATGCTTTTGGCTATAGTGGAGACCGCCAACGTTATCGTTGTAAACTATGTCAATTAACCTTTGTTGATAAATGGTCTGGCACTAATCATAAACTCTCTTTCCAAGAGAGCTTACTGGGTTTTCTTTTTACTGGATACTCTGTGCGGGAGATTTGTCGCAAGTTAGAAATCAACCCAAAAACCTTCTATGACCACTTAGATCATATTGCCAGTAGATGCCGTCGCAAACTGGCTATGTTCGATGCTCGTTGGGTTAATCACGCCAATCAATATGAATTAGCATCCGATTACCTACCGCTACAACCTAAAAGCAATAATGGTGTTCTTTGGTTCGTTACTGGTGATGCTCAAACTGGCTACATTCTATGCCAACACGTTAATTACTCTGGAAATGAGGAGCCACAGGGCAGTATTGACCACGACCCCTATCAGCCCTCTTCACGGCTTGTAAGTCATGAATATTCACTAGAGGCATATACACCAATTCCCTCAGGATCTATGATATTGAAAGAGCGAATTGATCAAAAATACCAAGCCATTCTAGCAAGAAGTAATGTCGAAGATCCCATAGGTAACTTAAGCCAACTTAATTACCCTACCAAAGGTGCTCTAATCAGGCCACCTTACACCTCATACGCGCACTTTTTACATGTTCTTTCACATTGTAACAATGAACGAAGAGTGACTATTTATCTCCCACAAGACCCTATTTTGCGCTCTGCTGCATTAAGCGTTGGTCTCTCAAGAATCCAGCGTCAAAATATCGACCTTATGTATGTAGAGGAAGACAAATACTGGGAGAATAATAATAGTATCGACAAAATTGATATTCTTCATATGGGATGGTGGCGAGACCGCTGGGCAATCACCACCGCCGAAGGTTCTTCTAAGGGCATTTGTTATCTTGCGGGAAATAATAATCAACCTAAAGAATGGCTTAGAAAAGCAAGCGTGCGCCAAACCTCCTTTTATCAGCATAGGTTTCAAGCACTTTTTGAAGACTTCATCAATGAGCCTAGACGTAAACTCCGCCCTGGAGGTTTATTACCATTACTGGATATATTCAGAGCATGGCATAACTTATGCTATCAAGATAAGAATGGTATGACAGCAGCGCAAAGCCTCGGTTTGACTCAAATGCCTCTAACATTGAGAGAACTGCTTTCATAATTGCTATATTTGAAATAAGCCATTAAGTCTTAAGTGTATTCGTGCTGCAGCTGTACCAGTCAATCTTTATGTAATGGCGATGAATACATATTGTATATTTGGCAGTGAAGGGGTTGGCTCATTGGATAAAAACCAGAACCTTTTAGATACAGAAATTGAACAGCTTCGAGCACGCATTGAGCATGAACCGGAGAAGGTTTTAGCTATCGCAGAACAATGTGTCACTCGTGCAAATCAGGTTTTATACCCTGAAGGTGCGGTGCAATGCCTGATTATTATGTCTCGATGCTCTTTGTGTCTGACGGACTACAAACTTGGGCTCAAATACATCAAGTCAGCTCTTAACACACTCAATACGCTCGACACCGATGACTATTTGGCTGAAATCCTTCATATCCACGCCCTCCACTTTTGGGGGCAAGCCAAATATTATTCCGCGCAACAATTTTGGATCAACGCACTTGAGCAAGCAACGTTAGTAGATGAGATTAAGATTCAGATTGAATGCTTAATTGGGTTGGGCAATGTTTGGCGTATCACCCATCAATATAACCTAGCTAAAACGACTCATGAGCTAGCGGTTATTGTTGCCAATAATGCTCGTATTGCTTCTCTTGAGGGCAAAGCTCGAATACTTCTCGCTTGGGATCTTTATCTTCTCAGCAATTATGTCGAAATGCTTACTATACTCGACGGGGCAACTGAGACACTAAAGCAACATGACAATAAAACATGGCAGGCAGAAGTTTGGGATTTTAGAGGACTTGCTTTACTTGGACTTAAACGAATAGAAGATGCAGAAGTGGCGACAGCAAAAGCACAAGCGCTTGCTGAGGAATATAATCTAGTCTGGATGAAGGCAAATTCTTATGTCAGCTTAGCGCGTCTAGAGCTCATGAGAAAATGTCCAGACAAAGCAGCACAGCTGTTAATTCAGGCTGAGCGCTCTGCCCACACTTTTGACAATGGTGAATTACTTTCACAAATCTGTTTTCAGCAATCAAGGGTTGCAGAAGAACAAAGCGATTACAAAGCCGCTCTCAACGCATTTCAGAAATACCGTAAATACTCCATTAGCAACTTAAAAGAACAAATGGCACGCGTCACTAAAGACAAAGCTTGCGCATCGAAAAATCAATTAGAGCAACGAGCACGTAAGCTCATCAATCGAATTCGCGGGCAGCACGAGTATGGCCCAGAAAAACAGCTCAGCCAGATGGTTTCTGAAATTTATTGGTGGGAGCAACTTATACTATCTAAGATGGAATTAAAGCGATCTAATCATGCTGTTATCACTATCCAACATAAGGATTCCGACTACATTGAAGTGTGTTCTGAACTTGCCCATTCATTATGTACCCAGAAAGATTTACTTTCCCGCTTAAGTAACGATAGGTTAGGTATTCTCCTTGCTGAAAAAGGCGATGCCGCTGCGCAGGTATATCAAGTATTAGCTAATATGATCGAAATCTATCCTTGGCATCGAAAAGGACTCGACAAACCTCTACCCAAAGTTGAACTACAAGATATCTTAATGTTCCCTTTTACTCTGGAACAGTTAGAAGACGACCAACTCATGGAAGAATAAAATGGAAGATTTACTACACAAGATTTCTGAGTCTGGGCTAGATGCCTCTTCCGTATTAGGTGAAGAAGCGATTATTTTTTGGAATCACATCCTCCAACATATCGCCACAACTGCTCAAGAAAAAGCAATCTGCTTAGCAATCAGTGCAGAATATCGCAGACAACTAAAACAGCCAAAATCATGTATTGAAGAGCTCAAACTTGCGACAGAACATCTCATTTTACCCAATGATTCTGAGCTTATTCTTGAAATTAGACACTGTTTAGCAGAGCGACTAGTAGAAAGCGGCGAGTACTCAGCAGCGTTGCAAGAATATATTAGCTGTTCAACTATCGCCGTCGATAATAGTCATATCGACGCCTACGTATTAGCTGTAGTAGGCATGGGAAATTTATGCGCTACCTATGGAGACCATGCCCGTGCACTAAGGTACTACCAGAAAATTGATGCTATTGATCATGCTATATCCAGTCGTTCTCTGCGCCTAAGATATAAGCTTTACATACTTACTTGCTATATTGAACTCAATCGTACAACAGCAGCCAAGGATATTCTCAAAGAATGCTCAGAACTTGCAATATTGGTTAGTGATAAAACCTTTACTAGCCAGGTTTTTCTTTATCAAGCCAAGCTCTACCGTAAACAAAGTGAGCACGGCAAAGCTATGGAATGCTTAGGTAATATTCAATATACGGCTGGGAATGTGAATTCAATGTGGTTATCTAAAATGGTCCGTTTTGAGTTGGCCCACTGCCTAAACAACACAAACAAGCCACACCTTGCTAACTGGGTATTGGACTCAGCGCAAAAAAAAGTGACTCCTTATACTTCTCCGATACTTGCTCTCAAACTTAATACGGTATTAGGTGAACTATATGAACAACAAGGAAAATTCAGACCAGCGCTAGAATGCCAAAAACGCGCATTTCGAATTGAAAGCGATCTAATGAAACAAGTGCCCATTGCCGAACTTGGTGCATCTCAGCTACGTCGCCTCGCCAGATTTGAGTTACACCTAAAACTTATTTTGTCTGAAATAGAAAATCGGGAGCTAAAAGAAACCACAGAAAATCAGAAAAATACCGTTGCCAAGCTTAAGCAAGATGTATTTACTGATCCCCTAACCAATCTAAGTAACCGCCGCTGGCTAGACGTGAAACTTAAAGATTTACTGCTGCATGATGTTCCATTTGCATTACTGATCGTCGATATCGATCACTTTAAATCGATTAATGATGAATTGAGTCATCTCGTCGGTGATAAAGCCATAGTGAATGTATCAAGTGAACTCGCTACTTACTTCAAATTCAGAGGAGCATCTTGTGTACGCTTTGGAGGTGAAGAGTTTCTAGTCATCATTGAGCGATGTACAATTGAGCAAGCCACTATGCATGCAGAAAGCTACCGCGAACGTATATTTCAGTTTGGTTGGCAAGATATACTTGGCGAAAGAGGCCTCAGTGTTAGCATCGGTATCACCTTACATCGTGAAGGTGAAAATACCCAACGGACCTTTCATCGAGCAGATAAAGCACTCTACAGAGCTAAAGCAAATGGCCGAAATCAAGTCTGTACTGAGTAGCAAATTTCTCAATTTGTTAAAAGGTAAAGCTATAAAAAAATAACTAATTCATTATTCTTACTAAAATATCCACTTAAATCATGATTAAAATTAGCTACAAACATAAAGAGGGAGCAAATTTATGTTTTTGGATTACTTCGCACTTGGTCTATTGATCTTTGTCGCGCTGGTTATATTTTACGGCATCATTGTGATCCACGATATCCCCTACGAGATTGCAAAAGAAAGGCAGCATCCACATCAAGATGCAATCCATTATGCAGGGTGGGTCAGTTTATTTACACTCCATACAATTTGGCCTTTTCTTTGGATATGGGCGACCTTGTGGCGACAAGAAAGAGGTTGGGGGTTCCAAAAACTCGAAGAAGAGCAGCATGACATTCATCATAGAATGGACCGAATTAGTGAACAATTAGGCCATTTGCAGCAGCAAATTGATACGATAAATATCAAATCAAAACCCCAAGCAGAAATATATTCTGAAAATAATGAGGAGAAACAATAATGGATTTACTCCTTATCTTAACGTACGCCGCTTTATGTATAGCTATTTTCAAAGTATTCAACATTCCTCTCAATAAGTGGACTGTACCCACAGCGGCTCTCGGAGGTGTGGTGCTTGTCGGCACTTTGATCTTACTAATGAACTACAATCACCCTTTCACACAGCTTGGGAACCAGGTGTTTTCCACCACACCGATTGTTTCTGGCGTTAGAGGGCGAGTTATTGATGTACCTGTTGAAGCCAATAAATCTCTCAAGCAAGGAGATGTGCTCTTTGTTATCGACCCTACGCCTTTTGAAGCAGAAGTAGATAAGTTAAAAGCTAAGATCAAAGAAGCTAGTCAAAATGCTCTTAGCCTGCAAGCTGATGTTCTGGAGGCTCAAGCAGCTTTGACCCAATCGATTGCTGATCGTGATAAGGCACAGCGAGAATTTTCGCGCTACAAACGTGGTTATAAGAAAGGGGCGTTCACTGAACAAGAGCTTGATACACGCCGTCAAGAATACAAAGCATCCGAAGCTGCTGTCGATGTATCGAAAGCGAGGGTTAGCCAAGCAAAAATTGCACTAAACTCTGATATAGGCGGTGAAAATACACTAGTTGCTCAATATCTTGCAGAACTTCGCCAAGCAGAGTTCGATTTAGAGCAAACTATCGTGAGGGCACCAACTGATGGCTTTGCTACCCAACTAGCACTACGACCTGGTGTGATGGCAGTGCCTCTGCCACTTGCCCCTGTGATGACTTTTGTCCATACAGAAGACACTCTATATGCCGCCGCATTTAGACAAAATTCCCTTCAACGCCTACAACCTGGCTATGAAGCTGAGTTTCTCTTTAGAGCCATTCCGGGCAGAGTATTCAAAGGAAAGGTCGTAGAGGTATTGCCTGCCATCGGCGAGAGCCAATTTCAAGCTCGAGGTTCTCTACTGGGTACTGAGGCACTTCGCACCAGCGGCCGTGTTTTTGTCACCCTAGAGATTACCGATGATCTATCTAGTTACCACCTACCAATGGGTACTGCCGTAGAAGTCGCTGTGTATTCAAATAAGTTCACCCATGTTTCAATCATGCGTAAAGTACTGATCAGAATGAAGAGTTGGCAGAACTATTTGTACCTCGACCATTAAGCCGAATATCTATTATTAAATACTGCAATAAGCCCCAGCTTAACTTCCAAACTGGGGCTTATTTGTTGAGTAGCCTCGGAATTGGTTTAACCTATAAGTGAGATGTAGCCCTGTAGAATAATCAGATTCACAATGTCGATAAAAAATGCACCAACAATTGGCACAACAACAAAGGCTTGAGGAGATGGGCCATACTTGTTCACCAATGACCCCATATTCATCACGGCGGTCGGGGTTGCCCCTAAGCCAAAGCCACAATGGCCACCCGACATAACAGCAGCATCATAATTCGAACCCATTACCTTAAAGGTAACAAAATAGGTAAACACACCTAACACCACTGATTGCACAGACAATATGATTAAAAATGGTATAGCCAGATCAAATATATTCCAAAGTTTCAGGCTCATTAGAGCCATTGCCAAAAAAAGTGACAAAGATACAGTACCGAGAATATCCACGGTTTCAACATCCATTCGATTGACTTTGGCCACTTCCATGACGTTAGTAATGAATACACCGATAAATAGAGCATAAACAAAATCCGGGATCATTAACCAACTAATTTGCAGGCTAGTCACCCATTGCTCAAGATACTTTGCACCTGTGACACAAATCAGCAAGACAAACAAAATTTCAATGACCTTTTTTGCTGTAACCTTATCTTCTTCGTACTCGTTATAGGTCACCAAATCAGGAAACCTTTCATGGGTGTTTGCCCCACTCCCATAGTCAGACTCAAAGCCATTTTTATTAATCAATTTTTGCGCAACTGGGCTACCAATAATTCCGCCAACAATTAGGCCAAAAGTTGCAGATGCCATGGCAATTTCTAGGGTGTTACTAAGCCCATAAGTCTCTGAAAAAGTCTGCGCCCATGCAGCACCAGTACCATGTCCTCCAGATAAAGTAATTGAGCCTGCAATTAACCCCATTAAGGGATCTAGGCCAAGAATCGTTGCCAATGAAACACCAACAGCATTTTGGATAATAATGTAAAAAGAGGCGACCGCGAGAAAAATAAACACCTTGGCCCCGCCTTTTATCAACTGAGTATAATTTGCCGCGAGCCCTACAGTGCTGAAAAACATCAGCATAAATGTATTTTGTAATGGCAATGAAAACTCTAGGTTGATCCCTTCAAAGTGCATCATTGTGATGACAAACGCCACAATTAATCCACCGACAATTGGCTCTGGAATGTTAAATTTCTTAAGAATGGGGAGCTTTGAATTTACAAAATGGCCCAGAAATAATACACAAATAGCGATTAAGAAAGACTCTAATGGCCCAACTGAAATTACCTGATTCATATAACCTCTTTATTGTCTGTCGCCCACCTTCCATAACTAGGCAACTGCATAACGTTTCGACATCTTTGCTAACCTATACCCTAGTTAGTCAACGAGTATTAGTTGCGCAATTCTAAACTGAAACCTATCGCCAGCTATCTCTATTAAAAATACATTTAAACAATAAAACCGTATGCATACCGTTTTAAATGCAAAAACAAAGCGCACATTATGGATATAATCTAAGAGACTTGTCGAGATCTGACTAGAAATTTGTCTCTTTTATTGGTGTAAACTTAACCGAAGGTCAAAACCAAAAAAAAGCCAACCGCAACAATTGCGATTGGCATCTATATTTTGTGAACAAATCTATTCACTAACAACGTCAGTTGGCTAGGTGACCCTCGGCTTAATAAGGGTCAAACAGTATAATGCATTATGCGTGCCAACATAAAAAGCACATTAAAACGATACTTTGCTTCAGATTTTCATCCGGTTATCGTGATGGATTTGCAAAACGCAAATCGCATTTTGCAAATCCATGCAAATAAATATAAAATAAGACTCCTATTAATTTGGAGCCTTATTCATAATTTGGTACTGTTTGACAGTCATTATCGCTATAATCCGGTTACCCACACTAACTTGCTCTAAAGAATGAAATATCTATCAACTTTCGTAAAAGGTTTAGCCATGGGAGCAGCTGATGTTGTCCCAGGAGTATCTGGCGGTACCATCGCTTTCATAACGGGAATATACGACACTCTGCTAGAGAGCATTCGCCGTATTAACCCACAACTCATTGGTATTCTTAGGCGTGATGGTGTCAAAGCGGCTTTTGTGCATATCAACGGCTTTTTTCTTATTGCATTATTTGCTGGTGTTTTCACAAGCATTGCAACGCTAGCAAAACTCATTTCATGGCTACTAGTAACTCATCCGATTCCACTATGGTCGTTCTTTTTTGGCCTGATCGTGGTTTCAGTCTTTCATATGCTCAAACAAATAGAGAAGAAAAGTCTGAGCCGACTGTTATTACTTCTTTTCGGTATTGGCTTCGCGTACAGCATTACTATACTTCAGCCACTACAACTTGAACCAACCAATATCAATATCTTACTCGCAGGTGCCATTGCAATTTGTGCCATGATACTCCCTGGCATCTCAGGCAGTTTTATTCTCCTTCTCATAGGAATGTACACACCCATCTTGGGGGCAGTAAAGTCTGTAGATATTACTGTGCTACTGCTTTTCATTTCCGGATGCGTCACTGGATTACTGAGCTTTTCACATGTACTCACTTGGCTTCTCAAACATTTCAGAGACCTTACTTTGATTTTCCTTACCGGGTTAATGGTCGGGACATTACCTAAAATATGGCCTTGGAAAGAAACACTTAGTTGGAGAACTAACTCTAGTGGCGAGCAAGTACCATTGATTGAGCGCAATCTCTCACCCCTCGATTTTGAAGCAATAACTTCACAACCCGCGCAAATAACGGTAGCTATTCTTCTTATGCTGAGTGCGATTGTCTTAGTCCTAACTCTCGAAAAATTCGCTACATCTTCCAAAGCTCAATAGCATAAAAAATCAATAATTTAAGACAAGCAGCAAGTCTGCTGCTTGTCGCCTCCTCTATACTCATTCCAAAACTCATAACTCTCGACTTTTGTCAGTTGCGGATCTGCTTATTGTTGGACAGTATTAAAGTATCAACCTTTATGGAGCTCTCTCATGTCCAATGTATTTCATCGACACTGCCACAACATTTTACCTACCATCAGCCATGGTGAGGGTATGTATCTTTTTGATAAAAATGGCAATTCCTATCTTGATGCATGTGGGGGTGCAGCTGTATCAAACCTAGGCCACAACCATACTGCAGTAAAACAAGCGATTACAGAGCAGGTTAAACATATTCCGTATGCTCACACAGGTTTTTTTACCAACCAACCGAGTGAACAATTAGCCGCAAGGCTATGCTCTCTAATGCCTGCTCAATTCAATCGCGCCTACTTTGTGAGTGGTGGTTCTGAAGCTGTAGAAGCTGCGCTTAAAATGGCTCGCCAGTATTTTGTTGAACAAGAGCAGTCAAGTAAAACGGAGTTTATTGCGCGTAGGCAGAGCTACCATGGTAATACTTTAGGTGCCCTTAGTGTTGGGGGCAATGAGTGGCGACGTGAGCCTTTTAAACCCTTACTTACAACAGCCCATCATATAGATCCATGCTATGCGTATCGTTACCAACAGCAAGATGAGACTGAACTGGAATATTCAACTCGCGCTGCAAACCAGCTTGAGGAAAAAATTCTTGAGCTTGGCCCGCAAAATGTCATGGCATTCATTGCAGAACCTATTGTCGGGGCAACGTCAGGGGCTGTGCCAGCCACACAAGGTTACTTTAAACGTATCCGTGAAATTTGTGACCAATATGATGTGTTACTTATTTTGGATGAAGTTATGTGTGGTATAGGAAGAAGTGGAAGTTTATTCGCCTTTGAACTTGAAAATGTCGAGCCTGACTTGGTATGTATTGCTAAAGGTCTAGGCGCTGGATATCAACCTATTGGTGCAACGATAGCAAACGACAAGGTGTACCAATCTATCGCTAATGGGAGTGGATTTTTCCAACATGGACATACTTACATGGCTCATCCCGTCGCCTGTGCGTGTGCACTCGCGACCATTAATGCCATAATAGATGAGCAGCTTATTAGTTGCGTAAATCATTTTGGAAGCAAACTAAAACAAGCACTTATTAATGAACTTGGGCCTCTACCTAATATCGGCGACATACGCGGAAAAGGATTATTATTGGGCATTGAATTAGTCAAAGACAAACAAAGTAAAGCACCGCTCCCCGCCACTACTCAAGCCCATAACATAGTAAAAGCTCAGGCTATGCAAAACGGTCTTATGTGCTATCCGATGGCAGGCACAATTGATGGCAACAATGGGCATCACATTCTGCTCGCCCCGCCATTTATCCTTCAAGACCAACACATAGAAGAAATAGTTACCAAGTTAAAAAGTACTCTAAATGAGGTGTCGCAAACATGGATTTGACCTCATCTTATAATAACAACCACTCATATAGAGCCATTATTGTCGCACCCAACGGTGCTCGTAAAACCAAGCAAGATAACTCTAATATTCCATTAACTGATACGGAAATCATTGAAGAAGTTATCGCTTGTCGAGATGCTGGAGCCGCTATGGTTCATCTTCACTGCCGCGACAATCAAGGGGTTCACAGTCTTGATATCAACCTTAATAAACACCTTTACAAGTGTGTTAAGCAGGCAGTGGGGGGCAGTATGATTGTCCAATTGACCACTGAAGCTGTAGGTATTTACCATCCAGAACAACAGAAACACTTAATAAAATCAGTAAAGCCAGAAGCTGCCTCATTCGCACTGCGTGAGTTAGTCTCAGAAAGTATTCATCCCAATGATAGCCAAACCTTTTTTCGCTGGGTAACAGAGCAGGGAATCATCAGTCAAATTATTCTTTACGATCAGTCCGATATCTCAAGGTATTTTCAACTGCTCAAACAAGATGTTTTACCTAGCCAAAACCAACATGTGTTGATCGTACTAGGTCGTTACAAAAATAGTCATGATCCAGCCCCAGAAGACTTGGTTAATTTAAAACTCGAACAATTTCATCAACGAAATATTCGTGTTGCAATTTGCGCTTTTGGCAGGCAAGAGCATCACTGCCTAACCCATGCATTAAAACAAGGTCTGGATGCTCGTATCGGCTTTGAGAACAACCATCTTGGTCTCGATGGAAAACCTGCTGTCAATAATGCGCAACAAGTGATAAACCTCAAAGAATCGGACAAATTATTAAATATTAACTATCATGATGCATATAGTTTTCGAAAAGCTCTACTAAATAACTCACCATTTTCCTAGTAGCTTACAATGTTAAGAAGGAATGAATATGGCATCAATTAAAAGCGTATTTCCGGTAGTTTTTGCAACCATACTTTTGACTGGCCCCATATCCTCCTCGGCAAAAGACCAATATGTCACTATTGGCACCGGTGGTGTGACAGGAGTCTACTACCCTACTGGTGGTGCCATTTGTCGTCTAGTCAATAAAACCAAAGCTTCTCATGGAATTCGATGTTCTGTTGTTTCGACTGGTGGGTCCATTTACAATGTAAACACCATAAGAGCAGGGGAACTTGAGCTTGGTGTTGTTCAATCAGACTGGCAATATCATGGCTATAACGGTACGAATAAGTTTACCGAAGCCGGACCTTTTAAAGAACTTCGCTCGGTCTTCTCTGTTCACCCAGAACCTTTTACCGTGGTTGCTCGTGCAGACTCAGGAATTAAAAGCTTTGAGGACTTAAAAGGCAAGCGGGTAAACATAGGTAACCCTGGTTCGGGTCAGCGAGGAACTATGGATATATTAATGGAACGATATGGGTGGGGGGAAAAGGACTTTAAACTGGCATCAGAACTAAAAGCCTCTGAGCAATCCAGAGCTTTATGTGACGGAAAACTCGATGCAATGATCTACGTAGTTGGTCATCCCAGCGCTGCTATTCAAGAGGCCACAACTTCATGTGACAGTAAAATTATTGAAGTTACCAGCCCTATAGTTGACAAGTTAGTATCGGATGCAAGCTATTACAGAGACGCTAACGTACCTGGTGGTATGTATAAAGGTAACCCCGATAGTGTTAAGACATTCGGTGTGGGTGCCACTTTTGTTTCTTCTACCGCAGTACCAGAGGATGTAATTTATCATGTGGTTAAATCGGTATTTGAAAACTTCAACAACTTTAAGAAACTGCACCCTGCCTTTGCTCACCTAAAAAAAGAAGAGATGATAAAAAGTGGACTTACAGCGCCACTTCATTCTGGTGCACTCAAATACTATCAAGAAGTCGGACTTATTGAATAATAACTTAACCATAAATATTAGCAGAACCTAACGATTTGGCAGGAAAACTTCACCCAACATACAACGCACGCTGCCACCACCAATTGACTCTATTGTTTGCACATTAAAATGCATCAGTTTAGCGTGGCTGGACAATTGAGCTCTCTGAGCTGGAGAAAAGGCATCATAAGCCGATTGCGACATAGCAATCACCTTATCGCCAGTCCTCGTTTCCAATTCAAGGATATTGCCACAAAACTGGTTCATCTGCTCAAGACTAATCGATATCACTTGCTTATCTTTCGCCAGTGACTTAGTCACAAAACGACGCTCAAACTCAGGGATAACTTCATCACAAATCACACAGAAATGCTCACCAATCGCCATCATTACATTAGTGTGATATATCGGTTTGCCAGAAGGGAGTGCGGTTTGGAAAGACACCACGCGATCATAGCCAATTCGCTCGGCATAATCTTCTAACACTTCACGATCACAACGCTGAGAAAGTGCGGCATAAATGGTTCGATTAAGGTGATCGATAACCATAACACCTGTGCTTTCTAAGTGCGCATCCTGTTCCAGATAATCAACTAGTGAATCTTGTGACTCAACATTGCGCCCTGCGCTTTTTAAGGCAGCACGTAAAGCATCAGGCCTAACCTCTTGCTGACGGTTCTTACACGCCATCGGAAAAGTATACAAAGCCCCATCAGAGGTGGTGCTAAACCAGTTGTTTGGGAACACCGCATCTGGCGTTTCAATCTGACCGATTGGATAATCAAATTCGATCACTTGTACGCCAGCATCACTAAGCTGATCAGCCATGACTCGAAACTCTTGCAGTGCCAATTTTCGAACTTGCTCGGTCGTTTGGTTTACCTGATGCTGAAACTCATTATCAAGAGCAGTCTCCGCATTAAAAGCAAATTCCTTAGGTGGAACCATCACTACACAATTAGCGTTTTGCACTGTAGAAACGGCTTTTTGTTGTTTTGGTTGTTGTTTTAACATTGCAATAGCTCATAGTTCTTCACTCACTTGGGAGAATTGTAGACATAATGTTAAAATAACAATCACTGTAATAACTCCCATTTATGTTATAGAACGGGCAATATTACTTAAAATTTCATATATCTCAGTTATTTTTTCTGAAAAGCGGCAGATTTAAGATTTTCGGCTGGATATTATGCAGCAATTCCGATAACAAAAAGTTGATAGATGGTTACATTCTAAATATTAACAAGATACCATTGACACAATACGCTATTGGTTTCAATGGCTTTTCAACGTCGTAGATTTGAAGGCTAGTTATGTTTAAGATATTTGAAGGGTTTACAAAACCTTTTCCTAACAAAGAACCAGCACAGCCACCCCATGGGGTTTTGGCATTTTGTCGATATTATACTCGAGGCTTTGAACGCCCTTTAATACTGATGTCTCTAATGGCGACTATCATAGCCATTGCAGAAGTTTCCTTGTTTGGTGCAATGGGAAATCTTGTTGACTGGTTGTCAAGCAGCAGCCCAGAGACGTTTTGGCAGGAAAATAAAACCGAACTAATGCTATATGGAGGTCTGCTGCTGATCATAATGCCCATCCTAGTGATCGCTTATTCCCTCGTTATTCATCAAACACTACTTGGCAACTATCCGATGTCTGTTCGTTGGTTAGCCCATCGCTATCTGCTTAAGCAAAGCCTCAATTTCTATCAAGATGATTTCGCGGGACGTATTGCAACCAAAGTCATGCAGACATCACTAGCAGTGCGTGAAACCGTGATGAAGACCATGAACGTGTTTGTTTATGTAGCGGTTTATTTTACCGCCATCATCGTATTATTAGCTCAGGCAGACTGGCGTTTAATGGTTCCGATGTTGGTTTGGCTAGTTTGCTATATCTGCATTCAGCTTTATTTCGTACCTAAATTAAAGAAAGTTGCGTCAAAACAAGCGGATGCACGCTCGACTATGACAGGTCGAATTGTCGACAGCTATACCAATATCGCCACGGTAAAGCTATTTTCTCATAGTAAGCGTGAAACCGACTACGCAGAGAAAGGCATGCAAGGCTTTCTCGACACTGTGTATCGTCAAATGAGACTGGTTACGGGGTTTGATGTTGCGGTCGAAATTACCAATTATTTGCTCGTATTTTCCGTTGCATCGCTGTCAATTGTACTGTGGATGGACAGCTCCATCAGTATTGGAGCAATTGCAATTGCCATTGCCCTAGCGCTACGTATCAATGGTATGTCAATGTGGATTATGTGGGAAGTCGGTGCCTTGTTCGAGAACATGGGCACAGTGGTAGACGGCATGAAAACACTATCTAAGCCAATTGACATTCAAGATAAAGACAATGCTAAGCCGTTGAATGTTCAACAAGGTGCTATTACATTCGATAATGTGAGCTTTCATTACGGTGATGAAAAAAAAGGGGTTATTAGCAATTTGAACCTCAATATAAAACCTGGTGAGAAGGTGGGATTAGTCGGCCGTTCAGGCGCTGGAAAATCAACCTTAGTTAACCTATTACTGCGCTTTCATGATGTTGAAGGTGGCAATATAAAAATCGACGACCAGATCATCTCTGATGTCACGCAAGACTCTCTGCGCTATAACATAGGCATGGTGACTCAAGATACGTCACTCCTTCATCGCTCTATTCGTGACAATATCCTCTATGGCAACCCAAATGCGACAGAAGAGGAGCTGCTTCGAGCGACCAAGCAAGCTCATGCCCACGAGTTTATCCAAGCCCTTAATGACCCCTTTGGCAATCACGGCTACGATGCTCAGGTGGGCGAACGTGGAGTCAAACTCTCTGGCGGTCAAAGGCAACGTATCGCCATTTCACGAGTCTTACTGAAAGATGCCCCGATCCTTATTCTTGATGAAGCCACATCAGCGCTTGATTCCGAGGTCGAAGCCGCTATTCAAGAAAGCTTAAATGAATTGATGCAAGGCAAAACCGTTATCGCAATCGCGCATAGATTATCCACCATTGCAGCCATGGATCGCCTGATCGTGCTCGATAAGGGTCAAGTCATCGAACAAGGCACACACAGTGAGCTTATCCAAAACGAAGGCATTTACGCTCAGCTCTGGGCACATCAAACGGGCGGGTTTATTGGAGAGGAAGCCGAGCAAAAACAAACCGCTTAATTGACCAAACAAATACCCCAATACTAGAAGCTTACCTTAGGAAAAGTCCAATATTGGGGTTTTGGACAGAACCTTCTTGGCTTAAATGACTCAGTAGCATCAGTTCAGATAAGAAAAAGTATCTTGAAACCTTAAACGTTTGTTATGCGATTGGGCACCTTTTTAGTGACTTTGCAAAATAAAAGTCTTTAGCACTTTCAATGCTTTGCTTATTAACTGCTGCCACTTCTTTGTAAGTTAAAAGCTTGTCGGGTAAATTTGCAGCAAAAACAAATTTAGGCGAAACAGGAATAATACAAAGCTCATGATAACTGTCTGCACATAAAAAGTGCCCTTTCTTCGCTTGTAGTAATCCCCAACGAGTATTTTTAAATTCCAGCATTAGTTGGTCAATACCAAGCTGAATTTGACTACCTGTAAGTTGCCTAGCCGGAATTTCACCATCAGAGTTCACATAACCAACATGCATCACTTCTAAATTTTCTTGCTGTTCCTTTGTTAAGTCTTCACCTGAAATTCCATTTAGTTGAGCATTAGATAAACGATTTAAGTGCGCTTGGTGACGAAGCCGCCACAAATTAAAATATCTAGATATTGCAGAGTGATCTCTTTCCGCAGCCGTACCAAGGTTATCTATTTGAGCATGAAAGTCATGCTCGATATTTGCCATATACCCATGCTCAGCTCGTTCATCCCAATTTCGCTTGGTACAGAATATTTTAGACCTTTTACGTCGAGGGAACGTCGACGAAGTGGAGATTTTAAATATTTCAACGCTTTCATTATGATCATGAAACTTACCGATTGAATGAGCACTATGGAAATGCTGTTCAATCGTGATTCCAAGAGGATTTTTCTTTCTGGGTCTTTCGTATTTCACATTTACCTCTTAAATCACATAGCATTCTTAATAACAGGCAGTCTCGTTTTTCTGTCTGCCTGTTTATCAAAATAATTTATCATAAACCACTAAAAATTAAAGCAAATACATCGAGCTATGTATTCTGTCATCATATAAAAACGCTCCAGCGTGTTATCACTTTTTAACAGTGCCTGTTATCTAAGGCATTATTCTCACAAACATTATAACAAACAATAGTTTACCAAACATTCCATTGACAAAACGAGACTAAGCACTCAACAAAACAAGCCATTATTCCATACTCAAACCAGATTAAAACTTAATAAACTGTATAGATACACAGAAAAGAAAATAAAGATGATGAGTAAATTATCCAAAACTTGATATTAGGATTTGTAGGGAAAACGCACGCCCTTAAAATGTGTAGAGCATTTGATCTAACAAGTTTTGGGGCAAAAACATTCTAGATCTGCACCACCAAGGTGTCGGCTCACCAAGAGATTCTATATCTGGGCTTGGCGGTATTGCTGCCCCAATTAAAGGGGCGAACCTTACTAATCACAAAATCTCTGATACAGCCAGCGGTTTCCTAACTAGAGCTAGCGGTTTGCCCTCAATACAAAGTATTGATAGGTAAAGTCTTTAGCAGCGCTTTGCTCATATATTGAAATCTCTTTCTCGATATCTGCAATGGCTTGAGAATTGGGCATACTAGGTTTTAAATCCTCAATTCTTTGCTTGAGCGGTAGCCAGTAGTTTTTCCATGCTTCAATATCTAGTGAGAAATGCTCCACCACCTCATAGCCCTGCTGCTTAAAAAGCGTGAGCCGCTCAGGTATCGAGCTAATATCCGGATAATCTGCCAGCCAAAATTTCATGGCGTCTTCATCTGGGGTATCTGTCAGCCACACCAAATCACTCACCATCAGCATACCTTGATCTTTTAGTAGCGGTTTCCACTGCTTTAGAGCGTTTTCCATACCCATAATGTACACGCAGCTTTCGGCCCAAATAGCATCAAAGCTTTTTTCCTTAAATGGCAGCTCCGTCATTGATGCACAAACTGGAGAGATTCGTTCCTCAAACTTCAAGCTTTGTACTCTTTGGTGAAGATGCTCAATGGCCATGGGTTCGTTATCGACGGCCGTAATATGCGCTGTACTATTCTCGGCAAGAAGTATGGTCGATAGCCCTTTACCAAATCCTACTTCAAGTACTTGGGACATTGACTCTAGCGATATCAAAGATAGAGCTCTTAAAGAATCCTGTGTACTGCCTGGGCCCCATCGATCTAATGTTTCAAATACCGTCATAAAGTCTTGCATATAAGTATCGTGTTGGTTCATATCTTTTGATAACCATTTTAATCTGAGGGCTTCTTTCTCACTGTAGCCCTGTGCATGTAACCAATTGAGATAAGCGTTAGGCGCATTTTTACCGAGAGATTGATGTAACTCTCTTTGTGAACCTTTTCCAAGCAATGCCATCAGTAATTCACGAGCATACTGCTTTTTCTCAATCTCCTCATTGAGTTGATTTAATCGGCTCTCCAACAAGCTTTTATCCATCTTGGCTTGCAAACATTCTTGACACTCTTTGAGTGAAAGGCCTGCACTTTGCAATTGCTGAATAAGAATCAATCGCTGAAGGTCGCCTTCACTGTAATAACGGTATCCATTATCAAGGCGCTGCCCTGTCACTAACCCCAGTCTTTCGTAATAAAGCAAAGTAGTGCGAGATACCCCTACCTTTGCCGCCAGTTCTGATATTAGATACATGTTAAATACAACCCAATTGTGTTTAATCTAGAGAGAGTATGAAGTGTAAAGCGGTAGACAGGTCAAGTAGATTAGCGGAATTTTTAATGTCGATTGGATAACAGGCGACGAAGTACAAGATCTCACCTATAAGGTCAATGTTTAACCACAACCATTGATTGCAAATTAAGTTCATTTGGTCAAACACATTTAGACTATGTGAGCTTAACTTTATAGATTGACTCTGGCTACAGCTCAACTAAAGAGCATAAACCCAGATTGAGAGATCTGGGTTTATTATTGCAAATTAACAGCACCTTCTCTTTAACAGCCTAACTGTGGCTATCCATAAGAGATTGCAACAAGGTGATTTCTTCGACCGTAGCACCTCTCAAAGGGCGGCGGGGTAAACCAGCAGAAATACCTTTTAGTACCAACCCTGCTTTTATGGCTTTAGGGATGCCACCAGAGACAATAAAGTTCAACATAGGGAGCTGCTGATAAAATATCTCTCTTGATTCATCAAGTTTACCTGCGACAACACTTTGGTAAAGTGCCTTGGGTTGCTTGCCAATCAGGTTGGGGGCAGCAGAGCACCAGCCTGATGCTCCTGCACAAAGAGCCTCTAGGGCCAGAGGATTACTGCCATTAAAGAAAGGCAGCTTGCCAGAACTCAGGGTATACAACTTGTGCATACGCTGAATGTCTCCGCTGCTCTCTTTCACCATGGTGACATTGTCTATTTCATTAAACATCTGAACCAGCAATTCAGGGGACATATCAATGCCGCTGGTTGCTGGGTTATTGTATATCATGATAGGAAGGCTGATGGATTCAGATATTTCTTTGTAATAATTAAAAATTTCTTTTTCGGTCAGCTTCCAATATGAAACGGGGATAATCATCACGGCATCGGCGCCGATAGACTGCGCATATCTTGCTTTGCTGATCGCCTGTAGAGTCGTTAACTCAGAAATACCCACGATTACAGGCACTCGACCTGCGACAGTTTTCACCGTGAAGTCAGCGACTTGACGCCACTCTTCTAAGCTCAAATAAGCACTTTCTCCTGTGCTACCCAATGGCGCGATAGCGTCGCTGCCATTTTGAAGAAGAAGTTCCAGCGTCTCACCAAGAACATCAAAATTGATGCTGCGCTCATCGGCGCTGAATGGAGTAATTGGATAAGAAATAATACCAGATAGTTTCACGTTGTTGTCCTTATATACAGTCGGAATGAGTTTTCAGTACTTGCCTTACGTAGTAAGCAAAATTCACTTTGTTTCGTTTGTCTGTGGATACCCAATCGTGAGCTTCATTAGCGAGTGCCGGTGGAATGGGTTGGATCTGCCCAGCTGCCATCGCGAGCAATTGCAACTTTGCTGCTCGCTCAATCAAAATGGCGAGGTTGCACGCTTCTTCAATGGTTTTTCCTGTCACCAACTGCCCATGATGAGAGAGCAAAATGGCTCGGTTGTTTCCCAGCGCATTCGAAATAAGGACACCTTCTTCATTACCTACAGGGACGCCAGGCCAATCACCAAGGAACGCACAATCATTGTAGAGGCCACACGTATCCATATGAGATATCGTTAATGGAACTCTAAGCATGGAGAGTGCGGCGACATAGGTTGGGTGGGTGTGAATGATGCAATTCACTTCGGGGTGTTCTTTGTATACCCAAGTATGAAAGCGATTGGCTGGGTTGGCCATCCCTTGCTGATCCAGTGGCTCCAGATCTTGGTCTACTTCAAGAAGATTATCAGCGGTGATTTCATCAAACCCTAGACCAAATCTTTGAGTAATGAAGGTATCTGGTTTATCTGAGCGACAGGTGATTTGTCCTGCCAGTCCTGAATCATGCCCCTTGGTGAATAAAATCCGGCAGGTTAATGCAAGCTTCTGCCGATCGGTTAAATAAAGATCAGGGATGGTGGCCTTCATACTGTTCTTGGCTATTTCCATTAGGGCTTGTTTACTGAATGTGTCAGTCTTCATTATCTTTCCTCCCAAAACTGTTGCGTCTTCTAAATTTCACTCTCATAATATTGACTCTCTGGACCCTTATTAACCGCCAGATTATCTTTCCTTACTGGTCCAGATGGAGGTGTGTTTGTTACGTCCTTGGCAGACTAAGATTTGGCTTTCACGCAGAAGTGGAGAGTCCATTTATACAACGCTGAGTAATCAGATCGCAGAAGACATTTGTTCTGGGCGTTTGGCTTCTGGTCACATGATGCCAGGCTCTAGAACCTTGGCGCTACAATTGGGGATTAACCGTAAAACGGTTCAGCAAGTCTATGAAGAGCTGGAGTCTCAAGGATGGCTGGTTTCCAAACCACGTCGTGGAACCTATGTGGCTGAAATGTTGCCAGAGCTGTCTTTGTCGTGTGAAAACCAAGAGTTAGTAAGTCGTGCACAAGCCGCTTTGACCACGGGAAACTCGTTCGAAGAAAAACTGCTTTCATCCCATAATGCGATGGAGTCCAGTTCTATTAATGACGGTGTTCCTGATACGAGGCTGATTCCATTTGAACTGCTGTCACGTGCTTTTCGTCGAGCAATAGTACAAACGAGCAGACAGCCTTATTTGGGCTATGGCGATCCCAAGGGCACTGACGCTTTACGTCAATCACTCCAGCATATGCTCAATATGGATAGGTTTATGAATGTCACGACAGACCAGATTTGCGTTGTCCGTGGTAGCCAAATGGCGATTTATCTCTCATCAAAGGTGATGGATCCTGCGCAAGGTGTCATGGTGGTTGAAAGCCTTTCTTACTCACCGGCAGTGGCTGCATTTGAATCCAACGGATTTAACGTTGTTCGATGCCGACAAGATGAGCGGGGATTGGATGTTGAAGACTTGGAAAAGATCTTATCGTGTTATCAAGTTGCGGGTGTCTACACAACGCCACATCATCAATACCCAACGACAGTCAGTCTAACCATGGATAGGCGCCTTAAACTTTTGCAGCTCTCCAAACTGCATGAATTTGCCGTATTGGAAGATGATTATGATCACGAATTTCACTATGAGAGTCGCCCCATTCCACCGCTAGCCAGCCTCCCAAATAGTGAGAACGTAATTCATATTGGATCATTATCGAAAGTATTTGCCCCTGGATTAAGGCTTGGATACATGGTGTCCAGTCCGGTATTTATCAACCGTGCTGCTGAGGAAGTTACCCTGATTGATAGGCAAGGCAGTACGGTAACTGAACTGGCTGTGGCGGATCTGATGCAATCGGGCGATGTCAAAAGACACATTCGTAAAGTTCGTAAGGTATACCAAGCTCGGCGAGATCATGCAGCAAGTGAATTACAGCGTATTTTCAACAACAATGTTTCGTTTCGCCTACCGCTGGGTGGGTTAGCACTATGGATCGATATTTCGCAACTGTTGACAGTTTATGGTGATGATAAGTCAGAAGATTTTTTATCAAACTTACCCGTTTTGTCAGGCAGCAAACTGTTTACCAGTGCAGAGTCAATATTGCCAGCACACGTAAGATTTGGTTTTGGTGCACTGACAAAAGGTGAAATTACCACTGCTCTGGAACAATTTGCTGGGCAAGTGATGTGAAGGCGATGAAAAAAGAAGTTCAGGACGTACACTAAAAGAGCTACTAGCCTAAATCGACGACAATATTTCTCAAATGTTTTGGTTCGTCAAAACAAACCGAAAGTGCCAAGCGTTGTGAATCCGTCTTAAACGCTATGTTTAGTGCTTAGGGTTGTAGAGTGGATGAACAAGTACAGAGCAAAGCCCATTGTTTCGCGCCCCCACTTCAAGCACGCATCAAATGCGCCTTTAGGCAGCTCAACATCTTTGAATGCAGCAGTATGAAAGGTAACTTGATCTAAATACGAGTCCAAATTTTCCTTTGCTTTAGCCATTTCTAATTCGTCTATTTCAATGACAACCGCCTGGCAGTTAAACTTGTCTAAAACCTTTTTAATTAATTCACCATTCCCGCAGCCAACATCTAAGACTAAAGAGTCCTCATTGAGCCATAGCTCATCTAGTAAGTTATCTATACAGCTTGTGTTAATAGGATTGTTATACTTCACAATTACCCTCCATGGGATCTTTTAATTCAGACACTTAAAAGAATTGTTGAGATCACGAGTACCTTATATTCTTAATACCAGTCAGTCTGGTTTTTCTATAGGCCCAACTTTCGGTAAATCTACCATAACCCACTAAAAACTAAAGTAAATGTATCATGTTGTTAATTCTGTCATCACGTAAAAACATTCCAGCGTGTTATTACTTTCTGATAAAGAACGTTATTTGACCTGTAACGCTAATCGCCCCAATTTGGGGCGATTATTCAAGGTAGATTTGGTTTTCTGTGGCGCTAATCCATCGCTTGCTAGAGCACCTGTGACATACCTGTATCATGGCTACTAACCAATAATAAGCCGATGGCGATTAGGAGTAAGCCACCAAAAAGCTGCACATAATAGCCAGCAAGCTGCCATGGCGCAGTGTTGTCACTGCTGGTTGCAGCAAGGTAACGTTTGACTATCTTCTTACTGGTCAAGGTTAAGATCGCAATGATTGAGGTTGTCAGTGCAGTTCCACCAGCCATGGCAAGTGCACTCATCACGCCTAACCAATAGGTGCCTACCATATTGGCAAACAACAGCGCCATAATAGCACCAGTACATGGCCTAATCCCTATGGTCGCAACAATACCAACGTATTCCCTCATCGTTGATGCCTCGTTAATCGCATCTGCACCGGCTACATGTTGGTGCCCACAGCCACATTTGTCGTGAGAGTGCTCAGTGGTATACAAAACGTTTTGCGGCATAAGTAACGAACCAGGGGCACTCATCGACATCGCTGGTTGCGCGGCAATTGGGGTCAATGCTTTCACTTTCAGCTTAGGCGCTCGAATAGCTCGATAAATCTGCTTGCTCGCTTTCCAACAAATCAGAAGGCCAAGCACCACAACCAAAACACAGCTGAGCGCGACAAAAGTAGCCGCTTTTTCATTCACCACTCGCATTGACGCATTAAAGCCCCAAATTAAAACACTCACCAACAAGATGGCAACCAAGGCTTGGCATATGGCGGAAATAATGGTCAGCATCAGACTCGCTCTTACTTTTGCTGGGTGCGTCGCTAAGTAGGTAGACACGATCACCTTGCCATGACCAGGCCCAAGCGAATGAAGCATCCCATAAAGAAAGCTGAATCCAACCAAATAGCTACCCGACACCAGTGGCTCACTTTGCGCACTGTAGAGCAGGTCAGCAAGTTGGCCATTCACTTCTCTCTGCCATTCAATGGCCGCCAACACCAACGAGGGCCAGATGAGCCATACCTGATAGGCACCGATCATTAGCATCAATAAAGAACTGATAGCAACTAACCAACTTGTTTTTATTTTTTGACTTAGTTTCATAGGACTAAACCTTTTTATATTGCAATGAAAATTCACGCTTTGGAATTAAAAGAGACACTCTGTGACCACTAACTAGCGACCAGAGCACAATGCATTTTCACCATCTGCGTGAACAGCTGCCCAAGGGTATTATCAGGATCTGAATCAGCAGGTAATGACATGACATACATCATTTGCTTAGAAGTAGGATGAGGCTCCACAAGCTCCAGTTGACATTGTTGTGCTAAGCCTTTAGAGAGAATAATGTCTGACTTTGAACGCCATGCCATATCAACATAGTAACTAGAGTCAAACACCAATAAACGCAGTGTATCCCTTGTTAATGATTTGGGTTTGGCGAGCGGAAGAGTGAAACTCAGCTTTAGTTTTGACTTTTCACGCTCTAGTTTTTGGTCAAGAGCAAGGTGATATTTGATCGGCGTTTCACCATCATAAAAATAAGTAAAATAATGTTCACTTAACATGTTTTTCACAACCGTTTTAGCAATTTTATCTAAAGTGCTGTTGGCATTTTTCGGTGACATATCCTCCCCATCAAGCAGATAGGCAGACGTCATAGAATCAAACGTCCACTCCATTTTCAGGCCACTGACAATACCATTCTCACCTTCAATATACGTTTTCATGTCTACCCAAGAATGAGGGTGAGCATTTAGAGGTGCCGAAATATATAGTGCTACCAAAGCAACTAAACCGGACAACCTATAACGCCCAAAAGATCGAGCCCACTTTTCAAATGTCAAAAAATGCATCAACATTACTCCTTTTTTTATCTTGATGAGATTACTCATACCCACTCCTTTGCGACACAACATCCATATTCCGTATAACACCACTTTTTTAACTCGCGCGAAGCGGTTTGTCTTTTTCACTCGCTGGCAAGGAATTTGGGGTACTGGTTTTTTTCCAAGACAATGCAATACAAGCGACCACAATCAGGCAACCACCGAACACTGTCATCCAACTAGGTATCTCTTGCCAAAAGATAACACCCCAAAGCACATTAAATACCAAACCGATATAGCGAGTGCCCGCAACCACTGCGGCGTTTTCATGGGTAAAGGCCTTAGTTAAGAAGATTTGACCGATAAGGGACACCACACCAATTGCGACGAGATAAAACCATGTCTCACCCTTTGGAATAATAAAGTCATCTTTCATTAGGTAAGCGGATACCAGCATGGCTGTCATTAGAAAATAAAAAACGATTTCATAGGTATGGTGGCGCTTACTCAAATGCCGAATAGTGATGGATGCACCAGCGGCAAAAATGGCACTGGCTACACCGGCTAAAGCGTATATATTGAACGATTGGTATTCGAATGGATTAATCACTAATCCAACGCCAACGAGTACCAAGGGAAGCAGAAATTTAGCTTTAGCTGGTAATCGCTCTCCCAACAAAAAATGCGATAGCATAATCACAAAAAAAGGCGACAGATAAGCCAAAATTGCTGCATCAGCCAATGGAATATGCGCAATGGTGTACACAAATGCCAATAAATAAAACGCGCCGAGTAAGCCTCGAAGTACTAACAGAGAGACACCAGTGCGAGAGAAAGACACCTTAGCTTGCCACATTAAACCTAAGATCAGCACGCTGCCAATGGCACTGCGAAAAAATACAATTTCCGCACTTGGTATAGTGATGCTTGCGGCCTTAATCAGCGCATTCATCACGCTAAACACAAAGGCTGAGAAAATGGCAAGTGCCACACCTTTATTCATAATTCACTCCTAGGTCAGAAGGCAGCCATGTGAGGCCTTGACTCGCTTGGTCTTGATTGGATTGGGTAAACGGGTTTTCTAGCCCTTGATCAAGTAACCATTGCTCAAAAACACCCAGCACTTGGCTAATCGAAGCACAATCAATACCGCAATAACTCGACAGAGATTGCAGCCAATACAGTGCTTGTAAGTCTTCACTTGGAATTCTGGGCCAATATCCTTTTTCAAGATTGCCTTTGGCAAAAGGCACCGCCGAGAAATCAAAATACCGTCCATCCTTATCTGGAGTGGAAAAAGGATCAATTAAGATCGCGCTATAACGCACATACAGACGATATTCTTGTTCAATAGGCATGCAGTCCGTAAAGGTATCAATTTGATAACGAGACAAACTTTCTTCACGAACAGGATAATTATCATCGTTTAAAAACTGTAATAAGTTAAATGACTCACCGCCAAGCTTTTCAATCAACGAAGACATATCTCGCCACAACAGGACTAAGGTTTGCATCGTAAATGTCGTGATCGGCCCTTCAGGGAATAACTTGTACATGTACTTTTTATCCCCCCCTACGCTAAAAATATGATCAAGCGAAAAAGGGTTAATAAACAGTGCTGAGTGGACATAAAGTGTAATATTACGTCCTTCGACACTAAATCCATTTTTCAATGTCTGAATTTGAGAATCGACCTGACTTAATGCCTCATTAAACAGAGAGAAAATTCCATGTTTATTCTGGCTAACATAGGCATAAACCCGTTTTTTAACCGCCTTAGTGATCACTCGTAGTGTATGTTCTTTTTGCTCAAATTTCGTTGCCGCAAAGTAGTTAGAAAACACCAGTACGCTGGGTGTTAATCCATGCTGTTCAAAAAAACCTTGAGTAATTTGATGACCACCAAACCAAGACGAAAGCAGAACTACTTCTTTTACTTGCGTCAGACTGTCTACAGGTAACCCCTTTAAGACCGACACCAAAGCATAAGCGGGAGTGGCAATAATAATACTATCCCACTCTCCTTCAACAAGGTCGAGATCTGGGTATACAGAATTAATACATGCCGACTTTACAAAGCAAGACAAGTTATCTTTTGCTACGTCAACTTGGACGGCTTCACCATCCTGTAGCCGCCGGGCACGGGTTTGCCAATGGGCAGAACGCCGACTAACCATGCCAAGGTGAGAACAATGTGGTCTGAGTAAGGCGGCGGTTTGAAACGCAGCTGGCCCTGCCCCAACAATCAATAATCGCCCCAATTGATGAGTCATTTACATTTTCTCCATTACCACTGTATCATAAATGGACGCTTGATTATTAAGACGACGCGTCTCCCAACCTTCCATCAGTTCTGGATTAAATGGGTAGTTAAACGCAGACTTAATTCCATTACCAAAGCGTACCAACACGCGATGAGAAGGGGTTAAAAAGGGTTTCAGACGGTTCAATATCTCCCATTTATGCTCGACTAACGAAGCAACCAATATATGAGTCGGCTTAAAATCATTAAACTCGGTGAGCAAGTCCTGACAACCAAAGCTGGTTGGCAATGCATAATGATCAAGATCGTTAGCCATACTCACTGCGTGCTCATCAATATCAACGCCGTGTACAGCTGCGCCAGTCAGCTTTGCTATGGTAAACGCAGACAAAGGGTAGGATCCTGAACCGATAAACAAGACTCGAGAGTCAGATGTCACACTGGCACTATCGAGCTCGATATGTACAGTATTAGACAGCCGATTTAAGTAGTCGGTGATATCCAACTGATGAGACTTAGCGCATTTAGACTGGTGCTTTTCTAACACACATAGCGCTCGAATCGATGTTTCACGCAAGCGTTTTAGCTGCCTGTCATGTTCAGAGTGATATCCGAGTTCATCACTCAGATTTTGTATAGATTCGGTCATTATCCAAGCGCAAAGCTCATCCAACTTTTTTTGCAGCAAAGTAAAGCAATCACAACTCTCGACACTGTATTGAGTGAGCTGTTCTATCTGAGATTCAAATGTCGAAATAGCCACTAAGAGTTCATAGTGGCGATACATCATCGGCATACGTTTTTCCTTGTATATTATTCTGTTTATATGTTGGCTAAAGACAATTTGGCGTTACATGGAGATGGCCTTTACTGCACCGGCCGACATCCACATCGACTTGATACACCCGGCTGAGGATCGTCTCATCAAGCACTTCTCTCGGCGCTCCCGCTTTTTGCACTTTACCTTTATCAAGCAAAAGTAAGTGATCGCAGTAACGCGCAGCCATTGATAGATCGTGTAATACCGCGATGGTGATGCATTGGTGTTCAAGCGTGTAGTCCCGCGCTAAAGCTAAAACTTGCACCTGATGTTTAAGATCTAGCGCACTGGTTGGCTCATCTAAAAGCAATACCGATGGTCGCCCAACTAATGCTTGAGCCAGTGAAACCAGTTGCTGCTGACCACCACTTAACTGAGAAAAAGTGCGAGTTGCCAGATGCAGTAGATCTAAATCCCTTAAGAAAGATTCTGCCACTTGTTCTTGCTCTGGGGTAATGCGCCAATTCAGCGAATGTACCAGCCCCAACAGCACGACTTCAATCACGGTAAGCTGACTCGAAGACTTATTGAGCTGACATAAATAGGAATAACAAGTACGCGGGATACTTTGTCCATCATCTAAGAAGGCACCATGCGTGCCTGTACTAGGAACCAGCCCCATCATAGTTTTTAACAAGGTGGTTTTCCCTGCTCCATTAGGACCCAAAATGGCTGAAAACTCGCCTGATTTAAATGTCGCGTTTATCGGTGTAAGTATCGATTTTCCACCCATATTGACCGCAACATCATTGAGCGACATATACTTCACAAACTCCCCCGACGATTAAGTAACAGATAGAGAAGAAATGGCACGCCAACTAAAGATGTAATAATACCGATCGGTATTATAGTGCCTGGAATAATCACCTTGCCAACCAAAGAAGACATACAAAGTAACAGTGCGCCCATGAGTGTCGACAAAGGTAAATACATGCGCTGATCCTCACCTACTAGCAAGCGAGAAAGGTGTGGCGCAACCAACCCAACAAAGCCAATGGTGCCTACAAAAGATACCGCGCCTGCGGTAAGCAGTGAGCATAGTAAGAACATCTCTAGTCTAAGCTTTCGAGTATTGATTCCCAATGCTTGAGCCCGTTCCTCTCCTGAAGATAGGGCCGTTAATGCCCAAACTCTTGGAAGAGAAAACACCAGACCAATCACCAGTATTACTCCTGCAACAGCAAAAGAAAGCCAAGACGCTTTTAATAAACTACCAAATAGCCAAAAAACGATTTGCTGGAGCACTTCAGGTGAGGCGAGATATTGCACTAAAGATTGCAGCGCTTGAAAGAAAAATAACACCACAATTCCAGCCAGTATGAGAATTTTGGCATCCATATTATGTGAACGACCAATAAAATAAATAGCCATGCTTGCAAGTACAGAAGCGGCAAAAGCCGCTATCGGTACACCGAGCCAAGCCAGTCCGAAAATTGAGAAGCCAGTTAACAAAGCAGTCGCAGCACCAAAACCTGCAGCAGCAGAAATACCTAGTGTATACGGGCTTGCTAACGGATTAGCCAGCAAGGTTTGCATCAAACCTCCCGCAAGCCCCAACGATGCTCCTACTACCAGACAAGTAAGAGTAACTGGCAGCCTCAAATGCCAAACAATCGTTGTGGATAACGCTGTTCCTTCAGGGCCACCAAGCAGAGCATCAACAACACGTTCTATGCTTATCCAAGAAGACCCCGTGCTGATATCCAGCAAGATGGCAACACAAAGAACCATAGTGGTGATCAATAAAGCACGATATCTTTTCTGCTGAATCTTTCGATAAATACCACATTGGTGCGTATTCGCCTCATCGCTGTGAACACTAGCTTCCGCGTTGTCTAACATGGCTTAACTATCCACCTTGATCATAAACGTTCCAGAAAGTTTTTGCGGCATATATTGCTCAAAGAAGGCTTGGTGGTGTGCCATAGGATCCACGTCCTGAAATGCTTCCGGATAGATAGATTTAGCAAGGAACTCAAGAAATATGTGATCGTAGATGGTGCGCGTACCAGAATGGTACATACCAAAGACTTGGCCTTGCTTGACGGCTGTTATGTGTTGCCAACCAGCCCGCTTAAGATACGGATGATAAGTCGCTTGTGCTTGTTCTGATTTGGTTCCAAAGCCTAACAAAGCACTCTCATTATGCTTAGCCCAATGTGCTCCAGAAATAAAAATCACTTCAGGGTCTTGGCTTAACACGTACTCTGGTGTGAGATGTGCTGAGCCATCGATTTTTCCATTTGCAATGTTGTTAGCTCCTGCAAGATTAAGCAGGTTTCCCCACATAGCATTGGCGTATGACTTGCCGTATTCTACTGCCCCACCGGTGCCAATTTCCACGTAAACTCGTCTTTGTGGATGCTTGCTCAGATACTTAGCCACACGCCTTTGTACATCCTTGACCGTTTGCTCATAATCTTGAGCAATGGCTTCTGCGCGCCCATCAGTCCCCATAACTTTGCCTATCACTCTGGCGCTTTTTAAATGCCTTTCTAGTGTTTGTGCATTAAAATCAACCACTACAACTTTAATACCGCTTTTTTCAAGCAGAGCAACCTTGTCACCTAACGCATCGTATTGCCATGCTGCTAACAAGGCGACATCTGGTTTGGTGGTGAGGAGCTTTTCAAAATCAAAGGTTCCGCTATAAATGGAGCCAGAGTCTGTGATGGTTTCAATTTCAGGAATAATGTCACGGTACGTTTGCCACTGAGACTGGCGATAATCTTGCCAAGAATGACGCGGGAAAATAGCCACTTTCTTATAAGCATCAGGGCCAGCTAGGGCCAAGTAATCTTCAAAATAGAAGCCTAAAAATATGCGCTCAGCAGGTGCTTGCAAAGTGACATGCCGACCTAATACATCTTCGATTTCGATTTTAGCCAAGGCCGGGAATGCAAAGCCTAACAGGAGAATAACTACCAAAAGGTACTGATTTATTGCCTTTTTCATCTTTAATACTATTTGAAAATAACCATTGTTTGATATGTTATATCATAACATTATAATTTGAAACAAGTTCTATAGACTGTGGCATTCGCATTGTTAATGAAAAAGATATTATTAAACTTGAATTACTTAGGAGAACATAGGCTTTCTGGCCTACCGCTTACATTGACTTTCTTTGAGTTTCGTAATTCAGGGAGATAACTCACCTTTTGTATTCTATTTGTCGCTCTACTCTGACAAACCCATACTGCAATTATTGTTTCTATCATTATATTCCTCGGGAAAACTTCGTTTTCATTTTGAGGTTACCGTGAAGCTTAAAACGTTATACAAGATTTCCAAAAAAATAAATGGTACACAAAATAAGTTCACTGTGTATCGGAACCACTGCAGATTCTGCTTTCGCTATATGATCGCGCCGAGTGCAGCGAGAGCCCTTCAATCTATGCAGGAAGATCAACATATTAAGGATCTTTTTGACCTCAGACCCAAGATGTACGATCAACCTACGCATCCTTATGTGTGCCTCAACTGGAATAAGGCAACCCGTTTAAAAAACCTTTCTGCCCACCTAAACTTTATGTCTACGCAGTTGGGAGAAAAAAGCAAGCACGCTTATTCAGAGCAGGGGTATAAGCTTTTTTCGATTCAAGGAAACAATGGCGAAGAGTATGATGTACGACTTTGTTCAGGCGAATGGCGAGAGGGCTCTCTGGGTTTATCCATCACCGATAAAGCGTTGCAAAGCATTTATTTCACGACATTTTGTGTAACTGAAAATGGCGACTTATTTATCGGCTGTATTCAAGGTGCCAGAGGCTCCATTGAAGATCGCTCTGACATTATTAAGTCTTTAACAAAAGCTCAACACGGAATGCGCCCCAAAGCGCTTATTGTTGAACTGACCATAATGTTTGCTCGCCACTTTGGTTTATCTAACGCCTATTGTGTCACCAACAAAGGTCATGTCTATAATGCGTCTGATTACAGAAGTAGAAGACAACGCAAAAAAATGATGTTTGACTATGATGCACTCTGCAGTGAAATGAGCGGTATTAAACAAAGTCCATATCAATTTCAACTGCCGATAGAGAGTATTCGCAGAGATTTAGACGATCTAAACCGGACAAAGAGAAAAATGTATCGCAAGCGCTACGAAATGCTGGATCACTATGAGGAAAAAATAAGACAATCCCTCGCAGCATAAACTTTACTCAAGTGGCCAAACATGGCTTAATGTTGGCAAGCGTTTTGACAAAAAATGACAACAGAAAATAGTAGCCTGACACGCAAAATACTGTTTTAGACACTCTAGAGGGTAGTCAATGATATACACAACAACAGACATGGTTCCTGGGAAAGAAATAGAAGCCGTATTGGGTATTGTGAATGGCAGTATTGTCCAGTCAAAACACGTCGGGCGAGACATAATGGCAGGGCTTAAAGGCATAGTTGGCGGTGAGCTCAAGGGCTATACCGAAATGTTAACTGAAGCACGCGAGATAGCCATTGAGCGCTTAATTGAAGAAGCCTCTAAATTAAATGCCGATGCTGTGGTCGGAGTGCGATTTACAACCAGCTCAATCACTGACGGAGCATCCGAATTATTGGTTTTTGGTACCGCCGTTAAGCTTAAAGCATAGAATGGTTTCAAGTACGGCTCCAATACTTAAGATTTTTCTATTATTGAGCCTTAACTTAGTTACTGACTTTAAGAAATGATGTAAGCCTTAAATAAGTAGAGATTATCGCTGTTTGGGCTTTTTTTTAAAAAGAGATTTATACACTTCTATAAAGAAATTAGCGAGAGCACTTTCAGGATGTGAGTTTGAATATTCTTCTATAACATGAATAAAATTAGATTTGTATTTTTCAATGGCTTCTTCACTCGATTGCGCGATTATCACATCACCATCAACTTCAAATCCAGCCTTTATCAGTTGCTGCTTCTCAACCAGAAATGTTTCATCTTCCATGTTAAGGTAAGTAAAGTTTTCTCTACCCCTGACTAAACTCCATCAATGCCGAAAGCGCAGCATTTGCTTTACCTGTTTGAACAAAAATGTGGTCGTGATAATAAGCTGCAATCACATTAGCGCTGATGCCTTTTGATGCTAACTTGGTCGATACTGCCGCGGTAAGGCCAACCGCTTCTAAGCTCGAATGTACTGTTAATGTTATTTGGCTATATGAGCCTTCAAAGATTAAATTCTCTTTTTCCGCAACACTCCGCTCAAGAACAAGCGTTAAGCCCTCTGCTTCTATAAAGCTTGCTACTGGTTTTAACTCAACATAGTCTTTGAGTTCCCCCTCTACTACTGTACAAAAAACAAATTCAGCATCTTTCAGTTTGGGCCGTATCGAACAAAGCAATTGATCTAAATCTGTAATGCCTGACATATTTGATATCTCTTTAATAATCCACTTAATAGGCATATTAGAACACATGCTTTTTGACATGTCAGGAGTTCTTATATTTCGCTCTTAAATCATCTTGTATGCCTTCTTCAATCAACTTATCCAGTGCTTTTTGAAGTTTTTCAATCGTCTCATCATCCACTTGTCTGTTACAAGCGAGTCCCATTTTAAGGGCAAATATATCTAACACTTTTTCTATCGGCTGACCTTGTTCCACCATAGTGAGGTAACGAGATTCAGCTAAAGCCACCATATCTACTCTGCCAGCAAGTAATTTAAGAATCGATTGGTCAGCATTAGCTGCGCTATCAAGGCTAATAAATCCCTTACTTTTTAAATAGGTTCCTGCAACATCCTCATTTTGGATACCAATTCGATATTGCATCGCATCCTCAAGTATGCTGACATTAACTCTGCCCTCTTTGGATTTAACCAAAATTGACATATTCAGTGATAAAGGTTCAACCCATTTAAATAACTCACTTCTTTCTGGAGTATGAGAAGTGGTAAAAACACAGGTGTTGGCTTCGGTTAGTGCTTTGTTATAAGACCTTGCCCACGGGAAGACTCGCATTTCATAATCAATTTGTGCGATATTCAATATTGTCTCGACTTGCTCGGTAGCAATCCCCTTCAAACTTCCATTGTCTGTATAGCTCAACGGCGCATACTCTTCAGTATTAATGATGAGTTTACTCGACGCTGAATTGGCAAACAGAGCCATAAATAGACTAAAAAAAACAGATTTCATACTGTTCCCTACAGGTAGTTCCTTCAATTTCTATAGACGTAAAAAGCCCTATGCTCAATATTTATACTTCTCGCATACTGGAAAATCGCGTTCATTGCAGGCAAAGAATTCCATTCCATGAGCAGAAAGAAAAAGCCTAACTCGCAACTATTTCTAGTAAAGTTCTATAATTCGCTAAGTCAAACAAAATCATAAAAAGAGTCTTATTATGCAAAAAGTCATACTTATTACAGGGTCGACAGACGGTATTGGCTTGGAAACCGCTAAAACACTAGTCACTCAAGGTCATCATGTGGTCGTCCATGGCCGCAATGCGTCAAAAGTGGTAGACGTAGAGAAAACGCTAAACATAATTGGAAAGGGTAACGTTGAATCGCTTGTTGCAGATTTATCCTCTTTTGATCACGTTTACGAGATGATTAATACAATAACCAGCCGCTTTACAAAAATAGATATACTTATCAATAATGCTGGCATTTTTTCAACTCAAAACACTAGGACTGAAGCAGACCTAGATGTTCGCTTTATGGTGAATACCATTGCTCCATACTTAATCACTAAGATGATCCAACCTCTTTTAAAACCACTCGGTCGTGTAGTAAACCTCTCATCAGCAGCGCAAGCATCAGTGAATTTAACCGCTTTACAAGGCGAGGAGCAACTTAATGATGGTGAAGCTTATGCCCAAAGTAAACTTGCTCTAACCATGTGGTCACAGCAACTAGGGCTTGAATGGCAAAATACTGGTCCAATGGTCGTAGCGGTTAATCCGAAGTCTTTCTTAGGTAGCAAAATGGTCAAAGATGCTTATGGGGTAGCAGGTGGGGATATCCAACAAGGTGTAGATATTTTAGTCAAAGCTGCCCTCTCAGATGATTTCTCTCAAGCATATGGCAAATATTTCGACAATGATATTGGGTCTTTTACATCACCACATCGTGATACTTTGGACAACATGAAAGTTAAGGCAACAATAATGGCGATAAACGACATTGTCTCAAAACACGGTGCCCCCTAAGTTCAAGCTTCTCGAAGAATGCATGCAAGTACTATCTCTGGGCAAAAAACATTCTAATTTATTGCCTAAACTAATAAATAAACCAATGGTTTTGTTATAACAATGTAATGTGGGTACACAATGAAGGGAATTATAATTAGCTTATTCGTTTTGATATACAGCCCGTTATCTCATGGAAAAGATCTCGTGATTGGTGTGGAAAACATTGATTATGACCCTATTTACTCAATTAAATCAGGTCAATATACTGGTTATGCTAGAGATCTCCTTGACCAGTTTGCAAAACAATACCATCACACTATAACGTATCGGCCATTACCCATTGTGCGCCTTTTTCATGAACTCGTTGAAGAAGAGATAGATTTAAAATTTCCTGACAATCCAAACTGGGGAAGTGACTTTAAAAAAGAAAGTGCGATATCTTACAGTCAATCAACACTTAGCTATATCGATGGCATCATGGTACCCACCAATAAACTGGGCCAAACTAAACTCAAAACTTTAGGTATAGTAAGGGGTTTTACACCTTATGCAGTCATTGATGAGGTGAATCAGGGGACAATCAAGGTTAAAGAGTTCAACAGCATTAAAAATCTTTTTAGCATTTTTCTTGTTAGAAACGATGTAGAGGGAGTGTATTTTAATACTGCCATCGCAAGCTATACCATGAGATCGCTTGGGATCGATGATGAAATGATTGCTTATGACCCTTCTCTGCCACACATCAATGGTGATTACTTTCTATCGACAATAAAACACATAGATATCATTAAACAATTTGATGAATTCTTGGAAAAAAATGCTTCGTTTGTTAAAAAGCTACAAGAAAAATACGGGCTCAATTAAAGAGCTCTAGACAAGTTTATTTTACCAACAATCTCACTAAGACTAAATAGGAAGTCATTGCTCAATTACATTCCTTGTACATTCTTTTGCCCGCAAAATTCACAAATCTATTTCCTAAACAAATGAAAATAAAAAGAAAAGTAGCCATAAGTATTTAGGTGAATACAATGGCGAAAAATTTGTCACCCAAAGAATACAATTTGATAAAAGGATTAATCATTTTGACTATTTTAAACGGTCCAATCGAGGTCTTCTCTGAAAAATCATGCTCTGGCTTACTTAAAGAAAGTTATTTAAAATTATTCCAACAGGCCCCTTGGGATAAGTACTTACATAGACAGTCTCAATTAGACTGGATAGCAGACCAAGAGCCTAGTGCTGGTTCATCAATGCTTACTGCTCAAGATAGAAATGAGTTTTACCTTGGCATTTTATCAGCCAAAGAGCTTGTTAAAAAATTAAGCTGTAATCTTGACTTGGAGGGAGTTAAACACTCCCTAGAAATGATAAAACCCTCCAGAAAAAGATTTATTAGCAGTGCTATCGCAACCATCATTGACGGCAACATAACAGGCCTCCAGAGGATTAAAACTAAACCATTTGGTCAAGCCTTGGCAGAGATTGAACATAGCGAAAAGATCGATTTCAGAAGCTTACCGCGTGTCTTTACCGAATTACCGCAGCAGTATTTTAACGATGATCTTGTACGATTTATTGAATCCAACATTAAAAGAGCAGCGAAAAGTAACCCAAGAATCAAAATGTTAAACATCACTGTTCATCATACTTGCATTGTCTGTGACAAGGATAATTACGCGACAAACTCTCCAGAAGGTATACACCAAGATGGCAGTGATTATTTAGTATCGGCTTATGTGCTAGAGCGCAATAATATACAAGGTGGTGCTAGCGTTATTTTTGGTGAAGATAAATCAACCGAAATACTGCGTACAACTCTAGATGCCGGATATGGAATATTCCAGCCTGATCTCCATACCAACATATGGCATTATGTCGAACCTATTGAAGTGGCTCAAGGGGCATCATTCGGTTGGCGTTCATCTGTAGGTCTAGATCTCGATATTATGGAATTACACCCCTGACAATTAGCGCTGTGGGCATATAAATCCTAACGGTCGTTATGCTATGTTAGCTCTAGTGATAAGCCTAAGCTAAAGATTCTTCGAACATGCAGTTAAATACCTTAATCGCAAGACAAATTGTTGAGCGAGCAACCAAAATCATTCAGTACCCAGTTAATGTCATGGATGAGAATGGACAAATTATCGGTTCTAGTGACCCAAAACGGTTGCACAAGGCTCACGATGGCGCTTTATTGGTAATTCATGATAACCGCACCGTCGAAATTAGTGGTGAAGCTGCACATACTTTGGTTGGCGTTAAAGAAGGAATCAACTTACCCATCTTGCATCAAGATAAGGTTATTGGCGTCGTCGGCATTTCGGGCAAACCAGACGATGTACGGCGTTTTGGCGAAATGGTCAAAATGACCGCCGAGTTGATTGTCGAGCAAGCTGATTTAATGGCTCAGATTCAATGGAATAAGCGCCACCGCGAAGAGCTACTTCTTCAACTCATTCAAGGCTCAAAGTTAAACGAAACTCAATTACTGTCGATTGCAGAAAGATTAGATTTAGATTTGACGCAACCACGGGTTGCCGCTGCAATCAAAGTGATACCCAAGCAAGATACAGCGCTGACATTAGAACAATTGCAAAAGCTAGTCCATCTACTGGAATACCCAGAGCGAGATAATATAGTCGGTATTGTATCTGTATCGCAAAATGAAGTCGTCGTACTTAAACCCATTACCTTAGTTAACCAAACGTGGAGTAAAACAGAGGAAAAAAAGCGGGTTAAGCGCCTACTCAAGCGAATTGCTCAAGAGACTGACTTTACCATTAAAATCGCTATTGGCGACTACTTCCCTAGTTTAGCGGGGTTATCTCGTTCTTACGAAACAGCGCAAGCCACACTAACGTGTAGCAGCACAAAAGAAGCTATCCTTTTTTACCAAGATCATAAGCTATCAGTCTTAATCAAAAGTCTATTACAAGACGATTGGCGTAGAGAGCAAATCAGCCACCCGATCAAAATTTTGCTCAAGCATGATGGCAAAGGCGTTCTCGTAAAAACATTAAGCATGTTTTTTGCACAAAATTGCGATCTTGCTCAAACCTGTGCAGAGCTCCATATCCATCGCAACACATTACGCTATCGACTTGAAAAGATAGAACAAATTACATCATTAAAAATCAACAATTTAGATGACAAAATTCAGCTTTACTTAGCTTTGAAATTTATCTGATTACTTTATAAAAATGTTCATATGCACAAAAGAAATCCGTTTATTACCCAAAAGTTCTGTCATTTTGCATAAAGCATTTATCTTACTCTACTTTTAGTCTGCACTCAGTTAATTCAATATTCGGGCATAACAACAACATGATAGAAGTCACTACTCTTGGCGCATTAACCGCTTTGGTTGTCGCCATTACACTTATTCTTAAAAAAGTACCACCAGCGTACGGTATGATCATTGGTGCGCTCATTGGTGGTGTTGTTGGAGGCGTATCACTCACAGACACGGTTGGCCTGATGATAGGCGGCGCACAAGATATTGTAACTGCGGTGCTAAGAATTCTTGCTGCAGGGGTTCTTGCTGGTGTATTAATTGAATCTGGCGCCGCTACTTCAATTGCAGAAACCATAGTTAAAAAAGTTGGTGAAACAAGGGCCTTACTCGCACTGGCTATTGCAACTATGATCCTCACCTCCGTAGGCGTATTTGTTGATGTTGCCGTGATCACTGTTGCCCCTATTGCTCTTGCAATTGCTCGCCGAGCTGATATTTCTAAAACGGCCATCTTACTTGCTATGGTTGGCGGGGGAAAAGCAGGCAATGTAATGTCTCCAAACCCTAACGCTATTGCTGCAGCAGACGCTTTTAACGTACCACTCACCTCTGTCATGGCTGCAGGTGTTATTCCTGGCCTATGTGGACTGACCCTAGCGTACTTTATTGCCAAAAAATTGGTCAATAAAGGCTCCAAAGTAGAAGCAACTGAAGTTGTCGACGTTGACCATTCTCGTTTACCCTCTTTTAAAGTCGCTATTGTTGCACCTGCTGTAGCCATTATACTTTTGTCTCTGCGTCCAATAGCCAATATTAGTGTTGATCCTTTAATTGCACTTCCATTAGGTGGGCTTATTGGCGCAGTAGTAATGGGGCGCTTTGCCGATACCAACCATTTTGCTGTTTCTGGTCTAAGCCGCATGGCTCCAGTCGCCGTAATGCTACTAGGTACAGGCACATTAGCAGGTGTTATCGCTTATTCTGGACTTAAAGATGGTTTGATTGAAGTGCTCACAGCCTCAGGTTTGCCCTCATTTCTGCTTGCCCCGATTTCTGGCGCTATGATGGCATTGGCAACCGCATCAACTACTGCTGGTACAGCCGTTGCCTCAAGTGTATTTAGCGATACCATCTTGCATTTAGGTGTACCAGCTCTTGCTGGAGCCGCTATGATTCATTCAGGTGCCACTGTACTCGATCATATGCCACACGGCAGTTTTTTCCATGCCACTGGTGGTGCCCTGCACATGGATATTAAAGAACGTCTAAAACTCATTCCTTACGAGTCGGCAGTAGGTCTAATGATCGCCTTTGTCTCAACAATGATGTTCGGTGTTTTTGGTTTATTCATTTAGTACCCACAATTGCTTAAATGTGTGTTAACTGTGGTTTGAGGATTGAAAATGAAAATTGTCATTGCGCCTGACTCTTATAAAGAAAGTTTGACCGCCATGGAAGTCGCCACTGCGATAGAAAACGGCTTTAAAGAAATAATTCCAGATGCAAAATACACTAAGCTGCCAATGGCAGATGGCGGTGAAGGAACAGTTCAATCATTAGTGGACGCCACTCAAGGGAAGGTTGTTAGTGCAAACGTCACGGGCCCACTTGGCGAACCCGTAGAAGGGTTTTATGGTGTACTGGGCGATGGCTCGACAGCTGTGATCGAAATGGCTGCAGCTTCTGGTCTACATCTCGTTGAGCCTAGCAAACGTAACCCGCTTTTCACCACCACTTTTGGCACAGGTGAGCTGATTAGGCTGGCGTTAAATTCAGGTATCAAGCACATTATTCTTGGTATTGGTGGCAGTGCAACCAACGATGGTGGCATGGGGATGGCACAAGCACTTGGCGCTCGTTTCTATGACAAATCAGGCTCAGACTTGGGATATGGAGGTGATGCTCTATCTGAACTAGCAAGAATCGATCTATCTGGCTTGGACAAGCGTTTAGCAGATGTAATACTGGAAGTTGCCTGTGATGTTGACAATCCCTTATGCGGCCCCAAAGGCGCATCCCATGTTTTTGGCCCACAAAAAGGCGCCACACCAGAAATGGTAGAGAAACTTGATACAAACCTTGCCCACTTCGCTGATGTGATTCGTCAAACGACTGGTATAGAAGTGATCAACCAAGCGGGAGCTGGTGCAGCAGGTGGGCTAGGTGCGGCACTGCTTGGTCTATTGAATGCAAAGTTGCGCGCTGGAATCAATATTGTGACGGACTTTGTAAAGCTTGAACAAGAAATCAAAGACGCCACTCTGGTGATTACAGGTGAAGGGCGTATCGACAGCCAAACCATTCATGGAAAAACACCGATAGGCGTCGCTAAAATTGCTAAAAAATATCACCTACCTGTGATTGGTATTGCAGGGAGCGTATCTAAAGACTGCCATGTGGTCTATGACCACGGCATCGACGCTGTATATAGCGTCGTGCTTGGCGCCACCGAACTTTCAACCGCGTTAAAAGAAGCAAAATTAAACATAGAAATAACAGCACGAAATATAGCCACAGCGCTTGCGCTCCGTCTAAAATAACCCCTAAGTTTACAGTGTAAAGGCCGCTATTTTGCGGCCAGTGGCACTTTTGTGTGACACCCGAAGGTAACCTCACACTGGAGTTAGCATTGGCGGCTATTCAATATTAATGACCAAATAGGCCGAGCCTTTAATATCAATACTTTTTATTGTTTTGTACCCAAAGCTTTCCCCATAGTCTGTCAGCATAAATACCGTGGCTTTAACGTTATCTGTCGCTAAAAGCGTTTTAAATGCCTCTGGATTACTTTCAAGCGTTACTCTTATTCCGTTCGCACGCGCGACCCTACCTCCGATAGCGTCAATCACCTGCTGTGTACCACTATTTTCGATGCTCGCTTGAATCGACATTGTTAAGTTCTTAGCATCGACTTTGGCTGCTAAGTACGCGTTATACATAATGTCAGCATAAGTTAGTGTCTTACTATAATCATCACTTTTATAAGATGATGACGTTGTGATTGATTTTCCATCTTTTGATACATACAAATCATAAGCAGCTTTAGGTAGTTCTCCTTCGGGTGTCTGCTTAGCGCCTATTTTGAAGTGTTCGGTCTCTCCATCAATAAATTCCTTCACATTCACCGGCGGTTCTGATTTCTGGCCTATTTTAACGAAGTTTTTGTAGTTGGTTTCGAAGGCACCCGCTGTACTTTTCGCGGGCCCCTTTTCTAGAATACTATCTGTCAATCGTGTCCAGTTTCTATCACCTTTTGCATACATTTCCGCAAACCATGCATCATTTTCACTAGGTTTATTAAAAGTTTTGGCTAAGCTAAATCTTGTTTTTGTCGGTACTCCTTGACTCGAAAATGGAGGCAGTCGGTTCGGTATTGAAGGTGGCCGAGGTACTGGTGGCGGCACAGGTAACCCCCCAACAGGTGGAGCCGGCGGTGCAGGTGCCCCGCCTATTGGTGGGATAATGTCATCAGGCAGCCTCGGTGGATTGGGGTTACCTAAAAAATATCCAAATTTTCCATTGACCCGGCCCGTTTTTCCACCGGTTTTGAATTTAAAGAAGTTAAACACTTTTGCTGTGGCTGGTCTCGTTGGTACAGGAAGAGGGACCAAGGCTTCGTATAAAGCGGCCGTCATAATGACCGCACTTTTCTGAGAAGCTGCCAATACTTTAGTACTCATTCCACGAGCCACATATCGAATCAAGCGCCCGCCTCTCAAACCTTTTGCCATTCCAGATATAAGTGCTCGCATGCCTTGTTTACCTAATGCGGCTGACAATTTTCCAACTTTACCCACGGCGCCAAATAAAGGTATGACCGAAAGTAAATCGAGTAAAATAGTTCCACTGTTTGCAATGTATCGCCTATCTGTAGTGCGGTTGTAAATCGTCTCATAGAAAGGCACTATCGCCTTAACAAATTTGTGAAATCCATTGGTATCATCAAAAGCCGCTTGAAAATCAATCGCCAGCGTATCAAGTGCTTCTTTTATCCCATTTGGCAAAGTATCTGGCGCACTAGAACCTATTTTTATTGGCTTAGCTTGAGTATCTTTTACCAGTGTATAAAAAGGATGTACTGCATGTTCAAATGGATTGGTATCACCATCATAAAGCAGAGAAACAAAGTTTTTTGCAGCCCAATCACAAAACATCCCCGTGTATCTTTTGAAATGCCTTGGTGCCTCCTCTGGCATCAACCATGCTTTTTCAAACGATGATAGTCCCGATTTTTCTATCGAACCCATAAATCGAGATAACTCCTCTTCTTCTACTACAGTTGACTTGGGATCCCCAAAAAAGTTCGCAAATAAAAGGTATCGTCCGGAAGACAACTGCATGATGACACATCTTCCTGGGATATATTGACAAGGATTGGATTCTGGTCGAATTGTCCCCCCTCGACCATCACCATATTCACTTAATGATCGTCCCATAATAACAAATGACTTCAGCGTCTTTGGCGGTTCTACTATTTCTTCAATGCTCAAACCGTTATTTGCTAATACTAATGCTGATATTTGGCTCGCATCAAATTCACTACTGCCATTTTCTTGGTAGTTATAGAACTGATTATTGTACTTTTCTCTACTAGTCGACTGGCTGTATTTTATAAAGTCTGAAAATGTTCTGTATGCTTCTGGTTTTGGCTGATTTACCAGATCTCTAAAAGGATTATGACTTTCTCTGTCTGTGTAAAACACATCAAACATTTTTTCTAAACTAAAATGCGTTAAACCTTCATTTATCATTAGGTGATAGATAAGTGGCTCAAGAAGGCGAATTTCTTCATCTTTGCTAGATAGAGTCTCGGCAAGCTCACTAGGAAAGACAATATCTTTATAATTATTAGTGGTTTTGTACTCTTTTATCTGATCTATGATTTCTGATGAGTTTAACAGTCTTACGCAAGAAACTAGATCGTGATAATCTTGCTCCACATAACCAATGAGCTCTGTTTCATTCGGCCACAGAGAAGGAGGACACTCTACTGTCAACTCGTCTAACTTTTTCTGGATGTTTGCCATTCCATCCACTGATAGAGGTACTGGAAAATCACTAATTCCGGATACTGATAACTGAAAAGCTCTAATCATTACCCGTGTTTTGGCCTGAATTAATCCCTCATAAAGTTCAGCATTAATACCCGTATTGTTATTACTCAAAACTGATAGCATGATGTTAACTTGGCATAAAAAGTCAGCAACTCCGGGAAACGTTTGATTGTTACCTAGACGATTTACCTCGACTTGAATCAAGCGCTCCACTTTATCAGGCAAATCATCTACATGGATAACGTCATATAGAAGGTAGTCTTGATATACCTTATTGTTAGTAACGTAGAGGCGACCTGCATACTCCCTTGTAACCTTGCCAATAGAAGTTGAGATGCGTTTAGCCCCTTCATCCGACTGCAACCAAGCCAACACTTGTGATTCAAGCTGCTTTTCATCAAAACTACGGCTAAATGGTAAAAGACGAATCTTAGTTAATTGTTCAAACTCTCGTTGAGACATTCCCACAGGTGGTGTGAGATTAGACTCTATCCACTTAAAGTACTCATACAATGCATATTGCCGCACTCGAAGCGTCTTCATACCTATATTTGGCGTTATACCACGCTCAATTTTACTCTCTTCAATGGCTAAACGTTGAAAAGTGTCGAAAAATCCATGTTCCTTCACTACTCGCTGCATTCGAAGCATAGAATTTATGTATATGGAGGCCAGTGTCTTATGTTTTTGTTTCTCTTTGAGACGCCGGCTTACCAACCTTCGTCCTTCTCTCAATTGCTCTAAACGGGCTCGCTCTTGCGCCGATAAGCTACCCTTTTCATTACGCTTGGCTTTGAGCTTGTTAATTTTCTTTAATTGACGAGCAAGTTTACGTTTAAGTTCTCTAACTTGATCCCCATACTGCTTGCGCAGTATGACTTTATCTGTCCCTATTGCTGCTTCAAATACTTTTTCATTTATCAATGAAAATACATGCTCAGTGGGCAGAATAAGCTCACTCTTCAAGTTAGGGCGATCATGGTTTATTCTCTCAATTAAGTCCTCAGAATCAGATAGTTCGACGAGCTTATCGGCGACGACTGAACTTGCCTTCTTCAAACACCAAAGTTCATCATCTTTACTATCTTGATTCTTATTACAAAGAGCGACCAATATGGCATATAGTTGACATATATACTCTCCATTACCTGAGAATGAAGCTTGGTTTTGCATCTTGGACACTTCCGAGTCAACGACTTCCTTCACCCTTCTGAGGTACTGACTCAGATCCAATTCATTGAGATAGAAATCGAGTGTAAAATCACGAGCTAACAAACCATACTTTTCGGTATGAATAGTGTCAGCGAACTTAACTTCAGACGCATTAATTGCTGCAGCAAACTCTTGTTCAGATAAACCTACAATGTGACTTGAGGTTTCACGAGTATCACGTCGAGATCGATGAATGGAAAGTGGGGGTGTAGCAAAAGCATCATTTTTTTCTTCAATATTGGGAAAGATAGATAATGAAATCGATTCAAGATTTTGTACTACTTCATTAATATCACGGCCATCATCAATAGAAGAAAGCCCTGAACCAGAAAAAACTAATGGCGTAGAATCAGAAGAATAAGGTGCCCTAGCTAATTTGTAGGGCAAAGGAGTTTGAGAACCAGTAGACACGATGGGGTATCCTTATTAGTATCATTATTTAGATACACACAAGATAACTAATAAAAACGACGATAGAGCGTATAAAACAAACATTCATATTAATTAAGCAACAGAGATAATATTCGAGCTTGTGATAACGACATACCAAGCTATCTCAATTACTCACTAAACCATAGAACTGATACCTTTGAACCTTAAAGAAACTATTATTAAGTCACGTAACGCTGAGGGAGCTTGCGGATGCTGCCCATCAACAACTTCATCAAGAATGGTAAAAGCACCTGGGTACAACATCACTGGTAATTTTTGGTCAAATAGACAGGAAAATATGGCAAATTCCTCTAAGAAATATTGAATAGAGTTTTGTACCTGAGGCGTATCTTCTATTTTAGTTATAGCAACAGGCGCGATTTTCTGAAACTGTATTGCTGATGAAATGACTGAGTTCTTAAAAGATAACTCTTCACTGTAGAGCGCTTGTAAAGATTGATAATAACTCATGTAAAGATCCGTTGTTTGTATCTCTGAACATCGGATAAATTGGAAGGTTGTCGGCAAATTAAGTCTATCTATGATAACTTGTGCTTGCTCAATATATTGCCTTCCCATATCTAAGGCTTGATCTAAACATGCCTGCTCCGTAAGGCGGGAGGATAGATGGATTAGATTTAAACGATGAATGCTGTCTCCCACTAATAAAGTACATGAATCAAATCGCTTAGAAATCCATTTTAGGACGGCCTCAAGTTTTAGTGGCGTAAAGTGATGATTACTCAGGCTAATACCAAGAAAACAGCTCTCTAATTCATGGAAACTACTGCGCTTATCACTAGGATAAACACGAGATACTTCCGTTCTATAACGTTTTCTTTTGGTTAAATTTTCTTTTTTTCTACTGTTACATCAATCATATAAGCCCTATAATTTAAAAATATAAATATTATTTTATTTTTAAATAAGAATAATATAATTATTATTTTTATTATCATAAAATATTAAAAAACCAATACTATACACCCAGTAAAAATCATCAATTAAATACTTCGAATATAGTATAAAATTGTGACTTTAAACCATATCATTTAGTCATTTAATTCATTGTTTTATATCTAATATACAAGTAATCTTGATATATTAGATATAATTATCCTGCATAAATTCAACAGCTAATTATGCCAATGACGTCTCTAAATGAGATTTATAGTGACTTTGATAACAACACTCACTAAAGATACACACTCCGACCGGTTGGTATGTGTTCCAGACGATCGCTTAGCACCTGCTTGAGAATGGCGTATGCTTTCATTCCTGTGTAATGCCCTATATAAAACTTATCGATTGGATACTCAGCTAAAACTTGGCCAATGACTTCAATACCTTGTTTAGAACCATCTATGCTATTAAATACCGGTAGGCCTACGAGATGAAAACCACCCACCACAGCTTTAATTTTTTGCTCTGGAAACAGATTAACTACAGTTTCAACCATATTAAGTACACCGCTGTGGGCACACCCAGTAAATACAACTAGGCCATCCTTCTCTTTAATAACGAGAATAAGTTCGTGATTAAACTTATCGCGCTCAAAACCTGTTTTTGATTGAGTATAAAGATATTGATTACCTAAAGGCTGGGGATATTTTTTATCGATTTGAGTGACAATATAGATGTTAGGCGCAATCTCAGTAGTATTTTTAATAAACTCAATTCTATGGCTATTACGCTCTAAAATCGCTTTGTCCATACCTACACTGGTCCTAATACCAAAAGCCTGAAAATAATAGTTCTGATCCTCACAGGCTCTCATATAAATTTTTGCTTTGCCATTTATCTCTATGAAATGTGAGGTTCCATTGCAATGATCATGATGCCGATGGGACAACACTACCAAGCCAACTTCGGCAATATCGACATCTAGTAAACGTGCATTATCACAAAATGTTCTTCCGTTACCAGTATCGAATACTATAACCACAAATATTGCTCTATATCCTTGTTCAATCTCAGTTGTCACTTGGTGTATACTCGCACATTATTATCCAATCATTGTTTTAGAGAAAGCATGAACAAGAGTTTACTAACTAATATCCTCGCACTGGCTTTGTTAGCTGGTGGCTATCAAACTGACAACACCATTGCCTATTACGCTGGATTATTCGCTTTCTCAGGCGCGATTACTAACTGGTTAGCCATCCACATGCTGTTCGAAAAAGTGCCTGGCTTGTATGGTTCAGGTGTCATTCCTGCTCGATTTGAGGAATTTAAGGCTGCAATCAAAAGCCTCATGATGGAGCAATTTTTTACCGAAGAAAATATAGACCGTTTCCTTAACAAAGAAATGTCTGGAGGAAAAAGCCTCAAACTTGAGCCCATTTTAGAAAAAGTAGACTTTAATCCAACATTCGACTCCTTGGTTAATGTGATTGCAGATTCTTCTTTTGGTAGCATGCTGGCCATGTTTGGTGGTACTGAAGCCCTACAACCGCTCAAAGAACCATTTGTAGAAAAAATGCAGCAAGCCGTCGTCGAAATAAGTCAAAGTGACTCAGTAAAAGAAGCGCTAAAAAGCCAATTAGAGTCGCCTGCAATGATGGAAGAAATTCAAGCGAATATCGAGAATATTATTGATCAGCGGCTTAATGAGCTAACACCTAAGCTGGTTAAAGAGATAGTGCAAAAAATGATTAAGCAACATCTAGGTTGGCTTGTTGTTTGGGGAGGCGTGTTTGGCGGCCTGATCGGTATTGCCTCTGCGTTTGTAGCTTAAAGTTTGCAAGATAAGAAGGGAAGCATAACTTCCCTTCTTATAAAGTCATAATCAAATCCGCATTAACTCCAAAACTGGTTTTATGTTCTTCAATCACCACTTCACTTCGTGTTTGAATTACACCAGGTAGAGAGCCAAGCTTACTGGACATAAAATCCTGATAAGCTTTCATGTCTTTGACACGAACCTTAATCATGGTGTCGAAATCTCCCGATAAGGAGTAACACTCTTCAATTTCTGGCATGTCTTCGACAGCTTTGGCAAATTTATCAAAAATTGAAAAGCTGGTCTGATCAAGGCGAATATGGATAAATACCTGTACATCTAGCCCAAGCTTTTCTGGATTTAACTCCGCATGATAGCCTTTAATATATCCCTCTTTCTCAAGGCGCTTTACTCGATCTGAACAAGGTGAGGTCGTCAAGTTCACCGACTTAGCTAGCTCAACGACAGGAAGACGGCCTTTGAGGTTCAAGATGCGCAAGATCTCACGATCAATTCTATCTAAGCTCATTTACCAACCTAACTATAAAGGATTATTGCCATGATAATAATCCAAACCAATAAATTAAGACCATGACAATTGATCATTAGTGCTACACGTAGCACTAAATATCATATCGGTAAGGTAATCATATACAAGGTAAGATGGTGGCGTGCGAAAGGTACTCGCATACCACGAAGAGTTAAAGTTCGAAACACTTAAGATATATGGCGCTTTGGAGTATCTGACTATCTAGTCAGATACTCTTAAAGCATAGGGTTACATACTATAAAGCCGCTTTTTTAGCCTCAGATACCCACGCATCAAACTGTGAACGATTAGCTTTTATCCACCCATTTACGTGTGACTCAATATCAGCAGAACTATTTTTACCTTGGCTCATCATCATATTTTGTGCACTAACATCATTAATATCTAACTTAATGATTTCAAAAAGCTTAGCTGCCGCAGGATTCTTATCTGTAAAGTCTTTATTCGCTACAATACGCATCGAATTCATTTCAAATCCATAGTTCTTTCCATTCGCCAAAGTAGTATCTACATTTTCACGCTCACCGGGCAACGCAGAAAATGGCACTTCAAGCCAAACAACATCTTTTCTTGGTACTAGTACGCCGCTTACCCAGTATGGTGTCCAAGTATAATACAAAACAGGATCACCCTTTTTATAGCGAGATATTGTATCGGCAATGATTGCCGCATAGTTGCCTTGGTTGTGAGTAACCGTGTTTTGTAGTCCAAAAGCGTTTAACTGCTTTTCGATAACCATTTCACAGCCCCAACCCGGATTACAACCAGTTAGGTCTGCTTTGCCATCACCATTAGCATCAAAAAGCTTAGCTAATTTAGGATCCTTCAACTGCCCGATATTGGTAATATTGTATTTTTCTGCTGTCTTTTTATCTATCAAATACCCTTGTGCAGCACCACTAATATATTGACCTTGTCGATAAAACTTATCGTCTCCACCTGCCATTGTGTATTTATCAGCATGAAGTGGAAACCAACCAACTGCAAGGAAAGTTGCATCCCCTTTAGCGATAGATGTATAACCAACGTTATAATCTACTTCTTTTGTTTCTTTGACCTTGTAGCCCAGTTCTTCTAGCGCACGATTCACGATCAAAGTTTGGAACGTTTCTTCAGCAACTGTAGATTGCAAGGGCTGAATCGTCACTCCTTTACCGGGAAGACTACCCGCCAATGCATGAGCAGAAAGTGCCACCGTAAATAAAGTACTTACTGTCAATAACTTCTTCCATGAATGATTCATTTGTAGTTCTCCTCTAGGGATGCTTTGGGATTTTTCGTTTGTTTGAAAAAGTGTAAGACAATAGATATTGGCCCAGATTGGTACCAACGTGCCTTAGTATTTGCTGCATTTTTACCCAACTCTTGGGTTATTCGGTCTAATAAGATCGCAAGTATTACAATGCCTAAACCACCGACGGCTGCCAGTCCCATATCTAATCTTCCTATGCCTCTCAGTACCATTTGTCCCAGCCCACCAACTGCAATCATTGAAGCAATCACCACCATTGAAAGTGATAACATTAAGGTCTGATTGACACCCGCCATAATGGTCGGTAAAGCAAGGGGTAATTGGATGCGATATAGCATCTGCTTTTTACTCGCACCAAATGAATGCCCCGCTTCTATTAGCTCTTCCGGAACTTGTTGTATACCCAAGATGGTTAACCGAATAACAGGGGGTAACGCAAAGATGATCGTCACTACTACTCCAGGTACATTCCCTATCCCAAATAACATAACTATGGGGACGAGATAAACAAACGCTGGCGTTGTTTGCATTGCATCAAGTATCGGCCTAACAAATTTAGCTGCCGTATCACTCCTAGAGAGCCAAATGCCGACAGGCAAACCTATCAATAAACAAAAAAACACAGAGGTCATTACGAGTGACAGGGTCGTCATCGACTGAGACCAAACACCTATAAGACCGATAAATATTAATGACAAAAAAGTCATAGCGCCAAGTCGTAAACTTGAAAATTGCCAAGCAAGCAATGATAAAATAACGAGCATTATTGGTGCGGGAGTTGAAACAAGTACAGCTTCGAATGACGTTAAAATAAAATCAATCGGTACACGAATCGCTTGAAAAATAGGGCGGCCATGCTCCACAAGCCAATTTAAGCCTGACTCAACCCAATTATCTAGTGGTAAAAAACCATCTTCAAAAGGGTTCAGTAAGTCAAAAGGCTTTTCTTCTACTACTTCTGCATTTAACCAGTCACTAGCCTGATCTGTTTGACTGGAGCCCCAAGGGTCAGTTGTGTTTTGCGTAGATGACATGGTTCTACTCCTTATCCAAGACTTGCAGTAATCGCGACTTACTGATCACGCCAAAGTAATTACCACCTTCATCGACTACAGGAACTGCGTAGGGGACACCAGCGACGGAACCCAAAATACTATTTATCGGTTGTTCTGGTTTAAGAGTGACTGAATCATCAAGTTCAGCGCTTGTAAGAGAACGACTTTCTCTGTGCGCCAGTTGGAGAGAGTCTAATGACACAATACCAGAATAATGGTTTCCCTTATCAACAATAATCCCAAACTCTCTGTCGCTATCAACTAACAATTGCAAGGCTGAAGCAGGACCATCATGCTCTGATTTTTTGAATACGGCTGCAGGTGCTTTTTTGGCAATATCTTTAGCCGTCAGTGCCGAAGCCAAGTTGACACCTCTAAAAAATGCAGCCACATAATCATTAGCTGGTTTTTGAAGAATCTCATCCGGTGTTCCAACCTGAACAACCCCACCATCTTGCATAATGGCGATACGGTCACCGATACGCATCGCTTCATCTAGATCGTGGGAGATAAATACTACTGTTCGCTTATCATCATTTTGCAGACGTATTAGTTCATCTTGCATTTCCGTCCTTATTAGTGGATCAAGTGCTGAAAAGGCTTCATCCATTAACAAAATATCTGGGTCACAGGCTAATGCACGAGCTAAACCAACCCGTTGTTTCATACCTCCAGACAATTCGTCAGGGAATGAATCACAATAAGCTTCCAAGCCGACTCTTTCTAACGCATCAAACGCGACCTTCTTTCGTGCATCAAGCCCCAAACCAGCCAGCTCTAAACCAAATGCTGCATTTTCGAGAGTCGTCATATGGGGCATCAGCGCAAAACTCTGGAAAACCATAGAAATATTTTTTCGGCGAACGGCTCTAAGCGCTTCTTCAGAAATATGAGAAATGTCGTCACCTTTGAAGTACACACTTCCTTTGGTCGGTTCGATGAGACGGTTTAGTAAACGAACTAATGTCGATTTACCTGAGCCTGAGAGGCCCATAATAACAAAGATTTCTCCTTCATTTATTGAAAGAGAGACATCATTTACCCCAATAGTTAGACCTGTCTTTTCAAAGACCTGGTCCTTATCCGCACCCTCATTCATCATTGTAAATGCGCGCTCAGTGTTCTCTCCAAACACTTTGTAGAGTCCCTTAACTTCAAGTATGGGAATCATATGATTTATCCTTTGCTAGGTGCACAAACGCACAAACACTTTGTACTCTAAACAAAAATATAGGATATTTCAAATTCCGAATTGTTGTAATCGGTTGAATTAAGACTGGTAAGTCACACTTTAAACATGTAATAAAAACCTAGAATTAGCACACAAAACATTGAAAAAATTAAATAAAACTAAAAAACCTTACAAAAACACATTCGATTTATAAATTTAACAAGTTGAGTTTATATATTCACAACTACTTATCAGTCTTGATCAGCATATGACCAGACAAATTAATCATTTATGTACTAAACATTAGATGTCAAACTTTATTTCAATTTTATTACATAATAAAAAATGGTATTTAGGTCTCAATATAAGAATATTATTAGTGAAACTTAGTATTCCACATTATTTTTGAGCAATAATATGCTGGGATATTTGTTTAGAGCACAAATAAAGAAGCATTTCAAAGTCACATAAGACATTCATCATGCGAGACGAAGATTTACCTGTATAATGACAAATTATCAAAGGTAAACTTGTTGATAATTATTGGTCACTACTCATGCTAAACCCCATTTGGCTTAACACGTTTAAAACATTGGTTGATATTGGTCATTTCACCAGAACCGCTGAGCGGCTTAACATGACTCAACCTGGTGTGACTCAACATATCAACAAATTAGAAACAGCCTGTGGCTACCCGCTGATAAGGCGGTTCAATAAACAGTTTGAGTTAACTCTATACGGGCAAAAAGTTTATGATTATGCGCTAAGCCACTTTGATAAAGAATCCAAGCTTCTACAAAGCTTAGGATCTGATGAGGCGTTTAAAGGTCGGTGTATAATTGGCTGCTCAGGCACATTTGCTTGGTTACTTTACTCCCCTTTACTTGACTTACAATCTAAGTATCCAGACTTGTCGATTGAGCTTGAAGCAACGCCAAATCAGCGTATTTTTGAGCAGATAAAACAAGGTACACTTGATATAGGCATAGTCACAAAAAAACCTGAACCTAAATATTTCTCTAGCCTGATGATCGGCTCTGAACGCCTTGCTCTTGTAGTGCCTCATAGTGTCGAGTGTCATCCACCAATAGATACATTATTAATGAATTTGGGGGTCATTCGACATCCGGATTTGGAGCACTATTTCCAAACCTATACAGCTCAGGCAAACCATGAACTCCTAAACAGAATCAATCTCGATGGAGTAAAAACCCGAAGCTATATCAACCAAGTGCATCAAATTTTGGCACCTGTAGCGAAAGGGATTGGCTTTACCGTAGTACCTGAGTGGTGTGTGGACTTATTCCATGATACTAGTCGACTAAAAGTTGTTACGATAGAAAAAGATATTATGGAGCCCGTTTACTTAGCCTATAAACTTAATACTTCACTTAGCAAGCGATATGACAAAATCATCAACATAATTAAAGAAACCTTACAAACCGCATAAGTGCTATTATCTTAATTCTTGGTAAAAGGCTCCTTCGAGTAACAAGCCTTAAACTTAAGTATCTTTATATTATGTAAATGATCTACTCATAATCAGAAGCATACGTTTCTTCATAAGAATGAGAATATAGCTCAAACAGATTACCAAAGGGGTCTTCTAGATAGACCATTTTGGCGGGTTTGCTGTCATCTTCAGGGTGATAACGCATTACGTCCATGCGCACTTTACCACCCAAGGACTCTACTTTTTCCATTACGCATTCAAAATCATCAGTTTGGAAACAAAAATGGAAGATCCCCAAACGTGAAAAGTCAACATGGTGACGATCTTGACGTTGCTTCATTTCAAACAACTCAACTCCAATGCCATCGGTTGTTACAAGGTGAGCAATATTAAAGCCTTGAAAGCCGTCGCCAAAAACCGCAATACACATACGGCCAATTGCAGACTCACGCTCTTCGATAACTTTTGTATTATCCATAACAATTCTTAGGCCAAGCGCCTGGGTGTAAAACTCAACAGCTTTGCCCATATCACCCACCATAATGCCCACGTGATTCATCTTCATAATTGGCTCCAAATATATAAATAAGTTTGTGGTTTTGTTTCAGTGAAAGCAGTATAGAAACCATCTATGATAAAATATAATTATCATTTTTTATTAAAATAATAACTATATATTTAGTATGACTTTTATAATGTAACGCTTACTATGTCGTGATTTACTTGTCTGATACCATAGATAATAAATAGAACTACTCTGTAAGGCTAAAAATGAAACAAAGTATTATCCATATCGCTTTGGTAGTTGATGACTACGACGATGCCATTGATTTTTATATCAATAAGCTTAAGTTTGAACTAATAGAAGACTCCTATCAACCAGAGCAAAATAAACGCTGGGTGGTGGTTGCTCCACCAAATTCAAGTGGTACGACTTTGTTACTCGCCAAAGCCTCTAAACCTGAGCAGCGAAATTTTATCGGCAACCAGTCTGGTGGGCGTGTATTTCTGTTTCTAAACACTGACAACTTTTGGCGTGATTACGAAAGAATGGTTTCAATTGGTATTGAATTTATTAGAGAGCCTCAGCAGCAAGACTACGGTACGGTTGCCGTCTTTAAAGATTTGTACGGTAATCTGTGGGATCTTTTACAGCTAAACCATTCCCATTCCATGGCCAACAGGCTTAAATAAGACTGAAACAACATTACGATCCAATTTTCTCTTGCAACCAAGCTTTAAATACAAGTTGTAATTAGAATTCTGGTTCACGCCCTTAATCGGTTTAATAAAGCACTCAGCAATAAGTGTTTGCAAAATCAGGTTTTGAATAAAAACCAAAAATTCTTCACCATAACTGAGATTACTTTATGAAATATGGTATTGGCTTGATCCTTTTCCTATCAATCAGCGTTTTTTCTGCCGATCTAAAAGAAAAGATTCCTGATAAGACTGAAGAAAACGGTTACGTTGAACCCTTTAAGATGTTCGATGACCTCTACTATGTTGGCGATAAATGGGTTTCTTCCTATTTGGTCACCACGTCAGATGGGCTAGTTCTCATTGATTCATTAGATAGCCCCTATGGACGGTGGATCCCACAAAATATAGAGAAACTAGGATTCAACCCTAAAGATATTAGATACATTTTCATTACCCATGGTCACTCAGATCACGTCGGTTCTGCCGAATACATCCAAAGACATTTTGGGGCAAAAGTGATCATGTCTAACATAGATTTTCGCTTAGCTAAATTCACGGCAAAACAACCCCTTTATCGACCTAGAAGGCTTCCAAGCCTTTTTGGATGTGTTAGAAGAGCGTGGAAGTAAAAAATTAGCGCAAGAGGAACTTCAAAGCCGCGATTAAGCAGAAAAAGCCCCGAAGTCGGGGCTTGTAGATAGTTTATTAATCCAACTCAACCAACTGCTTTTTGAACTTAGCATGTTGAGCTTTAACAGATTCATCCGGTTCAGCGGTTAATAAGCTAACAACAACTATCGCAATTGTTGATAGTATGATCCCAGGTACAATTTCATATACATCAAACCACCCCCCAGTTAACTGCTTCCATACAACAATGGTCACACCACCAACAATAATACCTGTGAGAGCACCATTACGATTCATACGTGACCAATATAGGCTAAGAACTATTGCTGGACCAAATGCTGCACCAAAACCCGCCCAAGCGTAAGAAACAAGGCCAAGGACTGAGCTTTCAGGGTTCATAGCCAAAATCAGAGCAACAATTGAGATTGTCACCACAGCGATACGGCCTACCATCACAATTTCTTCTGAACTTGCATCTTTCTTAATTAGCTGTTTGTAAAAATCTTCTGCCAACGCCGAAGAAGATACTAAGAGCTGAGAATCAGCAGTGCTCATCACTGCCGCAAGAATCGCGGCAAGAAGTACACCTGAAACGACAGGATGAAAGATTGAATTAACCAATAACATGAAGATTTTCTCTCCATCATCAATTGTCACGCCAGAGTTCTTGACATAAATCAAACCAACCAAACCAACCAGTAGAGCACCGACCATTGATAATGCAGTCCACACGACCGCAATTCGACGTGCTGTCGTTAAGTCTTTATTGCTACGAGTGGCTTTAAAACGAGCCAAAATATGTGGCTGACCAAAGTAACCTAGCCCCCAAGCAACTAGTGAGATAATAGCGATAGCGGATAACGGCTCGCCTTTTGTATCATTCCACAAGGTAAGTAGTTGAGGGTTAATATCTGACAAATCAGTACTAAGTTGACCAAAGCCTCCCTCCATCGCAGCAATCGGCACCACCATTAACGCCGCGGCCATAAGTAGCCCCTGAACAAGATCCGTCCAAGATACCGCTAAAAAACCACCAAATAGTGTATAAGAAACAACACATAATGTACCAATAGTAACAGCAATTCTGTAATCTAGTCCAAATACAGTTTCAAACAATTTTCCACCGGCCACTAAACCTGAGCTGGTATAAAAAAGGAAAAATAACAAAATAAAAAATGCAGAAATAACCTGAATCGACTTAGATTTATCATTAAACCGACGAGACAGGAACTCTGGCAGTGTTAAAGAATCCGTGGTGATACTATAAGTACGTAAGCGTTTAGCATTAATCAACCAGTTCAACCAAGTTCCAACAAGTAAGCCGCCAGCCAACCAGGAGGCTTCAATGCCAGCCGCATAAGCATAACCAGGAAGGCCTAATAGGAGCCAACCGCTCATATCAGAAGCTCCCGCAGAAAGTGCGGCAGGCCAAGGGCCCAATGATCGACCTCCAAGGAAGTAGTCCGTTGAGTTTTTCGTTCGTTGGTATGCAATAACGCCAATTGCCATCATTAAGATTAGATACGCAATAAACGTGGTCGTAATAGCAAAGCTATTTTCCATGTGTTTGTCCTCATAAAAAAATCACCTTCCATGAACGCCCTTACTTACACTGAGTAAGGGCTCTCCGAGAAAGGGTTAGTGGGCTTCGCTGCCAAGCTCTAGCAAGGTCGCATTGCCACCCACAGCAGTTATATTTATTGTTCTCGTTCGCTCTGTGATAAAACGAAGCGATAAGTATGGATCGTGAGCGACAGGAATAGTCTCTACGTCCGTTTCTGAAACTAGGCCTACTATAGCACCAGTTCGTTTCGCAAGTTGACGGTTGACATTACGCTCAACCTCTTGATTACCTATATAACCGACACTTCTTACATCTGACTCCAACAATTGGTGATAAGCATCAAGAGAAGCAAATTGTAATAGGTTTATCGGTAAAGAAGCACTTTTAGCAGCCGATTCTAGAGCTGTGATAAAGTCAATATCATCACTACACAAAATTACGCTGTTACCCGCAATTAATGCTGCTGATAATTGTGCAATAGCCGCCTTTTGCACAGGTTTAGACATGTGATCTTGAATGATTAATGCCACACCTCGACCAACGGTATATAGCTCATTGGTTTCCCCTGTCGGCCCCGGCATCTCATGCGTTTGAGACAACAAACTAGCTGAATGCTGATAATGGTAATCGATTACAGCAGCTAAGGTAGGCTGCTCACTCTGCAAAGCTTGTTTAAACGCAAGTAAACACTCACTTTTTGCATCAAAGTTTGTGAGATTCCAATTCTCCCATGCTGAATAAGCATCAGAAAAACGAGTAACTTGATGAACCATAATTTTTCTCCTTGCCTACAGATTAAGAAAATGACGTCTGTGTAAATCGGAACAGGTAATGCGGGCCGCCTGCTTTGGGACCTGTACCAGATAGGCCTTGACCGCCAAATGGTTGAACCCCAACGACAGCACCTACTTGATCACGATTTATATAACAGTTTCCAACACGAGCATGTTTTTCAATCCAGCGATAAGTCGTTTCATTACGGCTATGAATCCCCATTGTGAGACCAAAACCAGTACCATTTATTCTTTCAACGACTTGATGCAAGTGACTCGCTTTAAAGCGAACAATATGCAGAATTGGACCAAATTGTTCTTCGTCTAAGCAAGAAATATCATCAATTTCAAATGCACACGGCGCAACAAAATCGCCATATTGATGCAATTCATTTAGCTCTAATCCAGCAATTTTTTGCTGAGTAGCCGTCATGCGTTCAATATGTTTGAGAAGCTTATTTTTAGCATTTTCGTCAATCACAGGCCCAACATCAGTCGAGTGCTCAAAAGGTAAACCGACCTTTAACTCTTGCATCGCGCCTTGTATTAAAGCGATGATACGATCCGCAACGTCTTCTTGTACATATAAAACTCTTAATGCACTACAACGTTGTCCCGCAGAAGCAAAAGCAGAGCGGATAACGTCACGGACAACTTGTTCAGGAAGCGCCGTACTATCAACAATCATCGCATTCTGGCCACCCGTTTCAGCGATAAAGGGAACAGGTGCTGTATCTCGACCTGCAAGAGTACGATTAATGCGCTGGGCTGTTAGCGTTGAACCAGTAAAAGCGACACCAGCAATAGCAGAGTGCGATGTCAATGCCGAACCAATATCGGCACCACGGCCTGGTAAGAGCTGAATGGTTCCATTAGGGAACCCTGCTTCAATCATAAATTCGACAGCGCGCGCGGCTATCAAACTGGTTTGCTCCGCGGGTTTAGCGACTACGGTGTTACCTGCCACCAAGGCTGCGGTGATTTGCCCCAAGAAGATAGCCAAAGGGAAATTCCAAGGGCTAATACAAACAAACACACCACGCCCATTGCGTGATACTTTACGAATCTGAGTATCAAAGTCTTGAATTTCAACCTCACCTAGAGTGTTGACTTGGTTGGCATAATAACGACAAAAATCAACAGCTTCACGCACTTCATCAATGCTATCATGAATTGTTTTCCCTGCTTCTTGATGGCATAAAGCGACCAGCTCGGCGAGATTGTTCTCAAGCAAGTCAGCCAATTTTTCTAGTAGCTTTGCTCTCTGAGCTGATGAGCTAGCTTGCCAATTGCTAAAGGCATTTTGCGCACCTTTAATTGCTGCGGAAACATGATCAAGGTTAGAAAATGACACCTGGCCCACTTGAACACGTCTGTCGTAAGGTGCCATGACTTTCTCTGTGGTCGCATTTTCCTTGATCATGCTTTCAGTAAATATTTGACCATTGATTATAGGACCTGCAAACCATTGTTTATCTAAAAATCCTTCAACTTGCTGCTCAAATGTTTTTGCTTGGGATTCAATATCGATATTGACGCCATACGAATTGCTACGTTCAGAGAATATCTGTGGCGGAAGCGGAATGCTTTTGTTATTGAGTGTTTCAAATGCACCAAGCATATCTACAGGATGCTGGGTAAGAGATTCAATAGGACAACGCGCATCGACTAAGCGATGAACAAAGGAACTATTTGCACCATTTTCCAATAAACGACGCACTAAATAGGGTAATAATTCCTTATGGCTTCCAACAGGTGCATAAATACGCACTGGCTGCTGGTAGGCTTCCATCACATGATTGTAAAGAGAATCACCCATGCCATGCAAACGCTGAAACTCATAGTTTTCGTGCTCGGCCATAACAGCAATTGAAGTAACGGTCTGAGCATTGTGGCTCGCAAACTGCGGGAAAATATTGCCTCGAACATTGTTAGATAGCAGAAAGCGAGCACAGGCTAGGTAAGCAACATCAGTCGCTTCTTTACGAGTATAAACCGGGTAGTTTTCATAGCCAGCCTGCTGAGACCATTTAATTTCACTATCCCAGTAAGCACCCTTAACTAGACGAAGAGGAATAAGATCGCCCTGCTCTTGAGCCAAGCCATTAATCCAAACTAAAACTGGCAGTGCCCGTTTTGAATAGGCTTGAATGACGAGACCAAATTTCCCCCAACCTTTAACTAAATCACTTCGATAGATTTTTTCAAAAAGTTTTAGTGATAATTCAAGACGATCTGCTTCTTCTGCATCAATAGTAATCGCCACATCCACTTCAATCGCTTTACAAAGCAGTTGCATCAAGGTGTCAGCTAGCTCGGTCAATACTCGCTCTTCATTGGCCACTTCATAGCGCGGGTGTAATGCCGATAATTTAATTGAAACCGAAGGAGCAGGACTTGTATCTAAACCATAATTATCACGGCCTACCGCTTCAATAGCCATCAGATAGTCATTAAAGTATTTACTCGCATCTGCTGTCGTTAACGCAGCCTCCCCTAACATGTCGTAGGAGTATGTGTAACCCTTATCACGCATACTACGCCCATTTTTCTGGGCTTCGGCAATAGAGCGCCCAAGAACGAACTGGTGCCCCATTACTTTCATCGCCTGATGCATAGCTTTACGTATAACAGGTTCAGACATTTTATTAACTAAACGATTTACTGCTGAGACTGGGCTGCGTGATTCTGATTCAGATAATCCAACCACTTTACCAGTCAACATTAAGCCCCAAGTCGATGCGTTAACAAAAACCGAATCAGAACTTTTTAGATGAGATTTCCAGTCAGCAACACAGAGTTTGTCACGAATTAAGGCATCAGCAGTCGCAGCATCTGGTATACGCATTAAGGCTTCAGCCAAGCACATCAGTAAAATGCCTTCTTGGGTATCCAAACTATACTCAAGCAGCAAGGCATCAATCATTTGAATTGATTTTTTGTCTGCACGGATAGCTGCTATCAACTCAGTCGTTTTTATCGACATTTGCTCTTTTTCAGCATCTGTCGGTGTTGCTAGAGGCAATAATTGCTCAAGCCATTGGGATTCGTCCACCATGTAAAGTGGAGAGATCAGCGACCAAAGATTATTCAGCGGCTGCTCAACAAACTCGGCATTCAACACATCAGTTGCAGTAAACATGCGTTTTCCTCAATCTCAAACCTGATAAATTCATCAGAGTTATTACAATGGTTTGAAGTGTATTTTGAGCGGGAGAGGATTACTTGTCAAAAACTCCGAGTTTTTTGCTTAAAACTCCGCTTATTAACAAAACAAAAACAGAATCACATGTAATTAGATAAAATTTTAACTAAATTTTTTCTTATACAGAGATGGGGACACGCCCTGTAAGCGAAAGAAGGTATGGCTAAAGGTGCTCTGGCTAGAAAATCCGGTAAACTCAGCAACCTGGCCTAAAGTTAAATCACCTTTTTCAATCAACAACTTGGCCATGTCAACTCGCTTACCCAGCACATATTGGTGAGGCGTTATCCCAATGTATGATTTGAACAAATGGTGGAACTGACTTTCTCCTAGAAAGACACTCCCAGCCAACTGAGCCACCGAGATCTTCTGACTCAAGTGCTGCTCAATATAACGGTCTATAACTTCAAGATCGAAGCGTGATTCTTTGTATGATGTTGCAAACGTTGACATATGCCGTTGAAGTAAGGCAATCAAAGTATCATTACAAGCCCTGCTAAGAAGTAAGTCTTCCGGTCTCGACTGCATTTCTGTGACTAACATTTGGATCAATTTCTGAATCTGGCGGTCTAGCTGAAAATAGGTTTCACGCCGACTCAGTTCATTTAGTTTCTGCAACATTAATGGGTCATCAACGCTTGGAAATGGCATATTGAGTACAAGGATATCTGACTTCTCAACAACACCACCAAAAGCGTGACCTGATCCAGATGTCACCACACAACCTTGCCCTGGGCCAACTAAGTTACCAAAACCACTAACTTCAAACTCAGCTTTTCCCTGTAGGCCAATAACGATCTGAGTATAACTATGATCATGACAGTCCATGTGCGATGGCAAGGTGACGAGTTCTGCAGGCTTGGGTAACGAAAGTTTGTCTTGTTCGCCGATTAGAGACGGAGATTTGAAACAGCTCATGAGACAGTTTTTGACCTCAGGTTTTATTAACATCATATGGTATACCAAAATTATCTCGATTCGAAATTTATCACCATCCGTCAGTAACACATCCAACCAACATAATTTACATAGCAAAGAAGGTAATTATGGTCATTCACTAACCAACACATGTTCATCGGAAGAATGATCAAGTGCACATAAATTACGGTTTATGTCACTTCTAGCAACTTTCTTTTTACAGATACTCAATCTTCACTTGCATATTTCCCCAATCAACTCAAAATGATAGATAGCATCCAAGTTTTATATACGTTAAATTAGGCCAATCTGCATAAAGCTGGTTAATATTTAAGAAGAGAAAGATGCAGGGTTGAAGTAAACTTGGAAGAGACAGGAACACAAGGACTGTCAAGAGTTTGTCTTTTTTTTGGTTTTTTACGTTGGTCAATAAACGTTAATTGTTGCAGGGAAATATGATAATACGTCGCATCCCAGCGCTTTTAATTGCGCTAAGCCCTTTATGGGCATCAACTTCGATTTTTGCGGAAATGGTGGACTCTGCCGATCCTGTCGCAACTATCGATAGTAAATTAGAAAACAAACAAAGTGAATTACAGGAGCTTGGTTCTGAGTTTGAAGCTGAATCATCACGTATACAAACGCTTAGAGCAGAGCTAAGTAAGTATCAACGTGAAGAGCAAGAGCTCAACGCTAAGCGTAATCGAGCCAAGTCAGCACTGGACAAACAATATAACCGTCTTCTCGATGATCCAGATGTTGATTTACTCTCTTTTCAGCAGGAATACCAAGAGGCTTGGGCTTCGTTAAAGAAGAACCAAACACAAATCCTTGAACAAGAGCAAAGTATTACTGAACAAGAGATGCGCTTATCTCAGATCAAGCAAAAACGTTCAAGGATTAACTCTGAGTTATCTTATCTTAAAGAGCAGAAAGTCGAAGCCCGTGTAAAACGTCTTGATGCAGAATTACGAGAAAGCGATGTTTTGAACACAGCATTCAAAACAACCTGTTCAGCAACAATGACGTTGGGTGAGTGTACGAATCAAGGTAAATACTTAACCAAACAGCGTGCGGTTAATTCCTTTAAGACAAAATTACTCGATAGCTTAACAGAAGCCAATATCGCCAAACAAAACATGAAAGGTGTCCAACTGAATGTATTTGTTCAAGAGAGCCAAATAATCCGCTCTGGCTTTGAAGGTAACAACAGCTACTACACTGAAATGCAGGCACAACTTCAGGCTCGCCCGGAGGCTTCTGCCGCATGTAAATTACTCAACGTATCTTCACGTTACTGTCTTAATAGTGCCAGCGTCGCTAAAAAAGAAAAGACAAATACACAGCAAAGCTGGGCAAACATCACGATTCGATCAGATCAGTACCAAGACCGAGTTACTATCAATGGTGTTAATTATGGTAGTACCCCGATAGAAGTCGTTCTACCAAAAGGCAAACATCAGTTTACCGTATCTAAAGATGGTTTCCAGACATACAACCGTATGATTGCTATTGATGGTAATGATACTGTCTGGGTTAAGTTACGCCCAAATTCAAATATTTAACCCACTTCTCTTTTTCAGTAGAAGTGAGCTGCACAAAATTGACCAAAAACGCCATTTTGTCGTAAGTTATAAGGGAATAACTTACGAAAAAGTGGCGTTTTCGTTTAGAATAAGTTCATTAGATTAAAATAATTGTAGAAATAGATAATGCGAACTGGTTTACCAACCTTCCTTCTTGCTCTGTCACCTTACTTTATCTCCGCTGGTATTGCAGCTGAGGAAGCGCGCGACCCTATCGTAAAAATCGATCAGCAGTTGTTCGACAAACATGAAGAATTAAAGTCGGCCACTCAACGCCGAGATGACAAACAAACTAGCCTTGACGAACAACAGCAAACTGTCGCTGAAGTGACTAAATTGGCTAAATCACTCGATAAAAAATTCAACGAGGCTAAGAGGCAGCTTGAGGCTAATTATGCTCGCATGATTGACGACCCAGCTGTCGATCTCTCAGCCAGCCAGAAAGCCTATCAAGACTCTTGGTCAACACTGAAACAAAACCAAAAACAACGTTTATTTGAAGAACAGATATTACAAGAACTAAAACATCAACTTAATCTTGATAGTAATGAGCTTGAAGCCATCGGCCAAGGTATTGAGTCTCTAGAGCAAGCTAAACTGAGAGCACGTGCAGAACGTCTGCAAGAAGAACTTAAACAGCCATATTCCCTTTCTGTCAGCTTTACAAATCGCTGTCAGGCAAATATGACTATTGCTGAGTGTGACCGCCAAACACGCGACCTAACTGTCCAAAAAGCGGTTAAACAGTTTCAATCTGAGCTAATTAGCAGTACAAGCGAGCCACAGACTATCAAGCCAAACTCTAATAAAGTCCCTTTTAATATTCATGTTTTACGCTCTAAAACCAAAGAATCTGGCTTTTATGACGGTATCCGCTATCGCAGCATAATGGACGTTGAAATGCAGGCTAGGCCAACTCAGAGTGCGGCATGTACGCTTTTAGCAATCAATAAAAAGTACTGTTTTGAACCTAAGCGTTCAGATGATAAAGAAAATTCCGTGACCAACCAAGAAGTTGCATGGGTGACCTTAAATATTCGTTCAAACCTATACGATGACAAGGTAACTATCGACGGAGTCAAGTATGGCAGTACCCCAATAGAAGTCATGTTACCTGTAGGTCAGCACACAATTTCCATTAGGAAAGAAGGCTATCGAGACTTCCGTAAAGATTTATCGATTAAACGCGATCATAACCTCCGAGCCGTTCTAATAGAAACTGCAAATCCACTGCGTGAAGGTGACAAATTCGCTGACTCTTTGGGTTCAGGTAACCAAGGCCCAGAGGTATCGACTGTCCTTCCCGGTCGATACATGTTAGGAGAACATGGCTCCAAGCAGTTAAAGCTAAATCAGCCATTTGGATTTGGCACCACACCCGTAACCGTAAGACAATTTGAATCCTTCGTCGACTCGACCAATTATCAAACAGATGCCGAGCTGACGAATACATGTACTGCGATAGTCAAAGGTGAAGTGACACCAATTTCCAAAGGATACTGGCGTAATCCAGGCTTTAAGCAGGCTGCTAATTCGCCCGTGGTCTGTGTCAGTAAAAATGATGCACAAGCCTATGCGCAGTGGTTAAGTAACAAGACTAATCACTATTATCGATTGCCTAGTGAAGATGAGTGGGAAATCGCAGCCAGAGCAGGTTCAGAAAGCAATTATTGGTGGGGTGACCATTTTGCACCAAGTCAAGCAAATACTGGCTGGGGAGGAACCCCATGGTCAAATAAAAGTACTTCTCCCGTCATGGCTTTTCAACCAAATAAATTGGGTATTTATGATACCGTAGGTAATGTTTGGCAATGGACGAATGACGCGCGTGGCATTCTAAAAGGTGGGGCTTGGAACTTCTCTCCGGAAATGGCCGCAGCACATGAGCAGTTGTCTTTATCAAACTCGTCAGCAGCAAACTACGCCGGATTTCGAGTCTTACGTGAAATAAATTAACTTTTAACTCACGTATTCATAACCCAATTAAAAATGCCGCATTAAGCGGCATTTTTAATTTATGTCAAAGGTGCTTATTGGTTGTCTAAGGAGCAAGCCTATCAATCTGCCAAGTATTTTCTTGCTTAGAGAATAAGAATCGATCGTGTAAACGATTATCACCACCCTGCCAAAATTCAATAGATTCAACTTTAATCCGAAAGCCTCCCCAAAAGCTTGGCACAGGGATCTCACCATTAGCAAACTTCTGCTTTAACTCAAGGAACTTCCCTTCGAGTACGCCACGAGTAGATATTCGGCTGCTTTGTTTACTCGCAATCGCTGCTAATTGACTTTCTTTCGGCCTTGAAGAGAAATATTTAATATTTTCAGTAACACCTAACTTCTCAGCGATACCCATGATATGCACTTGGCGTTCAAGAGGGTGCCACGGAAAATGCAAACTAACTTTGGTATTACTCCCCATCTGCTGCGCCTTTCGGCTACCCAAGTTGGTGTAAAAAACAAACCCACCTTCATCGATATGTTTGAGTAGAACAATGCGCTGAAAAGGTTGACCATTTTCATCTACTGTAGCAACGGTCATAGCCGTAGGGTCTGTTAACCCAGCATCAATCGCCTGCTGCAACCAGAGGTTGAATTGATCGATAGGGTTTTCTTTTAGATCTTTTCTGCGTAAACCGCCTTTACTGTATTCACGGCGGATATCTTCAAGTTCCATCTTCACTCCTGAAACATTTTTGCCGATTGTGCTGTTATATATACAGAAAGACAAGGTGATAAACCAAACCTTAATCACAAATTCATCATGCTATTGGTTCAGGCAAGCTAAGTATCGATAAAAGAACTAGATACCTGTCGTTACCCCCACTCAACTGAACTTGAACTTATATCCAATATTTAAATGCCTGAAATACTAAAAAGAAATGTTTTGCTCTGCGCCATAAACAAAACACCTCAAAATAGACTTAAATGCTTCAAATTAAAAAGTTACTGGTACCGAGTACCTGGAAATCCTAGATGCAATCCCGTTGATATTACTTCATAGCGATCTGGACTGAAATTTGGAAACGGTGAAAACACAGCTCTTGGTAACCTTGGGAGTTGTACTAAATAACCCTTAGGCGCGGCGAGGAATCCAACATCTATACCTGTTTTTTTAAGTGCCCGTTCGAGTTGAGTCAGGTAGAAGCCTCCTCCTACATTACACGACTGTACTTTTAGCACACCAACCTGACGTAGCCCTAAATCAAATAATTTTCTTGCTAAGCCTGATGGCGTTAATGATGTTTCTAAACCATTTTGATCACTGCATATTGGGCCATAGGGATTACCATGTGCAACTACATCTAAACGATGATTAAAAGTTAGTGATGACAGTTGCCCCGATGACGCTTGAGGGAACATTCCGTTTAGTCGGTGTGAGGTTACGTCACCATCACTCGCCATATTTCGTTGAGGGACACCATAGCGACTCTTTACACTCTCACCGTAATGACGAAATAACGACTCAGGCTGTCCCTTACCAAGCAATAATACATGTCGATACTCACCCGAGGATACCCAATTTCTCAGGCTATTTGCTGTTTGATTTAATAACCAACCTGCCGCACCGGATCGCGCTACTTTATGCACTCCTAATGATCCCATTCCACCAAATAACGCATAATCATCAGTCAATGGGAAACGCCTTACCCTTTGCCAACTACCTTCCACATTAGCCACATAGTCTGTACCTTCAATTGCATCAATACCAAGATAGTGATTGAGGCCAGGTTCAATTTCACCTCCAATAGCAGAAGAGCTGGTGACTTTACTCAAAGACAAAGCGATACTTTGTGGCAAAATTGCGCCAGGCCTCGCTGTTTCTTGGAGCGCAAGTTCAACAAATTCATCAGTGTAAGCAGCATCTGCAACCCTCGCTCCAGTGAACATGGTTCTGGAAAATATCAGTGCTTGAGCAACCTCACCAAGTGCTAGTTCACCTAACAATTCTGGTACTACTAAAGTGGCTAATGTCACTGCGGCAAATGTTGGAAAACTCCAACGACTATGATGCTCTTGCTGCTTGTGCTGGCGAAAATGATTGACTACTGCCTCTCCTAGCATGGAATAGCCATATTTATAACTAGGCAGTTGAGTGGCTTGCTCATGCCAGTCGCCTAAAGCTTCACGCTCATCTTGTCTTAGTGAAGACCACTTGTTCAATAGAGTACTTTGCATCATAGCCCCCACTCGTGCATATGGGTGAGGGCCGTGTAATGATTGAGAAAATTCGTCATATGCTGGCTTCCAATTCACCGAAAACTGTTTTAGCTCCTCAAGTAAAACCAGCTCTAGTCGCTCTTTAAACCGGCCTCCTGCTGAAAAGTTAGCGATTAAGAATTGGCGAAGAGAATTTGAGTTCCTGCTACTTGTTTGATCTGCAAGCTTTTGAACAAGCTCGCTCTCTCCATATTCTTCTAAGCTTATATTTAAAGCTATAGAATAAAGAGACAAGCCAAGGGGATCGCTTTCATAATACCTTTGCAGATACATTGCCTCGTCTTCCGCCATTGGATAAAGAACTTCAAGTTCCATAGCCAAATTGGCTAAGAAGGTTTGAAGCATGTATTGAGAAGGAAACAATTCGTGGTGAGGCAAATCGGGTGCTTGAGACATAACAAATACTGTCGCAGCCTCGTTGATTATCCCAAGCTCTATAGTAGCTAATCCACCTGTATCGAATTGATGGTTTGTAACTTCACTTAGCCGAGTCATAAATAAACTCGACATGTACTCAGTACCATGTTTTTTCTTCGCCACGTTTAGCGCTTCAACAGCAGTTAAAGAATGCTCTTGAGATTCCCAGTCCACCCATTGGCTGACTTTATCTCGCATAATCTGATGATGGTTATATTGAGTGAATGTCGTCTCTGTTGCGCCCACTGAAATAGAAGCAGCAAGTAAAACAAGCAATAATATTTTTTTCATATTTTTATTCACATGATATGTCGGAGCAAAACAGACGCTCCATACATGGTAAACGGGAAGCAGTACTCTCACTTAGAACTGAGGTGCTACGGTGATGGGCATATCATTTTTACGGTAAGAGTCCCCGCCCAAATGATCGTCTTTAAATGCAAGCCTCGAGTGCTCTTCACATGTTATTTGTTGGAGCAATTTAGCTGATACCACCAGTTTCCATTGTTCAGTCTCATGCAGGAACTAGACTAAGGATAAAAACTAGAATAAGCCCTCAGGCACTTGAATAAAATAAAGTAACTGGGTTATTACGGAGCTAAAACACCACAAAAAATTCACATGCAATTAACATACGGGAAATATATATCATCACCAAAGCTTCAAACAATCCGCATAACACTATTATTTTTGTAAGAAATCACTTATGCATTTAAAAAAATAAAAATATTAAGAATCAAATAGTTAGATAAATATTTTAGAAAAATGAATAAAACAAGGTAAAGAATAAAATTGACATCAAAAGAAAAAGATAAATATATAAGAGTAATATTTAAAAATAACAGATACTTATAGTGTATATATCATCAATTGATAGTATATACGCATTTATATTGTGGATATTTATTGTTTATGGCTAATTTCTCACAAACTAGCAACTAATGAATATTCGAGAATTTTATTTCAATAAATCGATATAATGGTAATCCGATAACCGACCCTAGTTTGAAACACTATCTAGCCTAGTAGTTGAGACTAAACCGAAGCACTAACTCATCCTGATCGTAGTCATTAAGTTTTTTTTGCCACTCAAGTACTACCTCAGCTTCATTCTCATAGCCCAAATATCTATCGTAGTGAAATGAAGATAACCAACCGACACCAAAGCCCGTTTTTAGATTACTATCATTTTCTTCACCCACCATGTCAGCACTAGCTTGTAGCAGCCCATAGGCCCATATGCGTTGATGGTAATTCTCAGTAATCCCCCAGACTGGACCAGATTCTCCTCTGACATAAAGTAATGATCTTTCGTCATAAAATTGGTAGAAAGCATCAAAATACAAACTATGCGACCAACTTGATCGCCGTTCCCCTTTCCAAGATTTGTCCCAATTTAAACCGGAGAAAAAGTCACCGTTAGCTCTAACATAAGCACTGGTAAAATCATCATCTCCGAAATACTGGCGAATGCCTGAAGAAATCGAGAGATCAAACATTTGAAAGGGTTTCAGCATCCCCCCGAAGTCAATTCCGGTCGTCTCAAAGCTCCCTGAACTCAGCAAACTCATTTGCCCAAACAATGAAGGCAGCTCCTCAAATTGATAACTGGCACTAACTTGATAAAATCCATTATTGCTAGAATCTTCAAGAAGTTCTTGAAAAGGGCTACTTCCCCCAGATTCTCCACTCAAAACAAATTGCCAATTTGAGTCAGCATTGCGATTTTCAGCCCTAAGCTGTTCAATAAGTTGGCTATCTTTCTCAGGCACAGTCGTTAACTGGTCAATAAGCTCATGATACCCACTTTGTGCTTTATCCCGACGCCCGATTTTTTTATACCCTTGCGCTAATTGATAATAAGCCATAACTTGATTATCACCTTTTAACTTCGAAACAACCGACTCAAATAATCTGACCGAACGTTCTGGCTCACTAGGAAAATACGCATAGGCAAGTTCAGTGGTAATATAAACATCATCAGGGCTAGATTGATGCTGGCGAGAAAGATAATCAATAAGATTTTTCTTTTTTCCCATCGACTTATAGAGTTTTACGTACCTAATAACAAACTGAGGATTATGATTAAATTTTTTTTCTGCTTCCTCTAGAATACCTTTAGCTTGATCAAATTTTTTTTGACTAATGTAAATATCAGTACCTAGCGACCACCATTCTAAAATACCTTTTTCATCGCTTTCTCCCCACCAAAACCTCGCCCTTTCATATTTCCCAAGCTGATGATAAGCACTAGGGACCAAAAGTCTAATATATGGAGACCGTAGTTGTTGCCATTCAGGTAATAATACATTAAGCACCTCTTGGTAACGTTGCTGTTCAAAAAGCATCTGAGCTTTAATACTCATAACATCAATCCGACTTGTTGCTGACTTTTCTAATAACAAAGCATTATCGGTATAACCAATGGCTCTTTCTGGACTTTCTTCATAACTACAATATCCTAAAACTTGCCAACCAAATGCAGTTTTTGGATTAATAAGTACTTCCTTAGCAATCCTACATCCATCATTAATTTGCCAAAGATTTGCAGTACAGAATGAGTCAATATTAATATCAGTCAACTGCATTACTATCTCAGGGTTAAAATTCTCTGGGTGTTTCGCATATAAGTAAAGGAGTTGCTCGGCAAGATTTTTTCTAATGTCTGAGGGCAGAGAACCATCAGACAATAGACTCTCAAATTCGCTTATTAATTGAGTCTCAGTTAATGCTTTTTTCATCACCTCAAGCAAGCTTTTCAGATCAGATAATTGGTCAGATTCATTGTAAACCCTTTCCCATTCAAGCATCGAATTCCTGAACTCACCATTTTTATCATACGCTGACGCTAGTAGTTTTCTCGAATGAATAGAAAGAGACATCGACGACAAAATATCTATCACCTTTTGGTACTCAGCTTGATTGTATTTGTTCCAAGCAATAACTACGCTTTGCCTGTAAACTAATCTTGAACCACTAAATGATGCACTTTCTATCATGAAGGTTAGATTTAGTTCTTCAGCTAAGCTTAACCATAATACAGGTGACTCAAATGTGGAGCATGATGCTAACTGCTCTTTAGCTAAATCCCGATTACCTAATCTTGCGCTAATGAGTGCATTTTCAGTACAAGAAGTGTTAGAAATTTTTTTCTGGTAACTTCTCGCAAGATCCCAATCGCCTACGTTTATAGCAAGCTGAAAGGCTTGCGAATAGTCTTCTGATGTAAGGACATAATATTTTTCAAGCCATTTATACCACATTAATGCTCGGCTATACTGCTGGTCATGTATGAAGTCAGATATCAATTGTTGGGCTAGCAAAAATCCACTTGATCCTCCCCTTGATTCTTTAAGCAATGATATTGTTTCTTCTATTCGTTTGCTTTTGAGTAATGCAAGACCTACTAGATATTGTTCCCTGCCTGACAAAGCTCTTCTGTCTCTTATTTGATTAATAGAATCGAGTACTTGCTGGTAATTTTGACGTTTTAACCAAGCTTCTGCTTCATATAGTATTGCCTGATCAGGCTTTACTGATAGCGCTTGAGATATACTCCATTCTAACGATAATGTTTCAGACTGGTCTGCGAGCCAATAGAGGCGATACAGATATACCTGCTTTTGAGATCCAAGAGACAAACCATCAAGTAATAACATAAAATCTGGGTTAGATAAGGTGATACTCTGTATTGACATTTCACTTCTTAAAGTGACTAGTAACCTTATTCTTTCATGCACTGGTAAATCTTTCAGCGTAGCCTCAGCTTCTTTAAACAGCTTTGCCCGTAACTGGAGTTTAAATAGGTAACGTAAAAATGGGTGATATTTAGGGGCAATGTTTAAAGCTCTGTTAACTTGAGTGATCGCTTCCAAAGTTTTATCTGAACGCTCCAAAGCAAACGCTCTATTCAAATAAGGAAAAGTACGAAAATGGGCTGAATCACTCAAAGTGGAAGCCAGATCAATGGTGTTATCTCTCACCGCATCCAACGCTGGCGTAGTTAGCAATGAGATAACTATTATGGTTATTTTTATGTAGCGTATTATCTTCATAATTCATTTCCTTATTTTTTCTTATTTTCAATATCAGGAAAATCATGTTTAGTTTTATCCCACGATATTTTCATTACATTATCTTTAGAAATGACAAGATATATTGCTCTTAAATTTGCAAAGAAATTTATTATATTACCCCATATTGTTCTAGGAATTGAAGTCAAAGCATTTAAAAAACCATAAAACCTTCTAACAAATATAAACCTATGAGTAACTCTATTTATAAAAAAGAAAATATTTGTATAACTTAATATTTTTATTAAAGTATCATCATCAAATATTGAAATAAAAAAATAGCTACCATCAAAAATAAATTGATAAATCACTATACATATAACTTGAAATAAAACAGCCATGGATAGAAAAGAGACGATATTAGAAACCACACAGCGCCTATCTCTCCAAAGAAAATAGTTCATCTTCCAATCTTTAGTCCAACCGATATTCTTCCAGCCTTGAAATACTATCCCAACAATCCAACGACTTTTTTGCCTAACTGCGGCATTAAATGTACTAGGGAAGAACTCTCTAACACAGATTAAAGATGCATCCTCATTACGATGAGAGTTAAGGTAGCCATTTTTGGCTTTAGCACGAACAAATATCTCCTTCATTCCCCATTGCTTTAACCTTACACTAATATCATAATCTTCGGTTAAAGAAGCGCAATCAAACGGCAGACCTCGACCAGATCTTGCTAATCTCAATATTGCTCGGCGACTTAAGCAAGTTCCAACACCAGCACTCGGGACATGTCTTGCCATTGACATACGAACCATTAAATCTTTCTCATGTAATTCAGAAAATTCATCAATGTAATGAGAGGAAGTAAATTGATACCAGTTTCTTACATATGGGTATACTGGTATCTGTATGAGATCATTATGAGGAATATAGGTATTAAATAGTTCAAGTTCAGAGGAATGAACCACATCTTCTGAGTCATGCAAGATAAATCCAGAGAAATTGATATTAGATTTTATTTCCACTCTCAATATATAGTTAAATATATTATTAAGACAGTCTGCCTTACTTGTGGGTCCCGGTTTTTTACAAATTACATTATGAACATTGTCAAATCTTTTACACACCTTATCGATACACTTTTTTGTTGCTAGATCATTTGGATAAGTACCAACAAAAATATGAAAATTATCGTAATTACAAGATGAGGCTAGAAGAGAAACCATTTTATCAACAACACCATACTCTTGCCATGCAGGAATCATTATAGCCAAATGCCGTTGATGGTTATCAGTTGATACTTTTAGTTCTATATCATTTATATTGGAAAGTTTTCTTCCGACAAGTCTCCTGCACCAATATAATATGTCGATAATAAAATCATCTAATCCAAAATAAAAAAGAAATAAAAGTAAGAATATAGCTAGATACTTAAGAAAGTATAGGTATAATAAAAAATAATCAAAGACTAACATTTAAACCTCCCAAAAACCGAGAAAATATAGTCATTAATATATAAATCATGGTAATAAACAGTTTTTCTTTTATAATTAAATTCTTACCCGAATAGATTGACATACTTTACCCGTATATAAAATACACGTTATAAAATTAAGATTTAAATAAAGTAACAAATACAACAAAATACTAGATAGTTTAAAAATGCCAATAATAAATAAAAAACAAGTATCTTTACTAAGATACTTTGAGAAACTGGATGAAATATTTTATTGATAGGAAAAAAAAGAATTTAATCATATGATCACAAAGGCAACTATTTACTTTTATAACTATCGGGAATATTATACTTCCTAAATATAAGATATCCATTTTCTATATTCATAGATAGAGAATTACTGTTGAAGCCTCCATAATAACGTTTTCTTACAATCAGATCAGATATTGAGCTGGCACCAATTATTCTTTGTTCATATACTCTTTGTAAATACTTATACTTTGTCATAAATCTCTGTTGGTATTATTTCCAATCAAACATGGTAGCTTTAGGCCATCTTCTATACTAACAAGTAATATGAAATGGTTTGATGATAACTCTACTACACGATTTGGAATTTAAGCATAACTTCATAGTGCTGATACAATATCATTTAGTAAAAAAATAAACATGATTTTTTGTGATTTAAGTATAAAACATTATTACCATATTAAATATTAATGATTATCCCTTATTGCATAATTAAATATATTATAGGACAGAAATTATTACATTAGGCAAATATTACTAAATAATAATTATTTTATAATAAACAAACATCATTATATTAGGTATTATACTTCTCTGTTCATACTCATTTTTACAAGTATAGGAAGCCATATGTCTAATCAAGATTATACGACACTGCAAAAATTTTCAGACCAACCTACATCAATAGCAGAAACTACCTTGTCTGAAACAATAGGCTTGACCATGCATAACTTGGTCGCAAACCAACAGCAGTCTCAAGTCACTACTTCAGCTTCGGTAACCAATGCATGTGCACGGTTACTTGCCATTCCTCAAGCATCCACACAAAAATTAAGCGTAGGTGATGATTTTGGTATTAGTGCACAACGAGAAAGAGAGAAAAAGAAAAAAGGCGGAATAGCTGGCTTCTTTTCACGCTAATAACGTGGTTGGAGCATCTTGAATAGCGCATAAGCCTAATGGCAGATGAACAGAATAACTACATCGATCAAGCAACATCGATAGCTATTCAAGATGCTGTCGACAATATACGCAATGTCACTGATATCTGTAACACCGCGTCTGGTGTCGCTATGGCAAAGCTACTGGAAGGAGGCGACAAAGTTACATGCCTCTCTACAATCGCAGAATCTAACCAATTGATTGAAAATGCGATTAAAAACTATGAAAAAATCGTGTCTCTATCAATCGAATGCCGCCAGAAAAATGCTGAAACATCATTAGTAGCAAAGCAAAAGAAACGGTTCTTTATTTTCTGACTTATTCAAAAGGTAACAAATGGAAGACATTAAATATCGTATTATTCGGCGCACAACTCGATTGGGCCCCATAAGGAAAAAGACTGTAACATATAAATATAGCCCAGTACTGAAAAGTGATTTACAGCTGGAAGAAGACGTTTTCAATCTGCTTGATAAAATCATAGATACATATAAACAAATGAGTAAAGATAAGCAGAGAGATTGTTTTCCACAAGTGCAATCTAGATTAGATACTCTATGTGACAAAAGTGAAAACCCTTTAATAAAAGTCAGAAGAGAATCCCTAGAAATTGACTAATTAATAAGATTTCATTCTACTCATCCAAAAATATTGGTATCAACCTTACAAGCTATAGAGCAAGTTATGGCTTTTTAAATCTAGATATTAAAATACCTTTCTCTCTTTTACTCATAGGCACAAAATTGTTCATATCAGTATCGAGTAGAACTTCGTTTCTTTTAGGCTGAAGTGGGTAGTCTCTCGGGTAATAGTATTGGCTTTCAACAATAGATGACAATGATAAATACCCCGTTTTCTCAATTGCTTTATGAAAACAACGATATGCTCTAAAGCACGCCTTAAGCTTTCTACTCATTATCCTTACTCACTGATTTTCTTATAATAATATTTTATTAACCTAATTTATTTCACAGGTAAAAAGAATAGAAGGGTTATAAAATTTCAAAAATATATAAAAATATTTTTTAAATTCCCCATAGTTAGGAAACTTATCTATTCGTATAAGAAATTTTTTGTTAAGTTGTTCTTATCAATGGAAAAAATATGCTCAAAGCCTTATATAGGCTGGTATCTCATCAAAATTAATTTTTCTAAAAATGGAGTGTAAACATAATATTTTCATTTTTATTCATCACGATAAATTCTGTATGAATCAATAATTACTTAAAAACTAATAGATGTTATGATTTTCAAACAAAAAATAGATTCAAATAATATATGTATACTTAAATGTATCTTTAACGACAAGGCTAGAATTTACCTGAACTTAAGCATTTTGTATCTATTACAAAGATCTTAAGCTATTTAGTATATTCCTCATAAGTTTTAGATAGTAAAAAGTATACTTATTGAACAAGTGGGATTATATAACAATGAAAGAAATGAAATTTTTACATAACGTTGAACTGCACAAAGACGATATCATCATTAGGACAGCAAAGCCTTCAGATGTTGAAATAATCACTAATTATTACATATTAAATAAATCCCACTTAGCTAAGTGGGAGCCAGAGAGGGATGAAAATTTTTTTACAAAAAAAGGATGGCACCAGATTCTTTGTAAATTTGATGAACTAAGTAAAAATGGGTCACTGGTCTATTTTATTATTCTAGATCGTCAATCAGCTAGAATGATTGGCACTATAACTTTTAGTAACATCTGTCGTTTCCCGTTCCACTGCTGCAATTTAGGCTACTCATTAAGCAGAACTGCACAAGGTAGAGGGATCATGACCAAGGCCTTGCGTATGGCTGTTAATTATATGTTTCAAGTACAAAATATACATAGGATATCGGCTTCAGTTATGCCTCAAAACGCTAGAAGTAAAGCCGTGCTAAATCACCTTGAGTTCAAAGCGGAAGGATTTGCAAAGGACTACCTATTAATAAACAAACAATGGGAAGGCCACGAGTTGGTATCCCTACTCAATCCCGACTGGATCAATCCTCATGTTGGCTAGTAACCAAGTTCAAGCACCTCCATCTTGAACAATCTGCTTAGAAAAAAGCCTATATAATATGCGTTATTTTATAATAAATATGAGCTAGATAGAGTGTTTGTGTTCTTTAGCACAAACACAAAATACCTCGGATTATAAAATTCATGACGGTGAAAAGGGTTACTTGTCTAGATATCCCCCCCCTCTAATCAGGGTGATAAATCACTTACTAGAAAATCCATTAATAACATTTAATATACTTAATATTTTTTTAGAAACTTGTTTTTCAAAAATAATAGCTGACTTTTCAATAGTTTTTATAAATGTTTCTACACCCCAACCTAAAATTATACATAGAAACTGAACTGGAATACTTTCAAGATTAATTGATTTTGACATAAGGACAACAATTGGAGGCCATACAACAGAATAAATTATATATTTATTTCTTTTAATCCTAGCGCTATTATAAGTAAGAATGCAACCATTCAAAAGAAATACAATACGTAATAAAACTGACATCAATGCAAATATATAAGGATTTATATACTCCTTAACTAAATAATATCCTTTGGTATATGTAAACTTAATAAGATTCTCTTCATCTACAGACACTAATATAATATCGTTATGGTGTAAATATACCAACATGATTATAAAAGAAATTAATAGGAATATAAATACTTTTAAAAACAAACTCAAAAGTTTATGAGACTCTACAGAAGCCATATAATATCTATTAGATATTTGATCCATAGAATGCTCTTTTGTTAGTTCTAGCAATTTATCCCTCAGAGAAAATAGCTCATCTATTTCTAAATTATCTATATTTTCAATTTCACTAAGATCAATGTTAAGATCTTCCTTTTTTTCTAATGTAAGAATTTCGCTATCAAATACAAACCAAAGCAATTTCCTTATATCAGATATTATTAGCTCTCTTATGTCCATAATCCTCACTTACATATTTTTACCCTATCATTCTAGATATATGAGGGACGGTTAATAGTAGAATCCAACACAAAATTATCAAGTCTAACCATCTAATATACATTCTTTGACCTTACTTCTTTTATTAATATAGCCACTATATCAATAATATAATGGCTATATTTTTACCTATCAGAAAATATTTTTATTATTTATCACTCTGAAATTAACGCTTCTCAATAATTCCTTCAGCAGTTCGGCCAACAATTGATCCACCCACTGACATTAGTGCATTGAAACCTTGTATGGTTGCAGCATGCATAGTGATCTGACCTTGTTGCTGAGCTGATGTTACATTATGTGCACCAGTACTTAAAGCATGTGAAGTAGAGACTAGTAAGTTGCCCATCGCCATTGCAGGTGTTTCACCAACTACTTTAGTGTTAACTTGAGTTACAGAATCCGTAACTTGACCATTCACTTGAGTTGCTGCTGTATCTGACATGTTATTTTCCTCTCTTATTTATTATTCAATTTACTTTTTCGCTAATTATTAGCCTTTCTCGATGATTTCTTCGCTTGTTCGACCAATGGCCGCAGAACCAACACTCATTAATGAGTTAATTCCTTGAACTGTTGCTGCATGCATAGTGATTTGACCTTGCTGCTGAGCAGACGTCACATTGTGCGCACCAGTGCTTAAAGCATGCGAAGTAGAAACCAATAGATTACCCATTGCCATTGCAGGCGTTTCACCCACAACTTTAGTGTTAACTTGAGTTACAGAATCGGTGATTTGGCCGTTAACTGTAGATGGTGCCGTATCTGACATATTTTGATTCCTCTTTATTTATTTCAGGGAGTTTGATTATATGAAATTACAAATTAATTCTTTTCGATGACTTCTTCACTTGAGCGACCAATTACAGCTGAACCTACACTCATCAGTGAATTAACACCTTGAACTGTTGCTGCCTGCATAGTGATTTGTCCCTGCTGCTGAGAAGATGTCGCGTTATGTGCCGCATTACTCAAAGCGTGAGAAGTTGACATAAGCAAGTTACCCATAGCCATTGCTGGTGTTTCACCCACAACTTTAGTGTTAACTTGAGTTACAGAGTCTGTAATTTGTGCGTTTACCGCAGATGCTGTATCTGACATAAGTCGTTTCCTTTACTGATTTAATTGAGTATTGATTGAATTAATAACTATTATTTTTTCTCGATAATTTCTTCACTTGTACGACCGATAACAGCCGAACCTACGCTCATTAGAGAATTAACGCCTTGAACTGTTGCTGCGTGCATAGTGATTTGACCTTGCTGCTGAGCAGAAGTCGCATTATGTGCGCCAGCGCTTAAAGCGTGAGAAGTTGACATAAGCAAGTTACCCATAGCCATTGCTGGTGTTTCACCCACAACTTTGGTGTTAACTTGAGTTACAGAGTCTGTAATTTGTGCGTTTACTGCTGATGCTGCATCTGACATAAGTCGTTTCCTTTACTAATTTGATTGATTATTAATTGAATTGAGCGCTATTATTTTTTCTCGATGATTTCTTCACTTGTGCGACCTATAACAGCCGAACCTACGCTCATTAGAGAGTTAACGCCTTGAACTGTTGCTGCATGCATAGTGATTTGACCTTGCTGCTGAGCAGATGTCGCGTTATGTGCACCCGTGCTTAAAGCGTGTGAAGTTGACATAAGCAAGTTACCCATAGCCATTGCCGGTGTTTCACCTACGACTTTAGTGTTAACCTGAGTTACTGAATCAGTAATTTGTGGATTGACGATTGTTGCTGCTGTATCTGACATAATTAATTTCCTTTTTTACTTAGTTAAATAAATGATTAGACGCTTCAGATTGGCTATTAACCTTTCTCGATAATTTCTTCGCTTGTACGACCAATTACGGCAGAACCAACACTCATTAGAGAATTAACGCCTTGTACAGTCGCTGCATGCATAGTAATTTGTCCCTGTTGCTGCGCTGAAGTTGCGTTGTGAGCACCGGTACTTAGAGCGTGCGAAGTAGAAACAAGTAAATTACCCATTGCCATTGCCGGTGTATCACCAACCACTTTCGTATTAACCTGAGTTACTGAATCAGTGATTTGTGCATTTACCGTAGTTGCTGCTGTATCTGACATACTCTATTTCCTCTTTGATTTAATAGTTTTGTTATTAAAATAACGTTATTAATTACTTTCGATTATTTCTTCGCCAGTTCTACCAATAACTGATGAACCAACACTTATCAGAGCATTAACTCCCTGAACTGTTGCTGCATGCATCGTCGTTTGACCATGCTGCTGAGCTGCTGTTACGTTATGAGAACCTGTACTCAAAGCGTGAGAAGTGGATAGCAAAAGGTTTCCCATAGCCATCGCTGGCGCATCGCCAATCACCTGTGTATTTACCTGAGTGACGGAGTCCGTCATCTGAGCATTCATTGCTGCTATTGCATCAGACATAGTTTTCTACCTCCTTTGTTAAGATGATAATTAAGCCTAAGACGAGTTAACTCTTTTCAAGCACCGCTTCACTGGCAAGACCAAGTGCTGCTGAGCTTATGCTTACCAAGGAATTCACTCCCTGGACCGTTGCAGCTTGCATCGTGATCTGTCCTTGCTGTTGAGACGTTGTGGCGTTATGTGCTGCATTACCCAATGCATGTGACGTAGACATCAGCAGGTTACCCATTGCCATAGCTGGAGTATCTCCAACCACTTTTGTGTTTACTTGTGTAACAGAATCTGTAACTTGAGAATTTACAGCTGCAACAGTGCCTGACATTTTTATGCCCTCATATTTTCATTTAGTTGCCACTTAATAGTGATAACAAGTTTTTATTTTAAGAGTACTTATTTAGATATAAAAATAAAAAAACAATGTAACTAATTAATAGATATTCCTTTCTTAATTAATTCAATATTGAATAAATGACCAGATTCAATAACTGCCATTTTTTGTATTAAAATTATATATTCATCCTTACCAATAGATTCATTCCTTGGTATTCCCGTCATTATCGATATTTTATTAATTATACTTTCTGTATTGTTTTCATTAGGTGGTGAAAATCTTTTCACAATACCTTCTATAGTTTTAATGTCATATTTATTTCTATATGTCATCAATGTTTTATATCCAGCTCTGAAACCAAACTCAACACTAACAAACTCTTCAAACTCAGAGTCTCGCTTCTTTTTAACTTCTCCCAACCATCTGTTTTTATTTGAATTTCTTATATTTAAAGGATTGTTATTCCTAATTCCTCGGCTACCAATAGCATTAGCATTAGCATTAGCATTAGCATTAGCATTAGCATTAGCATTAGCATTAGCATTAGCATTAGCATAATTATCCACTGATACAAAAAGACCACTATTTTTAAAATACACTTCACTATCATTAATAAAATAAAAAGATATTAAAACAAAAATTAAAAAATTAAAAAATAGTGAAATTGATAACAATATTTTAATTTCTATATAGAATCCTTTAAAATTATCAGAACGATTCAAAAGAAAATCCCGTATCTCTCTTCTTGTGGTAATATTATCTCCATTTGCTAACATCAAGATAGTCAAAAATAATCAAGTTATCATACAAAACAGAGATAAAATAAAAATAAAAGCGGTAAATAACTATATTTAAACATTAGGATTCGTGTGTTATTGCGATAAAAATAGGTGTTGACCGATATAGTTGAATTTTTCACTTAAGTGCCTTGGAGGTTAAAGCAAATACGCGCTAAATATAAAGTATCAAATAAACTTAGTAGGCCTGTTCGTAATAAATTGAGGCCATAGTACTTGGGATTTATGCGATCCAAAGACTGAATTGATTAACAACAACCATTGAAGTTACTAAATAGGTCAATAGAGCAACGCCATTAATCATGCTCAGATACACCATAAGACAATAAGGTGTATCTGGTCATTATTTTACTCATAGTGGAAAAATGAAGCTCAAGCTTTACTTAATAAGCCAAATATTGGATTTACTTTCTAGTCGTTGCTTTCTTCTATTGACATTAGATCGGCTGAAACAGGTTGAACTTTATTGCGAAGAGCCTTCCGCTCAAAGAGAAGTGCCAGATTATCTAATGCACTTTGAGCTACACTTTCAGTTACTAGGTTTGCACTCATTTGAGCTCTTTTATGCGGCAAGGTAGATTGAGCAAAATATGAAGATGCTAAGATGGCCTTGTTTATCGCATCAGTATCATTTTTGCAATAACATACTCCTGTACTTACTACTCCTGTTTTTACATCACCTTTTGTTTGTTTGTAGGCGATTAATTCAGGACATGTCGGATAAACCTTTCCTATTACAGATTCATCAGAAGCTAATATCCAGTTTGTTCCTTGACTCATCTCAATCAAGCTCTTTCTGTCTTCATCATCAAGATCAAACACAGGTAAGTCTGTATCAAACCCCAAATTTCTCTCAACAATGAAAATTTCTACGCCTTCAGTTAACTTTTGAATTGGATTTTGAATATCTTTTGCATCGTATTGATTAGAATAGATATCCGACTTTAATGGTCCATCGAAATCAGAGGTTAACGACCAACGAAATTGAGCCTCAGGAAAATAGACTTCCTCTCCTGGAGAAAAATATTGTGTATCTCTTAGAGCACTAAGAATTTTTTGCCAATCAATATTATCATTTTGACATAAAATTGCTAACGTTAAGTTGGGATATTTTTCTTTAACACGTCCCTTTAATTCTATTAATGTAAACGTAAATTTTGATGTAGATTTTGTATTAATCACCGAACAAACTCCTTTATAGATGTTTTGAAAATTAAATCACATTAACGAATTTTATTCTTGTAATTATTACTTAAATAAATATATATAAATTTGATATTTTATTACTATCTAAAAAATATATTTTGTTTAACTATTACTATATTAATATTTAATGGTGGTTTATTTTGAAAAATCCTAGTAACGATCATATTGATTGTATCGAAAAGTCATATTTATTATATAAAGAAGAATATGAAACTACATCTTATATTTTACATGATGCTGAAGATGATATTTTAATGGAAGACAATACATTAGATTGGTCACTCGATAATGACTACCTAAATGTTTATGATAATCTCGATTCTGTCTATTCAGAAAATGGCATCATGAGTGGAGATGAATTTGAATCTGATTATTAGAAGACCATCATAAATAATGTAAACATTCAAAGTTCATGCTCTGAATTGTACGAAAAAAATCATTATTGGATCTTATTTTACTTTCTATAAACAAGCTTGATATATATATATTATTTAAAAATTTAATATTCATAATATAAATACTAGCCAAATAATGTGGTCGTAACCCAAAAATTGAATCAATATGACTTCAAATGTGAACTCGGATATGGGCATTTATTAAGTGCAGCGTTTTGTGGGCCAGGACCAAGGATTTATTTCAATCTAGTTTAATAAGTAAAAAAACATAAACGGATTATTAGCTAGTATTTACCTAATGTTAGTCAAAATTGACAATAATTCGGTGAATATTAATGTGAAAATTTTATCAAAGTTACTTCATTGGAGTTGAACATGATAAACAACGGAATCATAAATGAAATGAAAAATTGCCCTAACTCAATATTGAATAAGCATATTCATATGGCTCATCAATCCAAGAATAAATTAATAAGCATTTACTGTAGAGATGAGAAACTAACCAAGCTTCACGTTGAGAGCTTCCACCTGAATATTGATAACAACTATGGTAATTTTATAGTTGTTGAGGGAGACAGTGATGTAAGAAATGTCATTACTAAGCTTAAATCATTATTAAAAACCAAAGATAAACTTACATTATTTATCAATGGTTTAGATTTTTTTGAAGAAAGCGATTACCACCAGTTACTCAAAGTTATAAGAAACATTAATGACGATAAATCTATAAAGATCATTTTTCCTTTCAATGATACATCGATAAAAAAAGGGTTAGTCGATATATTTCTAAGTGATGAATTTTTCAATATTTACATACCTGTAGAGCAAAACACTCATACAGTTGGATATGATGAGACATGTGATGATGAGCAACAGCTCAAACAGATATTAAGTTCTGAAGAGTATATCGAGCATCTCAAAAAGTACCATACCTCTCTATATCTTGCGGTGTCATATATCTACAAGAACTTATCAAATGACATTACATTAGAGGAAGTAGCAAAGTCAGCATATGTCAGCCCTTCTCATCTATCATATTTATTTAGAACTAAATTAAATACCAAATTTAAGAAAGTTTTGTTCATTCTTAGACTAAATAAAGCAAGAGAAATTATCACTCATAACCCAAGAGTTACCCTAACAAATGTCGCGATTCAAGTGGGTTTCTATGACTTAAGTCATTTTGGTAAAATATATAGAAAGTACGAAGGTTCAAACATAGGTGAGTTTAGAGATTCAGTTCGAAAACAAAGTTAGGTTAATACTATGTTCATCGACTTTTTTAATATTGATGATAATGATTTTTCAATATCATTACTGTCTGTCTCAGATAGTAAACCAATCACTGAGTATTACAAGAAAAATAATGCATACCTTAGCCAGTGGGAACCAAGGACCAATGAAAACCTTGAAATACAATCAAGGTGGCAAAAGTATATATCATCCATCATAAAAGATTATAACTTAGCTAAGTTTTTTTCATTCACGATAAAGGTCAACAATGAAATAGTTGGATTGATAAACATTAGTGATATAAAGAAAAACCCTAATTACTCTTGTAATATTAGTTATTCAGTTGATAAACGATATCAATATAAAGGAATAATGAAGTCATCAATAATAAAAGTACTAGGGTGGATGGCTAAGTATCAAAAGATTAGATCTGTCACTGCATATTGTATGACAAATAATAAAAAGTCATTAAAGCTTTTAACCTCACTTAACTTCAATAAAGTAGGTTTATTTGAAGACTACGCAATAGTAAATAAAGAGTGGACAAACTTCTTTTTACTCAAAAAAAATTTAACTCAGGCACTTTAAATTTGTTAAACAAAACGGAGCAAGATTATGCCAGATTCAGTATGTGAACAGATAACCGACTCTGTTACTCAAACCAATACAAAAACTGTTGCAGAGACTCCTGCAATGGCGATGAGCAACTTCATTATGGCGACCAACACAGCGGTAAGTAACAGTAACCATAATGCCACTGCAGCCCAGCAGCAGGGTCAAATGTTAATGCAAGCAGCGACTACACAAGGTATCAACGCGATTAATGCAATTGGTACAGCGTCTATTTCAAAAGCCGCTGAAGCTATTTTGGAAAAATAACTCTCCCTATTTTAGAGGCAAGTAACGATGAATGAACCACCAAAGCCCATTGAAAGCGCAAAGAATACGGCAACACAGTCAATCGCACAGTCATCGGCAATGGCTTTATCTGATGCAACAGACAACCTCAGAAACCTATCATCCATTGGCACAACAGCGATAGGAGTAGCCCTTGGGCAATTTATCGAAACAGGCGATCCAAAATATTTGGATGGTATTGATAAAGCGGGCGAAGTAGTCACGCAAGCAATTAACAACTTCTCGGAGCTTGGCACTAAAGCAAAAGAGAACATCAACTAAGTCTAACGTTTATACGTTAGTAGGACATAGCAATATCAGATGCTAAAGCAACAAACCAGTTTGTAGATGTCCAAGCTTTTAAATCTAATATTTAAAACGCAACAACCCGAAACTTAAAAAAAGGATCCATCCATGTCAGATACAGCAGCAACAACAGTAAACGCGCAAATCACAGATTCAGTGACACAAGTGAACACCAAAGTCGTTGGTGAAACACCTGCCATGGCAATGGGTAACTTGCTTATGTCAACGTCACATTCACTGTCTAATGCTGCTCATAATGCGACTACAGCCCAGCAACAAGGTCAAATCACTATGCAAGCAGCTACTGTTCAGGGAATCAACTCCCTTATGAGTGTAGGGTCGGCTGTGATTGGTCGTACAAGTGAAGAAATTATCGAGAAAGGTTAATTATTACCAAGCAATACCATTGGGCCTGACCTTCTATCTAAATCGGCCCAATTTCTAACTGTCATTAAATATTTTAAGAGGAACTAACCGATGTCAGATACCGCAGCAACAATCGTAAACCCACAGATCACCGATTCTGTTACTCAAGTTAACACTAAAGTCGTGGGAGAAGCCCCTGCAATGGCGATGGGCAACTTGCTAATGTCTACCTCACACGCTTTATCTAATGCTGCACACAATGCAACAACAGCTCAGCAACAAGGGCAAATAACTATGCAAGCGGCGACAGTACAAGGCGTCAATGCCATTATGGGTATTGGCTCTGCTGTGATTGGACGAACTGGTGAAGGTATTGTTGAAAAAGGCTAATTCCTTTAATACCTAACTACACTATCGATTAAGCGCAGTAGCTATCTTTTATACTGCGCCTCTAGTGAAACTCCTATTTTTCATTTATTATCAATCCCTTCTTGATGGATTAGGCGTTTGTTCATGTCTGAAATGTACACCAAGTATGCCAACCAGTATGACACAGCGGTTCAGGTATCTATGCTAACTGGCTACCCACTCATTCAAAAAGCTAAGTCGAAATTGATTACCAGGGGATAAGCATGGTTTCAGGCCTTAATCACATCACTCTTGCAGTAAATAATTTAGAAATATCCCTCGCATTTTATATTCAAGTCCTTGGTTTCAAAGGTAAGGTAAAGTGGACAAAGGGCGCGTACCTTTTTGCTGGTGACTTATGGCTATGCCTGTCTTGTGATATCCCCTGCCCGAGCCAAGATTAAAGCCATATCGCATTCAGTGTCGAAGAGAAGGATTTTTCGACACTTTACCAAAAGCTTGAACAACACAATATCAAGCAGTGGAAAACCAATTACAGCGAAGGACTGTCAGTCTACCTGCTCGACCCCGATGGTCATAAGTTGGAGATCCACTGTGGTAGTTTAGCGACACGATTGGAGAGTTTACGAACCAAGCCTTATAAAGGTTTAGAGTGGCTGTGAACTAACTACAAAAATATCAACCTAAGAGCTTCTCGATTTTATTAACAAACTTGCGATTATCTCTAGTTACTGTAATTTACTTTCTATATGTAGCCGACTCCCTCTCAGGGTTGGCAATTAGTAAACTTTAGGTAAACCTTGTATGTCGCTTATGGATATTAAATTCGTTGCTTCCGATATGGATGGCACTCTGTTAAACGAAAACGGTCAGCTTAACCCAGAGTTTTTTACTGTTTTTGAACAACTTGAGCAGAAAAATATTCGGTTTGCTGCTGCTTCTGGCCGTCAATACTACAGCTTAAGAGATACGTTTGAGCCGATTAAAGATCGCATGATATTTATCGCAGAAAATGGCACTCTGGTGATGCATCAAGATAAAGAGCTATACTGCTGCACTATTCCTTCCAAGTCCATTGAGGCCATTATATCCCAAGCAAGAGAGATCGCAGACGCGCACATTGTGTTATGTGGCAAGCGCTCAGCCTATATTGAAACTCAAGATCCACAAGCACTTGAGGAAATTTCTCATTATTATCACCGCTGCCAAGCTGTCGATGACCTACTTAGTGTCGAAGATGAGTTTATTAAAGTCGCGATATGTCATTTCAACGGAACGCAGGAACACGTTTTTCCAAAAATGAACATCCAGTTTGGTCACTCTCATCAGGTGGTAGTTAGCGCTAAGATATGGCTGGATGTGATGAATATAGATGCTTCCAAAGGAGCCGCCATCAAATATCTTCAGCAAACACTCGGGTTTAACCATCAACAAACTATGAGCTTTGGTGATTATTTGAATGATTTAGAAATGCTTGAAGAAAGTTACTATTCTTACGCAATGGACAACGCTCACAATAAAATCAAGCAGATAGCAAAATTCACTGCGCCCAGTAATTGCGAAGATGGTGTTCTCAAAGTACTTAAACAACTTCTATAACACTTCCCTATCGTTAACGATAGGGAAAAACGTTTCACTCAATATCAGACTTTTTATTTTCTTGATGTTGAGCAAGATATACTTTTGCCTCTTCGCGTCCCATGTATTTTCCAAGGGTATTAACAGGCACTGCCGTTAAATCCACAACGATTAGCCCATCTAATGCAAAGTTAAATGCAGGATCGACGTTAAAACATACTAACTTACCGTGTAAACCTAAGTATTGCCTTAATAGTACTGGCACTCCCATTCCTTGATCTAACCGGTCCAGCACTTTCGAGAGCAAAGGTAAATCAGCGAGAGAACTCAACATATCTGGCCGCCAGAATTCGTTGCCACTTTCTTTAAGTGGTGTGGTCGGAGACACTAATTTGGCTTTCTCTTCATCGTAGTAATGAATTGACATGACAGAGGCAATAAGCTGTCTTGCCACTGGGCTATAATCATTACTAATACTCACAGGGCCAAATAGATGCGTATATTGAGGATGACGCTGAATGAATTTAGCAATGCCTTTCCACAATAACAGCAGAGAATGTATATTGCGCTGATATTGCTTCGCCACAACAGAGCGACCAACTTCAATCGATTGACCCAATGTTTGCAAAAAATCGAGATCATAATGAAATAGGCTGGTTGAATAAAGCTGCTCTAGCCCACCACTCGCTATTAATTCATCAACTAAACCGAGTCGATAAGCCCCTACCAGATCTTGTTTTTTTTTGTGCCAAACAAATAATTGATAATAATGAGGATCGTATTTATCGATATCACAAGCTAAGCCGCTACCTTCACCCACTTCACGAAAGCTTTGCTCTCTCACTCGTCCTATTTCATTCATCATGTACGGAATAGCAGCTGTAGGAGCACAGTACACTTCAAACTCCCCCTGCTCTATAAGTTTATAATGTTCGATCTGAGTCAATTCATTCTGCAAATAATATGTTTCTACGGGGTCAATAATAGCTGCTAAGCCAGTATCGACCATAGGTTCATTCACTGGTGACTGACCACCCATACTACCCATTAAATAAGTATTGAGGCGCAAATATTGGGTAATATCACTCTCTTTCTCAAAACCTTTGAATTCTGAGAATGGGATAGCATTACCCACTGACACTGAAATGGTTTGCCCTGCTTTGTTTAAAAGCTCCCGTCCCAATAAGGCAGTTCTAAGTAGAGGATGAATTCTTCCTGCTTGATAGAAGAGTTTGCTGTTTCTGCCATTAATAAAGATCGGGACCGTAGTCGCCTCCGCGTGCTTTACAAACTTAGCAACAGATTTACTCCAAACTTTATCGGTTATTTTGTTATCATGGGGCTGCCAAGCAGATACCTCACCTGCTGGGAAAAGGATCAGTACTCCCCCTTGTTTCAAATGCTTATGGGCTGATTTAATTGCTTTACTGTTTGTTAGCCTAGCTTGTTTACCGCCAAACACATCAACGCCAATAAAAAGGTCGTCCAATTCAGGAATACGCTTTAAAAGTTCATTAGCAAGCACTTTAACGTCTTTACGCACCTTTGAAATTAGTGATGCAAGAATAACCCCTTCGATTCCTCCAAATGGATGATTGGCAACAATGAGTAATGACCCTTCCATGGGTATACTATCAAGGCTGCCATAATCAACTCGATACTGTGTACCGATACGCTTAAGAGCTTCATGCATAAAATCGAAGCTATCTTCAGGCAGCTCATCTTGCGAGTATAAAGCATCTAGAGTCGACAGACCTGTCGCCCACTCCACCATACTTTCGCCAATACCAAAAGGCGTTTTACGGGGTAACCGGAAAGGACTTTTCTGCATATTACTCTCCTTTGACTAACAAATTACGCGTAAACGAACCTTCAGTCTTAACGTCTCGGATAAATAAGAAAACACCGCACGACCATACAATACAGGCCATACCAAACAGTAAACCACCATCGTCTCCGACAATCTCGCCCATAGCATTAAATTCAGGCATCACCACACCTAGTGGGGTGAAGAGATGGAAGAAAATTGCTCCAGACATAATTCCAGCACTCATTGCTGCGCCTACGCCATGAAAGCGGGTAAATAGCAGCACTGAGGCTATCAACTCAGAAATACCGACCAAATAGCCTCCATATACCCCAAACCATTCAAGGCCAGACCATTCTCCTAAGGTGCCAAAAATATGATCTGTTTCATAAGAACCAGAGAACTTAAAGAAAAGTGATTGAACAAACACAAAAGCGATAAAAGCAGCAGGAATATGTTTTACCGGAGAGATTTTCATCATTAAAGTCCTTTATTTAATAAGGTTTGGCCAATTCACATTAGCTTGTTTGATATGACCTGCACGGTCCTTATCCCACATATTTTTTACGTCTGAGTTGTAATTGAGATACAATTTTCCATCAACAATCGCCCATTTTTCAGGGTCTGAAGAAGCAAAATCATTCTTGGCAGAGACCGCCCATGCACAGTAGCCACCATACTGAGGAGCATAAGCTTCTGGGCTGGCTTTAAACTTGTCTAAGTTCTCCTGAGAGGAAAAATACCAATCTGCCCCTTGATACTCAAATTGCCATTTATCATCCCCTTTTACAGGTTTTCCTTCGGTAAAATACGCCACCGTATCGTAACCACTTACCGCCTTATTACTAAAATATCCGGTAGAGATTTTATCTGCAGACCAAGAAGGCCAACTCACACATAATATAAAAAGGGCCAATAGCTTCTTCATTTAAAAACTCCTTGCTCGGTCATTAAACATGTTTTTTCGATTTCAAAATCAACACCACTATTGTTGTCAATGGATTGATAATACATTTTCTGGTGATCTGCGCAGGCAGACACTGAGGTAAAACTTACCGTTCTGGCATCATCTCTTGCCATTAAAGGCGAAAGGTGCGGATGATCGTTATCAAAACTCATGTGAAAACGAGTACCCAGTTTTTTTACTTTTGTGGTCAAACGTAATTTTTCATACAAATCAATTCTGTATCTACGCGCTTGTTGATAATGCTTAGCCGATGATACAACGGGTGCACTAATAATAGAGTGTTCCAGCTTCTGACCATCCCATGTCCATGCATTTACTTGCTTAGAACCATCAAGATCGAAAGAAACGAGAGTAAAAGGAGCAAAAGACGTTAAATCCATCGCCAATAAACCTGCTCTAACCGCTCGAGTAGAATCACTACTCGCCAATTTTTTTACCACGACACCTCGACTGGTAAGCGTACCTTGTGGAACACGCCCTTGATAATAATTGAGCAGGCATATGGTCACAGCATGTTGATTGGTGGATATCCAACTCCCGCCACCAGCAGAGTCAATCGGCATGACACAATTTACATCATCAATAACAAACCCTTGAGGCTCAATTGCGGCTAGGCGAGTACGCTGCTCATCACGGTTAAAATAAACTTCATAATAACTATTATCATAATATGACCAAGATAGTGTGCACATAAATTATTGTGCCCTCTGATATGTGGCAGTTGCTGGTGCAAGGCCAAATCCAGTATCGGATGCAATGCCTCGCAGGGAAGCTGTGACTTTGATCATTGCAAAATGATGAGTCGCATGGAGCGCAGCAAAGGTCAACTCACGAGCTAGGGAAGATTGAACTTCTTCTGCACCAGTTTGAGACAAGAGTACTTCCGTCTCAACTGTCACGGTTTGATCGAGACGGTTTGCTGGTAACACAAATAGCCATTCGATCAACTGTTTTATCTCATCCTTAGCTGTGCTTATCTCTCTTTCTACGCAATGTCCTCTTCGCCTGACATTGTAATCAATCTTGTCACAATCGAGTCGAATGGCATGAAATAAGTCAAGCCAATGGCGATAATGCTCTCCTATAGAGCTATTCATATGAGGGGCTGCAACAGAAGTATAGTCTTCAGGAGATAGTCTATCCAAAAACTCTAATCCCTGATTAAGAGTCTCAAGACATCCAATAATCGTTTGTGAAGACAGAGATTGACTCAGTTCGGCTACAGCAGTCGGTTTATTTTTCATAATTTGCCCTAAACAATGCGATTAATCTGTCATCGGATAAAGTTGAGTCAACAATTTTTCCTCACGCCATGCTTGCCATAAGGCCCCCAAAGAGGGCGTCTTATGGCCTTGCTTCTTATGTTTCGAACCGATTTGATACAGCAAACGATACTGTTGAAGCAACGTACTAAATATGTGTGACAAGGATGTGTCGCTATCCCAAATATGGGCAGCTTCACTACTTGCACCATTGATTTCTAAAATATCGAAATCGGAACCACACATTAACAGTTGGATATCTTTAAACTTCACATCTAAACGGCCATAGTTAAAGCCTTTGAAGTCTCCCAATATCTGATCTAACTTTTGCTCAAGCTCTGAAGTGATAAACTGATTCCCATTACGGAAAATACATCCTCTGGAGTGGCTACCCGCGAATGCCAACTGAAATTCATCCCCTTCCGGAATAACAATATCCAAAGTCTCCTTGTGACGAGGAAGGTATAAATGCTGTAACTTTCCTGCCCTTGGACAAACTTCTATCAGTTGTTTGAGTGTAGACTTTCCATCACCTACGACATAAGGAGAATACTTCAAGGTAATAGAGATGACTTTACCGCTTTTTTCACCTGGCTGGCGAACATAAAAAATGCCTGCCTCAGCGCTATAGTTAGATCTCTCTTGCAACAAAAAACGGCCCTGTTTCGGGAAAGTTTCAATATAATCTCGCAGTTGTTGATCGTTTTTAACCAATTTGACCCCAACGCCACGACAACCCAGATCTGGCTTAGCCACAAGCGGGTAGTTGAGCGCTTTATCTTTCATTTTTGATTTTGCCAAGCTAAATAATTGCTCTTGTTCAATATCGGTTTTCTCTATAGAAATGAAAGGTAATATCCATTGGCGAGTGATCTCTCCTGCGGCACCAAAAATATCGTGTTTCGATTCTCCGACCATGCCACTGAGTTTAATTGCTGGATTGGCGATTAAAGGGAGAGCCCAGTCTCTGTGATACACACTTAAAGCGGCACTTTGTGCCACAACTGGTGCATAGACAAACCATGCGGGTAAAAACTCAAACGGCGAGATAACCCTCTTAGGGGCAGGAAGCACTGGCATTCCGCCGTTAACCTTCCCTTGTGGAATCATTTGAATACTAGCGAGCGTTGTCATACATACCTCTTAATAAGGTCGCTGTAATAATTTTGTTTAACATCCACATTAAGCATAGCCCTACAGGTATCAGCGCCCAGATAATGTGGCTATCTTTGAGCCAAGCCACATTACCTAAATGATAAAATGAGCCAAATATTAAAACGGTCCAAAGCGATGTCGCACCAATAACGGCGGCTAAAAAGCGCAAGATTGGAATATCGAGAAAGCCACTTAGGGTAAAACCTACGGTGCGCAGCCCTGGAATAAACCGAACAACAAATAAAGTCACAAATGCATTTTGGTGCATTTTTCTATTTATCAGTCGCACCCGCCGATACTGAAACATCCGATAGCGTAAGAAGCGAACACGTTGAGCACTTTTACCGATGAAATATAAACCCAAATCTCCAGTAGCAATACCAACAAAAATCGCAAACAAGGCGGCACTCATCGGCATCAATTCTTGCACTGCAAGAGTCGCTGCCGTCACTATGGCTAAGTCTTCAAGTAAATAAGAAAGTAAGATGATGCCAACAAACAGCACCCAAATAGAGGTATGTCCAGCGTACAACCACGCTTGTATCTCATTTGCTAACTCCATCCCAACCTCGATTTCTCTCTACAAACCGCTATACAACTTATCGCCCAGAGAAGTCCTATAGCACAGCGTCATGGTTTAATAGATAGAAATACCACTAATAAAATTTCACCTAAAGACAATTTAGTTGAAAAAAAACGCCATGAATAGAAAAATCATGACGTTCTTCGATATTTATTAGCTCAAAAGATAATCTAAAATGTCACTTAAGGGCAGTCATTACTGGCAGCGCTTGGGAAACGCCACACTGAGTTATAACCATCACCTTCAGCAGGGTTTGGCTCATTTCCTTGGGTCCACCATTGGTTCTGATATTCCATGCCCTGATAAGTAACCGTGGTACAAGATCCATCTGGATATATTGTTGATGCATTCCATTTCTCACCATCAACAGGTGGTGGTGGTGTACCACCATTGCCATTATCACCACCATTATCGTCACCAGTAAGCTCTCCGCTAACCGCACCTAGGTCTGCCGTACGAGACTCTAATTGTTCAAATGCCTGATAGAGGAAATCAAATAAAGCGCGACGCTGAGATTCATCGGACAACGAGTAGGATTTATCTAGCGTCAATCCTGCATTTTGTACGGCTTGATCAAATGCTTGTTCTGCTGTTGCTTCTGCAATTAGAATTGGTGATTGATCTTGCTGAGCTTTGTATGATATTTGAGCAAATATTTTAACAAATACAGGCTCAAGATCAGCCACTGTCAACTGCTGGTTATTCGTCATATTAAGACCAGATGCAACCAAATCCTTTCCAAATAACTGGTCTGCATAAAAGGATACTTGACGTGGATAGCGATACCACCACTCTTCTCCTGAAGCAGAAATCTTCTGCTTGTACTCTTCTGGACCTAGATCATAGCTATTTAAATACGGCAGCTCTGAGGTAAAGTCGAAGTTGCTACCATCGCCATAAGCATCAACACAAACATCAAGATAATCACCAAATGCATCGCTATAACTTCCAGCATTATAAATGACATTGATCAAAAAGTCGGTCAAACGAAGTGCATTAGGATCGCTGATAAATGCATCGTCTTTTAGTGCTGTATTAAAACAAGTATTCCACGCTTCTTGGTTCTGATACCAACTTTGACCTGCTAAAACTTCTAAGCGATTAACATCATTAAACTGAAAGTAAGTCGCTGCGATTGGGCCGAAGTAAATATCCTCTAGAGAGTCAGGCCCGACTAAACCACCTTGAACGCCACTGTCTTGGGCTTCAATAGTGTAACCCAAGCCTTGATATAGCGCATCATAGTTAATTAGCCCTAAAGACCCTGGTGTCGACGTATCCGGTAAACGCTTGTTGTAGTCATTAATTTGATAAGGGCCACCTTGCCCCACAGCAAGCAACTGACTCGCATAATTCGGCTCATGAATAGCTTGTTTCTTGGCTGATGCAGAATATTCTGGATTGATTCTAGAATCTGAGAGCCCAGCTTCTTGTAGCAATTGGGACAAAATTGAGCCTACTAAATACTCCTGATTGAAGTGAACTTCAGGGTATTTTTTTTCAACAAGGTAAGAATATAAAGTACCCGCAATCAGGTTAGAAATAACCACATCAGTCGCATATGGCGTATTTAGGTTGAAAACATCAATTGTCGTCTGCGTATCATCATAAGGAAAAGTAACATGATGGATAACAGCATCTTCAGTCGGTAAAACATCTGTCCCACCCTCAGATCCTCCACCATTGCCATCACTTGGTGTACCATCAAAAACCACATCCCCAACAAATTCAGGCCATTGCTGTACTTCTTGGCCCGCAGCATCTCCACCGGTCACAACGAAAGAACCATTACTCCATATAGACTCGCCAACATTAACACCCTGAACTTGAGGCTTAGATTTAAACATCATTTCATAACTGCTTAGTTGACTGGTATCTAAACCACCTTGATCGTTAGCTGTTGCTTTATACTGACAATACCAACCCGGAGCACAGTTGTCGGGCTTAAAAGTTAATGTTTGCTCTATTGTATCCGCCACTACGCTCCATGATGGAAGCAAAGCGACACCTATTAGTACACTTAGTTTATTGAATCTCATATATAACCTATCTATGTTTTATATCCATACAATCACATATCCAAACAAGTTATTTTACATCGCAAAACAACCTTATTAAAACTAGCAAGGTCAGATCTAATATCATAATAAAATTTTATTAAATCCCTGATTAAAGAGCATGAAATAATCTAATAACAATAATTCATAACTTATCAAGACAAGTTTATTTCCAACGTTAATAATGTCATTTTTGTTAAAATTAATAAGTTTGAATGGAATGATAAATATGCTCGACAGCTAAGCGACAAAAGGGGTATAGCCGAACCTACCATGTAAGATAGTTTTGGCAATTAAAGGTGGGAAATTGTGCAAATATATGGTTAACCACAAGCAAACTGGGGAATATGATAATAAAGATAGGCTTCCCAAAAGATTACGTTTGAATAACAGCCACTCTCATTTTTCTTATAACTTTATCTTTGGCTATGTAACCAAAGTCTACTACCCAATAGGCGTATTTTATTTTACTCTTCGTCTCTTATTCGCACCTGCCTCATGTAAGGCGGCATTCTAAATAGATACAAGGAACAAGGCATGGGAGCCTTTTTAAAACAATCATTAACTACCCAAATTGTTATTGCTGCATTATTTGCTTGGGCTGCAACTCAATTACTGCCGGTTGAAAAAAACACCTTACTAGTATTAAGTGAACCGCTTTCACTGATAAAGCTTGTTTATCTGGGATTGCTAAAAGCCATTGTTGGTATAATGGTCATGTTTAGCCTTATTGAAGGTATAAGTAACATAGGAAGCCTAGTACGACTTAAGCAAGTAGGTTCTGTCGCAGTCGTGTACTACCTAATCACAACCACAATTGCTATATGTATAGGTCTGGGCGCTGCTCTAATGATGCCAGAATGGACACCACTGACCTCTGCACCTCCGGCTGCCGATAGTTTAACCCTGATTGACGATTCATCCGCTCAAGGGGTTAGCATTTTAAATAAACTGCTTTCCATGGCACTAATGAATCCGATTGCAGCCTTGTCAGGTGGTAATTTACTTGCCATAGTAACCTTTTCAATACTTATCGCAATTGCGCTACTTGCTACACTAGACAACTCTCACCCAGTCTTTGAACTTGTCAAAGGAGTAAATCAGAGCATATCTACTCTAGTTAGAGGTATTATTCGCTTAGCTCCGTTTGCAGTATTTGCTATCGTTTTCGAATTAACGATTGAATCAAACAGCACTCTATTTAGCCAGTTACTTGAGTTTGGTTTATTGGTATTTGGGCTCACCATGATCCACAGTTTAGTGGTACTGCCAGTAATTGCAAAGCTTGCAACAGGTACATCACCTATCCCACTATTTAAGGCTCTATCAGCACCTATGTCGATGGCTTTAGCCACTTCATCAAGCTCCGCCACACTACCTCTTAGCCTGCAGACAGCTAAAGAAAAACTGGGAGTATCCGATTCCACCAGCAGTCTAGTGTTACCGATGGGAGCTGTGATGAATATGGATGGTACCGCTCTATTTGAAGGTGTAGCCGCTGTATTTTTAGCTCAATTATTTGGTGTTGATCTGTCAACAAGTGGCATCGTGATGATTTTCATCATGGCAATGGTATCATCAGTTGGTGCGCCAGGAATGCCATCAGGTTCAATGTCTGGCATGCAACTCGTTCTTTTGGCCGCAGGGATCCCTCTTGAGGCAATCGCCATCCTTCTCATCATTGAAAGACCTTTGGATACATTTAGAACTGCGGTTAACGTGCAAGGTGATTTAATTGGCGCTATGGTCGTCGATCGCTGGAGCAAAAAACATTCAATAGAAGAGCATAAACATACTCAGCTTACAAACTAAAGAAATGGATGTCCAGCTGGTATAGCGTATTAGAAATACTATCTAGAATACACTGAACCATCTCTGATCCTAAACGCCCACTAACTTTAAGTTAGTGGGCGTTTACTTATCTATATAGAGAGGGGTTATTTTAACTTATAGAATATCGTTGCCAAAGGTGGAATGCGCATCAGCAAAGATTGGGGCTGGCTTTCACTTTCAACGAAATCTGTCACTATAGAATGGTTAATCTCGTAGCCACTTCCAGCGTACTGGATATCATCTGTATTGAGCAACAATTGATATTCACCGGCAAAGGGGACCCCAAGACGAAAGCTTTCATGCGAAACAGGAGTGAAATTACTGATAACTAAGATACGTTCTCCCTTATCGCTTAAGCGCTCATGGGCCAGAATTGAGGCTTGCGCTGCATCTTGAAGACGCCATTCAAAACCAAGCGGCTCACAATCAAGTTGATACAAAGCAGGCTGTGATGCATACAGTTTATTGAGATCACGGGTTAATGACTGCACTCCCTGATGGCGCTCAAAATCAAGCAAAAACCATTGTAATTGATCTTCATGATTCCACTCTGCGGTCTGGCCAATTTCAGCTCCCATAAAATTGAGCTTTTTACCGGGCTGCGCATACATATAGCCTAAATAAGCCCTCAGATTGGCGGTTTGCTGCCATTCATCTCCTGGCATTTTGCTATGGATAGCGCCCTTGCCATAAACAACTTCATCATGCGATAGCGATAAAACATAGTTCTCGCTATGCGCGTAAACCATTGGAAAAGTGATGGTGTCATGGTGATACTTTCGATGCACAGGTTGCTCTTTGATATACGATAATGAATCGTGCATCCAGCCCATATTCCACTTGAATCCAAAACCTAGCCCTCCCATAAAGGTTGGGGCAGAAACGCTCGGAAAGGCCGTCGATTCTTCAGCGATAGTCATGACATTGGGAAAATATTGATAGACTTGTTCATTCATCCATTTCAAGGTAGCGATTGCATCATAGTTTTCATTTCCTCCATCGACATTTGGAATCCATTGATCATGACTGCGTGAATAATCCAGATACAACATGGATGCCACCGCATCGACCCGTATTCCATCGACATGAAACTGTTCAAACCAATATAAAGCATTAGAAACTAGAAAACGGCGCACATGTTCTCTACCTAAATCGTAAATGTAACAATTCCAATCTGGATGCCAACCGCGACGAGGATCCGGATCGTGGTATAATGGTGTTCCATCAAAATGAGCTAAACCATGCTCATCAGATGGAAAATGCGCCGGAACCCAATCAATCACGACACCTATTCCTGCCAAGTGGCACTGATCGACAAAATATTTAAAGTCATCCGGCGAACCAAACCTACTGGTCGGCGCAAACAACCCGACAGGTTGATAGCCCCAGGAACCATAAAATGGATGTTCAGACACAGGCATCAGTTCTACATGGCTGTATCCCATATCTTTCAAGTAGGGTATAAGCTGCTCAGCGAGCTCGCGATAGGTAAGAAAGTCGCCTTTTTCATTTCGTCGCCAAGAACCTATATGCAATTCATAAAAGGATAAGGCCTGTTTTGTTTTTTGAGTGACAGGACGGTTTTGCCATTGTGAATCTTGCCATTCATATCGACTATGATCGTATGTCAATGAAGCAAATGACGGATACTGGTCTGCATACGCACCCCATGGATCTGCCTTATGTGGTAAACCTTCTCCATTAGGGCCTTTTAGTTCAAATTTATAGTGGGCACCTTCTGCTAAATTCGGGATAAATATTCCCCAAATACCGTAATCTAACCTTTGCAATGGCGTGCGGCGACCATCCCATTGGTTAAACTCTCCAACTAGACTACATGCCGATGCATTTGGTGCATAAACGAGAAAGCGTACGCCATGGATAGATTTACCCGCACGCTGTAAAGTAACAAATTGGGCCCCCATATGGTGATACATTTGTTTGGGGGTATGCAAATCCTCATAATCAGCATAAATGGCATGGTATTGGTATGGGTCATCAAGGATTTGTTCAGAGTCTGGCCAACTTACCGCGAGTTGATAATACGTTTTGCTTAAATCTCGCGCGTGACGCAAAATAAAGCCCGATGAGCCCTCGCGCTCCAGTGCTAGACGGGTTTCACCATCTAGAATTACTTCTACCTTATCTGCACCTGGCATCCAAACTCTCAGGTACCCTTGCTTTGGCGTTAGAAATGGCCCTAGAAATGAAAATGGTTCAGCGCAAGATGCACTTGAGAGTTGGTTGTACATTATACTATTTTTATCTCTTATTGCCGTTTTCAAGTAATTCTCTCCTAGCCTAACTTTCTGAGCCATTAACTCATTCTACTTATTTTCTAATTTAGCTGACTGCTGCAAAGAGCACTATATGGTGAATATGGGCTCAAAGCGAAAGGTAAACAATGTCTCGTTTAATACATGTAAGCCCGCTCAAAATGCGGGCTTCTTATACAATGAAAAGTGTGAAGAACGCTTATATCCAAAGTTTGCTCACACCCACACGGCACTTTCAATTAGCTTGTTTCGCACGCGCTTTAGTTAACTTGCTAGCAATACGATTCACGCCTTCTTGGGCAAAAATTTCATCAAGGTTCATTGAAAGTTTACGCCGCCAATTTGGGTACTCATCGACTGTTCCAGGAATGTTGACTGGCTTATCCATCTCTAACCAATCTTCAAGTTGAACACTAAGTAAAACAGAAGATCCTGCCGCAACATGCTGTTGGAGTCCTTCGGCGAGATAAGAGTCCATCGGGACATATTGTGCATCACCCCCGACCCCATCGGGTAAGTATCCATGCCATGCTACGGAATCAAGAATCCCTTGTTTACTCTTCAAGCGACCAGTAAATAACCCTTTTAGTTGCTCTTCATCTGGGTATAAGCCCAACTCTTGACCCATTTTAAGATCGTCACAGTGCCAAAAACCACGAAGCGTAGGCATATCATGTGTACACAATGCTGCCATCGACTGCTGAGTATAATGTTGTGGTGAAAGGTACCCTCCATCTTCTTTTGATGTTTCAAAGAAAAAGACCTTATAAGAGTGCACACCTGCATCACTCAACAGTCCCTCGATCTCATCAGGTACAGTACCAAGATCTTCACCAATCACACTGCATTTATGTCGGTGCGACTCTAGTGCTAGAATTGATAACATATCCTCAACCGGATAATAGAGATATGCCCCCTGAGTCGCCTTTTTATTTCTTGGGATCCACCACAAACGTAAAAGCCCAAGAACATGGTCGATACGTAATGCACCACAATGCTTCATGTTAGCCTGTAACAGCTTGATGAAGGCTTCATAGCCAGTTGCTTGTAACATTTGAGGATTAAGTGGGGGTAATCCCCAATTTTGCCCCAAAGGTCCCAATTCATCAGGTGGCGCACCAATACTGACATCCATAACCAAGTTACCATCATCAGCCCAAGTTTCAGCACCTGAATCAGCAACACCAACGGCCAAATCACGATACAGTCCAACTGACATCCCTTTTTCTTCTGCCAGTGTCTGAGCTTCATGGATTTGCATATCTGCAACCCACTGTAGATACATATACAAATGAACTTGGTCTAAATTTTCAGCCATAAATTTGTCAACGGCCACACTATCAAAGCAACCCAGTTCTTGAGGAAAAGCTGGCCATCCCCAAATATTGGCATCTTGAGCATGTAAAGCTGCATGCAATGCATCAAAAGTCGCTTGGTGCAACAAACTATCACCACCTTCTTCAACAAAAGCCAGAAAGGCTTCAGCTCGTTCGGTGCATTTATTAAGATGGCGAGTTTTAAATTCACCATAAAGTAGCGGTAACACACTCAATTTAAGCTCAGCCACTTCCGTATAGTTAACCCAATGAGATTCACGCACTTTCTGCAGGCGCTGCTGAAACTCTGCACTGCCAACTTTCTGCTGAGCCTCCACAGACAAAGAAAATTCGGCAACAGAGCTCACATCAATGTACATAATATTTAACCAACGTCGGGACGATGGGCTGTATGGGCTTGCTCCCTCTGGATTGGCAGGAAATAAGGCATGGACAGGGTTTAATCCAACAAAATCACCTCCTCGTGATGCGATATCTGACACCAACTGTTTTAAGTCCCCAAAATCACCCATTCCCCAATTATGCTGTGTACGAAGCGTATATAGTTGTACACTCGGACCCCACATCTTTTTGCCGTTTTCAATTTCTTGTTGTTTAAAACAAGACTTAGGGGTAACAATTAATGTCATCGTATAAGGTGATTTTCGACGCTTACGGGTCATCGTGAGCTTGTGATATCCCCACTCAAGATCATTGGGTAATTCAAAAACTAAAGGCCCACCTGTACTTCTCTCATCGCGAACAATTTGTGATTGTAGGTACCCTTCTAATACTTGCCCTTGCTCCGTATCTAAGCGCCAACTGAACTCACTTTCACGGGCACTTGCCCCCAAGTTCATTGCTACGTAAACAGGGTTACCATCATGAACAACCATTACTGGCTTTAAAACATCGTTCTTATGTTTTTTTTGCGCTGATTTTAGGAGCCTTTCATCACTGGCAGTGTCATAGCCTAAAGACGTCAGTAAATCTCGAATAGTTTGCTCTTCAACGTCTGTCTCTTCTCCCCAAGCGCTTATATAACTACTCGAAATATTTGCCATTTCAGCCACTTGGTTTAAAATATTTTTTTGTGTCATCGCAATCTCCGAAGAAGTCTCTACCTTCCATGTGTTGAGTTGTGATTAATGAGCAAAGCCAAGACATATCATGCTTGGCTTTGTTGATGATGCTAGCGTTTTACCGCTTCTAGTTGCCAAATATTGTTTACATAGTCCCGAATGGAGCGATCGGAACTAAATTTACCAACTAGAGCTGTATTGAGTATCGCTTTTTTGGCCCAGCCAGCTTCATCGCGATACTGTCTATCCATGTCCTCATGCGCTTGAACATATGAAGCAAAATCGGCAAGACACAAATATGGATCACCACCATCTAATAAACTGTCATAAGTAGCGCGTAATTTCTCTGGTTCACCGGGCGTAAATTCATCACCGAGCAGAAGATCTAAAGAAGCTTTGAGTAATGGATCGGTATGATAATAATCGAATGGGTTATAGCCTTGGGCGAGTATCGATTCAACTTCATCGACCTCAAGGCCGAAAATGTAAATATTATCATCGCCCACCTCTTCTCGAATTTCGACATTCGCCCCATCCATCGTCCCTATGGTCAATGCGCCATTAAGCGCCATTTTCATATTTCCGGTACCAGACGCTTCTTTACCTGCTGTTGATATTTGCTCAGAGACATCAGCGGCCGGAATAATGATTTCAGCCATACTCACGCGATAGTCGGGAACAAACACAATTTTTAGCTTATTACCGATTCGTGGGTCATGATTGACTTTGTCAGCTATTTTATTGATTGCATAGATAATATCTTTTGCTAAATGGTATCCTGGTGCCGCCTTAGCAGCAAAGAAGATCACACGTGGAACCATGACAAAATCAGGATCATGCAGTAAGCGATGATATAGTGACAAAATATGTAACATGTTTAGATGCTGGCGCTTATATTCATGCAGGCGTTTAATTTGCACATCAAAAATAGCATTAGTATCTAGCTCTATCCCTAGATTATCTTTCACCCAATTGGAAAGACGTTGCTTATTCTGCTTTTTAACCGCCATAAACGCTTTCTGGAACTGGGCATCATTTGCATACTGAGCGATTTGCTCAAGTTGCTCTAAATGCGCAGGCCAATCGTGACCTATTTTACTTGAAATAAGTTCAGACAAACCCGGGTTACAGAACTTCAACCATCGACGTGGGGTGATACCATTGGTCACATTCTGTAACTTAGATGGATATAGTTCATCAAAATCAGGGAACAAATCACGCTTGACCAACTCAGAGTGAAGGGCCGCAACACCATTGACCGCATAAGAGCCAATCACGCTTAAATTGGCCATTCTCACCATACGATGAAAGCCTTCTTCAATAATCGATAGCTTTTGCTGCTTCATGACATCACCTGGCCACTTGTTACGTACCTCTTTTAAAAACAGATGGTTAATGTGATATATGATTTCCATATGTCGCGGTAACAAACGCTGAATTAATGACTCGCTCCAAGTTTCCAAGGCTTCAGGAAGCAGGGTATGGTTGGTATAGGCAAATGTCTGGGAGCTTATAGCCCAAGCTTCATCCCAGCCTAAGTCCTTCTCATCAATTAAAATGCGCATCAACTCGGGAATAGCTATTGTAGGATGGGTATCATTTAACTGAATGGTTTCATATTTTGGTAAGGACTTCAGGGTATTCCCCGCTTCCTCATGACGGCGTAAAATATCTCTTACCGAGGCAGCAGAGTGGAAATATTGCTGCATAAGACGCAGTGTTTTTCCTTTCTCATGGTTATCGTTTGGGTACAATACTTTTGTAATGTTTCCAGCATCAATCAAGGCGTGCTGAGCTTCAAAATAATCACCATTGTTAAAGCTTGCTAGTGAGAACGGTGCTATGGCTCTACATTCCCACAAACGTAAAGGGTAAACTGTGTCCGATTGATAACCCACAATAGGTAGGTCCCATGGCATAGCTTTTACCGACATACCCGGGACCCAACGCCGCTTCTCTTTGCCGTCTTCTCGATAAACTTCAACATGACCATAAAAGCCAATCTCTTGAGCAAGTTCAGGGCGAGCAATTTCCCACGGATAACCTTCTACACAGCGCCACGCATCTGGCGCTTCCTGTTGATGTCCATCTTTAAAAGATTGTTTAAATAAACCGTATTCGTAATGAAGACCATACCCAACGGTTGGAAATTCCTGAGCCGCAAGAGAGTCCATGAAGCAAGCAGCCAAACGACCCAAGCCACCATTTCCCAATGATGGGTCTCGTTCCTCTTCCAGCAGATCAGTTAAACTCTGGCCCAATTCAGCCATAGCAATACTAATTTGCTCGTAAAGACCAAGGCTAATTAAATTGTTCCCCGTTAAACGACCAATCAAAAACTCAAGAGACAAATAGTTAACACTTTTAGCATTATTGATTTTGCTATCTTGTTCAGTTTGCAGCATATCAAGAGTTGTCAATTCAGCCAAAGCTCTTCCCATCGCTAGATACCAGGCTCGGCTGCCTGCTCTCTCTTCAGTCGTGGCATAAGTCGAGGTCAAATGTTTCTTCACACTTTGCTTAAATGCTGCCGTATCAAAATTTTTCTGTTGAGTCGGTTTCATTAGAGAAATCTCACTTATCGGGTTTAATCCATTTGAGCGATATCGTGCAATGACGCAATAACTGAAACATCCTCCCAATTAAAGAACCGTTCAGGAGGAGGATACAGGGCGTAGAGTTTCCACAGGTATAGCCTCAGTGATCTAACTCTCAAATCAACCCAACATGAAACAACTGGTGGTGATAAAGATCACATCACACGACGGTTTAACCTTAATCTGTGTTTGTGAATCGTAAATACTAAATTTTTAATAAATTGATTAATATGTTCTTTCGATCACATATTGCATTAGCTAAATAAGTAAATTTCATCGAAATAAGTGTAAAACAGTCTATAAACCATAGTATCAAATGCAAGCATGGGTGATTAAGATCACAAATTAAGGGCGTAGATAAATTTAAAATGTGAAATATACGAAAATATGATGGTTGATCAATAACTGCCTCTATGGTTCTCAAGTAACATCGATATCATTATCAGATGCACTCCAAAGATAAATCGATATTATGATTATCGGAGAACAGGGGAAAAAGATGTGGATTCCTTCTAAGTTAACCCGACCAGGACGGCTACACAACGCCATTATTCGTCCAAGAGTTCTAGATTTATTACAAAATGCTCCTTGCTATAAGCTGATACTATTTCGTTCGCCAGCAGGATACGGCAAAACGACAATGGCATCACAATGGCTGGTAGATAAGTCGAATGTTGGTTGGTATAACATTGATGAGAGTGACAACGACACTTTTCGGTTTATGAATTATCTATTGCGGGCGCTGAACAAGGCGGCTCACAACTCTTGTACAGCCTCACAAAAGCTGGTAGAAAAACGACAATTTTCATCGCTTCACTCTCTTTTTAGTCAAATTTGCGCTGAACTTGTTCATTATCAACAGGAATGTTATCTCGTTCTCGATGATTACCACCTTATATCTAACAACGAAATCCACGAATCACTGCGCTTTTTCATCAAACATATGCCAGACAACCTCACTTTGGTTGTCACCAGCAGATCCACCCCTCCTCTTGGCACCGCCAACTTACGAGTTCGCGATCTAATGATAGAAATGAGTGATGAACTACTCGCTTTTGACAATGAGGAAACCACTCGATTCTTCAGATCCAGAATTTCAGGAGACATTGATAATACTGTTGTCAATCATTTACGCGATTATGTTGAAGGCTGGCCATCTGCATTACAACTCATCGCTTTGCAGGCTCAACATCAACATAAAAGTTTGGCCCAATCACTTGAATCATACTCACAATTTAACCATAGCCACTTATGGGATTATTTAGTTGAAGAAGTGTTTGATCAACTTGAAGCAGACACACGTCTATTCTTATTGCAATGCTCTATTCTCGACCACTTCAATGATGTTTTAGCGGCTGAGATCACCCAAAGAAAAGATGCTCTTAATGTTATTGAATCGCTCAATCGCTATGGATTATTTATACACCCACTCGAAGGAGAGCAAAACTGGTTCCGCTTTCATAATTTGTTTGCTGAATTCCTCTCTCATGAGCGAACCGCACGTATCCCGCATCAAGAAGAAGAGTTGCATCAAGCAGCGGCGCAAGCATGGTTAAAACTGTCATCTCCTCATCAGGCACTTCATCATATTCAAAAAACAGGCAACCTCCAGCTGACGGCAGATATTGTATGCAACTATGGCTGGGAAATGTTCAACCGTGGTGAACTGCAAACATTAGAAAATGCTATTAATACACTCTCTCCAGATCAGCTCTATAGTGAGCCTAAATTATGTATGCTTCAGGCTTGGTTGGCACAAAGTCAGCATAGATACAATGATGTGGGCGATTTATTATCCGTCGCAGATGAACAAATGAAGGCATTTAATGTATCTCTAAGTACGAAACAAAAAGGAGAGTTTAATGCCTTGCGTGCTCAGGTGGCGATTAACCAAAATGAACCTGAAAAAGCGCTTGAGCTCGCTGAACTATCTTTAGGCCAACTCAATAGTAACACTTATAGGAGTAGGATCGTCGCCACTTCTGTGATTGGTGAAGTTAACCATGTATTGGGGTATCTAAACCGTGCGCTCCCCATGATGCAGCAAACAGAAAAACTGGCTCGCCAATATCAAGTTTATCATCAAGCGTTATGGGCGATGCTGCAACAAAGTGAAATTCTTATTGCACAAGGCTATGTTCAAGCAGCGTTCGAAGTTCAAGAAAATGCCTTCAAATTGGTGGAAGAACACCAATTGCAACAAGTCCCTATGCACGAATTTTTGCTCCGCCTTCGCGCACAGGTTTTCTGGTGCTGGAATCGCCTTGACGAAGCTGAAGAATGCTCTTATAAGGGGCTAAATATACTATGTGATGCCAGCCAAAGTAAGCACCTTCATTGTTATTCCATGCTTGCTCGCATCTCCATTGCTCGAGGAGAGATAGATAAAGCCAGCAAGTTCATCGATAAAATTACCCATTTATTAAAACAATCTATTTACCATGTCGATTGGACAGCCAATGCGTCATTATCATTAATTTTATTTTGGCAAGCACGAGATGATATGGAATCCATGCAACACTGGTTAGAAACAACACCAAAGCCAAAAGATGCTTGTAACCATTTTACTCAACTTCAATGGAGAAACATGGCACGAGCTCAAATCAATTTAGGTATGTTTGATCAAGCTTCTGAAACCCTGAGTTTTTTACAACAACAAGCCAACAGTAATCAGCTAGTCACAGATAACAACAGAAATTTAATTGTTGAGACTGTTCTCGCAACGGCCCAACACGATGAGTCAAGGGCAAAGTTACTTTTAAAACAAGCTCTAGAACTAACAAATCAAACAGGAATTTTAGGTAATTTTCTTATTGAGGGAGCACGAATTAGCTCTGTACTAGACAAGCTAGTGACTAAAAATGAACTCAGCGATCTTGAACGTCATCGGGCTCAACAATTACTTAAGGAAATATCTTGTAGTCAAAGAAGCCGATCCATACACTTCGACGAAGAATTTGTAGATAAATTAATCCACCACCCCAGTGTTCCGGAGCTCGTACGTACTAGCCCCCTTACTCAACGAGAATGGCAAGTGCTTGGCTTAATTTATTCTGGTTTTAGCAATGAGCAAATAGCGCAAGAGCTCGATGTTGCTGGAACAACCATCAAAACTCACATTCGCAACCTATATCAAAAACTCGCGATTACTAATCGCAAAGAAGCCATCACTACCGCTGAAAATTTGTTACAGCTAATGGGCTACTAAGATCCAACTCAACACGCTTAACTGATCAAAGGAATCTATGATAAGGAAATCAAATTCCGCTTAATCAGAATTAGGTTATTGGATTAGATCTATTCTTCCAATGGCAGATCAGCCATTTGTTGCAATGAATAAGCGGTGGTAGGGTCAATATCCCTAACTAATTCTTCAACCTGCTCAATAGCCTCAATAGAAGAACTTGCTTTACGGTAACTTAAGTAAATAGGACGATTCCACTCATCAACCCCGCTGACCTTAAAAAGCTGACCACTGGTAATAAATGGCTCGACAAGTGATGTGGGTAAGTAAGCACTTCCACCTTTTTCCAAGATAAAATCAAGCGCAATACGCGCCGTTGACGTTCTCAAATAAGGTGCTGGGATCTTAGGATGCCTCCCCGCATGTTCTGAGGCAAATTTGGTACCCCAATCAACGTAGACATATTTATCTTCAAAAACCGTCCCTATGTGATGTTCATCAGTAGATACCAGCACCAAAATGATGTCGGCAACTCGCTTACAATGCAGTTCATCAGCTTTAATTTGATCGAATGCAAAGGCCATATCCAAGGTTCTTTCCTGTAGGCTGCGATTAAGAGATTCACGGCCCATGACTTCAGCCATAAAACCATAGCCACCAAATGCATCTGTAACGATACTTAAGCAATTTTGTAAATATGCATCCCAAACATTAGGTGTACCACCCATTGTTAACTGTAGCGCTTTACCACTCTCAAGTGATAGTTCCAACTTAGCCTGCTGAAGCGTCGCGACCATAACCTCAGCATACCCCACCAAACGCTCTCCAGAAGACGTCAACTTGATATTATTCCTATTACGGATAAAAAGTTGGGTATCAAAGTAATTTTCTAACTGTTTGATACGAGCACTGACTGCCGCCTGAGTAATATAAAGATTCTCAGCGGCACGCCCGAAATGGCGGACATTAGCCAATTCTAAAAATGTCTTGAAGACTTTAACATCCATGAAAAGACCTCGATTAGGACCAACATTAATGGGTTCAACATACTTTCTACTAGATAAACAGATTTACAACCTTAATAAAAGTGTTTAATGGACACGATAAAAAGGTTTTGTTTTTCTTTTGCTAAATTTACGCCTACTTTTCGTTTTAGTTCAACTAAATAGGTTAACAGAGGCGACCTACTATGTCTGACACTCTATTTCGTCATGGTAAAAAACGTTTTTTTGACAATAAAAAGTTCCCACGCGGCTTTGCTAAATCTGGTGATTTTACGCTTGCCGAAGAACAAATTCTAACCCTTTATGGTGACACTATGCTGGGTTTAGAGACCGGCCAAATTAAACCAGAAAACGCTGAGGAAAAACACTTCATCAAAGTGCTAGAAAATCCCTTAAAAGCCAAGTCGAAGATAGAGAGAGTGTGGCTTAAGTATGTACAGATAGCTAGAGGCAGAAAGCGTTTCCATACCTTAACTGGTCAAAGTAAACCGGAAGCCGCTGAAGATTATCCCAATAACAGTACCTTAGTCGAAGAAGATTAAGTTCGAATAGAAAGCCCCTAGATAGGGCTTTCTGTTATTTGGCTAACATAGCGACCTTTTTAAGGAAGCTATCACGCAGATGTTCCTGATCATACTCAAGGTTATAGGTATTATGAAACCCAATTTTGAGTTCAACACCGTTACCTCGTAGATAAACACTATATCCGTCATAATCTGAGTACGCTTCCACACCCTCGTAAATCTTACCATATTCCGTTGGCGTACCTTTTGACATTACCGTTTCATAAGCATGCAGTACCTTAGTCAGTTCAAGTTCATTTTTCATCCAAGCGCTCTCTTTACTTTCACCTTTTCAGTATGTATTGTTCTTCAAGGTTTAGCCATTGCAAGACCTTAAGGAAAGTCAAAAGTAGGGAAGATTCCGTGGCCATCGAACTCTGTCAGATTACTAAATCCAAAACAAAGTGGCTATAAGAGTAAGAATGACAATACAAACCAAGTTCAGAACGATACCAACTCTCATCATCTCACTCTGTTTGATATGACCAGATCCAAACACAATCGCATTAGGTGGCGTGGCCACTGGCAACATAAAAGCACAAGAAGCTGCCACAGCAATCAGTACCGAAAGCACCACTGGTGGTAAACCAAATGCTTGGGCAACGCTAGCAAAAACAGGGATAAGCAAAGCAGCACTTGCGGTATTACTGGCAAATTCCGTAAGGAAAACCACAAAAGCGGCGATGATCGCGATAATAAGAACAATGCCAATATTTGAAATCAACTCACTCAGCACATTCGCCAAAAATACACTGGTCCCCGTCGCTTTGAGTACATTACTCAAACATATACCACCACCAAACAGTAACAACACGCCCCAGTCCGCTGTTTTCTCAATATCTTTCCAATGAACAACCCGAGCAAAATTGACTGCTATCACAGCGCTCAAGGCCACGATGGTATCAAATTTTGCGTAACCGCCGATCATGGCATTAATCGGCTTACTAAAAATCCAACAACAAACGGTTAAAGCAAAGATCGCTAAAGTCACCATTTTTCCTTTGTCCCAAGTGACAGGGGTATGTTCTAACTCAAACTGACCAGATAAATTAGGTTTTAAAACATAAAACAATACCGCAATCGCAATGGGCAACAGCAGTAGCGACGCTGGAAGACCGTAACTCATCCAATCGGTAAAAGTAAGGCCAACTTCTGCTGCGGCAATCGCATTTGGCGGGCTACCCACAACAGTCGCTATACCACCGATACTAGCGCTGTATGCTGTTCCTAACAGCACAAACACATAGGTTTTATGGCCACTTTCAGAATTAACTTTACTCAGCACGCCTAAAACAAGTGGTAACATCATTGCCGTTGTCGCTGTATTGCTAATCCACATTGATAAGCCAGCTGTTACACCAAAAAGCATAAACACAGCGATGCTCATCTTCCCTCTCGCAATCACTAAGACTTTATCCGCAATAACTTTATCTAACCCCTGACGATGCATTGCAGCAGCAAGAGCAAAGCCACCTAGAAATAGAAAGATAATTGAGTTTGAAAAGTTATTCAAAGCTGTCTGGGTATCAAAAATACCAAACATGACCGCCATAACCGGAACAAGAATAGCGGTAACGGTGACATGTAACGCCTCAGTTAGCCAAAGAATAGCAATAAAAACCAGCATACTTAGGCCAAGCACAACTTGAGACTCAAAAGGCAAGGTGAAATATAAGGCGGTAAACAAGGCAATGTCTGCAAGTACAATTAAGCTGTTACGGTTAAACAGCCATTCGCTTGTATTGTTGGGCAAGGGGACGTTATCGTTTCGATTCATTATACTTTTCCTCATCAGGACCAAATGGCAGGTCGAATGATCCCATATAAAATGGGGGAAGGAGTTTTTTTGTTATAAAAACGTTAACCGTCTCAAAACATAAAACGGCTGAAGTAAAACGCAAAAAAAGTTTAACAGACAAGTAAGGAATAAGGACCAACGTATGTTCACCCTGAGTTGCTACCATAACTGGCTGTATGGAAGATAAACCAAGTTTAAAGCAATCAGTAATGCCATCGACAAAAACGTTAACTTCATGCCTTGAATTCGGCCCTTTAAGCTCTCTGCCAATATAGCTTTAGCATGTATCACCCGACCGACAACAAACAAGATAGCAATAACATGAATCATCCAAGGACTAGCACCATTGAACTCAACTAGCACCAGCAAAATTAGAGTAATAGGAATGTAATCAACCGCGTTGCTATGCGCACTACGAGCAACTTGAAGCGCATTAACGCCGCCATCGGCATACGCAACTTTAGCACTTCGGCGTTGTTTAATTACTTGAAAAGAAAGCCAAATCATTAACACAGCTAATATCGAAGCATACAGTGCTGAAATCATAAATATTTATCCTACATAAAGGGGATTGTATTAACAAGACTCATTAATACAGCATTCAGCTTGAAGGAAGCAAATCACCTCTGAAAGATTTTGGTACTCGGCCACACAATACAATATTCGCCCTTCTCGGCGCTGAGTAATAAGGTTTGCAGACGCCAAACTCGAAATGTGATGAGACAAAGTAGACCCTGGAATATCCAACATATCTTGGATAACCCCAACAGCAACGCCTTTCTTACCCGCTTTAACAACGCACTTATAAATAGATAAACGGGTTGGGTGGCCAAGTTCTTTAAGCGCCTTTGCAACTGCTTCAAGTTCCATTAATCATTCCTAAAAAAATCATTTCTATAACAGTCGAAGTATAAACCGATTTCAATTGGAACAGCTAGGTTATTCACTATTGCGATAGCTTAGACTTAGTCTAAAGTACAAAGAAAGAGCAAATGCCTGTTTGTCTTTGTCATTTTTGATATAGTTAACAACAACTGAACAACTTAAGGAAAAAAATGAAAGTTGCATTTATCGCCATGATTATGCTTATTGCTGGCTGTTCAAACACTTGGCAAGGCGTAAAAGATGACTCATCCAAAGTATGGGGTGATACCAAACAAGCCATCCATGAAGCGACGAAAGACTAGTATCAGCAGTATTTACACCAACTATCCTACCTATTTTGGCAAAAAGCCTACGTTCTCGGTCGGGTGGGTTTTGATCAAATATAACTAATCTGATACCTAAAACTTACAAAGTACATAAAGTGGGAGGCATAGCGCCGTTCTTGGCTCAAATGAACTTACTTACTTTTGCCCTGTAAATCACTATGAAAACGTCAGAAACTTACAAGGCAGTATGGAAGGATTAAATATCTAAAATCTTCGCCAAGAACGTTTGAGCTGCTCTGAGGGCTGTTTTTGATGGCTAACTTGCACGTTTAACATAATAGGAATAATGCGCACTAAAGGAGGCAAAAAATAAAGGCATCTTTTCTAATTAAATCAATTAGATACCTTTACTTTTGGTCTCGGGTTATCAAGCTATCTTTTTGTTGTGCGTAACACGCTCAACAGCTTCAATTACTCGCTCATTCTTGGAACGTTCAGCAATGATTGATAACAAAACTAAATCTACATCTAAGTTTAAGATTTCTGCTATTTCACACGCTAGATCATCATTCCAAACGCCGCCTTTACCAATTTGGTTGACTGTATAGTGGCTAAGTTCCAAGTATCTAGCAACAGACCTGTTGCTAAGTAATTGTTTTTCAACCTTTAAGCGATTTAGTAAGTCCAATGAACTAATCATTTTTCTACCTCCGAATGCAAGCATAGATGGTCTATAGTGTGGATGTCGAGCCCTTCCATCCAGCCGTGAATTAGGCTTTAATCTCTACGTCTGAGTTGAACTAAGTAATTGAGATGCTTTGCTGATACGAAGACACGTCAAGTCGGGAGACTTTGCGATCATCCTTTTGGCCCCCTAAGTGATTCGAAGCGCTATGGGGGCTACCTGAAAAAGGAATCGTTATCTCTTAATTATTGACCAGGTTTATTAATAAAGGATCAGAAACATGTCAATCCAACGTCAAACTACCAAATTATTCGAGGTAGCTTAAACAACATGAGCTACGATCCATTTGTGCATAACGAACAACAAAAGAAGAAGCGCCAAGAGCGCCCTTTTTGTCGTCTGCATTATTCATTAATGGCTCGAATCATTAACAATCCATCTTCGTCTACAGCATTCCTTACTGAGAACGGCCGCACAAGCCAAGAAACCATGATTAACGATGTTGCCCGTTTTATGTATGTTTTGGTTAACGAAATGTGCATGACGACCGGAAAAATCGGCGTTGATACACAAAACGGCTTTCTCCTTCGTACTTGGGGCTATGTGTCTAAAGAACTCAATATGCCCGAATGGCGCGTTAAACAGTGCAAAGAGTATGCAGTGAAAAAAGGTTGGATCACATCGGTTCAACCTCGCGAGCGTTACACAGGTAAAGACAACTTAGAGAAATGGCGCGGCCTTGCTTCTATCAAGAAAGTGACTGACAAATATTTCGCTGATTTAGGTATATTACAGAACCGCTTAGAAGCGAAAGCTAAAGCACGTAAATATCTTAAGAAACGCGCTACACAGTGGAAGCGCCCCATTAAGTACATTCTCACGCCAATCACCCTACTTGCTCGCCGCCGTAAAGAGCGTGCACAAGCGAGCGATACAGGCCCAAATCAAGCGCCTACAACGCCCCCTATCCCCATATAGATAATCTTGCTTCTATGCCCCTTAGTTGGGGCTTTTTTCGTTGTTGTTAACAAAAACACAGTCAATATGTGACATTGTAACATATTTTATTGAGCATTATTACACCTAATGATTCTTTGATCACTAGCGCTGTGAGACTAAAGTCACATTTCTGTTTCTATCTACTACTCCTAGATATGCTCTGAGTTCTCACTCTGTTTTTACGCTCCTAATAACTACTTTTCATAGTCTTCGACTAGAACGGATAGTAATGAAAATAATGAATATTAAGGAATACATCCTGAAGGATGTAGAAAGGAAGCGGCTCTACTTGTCAGCAAGCTGACTGGAGCCTTTAAGGCTGCACCACTTCCAACACAGTCGATTGACACCATACACGCGGTAAGTATGACCTTCGTTTATCGCTTCGCGATGGTCTAGCAAGGTGAAGGGTGAGATTTTAGGCCTAAGCCACAACGCAGCATATATGCACGTGGTATCTTAATGCTTTGTTGTGTGAGAGTTTATTGATGACGAATTCAAAGACGTTGTACTGCATATCTGATTGGCTAACTTACTTTCTTATCCGTGCCGACTCCCCACAAGCTGCACTGAAAGAAGCCTACAATCGAGACTACAAACTGTTAGATAATAAGGCTGTAACTGAAGATACAGTTGTCAATGCTATGTGTTGTGAATATAAGGGATATGTTGAAACTGTATTGGAAGGAACACAAATGGATGCTGATAGGGTTCTGTGGCTTGATTCCTATGCGGAGACGCTCAGGTTTCAGTTATTATCGTCTAAATGACATGAGTAAGCTTCAATTGCTAGAACAAAATTGCCCCATTTCAATTTAGACTGCTTATTCATTATATATAGTATGGGCAATTTGACGTAATTTTTTCTAATCTGTGTAATCTCCAAAGAAGCTTGGTCGATTCAGCCATACATCTATATAGTTAATCGCGTGGTTGCATATATTGAGAAGTAAGTAGGCTTTTTAGGCTTGTATATTTGTGACGAAGATTAAATCCTTGTAAAGTTTAGGGAAAAATCACGAGGATATTAGAGTGGAAGAAGCTTTAAAGTGGGTCAGTGATAATTTCGATGTTTTGTTTTCTGGCTTAGGTGTTTACGTTGTTAGCTCGTTCGTAGCAGCTATTGTTGCTATTGTTGGCTATTTCTTCTTTAAGTCTAAAGCGTCTTCTAACAAAGTAACTATGAGCAACATTAGCGCTGGTGGTGACGTTGTTGGTAGAGATAAGAAAGGGTAATAAGTGTCGGTATTGGATTCAAATAAAGCCTCTTTCGACAAAGTTGCTGCTGGGGGGCATGTCGGTGGACGAGATGTTCATGATAACTCTACCCATATAACGCATAATCATGCTGCTCCAGTTATGTATCGTCAAGATCGCAGGCTGCGAGAGCTTGTTGAAGAGCATGAACGAGAGATTCAGAAGGATGAACTGTACAAAGTATTTTCTGGTCAGCTCAATAACTTTCTGGAGCGAAAAGTTGAAGTGAAACTTCGAGATCTAGGGCAAAAGCTCACCGATGGGAACAGAGATTATCTTTTAGATTACGCTATGGATGTAAAAGAGCGTGTATCAATGAAGATAATGCAGTTCTCGCACTACAAATCGGCTCAAGAACTCTATACGTACATTCTTACTAACATCAGAACCACGTTTCTCCATGAGATTTCACCATGCATCAAATCTGGTGACTTTAAAGACTACCAGATCAATGAGTTAGTTGAAGATAAAATCATCCAGCCTGTGTTAGAAAGTGTTCATGGTTGTAGCCTCAATATTGACAAAGATGAGTTGTACGGAGTGCTGTATATACTTACAGGCAACTGCTATATAGAGTGGGATTTAAAGTGATTATTTATCATCCAAGAAACGATCTTTACCACTGTATGTTTAGGTTTATCAGCATCGCAAGTATGCAAGATTTAGAGGATTTTGACTCGGTAAGGCTGCGTATTTACGATCTGTTTTACCTATTCCCGCATCTTGTTAAAGATATTGAGTTTCCAAGAGCTAGAGGAATCGCTGCGTTGAAGCGTAGCTTTGGCTCAATCGAGCAACCATACGAAATTCTACCAGACAAGAAGCGACTATTTTCAGAGATGGGTGACTACCATATACAAGCTCTTCAAATACTAAAGGCAAAGGGTCTTTTTGAGGAAGAAAACGGTAAGTTGCGGATCTCTGAGGGGTTCTATAGTCCGTCAATTCGAAGGCTGATTAACGACAACTCTAATGAGTCTACAGAGCTATTTTGTAAGCTATTCCAGACCCTTAATACGATTGAGGTTGTTGGTGAAAGTGGACTTAAGAAAAGAACAGGCTTAATGGAATACAGATATGACGCAGTATAAACCTTTCCTATTGGTCAAAAGGCTAGTCATTACGAAAGGCAATAGCATTGCCTACGATGAAAAGTTCACGGCAGGTGTGAACATTATCAGAGGCGTAAACAGCTCTGGTAAGTCTACGATCTCGGATTTTATATTTTATGGGCTAGGTGGTGATGTAACCAAGCTCAAGAATGAAGCGAAGCAGTGTAGCTTTGTTTTTGTAGAGACATCCCTAAGTGGTAATCTGTTCACCTTGAAGCGAGAAATCTCAGAGGGTGGTAGAAAAGGGATGGATATCTTTAGTGGAGGCTATGAAGCCGCTTCGGTTGCAGCTGTTACTGATTGGACTCGCCACCCTTATAACGCCAATACAAAAGAGAGTTTTTATCAAGCCTTGTTCAAAGAGCTTGGTATGCCGTATTCAAAGTCAGATGACAAAAACAGCATCACAATGCACCAGTTGCTTAGAATGCTCTATGTAGACCAGATGACTTCACCAGATCGACTATTTAAGTTTGATAAGTTCGATTCACCAAACAAGCGTCAAGCTATCGGTGAACTTTTGATCGGCTTGTCTGATTTTGAACTCTACGAGAAACGGGTCAGATTACAGAGCTTGAAACTAGCATTGGAAAACCGAATCAAGGAGATCAAAACCATTCATTCATTTTTGGGTGATACAATTAAATCTGTTAGTGAAATAGATGGTGAGATAGAAGAAAAACGCAAAGAGATAGATGCTCTTGAGCTAGAGGTTGAATCGTTTTCTAGCCCATCAGAAGATGGTAGTACAGAAGATGAAGTGCTTAAAAGACTAATTGTTGAGGTTCAGGAAGCAAGAGGAAAGTATACGGCAAGTCAGCAAGAAATAGCCAAAACGTCATTTGAGATCAATGATTCTCAAATGTTTATTGAGTCGCTGAGCCGAAGAGTTACAGCTCTTAAAGAAACTCAAGATGCGATCAATGCTCTGTCTGACTTTGCATTTAATCACTGTCCAGCATGCCAAACAGAAGTTAAAGCGCAACCTACAGGTTGTTCTTTGTGTGGCACGACAAAACCTGAATCGGATAATGATATTGATCCTACTTTTAAGGTTAGGAAAGAAATAGAGTTCCAGATTGCCGAGTCCCTTCTTCTAATAGAGAAGAAGCAAAAAAGGCTTGATGAGCAAAGGGTTGAATCGAACCAGCTTGAAACTAAGTTAGGTGAGTTGGAACGAGACTTAGAGATTATTCGCAAACCTCAAAGATCCGTAAATATACAGTTAAGACAAAAGCTTAGTGAAATCGGTGGTTTGCGTAACGAAATCAGATCACTTAACAATAGCAAGAAAGAGTTTGCTAAGCTCTACGGGCTGTATGATGAGCGAGATACGTTGCAGAAAGACTTCACCAAACTAGACGATGAAATCGCTAGGTTAACTCAGCGTATGGAAAGTGACCTTAAAGCGAAGAAGATAAAGCTATCAGAAGCGACGCTAGATGTTCTTAAAGCTGATGCAGGACACGAAGAAATATTTGTTGATGGTAGCAAGGTTGAGTTCGACTTTGCTGAAGATCGAGTGACTATTGATGAAAGAGCCTTATTCTCGGCTAGTTCGATGGTATATCTAAAGAACGCATTCAGACTAGCTATGCTCAAGTGCTCTTGTGAAGATCCTTCCTATCTGTATCCTCGCTTTTTGCTTATGGATAACATTGAAGATAAAGGTATGAAAGAAGAGCGCAGCCAACTCTTTCAGCGTGAGATCGTGAAATTATCCAACTCTCTAGATGTTGAACACCAAATCATCTTTACCACTTCCATGATTGATAGCGACCTCAACCAAAGTGAGTACTGTGTAGGTGACTTCTATAATATGCAAAATAAGACCTTAAAAGTATGAACCTTTGATACCCAAACTGACAAAGAGACAACCTTGAATTGTCTTTTTGTTGTTTTCAGCCCTGCAAAGGCATATTTTCTTATCCCACCTAACTCTGACAACGCTTATTTACGTAAACACTCTAACTCACTTTTGTCCAATTCGAGGATGGATTTAAAAAATCTTGGGATTGAGATATGAGTCTATACTCACAATCTTGGTTAGTGTAATATTGGCTCTGATGATTTCGTAAAACCTCCCGCTTGTTTCTATTAACGTCAGTTAAGGTAACGAGCTATATGCCATATAAACATAAAAAATTAGTTGTCCTTCCCCTATTCCTATCTGTATTGCTTATCTGCCTCTATCTCTTCATACCGATAGAGTTCATTGATTTAATCATTTCCTTTATATCAAAAGGGGTCTATCTCCTACTCTTCGCCATTATGTTTTTCTTGGGCTGTTGGGCTAACAACAGCCCACGGCCGTCTAAAACAGAAAAGCAGAAGCTTGACGTCATCGTTTACGCTTGGGCTTTTGTCGGCCTGTTCTCCGTCATGATTGAGTGGTGATTGCATGGAACAGAAAACACTACAAAGCGAAACCACGCGCTTGCTCAACGAAATGGACACCGAATCACAAGCCTATAAGCCGCCTATGGGGTTTGGGTTTGTTAAGCCTTGGTTGACTAAAACGGTTTGGCTATTTAAGGCCTTCAATCGCCGCTTAAATGCATTGGAAAAGGAACGCGGATAATGGAAAAGGAAATCTTAGGCTATGTCACTTGCCGCACGTGTATGACGCCCAAAGCCATTATGCAAGGCTCAGGTAAGCGCAAAGAGTATGTATATGGCCGCTGTGAATGTGGTCCTGACAATCGTTGTGGTAAGCCAGCACAACTAGAAATGAAAGGCTTTAAAACTCTTGAAGAGATCCAAGCTGATATTGAAGTCCTCACCCACCCTAAACCGGAACCACAATCAGAGCCAAAGCCCATTGTGAATGAGCAAAAACCGCATAGTGAATCAAAGCCAATGGGAACGGCGGCATGTATGGGTATTGGGGCGGTAACAGGGTTTGTATTAGGTGGCATGATTAAAGTATTTAAGGCGGTAGCGTAATGGACGAGCAAGTATTAGAAAACAATCAAATTGACGTGGAAGACATCGAGCAGTTAGAGCAGCACAGTGAGCTAGACGAAAAAGCATTATTAGCAGAGCTTAACGGCGACGACTTCGATCCAGATAGCGTCATTAAGCGCAAAGATCCCAAGCAAGCGGCAGCACTCGAAGCAGGCAAACAGACTGCAAGCATTGTACTTGGTGTATTTGAGCAAGGGCTTAAAATGTTTGGTCATCAGTCGTTTGAGTTTGACCCTGATGGCGCGGAAGGTGTCGCGCAAGCAGCCGCCCCTCTTTTTGTGAAATACAACGGTGAGCTTCCCCCTTGGCTAGCCGAGTACAAAGAGGAAATTGCATTTATTGGCGCTGCAGGAGCACTTGGCTTTAGCTCATTCCAGCAAATCAAAGTCCTTAAAGCCTTTGATAAAGCGAAAGAGATTGAGCAAATGGAAAGTGAATCAGAGGTAACGGAGGAAGCGCAATAAATGCAACCTATTAACCCGAATAATGCCCTTAAAAATGGTCATGTGTTTGCGGTTGGGATGAGTGGCAGCGGCAAAACGTCCGCTGCTAAGAAACTCTTTATCAAGGCGACTGATCAAGTCGCCATTTTTGACCCAATGGGAGACTATACCGGAAAGCTGGCGGGGCGCGTGGTGCGCGGCTATAGCGATATCAAAGAGTTCGCCGCCGCATCGATTGCTGGGCGTAAGACTAAGCAAGGCTTTAAGATTGCCTATCAGCCCACTTTTGAAACCACAACCAAGGACTTTGACAAGTTTTGTCAGGTGGCTTGGGCTATGGGGAACGGAAAGCACACTAAGGCGCTTAACATCATCTGTGAGGAAGTAGCAGAGCACAGCGACAATGCGGGTAAAGCGACAGGTTACCACGGCAAGATATTGCGCTTAGGGCGCAAGTTTAACTTACATACCATTAATCTATTTCAACGTGGCCAAGAGGTGTCAAAGACCATCATTGATAACTGTCAGTATGCGTGTGTGATGATGCAAAAGACCAAAGCCAGTGCTCAATATTTGGAAAAAATGACCGGAATACCCGCTGATGAGATTGACCAACTCGACAGACTTGAGTACTTGCTGCAGGACGGTAAGCAATTCAAAAAGGGAGTGATTCGCTGGTAATATGTGAACCAAATCAAACTTATTGCCAACCCATTCACAATAACTATTAGGTATCGATTGTGAATCTCTTGCTTAAGTGAAAGCCGTCCAATGTTGGGCGGTTTTTTATTTGGAGCAAACAATGAAATTAGATGCTAAGAACATCGGCATTATTGCGGGCATTGCGGCACTGGTCGCGGCTGGCGTGGTTTGGGCGTCAAACAACGTTGATGCCGTTGAAGACACAATCGGTTAAGGGGTTGTGACATGAATTCAGTAATGAAAATCAACTCCTTTACGGGCATTAAGTGGGGTGAGAAAGCGATCGTGACCCTATCTACGGGGCCAGTCTATGAAGAAATCTTTCTGGAAACGAACCTCACACCTGAGCAAATAAAGCGTGTCTCTATTACGCTCAATGCTGATGAAATCATCACGCTAGATGGTCAGCTTATGAAATCTCTAGAAGCGTACAAAGGTATGCCGTCTATTGAAGGTTTCTATCATATCCCACTGGCTGACATTACGGCCAAAACCAAAAATGGCATGCGCTATACGGCCCTTGTGACAGAGACAGGCGATAACATCACGTTAGAAGTCGAAATCGTGGATAAACCCGCTGACGATTCGCCGGATGTGCAATTAAAAGGTCATGCGACGGTCTCCCCTGCGCAACCTGCAAGAATCGTTGTTCCCATGATCCAAAAGCAGACCATGCAAGCGGGTTCAACGGAAAACGAGTTTCTAGATCTAAAAAGCGGTCCATTGGTGCACGTTCGCCGCATGCACTTTTTGAGCGCTGAAATTAACGGGCTGGAAATTCACAAAGACTATGTGAAGCTTTACGACTCAACGCGAGCGGTAGAAACCATGCGCGCAAAACGTAATCGCCGTTTTTGGCAAGCGGGCGTGTTTCACTTTGACCCCATTATGCGTGGCTACTATCTCGACGAGCTATTCCCCACTTACCACAGCAATGAGCTAAAGCTCACTGTAAAAACGGATTCAGCGGTTGGCACGATCCCAATCTTGGTTGAGTCGGTCAAAGTGGTGCGTCCTGATCTCATTCAATAAGGGGGCGTTATGTCTTTATGGGATGACTTGAGCGACTTTGGTTCTGGTGCACTTGATAGTGTTGGTGAAGGGTTTGACAGCCTCGTTAAAACCGCCACGACCTCAGAGCAACAAACTGTGAATTCAGGCACCACGGCGCAGACAGTCAAACAGGCTGACAACCACGGCAACAAGGTTACGCCAACAGCTCAAACGAAAGATAACACCCTACTCTACGCGAGTATTGGGCTAGGAACGTTATTTGGCTTTGGGTTGTTATTTGTCCTGGCTAAAAAATAGGGAGAGCTGGCCATGCCATTGATATGGGTTGCTCTTGCCGCTGGCGGTGCGGGGTTTGGGGGCGGATTCTTTGCGGGATCGGCGGCAACGAAAGTGATTAAGTTAGCCGCTCTTGGGGGCGGCGGTTATATCGCCTACAAGGTAATTAAGGGGGGCAAATGATACCGAATGGGCTAACTAATAGCGGTTCAATGCCTATCAGTGCGGGCGGTGGTGCAGCGGGTCCTAGTCAAGCCGACGCTAGAAACTCGATTGGCGGTATCCGAAACGGTGCGATCAACTTTGGTGGCAGTGCTTGGCAAAGCTTAGCGAGCAATGCCCCGCTAATTTTACTTGGGATTGGTGCGGTGATATGGGCGGTGAAAAGAAAATGAAATTCAATTTGATTCGCCCTAACCGCCCTGACCTATCGGCGCAATTTAAGCTCATTAAACGTGCGTTTAATGGAGTGGATAACGTTAAGGCTGAGTTTGAGTTTTGCTGTGATGCGGTCATCGATAAACGAGCGAGCTTGTATCACCTAGTTAGCCGCAAGCAAGGCGTATCATTGCGGTTTGTCGGTTACGTCACCAGTGACAATGACTATTTGATTTTAGCGATGACAGGCAAAGGCTTACAAAACGGTGCGCCCGCGATCATTGAGGCAGTTAAATCTCAAGGTTATCGCGCTATCAAATATCACACGGTGCGCACGGGCATGACTCGAATTCTTAAAGGGTTTGGGTTCGTGTTAACGAGCCAGTCAGAGCGTGACCGTGTGTTGTCTTTGAATCTGGAGGGGTGCTAATGGGCGGCGGCGGTTCAAGTTCAAGTAAAAACACCACACAAACCACCAACACCAACGGTACAAGCGCGGTTAGCGGTGACAACCTTGGTGTAATGATTTCAGGTGTTAATGGCAACATTGGCAGTGTCACCATGACTGACCACGGTGCTATGAAAGCAGCCGAGAATATGGCTAAGGCGGCAATGGCAAGCAATACGGAAGCCATGAAGCAAGCGGGTAATCTCAGCTCAGAAGCGATAAAAAGCAATGAGCGGGTCATTGATAAGTCCTTTGACTTTGGTGAAAAGTCATTGAATGCGGTATCAAGGACCAACTCAGAAGCCATTGATGCAATGAAAGTGCTGGCTGCACAAAGCAGTGAAAACACACGCACGGCGCTAAAAGTGGCAGAAAAGGCGAAAACTCATGAGCAAACAGGCACGGCCCCGCAAATGACGAAAATTGCACTGGGTGTGTCGGGTGCGCTTGCTGTGGGTATGGTGGCGTTAGCATGGAGTAAGAAATAATGGAATTACAACCAGGGACACAGACGCCAATATCCGTTGGTGGCAAAGGCAAATATTTGATTGTGCGCTCGACCAGCGCCCCTGTCTTTATCAGTGCTGACAACCTGAGACCGCAGCGGCTGGAATCGGGCGACCGAATCAATGTGTCTGAGTTCGATAAGATGTTTTTAGAGCACAAAGCGCCACAGACCGTGACCTTTGATTATCAAATTTCAGATCTTGAGGTACGGCCCGCCTCAACCAGTGGCTTAGTGGTCCAGCGCATTATTGAGCCTATCGAGTTTTCGGCAACGGTGCACGTTGGTGATGGGCTAAAAGTCGAACCACTTTCACCTGACGCCATGACCACTAAGCCAGATGTTGAAATTGCGCCCAATGCAAAGGTGAAAATCTGTAATAGCGGTTTTCGTCAAGTGTCGATCCAAGTCATTAGTGACAAGGTAACGAGTTTGCGTATTGGTGATTTTAATATTGCCTCAAATCGCGGGCTTATGGTGATGGGGAGCAAGCATGCGACAGGCTCCCTATCGTTGGAATATTCAGGGGAGCTTTATGCCGTCAATACCAGCACGTCAAACGCTCGCCTATCCATTGTGGGGGTAAATTAATGCACGTTAGTAACCCATTTTTTAACACGAAAACGACGATTTCAGACGTTGACCAACTGGCCGACCGCTTGCTGGCGTTGTCTGATATAGATGCTCAGGTGATTAATGATTTACTGAGTCTAACCCAACAAGACGCTTCACTACTGAACAAGGTCAATCAACAAGCGTCTTTGATTGACCAACAGGCAAGCTTACTGACTCAGCAAAGCAAAGATATTGCTGAACTGAAAACGGACGTAAACCACGCGCAAGCCCTAGCCAATGCAAGCAGTGAAAACCTATTGATTAATCCTCGCGGCAAAATCAATCAAGCGGATGAATCAGACGGCGTACTAGCAGCGGGTGTGTATTTCTGTGACGGTTGGAAAGCAGGCGAAAACGGTGCCGAAGTGTATCGAGATGCAGACGGTTTTCGTTTGCTCAGTGGCTCAATTATTCAGCTTGTGCCAAACATCGGCGAACCCAATCAAACCCTACGCGGCAATATGACTACGGTCAGCGGTGCTCCACAAATCAAAATCAATAGTGGTACAGATACCGCCCAAAATGATAGCAGAGATTACATTCAGTTTGAGGTTGTTGGAGATAACACCAAATTTACACGTTTGATTCTCGCTGAAAGTAAGAGTTTACCGATTTACCACCAACTCAGTGATGAGCTAACACCATGCTTGAGGTTCCTGAGAGTATTTAAGGGACGTACACATAGATATCTCAACCTCATTTCAAGAAATGTTCAAGATGACAAGGTGCAAGTATTCCATATGGTGCCTGCTGCGTCATGGTTAGGGTTATATAACGCGAGGACGATTGTCGGGACAATAGACGGTTTCCAATGGGATAACGCTTCAGACACAAGCGCGGCACTCTATGTTGATGATTTGAAACTAGATGCTAGGCCATAAGGATTGGATATTATGAAATACGCAAATTTAGAAAAAACGGCTGTTATTTGTCAGCACCCCGCGAATGAACAGCAATGGACAGTCCCACGCGGCCACCGCTTTTGGGCTGAGTTCGGAATTGACCTTGCGGAGCAAGAAAACCGAATTGAAGAGGCCGACCCACAACCTCAACTTGAGCAAGTGCAGTAATGCGCCCGCTCTATCTATCTCTCACACTAGGAGCCGTTGGAGGGCTTATTTATATGGCATACAAACAAACATTGCCTCGCGGCGTTCGGAACAATAATCCGTTAAACATCCGCGAAAGCAAAGGCGATACCACGCAGTGGCAAGGTGAATCACTGTTAGACACTGACAAATCATTTGAAGAATTCACTAACCCCGCGTATGGGTTTCGCGCAGGTGCGCGAGTGCTTCGTTCTTATGAGCGGCAAGGCTTCAGCACGTTAAAAGAGATGATCAATCGATTCGCTCCCTCTCATGAGAATGACACGGACAACTACACCAAGTTTGTGAGTAAGGAGACAGGCATAGCGCCCAACCAGCGCGTTAATGTGAATGACAATGACCAATTAGCCAAATTACTGCATAGCATGTCACGTATGGAAGTGGGCGATTATTATTCGCTGAAAATGGCGCAAAAAGGAGTGTCATTGGCATGACAAAAGAAGACTGGAAAAAGCTAGGAATCACCATTGTAGGCGGCGTTGCTGCGGCTTACACCATTAAATTTTTAAAAGCGAGTAAATTACTATGAAAAAACTATTAGAGAAAATGGGTATCAATTTAGATGAGCCTTCCACACAGAAAGGTCTCGCACTGGTTGGGGCGGGTGCGGCACTGGCGTTAGGACATCCAGATCTATTAACCGCAAGCGTTACACAGGAAGGCGTTCAATACGGTGGCCTTATTGGGGTTACTCTACCCATTGCTATTGGTTTATGGGAAACCATCCGTAAAGAGTTTCAATAATGGATTACCAAGCACTAGTGATTTTTGCAATCAGCTCTTTGTGTTCAGGTATTGGTGTTGGGGTGACACTCAAAACAGATGTGAAGTGGTTGCGACTCATGCTTGAAAAGATAGATGAGCGCGTTACAAGGCTTGAAAACAGTAACTAAGCATATGGAGAATATGGAACAGCGATTGTGAAGATCAATAAACATTGGCCCTTGGTTGTGCTCCCTACTCTATTGTTGATGTCTTGGTATGCTTATGCACGAACGAGCAAAGAGAAAGCTAGGTTAACACCGGTTCCCCCACCTACACGGTCAACGATTGCGAATTTGGGTAATTTAATTGACCAGTTCTAAAGCTTATGAAGAGTTAACAGGGCGTTTTACGCCCTGTTTAGTTTTTAATCTATAACGTTTCTTTTTTTTGCGCCTAAATTGGATGACGTTTGAGGTCGTCTTAAGACACACTCTGATATCCAGTTCCATCAAGTCATAAGCCGTTAATTCCCTACCGCCTGGCGTAAATAATTTATCCCCACGAATTTTGAAGCCTCTCCACTCTTTAGACGTTGGTAAATAACCACGATGCATGATGAGCAGTAGACGCACGACTGATAGTGGCCATGTGCCTTTTTTCTTCCAGTTTTTGATTGTTTGGGGAGTGACGCCGAAATAGTCGGCCGCTTCTTTAATCGAATCAAAATGCCAAAGTATTAAGTCTGATACTTGGTTGCCGTACAGATTATTTTGGAATAGTTCTTCTTTTATTTGTCTTTTCATATGATCCATGTCTCATTATTATTAATGAAGCAAAAATCATATTTTTCATAGTGCTCAGCCACAAATGCTAATAAACTAGGCATTAATAAAACTTTCCTAATCTGTGATAATAGTTCAGCGATACCCCTTTTATTAATATAACTGTATATTAATCAGTGTCTTATCTTTTACATAAGACAGCATAATGAACACCTCATATCGAGTGAATTCTTGTAATTTTTGTGATTATGGTTTTATATTCCTGCTTGATTCACAATGAGGGGTAATAATGAATGCAAAATTCGTAGGTCACATGTTGGTAAAATTGGGGGCACTTCTTAGAAACAAGTCAAAAAATTAATTAATGTCAATATATTTTGAGGTGTTTAACGTGAAAAAACTGATTTTATTCTCCTTGTTGTTTTCGTTTGCAACATTTAGTTATGCGATAGATGAATTTGAAGTTTCTGTTGAGAATGCACCTAGCGGCGTGTATGACATCAGTGTCATATCTATGACTTGGATGCCAACATTTTGTGAGTTTATATCCAAAGATAAAAACATTTGTAACAACGAATTTAAGTTACATGGCATTTGGCCTTACTACACCTCAGTAGAGGATAAGGACAACATAATAAATTATCACCCTTCAAATTGCTTTAAATCAAAGGGCTGTTCGTCGACGAAAGACTGCGAAATTACTGCTGATACGATATCATTTCTTTCAAAAGACAAGGACATGCAGAAAATTTATCATAAAAATTTAAATCTATGGTCGCATGAGTGGAGGAAACACGGCACATGCTCAGGTTTAAACCAAAAAGAATACTTCGAGCAAGCTAACATTTATATACCTAAAGTTTTGGAGAGTTATAAAAATATAGAAAAGCTTATAATGGAAAATAAGAATTCTCTTGTGGATGTAGAAGAAATATATAATGTTTCACCTAGAAACGTATCATTGAGATGTCTACATGTGGATGGAAGAAATTACTTGTTCGAGGTTAATTTCTTTTTTGATAAATCAGGAAAAGCTCTTAACAAGGTCAGCTCTCAAATTGGGGATAAGTGCTCTGGAAGCATTGATCTACGATGGTTAAATTGATGTATTTTTGAGTGAAACCAAAACAAAGTTGCCGATTCTGGTGCTCTTTCTGAATGTAAATGTTTTCATTTTAGTTAGATAATTGCTTTGTTTTTTGGGTAACTTTACACGAATAAGTTATCTGTATAATATTCGCTATGATTTAACGTAACTGCACTTAGTGTGCACATAAAAAATCAACCTTTTTGCTAGTGCGATTTTTCTCATCGCACTAGCACTTCACCAAAATTTTGCCATATCTCTAGTTATTAATGATTTGCTAATGTTAGATTTTCCGAAACTAATAATTGTCCAAAATCTATTCAGCATCAATATAAAACGAAATTAAATTAACGATATATTCTCGTTAATTTATTGCTCTAATTATTGTTAATCTAGATATTAAGACATGAGTTTACACCTAATATCGTTCAATAATCGAGCTTGGAAATCATTATGAAATTAAAAATATGGTCATGGCTCAAAGCATTTCATTTAGGCTCAATTATACCACCCAATCAACTTGGTGATTAGTAATAAAATACTAACTTATATCGTATTTCCCACTAACATCATACGTACGAAATCAAAGCCCATTCAGTATGTTTACGCATACCTAGAATTTTTCCAGAGACGACATTTTACTTGGCTAATCATCGAAAAATCTGCCTTTGAAAATAACTAGTTCAGCGTATCACTACTTTAAGTCATGACCAACTCTTAAAATATAGAGTTATCAACAAAAATTATTGACTATTTAAAGTACAACTCATTCTTAAAGAACGCATCAATAATGCAATATTGTTTTTTTATTTCAATAATTAGTTTTTGTTTTTTTTAGTATTGATATACCAAAGAGAAAAATGGATAATTTATCGGTACGCTTTAGGCAATGGTAAGGCGATGTAATGAGCGATGATATGTTGATTTCCCAAGGAAAAGCTCAGATTATGGTATCGCTCGGATTTATATCTTGTGCATCTGTGATAGAAGAAAAGCTTGGATTTAGTGTCCAGTTTTTAACTCCAGATAAGAAGTCCGTGTATATGTCAGATTCTCATGGCATGAAAAAAAACTTTAAAAGTCTAGATTCATGTTCAAAAGCATTAAAAAAACTGGGTATTTTTATATTTCAAGTTGAATTAAAAGATGATACGAATTATCGCTTATGACGTCGACACTCTAACCAGAAATCACATGGATGATATTGAAATGGTGATCTCAGATAGGGTGATATACTTCCAAGGAAAACTAAAAGATCAACATTTTGTGTTTGTGACCAAACGTAACGATATTGCAACCTTTAAAAGCATTAAAGCCTGCAAAGATTTCATTAGCGAATTTCTTCCAGATAAAAAAATCACCGTGAGAATGGAATGAATGACATAATCGAACAATGCCAAAGAGACAAAGGATCGGTGACGCTTTTTAACTTATTTTTCAATCCTATTAAATCTCTTGATAACCAAGAATCCGAATTATTTATTGACATGATAAACAATGGAGAGATCAGCAATATCCGTGATTCAATAGATAATAATCTTCTGCATTATTCATTGATGATTGATTCACCACTTTCATACTCAATAGCTAAAAGATTGCCAAATTTAATTACTCAAAAAAACAAACTAGGTCAACTTCCTTGTCATTTTGGGGCATTTCACAATAATCTAGATTTAACTAAGTTTTCACCACAACAAGGAGCACTGCAAGATACTAGGGGCTTTACTCCTCTGCATATTGCTGCTGAGTTGGGTAACCAGAACCACATAAAATCAATGCTAGATTCTATTGAAGAAAAGAATGTATTTAATGCCTTTGCTCTTCATTGGGCGTTAAAAAACGACGAAAAAAACAGCATTAAAAGAGTGAACAAGTTGATTTTTTCGAAAGCACTACTCCAAAGCGCCAATTCAGTCCAAATGAAAACAAAAAACGCTATAGGAATGACCCCTAAAGATTGGATGGAAGCAACATGCTCAAACACAGAAATTGACTTTATAATATTCAAGTGAGCATTACTTTGAAATGATATGGCTTCCTTCTTAAACTTTTTATTGATAGTTAGTAGTAAACAGTCATCAGCCAAACCTTCACTTCCTTCATTTTATTGTAACGGGGATTATCCCCGTTACTGGTACTATCGTTCACCCAATACTTCAAACTCATCAAAAGACAAGCGGGCAACACCATCTTCGCAAATGGTCCATACCTCTTTGTGCACAGCGCCAAAGGCTTTATTCATTGTCCACTTTGAAGACAATACAAAGCTATTGTCATCGACTTGTTGCCATTCAATATCGCTATACACCACATCTGAAAAACCCTGATCGATAATATTTTGCCAGAAGTCTTGAATCTGTTCACGACCTTCAAACGTCCCAAAAGGCTTAGCGACCATGATTGCACTTGGGGTATATTGCTCTGCACAACCTTTCGCGTCTTGGTGGTTAAATGCCATTTTCCACGCTTGACTACCCGCGTTACATAGATTCTGAGTTGATGATTTCATTTAATTTCTCCTTGCTAGTTTGATGCAATCAGTGTATTGCTAAACTTAATGTGTAAAAACAGATAAATAAGAAAAGACTGTTTTCAAAAAGAGAACAATAATGAATAAACAAAGACAAATGATGATCTTTAAGACGATTGTAGACTCAGGATCGATTTCTAAAGCTGCTGAAAGGCTCGAATTATCAAAATCGGTGCTCAGCAATCACCTTAAGCAACTCGAAAATGAGCTAAACATAGACTTGCTAAAGCGCACAACACGTCGACAATCACTGACCCTCGCTGGTGAGCAATTCTATCAGCATTGCGTCGCATTGAACGACGTAATGTCTCATGCTTGGGAGGATATTCACCAATTACAACAACAACCACACGGAAAAGTATCTATCACTGCACCAGTGGCCTTGATGGAACTTATTGTCATACCGGCTTTAAGTAGTGCATTTTCTTCTTACCCAAAAGTGTCACTAAATTTAATCGCAGATGATCGTCAATTAGACTTACTCCAGCATGATATAGATATTGCAATTCGGTTCGGAGAGTCCCCAGATAGCACTATTAAACAAAAGCGAATTGGCCGTTTTCAAGACGTACTTTGTCAATCAAAACACACCTGCCAAAATGCGGCTGAAGCTAACTATATTGCGAACCACTGGCAAGCAAAAGATATAATCCATACTCTTAACCACAGGGAAAGCTCCTCAACAACTGAGCTATGTTATACAGCCCATCATAGAGCAAACAACATCAACCAAGTGGCTAGCTTAATTCAACATGGAATGGGAGTTGGCCTACTACCAGACTTTCTGCTAGATCAATACCCAGACTTAGAACCTTGTTTTAAAGAGCACTACTTAGCTATAAATAATGTTTATGCCCTGCACCCTTATTCAAAATCGCCGCCAGTTTCTGTTGTTCATGCGATCAATGCTGTTGAGAAAAGACTGAAATCCGTGACGGAGTTTTGAACATCTGTTTAACCTAGATCAAGCTTGAAAATTATTTTTACCACATCCAGATCTCTGTCCTACAATTGAAAAACTCATCAATAAATCACTACGGGGGTTATACATGATTTCAACATTCAGAGACTACGAACTACAAGACAGCAATCACTTTCATGCTCATATAGAGGTCAACCCAACAGGGGTATTAGATGTTGATATTATTGAAAAAAAAGAACATCATCAAACTGATCTTTACGATATAAGCTTTGAGAAACTAGCCGGAAAGACACGTCTAAAGGGAAAAGGGGCGCAACATCAGTGGCAACTGGATCTGGATGATAAGGATGCGATTGAACTCCATCACCTTATCTCTCAGGCTAATGAAGAATATGAGACACTCATGCGCGATCTATAACACAGCTTACCATTGTCAGGAAAAGTACTTTCTTTTCCTGACAATTGCTCTCCTAGCCCTCACCTACTCTAGCTTTAAGACAACGGCTCAAGATTTTATCACTCACTTTCTCTAGCTTTACACTAAGAATATAAACTAACAGTACAAAAACGACTGACCCCAACAGGTCGATCGGCCTGTGCATTCCAAGCCACAAGCGGCTATATGCTACCCCCATTGCCCATGTACTAAGTGCGAGCGTAAGAAGATAGCGACCATTTTGAAGAAACAAATTACCAAAAAAAGCCAAACATATAGCGACGAAAATCGTATGGCCTGAGGGAAAAGAGTAATCTCGCTCTCCCTGCCATTGATTGATTCTCCAAGTACTCACACTGCCTATCAATTCATCAATCACTTGCTGCTTTTGCAACGAACTTAAGTTATAGAAGTGCGAAGATTGGGGAATCAAGAGGTTTTGCGTCAATACTTCAGTGTATGGACGTGGGCTTTCTGTAGCTTGCTTGAGGGCCGTTTTACAAATGAAACCTACGGTAAGAATCAAACCTAAATGGAACATCTTCTTCATCCACAAAGCTCGGTTGGGGATAAGTCTCCACGTAATAGCAGCTAAGACTACGAGAGAAACAATAAACCCTTTTGGTCCTGCAGAAAATGTTAAGACAGTAAAACTAAAACCAGTAGATGCGGATACGGGACTAAATAAGTCAATATCATTGACCATTACACTCAGAGCCATAATCCCTAAGAAAAATATTACTAGAAGTGTCACACCATATTGCTTATTCGAAAAAGAATGCTTCACTAGTAAAACTCCGCACCATACTTTGAAGAGGGTGAATAGTAATCGAAGCAATAGGGATGATTTATCAGATCAATGTCAAATAAGTGAAAGTTCACGCTAACATGTTAAAGTCATCACACAAAACTGTTAAAGCATTCAATAAGTTAAATCTTATATGGCATCCATGAGATCCAAAGCTTAAAACTTGCACTTCTGATTTCATTTTGGCACTGTTTTTACATCTAGTACTAAGTACCATTCAAGAAAACACTATCACCGAACATTAGCGTGACCATCAAAAAAATGATGCACGGGGCCGCGCCCTCTGCCCACCTTAAGCTCATCAGCATTAGCAATTGCTTGGGAGACGTACTGCTTCCCTAAATAAACAGCTTTATGCAGCTCATGACCTTGAGCTAGATATGATGTAATTGCTGCAGAAAGTGTACACCCAGTCCCATGAGTGTTGTTTGTTGAATAACGACTTGAACGCAGCCATTCAACACTATCAGATAATATGAGTAAGTCAGAGCAGTTATTTTGGTCCGATTCCATATGACCCCCTTTAAAGAGCACCGCGTCAGAACCGAGTCCACGCAAAGGCTCAACCATATTTTTCATCTGATTGTTATCTTTCGGACCCTGACTTCCTGTCAAGGCTGCCCCTTCAGGCAAGTTAGGGGTAATTAAATCAGTCATTGGAATCAATTCTTCTTTCAAAGTCATAATAGCTGAATGCTCTAATAACCTTTGACCACTGGTTGAAACCATTACAGGGTCTAAAACCAAGTTTTTAGGTCGGTATTGCCTAAGCTTATCGGCAACTAGCCTAATCATTTGGCCATCCACTAACATACCAACTTTAACCGCAACAACGTTGAGGTCGCTCAATACTGCATCTATTTGGCTTGCTATGTGTTTAAGAGGAATAGAATGGACAGCAGTTACACCTAGCGTATTTTGGGAGGTGATGGCCGTAATAACAGAGCATGGATAGGTTCCTGTAGCAGACATCGTCTTAATGTCTGCTTGAATCCCAGCTCCACCGCTACTATCAGAACCAGCAATGGTGAGTACTACGGGGTGGCTGCTGCTTTTACTTAACATAATCGTTCCTACTGCTAAAGGTCAGGAACTCTTTGCTGGCTGCAGGTCTCGCTTGTCAAATAAGAGACTATACAAACTGAGCACACCATGATGTTGTCTACCCATTGCAATTAGTTCCCTACGCCAGTGTTAACTGAATCAGGTTCTACGGGTCTCGCAATGCGATCTCAGCTTTCAACTTTACTGCCAAATTTAGCTCCCCGACTATCTATGCTAATGCTATCAATAAATAGAACTCACGAACACTCAAATTAAAGCCAGCAATTCAATTTTATTACTCAAAACCAATAATCTTGTCTCAAACGGACATGCTATTCTTTACTAACGTCTATAAGCTTAAGAGGGTATAAAAATGGCTCAAGAAGCTCTGTTATCTCGCATCAACGAACTACCTCGCATCCACAAAGTGCTCCAAGACTTACTTAACATGGTCAATCAGGATGAAGTGGATTTCGACAAACTTTCGCAAAAGATTTCAACCGATCAAGTGCTTAGTGCTCGACTGCTACGTATGGCTAATTCAGCCCATTTTGGTGGGAATACGTCTGTATCTTCCGTTCATCAGGCACTTTTACGCGTAGGAACAGGCCCAGTAAGAACATTAGTCGTCGCATCTGTATTATCTAGCGCCTTTCCAAAAGTCAAAACCTTAGATCTTAATCAATATTGGGAAGATACTTTCGAAGTCTCTGTCATCGCGAGCAAAATCGCTGAGCAAGTACAAATGGACACCCATGAAGTCTTTACTACAGGTATTCTTCATAATATTGGTGAGCTAATGATTCATACGCTAGTGCCAGAGGCTGCTGCTGAAATCGCAATAAGGACACAAAATGGGGAAGACGCTATATCCGTACAGGAAGAAGTGCTTAATATCAGTGCTCCAGCTTTAGGCGCAAAACTGGCAAAAACGTGGAAATTCCCGGCCCCAATGATTGATGCTATTGCAAATTTTAATGAGCCAAGAGATGCTGAACTATCTCCCCAAATGGCCACCACAATTCATTTGGCCCTCTCCATACATAGGGATTGGGACGGGCTCATGAACAACGAATCCAAACTAAAATATATGGCTGAACATCCAGATTCTAGACTACTCCAAATACCCGCTGAGTTCGCTTCAACAGTCGAGCAATTCAGAGGAAATGGCCGCGAGTTAGCAACTCAGCTAAACGCAGCCTAGAGAAAACCTAAAAGCCAGTCGCTTCAGTGAGCACTTTTTTTACGGTTGCACCACCATGGGTGCCCACTAAGGTTAAGAAAACCGTCAGCAATTGGCCTTGTTCAGTATATAGGGAGAAATGTTCCATTTTTTTCTCACCAATTTTTAGAAACTGCATCTTAATATTGTATACCGAATAGCACCAGCGTCCGTGACAATCGATAGTAAGGGATCCCAAGGTTTCCTTACTGGCAACCACACTATCAATATCAAACAAAGTATATGGGCAGGCATTTTCAGGTAGCTCGAACAATCCCGAATCTACTAATAGAGGTAAATCACTATCATCAGTCCAATAATTGTCTTTAAGTTCAGACCTTGGTGCAATTGAACTATTAGGATGGCGTGATGCATTATCTGCAAACATTCGTAGCCCAGAGATATTGATACTACGCTGGTTGGTGTGAGAATTCAGTGAATGAGCCATGACTCCTCCTGTGATTCTAAATGCATGGACAATCTCAATTACGCAAGCGGTATGCCATAAATTAAGCCATAATATTTTCGAAAAAGCTTATACTGTTCATACAGATAGCTGCTATGGCATTATTAACACAATCCCGCTTTCAAAATGAGTCGCAAAAAAACAAATCTCTTATTTTGTTAACGGCAGTAAAGGGCGATAGTTTAATATTAGGCAAAGCCATACCAATACCACAAATCTTTATGCCTCCTAAACCGCAATAAAATAATAAGTGTCAGACTATGAAATTAGAAAACCTAGATACACCAGCTTTGTTTATTGACATAGATACCGTTGAAAATAACTTAGCAGAAATGCAACGTAGAATTGATAAACTCGGCTTAACACTCAGACCTCATACTAAAGCACATAAGATTCCACAACTGGCACAAAAACAGATTGATTTCGGTGCCAGAGGAATATGCACCTCAAAGCTCGGTGAAGCTGAAGTCATGCTCGAAGGGGGCATTAAAGACATTCTAATCACAACCCCTATTGCAGGTGATACAAAGATTCAGCGTCTAATAAAACTCCATACTCAATACCCAGATGCTAAGTTGTATCAAGTTATCGACCATCCCCAGCATGTTGATGATATTGCCAAGTTTGCCCAGCAATCTAAAGTAGAGGTCAACCTTTTAATTGAAGTGGAAAGCGGCCAGCAAAGATGTGGCGTTACAGTCGGCCCAGAGTTATTGAATCTAATTAAAAAAATTATTCAAGCTGAAGGGGTTAATTACTTAGGTATACAGGCATACAGTGGTCACCTACAGCTTATCAAAGGTTTTGAAGAAAGACAGCAGCAAGCACGTTCGGCCGTTACTTCCCTTTTTGATTATATAGAAACTGAGCTTAAGCCTCGTAACCTAACACCACAAATAATCAGTGGCGGAGGCACAGGGACTTATCAAGCATACCAAGGCTTAGATTACACTGAGATACAAGCAGGATCTTACCTGTTTATGGATTCATCATACTCCAATATAGGAGACGAAGAAGATCAGGATAGAAACTTACAATTTACCCCTGGATTAAAAGTTATCAGTACCGTGATAAGCCACCCAACACCAAATCGCGCTGTTATTGATGCTGGAATGAAATCACTTTCAATCGATTTGGGGATACCGACAGTCGATTTTCATCAAGACATCACTTATCAGTGTGGTGGCGATGAACATGGTATATTGCACCTCAATTCGGACCAAACGCTCAGTATAGGTCAAACCTTAACCCTTACTCCAAGCCACTGCGATACAACACTAAATAACTTTGACTGGTTACATATTGTGAAAAACGGACTGATTGTAGACAAGTGGCGAATTCTTGGGCGCGGGCGCTCAGATTAAGACGTATTAACCTCCACGGTTAAATATTATCAAAGAAAGGAGCATCACTGCTCCTTTCTTATTCATAGCGATGCAGCCACACCAAAGCCGCTACGCACCTATCACACCACCATCTTCACGAGTAATAGCCATAATGGTTGATCTTGGCTTACTGTTTCCACCAGCAGGAAAATGAGACGGCGCACCGCTATCACCTGGATGCTGAACCCCTATAAACATTGTTTTGTAATCTTCAGAGAAAGATAAGCCCGTAATTTCACACGCAATAGGTCCAGTTAGAAAACGGCGTACTTCTCCGGTAACAGGGTCTGCGCAGAGCATTTGGTTATTACCTTGGCCAGCAAAATCCCCTTTATTGGAATAATCGCCATCAGTTTGAATCCACAAACGGCCAGCTTTATCAAAACCTATACCATCTGGGCTATTAAACATATTATCTGAAGTAATATTTTCGCTACCTGCATACAAATTCCCCTTATGGATACTTGGGTTACCCGCAATCAGATACAAGTCCCACTCAAAGACCTCAGCAGTATGATCTCCTTTTGCTGGTGCCCAGCGAATAATCTGCCCATAGTTGTTCTTTTTACGTGGGTTAGGACCTCCAACTGGCTGGCCTTCTTTTACGCCTCGATGCTTATTATTAGTTAGAGTGCAAAAAACAAATTTCTTGTCGGGGTGAACCGCGACCCACTCTGGGCGATCCATAGTTGTTGCACCAACATGAGTTGCAGCTCGACGTGCAAATGTGACGATTTCAGCCTGATCATTAAAGCCGTTGGTTTTATTAAGACCATTTTTGCCAAAGGTTAACTCCAACCACTGGCCATGACCTTTCAATTTGTCTTTGTCCATATCAAACTTAGCGACATACAAAGTCCCTTCTTCAAGAAGATTTCTATTCTCTTTGTCATGACCTAATTGATACTTGTTCTTTGAAACAAACTTGTAAAGATGCTCTCCACGTTCATCGTCCCCCATGTAAACCACCACATGGCCATCATCATTGACAACGACAGCCGCATTCTCATGCTTAAAACGGCCAAGAGCCGTTCTTTTAAGGGGTGTAGATGCAGGGTTATGTGGATCAATTTCGACCACCCAACCAAAGCGATGCGGCTCATTAGGGTGAATAGCAATATCAAAGCGTTCATCATTGTTGTGCCATTGATATTCACTTTGTACTGGTGATATTCCATAACGTTTGTGATCATCAGATACATCTACAGATTTGACACTGCCAAAATAGCCATCGAAGTTCTCTTCACAAGTAAGGTAGGTTCCCCATGGAGTTTGCCCATTAGCACAGTTTGCAAATGTTCCAAAAGGCTTAGTACCTAAGGGATCTAGTTTAGTTTTCATCAAACTATGTCCCGCAGCAGGGCCAGTTAACCTCATTTCAGTATTGGCTGTAATTCGGCGATTGCGAGTACCATTCTTGTCTAACTGCCATTGACTGCCTGATTTTGTAATCTCGAATACCGTCACCCCATGGGCGGCTTGCGACTTGGCAACATCATCTGCTGTCATCGATTTACCACCATGATCAAATAGGTATTCGTAGTTGGTATACTCGTTATTTACCGCTATTACCGCCCGATCTTGGCTGATGGGGAATAAACTCATACCATCATTATTATCGCCAAACTGTCTTAATTGGGCTTTAGAATCTTGTTTGCCACTTGAGTCGAACTCAGGAGCATCCGCAAAAAGAGGGTCACCCCATGAAACCAAAGGTGTCGCTCTGTAACCTTTAGGAACAATAAGGGTGTCGACTGTCGAAGCGGAAACCGCAGAGAAATTCAGTAAAGTACTCTTCTTGTTAGCTGCAAATGCTTTAGCAATCGGATTAAGTGACAAAAAGCTACCGGCTCCAACAGCAGCAGTCCCTGCCAAAAAACGTCGACGAGATAGCCTCGCATCTATCATTTGACTAAATTGAGACTCTTGCTCTTCGTGGTTTTTCATTGCGATTCCTTATGTATTTTTTTAATCTTTGGTCAGGATAGACTGAAAAAATGACAACCAAGTTAAACTATTGTTTCTTTTGTAAAGTACGTGCGAGCTGTTTCTATAATAATTACATTACAATTCCATTAAAATGAGGTGTTTTTCACTTTCATAACAAAAACTTGCTGAAATATGTAAAACCACACTTAGTCAAGTGGCAATCCTTGAATATGCTCACTAAAGTAAATTTGTTCATTAAGTACTTGATTTAATGACATCAAGAAAAAACACGTTGCTACATGGGGTAATTTGATGAAAAAAATGAGAAGAGCTCAACTTCACCGTATTCGCATTCAGTATTGGAAAGACGTAAACAAAAGTGCGTCCAAGAAGTAAATCATTGGTAAATATTAAAATGGAAAAGCTGGCGTTATTGTCAGCTTTTCTGTAACAAACAGTTAAACAACTATATCTCTTTATCTAACCCTTCCGTTTTATCAGCAAGTAATCAAACACATTTCTAACAAATGGTGCCCCAACTTTAGAACCGCCATTACCATGCTCAATAACAACAGCTGTGACGTATTCTGGGTTCTCGCATGGAGCAAAACCTGTAAACAAACCATGGTCGAGTAAATCGTGGCTCAACTCTTTTGAGTTATAAACCTCATCTTTTTTTAAACCAAATACCTGTGCCGTGCCAGACTTTCCACCACTACAATATTGGGCTCCTTTGAACACTCTGCGACCAGAACCTCTTGGGCCTTCATTTACTAACCGCATTGCATTAAGTGATATGTTCCAGTAGGTATCTTTAACTTGCTTCATTTCATTTTTTGTTGGGTAGTCGACAAGTTGTGCAGCTGCATAACTCTGTCCGTGTTCAATCACCGCCTTAAGTAAGTGGGGTGGCGTCACATCACCATGATTCACTAACACCGAAGTCGCTTTAGCTAGTTGAAGAGGCGTTGCCGTCCAATAGCCTTGGCCAATACCGATAGGCACAGTATCACCTTTGTACCATGGCTGGTGGTGACGACGTTGCTTCCACTCTCTCGTTGGCATATTGGCTGCCGTCTCTTCAAAAATATCAACCCCCGTTCTCTGCCCAAAGCCAAACATGCCCATCCAATCAGATATTCTGTTTATACCTAGGTCATAAGCGATTTGGTAAAAAAATGAATCCACCGATTCTTCAATCGCCAAAGTCACGTTTACATCACCATGCCCCCAGCGTCTCCAATCACGCCAAGCTTTAGAATGGCGACTGGACCCTGGTATCTGCCAACTACCATGGTCGTTACGAATAGTCTGTGGATTAATGACTTGCTCACTTAAACCTGCAATGGCGATAAACGGTTTTACCGTTGATGCTGGCGGATAAACTCCTAAGGTCGCTCTATTGAGTAATGGATGATAAGGGTTTTGCAGTAACTTACGATAATCAGCACTAGAAATACCGTCAACAAATGGGTTGGGATCATAGCTTGGGCTAGAAGCCATTGCGAGTACACTGTTATCTTTTGGATCAAGGACAACCGCACTGCCTTGTCTATCTCCAAAAAGTTGATAAACATGATTTTGCAACTCAACATCAATATTAAGAACGAGATCTTTTCCAGCTATTGGGGGTACATATTTAAGAGTTCGTATCACACGCCCACGGTTATTGACTTCTACTTCTTCGTAGCCCTGTTGCCCATGCAAAATTTTTTCATAATATCGCTCGATACCAAGTTTCCCAATCGTTTTGGTTGCCCGATAATTGCCGATCTCTCCCTCTTCTTTTAAACGTTCCAAGTCGCGATCATTGATATGTGCTACGTACCCTACCACATGAGTTAACGATGCTCCGTAAGGATAATAGCGTTTCATTTCTGCATTCAGTCTAAAGCCTGGAAATTCATGCTGATGAGCCGAAAATCGAGCGACTTCTACTTCACTTAAACCACTTTTTATTGTCTGCAACTTATGCCCAGTAGGACGTAATTGCGTTAGTTTTTCCTGTTGATCTGGCGATAGTTCAATATAGTTTGATAAATGAAGGATAGATCCACGTAAAGATGCCACCTTGTTAGGGACAACTTCCAATACGTAAACTGGAATATTTTGAGCCACAAGATTACCGTTTCTGTCATAAATCAATCCCCTAGGCGGAGAGATAGGTAATACTTGGATACGATTATCGTTTGCTCGTGTCTGATAGTACGAAAAATCTTTTACTTCAAGCTGGTATAAGTTTGCAACAAGCACAAAACACAACAATACCATAGTGACAAAGGCTACAACTGCCCGTCGCTTGAACAAACTACGCTCAAAGTCATAGTTGCGCAGGCGATTAATACATCGATTTAACTTCATAGGATCTTAAAAATGTAGCCAGCCAAGAGTAAGACCGACAATAAAAGGTGTACATTGTTATCATTGACGCAACTTTAACAAATCTACGTAAAAGTTATGTGCCGAAAGTGTCAACTATTGAGATTTAACTTATTTTTATCGTTTCAATCACAGCTATTTCAGCAATAAAAATCAACTGGCTGCATATTCGAGATCATGGGAGCAATATTTTTTAGCTTTTAACTTTATGATGGGAGTGTCTGGGATAATAGAAGGAAATGAAGATGAGATACCAACATATTTTAGTTGCTTTAGAGCTATCTAGTGAAAGCAACCTACTGATTGAAAGAGCAATATTTATGGCTAAACAGCACAACGCTGATATCTCCTTTATTCACATTGATGGTACCCATGGAGAGATCTATCCGGATCTCGTTGACATTCATACCGACATTAATGTCAGACCTGTCAGTCAGCTCGCTATGAAAAAATTAAGATCTTTCGAAGCTAATGTCGATTTTCCTATCCGACATTTTCTCGTCGGAACTGGAAATTTAGCCAATAAACTTTCCGAAACAATAGAAAACTATCATGTTGATTTATTGCTGTGCGGTCATCATCAGGATTTTTGGAGCAAAATTATTTCTTACTCCCGACAACTGATTAACCGTTCCCCTGTGGATATCCTAGTTGTTCCTATTTTAGGAGAAACCAATTAGCTCTTGATTTCTAAAACTAAGAAAAGGTCTTAATAAACGTTACCTTTTATAAACTGCAGTGGTGTCTGGCCAGTATGCTTCTTAAAAAATGCGATAAATGCACTATCTGAAGAAAATTCTAACCAGTATGCGACATCGCTAACTTGAAGTTTACGACACAATAGTTCTACCGCTTTTAACTTACGCCACTGCTGCCTCCAATCTTGATAAGGCATTCCTGTCTCTGCTTTGAATATACGTGTAACTGTCTTTGGGCTCAAAGCTACACTTTCGGCAAGTGATGCTAAGTTTGGGGCAAGAAACTGCTCATTAGATAATTGAAGATGGAGGTAATGTAAGCGACGATCTTTAGGTAACGGTAAATGACAAAAGTACTTCTCACTCGCATAAAACTCTTCCCAAAACAAGTTACAACAGTTTCTCGTTTCATTCCTAGATTCACCTACTGACCAAAATGACATTTTATTAATCAATGCTTTTAGCAAATCGCTAACAATTATTGTTGTGATTTCGGTAGGACACGAATAATAATTACTATCAAAATATAGCGAACGATATGCTACCACATTATTCATATAAGCTCGGTGAAGTGTACCGGGAGGAATCCATACAGCTTTAGTCGGAGGCAGCACGCAAATCGAGTCCTCTAAAGCAAAGTGCATGCAGCCTCGTGGGGCATACAATATTTGGCCTTTAATATGACTATGCATACCTGAGTCATGACGACCAAGATCCGCAGCTACCCCTACTACGGTATCTTCTACGCTATCCGGATCAAAATGGGAATGCTCATCGATTAACAAATTTTGTCCTTATTATGATGTTTTGTGTATTAATCTTGTTAATAGAGTTAGCTTACTTCTCTGTATACTGCACGCCAAGTTAAATTTATTTGAGAATGTATCATGCGCAGTAAACCTTCCATGTGGTTGATGTTCATCTTGCTTATGTTTCCACAAATTGTCGAAACTATCTATAGCCCAGCTCTTCACTCTATTGCAACGTCTTTTAATGTTAGCGATGCTCAGGCCTCTCAAACTTTGTCTGTCTACTTTATTGCATTCGCTTTCGGGGTTGTTTTTTGGGGAATTGCCGCAGATAAGTGGGGGCGCAGACCTACAATGTTATTAGGCATAATTGTGTATGGTCTATCTTCAATGATTGCACTCCTTACAGACCAATTTACTCTGCTAATAATTGCAAGAATCATCGCAGCCTTTGGTATTGCCGTAGGTTCAGTCGTAACACAAACAATGCTTAGAGATGTGTTCAATGGTGAGGAACTAGGGAAAGTTTTCAGTTTAATGAGTATGGGAATTGCATTAGGCCCAGTCTTTGGAATGGCTATTGGTGGTCAATTAGTTCATGCAGGAGGACATCAATATGTGTTTGCTACCTTAGTCAGCATGGCAATGCTGCTTGGGCTTTACTGCCTAGTAAAACTACCTGAAACACAGCGAACCAGGATACCTTTAAAACTTACTCACCTATGTTGTGAGATGATAAAAGATGGGCATATATGGTATTCAACCCTGATGATTGCCTTCTTCAATATTGCGTTGTTTTCCTATTACCAACTGGGAGCATTTTTGTTTTCTAAGCTAGGGTATACCGCTACACAATTCGGTTACAGCGGAGCAATCTTAGGACTTAGCATCATGCTGGGTAGTTATATAAATGGGCGTCTTTTGAAACAGAAAGTGAGCCAAACAAAGCTAATGACTACAGCTGTTGTATTACTCATAATCGGTAGTGTGGGTGTATACTTTACTCTACAAAGCCTTTATTTCGTTTTAATGATGGGGTTAGTCGTTGTAGCGTTTGGCATTGCCATCCCGAATATTATCAGTAACGCTTTAAATGATTACAAACAATTCTCAGGAAGTGCTGGGGCAATACTTGGGCTCATTTATTATCTTCAAATTGGAATCGGACTGACAATTTCAGGTTTGACGGAAAACTTGGCTATCACTTTGCTTATGTGCTCTACATTTGCACTTACAACGCACTTCATCAAGTGTCGTCAACTATATAGAAGATGACTAGAGATATACAAAACGCAGTAACCAACACCAGGTTGGTTACTTTCAATATAAGTAAGTTATTAATCTTGCTCCAATGCTTCTTCATCCATAGCTGAGGCACATTTGATCTCATACTGAGTAAAGCTAAAAGTACTGGCGCCATGAGCACGTTTTGTGATCACTTTTTCTTCACCATATTGCACTGTCACGTGTGTATAAACCTTGTGCTTAACCTCTATAATGTTTTCTTCAAGTGCTTCTTCCAACTCCATTTCAAGTCTGTCTCTAGCCATTTTAGCTTTTTCTAATCGAGCATTAGATTCTTTCTTTAACTTATCAATATTCTCTTCGTCTTCTTCTGTTCGTTCTGCTTTGGGGCGTTTTTTAAATTCGAGTTCTTTCCTAACCACATTCATGGTTGCTTCTTGGGCTGCTGTATATTCTTCTTTATATTTCTGCTGCCGCTCCTTAAAATTTGCATAACGAGCGAATGCATTCACATGAGTCGCAGTATCACCTTCGACTCCTAAGTTTATACAAGTGATCTTGCCGCCAACCATAGCACTACCACCACTGAGTGTTCCTTGCTTTTCTGCCGCATCTGACACTGTAAGATCTTTACCACAACGTAATCCATTTCCCATACAATGTATTGAAAGTTTAATATTTTCAGCCGCTTGCAAATCAGAAAATTGTGCATAGTTTGCCGTAATAGACCCACCAGATTTAACCTTACAGGTTTTTTCAGCATCACCTGAAACATTATGCCCAATAATGCCTTTGGCAACTTCAATATCACCCTGCGCCTGAACGTCAGCTGATTCAATAAACCCGCCTACTGTTAGATTTCCTGTGGTGCGAACGACCATGTCAGATTCAATATTTCCCGTAACAATCACATTACCTTTAAATTTTATATGACCAGTTGCGACACCAATCGAAGGGAGACAAATTGCATCTTCAACCTCAACTGAACGCTCTTTGATCATTGGCATTCCAGACACTGAAGCAATAAGTACGTTGGGATCATCTGCAGAAATTTCAGATCCTTTGGAGGCTTTAAGGACGGCATCACTACCTGGTTTTGGTGGAATAGACTTCCCTTGTACTGTTATGCCAGGAACTCCCTTAGTGGCAGGTATCCTCTTCATCAAACGCGCGTTAGCTTCAACCGTGACAGTCTCACCGAGATTTAACATGTCGACTTTTCCACTTTCATCTTCTGTCGGTGCTAACACTTGCTTAGTCACATCTTTAACTAAAGGAATAAACTTGGCATCTTGGCCTTGAACTGGGTTTTTACCTTTCGCAACTGGCTGCGTAAATGTCTGACCAGGCTTGAGTTGGTGGCTCATTACTAAAACTTTCTTTAGTGCGAGCTTATTAATTCCTTTAGTGACATGAGCATGGGCTAGTGCATGAACAATTTGAGGCCCCTTTAATGGTGAGCCACGAAATGCTCCTGTCACCACCATACTGGCGAGCATATCATGATCAGATAAAATCACCTCTACCACTGCATCTCTGACTTCAGCGATCGGAAAGCCTATCAGCGCTTCACTTTTACCTTCATTTGCACAATTAATAAACCGATTCACTTCTTCGGTCAGTATACAAAAGTCGGTAGCGCCAATATTGTTTAGCTCTTCCTCAACACCGTTATCGGTAAGTTTACCTTCAAGATTTATATCCTGTGGTAACTTAGCTATAACATGTTGATCGTCTTCAGATAAGCTGACTAACTTGTCCCACATTTACAGCCTACTTTTTTTTATCCCTTTAAGTTTAGTTTATATAATCCTGCTGGAATAGAATATTTAATTTATAGCAAAGTAGGGGCTCGGTCACTTCTCACTTACTTTTACACTGTAAATATCATTAATCAGAACTGGGGAAATGGTGCTTCGAGTCCAAACGATAGATGGCGGTCACACATTTACCCTGCTTTGAATATTCCAATGAATCACATAATTCTGATGCAAGTACGATACCACGACCATGTGTCAAAGATTTATCACTTCCAGTTTTTACCTTAGCGTGATCAAAACCTTCTCCATTATGCTCAAGTGTCATAATTATCTTTGTGTTACCCGGTTGATAGTCAATAGATAAAGATAACCAATATTTATCTGACAACTCTTGAAGCTTTTGTTCGCGCAACTGATAAAAAGTAAAAAAGCCATCTGGCTCCTCTTTAATCCGAGAATCCATATTAAGCAACCCATGCTCAATTGCATTAGCAAATAACTCAGATAATACTGAACAAACTAAATCAAGATGTGCCCCCGACATCACACCTGTCATAAACTGTCTTACTTCACTCATTACAGTGACTGACTTTAGTATAGAAGCAGGGAAGGTTATTGTAGATTGAGATTGAGTCTGACTTAAATAGGAATTGTTTTGTTGAGCTATTCTATCGTTACTATTAGAAATCGGAAACGTCATCGCCAGTATTGATAAGTCATCACCAACATTACGGCTAGAGAAATTTTTAACCGATTCAAATACTGTAGGGATGATTGCTCGTCCAGACATCAGCGCTTCTTCTAGTCGCCCCTGTCCAAATTGCTCTCCAATTCCATTATCTGCTTCGACAACTCCGTCGGTATAACAAACGATCCTCTGATCTGGCTCCATCTTGTAGTGTATAAGTTCAGCTTCAAACTCATGCTCCTTTAGCACTCCTAGTGGCATATGAGTTGATACTAGTTTACGTACAATGGTGCCATCTTTATCCAATAGATAACCATCAGGCAACCCTCCACCCCACCATGAAACCTCAAAACCGTTTGCTCTAACTTCAAATACACTTGCGGCTAACATCATGCCCATAGGTAAAAATCTTACCAATACATCATTAAGCTCGCGGACAATTTCTCCGAGAGATAAGCCTTTCGATGCCATAGAGAAAAAAGCTCGGGTGGCAGGGATAGCTGAAATAGCAGCAGGAAGGCCGTGACCTGTTGCATCCGCTATCATGACATAGACACCACCATGAGGCCGATTAGCAACCACGATCATATCCCCATTAAAGACCGTCGAAGGTGTGGATTTATAGTCAATACCATAGATATTCTTTAACTGTGAACCCATTTCGTCCATCAAATTGGAAAAAATAGATTCTGCAATCGCGTAATCGTAGCGCACCTGCTCGTGGAAATAGCTAAGCTCGTCTCTTTGCTCTCTAACTTGGTTGTGTATTTTTACAATACGATAGTGAGCCTGCACCTTAGCTATCAAAACACTACGCTCAACTGGCTTAGGAATGAAGTCATCACCAACCGTCAAGCATTTCTCAAAAGAGTCATGATCATCTAGCACTGTGAGGAAAATAATCGGCATATGTGTTCCGGAAAAAGCCTCACGGATTTCCTTAGCCGTTGTAAAACCATCTTTAACTGGCATCATAACATCAAGAAGAATTATGTCAGGCAACAGCGGCATTTTCCGCATAGCATTGATAACTCCTTCACCGTTTTCAAAAGTGGTTACTTTTTCTGTTATGCCACTTAACATAAACCGACACAACTCTCTATTTGTCGCGTGGTCGTCAACTATCATGACATGCATACAGCTCTCCCCAAATATCTACTCGATGGCAAACTTTTTATCAAAACGAGAGATCGATAGTATTTTCCGTACTTGAGGTAGAGTGTTGGTAATACGGATCATGCCATCGTCTTGCTCAAGATAATTATGCATATTAAGCAACATGCCCAAACCTGCACTATCGATATAGTCAACTTTGCGCAAATCAATAGTAAAGCGGTAATTTTTCTTGTCGGAATAGCAGCGGCGGAACTCCTGCACAAGGCTAAAACCAAACGCTCCCTCTATAACAATGGTCACATGCTTCGCACCCGTATCGATTTCTGACTCAACTGACATAGTGTCTCCTTATTAAGACAGCAAGACTTGTATACCTTGCCTGATCTTCACCTAACCAAAATTTCAAAAAAACTCGACTTCACCTTCTTCAATACTTGCTTGAGAGGCTGCCGGCGCACTTCTTTGCTCAATATTATTTTTAAGGCTACTGATAGCCTTATTAAAATCATCACCATCAGTCCTACCAATTGCATATTTAGCAAATTGGCTCTCCATCTGTTTAAGAAACTCGATACTATCTTGAGCATATTCACCTTGCTGAATGATAATATCGGTAAACTGTAATGCACGAATACCATCACCAACCCTGCTTTGCAGTGTTATACCAATGGACTTGATTTTCTGTACTTCGCGCTCAACCATTACATTATGTTCCTGAACTCCAAGCAACATCTCATCAACTTTATCTTTTGATTCTATTGCATCTGTCATATCAATCGAGGCCATCTCTCCGACAGTTTTATTGGCTTCCTTCACCGTATTTTGCGCAACGTTGATTTCTTTCTCTATCTGATTGTTAAGCTCTGATGCTTTCACCGATAAGTTCCTCACCTCTTGCGCAACCACTGCAAAACCTCTTCCAGCCTCACCAGCCCGTGCAGCTTCTATAGCGGCATTAAGAGCGAGCAAATTGGTTTGTTCGGAGAGTCCTCGAACTTGTTTAAGCAACTTAAATACTTTATCCAGTTTATCCGACATATCGTGAATACTGTGTACAGCAGAAATACTTTTCTCCGATACAGTGATAAGTGTCTCGACAAACTGGCGGATAATAGCTTCTGTTTTCGGTAAAACTTGAGTAATGTCGTATGTATCATCTTTATTACCTAGAGTCTTGACCACGAGCGCTTCAGCAATTTCATTTTGATTTTCTGCCAAGCTTTGTAATTCAAAGAAGCTACTGTTTAATGTTTCAACTGACTCCCCCACAACACTATTTTGTAACCTTAGCGGTTCATTTAACTGTTGTGATATCCGGCAAATTGTTTCACTGATCTCCTTAGCAGCAGACTGCACATCTTTAACAGGCTTGACCGTAAGATCTTGCTCACATTCATCAATTGATTTTCGAGGTATGACAAACCAAGGTACAGCTGCCGCTAAAACCATCACCGCTACATGAGCTAGTGAGGAAGACAATGCCATACCCATTGAAAGCAACACAAGCTGGATCCCGATAGCAACACCATAGCGATACTTGGTTACCATTATTATTCTATTCATAATCCCCCCTAACCTTGTCTCTGAGTATTCAAGAATGGCTGTCTAGACAATCACATATCTGCTGTGGAATTTGTTTAAGACTCTTTATTTTTTGGGCTGCATCCATTTCAACAGCAACTCGCGGCATTCCCCATACCACTGAAGAAGCTTGATCTTGTGCGATAGTTCTTGCGCCTTGTTGCCTCATTTTAAGCATACCTTTAGCACCATCCTGTCCCATTCCAGTTAAAATAACACCGATGGCATTCTCTCCTACCGTTTCTGCCACAGCATCAAACATCACATCAACAGAAGGTTTGTGGCGGTTGACACTTGGCCTATCATCAAGCTGGCAATACAAGTGATTCCCCTGCTTAACAACGACCAAATGTTTATCTCCTGGTGCAACATAAGCACACCCATTCACTAGCGGAGCCTTGTTAACTGATAGTTCTTTTACTTCCAAGGCACAGTTTTCGTTCAACCTCTGGGCAAATGAAGCACTAAACATAGCACTAATGTGTTGAGTAATAACGATCGGAGGAAGCCCTGCTGGCAATGCCGATAATACTTTCCTAACCGCTTCTGTCCCACCGGTAGAAGCACCAATAGCAATAATCTCAATAGCAGTTTTTCCAGCACCGGTAATCAATGGCTGTGATGAATAATTTTGGCAAGAGTCATTACGAACATTGGCACCAGCTGCCATTTTAATTTTGTCATTAACAAGATCTTTGTAGTTGACCATCTCAGCTGTGTTGTGAACGGATGGCTTGGGAAAGTAGTCAACTGCCCCAAATTCCAAAGCGGTTAATGTCGGTTCAGCACCATGCTGAGTTAAAGTTGATATCATAACTACAGGAGTTGGCCTTAACCGCATTAGGTTTTTAAGAAACTGGACACCGTTCATCTTCGGCATCTCAATGTCTAATGTAATCACATCTGGGTTATGTTGCTTAATCAGTTCACGAGCTTGGAAGGGGTCCTCAGCCAATGCGACAACTTCAAGACTAGGATCAGAATTAATGATTTGTTCAAGCAAAGCCCTAAATACTGGCGAATCATCTACAACCAAGACTTTAATTTTTTTCATCCAAACAACTCCACTTCATTATCGTCCAAGCTATGACTCTCACGGCTTAATTGGTTAGCGTATTTATCTTCTTGCTGTTGAAGGTGATGAACTTCGGTGTACGGTAATCTCTTGAGCCAAACCTTTCCTGTTAGGGGATTAAATATGATTTTCCTTGGCTCTAACCCACCGAGATCCTGAGCAATAACATTGAGTTTTTCACGTTCCACATAGTCCAGAATAAAAGCAACATTCTTTTCTCCAATCATCGAATGCTTACCCATCATTTGAGCGCCGCCAAAAAGCTTAATTTTCAACTCAGAGCGACGCGCACCATGAGAAATCATGGCATTAATCAACATTTCCATTGCATGGCTGCCATAACGCGAAGCTGTAGATATAATCTCACCGGGCCGCCATGCATTGATTTCAGAATGGTTGCCAAAAGGAAGTAAAAAATGATTCATTCCACCAATGCCAACGAGTTCGTCCCACAAGCAAACAGCAACACATGAACCTAATCCTGTAGCAATTAATTCATCGTCTTTCTGACTCCAATACAACCCTCCAGGCAATACCTTTACCATGTGCATCTCTTTTTGGCGGTGATAAAAGCGATTGAAATGACTACTGTCATGCATCGGCTTTGCTTCCTTAAGTCCAACCATAGTTTTTCCTATTGTTTTATATAAATGGTTTTCCCGAGGTGCCTGAAGAGATCGCTACAGGATCCGACACTTTCAGAGTGGCCAATAAATAGTATTCCATGAGGTTTAAGTTGCTGATAAAAACGTCTTATCAATTTCTCTTGGGTTTGTTTATCAAAATAAATCATCACATTTCTGCATGAAATAAGGTCAAAAGGTTGTTCCCACCGCCAATCATCCAGCAGATTTAGCTGCTGAAAATTGGTACATTGCTGTAGACCTTTAGCAACTTTGATATTCCCTTTCTGGTGGCCTTTTCCTTTAAAAAAACAAGATTGCAAGTATTTCTCAGGAATAGATGAAACAGCCTCCTCGCTGTAAATGCCTTGCTCAGCATGTGAAAGCACTTTAGTGTCAAGATCTGTCGCATATATCTGAACTTTCTCGAAAGAACTAAAAGCTTCCTTAAAGTAGAGTGAAGAAGCAAAACTATAAGGCTCCTCTCCCGTAGAACAGCCTGCAGACCACAAACTTAAATTTTGTACTCCTTGTTTGACCCATTCTTTCAACATGACATTTTCAAGAAATTCAAAGTGATGGTACTCTCGAAAGAACTGTGTTTTATTGGTGGTCAGACTATTAATAAAACCAACTCGTTCTTCACTATCTTGTTCAATCAGCAGCTTATAATCTACAAAACGATTTAAGCCTAGCCGCCTAAGCTGACGGCTAATGCGGCCATATACCATGGTACGTTTTCGATCAGAAAAATAGATACCGGCATGCTTATGCATGAACCACTGGATAAATCTAAAGTCCTTATCCGTCAGTTCAAACTCTGTACCAGATACAACTCCATCTTCACTGCTTAAAACTCTTCCCATTCTTCCCCTTCCTCACTGGCTTGAAAACCGGAGTTAGCAACTCGAGGGGTCCGTATTTCTCTTACATTACTTTTTTGAGTAGGTTGTTTTGATCTTTTTGATTCGAACGTCGCAACATTGTCATCCGAAGCAAAGAAATTCATTAGGTGCAGTAGCTGTTTACCTTCATCTTTCAACGACTGGCTAGCTGCAGATGTTTCCTCGACTAAAGAAGCATTCTGTTGAGTCATTTCATCCATGGTCGAAATAGCACGATTAATTTCATCAATGCCCGTTGATTGCTCAAGGCTGGATGAAGCAATCTGAACAATTAGCTCAGTGACTTTTTCTACGGCCTCTACAATTTCATTGAGAGTATCGCCAGATTCATCGACTAATCTGGATCCCTCATCAACTTTTTCAACACTATCGTTGATCAAACCTTTAATTTCTTTCGCTGCTGCTGCACTTCTTTGCGCTAAATTACGAACTTCTCCCGCAACTACTGCAAAGCCTCTGCCCTGCTCTCCTGCTCTTGCTGCTTCTACTGCTGCATTTAATGCCAATAAATTTGTCTGGAAAGCAATTTCATCGATAACGCCTATAATATCGGCAATTTTCTTACTTGCGCTGTTAATTTCAGACATAGCTGATACAGCTTGACCAACCACATCCCCTCCCTTACTGGCTTTTTTAGTCGCATCTTCAGCCAGCGTATTAGCACCTTTTGCATTATCCGCATTTTGCCTTACCGTGGCGGTCATCTGCTCCATACTTGCTGCTGTCTCTTCCAGGTTAGATGCTTGGGCTTCAACACGCTGACTTAAATCATTATTTCCTTCAGCAATTTCAGTAGAGGCTGTCGCCACCCGAGCCGAAGATTGAGTGATTTTTTCTACCATGTTCCGAATATTGATAATTGAGGTGTTGACCGCATCTGACAACCTGCCAAATTCCCCTTTATTTTCAGACATGTTAGTGTTTAAATCCCCATCAGCCACACGACTCATAACATCAATACATTGACCAATTGGTTCCACCATAGTATCGAGCAAGTTATTAATGCCATCTCCTAGCTCTTTCATGAAACCACTGTATACAGACGTATCAATACGTTCATTTAACTCACCAGATATTGCTCGCTGAATCAAAGACTCAACCTGCCTTTGACCGTCTTGTTGCTCGGTAATATCTTCCCACTGAAGTGCAGGTCCAATGTAGTTACCCTGGGCATCATGCATTGCAATACAAGTTAAATTAAATTCAAGTCCACCAACAGCTACGTTAGAGGAGAAAGGTAAGCGGTCTGGATTATTGATAATATTCCTTTGATGACTTGGGTTTTTATGGAATACATCAATATTTTTACCAACTAAGTTGCTGGCATCAAAACCTGGTAAAGCTTTCTGTAAATCACTTTCTCTCGATTTAAGCAGATTAGATAATGATGGGTTGAGGTATTGAATAATCCCCTCTTTGTCCGCCATCATGAGGTTGGTTGTCATTCCTTTTACTGCAGAAGCTAAACGACCGACTTCTTGATCTTTAGCTCGTCTCGCGGTGACATCTTGCCACTCTAATGTATTACCAATATAGTTTCCCTTGGCATCCATAATCGCAGCAACATTAAGTTCAATTTTTATGTCTGCAATATCAATATCGGTTTTGTGAGGGAGGTTATTAGGTGTTGATAATAGTTGCCTCTGGTGAGCTGGGTTTTTATGAAATTCATCAATGCACCGCCCCATTAGCCAGTCTTCAGAAGCAGTGAAGCCTGACCAAACTGTCCTGAGTACAGCCTCATGTATACCAAATAACTGGATAGTAGCTTGGTTCACATAAGTAATATTTAAATTACGGTCTATCATAACCATCGCCGTTTGAGCTTGGTCTACAGCAGCCCGCAAACGTGCAATATCATCACGCTGCTTGAGTGCATCTGTTACATCAGACCACTCCAAGGTATTCCCTACATAATTTCCTTTAGCATCAATAATGGCGCCAACATTTAACTCAATCTGTACATCTTTAACAGTAATCGTTGTGGTATGAGGTAGATTAGATGGATTAGAAAGTAACTGACGTTGATGGGCAGGATTTGTATGAAAGCCATCGATGCAATATCCCATTAAGAACTCTTCACTAGCGTGAAAATTGGGCCAAACCGTCTGAAATAAACTCTCATGACTTTTCAGTAGATCAATGGACTTCTGGTTGATGTATGTGATATTAAAATCTCTATCGATCATCATCAGTGCTGTTTGCGCCGCATTGAGCGCTGAAAAAAGCTGGTCTTTCGACAGGCTTTTTTCTTCAGGCTCATTTGTTTCCATTAAGCTATCTGATGCTGCTGCTTCAAATTGCTCAGCCACATTTGATTTGGGTTTACGATTCCAAAATGCCATGAGTCACCTCTCACTGTTTGTTTCGTATGGCTTTTTAGGCCAAACTCTGCTCTTTCTGGTCAAGTTCAGCCAACTCTGCCACATCGAACAGAGCCTCTAGTTTTATTAATATCAGATGACCATTCTCAACCGATGCAATGCCTCGGATGAAGCCATGGTCAACCGACCGTGATACATGTGGTGCTGGTTTTATTTGTTCATCTGTTAGCGGATAAACCTCTGAGACCCCATCAACAATAATGCCTAGCGGATGCATCTGAGCATCATTGAGTACAATCACAACTGTCGTCGAGCTAATCTCTGCCGGTGGCAAACCAAATCTTGCTCTCAAATCAACAATCGGCACGTATTCTCCTCGAATTTCTAATACACCCAGCATGTAAGATGGAGAATTGGGTACTTCTCTAACAGCCCCCCAACCTCGTACTTCCCGAACATCAAGAATAGGGACACCGTATTCGTCTTCTCCCAAGATAAAGCTGAGAAACTCTTGCGGCATGATCATGACTCTCTCTCTAAAACACGATCTAAATTAAGTAACTCTTCTGTATTCAGCAGAGACATAACCTGATCGCCAACATTCAACAACCCTTGTAGATAGGGGGTCACTAGCGACTGCCCAACACTTGGGTATAAATCATTATTCCCTTGGCTGACAACATCACTAACCGCATCGACCACTAGACCCATTAAGCGTTCACTTTCATCTGATTCAAATCGAAGTACAATCACGACGGTGCTTGGCAGATATTCACTCTGACCTACACCAAAACGACATCTTAAGTCGACAACCGGTACAATCATTCCACGCAAATTAATGACACCTTTTACAAATTCAGGTGCGTGCGGAATAGGAGTTGGCCTCTCCCAAACACGAATCTCTTCAACATCTTTAATCTCCACGCCATATAGTTCTCTTTCTAATTTAAAGCTCAAGAAATCAGCACTTTCAGATACGCCTTCTTGAGTGGCATAATCTAAAGATGCTTGACCTTGTATTGGCGAAGCTTTTTCTGACGTCAAATCGTGTGTTTTTAATTCAGATTCCATTTACCTCTCCTTTTAAGCTGCAATGCCTTTATGGGCAGAATCAGAAGCTCGTTTTAGAAAGTGAGTTATCAACCCTTGAACATCTAAGATCAATGAAACTGAACCATCTCCTAAAATAGTGGCACCAGAAATGCCCGCAACTTTGTTATAGTTCGACTCCAAACTCTTAATAACGACTTGTTGTTGATCAAGAAGCTCATCAATGAGTAGCCCTACTCGGTTACCTGCCGCTTCAACAAAACAGAGTATTCTCGCGTCAAGAGATCCACTTCGGCCCATTTCTAACTCTTCTTGAAGACGTAATATGGGAATGTTCTCATCGCGCAATCGATATAGCTCTACTCCCCCTGACGCCAGCTTGATGCAGCTCGTATCTATCTGAATGGATTCTACAATGGTCAAAAGTGGGATGATGTATACTTCACCCCCGACCTTGACTAGCTGCCCGTCAAGTATTGCCAGAGTTAGCGGTAGGCTAATAGTAAAGCTACTACCAACACCAAGCTCAGACTCAACTTCAATATGACCACCAAGTTCTTCGATATTACGTTTAACAACATCCATCCCCACGCCACGACCCGAAATATCAGATACTTCCTCAGCAGTTGAAAACCCAGGAGCAAAAATCAAATTCATAATTTGCTTGTCACTCATATCCTCACGACGAACTTCTGCTGCCAGTACTCCTTTTTCAGTCGCTTTATTCCACAGTTTGTTGCAATCAAGCCCTGCACCATCATCCATGATTTCAATCACAATAGAGCCGCCTTGGTGAAAAGCGTTAAGCTTAATCACACCTTGTGCTGGTTTTCCTCGTTCTAAACGAATATCTGGTTGCTCGATACCATGATCTATGCCATTTCTAACTAAGTGAACTAATGGATCGACAATACGTTCAAGCACCGTCTTATCTAACTCCGTCTGTTCTCCTAAAATTTGCAAGTCAACCTGCTTATCAAGCCTGCTGGATAAATCACGTACCAGCCTGGGGAAACGGCTAAATGCAAAGCTCATTGGTAACATGCGAATGTTAAGAACATTCTCTTGTAGATCCTTACTATTTTGTAGCAACTGAGCTAGTCCAACCTTAAGCTTCTCAATCTTATCAATCGTAAAGTCATTGCCTATTTCGGTGAGCATGGACTGAGTGATCACCAACTCTCCAACTAAGTTGATCAAGCTATCCACTTTGTCTATATCGACTCGAATAGAACTCACACTTGATTCTGATTTAGCCACTTTATTGGCTTTGGGGTCTGATTTGGCAGGGCCAGACACCGATGTTTGGTTGTCGAGCTGAACTGAATCACTACTATGTTGGATTTCTTCTGTAGTCGTATCTATTTTTTGATTTAATGGCACTCTGTCTATGTACAGATCACATTCATCTTCTACCCACTCAAAAATCTCTCGTATAGACCCTTCTGCCACATCCCCTGATAGTTTTGCTGTCCATTTCAAATAACACAGCTCAGCCTCAATAACATCAAGCTCAGGTAACAACTCAGTATCAGAAATGATCACACACGAGGCGTGCAAATCCTTTAATTCTCTCAGTATTCTAAGCGGATCATTACCACTAAAAAACATTTCAGAATGAGGTTCAAATTTCACCTGCCAATCTGATTGACCAGTTTGAATTAAAGGAGAAGAAGCAGTGGGCTCTGATGGTAAAAGCGACTGAGATTCAATGGGGTCATCGACTAACTCACCCAGTAGCGAATGAAGTTGTACACTGACTTGATTTTTCAGCTCAATATCAACATCACTTCCTTGCTCGTGCCCTTCAAGCATCGCATGAATACAATCGCCACTTTTGAGCAATAGGTCCACTGTACTTGCGGTTAGCTCTCGTTGCTGATTACGGACCAAATCAAGATAGGCTTCTACAGAGTGAGTGAATTCACTGATATCAAGTAAATTGAAGGTCGCAGCTCCACCCTTAATCGAGTGGGCAGCTCGAAATATAGTATTAATTGACTCTTCTTCGACGTTATTAATGTCCAAGTTAAGGAGTACATCTTCTAATACCTCAAGATTTTCACGACATTCTTCGTAAAACATCTTGCGCAATTGTTCCATATCTAAAGCCATAAGCTTTTCCCTTGCCTGATGACGTTGTTTAGTGCAGATATTGTGGTCAAATAACGCGCTTTAGTGTTTTTAATAGCGTCTCTGGATTGAAAGGCTTAACCAGCCACCCAGTAGCCCCTGCTGTTTTACCCTGCTGTTTCTTTTCGGTGCTTGTTTCTGTTGTTAACATTAAAATTGGAATGAATTTATACTGAGGCTTATTTCTCAATGCCTTAACGAGCTCAAACCCTCCCATAATTGGCATATTGACGTCTGATATCACAACATCAAACTTATGGCTTGCAACCTTAGTAAGTGCGTCTCGACCGTCATTTGCTGTTTCTACTTCATAGCCTGCATCACGTAGCGTGTGGCTAACCATTTGACGTATTGACACAGAGTCATCTACTGCAAGTATCTTGGTCATAGTGGTTACTCTCCGACTTTTGTTGTTCGTTCAAAAACACCACTAAACCCCAACGTCTGTATTCCATCGGTTAGAGGTTCTGTAGGTTTAAGCAAGTGAATCTCTCGGTGATTTTTTTTTGCGGAAATAAAAAGACAACAAAGAAGTTGTATGCCAGCCGCATCAACCCGCACAACCTTTTCGGCGTTCAGCTCGATGGGATCTTGGTTAGTAAGCCATTTTTGGTATAGAGTCGTTACATCTAGCACTGTCGAAATGTCTAGAGACTCAGGAAGTAAACAGTTCATGTTTCAACCTTTTTTTGTTTTTTATATTTCCTAGCCGTTTATTGAAGCATTACGCCTCATTCAGAGTGTAGAAAGGAATCACTATTTAGCCAACCAAGTGAACTCACAATATGAGCGAGGATTCATATTTATGATAGGAATATAAATATAATTACTTATTTTTCAACACGTTGAATGGTTGTTTTATTTATTAAAAATAACCATGTTTTTTAAGAGAGAAATATGAAATAGTCTTTTATTTGACCTTTAAGGGAGTTTACACTGTAAATATTGAATAATGATATAAAAACGAGGGGAAGATAATTATTACAACATAAAATTTACACTGTAAAGAAAGTCACGATTTAGTCGATTCAAGTAAAACTTGAATATCATCTTTGACTTGTTGTTCTAATAGTTTTCTACCCAATATAGAAAACTCCTTACAGCACATCTCCCAAGTTCGTTGCTGAAGTACTTTACGCACAAGTAGATCAGAAGACTCTCTAACAGTATCGGAAGATGATAACATCCAATTAAATAACAACGGAGCAATGCTCTCGTAGCTAGCTCCTCCTAAACAATAATTTTTAATCAAGGTTTGGGATTCATTATTTCCTACGGAAGCATTATTCATCACGAATAAAATACGAACAATGTCTATTTCAATATCAGAAAAATGCGTAGTAAGTAGGTAACATATTGATTGATGATTAAGCTTCCTAGCACTATCTAGCCAATCAACTTTACCCTTCACCATTATAATAGAATGGCAACCACTTGCTTGATCTCTTTGTGTGCCCATTTTTACTGGCAAAAAACCACTTTTGGCCCAGAACCTGATCAATTCTCCCGTTGCTCCAAAGCTAGTTGAAACAAAATCACCACCTGAATTTTGCAAGAATTGAGATAACATTCCGGTGCCGACTCCAGTCCTTTGAATATCAGGGTGAGTGGCTATTCGCATAATACGAGTACTGTGTTGACACGCAGCTTGAGAGATCCCTAAGTGATTAGCAAGCGTTACTGGAACCAGATGACCTTTAGGCCTTCGTTGGCCATGCTGAATTGATTTAATTAAACTCTCCTCTAACCCACCTTCATTGATAGTCATCATACAACCAACATAAGAACCACTGGATACAGCTGCGTAGAGCTCTATTTCTTCTTCCTCTAACAATAACATTAAGTCACTAGGTGTTGTTTGGTAATGAGCATTAACGAGTAAAGCAAACAGCTCTCTCAGCATAGAAGGCTGATTAATAAGTTGTTGTTTAATGACCTTTTCTAATCTAATTTCGGCATTTTCTTGAACCACTAAAGGCTTAAGCTCAGTATTTAACAGAAAGGTGTCAAATAACCAATCTTCTAGAGGGTCATTTTCAGCCCAACGAATAGGCTGATTAAGGTGGAAAAAAGCAGTACCAGGCCGCATTTTCCTCAGCCAGCTTTCAAACTTAATAGTAAAGCCTCGACCACACCCTTCATAGCCATGTATTGTGGCAGAGAATACAGCACGATGATAAAACTCTACCATTTTTTGTAACATGGGAACTGGGATTGCCGAAGCTTCATCAACAAGTAATAGATCACAGTCAGGCTGACTTCTGAGCAGTTCATCGGGCGCAATGAACTCCAACGATGAATGAGAATTCCAAACTCGTCCTTTCTTGACGATACAATCTTTAAAATGATCTTGAGCATGTTCGAAAACAGGAATGACCGTTGCAAGGCTGGGTGCTGTAATACAAATTCTTATATTACGCTGATTCATAAGTTCAGCTGCAGCAAATCCTAATGCACTGCTTTTTCCTCTCCCGCGATCAGCAGTCATTACTAAAGGACGTTTACGATGGCCAGTTAAGACTTTATGAATTTTCTTAATTGCTGAAGCTTGTTCAATAAAAGGAATCCCAGTTGATGTTCTAACACTAAGAAGTTCTGGCAGTGGCTTCGATTGCTCAACTTGAATCAAACGACTAAATGCTATTTCAAGCCAAAGCTGCCCACATGGTGAGATGGTACTGAATGAGGGAACTATTATGACCAACCCTCCCCCTTGAACACTCCCTGAAGCAGCACAAAATGAATTTGCATCAAATCCTTCGGATAGATAACAAATTAATAAATTGCATTCTTGGCCTAATAGCGTCTTTCCTTGTTTAAAATTGACATAACGTACGCCGGCATCTCTTATTTCACCACCTAACTGGACCGTATCTGAGTAACAATATAAACTTTTTATCATCTCTACTGTGTTGGCAGTCCAACTCAGATCACCTTTCAAAACCAAACCATATCTATGGTTAGCTTTACCTGCAGATTCTATTAGCTGTGAAAAATAATCGAACATGGAAAGTATCATCAATTGAGAATAAGAGAATTATAACAACTATGATGACAAAATGAGAGTAATGAAAAACCCCCTCAATACTTGTAGCTAAGTGTTGGGGGGTTCATAGAGTGACTTTATTATGAGCGAAACCATAAGCTCAATGTGCTACTAAAAGCGTAAATCCAAACGAATACTTTATTACTTCAATTTTTTAGTAACAAAGTCGATTATTTCTTGCATAAGATCGTCATCAATATTTTTAAGATTAAGAGCAAGACCTGTCCCTTTACGACTGTAACTTGCTCTTCCCTTAACAAGCTCAACTTTACGATTTCCTTGGCACTCTTTAGGAGCTAGTTCCTCTATCCAGTGTTCAATTGTTTCAGAAACTTCTCTTGTTATACGGGCAACTCCCTGAGCTTTACTCCGCTGCCATACAAACCCTTCCGCTGAAGCGCATTTACCAAGAATTTGACTCCGATTTATTTCACTTAGTTCATTAAACTGTTTATGTAACTTGACTATGGTTGGACGGCCAAGATCAGCCACATTAGGATAAGCTTGTAGTAATGATAAAGGTAAATCAGCTGCTTTTAACGCTCCACTCACTAAAGCTTCACTGCATTGGAACATTTTTGCTAAAGCCTTTTGATCTTCCGCCTCTCCATTATTGAGTTTGGCTTGCATTTCCTTGCCTTTTTCATACAAAGATAAAGGCTTATGAGCATTGGCTACATCAGACAAAAACTTAGCATGCTCACTATTTATATCCTCTGCAACATAGATGAGAAAATCTTTGTTAGCTAGAATACAAGACATGCGACGGCGGCTACCATCCAACACTTCTATTTTACCGTCTAAACTCTTACGTCCAACTGCAGGATATTGTTGACCACGTTCTTTTAGAGTGCTCAATATATCAGATAAAGCATGCTCATTTAGGAACGACTGTTCCCTAGCATTATCAGAAAATACAATGGTTTCATCTGCAACCACATCTGCTGGAATTTTTAGCAGTTCAAAGGTAACTATATCTTCCCCTGCAACTGCAAGTTCAATCACTTGAGCTTGGTCTTTAGCCGCATTCTGGGCTTCTTGAGGACTAGATACATGGCGTTTGTTCGCTTTTCCAAATAATCTTGCGTTTAAATCTGAAGTTTTGATTGCCATTGTTTACTTACCCCTGATTGAGTGATGACCAATTACTATGAAGGACACGTTCAAGTTCTAGGGCACTTTTTTGTACCGCATCTTGTGCCGTAGCTAGTGTTTTTTTACCCCCTTCAAAGTCTCCAGTCGTTAAGTCAAACACTGTACTATAAGTGTCTGCACAGGTTTCAAATGCTCTACTACGAGGTATCGTTGCCATAGTCACTTGATCACCGAGTAAATAATTCATCTCTGTCAGCACCGCCACCTGTTTTTTATTGTCATCTTCAAACATGGTTGGCATCAAACGGACAAATTCAAGACCTTGCCAATCTTGGGGAAACATTTCATAAACCGTTGGCAAGTGCTGGAAGAAATTCACTGTCGACGCCCAATCAAGACGTTTAGCGGCACATGGAATCAGCAAAGCATTCGATGCATACATAGCATTCCAAACTAAAGGATCCACGTGTGGTCCTGTATCTATCATTATAATATCGAAGTCATCAGATATTTGATCAATTAGCTTCTCTTTCAATAATTTAACTATATCAAGAGATTGGTTTTGAGATAGGTTTTGCCAAGCTTCAGCATTAAACATTGCATCTTCAGGAAAAGCTGAAACTGTTTTCAAATTCGGGTATTGAGTTGGTAGTAATACGTTTTTGTGCAAAAACTCATTATCAACATTAACGCCTTCAGGAACATTATCTAACATCACATCAACCGCAGAATAAATGTTGTCATGATCGGTTAGGCTTATTTGAGGGTTAAGAAACAAACGTAGTGAGCCCTGAGGATCTAAGTCAATCAAGCAAATGCGATAGCGCTTATCGAGATTCAATGCTAAACAGGCTGCAAGGTGTACCGCTGTCATTGACTTTCCGGTACCACCTTTTTGATTTTGCACATTGATAATCCATGGCTTGTTACCGTTGATGTTCTTTCTTTGATGAAACTTTGGCACTCCAGCTGCATCCATCAACATGTGCGCTTCCTGAAGTGAGATAGAATAGTGGTTAGCATTATTTTTCGTAAACTGATGACCAGATGCCTCCAACTTACCGATAGCTTCGTCTAGCTTCCTGCGAGTTAGCCCAGACCGTGTTTCCATTAGAGCTTTCGACATAGCCGGAAAGTGCTCATCACTACGTTCCTCTAAAACTATCTCTATTCTGTCAGCTTGTACCTGGGCAGTTTGCTCTGCTAGGTGAACAAGGCTCTCAATTGTTTGTTCTCTTTTCATTACCAGATTCCGCTATAATTCACTGATTACAATTGTACAACAAAATGAAGTAAACACAACAAAATGCTGAACAAACATTTATGAATAAAAATCACACTAATTGCATGATATTTACAATCTAGATAAATTAAAGAAAAAAACCTGTATAAATCTATAACTATATTCTTCTAGACTTCATAGAAAAAGATAAACAGATCTTAAATATTACAACGTCACTTATTTACAATGTAAATAAAGTGAGAGTAAAAATATGGAATAACATCGGAACGATTGATACTTAACCATATCTTACGGCCAGTGTAATTTTGACTTATCCCTTGGAAAGGTAGGCTATAAACCAAGTAATAGAAGATATAGCCATCAAATAACTCAATGGCATAATAGAAAGTTCTTCTCTAATGTGGAAGTATGATCAAGTGATAATCCTTGATCATACTTTCGTTACAAAAAGCATGTTAGGAACAATGATCAAGTGTTAACATCACTTAATAAAATAATAATATATCCATCCCATGCTAGGATCGTCTTTCGGATCAATGATCAAGTGATATAACACTGCGGAAGAATGAGTATAACTTACTAGATTACGGTACAACGTAGATGAATCAAGCTATCCAATTAGGCAGCGAGAGTAAATCAATAGATTCGACAACAAAAGAAACCAATCAACAAACAAAAATCATATCTTGATCATGCTTTCGTTTACAAACAAGATTGGAAAGCAGTCAATAAGAATAGCTTAAAACTATAAAATAAATTTTTTTCAGCTATACATAGAAACAATCAGATAAAATATTATCGCTACCTTGATCATTGTTCTATACATATTAGAAAAAATGACACAGCAAATACGAGATACTAAAACAATGGCAGTAAGGAACTGTGGATAAATTGTGAATATATATTGATCATGCTTTCGATTGTCAATGATCATGTATACGTTATTGTATTGATCATTGTTTCGAACAACATTGATCATGCTTCTTTAACTTAGTGATCATTGTTTCACTATTATCTTGATCATCCTTCCTTGCTGATGATAAAATAAGTTAAATAAAAACATATAGTTATAACAAAAATCTTCTCTAGATCAATAGATCATATAATCAATTTAGATCAGTTTAATCACTTAGATCAGTTTGGAACACTATTCATATAGGCAAGAGCTATTCTATGAGTTGGAGAATCCTAGCTAATAATTTACTCGCTCTCGCGTATAAATTAATACAGGGTAATATCGACCTTAATTGAATAAAATGAGCATAGAATGCATAAGAGAAGATAAATATCAGCAGAAGGTCAGTATTCACTTCGAAAGATGGTTTTGTGTATGCATTTAGAATGTGTCTTACTTGTTTCCATGGTAAGTTAGACATAGACAGCAAACTAAAAGATACAACAAGATTTTTCTTTATTTATAGACTGTTTTTCCCTATCATTTCGGAATGATGTTAAAGTTACGGCCTACGTAAAACGGATAAACTTCCATGACCTCAAAAGACAAAGTCCTGATTAAAGCCCCCAGAAGTCATAAAGATGGGCATATGTTTGAAGTGTCAGAAGCAGCTGTTAATTGGATTGAACAGTACCAACATTTTAAAGGTGTGACGAAAAGCATAGTCGAGCTACTGAATCTTATCTCACTTCAAGGATTTACAAGTAAAGATGGATTTGTTTCAACAACAGAGTTGATTGATGCAACTGATGGGCAGCTTACTCGCGCTGCAATCCAACAACGTTTACGAGCTGCCGTAAACATAGGTCTATTTCAACAAATACCGGTCCGGTTTGAACAAGGGTTAGCTGGCAAAACTATGCTGCATCGTTTTGTAAACCCAAATCAGTTGATTTCAGTCTTAGGAGCGACCAGCTTAATGACTGAATCTGTCAAACGAAGTGAAAAACAAAAACGCTCTAAAGCACTAGCACAAACACATGTTAACAAACGATTACTTAACGAATATGGATTAAACACTCCACCGGCCATGAAAGATGAAGCGGAGCAATTTGTTGTATCTCCGACTAACTGGGCTGGGATTATTGATCAGGCTTTAGCTCCTCCGCGTACCCGCAAGCAATATCAAAAGAGCTTAGTGTCTATATCGGGTACCAAGGCTGTAATTGAGACTCGATCATCTAAGAGTATTATGACGGTTGACGATCTAATGACGTTATTTGCGTTGTTTACTTTAACGGTTCAGTACCACGAACATCATCAAGATGATTATCATATTGACGCAAGACATGCGCCTAATAAAACCCCATTATATATTACAGATATACTCTCTTTACGTGGAAAAAAAGATAGTGGTCCAGCTCGAGATTCGATCAGAGATAGTATCGACCGAATTGAATTTACTGATTTTCAGCTCCATGAACTAACAGGAAGATGGCTAAGTGAGAATATGCCAGAGGGGTTTAAAAGTGATCGTTTTCGTTTTCTAGCACGCACTATTACGGCATCCGAGGAAGCTCCTACAGAAGGTGAAGATGGCGAAATTCGAATTAAACCAAATCTTTATATTTTAGTTTGGGAACCTTCTTTTTATGAAGAGTTACTGACGCGTGACTACTTTTTCTTGTTTCCTCCTGAAATTCTTCGGCAACATACGCTTGTTTTCCAGCTTTATAGCTATTTCCGCAGTCGTATGTCGCGTCGTCACAGTGACACTATGTTGTTAAGCACGTTAAACCAAAAACTGGCTCGTAACATTGAATGGCGCCGATTCTCAATGGATTTAATTCGTGAGCTCAAAAAACTATCCGAAGATCAACAAAGTGATGAGGAGGTTTTTAAAGTGAATCTTTGGGGCTATCACTTGACCATTTATCCTGTTGACCAAAGTGGAAAGAATAAAGATTACCAAGTAGATATAAAATGTGATGCGGATGAAGTCCTACGTTATGCTAGGGCTCGCATGACAAATGCTGGTAAGCGTAATATGGCTCCAACTCTCCCTAATCCATTGCGCAATGAAATGGTGACTAAGCAGCAACTCGATGAAATGTCACAGATCATCGACGGTGAGTTTGAACCTATTCAGAGAAAAGAGCGCTCCTGCAAAGGTAAACTTGGACGTCGAGTTAAGGTACGTAAACATTTGGCTGAGATAAATGCTGATGAGATAACCATTACTCTATCCAAATATACCTCCTCTGAGGCTCTAGAACGCTCTGTAACAGCATTATCTGCAATGACAGGACATTCGCATAGTTCAATTCTTGAAGAGTGTAAGGAGCTCATGGAGAAGCTTGACTTTCTTAAAGTAGGAGAAGACGTTATTCCTTATGAAACGTTAAGCAAACTTATTGAGCTTTACAATAGCCAAAATGAATCCAAACACCTTTCTATTGAACGACTGATAGCAGGGCTTGCGGTAAGAAGGAAAGTGTGTAAGCAGGTATATAGTGGCCACCTTGATGAGAGTGTATATCGAGTACTAGATGAAGTCGCGGTGTGAGCTAGCCTTTTTCATGTGTGATTAACATTTCCAATGTAATGAATGAAAGGCTCCAATACCTCTCTAGTACAGGAAGTTTGCAGTGAAATGCCACTACTTAAAATATCTAGATTATTTATGGTTGAATATCAGACATATCTACTACATTTTGCTGACAGTTCACTGACATTGATGGCTACTACGTTAGCTATTATTTATCCCGAATAGACAACCTTTTGTCCTTTCTGATAAATGAGGGATCTAGATTATCCCTTGTAGATTGGCTCATATTGTTAGATTCATTCTGAATATTTTGCGAGTTCTAAGAACTCGCTTTTTTTTGCCCATCACACTCCATTGAACGCATGATCAAGGCTTTTACTTGATCATGCTTTCGTGTCACGCTTAAAGTTGGTTCACCTTATTTGCGATTTCAGCATAAGTCACAGAGCCTCGTCCAGCTTCAACAAATCCTTCCTGCGGCAGGTAAGAAATACCGAGCGCTTTGCGCGAATTGACATGGCCTGCGGTTTGCTCTCCTCTCCATTTGTTGATCAGTCTGAGCCGAGCCCCTCCTCCTGCAGCTGGTTTTGCAAGCCCACCAGCGCTCAAACCAGTACCAGCAATATCTGGAGATGGTATTCCACCGACTCTCACTGCCAAATTTGTGGTGCCATTGATTGTTGCTTTGGCCGAATCCCCTATGGGGTTTAATATCTTATTGCTAGTTCTGGGAACTCTTGTCCACCCCGCATAGATCGCACCGCCATCGATTTCATTGGTAATTTGTTGCGCACTCTTATTATTTAAGTGATTTAATATACTGCTACGGCTATTACCAGATATTATGAGGTCTTTGGAGCCAATGGGAGTATTCGAGAAGATATAATCCCCTCTGCTACTTTTTACTGCTGGAACGGGTTGATGACGCTGACGTACGCCTCCCAAGCTTCCCTGCTCTACGACTGATGTTCTAGATCTTTCTGTTACTATCCCCCCCTCCTGATGCCTATTCCCTTGAGGGCGTGATAGCGGCGTATCCAGTTCATATTGGTTACTTGAATGTCGGACTAGGGGATTGGAACTTATGGCTTGCCCACCTGCTTTCCTCACGGGAATCATAATGATACCATCGTAATTTATCGGCATATAGGTAGGCCATTTGTTTTGCAAGCAATCGAAATAGTCATTGAAAAATTCTGTTAGCTTGTCTGTATCTATGCCGTTAGAATCGCTAGCCACTTTCAACAAGTATTCACCACTATTTGGATCAAAAAAACTGAGGCCTCTTTTTTTATCCAATAAAAAACCAACACTGTGACCCGCTTCTGAACCAGTTAGAGTAAAGTTGAGAGAAAAACCAACTGGAAGATCACCTTGCGCGGTTCTTCGGGAAATGCCTCCTACTAAACTGCTAATACATCTTTGTCGATCAGTTATATTTGGCTTCAATGGATTTTTTGGGATTATTGATATAGGAGGATCATATTCTAGCTTTAATGAATCTAAAGTATCTTGAGGGTCATAGTAGTTATTTTTGCGTTCAGCTTCTTGCAGTTTAGAGGCTTTTTCGAACAATTTTTTTGCCCGTTTACTTTCTTGAACTGGCTTATGCGCAAGGGCTGGGAATTCGGTTCGGCCAAAAATCTTTTTGGTTAGCTTTTCATTTACCCACAAAGCTGAAATTTGCTGGCAAGCACCTCTGTTGGGAATACTGGAGTCTGTTGTTCTCAGCCTGTCACGCAATTCTTTTTGAATGAAGTGGCTTTTCAATGTGTGCTTTTGTTCAAGAGTTTCAAATGAAGGATCTTTACTGGGGCCTGAATCGAGCTCATATCGAGTGCTGGTCGCGCATCGAGTTCGGCTAGGATCTGAGTAGAGGTTAGATGTTCTCATACGTTTTGGTGCGCTGTTTAGTGAAGGAAGCGGTACGACGAGAAACTCAAACAATTCTCGAGTGGTATTTTTAACCACTGGCATTGCGAGCTTTAACATATCCCTAGTTACTGCCCGTTTAAGAGCATTTCCTTTTAGCCCTTTTGTGATATGAAGTCTTACCGATGATCTAAATGCAACTTTTCCTGCAGTGGCTAGCTTTGTTATAGGAATCCCAATACATACAGCGGTAACGATAAGATCAAATACATCAAAGAGGATGCCATCTATTTCTGACGAAAGATCAAACTCATAACTTGGGTCATTGACTAAAGCGTTGAATAGATCAAAGAAAGGCACAAATGAGGGAAGTTTCTCCCACCATTCACTGTCTTTGAGAAACGCTTTGTAAATATTGGCGTTATATAGCATGACTTCGCGCGCTTCATCTTCGACGCAGTCGTATAGGGTATCGTACGAGGTGGATATCCCTTTGATTGGAATACCCGGAAGTGAGTTAAGTGTGACGGCTGCAATGGGATTAAGATTAACTAAAACGCTTTCATTTTTGACTTCCCATGCTTCATTGTCAAATGCACAGTTTCTGAACATAACGTGGTTACTATCAGAGTCAGCTTGCGGTGTGGGTAGGATAGTGTCCGGATTATAACCAAGATGAGACAGGAGCGCCTTTGCATTGTCTTTGGTTTCGCTGAGCCAATTGATAGATTGATTTCCAGCTGTGATCAACTCACTGACTAGTCGAGTGACTTCATTGTCTTGTGTAAGGTCAATGTAGGCAATAGCAGTATCATGCATGAGTGTTGAGATTACCATGATCTGGTCAGTGTTTAATTTGACTATGGTGATCCTTCCAGAAATAGTATGGTATTCCTTGAACAGATTTTTTATCGTAGTAAAAACATTGGAAATGGCTTCTCCGGTTTTTTCTACTACGACTTTTCCCCTAAAAAAGACGCCGAACAAGACTAAGAGTGGATCATCGCTATGGACAAGAAAATTGGAGATTGCGACTGCTTTTTTGTCATCACTATCTAACGTGGCAAATCGCTGCCACATTTTCTCTATTTCGTCATATTTATAAAAGGGCCTGATAAGCTCAAAACGACCAAGCACTTCGGCTTTTTCTTGCGTGTCTAAGGGGTTGATAGAGGATTGGCAAAATGTAGATGATGCAAAGGTTTGAGAGTCTTTTAGCAGAAGAATTTCGGGGAGTTTATCGTTTTTGTAATCGGAAAATTGTTGGTAATATTCATGTTGATCGACACATTCGCTCCATTTTTTCAACTGGGTAAAGTGGAAGTTTGGTAATGCTGGCAGTGAATCACCTCCTTGAACACGTTGAGCACTGGTATATATGTTGAAAACCCATTTCAAGTTGTCAGCGATAACTTTACTATTGTCATCAAGAAAAAGGGTGATATTACCCGTACTGACGTGCTTGGGGAAAATACTCTTCAACATATCGCGTGTATGTATCGAATAGTAGTTTACTGAACGGTTCCCATCATCGCTGAATCTAGATAGTACTTTACAAGGGAGGCTCTTTCCTTTGCGTTCGAGATAGTCTTTTACTATTTGAGGGTGCTGCCATTTGGCAATATGGTGCATTCTTCCTGCATATAACATGAAGTGGGTGGAGCAGAGTATTCGGTATTTCTTGTGAAACCTCGTTTCGTCTTTAACTCTGCCCAAGGCGAAGTTTTCCCATAATCCATCTTTGATCAAACCAGCATGTTCAATAGCTTGTTGTAGGGTGTTACTTATTTCATCATCATGATTAGTGATATTGAGTCGGTCCCCGAGTTCTAAATCGAGAATATGAGATTGTAGACGAACTGATCGCTGCTGATCAGGGGTTAATTCATCACCAAAATGAACATAATTCTCGCTCGCGGTGATGTCAGGAAGAAGCGGGTGGCCTTGGTAATTTAAAGATTGAGGTAATTCACTATATTTAGGCTTTGATACTAATCTAAACTCTTCAGTCTCCCCTAGAAGAAGAATTTTTTCTATATTTTCTGAAAGGTTACCTGGATCCTTAATATAATCGATGACATGGTTGCAAAGTTTTCGATTAAATCTATTGATTTTTATGCTGTTTTTTACTCTTGTGGAGGAGCTATGTTCACCCAGAATGGTTTTTAGTTGTTTGTTTTGATCTGATAAAGAATTGATACTTGTTTCAAGCTGAGTAAGTTTCTCTTGCTTGGGAGTATTACTGCTTAGAAGTTGTGAAAGAGCTGTAACAGTTAGGGATATCTCCCAATAAAATCGCAGAGGTCCTCTTGCTGGCTTAAATACAGTAAGCGCAGGAAGAATTGATAAGTGGCCAGAACCTACCGCTAAATTTTCAGAGTTTCTTGCAAGTAATCCCTCCAAACTTTCTATTTTAATTATTCGGTTCGTCAGATTAGTGTTAGCCATTGGTGAAGTCATACATACCGTTCCCGTAGAATCTTGGACAATAAAACCACGAAAGGCTAACACTAATGATAGTTTGATAAATAGTAGGTTTGAATGGTTAACTAGTCTAATAAAAGCAATCGTACGATTGTTAGCGGCTAATATACTAACGGTGCAATTTACCGGACACATGATCAAGAGGTTTCCTAGTTATGCCTCCGATTATTATTGCTAGTATTAACCTAGAAACACATAATAGGTGTTACACACTAAATGCTTCTATCTAATTGTTTTATATATTTTATTATTCGATTTGGTATTAAATCGATTTCAAATAATTAGCTTAATCACTTTATCAGTCTAAAATTCTTAATAAGGGCAGTTAGGTTTTCTAAAGGTCTTTTTTCACCTATATGGTTTACTCGGAGGTTACAATGTCCATAAATTCTATTGACCATGATGAAATGTCTGAGATAACCGATAAGTGGGATATCAATGATGAAGTTGATTCGCAAAAGCCAACAAAAAGTGTTAGATCAGCAGAAGTACGACGTCGAATTGAAGCCTTAAAAGAGATTCGGGAAAGCGGTTTGACACTTGAGGAAGCGAAAGAACTTGGGATTTGGCACTGATACTCATACCATAAGCAGACAGACAAAGTTGGCTTAGTTCCCACACTTTTGGTTTGAGTTGGTATTTCGCACACACACGATTGAGTGTGTTATAGTTCCGCTCATATTATTGACAAACATTTTGTATTGAAATGTCTATAAACCTATCTACACTCCCAGCAAAAGAAAAAAACAAAATAGAGTTTGATAAGCAAGCATCTTTTCTCGTTTGGAAAATGAGAGAATCAAAGACTGGTTCTGAAGGAATTGCTCAGTGTGCTGAGAAGATTAGAGATCCTGATGAGCGAAACGCGTTTCTCGAATCCGTTGCTAAATATAAGCGAACTATGGGAGTCGCTTAAGGCTTATTTTGTACATCGAGAAATTGAAATGGTTTTGTTTTTTGCTAAAATCCTCCGCGTTAAATTGATTTAGAGAGAAGATCCCGATGGGAAGAAGTTTTGAAGTGCGCAAAGCCTCAATGGCCAAAACTCAAGGCGCAAAAATTAAAGTTTATTCCAAATATGGTAAAGAGATTTACATGTGTGCCAAGAATGGTGGCTCAGATCCAGACATGAATCAGCCATTAAAACATCTCATTGCAAAAGCAAAAAAAGATCAAGTTCCTGCTCATGTTATTGACAAAGCAATTGACAAAGCATGCGGTGGCGGTGGTGAAGAATATCAGCCAGCCCGCTACGAAGGTTTTGCGCCTGGTGGTGCTAGCGTTATTGTTGATTGTTTGACAGATAACGGTAATCGTACATTTCAAGATGTTCGTCAGTGCTTTGTTAAAACGGGTGCTAAGATAGGTTCTCCCGGAACAACTGCTCACATGTTTGATCACCAAGCGGTGTTTCAGTTTAAAGCTGAAGATGAAGAGTCGGTACTGGAAGCACTAATGATGGCAGATGTTGATGTCACAGACATTGAATTGGAGGAGGGGGTGATTACTGTGTTTGCTCCTCATACTGAGTTCTTTAAAGCAAAAACTGCTCTCAATACAGAATATCCAGAGGTCACTTTGGACGTTGAGGAGATCACTTTTGTGCCTCAGAACCATACACCAGTTACTGGTGAAGATGCTGAGAAATTCCAAAAGTTCATTGACCTTTTGGATGATTGCGATGATGTTCAGCAGGTATATCATAACGCTGCACTTTAAGCTCATCAAAAAACCAAGTGCTCAGCACTTGGTTTTATTTCCTGTACATGTGTTTTACAGTGTAAACGACATCATTTACTTAATTTGCTCCATTAGGGACAAGGTTTATGTTGTCTTAGAGAAAGTATTATTTGTGGTAACAGTGACATCACTATCATTCCAGCCATGAGACTGTACTGTAAGGAAGTGAATGACTCGCCAAGTAACACTATACCAGAAACAATACCAGCCACTGGATTGGCAATTCCACCAAATGTAAAGTCAACGACAGTCATGCGTTGTAGTAACCAAACATACATGCCATACCCCAGCGCTGTATTTAATCCAATCACCCATAATAAACCAACCCCATTGATTACAGAAAAATGGCTGATGACATCTTTATATCGTTCAGGTGAAATGCTAGCATCTACTCCTGCTGCTACTGATAACATACTGCCTCCTATAATCATTTGCCAAGTCAGAACCGTCCACCAATGTATTTTTGTACCGAGAGATTTCGTTAAAGTGCTGCCAATAACAATACACATAATGGCGCATAGCATGGCAGCGAGCCCAACTGGGTTTAATACAATCTGACTGGGAGAAAATAGAAACCAAGCTAGACCAATTAGCGCTGCGCCCGATATACCCTGAATATAATTTGGTTGATGCTTGTGTACTAACCAGTGATATATCATGGCAAATACAGGTACTGATACCATCCCCACACCTGAGATTGCAGACGGTAATGTCAATGCCATAACAAATATTAAGCAAAAGAATGTAGCGATATTAATCAGACCTAGAGTAAAAAGACGAGGTAGGTCTGCACGCTGAGGCATCGATGGCTTAAGCAGTAAAAGCAATAATCCAGCAGGAAGGGCTCTTAAGGCACCCAATAAAAGAGGTGGCCAATCTGTCAACGTATATTGAGTTACAGCATACGTTGTTCCCCAAAAAAAAGCGGGTATCATTGCTAGTAGTATATTCATGACGTTTTATCTTTATGTTAAGATACTTTTCCAGAAATGTACGCTTTATGCACGTGCTTGTAAAGTATCTTAACATAAAGATATCCATATTGACTGCTTGGGGAGGGAAGAACTAATGGATGATATTGATCGGTTAGTTGCGCAATGGGCGACAGAAAAGCCAGAGTTAGATACAGAACCTATGGCTATTATGGGAAGGCTTCTCAGGATAGCCAAAAAAATGGAAACGCGAGTAGCTCAACTTCACAAGCAGTATGACTTGACGCTAGGGGAGTTTGATGTTTTAGCGACCTTGCGCCGCAGTGGTGAACCGTTCTGGCTAACTCCTTCCGAGCTTATTGATTCGATGATGCTTACTTCAGGAGCAATGACTAATCGTTTGGATAAGCTCACTTCTAAAGGACTGATTGCAAGGCAACATAACCAATCTGATCGTCGTAGTGTGCCTGTTCAGCTTACAGAAAAAGGGCTTTTATTGATCGAAAAAATTATTGAAGAACATGTGAAAGTACAACACAGTCTGGTGAAGGGAATGAGCAAAGAACAAAAGCAGCAAATTAACCAAAGTTTAAAATCGTTGATGTTTGAACTTGAATCACAATAGACCTAACTTAGTATTTTTGGCAACTTAATATCTGTTTGCCTATTACTTTACACTGTAAATTACTTTTAGAGATGGATTATGCAGCCAGTAATTGAGACACAAAGACTTATTTTAAGGCCCTTTCGCTTATCAGACAGCGAACGAGTGGCTCTACTAGCTGGAAATCAACTAGTTTCACACATGACCGCAAATATACCTTACCCATATACAGTAGAAATGGCATCTGAGTGGATAAAGAGCCATACAGAGAAGTTTGAACAACGAAGCGCAGTTATCTTTGCTATCACGATTAGGGGAAATGATAGTATTGTTGGTGCCGTAAGTTTTCCTTCGATAAAAGGTGACCTCGCTACCTTAGGTTACTGGATAGGGTGCGATTACTGGGGGCAAGGTATCACGCTAGAAGCTGCAAAGGCACTCATTAGTTACGCGAAACGTGAACTCAATGTTGCTGAATTGGAAGTTCAACATCTGGTTGAGAATAGACAGTCCTGCTCTGTTATTAAAAAACTAGGGATGCAGTATAAAGAGAAGAGAAAGATCAGCATAAAAGGACAAACGCGTGAGGTATGTTCCTATAATACCTTTTTGTAGTGTCGCTGATACTTGGTACGTAAAATATTATTTTCCTGCAAAAGAATTTGATTGCTACTTGAATGAAATTTTCATAGCTGACACGTAAGTTTAGGCATGATTTAGTAAACACTTCACCTTTTTGAAATTTACAATTTATATAAATAACAATGCTATCAATAGCATATATTGTGATTTGAATCTCATTTATTATCTTATTTGCTAATTGATTAATCAGTTACTACTTTTTTAGTAACTGGCGAAAAATCATGAGGGCCTAGTTTTGAAAAGGTTAAAGGTAGTATTTATCGTTCAAGTGATCGTGGCGCTTACGTTGGTTTTGCTGGTGTCTGCTTTTATCAAGTATCAGAACTTTAAGGGAAATTTGAATCAAGAGCTCAAAGTAAATGTTGAACGAACTAGCCAACGCATGTCTATCAGTTTGCCCAAAGCAGTGTGGGACTTTGATTTAGACACAGCTAAAGTCGCAATGTCGGCAGAATTGGATTTGCCCGAAATCTCGGCTATCCAACTTATAGATGCTCAAGACAGTGAGCTACTGTTTTTGACACAGGAAGTCGAAGGTGAAGAGATAAAATTAATTGATGTAACTGATAAAGAAGCCTATCCGGTGGAGCAAAGCCAGACCTCGGAACTTACTTTTGTTGATTATGGAGAAGAAAATACTGTCGGTAAGGTAGTAGTTTTCTTCGACACGAATGCAATGGATATCAAACTGGCGGATTCATTGAGAACCAGTATTATCGAATTAGTTATTCTTGATTTAATACTTTCTATTGTAATTATTGCTGCTTTGTCTATTACAGTTTTAAGGCCAATTGCTCAATTGACGGATGTCATCAAAGACCTTGCGTCTGGTGATGGTGACTTAACCAACAAGTTGGCTCCGGCAAAGTACCGAGAGTTTGATGCAATCACAAACGGCATAAATATATTCACAGAATCCCTGCGCGTTATTGTAAAAGAAGTGAATGAATCTTCTGAAGCGCTCGGTGAGAAAGCCCAGGCTAACGGAGCAACAGCGCGAAAAAATGCTGACAGCCTAGATTCGCAGAAGCATCAGTTGACGACCGTTGCAGCAGCAGCGACTGAGTTAAATCAGTCAGTCGCTATTGTAGCAGACACTGCATCAGAAACTGCAAACCAAGCTCAGACTGCTACTGGACTTGCTTCCACTGTCAACGACGCGATTGAAAGCTCAGCCACTGACATTATCAACATGCGTGAAGAGATGAATCATGTCAATGCTGAAATGCATATCTTGGTTGAAGAAGGTGAGAAGATCACCACCGTTTTGAATGTGATTAATGATATTTCAGAACAAACTAATTTACTTGCTTTAAATGCAGCGATTGAGGCTGCACGAGCTGGTGAACAGGGACGCGGTTTTGCCGTCGTTGCCGATGAGGTTCGAAACCTTGCTGTTAAAACAAGTGAGTCGACCGAACAAATACAGAAAAATATTACTGCCTTGGGCTCTGCAACTAAATCAGTAGAAGATGAGTTAACACGTATTGCAACTTTATTGGAAGATACAGCGACGCGAGTGAGTGAATCCCAGTCTTCTGTCGGAGAAGTTCAGAGTTTGATCACTGTCATCTCAGATCGTAGTGGTCAAATATCACAAGCTACTGACGAACAAAGAATGGCGGTAGAGGAAATAAGTCGAGCAATTGTCGAAGCATCTGAAGCGACTAATGAAGTGGCGTCAGGTGCTGATCAAAATGCACAAACAACAGAGGAAGTGCTTAGCTTAAGCCAGAGTATTGCAAGCCATATGTCTAAATTCCGAACTTAAGTTAAATAGTTATTGAGGACCTTTTATGAAAAACGTTTTATTGCTGGCCGTTGCGGCCCTTTTTTCGGTGCAGAGTGTTGCTGCAACCATAACGGCAGCCCAAGATCCATGGGCTCCCTTTGTCCAGAAAGATACCAGTAGTCCCGGTGTTTCGGTTGAGATTTTAACAGAAGCGATGAAAACACAGGGCTATGACGTAGATTTTAAAATAATGCCTTGGACCCGAGCTTTAAACGAAGTTAAAGATGGAAGAATTGATATATTGGTCGCCACATGGTTTACTAACGAAAGAACGGCTTTTCTCAACTACAGCGAACCCTATCTTGAAAATTCACTCAAGTTTATCAAACGTAAAGGTGATGCTTTTGAATACAATGGTATGGATAGTTTGTCAGGGAAAACTATTGGTATCATTCGTAACTATGGCTATGGTGATGATTTTCTTGGTGCCAGTAATTTTAAGAAACCTGAAGCCAACGACTTAGTTTCCAATGCGAAGAAGTTGATAGCAAAACGTATAGATCTGACTCTAGAAGATGAATTGGTGGCAAAGTCTACTTTATCAGGTGCGGGTATGAATGTGGCTGATTTTGAATTCACTAATAATGCACTATCTGTCAACCCTCTACATGTTACCTCTGGCTTGAAGAATTCAAATAACGGTAAATATATTGATGCCTTTAACAAAGGATTAGCAGAGATAAAAGCTAATGGAGCCTTCGATAAAATTTTAGCTAAATATGGAATAAAATAATACTTTATGATTGTTTTGTCTGAATGATGAATATTTGCTAATTATTGTTTAAGGCCTCACTCACATCGTTTTTCTTTTGTCCTAGGCAATGCTTGTCTAGGACAAATAGATCTTATACCCGTTTGCTAAATTAATACTAGTTCGGTGATATAAAGAGCAATTAAATACCATATAAATATTATGGGAGTTTATAATTGTGATCTTTGTCACGATTGTTTTTTGTTCGATATAGTGAAGGTTCTTCTAACGTTTATATGTAAATTCACGCCTTGATAATTTCTTATCTATTGTATATAAAAGACTTTTCTATGTTTCATTAGATTCCATACTAATAATTATTTTTTGTTTTCCATTTTTGAAATGTTAGTTTTCGAATTCGATAGGTGAGCTTCAATCTTGATATAAGCATAATGCGCTCCATGTAACATGGTATTTCAAAGTATAACGAATAAGTCGCATAAATAGCATGGTTATTAACTATTCGGCTGATTTGTTTACTTTCTGCTTTGCAGTCGGTGTTACACGCTCAACACATAAACATTCTAATGAATATAACAACTGAGTTTCATTGTTTTAGCTCTGAATTCAGACAAACATCGAGAAAGTTAATGGAAGCCTCAAGATATAAACGCATCTTGTCGAGGGGGAGTTTGGCGACGGCCATCCTTTTTCTCTCAGGGTGTAATTCTGCTTTGCTTGACCCCAAAGGCGCTATTGGTGTCCAACAAAAAGAGCTGATTATTACTGCTCTTTTGCTGATGCTAATTGTCGTCATACCTGTAATTCTGATGACAGTGTATTTCGCTTACCGATACCGAGATACCAATACTGACGAAGAGTATGCGCCTGACTGGTCACATTCAACTAAGATAGAAATTGTCGTATGGACTATTCCTATCATTATCATCGCTATTCTTGCCGTTATTACATGGCGCTCGACTCACGAACTGGAGCCTTCTAAGCCTCTTGAGAGTGATGTGAAGCCTATGACGATTGAAGTAGTTTCACTGGATTGGAAATGGTTGTTTATCTACCCTGAAGAGCATATTGCGACTGTCAATTATGTTGCTTTTCCAAAAGATGTACCTGTGACGTTTAGGCTTACCTCTGACAACATCATGAACGCATTCTTTATCCCTCGTTTAGGCTCACAGATCTACGCTATGCCAGGTATGGTAACTAAGCTAAATTTGATTGCTAATCATGAAGGTGATTATAGAGGCTTTGCTTCTAATTTTAGTGGCGAAGGCTTTTCTCAGATGAAATTCACTGCGTCAGCACTGCCTGACCGTGCTGCCTTCCTTAATTGGGTACAAGAAGTTAAGGCAAGTCCAGATAGAATTGAAGACTGGGAGCAATTCCGCTCTCTTGCTGCACCAAGTATTGCAGAGCCCGTCACTCTATTCTCAAGTGTTCCGCCATTTTTATTTACTGATGTCGTGACACAGCATCCTGGTTCAATGAACTGTTTGCCTGAAAACCAAGGATAACCGTAATGTTTGGAAGATTAACTCTAGACTCAATTCCTTACCACGAACCTATTATTGTTATCACCTTAGCGCTTGTCGCTTTGGTTGGTTTATCAGTAGTGGTCGCGGTAACTAAAGCAGGGAAATGGCAGTACTTGTGGAATGAATGGTTTACATCAGTAGACCATAAGAAGCTTGGCTTCATGTATATCGCTGTCGCGATGGTAATGTTAATTCGTGGTTTTGCTGATGCAGTCATGATGCGTAGTCAGCAATTGCTCTCTTCTGCTGGAGAAGCCGGCTACTTACCACCTCATCACTATGATCAGATTTTTACCGCTCACGGTGTGATCATGATTTTTTTCGTCGCCATGCCGTTGGTTATTGGTTTGATGAATATTATCGTGCCACTGCAAATTGGTGCTCGCGATGTGGCTTTCCCATACCTAAATAACCTGAGTTTCTGGTTATTTATTGTTGGCGTCATTCTGACTAACATGTCTCTTGGATTAGGTGAGTTTGGCCAAACAGGTTGGCTGGCTTACCCACCACTGTCTGGTATTGAGGCGAGTCCTGGAGTCGGAGTCGATTATTGGATCTGGGCATTACAGATCTCCGGTGTTGGTACCACACTAACAGGGGTGAACTTCTTCGCAACGATACTACGTATGCGTACTCCTTCAATGCCAATGATGAAGATGCCGGTGTTCACTTGGGCTTCTTTGTGCGCCAACATCCTTATCATCATCTCGTTCCCAATCTTGACAGTCACAATTGCGCTCCTGACTCTAGACAGATATTTAGGATTCCACTTCTTTACCAATGATCTTGGTGGCAACGTAATGATGTATGTCAACTTGATTTGGGCTTGGGGCCATCCAGAAGTATACATCTTAGTTCTGCCTATTTTTGGTGTGTTCTCAGAAGTGACGGCGACCTTCTGTCGTAAGAAGTTGTTTGGCTATACCTCTTTGGTATGGGCGACAATAGCGATTACTATTTTGGCATTTGTGGTTTGGCTGCATCACTTCTTTACCATGGGCTCGGGGGCTAATGTTAATGCCTTCTTTGGTATCGCTACCATGATTATCTCCATTCCAACTGGGGTGAAGATTTTCAACTGGCTATTTACCATGTACAAAGGTCGTATTCGCTTTACCACGCCAATGATGTGGACGGTTGGGTTCCTTATTACTTTCACTGTTGGTGGCATGACGGGCGTATTGATGGCTGTTCCTGGTGCTGACTTTGTATTGCACAACTCGGTATTTCTGATTGCTCACTTCCACAATGTGATTATTGGTGGTGTTGTGTTTGGCTGTTTTGCTGCTATCACTTTTTGGTTCCCGAAAGCGACAGGTTTCATGATGAATGAGTCATGGGGTAAGAGAGCTTTCTATCTTTGGATAATAGGGTTCCTAATGGCATTCCTACCTCTATATGCGCTCGGATTTATGGGTATGACTCGTCGTTTGAGCCAAGATATTAACCCTGATTTCTTCCCTCTGCTTGCTGTAGCTGCCGCAGGTACTGTAGTGATTGCTATGGGCGTTGCTTGTCAGTTTATTCAAATTTATGTGAGTATTCGTGACCGAGAGCAGAACCGTGATCTCACTGGAGACCCATGGGGTGGACGTACCTTTGAGTGGGCGACATCTTCACCACCGCCATTTTATAACTTTGCTCATCTCCCCAAAGGTGATGAACTAGATGCGTTCTGGTACCAAAAACAAAATGGTGAGTTTGATCCGACCAAAGAAGTTGAATACGAACGTATCCATATGCCTAAGAATACACCAACAGGAATTTATGTTTCTGCTTGGGCGCTAGTTTTTGGTTTTGCAATGATCTGGTATATCTGGTGGTTAGCGGCAGCAAGCCTTGTTGGTATCGTTGTTACCTGTATTCAACATAGCTACAACGATGACGTTGATTACTACGTTGAGGTTGATGAAATTAAGGCTATTGAAGCAGAGCGCCGTGCTCAGCTTGAAGAAGCGAAAAAACAACCTCAGCAAAGCGATGATAAGAAGGATGATTTGGAGGTGACGTATGCAAGCTAATCCTGTATCTCACGATCAGCATGATCATCACCATCATGATGCAAACGGCAATAAGCTGTTTGGCTTTTGGGTTTACTTGATGAGTGACTGTGTGTTGTTTGCGACTTTGTTCGCGACCTACGCAGTACTACAAAGTGGCTCTATCAGCGGCCCAACAGGCAAAGATATATTTGAGCTTCCATTTGTGTTCGTAGAAACCATGTTACTGCTCTTTAGTAGTATTACTTTTGGTTTTGGAATGATCGCAATGAAACGCCAAGATGTGGCTGGGCTCAAGCGTTGGTTAAAAGTTACCTTCCTGCTTGGTCTGGGCTTTATAGGTATGGAAATTTACGAATTCCATCATCTTATCGTCGCAGGCCATGGCCCAGAGAAGAGCGCTTTCTTATCAGCGTTCTTCACTCTGGTGGGTACTCACGGTCTTCACGTAACCTTTGGTCTAATCTGGCTAGCAGTGTGCTATCACCAGCTTTCAACTAAAGGACTCAACGATAACATGGCGATGCGTTTCAACTGCTTAAGCCTGTTCTGGCACTTCCTCGATATTGTATGGATTTGTGTCTTCACTATCGTTTACTTGCTGGGGGTAATGTAATGGATCAACATTTGGAAACAGGTGCTTCAGATTATGTTAAAGGTTTTATTGCGTCTTTAATCTTGACTGTAATACCGTTCTACTTTGTCTGGTCTCAATCGCTTCCTGATACGGCAACTTATGTCTTATTGTTTGGTTGTGCGATTGTGCAGATTTTTGTCCACTTTAAATACTTCCTGCACATGGAAGTAAAAACTGAAGATGGACAATGGAACTTTGTATCGCTAATGTTTACAGCCATTGTTGTACTGATCTTAATCGCAGGTTCTGTGTGGATCATCTACAACATGACCGTGAACATGAAGTTGTAGGTCGGAGCATGCTGAAAAGTTATTTGTCTATTACCAAACCAGGCATCATTTTCGGCAACCTGATATCTGTTGCGGCAGGGTTCTTCCTTGCCGCAAAAACAGAGAACGTCAGTGTAGCTTTATTATTGGCAACCCTTGCTGGGGTAGGGCTAGTGATTGCATCGGGTTGTGTGGTAAACAACATTTTCGATCGAGATATCGATCAGAAAATGAAACGTACACAAAATCGGGATCTCGCCAAAGGAAACATTAATATTGATGTTGCTTTTGTTTATGCTCTCGTCTTATTACTCGGTGGAACGGCCATTTTATTTCAGATGGCGAACCCTCTTTCTGCAGTAGTGGTTTTGCTTGGCTACGTGTTTTACGTTTTTTTCTACACCATGTGGTACAAGCGCACTTCCGTATACGGCACCTTGGTTGGCAGTATCTCTGGTGCTGTACCACCACTTGTTGGCTACTTAGCGGTGACTAATTACATAAGCACGGAGGCCGTTCTGCTCTTTGCTATGTTTTGCTTGTGGCAAATGCCTCACTCTTATGCCATTGCTATGTTCCGCATGCAAGACTACCGAGATGCTGGTATTCCTGTATTGCCAGTTAAAGAAGGGATTAACAAAGCTCATCGTCACATGAAAGCTTATGTTGTGGCCTTTGCTGCGACTTCATTCGCTTTATTTGTGTTAGGTGAAGCTGGTTATGAGTACTTGGCCGTCACTGCGATTGCTTGCTTTGCGTGGATGAAGGTAACCTTCAAAAAAGTTGATGAGGATAACTATATTCCTTGGTCAAAAACGGTATTTAAAGTGTCCTTATTAGTCGTGATGGGAGTCAGTGGCGTTCTAGGCATTGAACTGATCTCATTACCTATCTAATAAACAGCGCCCCCTTTTTGTTTTACTAAGTCTACGTATTGGCTGTAAAAGCCCGATATTTGTTCAGGCGTGTTTGTGTCAGAAAAATAGAAAGGGGCGCTGTTTTTTCCTCTCGTATCCCCCCATCGCAAGGAGATTACTGCCATGAGTAACCAAGTAACAGTAAGTAAACAAACTTCAGGAAAAGTTGTAACTAAGGTTTCAAAAAAGCTTATCGTTGCAACGCTTCTATATCCTGACTTTGAGCTGCTGGATGTTTTTGGTCCTCTGGAGATGTTTGGCATGTCTCGCTTTATTAACCAAGGCCTTGAGCTCAAATTCGTTTCCCAGACTGGTGGTGCTGTCGCAAGTAGCGCAGGACCTATAAGTGTTTGTGATTACAGTTTTAGTGATTTTGAGTCTTGTGATATTTTGATGGTTCCGGGTGGGTTAGGCTCAAGACACGAAGTTAATAACAAGGAACTCATTGATTGGGTCCAAGTTCAGAGTGATCGGGCAACTTATGTTGTATCAGTCTGCACAGGTTCCGCGATACTGGCTCAAGCCGGTGTTTTATCCAATCACAGTGCGACGACAAACAAGATCGCCTTTGACTGGGTACAAAGTTTCAGTACTTCAACAAATTGGCATAAGAAAGCCCGCTGGGTCAAATCAGACAATATTTATACTTCCTCCGGTGTCTCCGCTGGAACCGATATGTCTCTTGCTATACTAGAGCACTTGTATGGTCGTGAGTATGCTGAGAAAGTCGCACATCTGACGGAATATGCATGGAATGATGACCCAGAAAATGATGACTTTGCTATTTAGCCATAACACCTTTCTCGTGTCATTTTCATCATTGATGAGGTAGTTAGCTGTCTCTCCCGCTACCCACTGAACCGTCTATATATCATCCGTTTCTTGCCATTGTTGTCGACCTACTTTCACAGCTTATGTGAATAAAACCATTTGTATTGTGCTGTGTAGATCCTAGGCTTACTAAGTATTGCTTTATAACTATCACTTTAATCAAATCGATGAGTTCATATGCATTTTTTATATAATTTAAAAATGAGTTTTAAGCTTGCTGGTGCATTTGGCTTGCTTGTGATTATGACCGCAGTGGTCACCTTAAATGGTATGGTGGGGGTATCTCGTCTTAATAGTGAAGTTGAGATTGCTGATGACTTTAATCGAATTGTTAAATATACCAGTGAAATCCGAATCGCAGAGAAAAACTTCGCATTACGCAATGATGAAGCTTATGTCACTGAAATAAAAGAGCTGATCTCTATGAGTAATGGGCTTGCGAGTGATATACAAGCTAGGGTCAGTGAACCGACCGTGGGTGATTTACTTAACCAAGTTGTAGACTCTTTAAATACCTACCAAACAGCGTTAGATCAATATGTATCTCAGAAGCGCCAGCAAGCGTCGGCTGGTGAAGATATGCGAAAGTATGCTCGTCAAGTCGATGAAATTGTTGCTAATATCCGGATAATTGAAAAACAAGAGGTTGAGCAACTTTTTCAATTTAACGCGCCAGCTGAAGATATTCTTACATCAATTAGAATCGCTGATGATGCAAATCGAATGATTAAGTGGATGCTAGAAGCGAGGCGTGCAGAGAAAAATTTTATTTTATCAGGCGATGAAAAAGCGATAAAAGATGTCCGTGACACTTTGTCTGATATGTATTTATTAATGAAAAGCTTCCCTGAGGATACGCCTAAGCTCAAAGATCTAGAGAGTGCGATATTGCTTTACCAGCAAGCCTTTGATAACTATCTTGAGGTTAATGAGCAAAGCATTGAAACAAACAAGTTAATGTTAACGGAGGCGCGAGAAGTAGAGAGTTTTACCTCTGAGGCTCGAAAAATTGGTAAAGAAATGCTTAAAGAGTTTGAAGAAAGTCTTAGGGTGACTAATCTATTGATTGCGTTCGTGGCAATACTTCTTGGTGTTGGTGTTTCAATACTAATGACTAAGATGACAGTGCCTCCACTAAAGCGTGCTGTTAAGGTTAGTCAACGAATTGCGTCTGGTGACTTAGGCGTTACCATTGAAGTTAATCGAAGTGATGAAATTGGTGAACTCTTGCGCGCTATTGCCGCTATGACTGAGCAACTTCGAGATATGATAGGTAACCTTTCTACCAATATTGAAAGTATCGCTGATTCGTCTGATGATTTGTCATCACTCACGACAAAAACGAGTGATGGTGTAGGTAAGCAGAAACAAGATATTGATCAGGTCGCGACAGCAATGACTGAAATGAGCTCATCAGCTCATGAAGTTGCACAAAAGGCGAATACAACTTCAGATGCAGCCAATCTTGCAAACTCCCAGACAGTGAAAGGTAATGAACTCATTAGCACCACCGTTGATGGAATGAGTGAACTTGCGGTAGCGATTGGTCAATCCCAAGAGGTTATCCAACGAGTCAAGGGTGATAGTGAAAATATCGCTACCATTCTAGATGTTATTAAAAATATTTCAGATCAAACTAACTTGTTAGCACTAAATGCGGCGATAGAAGCTGCACGTGCGGGAGATCATGGACGAGGGTTTGCGGTTGTAGCTGACGAAGTTCGCTCACTTGCACAAAAAACCCAGGAGTCTACGGTTGAAATTGAGAAAATGATTGAGGTTTTAAAATCGGGTGCCGAGTCTGCTGTTGCTGAAATGGTGAAAAGTAAGCAGCAGGTTGATGGAATGGTCTCACAAACCGAGCAAGTTAAAAAATCACTTTCTTCTATCTCAAATGAAGTTAGTACAATTACTGAAATGAATGCCCAAATTGCTCAGGCAGTTAATGAGCAAGGGAAAGTGGCTGAAGATGTTAGCCAACGTATGAATACCATCAGTGATGTAGCTGATCAGACCGCGCAAGCGTCTGATCAAACTTCTGAATCCAGTCGCAACCTTGCCCGAGTTGGTGAAGAGCTCAAACGTTTGAGTAGCTTCTTTAAAATGTGATTGTGATTAAGACACATCTTGGTCTAAGGCAGTTTAATTTCAGATTACACTGCCTTTTTCGACTATCCATATCCAGCTATTTCTATATTCAACGTTAATATTCTGATATTTTTAATAAAAATATTATTTTACGTAAGTTTTTAGATAGAGGATGTATGGAAGTTTGCGTTCAAATCAGCAAATGTTAACCTCAGATCTTGAAGCGGTTGAGTTTTACAAGGCTCTTGGCTTCGAACGAGCTGGTAAAACTGAGCCTATGTGGATTTATGCTGGAGACGATCATTAAAATTGCATGTCAGTTAGTATGCTAGCATGGCTTTAAGGTAACTCATGGAGGACTAAGTTAGCGTTGTAGATAAGGTCGCATAATTATAGACATGACACTTATTGAAATAATGAGTTTGGTTTAACCTAAAGAACACACCTTAGCTCTTTGTCAGCACTGCTTAAATTGATGGTTGAAACAAATTATTACCATCTGTCTCTCACATGAGAACACATTAATGACTAAACTAACACTTAGTCTGTTCATAAAACGAACAAGCATAAGTAGGGGGAGTTAATGGACACTCAGACAATTCAGCATTTTTTTCACCCAGTATCGGGGAGCATCAGCTATGTTGTAGCTGATTCAGACACTAATGAATCTATTATTATCGACCCAGTGGCTGATTATGATGAGGATCATGGCAAAATTAGCTTTGAGTCTGCCCAGAATATCGTAGATTATATTGAACAGCATCACCTGCATGTGACTGCAATTTTAGAGACGCACATTCATGCTGATCATTTGTCTGGTTGTTTTCATCTCAGTAAAGTATTCAGAGCGCCCATTTATATTTCTGACCATGTTAAAGAAGTTTATGCTGGTTGGAAAGATGAGCTTTGCTTATCAGAATTATACCATTTTGAACATTTTCTAATGGATAATGAGCAATTAGATTTTGGCCATTCACATCTCGAGGTGATTGAGACACCAGGGCATACTGCTTCTGATTTAACCTTTAAGATTGGTGATGCTATTTTTGTTGGTGATTCATTGTTTCATCATGGAACGGGTCGAACAGATTTCCCCGGCGGTAGTGCTGAAAAAATGTATGAGTCTCTTTCCAAAATTTATGAGCTAAAAGATTCTACGGCAGTGTACCTTTGCCATAGTTACCCAAATCAAGACAGCGAACTCGTATATAAAACGACGATTGGAGAGGAAAAGCACGAAAATCAGATAATGGGTGAGCATACGACACAACAAGATTTTGTGACTCAGAGAGAGAACCGTGATACTCAATTATCAAAGCCCAAGCTTATCTCATCAGCACTAGAGTACAATTTGACCGCAGGACAGCCACACCATTAGGTGTGGCTTTAAAGCCCAGATCTCTATCTGGAATAAAAGAAATAATCGATTTCAAAAAGGCTTCGGGCTTCTCTAACATGGGCGTGTGTCCGCAATTTTTAATCTCTTGTGTTTTAACGTTTGTAAAATCAAGTTCGATGTTTGACCATGAGGAGAAGGGGGCAATGCTAAGTCTTGCTTGCCTGATATTAAGAATAAAGGAATCGACAGAGGTTGTGTGCATTTTTTATATCAAGGTTGGCAAATACTTCCCCCGCAATGTATCGAGGAGCTTGGTGCGCACTGTGATATCTTGCCAAAGGTATCTTTCATCATAGTTCGGAACAAACCAACGTATAGGCCCCAGCCTGTGACATAAATGTGCAAACTTGCATTGCGGATCGCGAGCTATATCTTGCTTTACTGATTATTTTCCAATTAGCTTCCCCGATAGGAAGAAAAACTAAACGGTGATACCAGCAGGGGAACGTGCATATGTGATTGTGGCTCACTGAGCCCAAATCGAATAACGATGTCGTCAAGAAAGCTGGGATCTTCGCTTTGTGCAAAATACCCACCAACATAAAAAATAAGCTGGTATTTGCCTATTTTGTAATCATGCCCTTGCAGTAGTGGTAATTGGGTTCGCCCATCTTGGTTGGTTTCCATGGTGTTAAGTTTTTCCCAAGTCTCGTCCTCTAGGCGATAGATCTCCACTTTAACCCCAGCCGCAGGCAAACCTTTCATCGTATCTAATACATGTGTAGTGAGTTTTGTCATTGGGCGTTATCTCGACTCTAAGGCTTATTTTTCGTATGTTTACAGTATAGGTAGACTTACGCTAGTGTAGGAAAATAAAGCATTTGTTAGTCTATTATTAAGAGAGTTAGATTTTTGAGCTTGAGGGTCTTGTTAAGCCATTCTATTTGATGCTGTAGTGTGTGCTTGAAATCGTAATTTTGGAGATAGTTTACTGATCCAGATGATGTGGTCTGCGTATAGATTATCGGACAAAAAGGAAAAATAAAATCATGAATAAATTGACGCTGTTTTATGATGGAACCTGCCCTTTGTGCGTAAAGGAAATGCGCAGCATCAGACACAAAGATACTCATAGCCAGATAACGACTGTAGATATTTACAGCGAGGCTTTTAGTACCTATCCATATATCGACCCGACTGAAGCCGATAAGATACTCCATGCTATTGATGAAAATGGCAAGCTTTGGCTCGGATTAGATGCTGCTTATAGAGCCTGGCATATACTTGGGCGCGGTTGGATGTATGCCCCTTTAAGGTGGCGATTTATTAAACCATTAGCCGATAGGCTCTATTTATATTTTGCCAATAATCGTTATCGCATTTCGTATATTTTCACTGGTACGTCACGTTGTGACAACCAATGTGACATAAACTCAGCACAAACCAAACGTGACAAGTAGTAAAGGAACGGCTTAATGAATTACGATTCACACAGTATTGCTATGATGGAACCGAAAACGAGAGCCCGATTTATAAATAGCTTGTCAGGCTTTAAAAGTGCCAACCTCATTGGTACATGCGATCTGGATGGAAACGAAAATTTAGCGATTGTCAGTTCTGCATTTCACTTGGGAGCAACGCCCCCTCTAATGGGAATGATCATAAGACCAAGTAGCGTTGAACGTCATACATTGGAAAACATTTTAGCGACTAAGTGCTACACCATAAACTCGGTTACACATGAATTTCTTGCCTCTGCTCACCAAACATCGGCCAGATATGGCAAGCAAGAATCAGAGTTTGAAAAAGCCAATCTTACCCCATACTACATCAGTGAATTTAATGCTCCCTTTGTGATGGAAAGTCCTCTGAAATTGGCGATGAACTTAGTAGAACATCAAACCTTGGCGATTAATGGCACAGAGCTGCTAATCGGTGAAATACAACATGTACTTATCTCTGATACTGCCGTGATGCCGGATGGGTATGTCGATATTGAAGCACTCGATATTTTGACTATCTCGGGTTTAGACAGTTACCACATCACGCAGAGAGTTGGTCGCTTGAGTTATGCAAAGCCTGATCAAAAGTTGCATCCACTGACGAAAGAGGGTGAACCTTCCTCATGGGATGCATTTGGACTCAGTGATTTTGATCGCTGATTTAACGATCTACCCTAACATGTCTAGACAGAATGCGTTGCCCTTCGGCTTTGACATCGGATCGGTTTCTCCATGACCAAAGACGCTGTCTGGCTTTTTGTGCTTCTGCTTTTAGGTCAATCACAGGATTAAGGTAGGGGCTGTCTATAGGTAACTGATACATGGCGGCTTCAAGTGGAGCTAACTTCCATGGTTCAAACAGCAAAGGTGTCGGTACATGCTGTAATTCTGGAACCCATTGGTGAATAAATTCTCCGGTGGGATCCTGCTCTTGGGCCTGTTTGGTAGGATTGTATATTCGTATGGTATTGATGCCAGTCACCCCAGCTTGCATCTGAAACTGCGCATAATGAATACCTGGTTCGAAGTCGAGAAACTGCTGAGCTAAATGCGCGACACCCAAGCGCCAATCACAATGGAAATGATGAGTTAAAACGCTCACTAACATGGAACGCATGCGAAAGTTGAGGTAGCCTGTTTGGGTGACGCTGCGCATGCATGCATCGACCATGGGTAACCCTGTATTCCCGCTTTTCCACGCCTCTAGTAAACGCTTATCGTTTGGGCTTTGTTCAATCAATGCTTCATACGCATGGTTAATGCACCTGTGTTCCATTTCACTCTCTGACTCGAACTTTTGTATGAAGTGACAGTGCCAATGAAGCCGAGAGCTGAATGCGCTTAGACTGCGGCGCCAACCTGGGTTGTTCCAATGTGCAAGCAGTGCCTGGTACACTTCTCGTAAAGATACATTGCCCCATGCAAGGTAGGGTGATAGGCGAGAGCAAGCATACTGGGCACTCAAGGGGCTGGAGAGATTTTTAAAGTAATCTTTGCCGCGGTGATTAAAAAAGCTGCTCAGTACTTGATGCGCATATCGGCTTCCACCATGCTGAAAGGGTTCGGTTTCGCTTTGCCATGAACTAGGCGGTGTGAAGATAAACTTATCTTTACACTGGTAATTCAAAATAGGTGAGCTCGCGGTGATAGTTACAGGCTCGACTGGGGCTCTCATTGTGCTATTCCACTTGGCATCCCATTTGTCTCTGTTTTTGGCACCGCGAACCACAGCACCTTGCTGACTTTCAACCCACTCAATTTGGTGTGACTGAAACCAGTTAGCGAGCCTAATATCACGTTCGAACGTTTTTTTAAGGCCAATTTCTTGATGAGAAAATACGCTATCAATACTGTAATCCACAGCGATAGATTCAAAACACGCCAGAGCTTCTCCATGCATAATGGTAACGCGATGGCAGTGTGAATTCAGTGTTTGATTGATATCTTGAAGTGACTGCCAGACGAACCGCCAATGCCTTTCAGAGTAATGCTTATCGTCCAAAAGCTCAGGTTCAAAAATGTACAGTATGAGAGTTTTTCTCCCGCCGCTTAATGCGCGGTTAAGCGGCTGGTGGTCGGTAAGACGAAGATCTCTTTTGAGCCAAACTAAATTGATTCGCTCCATTTTTTACTTCCAATGCAGTTAGTTACAAACGTTTTACGTACAAACAGAGCTGAGGATCGTCTTATCTCAAATATTCTTTGTCCCTGGTCTGGTATTTAGAAGCCTCACGATGCGGTAATAGGAAAAGATAGGATCAAGAGGTTAGTTCTAGAACTGACTTAATCCGCTTAATTTCATATAAACAATGTATAAAATCCGCCCGAATTATTTCATTTTTGTTAAATTTTTATTAAATTTTTAAGGTTTTGACATGACAGAAATCAGATTATTAGGGCTAACAGGACTAGCACTATTGGCCTTTCCTTCTCCCAGTGCGCTTGCTGACAATGATGACGGCGGTTTTTATTGGAAGTGTTACTTTAATCCAGTGACCTGTTTCTAAAGTAGTAAATTAATAATATGGCTTAAAGGTAGTTTGGTCGTTGTTTCTGACCCTGCCTTTTCGACAGAGTGAATATGCTAGCTGAAAACCATTGAATTAAAATTCACAAGCTATTGATTTAAAATATTTAATGTCAGTGGCTTAATGGTTTTTATCTTTATTGATATTTAATATTAGCTGCTTTTATGTTTTTTCCGTGTGTTTCGGAGTGTTTCTCTGTTGTTTTATTCTTCACCTCGCTACCGTGCTGCAAATTCTGTTAGCAATAACTGGGTACTGAGGTATGAAGCGTTCAAAGTTTACAAAGATTATTTTGCCTGTGATGGTCACATCACTCCTGTTTGGATGTGGTGGCGGTTCCTCGGGTGGGGATGGTAGTTCTACCAATACGGGAGGAGGGAGTAGTCCTGAACCTGCAAACCTTCCGGCACTAAAATCTCTCAGCGTTCCTGAAGTCAATCTTCAGACTATTCAGCCTTCTGATATAGAGTTGGTTGACTCCAATGACGTTTCATTAGATGCGATGGCCTACAATGGCCAAGCAGGTGCTAAACAAATGGAGGTGGATTTTCAAGAATGTGAGGAGTGTGATGCCCCAGTAATGCCCACCGTTACCCGTGTTTTTGATATCAACCAAAAGTACATTATGTTCAATATGAACAATTCAACGGTAGCATGGAATGGGATTGTCTATCACGGTGATTACCCAGTAATTATGGATAAGCAAACTGGCCGACTTTATCCCATTGTTATTGATGGCAAAGTATCAGAGTTTGACTACGGACTGCATAACGAAAGTCCATTTCTTAGTCAGCAGAAACAGGGTGATATAACCCCAAACAATATGTTGTATAGCTTTGATATTACCGATAGAACTCACTGGCATACGCGAGGTATTTACAAAGCTGAGCTTAAATACAATGCCTTTGTATTTAAAACGTTAAAAAGTGATGTTTACGCTGATGAGAGAGACATACAGATAGACGAAGAGGGTAACATTCTTGCTCAGTATCAGGATCCTCCAGAATATGAAATCGAGGAATATAATCATTACGCTTATATTTCAAAGTCAGATGAATTTCAGGAGATAGACTACCAAGATACTCTTCAACGTTATGACGGTCTTAGAGTCATTGATGGCAAACTCGCAGGAATTGACACGGCAAACTCTGACTATTTTTCTTTCGTTGAGCCAGTTGGAGATAAGCTAGAATCTACACTTAGTCAATACCTAATTACAGACTCTGAAAATAGTCGAGTACGGTACAACAAGCGCAGTCCACAAATTGATGGATTCGATATGAATATGAGTTGTATCGTCAATCGATTAAATGACAGTCGTTACGATTACGTTGGTCAAAGTAGTCTTATATCAATAGATCGACCTTTCGCTTCATTTGATGCGTTAAGAGCGTCTCAACACACCTTGTTCTGTGTCGATTACATTCAATCTTGGCAAGAAGAAGGAGTAACAGTCAAAGTGACAGCTTTTGATACTACTACTCAGACATTTTATGACTTTGATACAGGAATCGAGCTTTATAATGATTTTCACAGCTTAGCTCCAGAAGGTGGGCTAAAAGCGGAGGATGGTGTCGTGGTTCAATCTGATCAAAGTGTCATGTTATATATGAATCGAATCAACAGTGATGAGGTTGTAGAGTTTTACATAGACCCAATAGCAAAGACTGTTGCCGAAAAAGTAAATCATGGTTACATATCTCCGATTGGATTCGCTTCGTTGAGTCATTAATCTTCAAAAGTGTGAAAATTCACTTAAAAATACCATAGAATAAGCGGCTTAAAGCCGCTTTTTCGTGTTCAGGTTAGGCATAATTCACATTGAATGTGTGGTGTTACGCATTAACCCCTTTCATTCCCTCTGCTGTGTAACGTTCACCAACAGGTTCAAATTCCTTAAGTATGCTTTCCAAATAGACCAATTCTTCAGCAGGTAAGTTTATTGATGCCGCGCCGAAGTTATCGATAAGGTGATGGAGTTTTTTAGTGCCTGGAATAGGGACAATATTGTCATCTTGCGCCAAAAGCTATGCGAGAGCAATTTGGGCAGGAGAGCATGATTTACTGCTCGCCAATTCAGTTACAGCGGATGATAACGGCTGATTTGCTTCAAGGTTATTGGGTGAAAATCGTGGTAGACCTTGACGAGCATCGTTATCATCAAATGTGCTGCCCGGATGGACAAGACCAGTTAAAAAGCCGCGTCCTAGGGGGGAATAGGGTACAAAACCAACACCTAATTCTTTACATGTAGGAAGAATGTCTTTTTCGACATCTCTAGTCCACAGAGAATATTCTGTTTGCACGGCGCTTACTGGATGTACCGCGTGCGCTTTTCTTAATGTATTAGCGCTGACTTCCGATAGACCTATGTTTGCGATCTTTCCCTCATTGATAAGTTCAGAGAGGGTCTGCATGGTTATTTCTATTGAAGCATTAGGATCTAAGCGATGGATATAATACAAGTCGATACAGTCAACGCCAAGGCGCTGAAGTGAGTGCTCACAAGAGGCTCTAATATAGCTTGGACTATTATCTATGCTTCTTTGGTATTCGCCCGGACGTCTGACTATTCCGCATTTAGTCGCTACCTTAACAGGGTATGAGGTTTGTTTTAGAAACTGACCAATCAACTGTTCGTTATGGTGGTTGCCATATGTATCTGCGGTATCAAGTAAGGTGCAACCTAATTCCACTGATTTATGAAGTACTTCCATGGAGTTTTTGTCATCGCGTGGTCCGTAAAATTCGCTCATTCCCATACAGCCTAAACCGATAGCTGATACTTCTAATGTTTTGCCCAGTTTACGTGTTTTCATTTTTATCCTGCTTTGTTGGTGAGAGTGTTCCTAGTATGATTTCCAAAAATGGAGATTAATATGGCTAAAATTAGCAATCAGCTTTCCGATATTGGAAATCAGTTAAATTGGGATGACACCAGAGTATTTTTGGCCATTGCCAGAACTGGGACATTAAATGGAGCTTCAAAACTTCTTGGAACAGGCATTGCAACCACATCGCGTCGTCTGGAAAGGCTAGAGAGTGCGTTAGGTATTCGGTTATTTACTCGCTCTCAACTTGGTTATCGTTTGACTGATGAAGGTGCTGATTTGATCTCCCAAGCAGAGACACTAGAACAGGCCGGATTTGCATTTGGTGTTGCAGCCAGTGTTAAGGATAATACTGTTAGCGGGCATGTTAGATTAGCAACGGCGCAGGGACTTGCCGACGATTTTATTATCCCTGCGTTACCTGATTTTATTGAGGCTTACCCCGACTTAACGATTGAAATAGTTACGAGCGTAACAAGGGTTAATTTACACAAGCACGATGCCGATTTAGCGATAAGGATGGTTAGACCAGATTGTGGCAATATCAGTATTCGGCGATTAGGTAAACTTGGCTTTGGACTTTATGCTGCAAAAAGTTATTTGCAGCGTAAACCAAGGTATGAAAACTCTGGCCAGCTGGAGGACCATGATTTTATTGGTTGGTCTGAACATCAGCAACACCTTCCTGCGGCTCAGTGGTTAACCAGAACTCTACGCGGTCGACCTTGCCGATTGACTACGACCAGTTTATCTGCGCAAGTCAGCGCTGCTCAAGCTGGGATAGGTTTGGCGATTCTTCCTCATTTTATTGGACAACAGAGAGAGTTAGTTTGCATACAAAGTGATGTGGGTTGCGATCAACCCATTTGGTCAGCGGTTCATACTGATTTATTACATTCAAGAAGAGTTAGAGCGGTTACGGAATTTTTGAGTGATTTAATTCAGACTAAAAGCCAAGCGTTGGCGGGTGATGATACAGTGGTCAACCAGTGTTTTTCATATATCACTGTATCTGATTCGGATGACCACATCGACACATTATCTTGTTGCTAGAGTTTAACTTTGAGCACGCTTTACTCTAATAGTGCTTTTAGCAACACTTGAAAGATTTAGGTTTTGTATAGCGGTTTGCGCTTCTTTATCATCAGGCATTTCGACAAACGCGAAGCCTTTAGATAAACCAGTTTCTTGGTCAAGAACCAAGTTACATTCTGTCACTTTGCCGTGAGCTGAGAATAGAACACGAATTTCGTGCTCAGTGATTGTACGAGTTAGATTGCGAACTAAAAGTTTCATATGATTTTGCCTAATGTAATTTGCTGCACAAGTGTCTCAGTTATCGGCAAGTAAACCAAGGTAAATCGGTGATGATTCTTTAAAATCGAGCCACCTCCTAAACCGGTTAATTTGTAGAGGGTTTATTGGTGGTGGTTATTGGGACAGGCACCGTTGATTTTTTGGTGGTTATTGGGACAGGCACCGTTGATTTTTTGATCCTTGCTTACAGAACCGTCATATCCCAGTAGTCAAAAAATTGATAGCAGCGATGATTTCATTTCTAAAAGTATTTAGGTCGTTTATTGGCTTGTGCAGGATTTTGGTCTGACTTAAGTGCCTGTCCTGGTAAATTCTTTAATGAAAGAAATAAAGACTTTTAAATCTAAGATGAAATTGAGTTGAAGGAGAGGATCCTTTGGACTATTCGGCCAGCTAGTGAGGCTCAAATATTCCACTTTGCAACTGAGTTCATTTTGGGGTTGTAATAATATTTAAAAATAGAATAACATGCCATTTTATTTGTAAATATTTGATTTAAATGATAAAGAGGTGTTTTATGCAAGATGAATTATCCCATATTTCGAGCTTGGTTGGATCCGATGCTGGTGTGAAATATAGCAAAAGTGAACAGAGGCCGAAGTGTGGTGAGTATTTTGATTTTCATCATATTGAAATTTGGGTCAGTAATGCGTTTCAGGCAAAGATGTTTTATGAGACACATTTAGGATTTAAGTGCGTTGCATATGCTGGATTAGAAACGGGTGAAAAAAACTTTACTGCTTATGTTTTGCAGGGGGAGCAAGCATATATAGTCGTTAAATCACCACTGTATCCAAATGATGAAATAATCGCCCCTTTTGTAAAAAAACATGGCGACGCCGTTCGTGATGTTGCTTTTTGTGTTGAAAATGTACAAAAAACGTTTGAACATGCAAAGGCGAGTGGTGCAGAGGTTATCCAACCACCGACTTTTAGTGAAGATGATAAAGGTCAAGTACTCATTGCCAGTGTGTTAGCTTATGGTGATACTGTGCACTCTTTTATACAGCGTGAGCAATATCGGGGCTTGTTTCTTCCGGGCTATCAGCCGATAGATCCTCACTTAGTGAATACTTTTGCAGAAAGTTTACCTCCTGTACCTATGGGCCGGATTGATCATGTTGTGGCAAACCAGCCACAAGGAAAAATGAATGAGGTCGTTGATTTTTATACAAACTCACTCAGTTTTAGACGCTTTTGGTCTGTTGATGACAAGCTTTTGCAAACAGGTACATCAGGGCTTAACTCTATCGTTGTCAGTGATTTTGATGAGCGAATAAAAATTCCAGTGAATCAGCCATCTACTCGATTTGATGGACGCTCGCAAACTCAAGAGTTTGTTGATTTTCATGGCTGTGGTGGTATTCAACATATCGCAATTTGTGTAGGCAACCTAGAGCAAACCGTTAAATCACTAAAAGCACGAGGTTGTTACGTCTTACCTGTTCCTTGTGCCTATTATGATGAACTGCAATCTGCTTTATCTGAGAACGATTTAGATTTGGGTATCAGTGTTGATACAATGCGAGAATTGGATATTGTGGTGGACTATGACGACAAAGGATTTATCTTACAGATATTTACTCGGCCAGTTGAAAGTAGACCGACACTCTTCTTCGAGTTTATGCAACGCAACAATCACGATGGTTTTGGCGCAGGTAACTTCAAATCGCTATTTAGCGCGATTGAAGCACAGCAAAAACTACGAGGAACGTTGTAGTTTATGTCGTAATAAACTGAAAACTCACTGCGCTAAACTAACAGTTTAAAATTGCTGTCAAATATTTCGAATAACAGGTAACGTTGATACCATCAATATTAACGACATCGATATATTAAACCAACGTAAGTACGTTGGTTTTTCGAGATAGTAGCGAAGAAGTGAACCGAACAATAACCAAATACCAACGCAAGGAAAGGATACAAAGAAAGAGGTGGTAGCGATTGCCAAATTCTACAATAGATAGTGCTCACCTACATTGGTAAATGCTGAGGTTGCTCCTTTATATTCGAAGGTTAGTTTGATATATTAGACATACATGAATACCCGCTAAATTAACGCCCAAGTTACTATGAATGATTATTACGGAGCACAATGCAATCAGTTAGCTTATTTGTACAAGCTAAATTTCTTTGTTACCTCTCGAATTACTTCTGTTTCACCAAATAGGCATAGCCCTAAGTAATTCAGTTCTAATTCTGGTGTCTCCTTTGTTTTGGACTGCTGTACTATTGAACCGCCTTCAATCATGGTATTGGTTAAAACGGTGAATTTAATTCCTCGGGTAATAGCTTCTTCTCTCAACTTTCTAATTTTATTTGAGTTGTCTGCTTTCAAAACGATAAATGGGTAATGAGATACATTACGATGTAGATTGTTGTCCTGATCTGTATAGTCCACATAGACCGCATCATCAGACGTCAGTAAGTTCGATAAGCCAACGCTAATGTGGCCAAGAACATTGAATGTACGTCCGACATCCATTTTTTTATTCAAAATTGCAACAAATCGTTTTTTTGTTTCATCTGATAGGTTATTCATCGGTTGACCTTATTGGGTAAAGAATGATTTATGTAATTGATGAATCTACTATATATCGATTTACACGAAATGTGATTGCGTATATTGTTGTTAAATGGCCAATGGAACAATAAAGTTGATGTGTGGATAGATATAACGACAGAATATTGCAAGAATTAACTGGTAATGGAAGGATCACGAATGCAGAGCTGGCACAAAAGATAGGTCTATCAGCATCTGCATGCTTGCGCCGTGTTCAAGAGTTAGAGAGTAAAGGAATTATTAAAGGCTACCGTGTAGTACTTGACTATAAAACACTGGGTCGCGGCTTTGTTGCATACGTTACAGTCGGCCTTGCTAAACATGCAAGTGAAGCACAGAAAAGTTTTGAAGATGCCATTTCTCTATCACATGAAGTTGTGGAGTGTCATAACGTGACGGGGGGATTTGAATACTTACTACGTGTAGAAACTGCAGATTTAAAAAGCTATAAGGCATTTCACTCTGATACTCTTGGAATGCTCCCCCATGTTGCCATGATCACAACTCATGTGGTTATGGAGTCTACCAAGGATGAACGAGCATAATAAGACAAAGTGTGTGACCCTTACCTCTACTTACAGTCAACTTACAGAGACAGGCACCTTTTGGCGATTATTCTAAGTGGTTAGTAAGGGTTTGCGATCTTGTCCTAATGCAGTGGATACACAGAGGTGTTATATATTATCAGCGAGACAAAGTACCTGAGGTTTCACCGCACAAATACGATGTAATACTTGCTTCTGAAGGGCCTGCATCGAGCAGTAAAACTAAAGTGATATTATTACTCTTTACTTGAATAAAATGCACTTTTCCTCCGAGTGAACCACTATTTTTATCATTTGCTAGTTTAGGGGAGGAGTCGAGCGACCTCTAAACTAGCGAGTGCCAGCCTTCTTGTCATAATCGTCAAGATTGTACCAAGGGTATATTCTCTACATCGCTATGATCTTACAGATATACTATTTTGAATGCTATTTCGGGGCGGAGCCCCTCTCTCCCTATATTAAGTAGATGGCATATCAACACCGGTTCTTTGACGTAAGGATATGATGACAAATGCGCTAATGCTAATAAGAGATAGTATCCAGCTGGCTAAAACCATCGTCTGATGCGTGGCTGGTGCCAACGACAAACCAAATGTAAAACCAAATGCTCCCACCATTTGTAAGGCACCATAAATTGCTCCAACTTGTCCCTTATGATTTGGAAACATATATAGGGCTGAAACGCCAGCGATCGCCATCAAAAAAGCGCACCCAAATGCCATCACAGTGAAGCCGACTAACATAAGTAAGTAGCTGTGCATTAACAAACTTAAAGTGGTCACAATACAGCCCAAAACCTGAGTTAAACAGCCAACTACTAACGTCATATTTTCGCTGATTCGTTGCTTCAAATACAGGCTCCAAAATAATCGTGAGACTACGCTACTCACAATTAAAGCCATTGACCCTAAAGCATAATCCGCAACCGTCAGATCAAATTGATTTTGAGCGACAAACGATCCCGTGACTTGGAACAGTAAAAGGCAACTGGTTCCGCTAAACATCATCGCTAAATAACACAAGAATTTTGGGTTCGATGATATGAATATATAGTCTTTTACTATCTGTTTCGGTTTTATCGCGTCGGGGTTTTTGTGGTTTATGGTTTCACGCTTGATGATGGTGATCACAAATAGTGTTGCGATGGCAAGGATTGCCATAAATACAAAATTGCCTTTCCAGCTAAAATTATGAGTGAGGTAGCCCCCCAAAATGAGCGTTAGGCCGGGTAAGCTCATAAATAGAACGCTATACCAAGAAAGTATCCCCATAAGCTGGATTCTGTCGAAAACATCCTGCAATATTGTTCTGCACAACAGATAAAGGCCACCGACCCCAAGCCCTTGTATCACTCGACCCAGTAACAAGGTGTCTATGTTATCTGATATTAGGCACACTATAGAACCGATGACAAACACCCCTGAGCACATTAACGCGACTGGCTTTCTTCCAAAGCGTTCGGATAGAGGACCGCAAATAAGCTGGCTAGAGGCCAAGGCGATAAAAAAAAGGCTTAATGACTGCTGTATGAGTCCCTCAGATGTGTTCAACTGGCTTTGAATTTCAGGAAAGCTTGGTGTGTACATGCTTGAGGCAAAAAAATAGCTCGATGCCATTAAAATACTGATAAATATTGTGGTTAATTTAGACACTCGTCTACCCATAAGGTTAAGAACAGAGTGCCATGTTAGATCGTTCTTTTCGTCAAGGTTTTGGCTAAAGCGACAGGGTGTTTACAAATCGCGTCAATGTGCTTTATTTCGTGGTTTTTTTTTATGTTCTTTAAAGGCAGTTGAGAAGGAGGATAGGCTTGAGTATTTAAGATCAAAAGCAACATCGGTCGCGATCATGCCTTGATTAATCATTTTTTCAGCTCGCTCCATGATGACTTTATTGCGTATCTCTTGGAAAGATGCGTTGAAATGGGAGAGAAAAAGTCGGTTTAAAGTACGAACGGATGCCCCCGTTTGTTGAGAAAAGTCTGAGATCGACATTTTGATGTTCGGTTGGTCTGATAATGCTTCGATGACCAATAGTAAGCGCCTGTCCATATACCCTTTTGCAAGCAGAGGCTTGTTGGCCGGTTGACATTGAAGGCACTGATCGATGAGTACCTGCACATAGTGATGAACGAGCATTTTATCCGGACCTCCTTGTTCCCAGAGGTGGAACAATTGAGCCACAATAGGGGAGACTTCAAGTAGACATATTGCGGTGATTCTGGGGAGCGATGTCAATGGCAAGCGCAGTAGGGAAACGCGTGACTGTTTAAGAAAGTCGGCACGATGCGGCACCATCGGAGGAATGTAAATCAAAGAACCAGGCATTGACAGTAAACTGTGCTGGTCAGTGGAAACAATTTGGCAGCCTTGGTGAATAAAAACTAAGTGTGCGAAATCGTGAGTATGAACCTCACCTGAATAGTGCGAATCATGGCATCTAAGCGTGACTTGATGGTCGTCCAAATTCATTCTCTCATTCTCTCATTCTTTTATAACGGTTAGTATCGTTTCTGTTTTTGGCGGTCATTATACGACACATCCGTTGTCATTGGCCCAGCCATTCGGTTTCCCGCTATTTTCCCTATACTGCCGGATACTTAACAGCACGTTTTTTTCGGCAGCCTTTGTTTTTTCTGATCGGGTAGTCATACTATTTAACCCTACTATAAGTCTGTGGTTGAGTCATGAGTAAGAGAGGACGTACTTCTGTTACGGGTTCTGTCAAACCTAAATCATGGCACTCTGCCGTTATTGAGAGAAAGGTTACTCTCGAAATGAAACCATTGATGCTTTGAAAACTGGTTAGTTAGAAAAATGGAAGCAAGAAACGGGTCATCACAGCTTCCCCTTTTCAAAAACAGTGATGTATCGACTTTAAACCCAAAACTAGCACTGCATGATGACAATACACAAGTAGGTGAAGTATTGGTGAACGTAAAAGCGATAAACAAAGTCATAGGGTTAAGTATGCCCGTAAGCTGCCAAGTTAAATTCGGGGGAGAGTCACGTGTACAAAGCTCTTTGGATCAGAGCATTAAGAAGCTGATTTAATCAATAAATCCCATAACAAACCCCATAACAAATCCTATGAATGTTACGTAACTTGCTGTAATGTATGACCTATGTAAAGAATAATCTGCCAATCACGGTATTAAAATGAAAAATGTTCTTATTTCTGGAGCTAATCGAGGTATCGGGCTAGCTACGGCAAATATATTTAAATCGTCAGGGTTTAATGTTATTGCAACTGCTAGGAAAAGTAGTGATATAGAATATCTTAATCAAAATGGTTTTATTTCATATAAGCTAGATGTTACTGAATCTTCAAGTATTGATGAATTATACTCCCAACTCAAAGATAGATATTTATTGCCAGATATATTAATAAATAATGCTGGTATTGCCCATATCTCATTATTATCAACAATGGATGAAGCCCAACTTGAAAAGACTTTAGATGTAAATTTAAAAGGCTCAATGCTATTAACAAAGAAATTTATTAGAAACATGTCCAAGCAAAAATTTGGCCGAATTATTAATGTTTCTAGCATCTTAAGTTCATATCCACAAAAAGGCTTTGCTGCTTATGCAGCTTCAAAGGCAGGTCTAGAAGCTTTTAGTCGCGTCACGGCTTTAGAGTACGCTGACAAAGGTATTACCGTAAACTGTATTGCAGCGGGCTTTGTTAACACCGACATGATTAAAGATCTAACTAACTCCGACGTTCTCAAATCACAGATACCAATTAAGAGTATTGCAGAAGCACATGATATTGCTGACAGTATTTTTTATTTGGCGTCCCAAAAGAACATTACTGGGGAAGTGCTGCAGTCCAATGGTGGACTAATGATGAAACCATAGAAGTTATACGTATACCCTATGCTTAGTTTTGATTTATCATTAATACCTGAAGTCGATGATTTTTTTTCTTCCGTTCATAAGTATACAGTTGAAGAGTTTGGCGGAACCTATACAGCTTTTTATCATGAGAGTCAGAAAGAAATATCAGGAACAAGAAGGGAGCACAATATCGATTATGGGTTAAGCTTTGCTAATTTAAAGTATAATTTCATCACAGGACTTAACTTCAGTTCTTTCAGTCAAAACAAAATTTTCACTCAAGACATTTTAAATGACTTCAAAACAATAACTGATATTAGAAATGAAATTTTCAGATACACTTCACTGTATAATATAATGATGCATAGAGATAACATCAATATTTGTGATGTGATTACATACAGTAAAAATATTATTTCACCTTCTATCCGTTTTCTTCAAGAAGCTAATCAATCACCCATTTATTACTAATAACTAACAAATAATTTATATGAAAGTAAATAAATTTATAAAAACATTTGATGTTCGATTTACCGACTTAAATGCAGGTAATCACTTATCAAATCATATGTTTCTAGCATACATCACCGATCACCTGTCATGTTACCTAAATGAGCACGGTTGGAGTCTAGGAAACATACACGGCTACAGCACACTATTAACAGAGGCATCTATTAAGTTTAAGAGAGAAGTATTTGAGTTTGATAGAGTTACGATAGGAATAAGCAAAACTATCATTAAAAGCCGAAAGCTATCACTACATTTTACAGCGACAGTGGAAGACAAAATTGTGGCCATATCGGTACATGACTATAGCTTTATGAAAGACCACCGGATCTCTTCCATTAATGAAGATATTACGAAATTATTTTCAATCTAACCTCTTTCTTGAGGCTTTTTTCTAGCCCAAATGACCCCCCCAGTAGTGGACAGCCTGATACTAAATTATATGAGATAGTAAAGTGTGATGAAATGCTCACCTCTATTTCATCGCACAGCTGGAGTAACAGTTGATGCTGAGGGGGGAATCTCTCATGTATAGAAAAAGGGAACCTAACCCCATTACAACGTATTTCATACTTTGTTAGGGGGCATGGACGTTGAAACTCACCATCTTCGAGTTAACTCAAATCTTACCTGACTCATCTTTGCCCCAAAGCGTCCTATCAACAACATAGTCAGTTATAAAATTACACTCATTCAATAAGCCGTCAATGCAGCTAAACTCTATTGTTACTGCATCCCCAAAAAGCTCCAACATGAGCAATGTTGAAGCTTAACGAATCAACCTAGGTTGTATAAATTATAGAGTCATCAGTACATCATCCAATGCTAGACGCGCTTTTGGTAAACCGTGGTTGTAGTCTTCATCTGCTTTAGTGTAACCAAGAGCAACCGCAACTTCACATACGTGACCATCAAGCTCAGCTTCAAACTCTTTACCAATTAGCTCAGCGTCTACACCTTCCATTGGTGTAGAATCAACACCCAAACGAGCAAGCGTATGCAGTAGGTTACCGACGGCAATGTAAACCTGTGCTTTAGTCCAACCACCGTTGTAACCATTCTCGTCAGTACACATCTCCGCGAACAGATAAGCGCCCATGAATTGATCGTACATGTCCGCAGGTAAGTGACCTGAAGATACTTCGGCATCTACACGTTTTGAAAACTTCTCTTTGGTAAACTTAGGATCGTAGGCGAAAAGAATTGTATGTGAAGCTTCCTTTGCATGCGGTTGGTTGAACTGAAAGTTGTTAGCAAACGTACCGTGGAGACGCTCTTTTGCTTCGTCAGATTCAATAACAATAAATTTCCAAGGTTGAGAGTTAATTGAAGATGCAGATAGGCGAAGGGCTTCTTTGATGATTTGCATATTTTCTGCTGAAATACGCTTGCTAGCATCATATTTTTTGGTTGTGTAACGCTTGTTGAGATCTGCGATAATTGGATGTGCCATTATAATTCTCCGTAATGATTGATCAGAAGTATCTTTGAATAAAGTTAGTTAATGTTTATTTATCCAAATAACCACCAGATTTACATTTGCGTAATTACACTATCATTTTATTTACACGAGTTCGCCTAATTCATTGAACTTCTGTTGTTGATCATTGGATAGGAGAAATAACAGGAAAAGAGGCTGATAGTTTGACTATTGCTGAGTATTCTAGGGTTGGGTAGTACCCTCTTAAGTAACATCTGTACAAACATTTTAGTTTTCCAGATACTTTTCTGATCTGATAGAAGCCATTTAGAACAACCACTCTAAATGACTTCTGTCCAATTTTGATTCAAAATACCTGAGCTGATTGTGTGATCACCAAGCGACTTTGCCGCACTTTGAGTTATGTGCTGTTGCCCTCATGGATTTAGAAGCACCAGAGTTGTTTATAAGTAATGCTCGCCCAACTATGGGCTAGTTGTTAGTCGACGGCTCTGTATACCACTATACCAGGTATGGTTTTGATGTAGTCAAGAAACGGCGTATCTACGACTCTATTGTTGGCGCGTTTGGAAGAGGCGTTGCGGTAAACGGGTCCGTTATCCGTTTGGATAAATATTCCTGTATGAGTGACATCAAGGCCTGCGATATCTGTGTAAGCGCCGACATAATCACCATTTTGCATGTTTTGCAGTACTGTTTCATCGACGTTGTCACTAGGGATATAGGAGATGGTTCGCTCTTTTATGGGCAGACCAACAAGGTACACACCACCACTGGTTTTTTGGTTGAGCTTTTTAACCACACTTATCGATAAATTAGATAACTCAGTAGTCACATCGGTCGCATTGTACGTTTCTTCGTTTACCCAGTCTGAAAAGAAATGACGTCTATTTAGAAAGTGTATCTTACCTTCGATGTAACGAGTTTGGATCAAATGGTACTTGAACTCTTCTAAATGATCGGATTTTCGTAAGGCTTCAACATAATCTAGATATGTAAAGCAATCGAGCTCACCAAATTTGATCACCAGTTGCTCTTTCGTTTGGTGGTCGCCAATTAATTGATTGGCAACGTAAGGTACATCGACAAACACAGAAGATAGCTGTTCAATCTTTTTGGAGTCTGAATTGACATTTGAGTTGATGATATTCTCCAAGTGTTCTTGAGCCTCAGTGTAAAACTTGGCATAGTCGGAGAACAATTTGCTTTGCTCGTTATTTTTTGCTTCAGAAAATGGATCGTTATCTGAAGAACACGCTTGATGAATTGTCAGAATCCCAAAACAAAATGCAAATAATGAGGATAACATTTTCATAATAACGACCTGCTGTGATAGTAGATATCAATTGAAGAGGGTAAGAGGGGGGCTCAGCTCTTACTCTGCGAATATCAAAGAAGCTCATTATAAAGTTAAATCTATCATTAGTGTGTTTTACATTTGAGAATGCACTCAAATGACTTTTAATCACAATGCAAAACCTGCTTTTTGCCTCTCTCACCCGGCAATAACTGTTTCCGTTATTTCACATTTTACCTAATAGGCTAAATTTATAGGGTTAATAAATATTTTGGTCGTGTGAATGTCAAGGAGCCGATATGGATGAGGACTATGCCCGAGACTTGATTGGCTATGGTTCGAGCCCGCCAACCCCCCATTGGCCGGGTAAAGCCCGTATCGCATTGTCATTTGTCCTAAATTATGAGGAAGGGGGAGAGCGTTGCCTTTTACACGGTGATGATGAATCTGAATCCTTTTTGTCTGAAATCCCCGCCGCTAAGCCCATTCAAGGTGCTCGTCATATGAGTATGGAATCAATCTATGAATATGGTAGCAGAGTGGGGGTGTGGCGTATTTTAGGTTTGTTTGAGCAATACCAATTTCCGTTGACTGTGTTTGCCGTCGCCATGGCCATTGAGCGCCACCCTGCTGTGGCGAAAGCAATGACTCAAGCTGGACATGAAATATGTAGTCATGGTTATCGTTGGATTGATTACCAACATATGGAAGAAGCGTTAGAGCGAGAGCACATGGCTAAGGCAATAAACATTATTGAACAGGTCACGGGCAGCCGGCCTTTAGGTTGGTATACGGGCAGAACAGGGCCTAATACTCGCCGTTTGGTTGCAGAGGAGGGCGGTTTTTTGTATGACTCAGATGCCTATAATGATGATCTTCCCTACTGGTGTGAGGTGGCTGGGCGCCCACAGCTTGTGATTCCATATACGTTGGACGCCAATGACATGCGTTTTGCTACGGCGCAGGGTTTTAATTGTGGTGAGCAATTCTACCAATACTTGAAAGACAGCTTTGATGCTTTATATCAAGAAGGTGCAACCGCACCAAAAATGATGTCCGTTGGGTTGCATTGCCGCTTGATTGGCCGACCGGGCCGAATTATGGCCCTGAAGCGTTTTTTAGATTATGTACAATCTCATGACAGTGTATGGGTATGTCGACGTGTTGATATTGCTCGGCACTGGCATCAATATCATCCATATAATGCGGCAAAAGGGGAATAAAATGCGTCAGTTTAGTACTTGTGCTCCTTGTGACATGGCTCGCGAAGAATTTATTAATCAGTTCGGTGAAGTGTATGAACACAGTCCTTGGGTTGCTGAGAAGGTATTTGAACAAGGGCTCGGTGAAAAAGATAATGAGGTTGAGTTTTTACATCAACGCATGGCAAAAGTATTAATCGAGGCAGAAAAACATCAGCAATTAGACGTTCTTTGCGCACACCCCGATCTTGCAGGTCGGGCTGCCATTAGTGGTGATCTGAGTGTTTCATCTTTGGCTGAGCAGGCGGGAGCTGGACTTAGTCAATGCACTACTGAGGAGTTTGAGCAATTTACTCTCTATAACGACTTGTACAAAAGCCGTTTTAACTTTCCTTTCATCATGGCGGTGAAAGGGGCAACTCGAAAGCAAATTCTCGATGCTTTCAATAACAGAATTAACAATGACGTTAAGACGGAATTTGTGTTTGCCCTTGAAGAAGTCAACAAGATTGCATTACTGAGATTACAAGATATGTAATAAAATCAATATTTTTTGAAGTGTTTGATGACGTTGATGTGAAGTCAATTCGTGAGGATAAAGCCATGTCGTTAGAGTTTGAACATTATATCAACCTTGCTGATGAAAAGCTTGGCGCTCAGGTAATTTATGCCACGGATGATTTTTTTGCTGACAAAAGCCGATTAATACGTCGTGAGGCCCCTAAATGGCGGGAAGGTATCTATGATGAAAATGGAAAATGGATGGATGGCTGGGAAAGTCGCCGAAAGCGTGAAGAAGGCCATGATTTTTGTATCATTCGCTTGGGTTTAGTTGGAATGGTGGCGGGTGTTGATGTCGATACTTCTTTTTTTACGGGTAACTTTCCACCCGCGGCATCTATCGATGCTTGTTATTGGCCTGATGGCGATCCATGTGCATTGACCCAGTGGAAAGAAATTCTACCCCAAATGAATTTATACGGTAACACTCACCACGTTGAGAAAATAGATAGCGACGAAGTATACACTCACTTACGCCTTAATATATATCCAGATGGAGGCGTAGCTCGTTTACGTGTTTATGGCCGACCGAGTGTCGATTGGCAAGGATTGGATCATAGGCAAAGAGTGGACCTTGCTGCGGTTGAAAATGGTGGGCGTGCATTGTCATGCAGCGATCAACATTTTGGCAATAAGTCGAATATCCTTGGCATTGGTCGGGGTGAAAACATGGGTGATGGGTGGGAAACGGCTCGTAGGAGAACGCCGGGTAATGACTGGGTACTTGTTGAATTAGGCCATGCTGGAAACATAGAATGTGTGGTTGTCGATACAGGAAATTTCAAAGGTAACTTCCCAGACCGCTGTTCGGTTCAGGCTGCCTATCTTGAAGGAGAGAGTAATGAAGATTTGATAAATCAAAGCGTGTTTTGGTCTGAATTACTTCCTGCTCAAAAACTCAATGCGGATGACATTCATGAATTTACCTCGGAGGTGATTAATTTGGGTCCTGTTACGCATGTGCGTCTGAACATATTTCCTGATGGGGGAATCAGTCGCTTGCGTTTATTTGGTACTAAGGCTTAACGGGCTAGACAGATATGGCATGTGAACTGGGTCGGTTAAAAATAGAGCCACTAACGGCACAAACGTTTGCTCAATTTGGTGAAGTCATTGAGATAAAAAATCGTGATTATTCGATCATCAATGATGGTATGGCACGCCGTTACCATAAACTGGCTGTATCCGATGTAAATGATGAAGACGGAAATGCGGTTATCAGTATCTTTAAAGCAAAATTACCCAATTACCCTTTCACTATCAAAATACTTGAGCGTCATCCACTTGGAACTCAGGCCTTTATCCCACTTGATGGACATCCATTTTTAATTGTTGTTGCACCTAAGGGGGATTTTCCCACACTTTCCCAGAGTAGAGCTTTTGTTACTAATGGTCATCAAGGCGTAAATTACTTTAAAGGTGTTTGGCATCACCCTCTGCTTACTCTGGTTGAGGGTGATCAGTTGTTGGTTGTTGATCGTGATGGAAAAGGGAGTAATTGTGAAACTGTGATGTTTGATAAAGATTTGGTTGAGCTTCATCTAGCAGATATTCCCTAATACTTTGACTTGATTTAAGTCGGCGTTAAATAGGAGAACAATATGGATCCTCATGTAACAGAATGGTTGAATCTAGTGATTCGCTGGGCTCACATGGTGGTTGGTGTTGCTTGGATTGGAGCTTCGTTTTATTTTGTTTGGCTGGAAAACAACCTTAATCGAATCAATCCGAAAAAAGGGCTCTCGGGTGACTTGTGGGCAATACATGGGGGAGGTATTTATCATCTAGAAAAATATCAGCTAGCGCCAGATAAAATGCCAGAGCATCTGCATTGGTTTAAGTGGGAAGCTTATTTTACTTGGATAACCGGCGTTATGTTGCTGTGTGTTATCTACTATTTTAATGCTGAGCTTTATCTTATGTCCCCTGATTCAGAGTTGTCACCAGTAGGGGCTATTTCTATAGGTATTGGTTCTCTTTTTATTGGGTGGATTATTTATGATCGATTATGCAATTCACCGCTTAAACAAGTGCCGATATTACTGGCCATTACGTTGTTTGTTTTTTTTGTTGGCGCCAGTTATGGTTTAATTCAAGTTTTCAGTGGTCGAGGAGCATACATTCATATTGGTGCCATGATTGGTACTATCATGGTCGGTAATGTGTTTAGGGTTATTATGCCGGCTCAGCGTGACTTGGTCCAAGCGATTAAGCAGCAATGTCAGCCAGATCCGTCCTTGCCTGCTAAAGCGCTACTCCGCTCTCGGCATAATAATTATATGACGCTACCTGTCTTGTTTATTATGATAAGTAATCATTTTCCCAGCACTTATGGCTCCAGTTACAACTGGGCGATTCTAGCGGGTTTGTCTGCTCTTAGCATTTTGCTGCGCCATTATTTTAATACCCGCCATAGCAGTCAAAAGTTTGTTTGGGCGATCCCTGCATCAGCCTTAGGAATAATAGCATTAGCTTTTGTATCGTCTCCTTATATGACTAATACATCGTCAATGTCGATGTTCCAAATGGATAGTTTAGAAAAAATCTACTCCACGGAAATGAGGGATGAAGTTCAAGATAATTACGTTAGCTTTACTAGGGTAAATAAGGTCATTCAACTTCGCTGTGGTGTTTGTCACTCTCAAACTCCTGCACATCAGGCATTTTCGGTCGCACCTGCTGGCGTAAAATTAGACTCACCACAAGATATATTACACCACCTACCTTTAATTATGATTCAAGCGGTACAGACCCAAGTGATGCCACCAGGTAACTTAACTCAAATGACAGATGAAGAGCGTGCCTTGATCCAGTTATGGGTTGTTCAAGGTGCTTCTATTTCTACAAGTCAATAAAATCATGGCACTACTTTTTAAATATTCTGATGTGTTGTATTTGGCATCAATCATTGGAATTGAGTGAAGTCAAGAGTAGTAGTGATTCTTTGGCTATACTAAACGATAAATATATAAAAAAATTAATGATAATTAAAGCACTTTTGAGGGTTTCTTATGCGCCAAGTCGTTTTTGTCAGTTTGCTGAGTATTGGGGTAATGTTCGCTAATATTGTACATGCCCTGCCTCCTCCAGAAGGAGATCCAATACTTTGGGTCTCTGGCAAAATTACCGAGTCAAACACATCTAGTGGTGTTGAATTTGATACTAAAATGATTAAACAGTTACAACAAGGTGTCATTACAACCCATAACCATGTTGTTGCTGAGCCCTTAGAATACAAAGGACCTAAGTTAAGTGCATTGTTGGACTATGTTGGTGCAAAAGGTTCGTCACTTAAAGTGATTGCCTGGGACGATTATGTAGTGAGTATTTCCATTGCTGATATTAAAAAATATGACGTTTTGCTGGCAACACATGAAGATGGTATTAAGATGACTATTGATGGTAAAGGGCCATTTTTTATTGTTTTTCCATTTGTTGATCACCCAGAGCTTGATAGAGACCTGTACTATGGTTTGTCAGTCTGGCAGGTGCGAGATTTGATTGTCGAGTAGCGATTATGGGGGCAAGTTTTTGGGAAAGAGGACGACATTTTGTCGCTATCATCTCAGCGTTATCCCTTGTGCTTCTGTTAGTGATTATTTACGTTTTTTTCTCAGTCTCTAAAATTAAGAATGTTGCACCTGAACCTTATGTCACTATCATTAACAACAACATCACAGCGAAAACCAAGCTATTAACCGTAAAAGCGGCAATTCTTACCTACACCACCCACAGAGACAAAAAACATCTACTCCAGCTTAAGTTTAAATCGAAAGTGTTCCGAGCGAGTATCTATCATGATTTACTGGCTGAGAGGACGATAGACTTACACTCAAATTATGGTGATGTGGATGAACTCCGGCAGATTAACCATTTTGTTTCGGAGGCTTTTGATGACATTGATAAGCTCACTCTAGGTGATATCCAAGCAGCTCAACAAGTGATATCTGCATTTGATAAAGCATACACGCGATTGAATGCTTACTTGTCTGGATTTGTTAACAATGTCCAGCAGAGGCAGGCTGAATTTCTTAATTTTAAAGAGTCATTTTATAACAAACAATATATTTATTTGGGGATCATTTTCCTATGCTCGATGTTAATGGTCGGTGTGATCTCTTGGATGTACTTAAATCAAATCAGATTAGGGAAAGACTTAGAAGAAAAAACCCAAGTTATGGAAGAGGCCAAAAAGAATGCCGAGCAAAGTGCCAATGCTAAAGCAAGATTTTTGGCTAATATGTCCCATGAAATGCGCACTCCATTAAACGCAATTATTGGTCTGAGTCAAAAAGAGTATTACCAATCATCAGATGAGCAGACTCGCCACTTTTTATCAATGATTAATAGCTCCGGTGAGCACCTTCTTAAATTGATTAATAATGTTCTCGACCTAAGTAAAATTGAGAAGGGTAAATCGACGTTATCCAACGACGATTTTTATCTCAGTGAACTTATCGATGTGTCTAAAACGGTATTTATTAATTTTGATAAGCAACACGACGTTGAGGTGTTCTTTTCTACCGGACTTAAAAGTGATTACAAAATTCGCTCAGATAAGACCAAACTAGTGCAAATAATTAATAATTTAGGTTACAACGCCCTTAAATTTACTGAAAAGGGACTGGTAGATATGTCCATCTCTATCGCAAGGGAAGACGGACAAACTCAACTCAATATTAGAGTCAAGGATAGTGGTATAGGTATGACTCAAGAGCAGCTTGATAAAGTATTTCAAGAGTTTACCCAAGCTGATGACTCTATTACTCGTAAATATGGTGGGACAGGACTTGGCTTGTCTATTTGCCAGTCTTTAGTCTCGATGTTTGGCGGTACGATACAAGTGAATAGTACTTTTGGTGCCGGCAGTGAGTTTAGCGTTAATATTCCGACAGAGGTGATAAAAGAGAAACTCTTACTTAACCCTTTACAGAACAAAAAATTTGTACAAGTGATTGCCAGTAACCAAGATGTACGCTCGTTGATCATTGGTGAATTAGAGGAACTTGGTCTTTATGATTCACAGGGGACCACCTTACTGTACTATCTTAGTAATGGTGAGCAGTTGGATGAGAAACTCAATCAATTTGTTGAGGTTGAGCCAGAATCCATCTTAGTTTATGGCCACGTTAATACGCCTTTGCCTCTTATGGATAATGCCAGGCTGCTGAGCAAACCTTACGATCTTTTGAGTTTAGTTAGCTGCTTGCAGGGTACACCTGAACCAAGCTCAATACCTCCCTCTATGGGATATGAGCCACGAAAGGTTTCAGCTATGCTGGTTGAAGATATTCGCATGAATCAGATTGTGGCAGAAAAGATGCTGCTGACGTTGAGTGCCGAGATCACAACGGTGAATAATGGTCAAGAATGTCTAGATATGCTTCGACAAAAAAGTTTCGATATTATTTTTATGGACATTCAAATGCCCGTGATGGATGGTCTGGAAGCACTGCAGCGCATCAGGACAGAAGGGCTTGCCCCCAATACTCCGATTATTGCTTTGACTGCTAATACGTTTGATAGTGATGTAGAGTATTACCTAGAGCAAGGGTTTAGTAGCGTTCTTGGTAAACCATTTAAACTTGATTGGCTAAAGGGCATACTTGATGAGTATACCCGTATTGAAGGGTAAAATATGTCAATTAGCCTATTATGGAGTTTTGACACCTACCAACATTCCTACACGTTGATTTTCGATACCAAGCATCCATTTTTTGAGTGGACTCAGATCACCAAAATCGTAGCAATGAGCAGAAAAAACACTATTAAACCCCGCTTTTATTAGTTGCTCTCGCCAGTGAAGTTCTGAATTGAAACAAACGCCTACTCCAGCGGTGTTGGCGCCCATTTGAGAAGTCATAGGCTTGAGTAGCTTAGAAGACGTTAATTGATAGATTAACTTACCTGGTGCATTTGAGTGATCTTTCCCTTCATAAAAGTTTTCAAAGATAATTACAATGCCTTCTGATCCAAGCATGTTGTAGGCAGATTTCAGGCCTTCCAACTGGATTTCATGAGTTTCGCTGTAAGAGGATGCAATAAAGTGATGTAATACCCAGTTAAACTGGATCATATCGTAGTCTTTGGTACCTTTGAATTGTTGATAAACGCTATTAATAAGAACTTTATTACTATTAGGTATATTTTTAGTGTTCATATTCGAATCAGGCTCTATGATATCGACAAAGCAGCCAAGGTATTGACTAAGTAGCTTGTCGGCATACAATCCATTACCTCCTCCCACGTCTAGAAAATGTGCTTGGTTTGGATTGCTAATATTCTGATCAATGATACTGCAAATAAGCCGAAATAAAGCCTTATCGATATATTCGACATCAAATTTAGCGACTTGTTGTGGATTAAGTAACCTTATATTTTCTGACATAAATAATACCTCCAGTTTCAGTTACTTAAGCATATATCATGCCCGAAATGTAATTTTTAAGTCATTGATATTAAATAATATGTAGTTAAATAAAGCAGTGGTATTGAATTTATTCTCAATATGATTTTTATTTTGATGTATCCGTATTTTTTACACACTATTTTCAACCTTTATATCTCTAGCTAAGAGCATAAGCCTTTTCACCTAGGATGTAGGTTTCAAATACGATACGGTCATCTCCAAGAGTCAGTAGAACAAAGAGCTTTTCTTCTAGAGTTTTGGTTTGCTCCATTCTTATAGAAAGTAATGGCGTTGCGTGTAAATCAAGTACCACAAAATCAGCCTCTTTACCGACTTCAAGATTGCCAATTTTATCTTCTAGGTCTAGAGCTCTCGCCCCACCAAGTGTTGCTAGGTAGAGAGATTTCAAGGGGTGTAATTTCTCTTGTTGAAGTTGCATTACTTTGTATGCTTCGTTCATGGTTTGTAATAAAGAAAAACTGGTGCCAGCACCAATATCGGTGCCCATACCGACTTTGACTTTGTAGCTTTCTAGTTTAGATAGTTTGAATAAACCTGAGCCTAAGAAGAGGTTGGATGTTGGACAAAACGCAATTGCTGAATCTGTTTCAGCCAAACGCTGACATTCGTGATCCGACAGGTGAATACCATGTGCAAACACGGAGCGCTTATGCAAAAGTCCATAGTGATCATAGACATCAAGATAGCCAGCACGCTTTGGGAATAGCTCCTTAACCCATTCAATCTCTTTAAGGTTTTCGGATAGGTGCGTATGCATGTAAACGTCTGGATATTTTTCTAGTAGCTTACCAGCCATTTGCAATTGCTCTGGGCTGCTGGTGGGAGCAAATCGAGGAGTTACAGCATAGAGAAGCCTTCCTTTATTGTGCCATTTCTCAATCAATTGTTTAGACTCGTGATAGCCCGATTCTGGTGTATCAGTCAGTTCTTCTGGTGCATTGCGGTCCATGAGAACTTTTCCAGCGATCATTCTTAACCGACGTTTTTGTGCTTCTTCGAAAAAGATATCAACAGATTGTTTATGAACAGTACCAAAGACCAAAGCCGTGGTGGTACCGTTACTCAATAGTTGATGAAAAAAGAGTTTGGCAACACTTCTTGCGTAGTTGGGGTCGTTAAAGCGCATTTCTTCAGGAAACGTATAGTTTTCTAACCAATCAAGTAATTGATCTCCATAAGAGGCGATAATTCCTGTTTGTGGGTAGTGTATATGGGTATCTATAAAGCCAGAAGTTATTATTTTGTTTTTATATTCAGTAATCTGCATGTCTTTTGGTTGTTTTTTAAGTAGTGTTTGAGCCTCGCCTATGTCTATTATGCTGCCATTTTCAATCACTAGCAGTCCATCATCAAAGAACTGATAAGAATTGTTTAGTCCAACGTCTTTTGGATCAGCGATGCTGTGTATAATACTTGCGCGGTAAGCTTTGCGTTGACTTGCCATATATACTTCCTTTTTGGCTTACAGTCAGGGGTTAGGCTATTCTATCTTTTATCGAGATCTCGGCTTGGTCACTGCAAGCCATTTTCTGCTTAGAGCGTTTCTGTTCAATGGGCTGCCCTTGATAGTGCATGATTAATTCTCCTGCGATTGATACTGCAATTTCTGCGGGATGTTTGCCATTGATACCACTTAAACCAATAGGGCAAACAACAGTATCTATTTGCTGTTGTGAGTAACCTCGTTGAGCTAATCGCATATCAAATCTCTTTCTTTTTGACTGTGAACCTATAATGCCGAAATAAGTACTATCGCCTTTGTCTAAGATGGCTTTCGCTAACTCAAAATCTAACTGATGGTTGTGTGTCATCACAAGGTAGTAACTTCCCGGGGGTTGACTACTAACTTCATATAGCGGTTCATCAGAGACTAACTTAGTGACATGTGTAGGGATAGATTCTGGGAAAATATTGTCACGTTGGTCAATCCAAGTAATTTGAAATGGAAGTGTTGACACAATATGTAACAGTGCCTGAGCCACATGGCCGGCTCCAAATATGACTAAATGTTTAATGTTAGATCTGATTGGCTCGAAGCTGAGTGTTGCCATACCACCACAGCATTGACCCAATCTCGCCCCAAGGTTAAATCGTTCTAGTTTTGGGGATTCCTCACCAGATAGCAGCATTTCACGTGCAATTTGTGTTGCAAGGTGCTCTAAATGTCCTCCACCAATAGTTGCGATTAGACGATCACCTGTGATGAGCATTTTAGTGCCAGCAGCCCTTGGCACTGATCCATGTGTTTCTAAAATCGTGACTATTACACAAGGCTGATGCTGTTTTTCTAGCTGAGCAAGCTCATGAACCCAATTATCGTTATACATGGTTTTCTCCTGAGAAACTGCCTACTTTACTAAGATGGTTTAGTTTGGGTCGCTTCCTGAATAGCCATTAACACACGCTCTGGTGTTGCAGGTGTGTTGAGTGTTGGGGATGAGCCCTTGGTTGCGATAGAAGCTATTGCGTCTTTTAATGCGCTCCAGACTGAAATAGCGAGCATAAATGGTGGCTCTCCAACAGCTTTTGAATGAAAGACCGTATCCTCAGGGTTAGTGTGGTTTTGTAGAAGCTGAGTATTAAATTCAATTGGCATATCGGTAATAGCCGGTATTTTGTAGCTCGCGGGCCCATTAGTTGTAAGGCGGCCTTGGTCATTCCAGCTCAGTTCCTCTGTGGTTAGCCAGCCTACGCCTTGTATAAAGCCGCCTTCGATTTGGCCAATGTCTATCGCAGGGTTTAGTGATGCACCAACATCATGAAGAATATCAACACGTAGAATTTTATATTCTCCCGTCAAAGTATCAATAATAACTTCTGAGCAGGCAGCCCCATATGCGTAATAGTAGAATGGTCGGCCACGTGCTTTCTCACGGTCATAATGGATTTTTGGAGTCCGATAAAAGCCAGTACTTGAAAGTGATATCTGATTGAAGTATGCCTCTTGAATGAAAGCTTCAAAGGTTATGGTTTCAGTACCGACTATCACATTGCCATTTTTAAACACAACGTCTTGTGCAGGTATATGATAGTGTTTGACCGCAAACTCAGTTAGGCGTTTTTTTATTGTTATAGCTGCGTTCTGAGCAGCTTTACCATTTAGGTCGGTTCCTGAAGAGGCAGCTGTAGGGGAAGTATTTGGTACTTTATCTGTATTTGTAGCTGTGATTTGAATTTGTTCTATATCTACTTGGAATTCTTCGGCAACAATTTGTGCCACCTTGGTGTTCAAACCCTGTCCCATTTCCGTACCACCATGGTTAAGGTGAATACTACCATCGGTGTAAATATGAATCAGTGCGCCGGCCTGATTGAGAAAAGTGGCGGTAAAGGAAATACCAAATTTTACTGGAGTGATAGCCAAGCCTTTTTTAAGTATTGGGCTTTGTTTATTGTACTTCTTGATGGATTGACGGCGAGAGTGATAGTCGCAGGTTTTTTCAAGCTCAGACGTGATCGCTTGCAAGCAATTGTCTTCTACTTTTTGGTGGTAATGCGTAATGTTTCGCCCTTCACCACCATAGTAATTAGCCTTGCGGATATCGAGAGGATCTTTCCCTAGGTAGTGAGCAATTTCATCCATGATATGTTCAATAGTCATCATTCCTTGAGGCCCACCAAAGCCTCTAAATGCAGTGTTTGATGCTTTATTAGTTTTGCAGCGATGGCCTGTAACCGTTGCGGCCGCCAAGTAGTATGCATTGTCAGAGTGAAACATAGCTCGGTCAACAATTGAACTAGATAGATCTGGAGAATAGCCACAGTCTCCTGAAAGGACAATATCAATGCCTTCAATGATACCAGCGTCATTGAATCCGACTTTATATTGATTGTAAAAAGGGTGCCGTTTTCCGGTTAGCGTCATATCTTCCATACGGGGTAGACGCATTTTAGTTGGGCGTTTGGTTTGATGAGCAATGACGGCGGCTAGGCAAGCAGGAATCGCAGCCTGAGTTTCTTTACCGCCAAAACCTCCGCCCATTCTGCGTACTTCGATGATAATTTTATTTATCGGTAGGTTGAGAACTTGTGCGACTTTATGTTGGACTTCTGTAGGGTTTTGCGTTGAAGCGTAAACCTGCACTCCACCATCTTCAGTGGGTACTGCGCTGCTGACTTGAGTCTCTAGATAAAAGTGCTCCTGTCCACCTATTCCTAACTCACCTTCAATGATGTGCTTGGCTTGCTTTAGGGCATTCTTCGATGAGCCTCTTTTTTGCTGGTGGCTTTCTGTGACAAATTGTTTTTGCTCTAAAGCTTGCTTGACATCGAGTAGAGGAGGAAGAGGTTGATACTCTATAATGGCAGCTTGTGCTGCCTTGCGTGCTATGTCGAGGCTATTGGCCGCGACGGCAAAAATTGGCTGGCCGTAGTATTGAATTAAGCCGTCGCTGAGTAGTGGGTCCCCTGGTAAAATAGCGCCAATATCCAATTTCCCAGGAATGTTTTGGTGCGTTATAACGATTTCAACGCCTTCAACTTCATAGCAAGGGGAAACATCAAGCTTAGTTATCTTTGCATGTGCATAGGTGCTGAGTTTTGCATAGACATGTAATTGATTTGGGTATTCAAGTAAGTCATCAACGTAAACCGCTGTACCTGTAACCTGTTTTTCTGCACTATCATGTTTGACACTTTTGCCTACGCCAGTGGTTAACTCCTTTTGATGTGATTTAGACATAAGAGGTCACTCGTGTTTCAATTTGATTGTTAAGATAGTCTTGTTCAATAAATAACCTTTGAAGCATGTTGGCAGCGACTATAGATCGGTACTCTTTGCTAGCACGAAAGTCGGTCAGTGGTTCGAAATCTTGGCTTATTGACTTCATTGCTGACTCGATAGTTTTCTGATCCCATGAACTACCAATGAGAGTGTTCTCACAATGAATGGCTCGTTTTGGAATTTCTGCCATACCTCCAAAAGCTATTCGAGCATTAATGACTTTGTTGTTTTTAATTTCAATATTGAAAGCGCCACATACTGTAGAAATGTCATCATCAAGACGTTTGGAGAGTTTATAGGCTCGAAACAATGTTTTACTTTTTAGCTTGGGGATGAGAATTTGTTCTATGAACTCGCTTTTTTGTTGTGTGGTGACTTTGTAACTAACAAAGAAATCGTCAAGTGGTATTGTTCGTTTTTCCCCACCACATCGTAGCTTTAACTTAGCGTTCAGTGCGATAAGAAGAGGAGCAATATCACCGATTGGAGATGCATTAGCTAAATTCCCTCCAAGGGTACCTAGGTTACGTATTTGTGGTGAAGCGAAACGGTGTAATAGCTCACCAAAGTCAGGAAAGTGTTGTGTGAGTAGGGGAGCTGCATCAGTAATATTGGTATTGGCACCAATACTAATTACTTTACCGTTCTCACAACATAGCTTCATATCATCAACAAGATGTAAGCATATCAAGGTTGTAATTTCTTTGTGAAGCTGAGTTACCTCTAATGCTAAGTCTGTTCCTCCCGCAACTAATTTGGCTTTAGGGTTTACAGTGTAAACCTTAGCTATTTCTTCAATGCTGCGCGGCAAATAGGCAGTGAGTTTACCAAACTTAAGGGTCGCAGGTTGTTTACTGAGAGATGTGAGTTGGGAAATGGTTGTCTTCTCAAGAGAAGAAAATTGATCAACTAAAGGTTGATTAGAAGATAAGGAAAGAGCCGCATCTACGATTGAACGATAACCAGTGCAACGACATAAATTGCCGGCGAGAGACTCCAAAATATTTTGTTTGTCTAACTTAGGCTTATTCTTTACCAGTGCAAACATCGACATAATAAAGCCAGGAGTACAGTAACCACATTGAGAACCATGAAAGTCAACCATAGCCTGCTGAACGGGGTGCAACTTATCACTCTCTTGCAAATCTTCTACCGTAATGAGCTGTTTTCCATGTAATGAAGAAATAAAGGTCAGGCATGCGTTAATGGAACGATATTCAAGCTGATTGTTTTTGGCTTCAGCTAAAACGACGGTACAAGCGCCGCAGTCTCCAGAACCACATCCTTCTTTAGTCCCAGTTTTACGTGTATGTGTTCTTAGGTATTGAAGAACAGTCATGTTGGGTGAAAGTTGATGTTCTTGTTTGACTTCTTGATTGAGCATGAAAGTAATCAAGAGACCTCCGGTGTTGTGACACAGTTGTTTCAACCATAAAAATCTAACGTATTGTGCAAATCTAATTTTATAGCATCACTGATATCTTGGTGGGTTAAATGTCAGTAATTGTTGTTATCTTTAAGTATATGAATACTAGTGGCTATTTTCTAATTTAAATTTAATATTAACAACAGCTATTGAAATCAATATTATTTATTAAGCAGCCTAGTAGAAATTGAGTAGGGAATCGGTAGCAAAACGGTCCATATACGAACCGCTCACTAATATATGCTTTTGGGGGTTGGTGGATGAAAAGATGCCAGCCAACAAGTGTTGACTGGCATTGACTCTATGTTAGACGTTTATTTAAGTTAGTAGTTTGCTTGGAGAGTCACCCCACTGTAGGTGCTATATGCATTTAGCATGACGTGGTAACGACCAGTTTGTGTATTGGATATAGTACACACCTCATTATTACCAGAGCGATAAGGGCGGCAGTCCCACGTCCCGGTTGTCGGTTGTGCACCAAATCGTACATATAAATCAGCATCGCCGGAACCACCATTTGTGGTTATAGTGAGAGTTTTACCCGCAGTGACATCAATATAGTACTGCTTTTTCCCACCGCGGCTCGCGCTAATATTACTCACAGGTGTTCCATTACTAAGCTCCCCATCTGGAGTTGGAGTGTTACAATCTGGCTCACAGCCACTATCGTTGAGGCTGTATACAAGTTTGTTTACCGTGCCCCTAGTGTCATTAATCTTGCCAGTGCTAGCTCTGTTTGCTATTAGTGCTGAGACTTGTGATGGAGATAAAGAGTTGTTTTCATCTAGATAGAGCGCAGTCACACCAGCAACATGAGGTGCAGCCATTGACGTACCACTAATGGTTTTGTATCCACCATCATACCAAGCCGACTTGATGCTTGAGCCAGGCGCAAATACATCAACACAGTTTCCCCAATTCGAGAAACTGGAGCGACTGTCACTGCTTGTTGTGGAGCCGACTGTTAAACCACTTGGCTCACGGGCAGGTGAAGAGTTACAAGCGTCGGCATTCGAGTTGCCCGCAGCTAATGCGAAGCTAATGCCAGATTGTACAGCGCTTGCGACTGCGCGATCCAATGAGCTAGAAACACCTCCACCAAGGCTCATATTGGCCACTGAAGGGCCTGAAGCATTGGCTGCAACCCAGTTGACTCCTCCAATAACCCCTGAATTTGAGCCCGATCCTCTACAACTTAATACTCTTACACCAACAATGTTGACGTTTTTTGCAACACCGTATTGATTTCCACCTATGGTTCCTGCAACGTGGGTACCGTGCCCATTACAGTCGGTTGAATCGTTATCATTGTCGACAAAATCATAGCCAGATCTGGAACGACCACCAAATTCAATATGGGTGTTGGTTACACCGGTATCAATTACATATGCCGTGACACCTGTACCATCAAAGTTATAGTTGTAGCTGCCGCTTAGAGGTAAGTTACGTTGATCAACTCGGTCTAAGCCCCACACTGCGTTTGTTTGGGTTCCTTCATCTGACAAAATAGGATCGAGAGAAACAATTTGGTCTTGCTCGATGAAGTCAACCTGTGGGTCAGATTGAAGAGATTTTAGCTGTTCTTTGGTTAGTGTGGCTGAAAATCCACTGAGTACATGGTCGTAAATTCTCTCGGCTGAAAATGCATGCTGGTTTGCTAAACCCGCGACTGTTTGCTGTGTGAAATGAACCAGCGCTTGTGAGCCTTCAAACATCATTTCTGGTTTTTTTAGCACCACGATATACTTATTTTTTATTCCTTTGTTACTTGCGACTGTTAGTAAAGGTGCAAGGTTTTGACTTTCGGTAGCAGTGGATTTTACCTCGCCTTGTTGTGCAAGCCCTGACGTTGAGATAACTGATAGAGTTGATGCAATACAACAACTTATAAGCTTCTTGTACATGTTATTTTCCTTTGAATAGTAAAAGATATTGTTGAACATGGCCTACGACAAACATCAAGCAATTGATATATTTTGTGGCTTCTGAGAAACCTATCTACAACTTACACACAAATTACACACATGGTAAAATCGGGGTGTTTAATTGTATTAATTAGTCAATAACTTTGCGTGTGATTCATGGAAATTGGTGAAAAAAAATTTGCAGTTACGTGACTATTGGAACGCACTTCAATAATGAGAGTTTTTGCTCTATAGCTTGCGGGGGACGTGCTAGGTGATTTGAGTGGCGAGAGAGGTAATGTAAAAAGGCCCGCTTAAATGGCGGGCCAAGGAGTTTTTAGACTTTAAACCTGCCCACTAAGTCATAGAGTTCATTAGCTCTATGGTTTAGCCCTTGGCTACCTGCTTTATTTTCATTCGCTAGTTCGGCAGATTGAGAGCTTTGGTCGGAAATAACCACGATACGTTCAGAAATTTCCTGACCCACAATGCTTTGTTCTTCCGTTGCTGTGGCAATGAGAGAGTTCATATCCATAATGGTGCCGATGGATTCCTGAATCTTGACTAATGCTCTGGCTGCAGCATTGGCTTCTTCAACCGTGCTTGCACCGCGTTTTCGGCTTGATTCCATCGCCTTAACAGCGTCATCAGAAGCAGATTTCAACTGCTCAATCATTTGGTGAATTTCGCCAGTGCTGTCTTGAGTTCGACTTGCCAATTTACGAACTTCATCAGCTACCACGGCAAACCCGCGGCCTTGCTCACCTGCTCTAGCAGCCTCGATAGCAGCATTGAGTGCTAATAGATTGGTCTGTTCAGCAATGTCTTGAATGACTTCTAGAGAAGACGATATGTTTTGAACGTCACTTTCAAGGCGAGAGATGACACCGTTGGCTTGTGAAACTTCTTCTGCAAGTGCTTCTACCGACTGCGCTGCTGAATTGACAATACTTTGAGCATTCTTTGCATTATCATCCGCTTCTTTAGCTGAATCCGCTGCTTGACTGGCATTGTTGGAAATTTCTGATGCGGTCGTTGTCATCTCAGTCATTGCTGTAGCGACTTGTTCTGTTTCCTGTCGCTGCCCTGACGCGATTTCATCGACTTTTGCCGCACGTCCAGTCATATTGGTTGTTTCAGATACCACCTGCTGACCGACTTCGCTGACACTGCGGATTATAGTTTGTAGGCTAGCGACAAAGGCATTAAAGTTGGTACTCAGTTGTGAAAACTCCGGCGCTTTAAAACTATCCATACGCGCTGTTAGGTCGGCATCGCCACTGGCAAATGAGCTTATAGATGCATCAAATAGTTCAAGAGGCTTAAGAATAGTGCGATTTACTCCGACAGAAAATACCGCAACAATAGCTGCAATAATAATACAGAATAGGATGATAGCAGACAGCGTTTCTTGCAGTGCCTCGTTGGATGAGCTTTCCATTTCTGCAACAAGCTCGTCAATATCATCAGTGTAGAAACCAGTCCCTAGCATGAGATCCCACTCTGAAATAAAAATAGAATAAGCGAGTTTAGGTAAGGCTTCTTTTTCACCAGGCTTGGGGAAATAATAGGTGGTGAAATCTCCAGATTTCGAGTTACGGATAAGATCACGAATAAGATAGTTACCTTTCTTATCCTTCAAATCCCAATAATTATTACCAATACCTGCGGTACTGCTGCCTTGAATTTTTCTGATACCTTTAGAGTCGTAACCAAACATGTAGCCTGTTTTACCGTATTTCAGGGCCCTAAGAATAGGGGAGGCTTCTTCGAGACTTGCACCTTTATCAAGTAAAGGTTGTACCGCAGACTGTGCCATTTGAAGATAGTGTTTAAGCTCCTCTTTCTTCATGTCCATCATATTACTTCGAGTAACTTCAATCTGCTGAGCGTTAAGCTCGTTGGTTTTTATGTAGGTAAATCCAAGCATGCCCAGTGCAATGATGAGTAAAGGAGCAAGTGCCAAAATGTATAGGCGGCTTCGAATTGTAAGGCTCATACATACATCCTGTTTTTAGTAGTTCTTAGGGCGCCAGTGTCAGTGCCAGTTCCAGTTATAAATAGTTGAACCCAGGAGAGCATGCCTAACAAAGACTAAACAATATAGGGGGCGGATCCTGAGTCAACCGCTGCTACATTAAGATTAGACAATATGTGGGTATAGGCACATATTTATTGATAATTTAGTTTTTAGTTTTAAATGTATAGGAATGGATTGTTCTAGGTTGCATGAGTAAGCTCCAATTTTTATCTTTTATGTCAATATATTAGTCATGGGTAGCGTGCAAATTATATCGCGCTATAAATAGCGCTTGAATTTGACTGGACAGATGAGTGTATTACGAGGCTGGTAGCCAAATGTATTACGTCTTGTTTTTAGATGAAGTTTTCAAGCAGGTCGTAAGTCTCTTTTTATGGCGTTATTGGCTCATACCTCGTGCGCTACTGTGTTTGTGTCAAGCTGATATGTGGTTGATTGTTTGGCAATACAGCACTTCCTAATTATGTTAGACTCACTAACCTTTTTTCTGAGAACATGACATAATGAGTACTACGCAAGAAATTCAAGATCTTAATAATCGCGTCGATAAATGCCAGCGCAAGTTGGACTCAGCGAGAACTCGTGGTGACCAAGAAATGGTGACTAAATTTACTGATGAAATAGATAAACTCAATAAAAAAATTCATGCCTTCAGAAGTAAGCAAACTTATGATTTGAGCAAGGAACGTAAAACGCTTAAAGCGATGGCCTTTTCACGTGAGATTACCAAGGCGGAGCAGGCTGATATTGGAAAGCTAAAGAAGTCCGTCAAAGGCTTAATTGTGGTACACCCAATGACGAAGCTGGGTAAGTTTCTAGAGCTAAGCGTGATGACAGGCTACGCCCCAAAACCTTTTTAATCCCATTGTGATGAATTTTCCTAATGGTATTGATTGTGCTTGTTCGGATCTCTTTATCTTCTTGATATGAATCAAGGTTTGTATTATTTTTATTGGCCTTTATTCTCGTTTTCAGGAAGTAAATATGAGTGATCAAAGGTTAAGCATTATCCAAATTACCCCCGAGCATGATTCGAAGATATGCCAGATCATAAAACAAGTTGGCAAAGAGTATGGTGCTGTTGGAGAAGGTTTTGGACCGTCAGATGCTGAAGTCGAAAATATGAGCCAATATTATTCGCTGGAGAAAAATTCCTTGTATTTGGTCGCTCTTCTGGATAATAAGATCGTAGGCGGTTGTGGTATTGCTCCCTTCACCGCTGATGGGAAAATAAGTGAGCTAAAAAAGCTTTTTTTGCTGAAAGAGAGCCGTGGGTTAGGACTCGGAAAAAAGTTGTCTCTAAAGTGCCTTGAATTTGCCCAGCAGCAAGGTTTTGAACAGTGTTACCTAGATACTTTATCGAATATGTCCGAAGCTGTTAAACTTTATGAAAGTCTGGGCTTTGAACACCTTAACTCTCCTCTAGCTGGGACCTTGCATGACAGCTGTGATGTATGGATGCTCAAGCATTTGTAGTTTTGATAGAATAGATAAAAAATAGGCCTGCTAAAACAGGCCTATTGCTATTTTTGAAGAAGGATTATAAATCCATCAGACTCTCAATAGACTCTTCCACCGATAGGTCGTAGTAAGAGCGTATAGTTTGCCCATCAGTAGCATCGATCAATATATTACTAATGCCAGAGGTGCCGTGTACTTCTATTATTTCTAGGCTTTTTTCAACATTATGGTAGGTGAGTTTATGGTTATCTTTGAGCACAATAGTGCACGTGTGTAAGTTCATAGCCAACGTCCTTATATTTGTTTTATTTTATTTTATTTTCCATTGTAACTCTAGATGAGTTTAAACCAATAGCAAATTCGATTCGGTTCCGAAAATGGCTAGTATTCTATTCTTAGGTAGTTAAACTTTATATAAGAGCTCAAAGCTGAAGAATTGAAGAGTTTTTATGCACTTAATATCACAAGTCTCCTTGCAAGAATGTCAAAATGCTCGTAAAGCAAGAGATGCACGTTTTGATGGTCTGTTTTACGTGGCTGTAAAAACAACAGGCATTTTTTGTAGACCTATCTGTCCAGCAAATTTACCTAAAGAAGAAAATGTCGAGTACTTTTTTGATAAAGCGCAGGCGCTAAAGGCAGGATATCGGCCATGCTTGCGGTGCAGACCAGACAGTGCACCAAACTCATGGGCATGGAAAGGAGTGGAAACTACTTTTTTGCGTGCTGTCAAACTTATTGATCAAGGTGTGCTTCAGTCCGGTAGTCTTAGTGACTTATCGCAAAAATTAGGAATAAGTGACAGGTATTTACGTCACTTGTTTCAACGCTATCTAGGTATGCCTCCGAAACAATATGCTTTGTACCATCAATTGATGTTCGCTAAGCAGTTGCTCCATTCTAGTTCAATGTCTATAACCGATGTTGCTTTTGCCAGCGGCTTTGCAAGTGTGCGCCGTTTTAATGATGCATTTAAACAAGTTATGAAGCTCACCCCTACCCTGATGCGTCAGAAGCAAGGCCAACTACAACTTGAAACCAACTATATTGATTTGACATATAATGGGCCGTTAGATTGGCAACATATGCTTGAATTCTATCGGTTAAGAGCGATTGAGGGTTTGGAGCGTGTATATAAAAATCGTTACCAGCGAAGGTTTATCATTAATGGTGCATCAGGTACTTTTTCTATTTATCCTATTCGGACTGGAATAATGCGAGTTGAGTTTGAGTTATCTGATCATCTTCAGCTTCAAGCCATGGTTAATCTGCTAAGGAGGATGTTCGATCTCGATAGTGATATCCTAGCGATTGAAAATGTTTTTAACCACCTAAGCCCAAAGTTAATCAAGAGAAGCGGTATCCGAATTCCAGGCGTTTTGAGTACTTGGGAAGCTGGTGTACGTGCAATTTTGGGCCAACAAGTGTCAATTAAGGCTGCTATAGGGCAACTCAACTTGCTGGTGCGTCATTTACAACCCCAAAAAGTGACTCACTTTCCGACGCCACAAGAAGTGGGTCAAGCCGATGTGTCTTTTTTGCGTATGCCGCAAAGCCGGAAACAGACTTTGATCAGGTTTGCCGAATATGTGCAAGAATATCCCGAAGCAGAGTGTGATACATGGCTGGATATTAAGGGTATTGGGCCTTGGAGTATTAACTATGCCAAATTGCGAGGAGCCTCAAATCCTAACTGTTTTCTTGAAGGAGATTTAATTGTGAAAAAAGTACTGAAACAGTTTCCTGAACTCAGCTCTGATAGTGTTGCTCCGTGGGGGAGCTACGCCACATTTCATTGTTGGAGTCATGCATGAACCAGTTTTACACGACTTTTGAATCTCCCTTAGGCCAAATGACCGTCCAAGCGAATGACCTTGGTTTATTGGGTGCTTGGTTTGAGACTCAGACCACACAACCGCAAGAGTTAGGCAAAAAAGATCCAAAGCATCCTATACTTATTTTAACAATCAGACAGTTAAAGGAATATTTTTTTCAGGGTAGACAAACGTTTGAATTGCCACTTGCTGTTAGAGGAACTGTATTTCAGCAACAAGTATGGCAAGAATTAACGACTATCCCTTTTGGAGAAACATGGAGTTATCAAAAGCTTGCTGAAGCAATCGGTAATCCAAGAGCAGTTAGAGCCGTCGGATTGGCAAATGGTAAAAACCCTATTTCAGTAATTGTGCCTTGCCACCGAGTTATTGGTAAAAAAGGCAAGCTAACAGGGTATGCGGGTGGCTTAGAAAGAAAAGCGGCGTTATTAAAATTGGAGCACTGGGAACCTGATTAATGCGGTTAGAATATAGGATTATTTTCGTACTACTAGCCTTGATGTTGCAAGGGTGCTTTGAAGATAATCTCAATCGAATGATAAACAAACAAACTTATGAGTTTGAGGGGGTATATGAAAACTTATATACCCAAGATTTGCTGATGTTCAAAGATGCCAAAGTAACGATTAGTAAAGTTGGATCGCCTGATATATCCAAGTCATTTTCTGTTGAAGATAATTACTTAACAATCACAATGAGAAACAGTTCTTTAGAAAAAAGAGAAGACATTGTGATGCGTATTCACGGGGACAATGAAGCTTTGACTTGCAGTATTTGTGCAAAATATCAGTTGGCCAGTGTTTGGCAGAGGCGTCTTGAATAATAAGTACCTATTATCATCGGGCAGCAATTAGCTGCCCTTATAGTGGTATAGTGAGTTGGACCACTTGAGAATATTTTTGAGTTTCCTAGAATAAAGATGCGTTAAGTATAAGGTGCAATCCTATACTTACCACATAACCGATGGCGATAACGGGAGCCCATTTTAGGTGGCCAAAAAACGTATATTTGCCATGAGCTGCACCCATTAAAGCGACACCTGCCGCAGAGCCTATTGACAACAGACTTCCACCTACGCCCGCGGTAAGAGTAACAAGCAACCAGTTTCCCATAGACATCGATGGCTCCATAGTGAGAACAGCAAACATAACGGGTATGTTATCGACAATTGCAGACAGTATTCCTACTATGATATTAGCTAAAATAGGGTTCCATTGTGAATACATAACTTCAGACACTAACCCTAAATAGCCAAGTAAACTCAGGCCTCCTACACACATAACTACCCCATAAAAGAACAACAGCGTATCCCATTCGGCATGAGAAACGCGGCGAAACACATCAAATGGAACAACAGAACCTAGACGTTTTAAAGCGTGATCGTCACCCTTTGCAATGGCGATAGCTGCTTTTTTATGTAATGACGATTTAAGAGTTTTGCGTAAGAAAAAACCGAAGAATTGTAAGTATGCAAGTCCCATCATCATGCCGATGACTGGAGGGAAGTGCAGCACGGCATGAAATGCGACGGCGGTGGCAATAGTGATAATAAATAAGGCCACTATTCGGCGAGCTCCGCGTTTTAGCTCAACATGTTGGTGAATGGTATTTGGGGCTGTGTTTGGCACAAATAATGACATTATCGCCGCTGGAACTAAGTAATTTGCAACAGATGGGAGAAAAAGTGGCACAAACTCAGAAAAGGACACATGACCAGCTTGCCAAACCATTAGCGTTGTTATATCACCAAATGGACTGAAAGCTCCGCCTGCATTGGCCGCGACAACAATATTTATACATGCAAGATTGATGAACTTGGGGTTGTTGCCCCCTACTTTCATCACTACAGCGCACATAAGTAATGCTGTGGTGAGGTTATCTGCAATTGGAGAAATGAAAAAGGCCAGAATTCCTGTAAGCCAAAAGAGTGATTTGTAATTAAAACCTTTACTTACCATCCAAGCTTGAAGTGAATCGAATATCTTCCGTTCTTCCATCGCACTTATATAGGTCATTGCTACTAATAGAAATAGCAGTAGCTCTGCATACTCTAACAGATTATGTTCGAGTGCAGACTTTGCGATTTCTATTTGCCCATATTGTGAATAGACATATCCTATCATTGCCCATATAAGACCAGCAGCGAGTAAAACAGGTTTGGACTTTCTTAATGAAAGATATTCTTCAAGCATGACCAATATGTAGGCACTAACAAAAATGAGTAGGGACGCGTAGCCTACATAAGACTGTGTTAATGGGAGTACTTGCTGCGTGTTGACGGTTGCAAAAGAGTTAAAAGGGAATAACAAGAGGGCGATTAAGGCTGACCATTGTATAGCCATTACTTTCACTCCTTGAAAGTGAGTTGTTGCGATAGTGACGTCATTCTAAAGAGGTTTCTTATTCGGGTATGTGAGGTAGGTTTGATCTGATTAAATTGCAAGTAAACATATAGCATTGTTTAAATAACGTGCTGTAAGAAATGGCGTTAAGACATTGAGTTTAAATCAAAAATCTGTTTAACATTTGCGCTATGATCAATAATTAACCATTTCAGCTTGTTTCAAATTTGTTGTTAAAAGATACTCTGCACAATTTAAAACCACGGAGGGTTATTTATAATGAAACAACATGTTGTATTACTTTACTTAGGCTTAGTATTATTTTCGCTACCGAGCTTGGCGAAAGAATTTAATATTTTTTGTTATGATCAACAACAAGATGATTGGGAATGGTCGGATAATAAACAAACATTTAATTGGCCGTTAAAAACTCAAGAGCAGCCTTGGGAAAATAGCTATTTTGTGTTTATTCCTATTTCAGAAAGTGTATATCACTCTCTTGATGGATTTTGCCCTGAGGGAACAGTACCACAGCCTGCAGAAGGGCATTTTTCAACTTGGAAAGTGTTTTATGTGACGGATGGTGAACGTTCTTACTTTGCCCCAGGTAAGCGTTCTTATCATAATCTTATTGATCATGTTTTTCTTCGCTTTAGTGATGTTCATTTGAAAGAAAATATAGAGCGTATTACTTCTACATTAGAAGCGGTCAGAGCGATTAATGGTTATCGATACAACTATATTTTTCAAAAAAACAACCCAGAACTCGGCTTTGTTGCCCAAGAAGTTGAGCAATGGTATCCAGAGCTTATCAACACCCATTCTGAATCAGGTTACCTGCAAGTTGATTATAAAGGAATGATTGCCGTGCTACTTGAATCAATAAAAGAGATTGATGAAAGGTTAACTAAACTGGAAAATCATCAGCCCTAGCTAGATTAGCTTTTATTGGAACTTTGCGCAGTTGTGTAAACACATTTTTTGTCTCTGCTAAGTTTTAATATTCCCATTGTCTACGTCAATCTGATCTGGGCTTAAAAAACGTTCGGCGTAAGTGATGTGTAAACCTTGCTTAACAAATAAAGTGAAAAGGTCACCATCTATATGTTTGTTCGCTACCATATCTTCCATAATTGCAATGGCTTTACTTAACTTGAATGCTTTTTTATAGGGGCGGTCTGCGGCGGTTAAAGCTTCAAATATATCTGCAATGGCAAGAATTCTTTCTTTTACTGAAAGCTGGTCTTCACTTAGTTGGCGTGGGTAGCCACGCCCAGCTAATGTTTCATGATGAGTGGTAGCAAGTCTAGGGACCTGTTTTAGATCATCAGGAAAAGGTAAGCTTTCTAACATTTTAATCCCGCTCACCATATGCTCATTGATTCGATAACGATCTTCTTTAGTCAAAGTGCCTCTCAAAATAGATAGGTTGTAAATTTCGCCATAGTCGCTTAAAAACTCAGGTGCCTGCATAGTAATACCATAGTCATAACAAGGAGGGTGATACCGAGGTACTTTGTGTTCGGGTAGATCTTTAAGCAGTGTTTGTGTGGTTGAAGAAGCAGACAAGCGGTCTTTTTCTACTGGTGATAGACCGATAGTATCATCAAATTGTCGGCACCAAGTTTGAGCGCCAATTTTCTTAAGCTTGCTGATGTCTTCATCAGATACGGGGCGATCGCCTGTGTTTAGGGAGGCGACAAAGGTAAACTCTTCTTGTAACCGCGATTGTTGTGTCTTCACCCATGACAAGACTTGATCTACATCTTCGCCATTGTGTCTTTTCATGTAGCCTTTAAGGGCGATATCTCGCCATATCACTTCAAAACGCATACGAATTTCATGTAATCGGTTGTAATTGGCTTCCAGTTTTGTTCCTTTATCTACGATGTACTCTGGGACGGTTATTTTCCCGCAATCGTGAAGCCAAGCTGCCATTTGAAATTCACGTTTTTCCCGTTCTCCTTTAAAGCGGAAGTCTTCAAAAGAACCTTGTGTTGATGACTCAGCTGCATCGGCTAGCATCATCGCAATCACGGGCACTCGATTACAGTGACCCGCGGTATATGGTGATTTATCATCGATGGCTCTTGCGATAAGTTGAACAATAGAGTCAAGCAAGGCTTCTTGTTGCTTTTCATGCGCTTGCAATTGATTGGCCATCTCCTCGACAGAGTCTGACAACTGTGAGATTTCACGAATCCGACTTTTAACTGGTTGTAATTGTTTATAGTTACGCTTTTGAATTTTTTTGGTTTCTTTTTTCAGCGATCGAATAGCTTGAATGATAGGGGATCCTGATAGCCAAGCTAGCCATAGCATCGGCAACATAATTAAAGCGGAGATGCCTGTGGCGTATAACACTTGTCGTACTACTTGGTTATGTAATACGGAGACAGGCAAGGTAATAGCTAAAAATTCACTGGGAGAAGAAGATCCTACAGGTTGTAAATACACATAAGTATCACCTGACTTTGTTACTGAATTTACTAAACTGCCTTGTTGCGAGGGAGAGGCCATCAGGTCGTAAAAAACAGCATGGGGTATCACTCGATGCTTGGTTGCGGCTGAATTACCAAGCCACTTTGCGAGTAAGAAATCTTTCTGGGTGTCATTAACTTTTTTGATGGCTCGATTGATAATGGGTAGTAATTCAGCGTATCTCTTGTTGAGCGCGATATGAAATTCGGTCTCAAATCCTTGGTTAAAAGGGGCTATATCTTCAATGACGGTTACACCGTCGGTAAAATATTGGTGGACAGCGTGTTTAAGAATAGCGCTGCTGTCGATGAAACCACTTATTTTACCCGTTTTAAGAAGCGTCAAACCTTCGAACGAATCATTGACTTCAATGATGTCGATGTTTGGGTAGTTTTTTTTAAGATTTGGGATAATAGACCAACCTGATAAGATGGCGACTTTATCGTCATTGAACGCACTAAGATCTTTAATATCGGTTAATGTATCTGAAACCAGAATGCCAAAAGGTAAAGTAAATATGGGATCACTGTAGACGCCTTGAGCATAGCCGTCTTTGTGATATTGAAGGGAATGTAATGCGTCGAGTTTATCATTATTAAACTGATTGACCAATTCGCTCCAATCTAACCCATTACTAAATGCCCATTTTATGCCTGTCATTTGGCCGATCATTTTGACCATGTCAATCGCATAGCCTCTAGGCTCGCCAAGAACACTATAATCTATCGGTGCCCAGTTTCTTTGGTTGGAAATCCGTAAAGGGCTTAAGCTTTTGATTAGAGCTTTTTCTTGCTCAGTCATTGGTAGAGAGGGAAGTGTTGGTAGTGGTTTCTCTTTGAACGTTGGGTTAGTATCGGCCAGCATCTCACCAGTTTGGCGGAAAACATAAGCTTCACTTAGTTGCTGTGCAAAGGTTTGGTTGAGTATCGTGGAAAGGGTTGAGAGTAATACATCTATTCCTATCACCGCTGTTCCTGCATTATTTTTGGTGGCATAAGTTTGGCCAGATACAGCAACTTGAGCAAAGATATAGGGTTCAGTTTTGATAGTACCACCCGACTGGGCTTTTTGGTACCAAGGCCTTAAGGAAGGGAAGTATCCACTTAAGGTTTCTTGAGTTTTTCGTACCTTGAGATCGTTGCTAACAAAGGAAACGGTTTTCTTACGTTGTCCATTTCTAGCTTTTTTTACTGTGACCATCAGCCATTTGTCATCAGACTTTGCGTTTATATTTGATCTTAATGTTTGTTCTACATCCAAGTTAATTACTTGATAGAAGTCATCATCTTGAGTGCCAAAAAAGACACTGTAAAGTTCAGGGGTAGCTTCTAACGTTGTTAAAAAAGCAGGTAACCATTTCTGAGTATCATTTGAAGGTTCAACTACCTGAGCAAGAGTGAAAGCAATGTTACGCATACGAGTGTCAGTCTCTTTCATATTGTCACTGACATTCTTAGCAACTGAGGAAGATTCCGCGAGTTGATGCTCTTCCAAGGTTTGATAGATAAAGTGGTAATGAATAGATAGAGCTAAAGTTGCTGTAAGAGTCGCAACCAGTAATAACAGCGACCCTATGGTGACCCGTATAGAGAAGGTCTGCTTATATGGCTTTTTCTGAGGCATGACTGTGTTCCAGGTTCGAGATTTTACTACCGCGATTGAACCACGGACCAAAGAGTATTTTGAAAAAAAGGCGCGTCGTAAGCCACTAGATAAAGTATCGACTTGCTTGACGTTGTTCTTTGGTCAACAAGCCTATCGAGTTATAAGAGTCACTCTAATCAATGTTGCTAACCTTATAAAATTAAAGACATGTTTTGGTTAATTTGCAAGGTAGAGTCATGAGCTTTTTGACAGTTGTGAAGTCAGTAGATTAAGACATGGTAGGCTAGTTAATGTTGATCATGTTCTGGGGTATTTTATGATTTTAAAAGCCCCAAAACGTTTGTTTTGAGGCTTTGTATTTAGAAATTCATAAACTTATCAAGCGATGGTAATTTTAATGGTTTGGACGCTTATTCGGCTTAGGCTTTAGAGTGTTTTAGGCTCACTTGCTCTTCCTTTTCACCTGCAAGAGGGTCATTAAAGCGAGTTTCGTCTAGAGCACCTTCAGATTTAGCCACAATGACGGTAACCGCGTTATCACCGGTAATATTTACTGCTGTTCTTATCATATCAAGTAAGCGGTCAACACCCATGATTAAGGCAATACCTTCTAAAGGTAGACCCACTTGGTTCAAGACCATTGCAAGCATTACTAGACCGACTCCGGGAACGCCCGCTGTACCAATTGAAGCTAGGGTAGCGGTTAAGATCACCATTAGGTAATCACCCATAGTAAGGTCAATGTTAAATGCTTGAGCGATAAATGCGGTGGCTACGCCTTGCATGATCGCTGTACCGTCCATGTTCACAGTAGCACCTAGTGGAATAGTGAACGAGGAAATACTGTTATCTACACCCATACGATTTTTGGCCGTTTCCATCGAAACAGGAATCGTCGCGTTTGAAGAAGCCGTAGAGAAGGCGAACATGATCGCATCTTCCATTTTCTTCAAGAAGGTGATCGGGCTTAGTCCCGTGAAACCTTTTAGCATCAAACTGTATGTGACTAGACCGTGAAGAACCAAGGTTCCTGCCAGCACCAAGAAATACTCAGCAAGGTTCATGATTGCGCTCAAACCTAGGCCAGTAAACAACTTAGCCATTAGGAAGAACACACCGTAAGGAGCTAGGTTCATCAGTAACGCGACTAATTTCATGATCACTTCGTTCAGATCAGAAAATACAGATGCGATTCTTTCACCTGCTTTACCAGCGGCGCTGATGGCGATACCAAACAATACTGCAAACACAATCACCTGCAGAGTTTTACCTTCAGCCATAGAACTAATAGGGTTAGTCGGGAACATGTTAATAATAACTTGTCCCAAAGAAGGGGCTTCCGCTGATTTAAATGAACTTACTGCGGTGAGATCGGCTCCAGCACCTGGCTGGAAGATACTACCCATAGTAAGAGCGAATGTGATGGCGATAGTTGTGGTTACAATATAAAAAGCGAGTGTTTTACCACCCATTCGACCTAAAGTTGAAAGATCTTTTAGCGCGCTTGTTCCACAGACTAGTGAAACAAATACTAGTGGTACAACAAGCATCTTCAAGCTGGCGACAAAAATCTGACCACCAACTTCAAACAGTCCGTTGACTATATATGTGTCGACAAATCCGTTGTCGGCAAAAAGGCTGCGAATTGCAAATCCTGTCAAGATACCCGCTACCATGCCTATAATAACGCGGCTAGTTAGCGACAGAGGTTTCTTGGTATTCATCGTGAACACTCCTTATAGTTATGCACCTTAAGTTCACTTCAAGGCGTTCTGGAGGGTATCAGGCGAAGCGTAGAATACGAACGTAAAATGTATTGTTAGATATGTGGATGTGATTAAGATCACTTATTTTGGATTGCCTTTAACTTTTTAGTAACATTTTTCGCTGATTTTATTATTTTTTTTAATTTTTAATTTACATAAAAAGTGGTTTTATTTAAAAGTTACCCCATTATGTTCATATAATACACTCTGCGCATATGTAAAATCAATTATTGCCCATGTGAATAATAAATCACTACTTATTCATTCCTTGTTACTTTTTGACATGGGTAATGTATTGCTCATTGGCTGATTTTTGCTGCTTGAGCATCCCTTCTCCGATGTGAAATATTCTTCATTGTTGTTTTTGTTAATAAAGTTGTTGTTTAGTTGATGATTTATTTCGTTGTTTGTGTGTAATAGTTGTGTCTCTTTTGTGCGTTTTACAGTGGTGAATTGCTAATGAGTAAAAGAGATAAGTTGTACATTTGAATGATTTGCGTGGGCTTTTCATTGGATTACTATTATATATATATCGAATGATTGGTCGATGGTCGCTAGGTTTAATACTAATCGCGCATTATGAGACGTCGTGGTGACTATAGATTATTCTACCCAGACAGCAGCTTTTGAGGTTTAATGTCATCATTCGAAATTTTGGGAAGATTGACTAATGAAAATTTGGGTGGATGCTGATGCATGCCCTGTTGTGACTCGAGATGTTTTGTTTCGAGCATCAGAGCGAACAGGCGTAGAAGTGACTTTGGTCGCAAACCAGTTTATTCGTACACCGGCCTCTCCAAAGGTGACAATGTTGCAAGTTCAAGCCGGCTTTGACGTGGCGGATAATGAAATAGTTAAGCGTTGTGAAAAAGATGATTTAGTGATCACGAGTGATATTCCACTAGCCGATGAAATTATTACTAAGGGCGGACATGCATTGAGCTCTCGTGGTGAGCTATTTACTAAAGAGAACATTAAGTCACGGCTCAATATTCGTGATTTCATGGATACCATGCGCAGCAGTGGCGTGCAAACCGGCGGCCCAGCGCCTTTAAACCAAGCTGATAGACAGCAGTTCGCTAATCATTTAGATAAGTGGTTGGTGCAAAGACAAAGAAGCCTCAAGTAGCCTTAGTGTATCCATCTTCAAGCTATTGTGTCAGGCTGGTGAATAATCTATGAATGGTAACAATGTAGGCTTGCCCCTCTCTTATTCTTGGTATAGAGATGCTCTACGGCAAAGCCACGGCTTTCAAACATGTGCTGATATGCCAAATCAGATTCCAAATGCATGTATGGCAACCTAAATTCATCATTCAATGAGGTTTTACTGGTAGCAACGCGAGCAATTCTTTCGCGGCATCGCAGTGTACGATGCCATTACTGTAATACCCTTTTTCATAATTCATGCGCTGACCTCTTTAAAAATAAGGCCGTATAGTAGGGTAAATTTCCCCATCAAACGGCCAAAAAATCGAAGGAATAATTACGGAGACACACCAATATTGACACCCACCTCATTTTTGGACAAAAGTCAGTTAGTGCAATAGCACTAACTGAACCCCAAAGATTAGAAAAAGCATCTTGGGTACCTTAACATTATTAATGACGAATTTGGCTGATAAGAAATAGCATGGCTTCTCTTGTAAAAGACCGTTGAACCGATTCAGTTGTTCATCGGTTAATTCGTCGCCATATGCAGCACCACAATTTTCAAATGCATACTGAACAGCAGCATTTATTACACGATCTTTTTCTCTCTCGAAGTTATTCTTTATCGCAGTAGGCATAACTTCATTTAACGCACTCTCAATACTTCCATTAGGTATGAGCTTATAATTGTAGCAATCTTCTATGTCTTGCTTTGAAACCTGAAGATCGTAACTAAGGTCAAATTCTTTCCCATCTATAGGATTTAGTGCGTAGGTATTTTCAAATGCACCTCCCGTATAGCTATCCGATAGGAACACGAGCATTCTTTTATGTCCGTAGAACTCTACGTAGCCCAAGATCATATTTGTTTCAGGCACGCCTTTAACATAGATACGATGAAGAGGAATTCCTTTAGGTCGATTGACAATTGGGTCTGATGAGTGAAAATATCCAAAGCATGGTTCAGCTTCGTCGTTTAAAAGGTAGTCACGGGCAGTCTTGCATTCATTAAAGCCAACGCCAGCCTCTACAACTAGTGCTAACCTACTTTTTACTAATGACCTACCAGTTTCTAGCCCGCCAAAGGACAATGAGAAATCTATTGGCTCGACTAAATACTCGCTGCTCTCTTTAATTTCAGGGCCCTCCGTCACCTGAAACGCAACACTTATTATAAATAAGCGGCCATCAAATGCTCTAAAAAACATCATTTGGCGACCGATACCCTAACGAAGCTCGACCTCGTGTATTCAATATGTGTTCGGGCTTCGCAATATCTTCATCACTGACCTCATTACGGGTCGTGTGGAAGAATCCCAAAAAAGTAGAGTACTTTAAAATTCATAAGCTTATCAACCCCATCCTCCATTTGAAACGCAAAAAATACCACATTAATAATTCAGGGTAATACCTGATGGCGCTTTAACAGGCTTTTATTACAATGACTGCCATTTTGAACATTACTTATAAATTTACAGTAAGGTCTATAGATATATAGATATTACAATTTAGACCGGCTACATACTACTAATGGCGATATCTCACCGATCGACTATGAAAAGTCCTTTAGAAAAATGTCATGAAAAAATTGCGCAGAACAGGGTTATATATGAAATTCAATAAATTGAATGTGTTAATCGGGGTCGTTTTGCTTCCATCATGGAATGTACTAGCTGATACAATAGAGCAAACATTAACTTTTATTCCTTACAATTGTGCTTCAGGGAGGCACTGCCAGTATAAGGCAAGCGCTAGTGAGGAAGGTGGTTTAGATATCAGAAAACTCAGTAGCTATAAAATGACATTTAAATCTAAGCCTCAAATACTAGGTGTTAATGTTGGTAAGTTTATATGGAGTAATGGCTCTTTCGTTGTGACTGATGGAGATGCTGCGGGACAAGAAGTGCAGCAATGGCCTGAATTTTCTGGCACTGTAACTTTTGATGGTACACCAAGTGATGGTGGTACAGGTGCTTTACCAACCGAAGATGCCATTATCCATCATGTTACTTTTCCTTATGGTGATACGCAGACGACAATTGATCTTTTCAACTTAAATACACCCTATGCGACAGATGTGGTCATTTCTAATTTGATCGCTGGTACTTTGTATTCTTACCTTGTTGAAAAAAAATATCCTGAAGTTCATTTCAATAAGGAGTATTTAGTTGGTTCAATTTTGTCACAATTGTTACAAGAAGCCGGGTTAGCTGATTCTAGGATCAATCCTGACTATTCTGCAGAAGCCAAAAAACAAGCTATTCATGAGCCGGGATACGCGAGTCAGTTGCTTGCAGTAGGACAAGGCGGTCCATACCAAATTAATGACTACAACAAGCGTTTACCAGATACGACAATACCAGGCTCTTTGGGCCTCATCAACTACGATGCGCTTTATCAAGGACTAGGCTACACCATTGATGATCAAGACAGTGGAGTGCAAAGTGAACGTATTGGACCTGATTCCTTAGAAGATATTTATTTTGGCCCAATTGCTGCCACCTATTTCCAAATTAACGATATCAACCGTTTAGAAGTTTTAGCGGGTCAACTGTTTGGAAAGGATTTAGTCGCATCTGGTCTCAATATGACGAATAACCAGCAGTTGACAGTGGCTGACCTCAAGCCAGTTTTTGTTAAAGTGTTTACTCAACTATCATACAAAACTCAGCAAGATCAATTGCCAGTTCTAATCGATGAAGGTACAGTAGAGCAAGCCTTTGCTCAAGCGATAGAAAATGCTGGGGTAACACTTGAGACTACATACTCTTTGTCTGAGGAATCTCAGCGTAATGCTTTATACGATTTCCTTTACCAATCATTTGAACAGTTAGAGTCCCGTACTGCAGACCTGGATGCGGTTAGTGGAGAGATCACAGGTGACGGTAATGGTGTTTTTAATTCTCACAGTGAAATTATGAACCCAATATTCTCAGCAAATCCATCACTAGTAAATACTCATCAACCCCCCCAAAACCCAGAAAGAAATATAGTTGAAACTAAATATGACTCACTTCTCGGAAAAGAAAACGTTTTGATAACATCCGATGAAAATATTAATAAAAAGTCACTCGACTATTACAATTCAAAAAAAACCACGATACGTTACAAAGACGGCAGTGATGATATTGAATTGAAAATATCCGGAAAAGGGAGGGAGGAGGATATTGAGGTTTTTAAAAATGGTATAAAAATTCACTTCTCAAGCAACATAAATAAAAATATCCTATCTATGACAGGCACATTCCCTCATCATGAGATGTTTTTGCTAGAAGAAGTGGCTAGCTCGAAAAAAAACACACATACAGAAATCCTCCCTTATATCGAAATCAATAGTAACGAAGGTAAATATGGGAAATCCACATCACATGCTGAACTTTCCAGTATGCTAGATTTTAGGCTTGGTCGATCTCCGGAAACAAAAACAATAGTCACGCCTGTATTATCAAATAAAGATCATTGGTTTATGACTTCACTTGAAATTGACCATGAATCCAAAACCATAAAACCAACAATAACAAACACAACTCATGAAGCCAGAACCAAGGGAAATCTAGATGAGATATTAGATGGGTACTCCGATGTATTATCGTTAACTGAGGAAGCGATAAAGAAAAGTAGCTCCATGAACGATTACACCATCGAATCCCCCAATTTTTGTCAATCACTTCAATATGGAAACATGGGATGCGGAATAACCACAAACTTAAACATAGAATCATTGTTGAGTGGTGAGCTATCAGTTGAGCATTTAAAGTTTACTCCAGGCTCATTCAGAACAAATGAAGAGGCACTGCAAGTTGAGGCTTTCCATGATGGTAGTAAATACTTTCTACAGGGTAAAAAAGCCATGTTTGCAAATACATTCATTGAGTTTAGTGGGAATCCCAAAATACCTCTAGGGATAATAACGAATAATAGCTACTCTGAAGAAGATCTTCAAAATGACATTATGTCTTTTATGAGTAATGAGGATATTGTTCTGGTTGAAGTAAAAAACTTATCTCTACCATTACTAAAAGAAGACCAATCGCAGCGGAGCAATTTAGTCCTAGAGTCAATAAGAAGAGTTGACTTGGCTTTTAAATCATCAGAAATGGAGATGAGAAAGGAATCCTTGCACAATGAGATCCGTCAACTTTTCTCTAATCCCCATAGAGAACGTTAGGGTGATTTAGAAACAGGTTTTAATCCTGATGATGATTGCTTTAATGAGCCTGTGCATACAGACTCATTAAAGCGGGGAAGAGCCGGAAAACTAAGACAAATTTCAGGATTTGAAATCAGGTTCAACCCACACTGACAAACTTTGATACAAGCACTTGGGTCCATTTCAAACATGTCGCTTAAAAACTCATCCGGGTGAATCGCAGAAACACCAAGTGGCGACAATTTTTCTGTGGGGAAATCTTTTAAGTTGAATGTAATAATGGCTTCTGCCTGACCTTTTAGAGCAGTGGCTAAAATATGTCGATCATCTTCGTCTGGTAAGCTTAGCCCTGAAATCAAATACTCATACTCTTCGACTAAACAATCTGGTACATGAGCATTCATCAGGTTTTTTACTCGTTCCAATTGCTCTCGTTGCAAGCTAGGATTATTTTTCATCAAATTGCGGATCCACTCATCATGAATCTGATTGCTCCAGCGTGCTCTAAACAAGCCTGTGTTAGATAAATACATAAGATAACTTCTTAATGGAGCTGGATACATCACGCATACATCAAACAATACCGTGTACGTAGCCATTTAATATCCCATACCTAAGTCTTGATCTAAGGCAGATAGTTCATCCAGTGCTTCAATTCGTTGCTGCTCTAATTTTTGCATATATAAAATGATATCGGAATACGCCACTTTTCTTCTATTTTCTTTACGTGAATGAGGTAAACCACCTGCGTCCAGTAATTTGATTAAAGTCGGACGAGACATATTCAATAAATCTGCAGCTTCCTGCGTGGTTAGTTCTGCGTGGATAGGCGTTATACTAACGGAGTTACCTTGTCCCAATTGAGTAAGGACTTCAATTATTAGCTTTAAAGCACTCGATGGAATCTGCACTTCGTGTGTAGTGCCTGATTTATCGATAACATTTAGTTGCTGGGCCTCTCCGTTTGACTCCATAACCGCAGACAATTCTTGGCTGCTCAGCCGAGCCAAAGCTATCTCCTCTGCACTAAGTAAGGTGCTAGTTGTGTTCATAATACTTTCCCAATATATATTTAGTTATGTTAATTATTCGAAATATTCGCAACATGAAAGCTGCCACTGCTTTTTCTGGGAAGCTTACATTTTAATTCCCTCAGATAGCTTCAGTGCATCCTCGATTTCCGCTCCAAGGTATCTGATTGTATTGTCCAACTTAACGTGTTCCAGCAACAACTGAACCGCTCGAATATTCTTGGTTCGAGCGTAGATCAGCGTTGCTTTTGTTCGACGCATAGTGTGTGTAAAACTCACGGGGCCTAAAACTGATGTATGGGGTAAAGGCGAGCCGAGCTTCGCACCTTACTTTCCATGCTGGAGTTTGGCGGTCAGAAGAATGGATTCATTAGTTACGATTAGTATTTTTAACCACCACTATGGATCTAAAGTTATTTAAGGTCCATTATATTGGTCACAAATCTATTTTGAAAGCTCGTATGAAACCATCTCCAAGAACTCTTCCGAGCCGTAGAAAATAGAATCGTTAAGAATAGCCCTCTTCCAAAGCATTTTCCTGCCAAGCTCAGATAGATCAGCCGCATCACAGAGATATTCAAAGTTATCGTTAATAACCTTAATTTGATGACCGATGATATCGAGTGAAGTCTCCTCGTCTACATGAAACACGCGAGCTGCTTGCTTGCAGTTTTCGATTGATGAGATGTTTGAATTTCCAACAATAATCATACCGTGGCTGGCTTCTCCTCCAGTTCTGCTCTGTGGACACACATCGTATGCTGGAGTAAGTTCTAGCTTCTCACCGTTTACAAAAAATGCGTGGTTTCTGGCGTGATCATCCGTATTTCCAATAAGCACATTGAATACGACGCGTTTATATAATTCTAAGGTATCATCGCCAAAGCTTTTACACTGAACCTGCATTTTATCGACTAGTGCAGGGTAAGTGCAGTACCGAGCGTTGCTTTCATCAAGTCCAAGAACTGTAAGTCCAGAAATCATTGAGTGTCTGTACCATTTCCCATCCTCTGCCGGAGAACGGTCAAATCTCTCAACGAGCAGCGCATCTTTACCAGCTGAATGGACTAGATCAACCTTCGCAACATTAATTCCGCACAACGCAGCTAGTTTCATTGCCACATACTCAGACTTTACAATATCGTAAGTGTCATTAGATGCTGAGAATTTTGCTATGTACTTGATGTTGTCATCTGAAATCATAGCTTTAGGTCGAGCCCCACCGAGTGAGGTTCCGTGTAGCATGGCCTTATCAAGTTCAACTGGTAGCTTTTTACCTGATGCAATGATGTCAGCAGCCGACTGTAAAGCTTCCAGCGTCGCCTCTTCTTCACCGCGTTCATGATACTCGATTGGCGAGGCTTGAAAGTCGATAGATCCTATCCTATCCGAGGCCGAGTTCATTAAATACGTGAATTCAGTTAAGGGCTCATCAGCATCAAGGTTCAACTTGCTGTTAATGACCCTGCGCCCCCATGCATCTGGAGCTGCATCGCGAATCGAGGAGAAGTTAATGAGATCTAGGTCCCGAGCATAGATTTCAGATTCGATCAGTGGAAGTTCCTCCACATATATTGGCTCTTTATTGTCTCTTTTTAAGTAGCTTTGGCCGTATCGAAAACTCATTTCTCCAGACTCAGAGAAAATCAGTGCTCCAGCAATAACAGGTTCAGTTTCACCATTCAGCCATTTCCATACAAAACATTGTTCAGAAATCATTGTTTATTTTTACCTTTTGGTTTCTAACTCTTCTTGGCAGCAGTTTTTCCATTTTTTCTGAGCTTCTTTTTTTTATCTCTAGTCGAGATGGGTCTTGATCAAAGAGGTCGACTCTCAGAATTCTAGCCGCTTCAAAGTACAACCCAATTCCAACGGCTGGGTCACCGGACATCAACTTACCTGTTGTTGTACGTGAGACTTGCAGCTTATCTGTTAGCTCTTTAATCGTCATTTTTCGTTCTTTTCTTGCAATACTTAATAAGTTTGCAAAGTGCTGAAGCGCTGCTTCTGTTTGCTTACTATAGTGGCGGTTTTGTGTAGACATAATCAACCCTTAGAACTTTTCTATTATTATAGTTACCCAAACAAGAACTAACAATAAAATGACCACTATTGTAGACCTTAAAAACCTTAAGGTCTACAATAGTGGTCATTTAAAGGTTATACCTCACATTGATCTATCAACCAAAAGTGGACGCATGGTCAAGGCATTACGTTTTCCTGTGGCTGTTGTATGTAAAACCTTCAGTAAACCTTGCTGAATATGAAGTAAGGCTTATTTTAGCTTGGACGAAAATAGTTCTGGGAGTTTTCAAGAGCAACCCATTACTGCCAACCATCAGTAAAAGTAATGCGACTTCAGTGGTACGCTCTGTCATTGAGTAACTAGCTAAATGGTTTCTTGGTGAAAATGTTCTATAAAACAATGAGTTGATAGTGAGGTGTTGGCAATTTCCTTTATACTCGCAGCGGAGTTCCACTTAATTATATTTTCAATCGTGAGTATGTTTCGGTTGGTATTGTGTGGTAATACAACATACACACCATAGAAGGTGGTGTGTATGTTGAAAGATGAACGGTTTTATTTATGTTGATGCTTCATGCCGCTCATGACCTTTTTGATTGGCGCCGTTACGACTTTCTTTTCGCCGTTAGCAAAGGTGAGAGTCACATCGATATTCTCACCTTCGGTTAGTGGTTTCTTTAGGTTGAACAGCATAATGTGCAAGCTGCCAGGCTTTAGTTCGATCATGCTTTTGGCAGGGATAGTAAGCTTATCTACTTGACGCATTTTCATCACGTCGCCTTCTTTAATCACGTCATGTAGTTCTACTTTGCCAGCAGCTTCTGTTGTCGCTGAGACAATTACACGGTCTTTATCGCTGTGGTTCATTATTTCACTAAATACTGCACTTGTTGCTGCATTTGGTGGCGTTGCGCGCGCATAGGTGTGTGACAACATAATGTCTTCGCAGGCATGAGCAAATGGGCTAAGGGCGAGAGAGGTTAGAATTAGGGCTTTGAACTTCATTACGAATTTCCTTGTGAAGTAAGGGTTTTCATTGCTTGTACCAAAGGTGCTGGTGTTAGCGTGTGTGGCACTTTAGTGATTAACTTGCCATCTGGTTTTAGAAAGTAAAAATATGAGCTGTGATCGAGAGTGTATTTCAGCTCAGAGTTTTTCAATTTAGTTTTACGGAAAATGACGCCGTATTTATGTGCAAGAGGGGAGGTGACATCAAGAGGTGCTGATAACCCTTCAATCATAGGATGAAAATACTGCGCATATTTGTAGGAGTCAGCCGCTGCATCTCGCTCAGGATCTAAAGAGATAAACATGGGCCTAAATTTAGATGTCACTGAATCATCGAGTTGGTTTAAGGCACCAGCTAGCATTGCAAGTGACGTTGGGCAAACGTCAGGGCAGCGTGTAAAACCAAAGTAAACAATGCGGATCCGTGAGTCTTGTTGGTCAAAGATAGTTACAGGTTTGTCGTCTTTGCCAAATAGGATAACGTCTTTGTCTGATACAACAGGTGGCTCGACTTCGGGTTGTGAATCTAAATAGGAATTAACGCCAAATCCAAGTGCAAATGCTGCGATTAAGATTAAAGACCATTTTTTACTCATTGTTCCATCCTAATTGAGGCGCTTACACTTTGTTGGCCGTCGGTAATTTGACCAACCCAAGTCATGGTATTGGTGGTACAGACAGGTAGCGTAATTAAACCACTGTATTGTGAAGCGCCGCTTTTGTTGAGTTTAAACATTAGAGTACCCATCTCCATTTCATAGCCTTGCAAAGTCATAAATAAGCTTTGCTGTTTTGCATTAGGCCAATCAACGGTGATTTTTGTTGGTACCAAAGGTTGGCTGATATCGCGATCAACTTTTATACCAATCTTACCAAGTTCACAAGCCTGAGTTGTTAGGAGACAATATTCTGACAAAGGTTTGACTTGAGCACGCATTTTAAACCATTGATAAATGTCACTGGCAAAGAAACCTGCACTCATCACACAGGCAACCACAACGAGTTTAAGTATTGAAGACACAGAGCGTTCTCATTTTATGTTAAGAGGCGATCCTATCACTAGATGTTGAAAAATAGCGAAGCTCTCTAAGAAATTGTGCAGATAATCAATGAGTGATATGACGATGTATTGTTAGTTGTGACCTTATGCACTAAGCAACGTGCTAAGCCATAACTGGCAAACGGATTATTTCACTTGTAGCACGCTATTTTCGCCAAGGTGCTAGGCTTGTCACATTTATATGAGCGTGAGTGAGTAATGTGTGGTTTTAAACAAATAACATGGTTTAGCCTGTTTAGGCCAAAAAAAGCGAAAAGTCAGTTAGGTGGTTAAAGATGGATGTGCTACTTGATAATGTCAGTATAGACTTACGTAAGTTGTTATTTGAAATTGCCACAGCCCTTGATGCCGTTGGGGTTGATGATATCCAGCATGGCTATCGTGTAGCCTATATGGCGTATCAATGTTCTAAACGAATGGGCTGGGAAGAAGAACTTACCCAAGTCTCCTTTGCGCTTGGGTTGATCCATGATTGTGGTGTTTCTAAGCCTAAAGAGCGTGCCTCCTTATTTGCGACACTGCAACCTGATAATGTGCAAGCGCATTGTAATAAAGGTTATCAACTCCTGAGAGTTTGCCCTCCTCTTGCTGAGCTTGCACTGCCGATTTTATATCACCATACCGAATGGAGCACACTCTCTAATGAGAGCCAACCGTCATCAACAGACAAAAAACTCGCCAGTCTAATCTTCATATGCGATAGAGTGGACTTTCTTTACTTAGGCAGTACGCTCGATCAATTTGGTCATCTTACAAGCAGTGATAAGAACCTAATCGTCAATGAGCTTATGGAAAGTTCAGGTTCACTTTTTGAGCCTGGTTTAGTGGCTTGTATGTCTGAGCTAATACAATGTGATGATTTTTGGTTTTCTATGCAGCCAGAATATATTGAGACTATGGCGAGTCGCTTCCCGAGTGTGCCTTTTTTTGCTGCGCGAATGGGGTTAGAAAACTCGATTTCAGTCGCCGAACTTTTTGCAGAGATTGTCGATACCAAAAGCCCTTTCACCTGCCAGCACTCACGTAAAGTCGCTCGCCTCAGCGCCTTTATTGGCAAAAAGCTCGGCTTTTCAGCTAAAGCACAACGTATGTTGTATTTAGCTGGGTTAGTTCACGACATAGGTAAATTGAAAACCCCGTCAGTTGTGCTTCATAAACCGACAGATTTAACCAAACAGGAATATGCGTGTATTAAACGTCATGCCACAGATACTCGGCATACCTTGATGAATATTTTTCAGTCAAGCCAGATTGTTGAATGGGCTGCGAATCATCATGAAAGACTTGATGGTTCTGGATACCCGCTAGGAAAGTCGGCGAATGATATTGATCTTCCGAGCCGAATTATTGCGATTGGCGATGTTTTTCAAGCTTTGACTCAATCTCGACCATATCGTCAGGGTCTAACTATTAATGAGGCTCTACAAATTATACGTGCTTTGGTTGAGGATGGTAAATTAGACCAGCTAGTATTCGATTGCTTACAAGAAAATAGCCAAGAATGCTATTTTATTTCAACAGCAGAGCAAGCAACAGCCAGCGCTTAATACACTGGCTGTTTAGTGTTATGAGCCGTTGCTTAGCAAGAATTCTTTAAAGCGAGATTGAGTTTCTGCATCGGCTTTTTTGTACCAAAAATGTAACATTTCTTCTGCGGTTGAATCTGTACCTAGGTTGCCACTTGCGACTTTTTTGGTTGGCAGTACGGCAGTTGCTGCCATAGGTGCTATAGCAGCAACACCGCCTCGGCGATTATAGTCAGCTAATTCTAGCTTGAAATTTCGGCCAATCTGCATTCCATCTTTGACGAGTTTATCTTGTGTTATTGCTAAAGCGGAACCGCTAGCCGTGGTTAATTGCCACTTAAAGTTTTTGATTTCCTTTTCACCTTCATGTCGGTCTCGGTATTTTGGCATATCAAAAGTAAGCTCGGTTTCACTGGCGTCGAATTTTGTAATAATCGGGTCACTTTCGAGGATGATACGGTCATTACCTTGCGTGAAATAAGGCTGGTAACGGAACAAAATTTGGTTCTCTCCGTCGGGTAGGGTTAACTTTTTTGTTTTGGAGAAAAAACTTCCAGACAGTTCTGGCTTATCATCATTTACAACCAAGACATCAACTGTGTCCGGTATTGTTATTGTCACGTCAGCTACAGCCATGTTGCTTATCGTCAGAGCTGCTGCAGCCAAGAATGTTGTTTTGATGTTCATGACTCGATCCACTTATTTTGGTTAGCGTACACTTTGCCTAGTGAATCGGAATATTTCAATTAGATGAATGTCAAAGTGATAAGATTTCACGGAAAGTTAACTTTTATAGTTAATAGTTGAAACATTAACCTTGGCTAATATTTTATAAAATTTGGGTCGATATCCAGTTTACAGTGTAACAAAGTAAATTTGCTCTGCGAATTTTTAAGCTTGCCTCGAAAACAATGTTTATTTTTTTCATCAAAAAAAAAGTCTCTTAAATACTCAAAATAGGTTCTTCGGAAATATGTACATCGGATGGTAATCGAAGAATAGAGCCTACTTATCACAGAGCGCGCCTCTGAGTGGCCTTTGTTGATAAGAATAGACAAGACTTGCCCACCTTAGGGAAAGTCATAGGAATGAGAGAGACAGTTATGAATCGTATAACTTTGTATGCTGCGAGTATCGCTTTAGCATCATCGAGTTCAGTAATGGCATTGCCCACAACCCCAACTATTGATGTTAATGGTTCGAATAATCTTCAGTTCTCCAAGATTGAACTGGCGATGGATACGACTTCTGGATACAACCAGATGGTGAAATATTTTGAAAAAGCAGATATTAGCATCAAGTTTAATCAATGGAGTGGTACGACAGGAAATATATACAAGGTTTACTTTGATGGAATTGAAGTGGCCAATGGTGGTATTTCAGGAAGTCAAACTACGGCTAACTTTAAATATGAACAAGGGGGACGCTATCAGTTAATCGTTGAGGCATGTGATGTATCTGGATGTAGCGCCAGTTCACCCGCGACTTTGGTTATTGCCGATACAGATGGCATTCATTTAGAACCCCTGCCAATGAATGTTGACCCTAATAACAACCAGTACAACTTGGATCCCAATACGGTTATGGGTACATATTTTGTTGAGTGGGGCATATACGGGCGCGATTTTACGGTGGATAACATCCCTGCTCATAATTTGACTCACATTCTGTACGGCTTTATTCCTATATGTGGACCTAATGAATCGCTCAAATCTGTCGGTGGTAATAGCTATCAAGCCCTAAAAACGGCTTGTACTGGAGTACCAGATTATGAGGTGGTGATTCATGATCCATGGGCTGCATATCAAAAAAGCTTTTCTCAGGCAGGGCATTCGTTCAACTCGCCCATCAAAGGTAACTACGCTATGTTGATGGCGCTTAAACAGCGTTATCCTGAGCTTAAGGTTATTCCTTCCATTGGCGGTTGGACGCTCTCTGATCCCTTTTACGATTTTACCATTAAGGCTAACCGAGACATTTTTGTCGCGTCCGTTAAGCGATTCTTAACGACATGGAAATTTTATGATGGCGTTGATATTGACTGGGAATTCCCTGGTGGAGGCGGCGCTGCTCCTGATTTAGGCGATCCAGTCAATGATGGTCCTGCGTATGTGAATTTAATGAGCGAATTACGTATCATGCTAGATCAACTTGAGCGAGATTCTGGCCGGACTTATGAGCTGACATCCGCTATAGGCGTTGGTTACGACAAAATTGAAGATGTGAATTATGCCGAAGCAGTTCAGTATATGGATTACATCTTTGCTATGACATATGACTTTTATGGTGGTTGGAACAACGTGCCTGGTCATCAGACGGCTCTTTATTGCGGTACTTTTATGCGCCCTGGTCAGTGTGATGGTTCAGGTGTGGATGGTGATGGCGTTCCTTATAAAGGTCCAGCCTACACAGGAGATAATGGTATAAAACTGATTATTGATCAGGGTGTTCCGGCAAATAAATTGGTGCTTGGTACCGCTATGTATGGGCGCGGCTGGGAAGGTGTCACGCCAGAGACCTTAACTGATCCAAATGACCCTATGACAGGCACAGCAACGGGTAAACTTAAAGGCTCAACACAGCAAGGTATTTGGGAAGCTGGTGTGATTGATTATAAAGGTGTCAAAACTTATATGCTTGGGCCAAATAAAACGGGCGTTAATGGCTTTGAATATGGTTATGATAGCCAAGCTGAAGCACCTTGGGTTTGGAATCCTAGTACTGGTCAATTGGTTACCTTTGACGATGACCGCTCGGTAAAAGTTAAGGGAGCTTACGTTCGTAGCTTAGGCTTGGCAGGTTTATTTTCGTGGGAAATCGATGCTGATAATGGCGATATACTTAATGCCATGCATGAAGGTTTGGCTGGTGGGACGCCGGTTAACCGAGCGCCAATGGCCAATGCAGGACCTGATGTTACGGTAATTGGATCTGCGTCTATCAATATGGATGGTTCTCGTTCCAGTGACCTTGATGGCACTATTGTAAGTTACCAATGGGAGCAGGTTGCAGGAATACCAGTTTCACTCACAGGTGCGAACACATCTAAAGTGACTTTCAGTGTTTCAGAGGTGCCAAAAGTTGAAAAGCTAACTTTCAATCTGAAGGTAACGGATAATGATGGCGCTACGGGGACAGATGTTGTTGTCGTGACGGTACAACCTAAAGATGTAAAGCCAGGGAATTCAGCACCTATTGCGAGAGTATCGGCTCCAGATAGAGTGAAAGCTGGCGAGGTAGTGGTTGTTGATGCGTCTGGTTCGACTGATGCAGATAATGATCCATTAACTTATAACTGGGATATTCCATCTGGTTTGAAAGTGGACATTGATGGTGCGCGGGTAAGTTTCATTGCTTCTGAATATAATCAAGATACCTCTTTATTATTTACTGTGAGTGTCAGTGATCTTAAAGCCAGTTCTTTAGCATCTGTAACTATCGTTGTAGACAAGAAAGGTTCTGGAGGAGGGCAATGTGACAACGCCTGGGATGCCAATAGTATTTACAACAGTGGTGATAAAGTGACTTGGGATAGAAGAGAGTGGCAAGCAAGATGGTGGACAAAAGGAGATAACCCTTCGCAATCTGGCCCTTGGGGCGTGTGGGAGGACATTGGTCCAGCTAACTGTTCAATTAACTAATTAGTATGCCGCAGGTTTTAAGATAAATACGAAGATCTTCATTGAAATAAACAGTTATTTTTTTGCGATAATTCACCATCCCCATGGAGAGTCCCAACGTACACACTACTGACGATAGTGTGTACGTTTTTATATTTGTCTTTTCTTGATAGCCACAAATTGCTCTGGAAAATCTTCATTTATTCTTCCTTCTAAGTGCTGTGAGCAGCTGCAGTTTATGTGACGGAAGTAACATTTAAACTAGGATATTAGATTTACTCGAATTGATTGTTATTTAAGATGTTTATTTTTTAACAAAAAATATTCACAATGTAATCGATTTTTTAATATGAAACAAGTTTTGTATTTTGATGGTATTCTCCTAGTCTTAATAATGACAATTATAAATAGAAGTATTATTACAGCCCTGAAAGCTTTATTGATAAGGGAGTGTGGTAGTCAATTATGTTAAACATGAAAGTGAGTATACATATGTCTAAAGTACGTACACGAGTAGATTTTAAGGTCGGGCTAGAAAGTAATATTGATGCGGAAATATTATCTTTTCATGGCCTTAAGACAGATAAAGAGCATGTAGCCGTCATCTTTAAACAAGCCGACAAGATACAGGCTGTGCCTTTAGTACGTATGCATTCTGAATGCCTTACTGGTGATGTGTTTCACTCTTCTCGATGTGATTGTGGGGAGCAGCTTGAAGAAACAATCAATCGTATGGGAGAGTCGGGCGGTATTATCCTGTATTTGCGCCAAGAAGGGCGTGGTATCGGCTTATATAATAAAATTGATGCTTATCGCTTACAAAGCCAAGGCATGAATACCTATGAGGCAAATAATCATCTAGGCTTTGATGATGATTTACGTGATTTCACTGAGGCTGCCCAGATGTTAAATGCACTTGGTATTACTCAGGTTCGACTAGTGACAAATAACCCTAAAAAAATCAGTGAACTATCTAATTACGGTATTGAGATTATTGAGGTTGTAAATACATCTGCTCACGTTAAAGATGGAAATGAAAATTACCTCAAAGCAAAAGTATGTCATGGAAATCACTCACTGACAGTGTAAGAAGAGGTATTAAGGGTTCAGCACGTTAAACAACACATTGATGCTGAACCTATTTTTGTAAACACCCGCTACTCAAATTGATCGGTTTATCTAACTAATTTACAGCGCGAATGTTGCCTTGCCTAAGGTTATTGAGAACTTCAGCTTTTGGACCATCGGTAATAATAGTGCCTTTTTCCATAACTATTATTCGATCAACCACTTCCAACATGGACGTTTTATGGGTTATCAAAACCAAAGTTTCAGATTTTTTTAGCTGAGAAAGTTGCTGTTTAATTTGCATCTCAGAGCGATTATCCATTGCACTGGTAGGTTCGTCCATCAGTAAAACAGGTGGTCTATGTAAAAATGCACGTGCGATAGTAACTGCCTGGCGCTGACCTCCAGAAAGAAGTAAACCTCCCTCGCCAACTTGTCGTTCCAATCCTGCTGGATCTTGTTGAGTAAAGACAGTGACTCCAGCACGATTGGCTGCATCCATAATATCTCGGTCGTCGGCGAGAGGTCGTCCAAGCGTGATATTGTCTCGTATGGACCCATAAAACAGCTGACTGTCTTGAGGCACACAGCCGATATTACGCCTGATATCGATATGGTGCAGTTGCTGGATATCAGTGTCATCGATACGAACATGGCCTTCAGTAGGTTTATAAAGCCCAAGTATTAGACGCTCAAGTGTGGTTTTACCAGATCCTATTCTGCCAATGATCGCGACTTTTTCACCGGGATTGATTGTGAGACTTAAATCTCGTATTGAAGCGATAGGGGCATCTGGGTAGTTAAAGGTAACTTTATCTAATTCAATTTTACCTTTAACAATGGGGCGATGTATATAACGTTTACCTTCTTCTTGTTCATCTGGCATTGCCATGATTTGTTCAATAATAGCCAAAGAGGATTTTGCTTGATTGTAACGTGTAGAAAGCAATGAGAGCTGAACCATAGGGCCAATGGCACGATTACTAAGCATGGTTGCTGCAATGAGTCCGCCCATTGTTAGCTCGCCATCAGCAATTAAATAGACACCGAGAATGATCATGCCAATGTTGGATGCTTGTTGAACAAAGCCGGCGGTATTGTGGATTCCATCTGTAATACGTTTGCTTTTAATACTCCATTTGGACATATGAGCAACAGCTTCTTCCCATTTATATTGAAATTGGCTTTGTGCACCGAAAAGTTTGAGAGTTTCTAGGCCAGATAAGCTCTCAATGAGATTGGCATATTTTTGTGATGCTAAACGTGAGCCTTCTTCAATGGAACGTTTCAGTGGCCCTTGTATGATTATTGAGTAAATCACTAAAATCAATACACCTATAATCGGTATAATGACTAAGCTGCCTGCCATCAACCAGATTAATAAAAGAAATAGAAGAGCGAATGGTAAATCTATTAAGGAGCCAATTGTCGCGGAAGCAAAAAATTCTCGAATTGATTCGAATTCTTGTAAATGTTTAGCAAAAGCGCCAACAGATGGAGGCCTTGCTTCCATTCGAATTCCTAGTACTTTACTAAATATTTTTGATGAGATTAAAATGTCAGATTTCTTGCCAGCGACATCGATAAAGTAGCTACGAAGAATTTTTAGTGTCAGTTCAAATATAAAAATTGCAAAGATACCGCTAGCCAGCACCCAAAGTGTTTCAAAAGCTAAATTTGGAACAACTTTGTCATAGACTAAGCGGGTAAACATGGGGGCAGCAACTGCGAACATGTTAATCAGTATCGAGGCAATAAATACATCTCTGTAGATATTTCTTGACTGCCACAACGTGCTCCAGAACCAATGCCCTTCTCGGGTCTTTAGTATCTCGGGCGAGCGTTCATCATATCGGAACTGCTTTTTAACTAGGAAATAACGGCCAATATAGAGCTCATTGAGTTCTTCCAATGATACAGCAGTAGGCACTAGGCCTGATTCCCCAGTCACAATTTCAGCTTCCTGCTTCTCTAAGTTAATGGTGTTTAATACACAGGCATCTCCATCCTTAAGGAGTAAGACGACCGGTAATACTAACTCTGAGATGTCTGTCAAGTTAGAACGGTTTTCCTTAGCGATTAAACCTGCACGTTCGGTTGCTCGAGGGAAAAGAAATGGTGTTAGTTTCCCTGAGGACAATGGTAAACCATTAATTAGTGCTTCAGGCGAATTAGCTAAACCAAAATATCGACTGATGTATATGAGTGAATTGAGTAAAGGATCTTGCATGTACGGCTATAACCTTGTTACTTATCTACAATAAAACCTTGGAATACATCGATAAAATGTTCAGCCAAGAAATCAAGTTGGGCTTGTGTTTCAACTCGCGATGCAATGGTCTTTATACCAAGGTTGTGTGCAGTTCGTGAAATGGAAGTTAAGGTAAACTTCTGATTTTCATCATCTAAATGATGTGTATACAAGTAATCAACTTTAACATAAGCAGGTCTGAATTCGTTGATATAGTCCAAAGACTGGAAATTTCGACCGTAATTATCTACACCAAAATCAGCCCCTGCACTCCTGACGGCATTACAGAAAAGAGCAGTATGGTGTGGTGTATTGACAAAGCAGTTTTCAGGTATTTCAAAATGTAAAAGAGCTGCAGCAGATTTATGTTTGCCTAAGACTTGGCCGATCCAGCGGATAAAGCTTGGTTCAGCAATGCTGCTTTGAGAAATATTGATAGCGACTGGGTCTGAGAATACGCCATTTTCAAGTTGAGATACCATGATTTCTATTACGTACTCATCAAATATATGGCTGGCATGAAGTTGTTCTAATGCAAACATATATTGATTGGCGCTGAACCTCTCCCCATCCCTTTCTATTGCGGAGAAAACTTCGCGATGATAAGTCTTGCCTGAGCCATCATTAGCTGCTTGATAACGGAATTTAAACCAATCATTGCTCATCGCTTCTTCAACCAGTGTTTTCCACTGCTGCTTACCCATTAGATTCTCTGAGTTATCGCTAGTGACATAGCCATAATTGATTTCTGGATCAGATTTTGCGGTTGCAAGAGCGTTGTCCAGCATCGTCAGAATATCAGAGGTGCTCTTATTACTTTCGTTATACACCACGCCTAGAGCTAAATTTGATTTGGCCATTCCTGTCGGATCTGCATTGGTCCCATGAGCATAATTAACAATGCCCTCCGAAATCGATTTTAGTTCTCCCTCATCCATATTAGGCATAATGAAGCCAAATTCTTCATTAGAAATTCGCGCAATAGTCATTTCAGATGAGTTGAGTGCAACGCTGAGTTGGTTAGCAAGTTCTTTTACTAAACTGTCTCCTTCTTTGTATCCTTTCTCCTCATAAATTTCAGTAAGAAAATGTGCTTCAAGGATAGCGACGCCTCCTACTCCACTTTCTCCAAGCCATGCATTGAGTTGGTTCATGTAGTAAGCGCGGTTACCAAGCCCAGATACTGGATCAATATAGGCGCGTTCTCTAAGTTGTTGAGCTTCCTTTGCTTGAGCTTTGAAAGACTGCTCAACTTGCGTTGACATACTATTTATTCCTTCAACCACTGCAATAAGATCTAGGGTTTTTGGCATAGGTAATGGGTCGCCGAATTGATTCTTAGCGACTTGTTCCATCTTGGTTACTATCAGCAATAACGGACGTAATGCGCGCTTGAGAATAAAAGCAATCGATAATAAACCAATGGAAAAAATGATGCTAAACGCAACAAGTAGCCGTAAGAAGGCATTCCACAACTGGGCGTAGGCTTCCCCAGTGTGGCTGACTATCTCAACCTCTGCGAGTTGCATCCAACCACTGGTGACGACTCGGCGATCGTGAATGCGTTCAAATAAATTAAGATTGGTGAACCAGTCCGGTACGTCGAGTGGTTTAACGGGATAGGAGCGTATGATTTCTTCACCATTATCTAAAAAAATCAATCGAACAATGGAGTAGGTACTGCCATCAAATAGAGCATTAACCACAGATTCTACGGCGACTTGATCTTTGCTCTCAAGGTAGGGGGCTAAGGCAAGGCCAACGGTGTTAATAGTATTGTTCATTTCTGAACGCTGCTGTTGAATCAAGCTATTTCGCGTTGTGTTAAATTCGATGATGAAGACGGAGACCATCAGCATCAGAAATACTGCTATCATTCCCGCGACAAGTTGTTTATATAAAGTCATATTGCTTACTCATCGTAATTTAAAATTGGTTTATTCAATTTGAGTGATTTTTCTCTGGCTCTGAGATCATTCCATAAACTAAGTCTTGATGACTTCCCTGCCAGCTGTCCTTTTTTCGACTTCATTAGCCACAAGTTTTTACCATTGAAGCTGTAAATTGGTAATAAATCTCTGCGTTTTGAGGCTCTTTTTATTTGTGGGTCAATATTATCGAGCAAAATGGGTTCTGCGCTTGGTTTCGAGTAGTAAGCTAATACCATATGGAACTGGTTTAATGAGATTGCTTTAACGTAAACCAGCCTCAGCTTTCTGTCCGAGACCCCAAGCTCAAGTAATGAAAAATATTTTGCAATCGTAAAATCTTCACAATCTCCACCATTACTGCCAAGAAATTCAAGTGGTGTGGCCCAATAATCCTTTTTGCCCCAGAGGCGATCGTCATTAACGAAGTTTAGTTGATTGAAGAAACGGTTTACTTTGACCAACTTTTCTTTTTCTGAAATTGCTTTAAATTGCACCATTTCTCGACGCCAAGTTTCTACCCTCTTTCCTGCTCGCTCTCCATAAGTTTTGCGAACTGCTTCTACCCAACGCTGCTCTTGGGTGTTGAGTGCTTTTGAAGCCGTTGAAACTAAAATTATCACGAGGATAGAAAGCCAGAACTTCATTGCGCTACATTTTAGACGAATGTTTGAGTCGAGTATTGAGCATATTTATTCCTTTAATGCGTTATTTTTGGCACCGAGAATCGGCTTAAGTAAATATTCCATAACCGTTCTCTTGCCTGTAATTATATCCACTGATGCTGTCATACCAGGTATGATGGGTAACAATGCATCATTGTTAAGACTAGTTTCTTTGGTCCTTACTCTTACAAGATAAAAGCTATTTCCTTCTTCATCTGTTGTGGTATCAGCACTAATGTGTTCGAGACTGCCTTCTAGTCCACCATATTTAGTAAAGTCGTAAGCACTAAATTTAACAATGGCATTTAAGTTTGGCCGCAAAAAAGCAATGTCCTGTGGGGCAATTTTTGCTTCAACGAGCAGAGTGTCTTCGCTAGGCACTATTTCTACTATATCCATACCTGGCTGTATTACGCCACCTACGGTATTAACATTGAGTGTTTTAACGGTTCCCATCACGGGTGAAATGACGATGGTTCGGTTTACTCTATCTTCTAAGCCTACACTGGATTCAGTAAGTGAAGAGAGTTTATCCTGAGCTTGGTTGAGCTTTTCCTGTTGCTCTGAGCGAAATTTCTGGGCAGCATCAATACGATTTAGCATGGCCTCTTGAATGGCCGACTTTAATACTGGTATTTTAAGTTCACTTGAGGTCATTTCTCTTTGTGTGTCATTAACCTGTCTTTGTAATTTCAATAGTTCTATTTGCGGTACTACCCCTTCGTCTGCGAGCGGTTGAGTTATTTCAAGCTCTTTGCGGGCAAAGTTATAACTATCACGTAAGTTTTCCACACGAGCTTGGATTTCAACCAAGTCTTGTTGTTTTTGTTTTACTTGCTGGTCAATCACTGAGAGACGATTACTTAAATTATTAAGGTCTTGTTGGTACTCGGCGCGTTGTCTGGCGACCAGCCGCGGTTGTCTTTCAGCCAAAGAAGGAGGGAAGGCTAGCTTGTTGAAGTTGATTTCGACTCTTTTTTTCCAAGATTTTTGGTCATTTTTTTCATTGACGGTGACGCTGGTCATGGAAGCAGACAACTGTAAAACGCTTGCGGTTAGGTTAGCTATTTGTTGTTCACGTTCGCGAAAGTCGGACCGAAAACGCGTGTCATCAATTAAAAGTAGTTGCTGGCCTTTTTGAACTGATTGACCTTCACGAACTAAGATTTCCTTAACAAGTCCCCCCTCAAGGTTTTGCACTATTTGTACTTGAGAAGAGGGGACCACTTTGCCTTCTCCAACAGTAACTTTATCTATTTTTGCCCATGAAGCCCAGACTGCCGCTAGGATTAAAAAGAGTACCATCACCCAAAGCATTATACGTGCACTACTGGGAGTATTTAATAATAGCGCGGCAGTTTTATCATCCACATACTCAAGTTCACCGTCAGAAAGCTTGTTGTAGTTATCCTGAGCCATTGAATTATTCCTATTATTCTTTCGCATCGCACTGGTTTACTTTAAGAATAGTCAATTTTGCCAAAATACAGTAGTAACTTATTGGTGTATCAAGTACTTAAACAAAAGAAAAGTTGTAATTTGTGCACTAAGTAATGCGCGAAGATATTTATTTTTATTTACTGATGATTAGATTTTAGGTGGGCTGTTTTTGCGACCTTCTTCTATAGTTGATTGATTATTACCATCGAGTTGTTTAGGTATTTTTGTTGGGTGAAATCAATCCAAGGAGTGGTCATGAAGAAAACAAACAAAGGTTTTGATAATGAGTCAGCATTATACGAGAGCGTGTACAACGCAATTCACAGGTCTCAGGGAGTAATAGAATTTGAGCTCGATGGGACCATCTTTAACGCGAATCAGAACTTCCTAAATGTTGTTGGTTACACGCTTGATGAAATCAAAGGAAAGCATCATAGGATTTTTGTTCAACCAACCTATGCTCGAAGTCGTGCTTATAAAGATTTTTGGAATAATTTAGGTGCTGGTGAATTTGATTCTGGTGAGTACAAACGAGTGACCAAAAGTGGTAATGAAATTTACCTTCAAGCGACTTACAACCCTGTATTTGATGGCAATGGTAAGCCCATTCGAGTAATCAAGGTAGCGACAGATATTACTGAGAACAAACTTATCAGTCTAAAGGCAAAAGCTCATACTGAAGCTATAAACAAATCATTAGCTACCATTGAATTTAATTTAGACGGTACCATTATCACGGCCAATCAAAATTTTCTCGATTTAATGCATTATTCTCTTGATGAAATCAAAGGAAAGCATCATAGGATTTTTTGTGAAGATCAATACCGACAGAGTGTGGAGTACAGCCAATTCTGGGATAGCCTTGGCAAAGGTGAATTTAGTTCCGGTGAATATATTCGTGTTACCAAAGATGGAGAAACAGTATTTATTCAAGCAACGTACAATCCTGTATTCAACGAGCAGGGCAAGTTAGTTAAAGTACTGAAGGTTGCCTCAGACATCACAGAATATAAAACGGTTAGTAATGAAGCGCAGGCTAAAGCTGATGCTATTGATAAATCGCTTGGCACAATAGAATTTAATCTCGACGGGACCATTATTTCCGCCAACCAAAACTTTTTGGATCTTATGGGATACAACCTTGCAGAAATTCAAGGTAAGCACCATAGGCTATTTTGTGAGCGAGAATACAGTGAAACAGAGCAATACAGAGAATTTTGGCGTGAACTCGGCGCAGGCCAGTTTATTTCAGGAGAATTTAAACGTATTGCCAAAAATGGCCGCGAGGTCTTTATTCAAGCAACTTATAATCCAGTGTTAGATCTCAAAGGTGAGCCATACAAAGTACTCAAAGTGGCTTCAGATATTACTGATAGAAAAAAAATGTCTGAAGAACGAGCTAAGCAGGCATCGATGATAATGGAGATGTCGACTCCAGTGATGCAGCTATGGGATAAAGTATTGATGTTACCAGTGATTGGCTTAATTGATTCAAACCGGATCCAGATGATTATGGAAGCCGTATTACAAAAAGTTATCGACTATGAAGCGCGGGTGATAGTGATAGATATACAAGGTGTCCCTACAGTAGACAGTGCTGTAGCAAATCACCTTTTGAAGGTTGCTAAAGCAACGCGGCTTATGGGATGTGTTTGTATAGTGACAGGTATTTCTCCCGTGGTTGCTCAAGCGATAGTTAATCTTGGCATTGAGTTAAATGATGTTGTCACTCAGTCTACCCTAAAAGAGGGAGTTAACAACTCGTTCAAAATTGCCGGTTATACACTGATCCAAAGTGATGAACATCAGGAATCATGGCATGAGTAGCACCGCAGAAAACATGATCAAAGTGGTGACTCATAACATGAGTCGTTGCTTGATTGTCCCTATACAAGATGAATTGTCTATTGAGGATGCTAAAAGAGTTCAAGAAGTTATTTTGGATACACTAGGTTCTCGTCATGTGGCTGGTGTGATTATTGATTTTTCTGGGGTAGATATTGTTGATAGCTCTCTGTGGGATGTTTTCACCAAATCGGCCAATATGATTCAAGTTATGGGCTCTCATACCGCAGTAACTGGCTTAAGTCCTGGTATTATTGCTTCGATGATAGATTCCAATATGGATACCAGCAATCTAAAGACTAAAAGGAATATGGAGGAGGCTTTAGATTACCTACTCAATTATCAGAAATAAAACTATTAAGAATGTAGAGTGAGTCCCTTTTATTTCTGAATCGGAGGTTGGCTCAGGAGTGGATAATATTATTAAAATAGACATAGCGACTGACTCTGACGTTGGATACGCTAGCTTAGACGCGAAAAAGTTTGCTCTAAAACTTGGGTTTTCGACAGTCGATCAATACATGATTTCAATAGCAGTTAGTGAGCTGACACGTAATATTCTTAATCATGCTGGTCATGGAGTGTTGTATTTAAAATATCTAGAAGATGAGACCAGAACTGGAGTTGAAATCGTTGCCAAAGATAGTGGTGGCGGTATACATGATGTGCAAAAAGCGTTGAGTGATAATTACAGTACACACGGTACTATGGGGGTTGGCTTACCGGGCACTCAGAGATTAATGGATTCACTGCAAATAGAAACAGAAATTGGTGTTGGCACTGAAGTGACGGTAAGGAAATGGCGCAGATAATGGCTGAAAAAATTGAGATAGCGATAGGTGAAAAACCACTTGAAGAAGTCAATGGGGATGATGCTTTTTATCAGCAGAATGGAAATGACTATTTTATTAGCTTGTTCGATGGTGCTGGTCATGGGAAAAGTGCTCATAGTATTGCCAGTACAACAAGAAGCTTTTTGAAACAATCGTACCAGACAGATCTGCCCGTGCTAATGGAACAATTACACAACAATTTGCGCAGCACGAATGGTGGCGTTGCCATTATTGCTAATTTAGATATAAATTCATTGCGTTTTGATTACGTGGGTATTGGCAATATATTCATGTGCAAAGTTGGTAAGGAAGTTCAAAGGTTTATCTGCCAGCAAGGTGTACTTGGTTATCAAATACGGACACCAGTCAAAAATACAGTTCAACTTGTACCTGGAGAAATATTGATCCTTTATTCTGATGGAATCATGAGTAATTTTGATCCAAAAGATTACCCGAGCATCTATACTGATAATGCTGAAACTATCGCCCAAAATATTACTCGGAAATTTGCAAAAGCATCAGATGATGCAACTTGCCTAGTCATCCGAGTTAATTGAGAACTCGGACATGGACTATGAATCTCGAAACCGTCATAAAAGAAATGGAGCAAGCGTCTAAGGAAGGCAGCATTAAGCTTGCTGAATACAGCATTGAAGATAGCCCATCTATTGTTGATTTTAGAAATAAGGTAAAAAGGCTTGCGCTAGACTGTCAGTTTTCTAGGGTAAATTCAGTGCGATTGGCGACTGCTGTTTCGGAAGTTTGTCACAACTTTTTATCCACTTGTGACAGTTTTAATGTTGCACTTTTTTTTTCTCGCAATGCTGACCTCTGGGGAATTGAACTTGAGCTTAACAGTGCAGTCGGTTCTGTTACGTCAATGAATTACGATTACATTTTTGATTATTTTACGGTCGAGACGGCGAGTAACCATTCACACAAGCTGACGGCATTTAAACGTTTTCCCAATCCTAACTTTTATCCTAAAGAACACGTTGATATTCAACGTAATAAGCTTAATCAGCTCTCGCAGCAAGAATTGATGCGTGAATTAGAGATATCTTTAGAAAAAACCAAAGAAGCAGATGTGGCAAAAGGTGATTTCTTGGCCAATATGAGCCATGAAATACGTACCCCGATGAATGCGGTTATTGGTCTGAGTGAACTTGTTTTAAAGACTCAATTGACGTCAAAGCAGCATGATTACATTAGCAAAATAAACTCAGCAGGTCGTGCATTGTTGGGCATTATTAATGACATTCTTGATATCTCTAAAATTGAAGCGGGTAAAATGGAAATGGAGTCAATACCGTTTCAACTTGATAAGGTATTTGATGATTTATGTACAATAATTACCCTAAAAGCACAAGAAAAGGGATTGGAAGTCATTTTCTCGACTCCTCCAGAGTTGCCCAACTCGTTGGTTGGGGATCCTTTACGTCTTGGTCAAATACTCACTAACCTTTGCAATAACGCAATCAAGTTTACTGAGCAAGGAGATATCATTGTTAAAGTCACAAATTGTGAGCAGTTAAACGAATGGGTTAAATTAAAGTTTGAGATCAAAGATACAGGTATAGGTTTAAAGCCAGAACAGATACAAAAGCTATTTAGTGCGTTTAGCCAGGCCGATACTTCAACTACTCGTAAATATGGAGGTACTGGTTTAGGCCTAAGTATTTGTCAGAACTTGGTGCACCTGATGAATGGTGATATCTGGGTAGAAAGTGTTTATCAAGAAGGGAGTAGCTTTATCTTTACCGCTGAGTTTGGTGTTCTTGATAAAGAAATCGAGAACCAGCAAGAGCGTGTCTACAATTGGAAAAAGCTCAAAGGTATGAAAGCGCTCGTCGTTGATGACAATAAAAGCGCCCGCGATATTAACCAAGAACTCCTTAATTCCTACTCTCTTGAAATATCAACCGCAGTGAATGGATTTGAAGCCATTGATATGGTTAAGAAAGCAATGGCTGAGGACAGTCCTTATGAGCTTGTTTTAATGGACTGGCAAATGCCAGAAATGAATGGTATTAAGGCATCTGAAATTATTAAGACACTTGATTGCCCCCCGAAAATTATTTTAATGACCGCATATGGAAGAGAAGAAGTCGTTCTCCAAGCGTCTGAAGCAAAAATTGATGGTTTCTTGGTGAAACCTGTTAGTGCTTCAGCGCTGCTGGATACTGTTATGGAGGTTATGGGTAAGGCTGTGGTTTCTGACAGTTCAAGTCAGAATAATGAGAGTGAAGCCTTATACGATAGTTTTGCTACAGTTCGTGGGGCACCAGTACTTTTGGTGGAGGATAATGAAGTTAACCAAATTATCGCTATAGAGCTCCTTGAAAGTGTTGGCCTTAATGTTGAAGTAGCCAACAACGGAAAAGAAGGGGTAGATAAGGCACTTGATGGGAAGTTTGCCATCATCTTAATGGATTTACAAATGCCAGTGATGGATGGTTTGGAGGCTGCAAGAGTACTTCGGGAACAACCCACTCAAAGAGAGCTTCCTATCATTGCTATGACGGCTAATGCGATGCAACAGGATCGAGAGCGATGCGCTGAAGCAGGTATGAATGACCATATCGCTAAACCGATAGATACCAGTGAGCTTTACAGTAAGTTACTTAAGTGGATCGATCCGAAATTCAAAGATGACAATTTTGAGTTTGCATCTCCACAGCAAAGTGATGACGTTGCAGATAATGTGGCATTTCCGGAGTTACCTGGTATTGATGTTGAAGAAGGGCTCTCCAGAGTCAATGATGATAGAATACTGTTCACCAAACTTCTCAATAGCTTTTCGAAAAATAACCAAAGTACATTCAGCGATTTGAAAACCTCATGGGCAGATAAAGACTATTCACAAGGTGAAATTACAGCCCATACCTTGAAGGGAGCTTCTGCCTCTTTAGGCGCGCATCGTTTATCTCAAGTTGCCTTTACTTTTGAGCAAGCTTTTAAGTTACAGGACCAAGATATTTCTGAATCATGGAACGAACTCTCATCGGCATTACAGCAAGTACTAGAGTCGATTGCTTTAATCGGTCTTCAGCCAGAAGTGTCGCTTGTACAAGCTCAGGAATTTGACTGTAAAGTTGTGATAGCTCTTAGTGCAGAGATTAGGGAGCAACTTGAATTGGGGGAATTTGAAGAGGATAGCATAGCTAATCTAATCGCAATGATACAAGGACATGTAAAAGCTGATCAAATTGACCGTTTGAATGACGCTGTTGAAATATATGACAGTGATGAAGCGCTAGAATGCTTGGATACAATGTTATCCAGCCTACAAGGATAAAGTAAGAGATAAGTATGGACAAAACTATCTTAGTTGTTGACGATGTGCCGGATAACATCCGTATTCTAAAAAGTGTACTGGAGAAAGGAAATTACTCGGTCAGAGCTGCAACAAATGGTGAGAAAGCGTTAAAGCTGGCCAGTACATCTCCTCAACCTAATATTATTTTACTCGATATCATGATGCCAGATATGGATGGCTTTGAAGTCTGCCGCAGGCTAAAGCGTAACCCTGAGACCTCTCATATTCCTGTTATTTTTATTTCTGCCAAGGATGATACCGACGATCAGTCAATGGGTTTTGACCTAGGAGCCGTCGATTATATTACGAAGCCATTCTCTCCAGCTATTGTACTTCGACGTGTGGCGACTCACCTCTCACTGACACGGTTGGCTGAAGTCGATTCCTTGGCGCTATCAGCAATTCGAATGCTGGGTGTCGCTGGTCACTATAACGATACCGATACTGGCAGCCATATTTGGCGTATGGCGGAGTATTGTAAATTATTAGCTAAAGCTGTGGGTTGGGATTATGAAAATTATAACCGGTTGGAGCTAGCCGCACCATTACATGACACTGGTAAAATCGGCATACCTGATGCGATTCTAAAAGCCCCAAGAGGGTTGGATGATGATGAATGGGTGGTTATGAAGAAACATTCAGAGATTGGACACGAAATATTATCTATGTCTTCTAACCCTGTATTCCAATTAGGCGCAGACGTCGCAAAATCGCATCATGAACGTTGGGATGGTACCGGATATCCTGAAGGTTTAGTGGGTCAACAGATACCACAAGGTGCAAGGATTGTAGCGATTTGCGATGTGTTTGATGCTCTGACTATGGAGCGACCTTACAAAAAAGCTTGGTCAATAGAAGAAGCGCTGATTGAAATTAAAAATAATTCTGGTTCACACTTTGATCCAGATTTAGTAGAGATTTTTTTAGGCCTAGAGGATGAGATCAGGGAAATCTACCACAAATGGAGCCTTAAAGATGAAAATTCTATTGAGTAGATCTTTATGCTTCTAACTAAGCTTTTAATCATTACATATCGGCTTTAAAGTATGTGTTGCCTTATGTACTTAATATAGCCTCAACTGTTTTTGTTTAACATTTAATACAACTCTCCTGACAGGTTTTGACAATGGTATGGATTATATTAATGCCATTGTTCACTTACTTTACCAGTTCAAGGAAATGAAATGCTTACTATTGATTCTGTAGTTCTTTATGTTAAAGATATTGAGGTTAGCCAACGGTTTTACACCCAAGTGCTTGGGTGTGAGTCGACAATCTTATCCCCCACTTTTGTTGCGATTAATTTTGCAAATAATATCACAGTGACACTAAAACAAAATACAGACTTAACGCCCGTAAGCAGTATTATAGGGGGCGGTAGTGAATTATCTGTTGTAGTTTCAGACTTGATAGAGCTTCAGCAACTCTATCAAAGCTGGAAAGGTCAATTGGTTGAATTTGCTCAGCATCCAATACAATTGTCGTTTGGCGTTAATTTTGTGGCAATAGATCCTGATGGTCATCGTATTCGAGTCTTTAGCCCAAAAGTAGCTGAGTTATAAAAGAGTTCAACTACTTGCAAAGAGATCGCCCTGCGCTTTTTCTAAGTTACTTTGATGGCGATGCACTCTACTTTGTGGTGTTTCATCAATGCCAAAGGAAAGAACAGTCTCTACAGAGTAACCTGTAATAACAATATCTCCGATGTGATCCAGCTTAGATCGCACACTTAGGATACATCGGATATTCGAACCACTTGTAAAGCTCATTTTCTGGTTTAAGACATCTGGTATGAAGCATTTATCACGCATAGAAAAATTGATATTTTGGCCTTGCCATATTCCTTTCCACTTATATGTACCTTGGCCGATTACGGGAGCGATGATTTCAATTATGGCGTTATCAACGGTTCGTATTGGAAGTTTATGAGAAGGTAGTACAAATTTTTTAAACGCAGAGCGTAAAATTAGAGACTCAGGAGTTGCAGGTATACCATTACAGTTAAGCTCATTAATGCCGATTTTGGTAACTTTGGGGTAAGCACATAAGTGTTTAAAGAGATTGGAGCGACGTGTAATAATTTTATAATTACCATTAACCAAGTCGACCATTTTTTCAATCGTTTCTGCCTCTACTTCTTTGGTGTTAACCTGTTGTTTAAGAACTTGTATTCTCAGTTTTCTTTCTTGGATGCTAAGGTGTAAATCTTCTTTTTGCAGCCGTTCTAATTCTGCATCTGATTTGGGTAATAAGGGTATGGCAATCGAAGCGACTGCGACAATGACAGATAAAACCCCAGCGTTAGCATTGGCTAACTTCCAAATATCACGTAATCCTCCTTCTTGATGTGCTTCACTTTCTATCTTGATAGGAGCATCGAGTATATTTGCGATTTCATAAAGTATTGAAAGGATCTCAATTTCGCACTGGTTGCGTATAATGGCATCCATAGCATGAGAATTATCATTAAAATAGTAGTGAAATTGTAATTTAGTTCCCTTCAACTGTTCATCCATACAGTGGTTTATTGTGTAAAGATACGTAATCAAGTTTGAAATTCAAGCAATGTCTTGTGACAGATTTCAAACTCCCAGCTCAAGATAAAACGTTTGTTCATATTACGTGATATCTGACTTAAATTAGCCTTTTATTGATGAGTGTTAAAACATTATTTGAGCCAAAAACACATAACTTCGTTTAGTCGTTTTAGTCTGTTGACCACACGTTTTTAATGTCTGGCCAGCCCCAATTGGTCAGCTCAACATTTTTAAGAACACCATGAAAGCGAAGTGTCTGACGATGGTGAAATAGGGGCGTTAGCCAGTACTGATGGATCAATGTCGATGCAATGGGTTCTATGGCATCAAGGTATTTATCCAGAGGAGTCTGTTCGCGAATACTCTCAAGTGAAGCGATTAGCCAACATTTCGCTTGCTCGCCGATACAATAGTGAAGAACGGGGTTATGATATAAATTGTAAAAAGCTGAAGAATGTTTGTTGTCATCCAAGTTAATATTGGTCACTACTAGCGCTTCGGTTAACTGTTTGTTTTGCGCCATTTCATAAAGCTTGCGATAAGAATAGATGCTGACCTTAGTTTTAATACCCAGTTTATCTAATATGCTCTTAATTGCTTGAGCACAGTCTATTAGCGCTCTGTAGTCATAGACAGCAATGTCGATATGTGGTGGCAGGTTGGCTTCTGGCATTGGTGGTCTTAGCACTGGTGGCCATCCAGGGAGTATGTTGTATGCGTGGCTGCAACCAAAAAGTGTCTGGTTAAGTTTGAGCTGGTCATAAACACGCTGTGGATTGAGTATGCATGATAAATAGCGCTTTTGGTTATTATCAAGCGCAGAGGGAGCGGATTTATTGAATAACACCAGCATACATCCATCTTCTAGGCGTGATTTCTGACTGTTACTGTTATGTTGTGCATCATCTGTGTGAGAAAGGTGATATTCACACTCATTATTGGTTTGCACGCCAGGTTGATTGGTTTGAATCTGTCTATTAGCGAGTTCTTTTTCATCCAGTTTCCAGATAGTGACTTGATCGGTGAGGGCTCGGCAGCCATAGTAGCGCTCAAACGCTTGCAGGCAAAGACGATCCTCTAATTGTTCACTGACCTCAAATGGTCCTGAACCGACCACAGTAAGATGGTTAGAGTTGTTGACTTGGCTGGTTGGCTGTATGGCGTACTTTACACCAGAGATCAAGCCGCCAAAGCCTAGGTCCGGTTTTGAAAATTCAAACACCACTTTATTTGGGAGCGGAGAATTGACACTGACTAAATGGGCAAGTTCATCTTGGTAATTTGGTAGAGTTGACAGCTTGGCAAATAGGCTAACGATACTATCGGCATCAATTGAGGCTCCATTGTGAAAGGTCAATGCAGGCCTGAGATAAAAGGTCCACTGATAACCATTTTTATCACACTCCCAGTGGTGGGCAAGCTGAGGATTTATGTGGCCTTCGTCGCTGCTACTTACCAAACAACAATATATTTGCCTAAGTAAATAGCGTTCACTTGAGCGTTGCAATTGGTGCGGTACCAAACGTTCAAAGGAGCGTTTATAGGTCAGCTGTATATGTAACAGACCTTCACGCATAGTGGCCCCAGAAGTATTTTGTAATAAGCGACCAAAGGCTTTTGTGTCATTATCGAGAATACTCAGTGCAAGCTCATATTTACCTTGCAGTACACGCTTACCTGCTAATTGAAATTTTAGTTCTGAGGTTGTCAGGTTTAGTACTAGAGAAGATTTTTGGTGCCTTCCCACTTTGGGTAACCAAGAAAGCCACCCTAGCTGTTGCATTTGGTTAAGCAAGTTTCTTGCGTGGCGATGACTCGTGAATAGGCGTTCAGCAACATGTGGCAGAGCCGTTCTTATGGTTGTACCCACACCTAATGGTTCAAGTCGAACATAGTAGCGTAGCAAATTAAGATCAGACATAAACACTCCAAATCACTAAATACAGCATTGGTTTAGATTTTATTTTCCGCATTTTACCAAATTAGAGCTAATAAAATGCTTAATATTGTTATTTTAAGCAAAAATAGGAAAGATATTATTCTTATTGCTCAGTTTTATCCTTCCTAATATAGCCTGATAATGGCTTAGACAACCAACGAGGGTAAAGCGATGTACATGAACAAGCATAATGACATGACAGCGTATTATTACGCTAGACTAGAGCTGGCTCAATCCGAGTGGGAGCGCTCTGCTATTTTTAACTTAATTAATCTGTGTCAATGGTAGGAAGAATTTCTCCAAAAGAAGTGAAGAATGTTTAAGGTCAAAAACTCCAAGGATTAAAAGAACCATGCAGCACTGTCAAAAAAACATGCTCCTGACACCCCCAAGAACATGAAAGTCAGTGCTGCTTTTTATCTCACCTAAATTGATATTAGCGCTTGGTTAGCCCTTTACTATTTAGGTAGTTTTTAATGTGGGGACGAGACTCACCAACAAGCTTTGTGGTGACTTCTTGAGACCAAGTGCTTTGTTTTTGGTTGGAGCTACGGCTAGCGAAGTAGTCTTGCATCCTTTTATCGTAACTATCAATGTTGGATAAATTTAAAGTTTGGTAGCTGTTTTCATGCATGATCACTTTCGCTGGTAAGCGGGGTTTTGTTTGTGGATCTTGAGCAGGGTAGCCAAGACATAAACCAAACAACACGGCGCAATGTTTGGGCAAGCCAAGGAGCTTATCAACCTCAGTTGCCGCATTTCGAAGACCACCAATATATACACCACCTAACCCAAGTGACTCAGCTGCTAAAAGGCAGTTTTGCGCCATTATTCCACAGTCTACTGCACCTATAATAGTAAGTTCTGTATACTCAGTATTGATTTTAGGGTTGATAGCAAAGTGTCTGTGGTAATCGATACAAAATACTAAAAACTCTGCTGAGTTTGCCACATAGGGTTGGTTTCCTGCCAATTTTGCTAAGGTTTTGCGTTTGCTTTGGTCTGTCACTCTAATAATGGAAACGACTTGGAGCATGCTCGATGAGGAGGCTGCGAGCCCAGATTGAATAATGGTATCGAGCTGTTTTGGCTCAATCGTCTGCTCAGTAAATTTTCGAATAGAACGGTGGGATAAGATAGTCTCTATGGTTGGGGTCATAAGAATGTCCTGTTATCATATTTATGCTTGAGAAACATATCGGTAGTGAACCCTAATGTCGAGTAATTGCATGCTGGAATTTGGATTATTTTATAGAATAAATTGATCTTATTGCTACTAACATTTGGTAAAGGAAGTAGTGTTGACGTTCGACTTAGGGACAGGTCAACACACTCATTAATTATAGAGGCTTGGTAATAGTAATCTTTTCTCCTCGATAGGTACCACTGATGTCCACACTTTTCACATCACCTTGTAATATATTCCAATCCAAATTAATGCTTTCGAATGGAGAAATGGTTTGGTGGGCTTCCAACGTAGTGTACTGGGGAGTCTGGCTCAGCATTTGGTACAAAGTGGTGGAACCTTCTTGCGCTTTGCCCCATTCTTTAACTAATTCTTCTGTTATTAGATGAGTGGCGACCAGCAATTTTGGCCCCGAAAGATTAGCAAATTGGAAATAATCAATTTTTCCGTTACCCACTGCAATGGCTTTATCATTTTGGACAAATAGGTTCGTTATGCCAGCTGAATCAAAATCAATTGTTCTTGATATTTGCTGTGTTTGGTTATTTAGCAAGTAGATATTTTTTGCCGTAACTGCAACGGTAAACTTACCATCGGGCGATGATTCTAAATATTTTATAACCCCATGACCTGGGATACTAGATAAGGGTTGACTCGGTGCGCCTTTGTTTACCCAAATGATTGTGTACTTTGTTTTATTTTCGTCCTGTAAGGCAAATACTATGCGTTGGTTGGCAGCGAAACTGGCGGTAGTAATAATGGGGTAACTGTCGTCTTTCTGAAGTTTGATCGTTGATGGAGTACCAAAAGTTCGATTGTTCAGTGGGATCAACTTAGCTTCTAATGTGCCTGCGGTTTGGCTCTCAATATCAGGAATAAGCAGAATGCTTTGTTCATTTTTAGAAACAATGACCTGTTTATCTGATGTTTTAACATCACCTAACCATGATAATCTGTTTAGACTTTTGTTGTCTAAAAGCCAAAGTTGGTCTTTTGCGGTCTCTAAGCCATTATCCCAACGGGCTAACAGGCTATTTTGTAAATATAGGGGCTTCATCCACTCAAAGTTGTCGTTGTAGCAAGAAGCAGATGAAGGCTCGATCACTACAGGTGTAGGAGGCAAGGTAGGTAACTCACTGCCTGATGCGCCACCTGTGGTATCAATTTGTACAATGGGCTGGATGGTTATCACGTTGGGTGAGTCAGCAGAAGTTCCATGAGAGGTATTATCTTTTAGGCTTGTCAGAAAAATACCATTCCCTCCGCTGACCTCACAGTTATCTACTTGAATAGCATGGTTTTCGGGATTATACAATTTGTATGATTGCACACTATTTAATGCGGGCAATACTTGTTTAATCACTCGAGAGGTATCCTTGTCGAAATAAGGTAGGTTGTTTGCGTTACCACCAAAATCGTCATCATTACCGTGATGATCTGATTCGTGATGATCTTCACTACGCATATTAGTTCTTGGTGCTAGTCTATGACTCTTTGTTAGCTCTAAAGTAGCCTGCTGGTTAGTTGTCAATCCTGATGCTGTTCTTACAGAAGTACTGAGTTGTTTAACGGTATCTTGTCCATCGAGGTAGAGGAGTGTGTTGTTGGCTGGATTTAGAGCAATCGACTTAAGCGACTTGAGGCTGTTGTCTGCTTGAGAACCATGCACTAACACTGCCCCATCAACTAGCAGCTGCTGTGAACTTTCTTTATCAAGGTTAATCGAGCTTAGATCAAGAGTTTGATACTTTATCATCACATCAAGAGCATGAGCTATCTTAACCATTGGTGAAGCTCCGCGTAGACCACTTTGCTGGGCTTGTATAAGTGATTGCATTAAAATTTGGCTTTGATGCGAAGGTCCATAATTTATATCGAGTGTTTTGAAATATACTCCAACGTGATTACCCAGCTTAGCTTGTAAGTAAGCCTTGGCATTGTTTACTTGCCCTTGGACTTTTGGGTTATAAAGCATTTCACTGTGTATCAAGGTTGTGAAAGGGGAAACAATGTCAATTTCTGCTGGGGCGGTCAGTGTTGCCCCACTGATATTGAGCATTTTGGGGTAGCCATTACCTAATAATACTTGTTGTTCATATTGGCTGCATTGTCCGTCAAAATTGGTATCGGCGCACGTTTGTTGATTGTGGTGGATATAGCTTGTCGAAGTAGTATTACTGGCTGAATTATCACTGTCGCCGCCACATCCTGAGAGTGAGATTGCCGCTGATACCGCGATTGCAACAGTACATAGTGTTGGTTGTGAGTTCATTTTAATGAATAACTTATTAATTTGAATTGAGAATGTTATAGGTGACGCTTATTTAATCACTGATGTAAATAAAAGATCAAATGATATTGATACTAACTATCATTTGCATTACTATCTCGGCCTGATTTTGTAGGGAACACAAAGTTTTAGGAGTAATTGGTCGTGAAAATAGTCGCTCAAACCTTTGGTATTATGGCCTATGCGGCTTTTATTGCTGGGTGCGGAGGAGGTAATGAGTCCGACCCTAAGCTTGAGCCTACTAATATGGCAGCTAGCACGACTACCAATAGTACTAATTCAGATAATGGCCCCAAATTTCCTGCGCCAGAAAATATGAAGATCCTCTCAACGCAAGGTGATAAGCCTACCTACGGAAATATGATTTCTTGGGACTACCTCAGTGTGAGTATTTGGAACTCGCCAGTAACTTTTGATCAACCTGAGCATTATGAATATACCCTTGATGGCGGAAGCACTTGGCAGACGGTGGTCTCCAAGCCTCAGTTTATTGGTACGCAAGCATATGCAAAAAGTAAGGTTGGTATACGCGTCAGGCAAAATGCTCTTGAAGGCATGTCATCCCCGCCTAGTGAGACTCTTTTTGCCACCGCCAGTCGAGGGGAGTTCGTGGCGCTGCAATTTGTTCCCATGATTAGTACAAACCAAGTGATGACCTTCGGGGATAGAGGCTGGGACTACACGCAAGCTAATTGCGTTGCAGAATATAAGCCTGATGGCTCAGGAGAGCCTACTTATTGGATTAAGAGTGCAAGCTTGAATAGTGATACATTTGAGCAGACAAATGGCAAAGCGTCCAAGTTAGATGTTTGTAGTATCAAGGGGTGGCGACTTATTGAAGCTGATGTAGCGAAAAGGTTGCGAACTCGCTCTGTTGATGAAAAAGTCAGAAGTGTTGTCATCAATAACCTTTCAGGTCCTCTAGCGACAAGTAAAAATGGCACCCTAGTTTCTGTCAAAGATTCAGGTGAAGGCGATATTAGCCCAAATCTCTCTCATCAATGGTTTGCTGTATGGTCTTTGCCTATTGGGGCTCAGTTAGTCGGTGAGATTGATGCTGCCCAACTTACTCAGAAATTTCGATTAAATGAACAAGCTGGCACTTTACAAGACGCTCGTGATGCCGTAGTGAATCTGCTTAGCTTGCTAGACAATGCGACAGTTGACTATACCGGACTCAGTGCTGAAAACGACCAGCATCACACTCTATTAAGCAGCGCCTTGGCATCATGGCAAGATATCTATTCTAGACACCAACCAGCGATGACTTTTTTTAATCAGCAAACGGTTCTGGCAAAAAATCGCCGCGACAGTAAAAGCAGAGAGTTTGTGTTAAAGGTGAGCAACTATGACAATGATTGGCGCGAATATGAGAATAATTCTGTCATAGCCGCAGATTTACTTAAAGAGTTGCAAGCTGTTGATCATTTTACCAAACTCCATCAGCAAGACGCTAAGATTGCCAGTAATAAAGCAGCACTGTCTCAGGCATCAGATGCGAAAAGATGGTTTTTAGGTGCTAATAATCTACGTAAGGCTGATGCTATCTACCAACAATTACAAGCTGAGTTAACTGCATGGTTAGAGAGCTTACCAACCTCGAAAAGTAACGGCGCTTTGACTCTGATAGATAAATATAATTTTCTGAGTCAAGACTACGATAAGGATCAGATAAAGAAAACCATTAAAGAGGCATTGGAGAACGCGCAAAGTTCACCGGATTTTGTCTCTCAGTCTGAGGCGACCATTGTCGATGTGGCGGGAAAACACTATGCCAAGCTGGATAAGTTGGGGCTGTATTTACCAAACAATACCACTTATGAGCAAGGTTGGCACTGCGTATTAGAGCTTGGCTCAGGTGATAAAAGAAGAATCTGGATGCTTCAGCCCACCGTTGAAGCAAACTCTCTCGAGTATTTGGCTTATCAAGGCAGCAGTGATGAAAGCAACAATGTGTTAGGTCCAAAAGGGTATATTTCAAAAGTCAATCAAGAGGCATTTTGCGGAGTCAGTGATTGGAAAGTCCCCAATATACTCCAGTTGCAAGGCTTAGCTTCTGGGTATGTTAAAGGTAAAGGCCTTAGCATCGACAACAATGTATTTGTCAATCATCCGCACAATCAGACCGTCTATTATTGGTCTTCTGAGCCAGACAAAGAGGGTAAACAAACGGCTTATTCTTATGCATCAATAAATGACAAAGAGGTATTTAAGCCTTTCCCAGCCGATAACATGGCGGCTTTGGTGCGTCTTGTGAGTGAAAACACTTTACCTAATCAATGGCAGTATTTGGATGCAAGTGGTGGGTTGGTGGAAAGCCGCGCAGAGGCAAGCTGCACAAAAAATCTAATCAATGGCCATGTTTGGCAACTGTTTGATAAGCGTGATGATACACGATGGGTTAATGATCAGCGCCTTACAGAGCATTTAGACGCTCAAACATCAGCCCAAGTTTGTGGCTTGTCGAATTGGCGTCTTCCCAGTGTTAGTGAGTTAGGTAATCTAATGCCTATTGAGCGGGATGTGTTTATTTACAATGATGTAAAAGATATATTTGGCCCGGTGATACGAGAGAAATACTTCACTGATTTTACATCGGAAAATGACTATACCAGCCTTGATTTCATCGAAGGGAAACACACCACCAAGACTCAATCAAAATGGCTAACCAAAGATAAATACCTATACCGTTTTATCGCAACACCTTAAGTCTAAATGAGACTGAACAGCATTTTCAGGAGTTTATTAATGTTACGTAATACAAAGCAACGTGGGGCAGCTGCGATTGAATACGCTATTTTAGCCGCGGCCATGTCTGTGGTTCTGCTGTCATTTGTGGGTGGCAGTGATGGCAAGCTAACCCGCGCCATTGTAGGTGCCTATGACACTGTGATTGAGTCACTTGAGCAGACTCAAGACTCAGGCAATTAAGTCACCATACAAAAAGGACAAGTCATGACGGCTAAGCGATTGATGTTGGTGTCTATCTTATTGTCAGGGATAGGCATAGGATTGCTACTTTTGAACTCACCCACGCCAGAGTCACCCGAGGCAAACCAAGCTGCAGCTGTGTTTAAGCGAGTTCTAGTTTCAAATCAAAATATTGAAGTAGGCGGCGTGTATAGCGCCACAATGTTTCGTTGGCAGGATATGCCACAAAAAGAGTTGGATGATTATTTAGATTATATTACAGAAGATGATATTGAGTCTGCTCACCTTTCTGCTGGGGTTGCGCATATTGCGATTGAGAAAGGTCAGGTGATAAGTTCTGCGGACTTAACTCCACCGCGCGGCGGTGTCTCGCTTGCTCTCAAAGTTAGGTCAGGTTATCGAGCCATATCAGTACCTGTTGATCAAGTAACAGCCAACTCAGGCTTTGTTCAACCGGGAGATAAAGTTGACGTGTTACTATTGGCATCAAAGCTCACTGAACTGAAAAAGTATGACAATCAAGTTGAAGGTTTATATGTCAGCACTATTGCGCATAATGTGCGTATCCTTGCTTTCAATAACTTGTCATCATCGGAAGGGTTTCAAGAACAACGTCGAGATTACGGAGCTAAGATACCAGATAATAGTTCTGTATCGCTTGAAGTCTCGCCAGAACAAGCGACACAGATTGTCCTCGCCAATCAACTTGGCCGCTTGACTTTGTCTTTACGTGGTGCTGGAGAGATTGATGTTATCGACTCTATAAATCCTATGATTACTTCTACGCAGCTCAACTCGCAGAGCAAATTGATAGCCCCTGATGTGGACTTGATTCAGCTACGCCCTAATAGCAAAAATAACTAACAATTTCAGGAACAACCAATGACTACATTATTGCGCTGGTGGAGCTTGTTATTGCTTCCTAGCTTGTTTTTTACACTGCCATCATGGGCGGCTGCGCTTGAAGTGAATATTAATGAAGCGCAAATGGTTCGTTTGTCGCAAAAGGCAAAATCGATTTTCATTTCTAACACACATATTGCTGATTATCAGCCAATGACAAATACCAAATTAATGGTCTTTGGTAAGCAGGCTGGCACAGCGACAATCACCATTTTGAATGATAAAGAGCAGGTGATTTACACCAAAAAGATTCGTGTTGTTCATGATACTCAGGAGCTAGATAACTTGCTTGAAGCTCAGTTTCCTGAGGCATCAGTGAAAACCGAATCTTTGGGTGGAAAATTATGGCTTAAAGGGTCAGTACCAAGTCCTGCTATGGCGCATAGCATAGTCAATGTGGCGAAAGGGTATCTCTCGCCGATCGTCGCTCAGCAAGACTCTAACGATACTGATTCATCTCCATCCAGTGATTCTTCAGCTGAGCAAACGCAGTCAAGTTCAGATAATGATGAGTTGATTAATCAGCTGCTGGTCACTATGCCAACTCAGGTTAATATACGTGTCCGCATCGCTGAGGTATCCCGTAATGTATCAAACACACTGGGCATTAAGTGGGGATCACTGATGGGGGAAGGTAGTAGCGCCGAGAATGTGATTGGCAGCTTTATGTATAACAAGCCATCAGGTGTAAGTAGCTGGACTAAACCTAACTTCAGTGCTTTGGTCGATGCTTTGGCGTCTACTGGCGATATGTCCATTTTAGCAGAGCCCAATTTATCAGCGGTTTCAGGCGAAGAGGCGAGCTTTCTTGTTGGTGGAGAGGTACCGATTCCGCTGATTCAGGGAGATACTGCTCGGGTCGAATATCGTCCTTTCGGTGTCAATCTTAACTTTAAGCCTGTGGTACTTGGTCCGGATCGAATTAGTTTGAAAGTAGAGCCAGAAGTGAGCAGTGTTTCGGTGGAAAATCAGGCAGTGTTTAATGGCAATGTGCTGCCTTCTTTCACCTCTCGCAGAGCCTCGACCACTATAGAACTTGCTAGTGGCCAGAGTTTTGCTCTCGGTGGGTTACTACAAAGCAGTGAAATCAGTCAATTGCAAAAGGTTCCAGGAGTGGGAGATATTCCAATCCTAGGCGCTTTATTTCGCTCCAATCAATATCAGCGTCGAGAAACTGAACTAATCATTATTGCAACGGCTTATCTGGTTGAGCCTTCACGTAGCGATAATTTTACTTTGCCCACTGATACTCTGATGCCCCAGAGTGATTTGGAGAGATTACTGGCATTACCAAATAAAAAGAATACTGCAATAGAAGGTAATGCAACTTTTACCGACAACCGCAAACCGCGTTTATTGGGCGATAACGGGTTCTATTACTGAGGTGCGTATGAAACTAAACTTGTTTGTTTTGTCTGTTCTGCTGATATTGATAACTGGCTGTGTACATGACCCTATTGCTAAGCAGCCTGCTATCGATGTGGTCACAGTGACTAATAAATTAATCCTCACGTTAGATAAACATAAATTATCTGACGATCAAGTGTTAAAAGTAGAAGATTTTATTGCCAAGCGCGGTAACTCTTATGCTTTACGCGTCAAGCTAGTCAGCTATTCTGCTAAAGGTAACGGCCAGCTTGAAAAGCTGTATCAGCTACTATTAACACAGGGAATAGCAAAGCATCAAATAGTGACAGAGTTTTCTAGTCTATCTCAACAAGGTGACGTACAAGTTATTGTGGAGTCATTTCGCGCTAAAGTTTCAAACTGTGGGTCTAGCAAGCTGCCACCAGTGGCATTCAATCAATATCAATCTCACCAAGCTTATGGATGCAGCAATGCCGCAGCACTTGCACAAATGGTTGCCAACCCGAAAGACTTAATTGTCGGTGAGCGTTTGGGGCCTGCCAATGGAGAAAAAGCGGTAGCTTCACTTGATGCGTATATTAGCCCTGCATCTAACAGTGGCAGTAGTCAAAACTCAGTTTCTAACTCCAATATCACAGCAGGTAACGAATGATGAAAGTTGACAACCTTTCTGTATTAGTCGCCGCATCTCCTTTAATCGATGCCTACTATTTAAATTTAGCGTTTGCTGAACAAGGGATCACCCAACTGATTCAGGTACCTTTGGAACGAGAGCAGATTATTAAAATAGCGCTATCGGATGGGCATAAGGTGGTGGTGTTAGATGTGATGGGTATGCCGCTTGAACAGGCTCATGACTGGATCAGCGACATTAGCAGTCGTACAGGGTGTAAAGTTGTCGCTATCGGTGATGATGAGACAATACCCTACTACCGCAGCGCGCGCGACGCAGGCGCGATTGAATATTTGGTTAATCCGATATCTCAACAAGCTTTTGCTTCAGTTGACTTCCATAGCCAGGTACAAGCCCAATTAAGTGGTCGGCGTGTGTCTGTGGTAGGGAGTAAAGGAGGGGTTGGAACATCGACGATTGTAGCCAGTTTAGCTTGGACATTAAGCCATCGACAGCATTCAGTGACGGTTGCCGATCTTGATTTTTCAGCAGGGGATCTCGATTTACATTTTGATGTTCAGGGTAACACAGCATTGGTTGAAATGTTGCAATACCCAGAACGCCTTGAGCCCGTTGTTTTTGAGCGTAGTAGCATTAGTGTTGCTGCTAATCTTTCTCTGTTAACGGGCTACTTACCTCTAGACAGTGATCCGTTTTGGCCTGAGAAACGTGCGCTTGAGCATCTTAGCAAGTTTTGCTTACAGCAAGCAGATAGTCTGATTTTTGATATTCCATCATTCTCACTTAGAGATCAGGTGGGAATGAGCGCTTTAAAGAGTTCTGATGTGCGTATCGTGGTAGTCGAACCTAGTTTGGCATCGATTCGCAGTGCCGGTCAGATTTTAAGTTTACTTTCCAAAGGGTCACATACTGATGTCACCAAGACTAACTTATTGGTAGTGAATAATACTAAATCTGATAAAGTTTCTTTACTGGCGCTAAACGATATTCATCGGGCTTTGGGCGCTGAAATTGATGTTTCAATTCCATTCGCCCCTCTTCATTTCTTAAACAAAAGCGCACTTGGACAGTCTGCTATAAAAGGGAACCGTAAAGTCAGTCACGCTTTCTCTTTGTTGGCCGACAAAGTCACTGGTATCGAGAGCCAGAGCTCATTTCACTTCTGGAAGAGGGGAGCTTGATGTTTAAGTCATCACGACTCAAAGAACCCGCTTTTGGCAATGTGAAAAATGCCCAGTCTCATTTGGATCCAATTCGTGAGCATTACCAGTTGATTCATTCTCAGGTAGTGAATGCGCTTGAGGCAAGTGCTGTTGTAAAACTGAGTCCCCATGAGTTGGAGTCACGAATTCTGGCTTTGGTGACTGATGTGGTGGCGACTCATCAACTTCCACTTGGCCATCGTGAGGTGGCGAAAGTTGTGCAACAGTTAGTTGATGAATTACTGGGGCTCGGCCCTCTTCAGCCGTTAATTGACGATCCTAGTGTGAGCGACATTATGGTCAATGGGCCGAATGAGGTTTATGTCGAAAAACTAGGTAGGTTGCATAAAACCGCCGTTGAGTTTCGTTCTGAAGAACAACTACTCAACTTGGCAAGGAGGATAGTGAGTAAAGTTGGTCGTCGGATCGATGAAAGTTCACCACTGGTTGACGCACGTTTAGAAGATGGTAGCCGAGTTAACGTTATGATCCCGCCACTAGCACTTGATGGAACGTGTATTTCTATCCGAAAGTTTAATCATGAAAAGTTTTCTTTGAGCCATATGGCGCAAAATGATGTGATGTGTGAAGGAATGATGCGGCTGCTCGATACGATAGTACGTTGTCGATTGAACGTATTGATCGCTGGGGGAACGGGGGCAGGTAAGACGACGCTTCTCAATGCGATGTCATTTAGCATTCCTCCCCATGAACGTATTATTACTATTGAAGATGCTGCGGAGCTTCAGCTTCAACAGCCTCATGTTGTACGTGCTGAAACTCGCTCTGAAAATGCAGAAGGTCTGGCTGCGATAACACAGCGTGAACTGGTTAGGAATGCGTTAAGAATGCGACCTGATCGTATTATCCTTGGTGAAGTGCGTGGTGAAGAAGCGTTTGAAATGATGCAGGCGATGAACACAGGCCATGATGGTTCATTGTCTACTCTGCATGCCAATTCGCCAACTGATGCCTTGGTTAGAGTTGAAAACATGCTCATGATGGCGCAATCCACCTTACCTTTATTTGCCTTGCGACGGCAAATCGCAGATACGATCGACATAATAGTGCAAGTAGACCGGATGCGTGATGGTAAACGGCGTGTTGTTGCGATTACTGAAGTCATTGGGATTGAAAGTGATCAATATGTTACTCAAGACTTGTATCACTTTGATATTACTGGTGAGGATCACCAAGGTAAAGTCTTGGGCCAATACGTTAGCGCACGTCGCTTGCCTACTTTTGTTCCTAAAGCTCAATATTATCAACTTGATGCTCAACTGCGTTCGGCAATGGGGTTAGTATGATAACAGTATTGTTAATTGCTGCTTGGTGCTTAGGTATTGTGGTGATGTTGACCAATTATTGGAAACTTCGTCGGAGCCTTAAATTAAGATTAACAAGGTACATTTCTCAGACTAATACAGGACAAGTAAAAACCATCATTAAGCCGCAATACACTAGCGGCCGAATCGGTAGTTTTTGGCGTCGAACTCAAGCACTTTTAACCCGTCAAGACAAAGTTATTTTCGCTTTTTGTGGTTGTGCGCTACCGTTTTTTGTTTATTGGTGGTTACCGCCTCAAAACTGGTATTGGCAAATCTTGTTGATTTTGTCCGCTTTGGTTGGTTTGTTTACCACGGTTTTCATGCTGCGCCGTAGGCAGCAAATAGAAGAATTTGAGCAAGGCATAGTTCAGGTACTGGGACTTGTAAGTCGAGCAGTGTCTGCTGGCTTGTCTGTTCCACAGGCCTTAGAGCAGGTAGCTAAAACACAAGATGGGGTGTTAGGACGTGAATTTTCTCTCATTACAGACAACTTAGCGCTCGGGATACCGCTACGCCAGATATTGGATGAGGCATGCACTCGCCTACCGTATAACACCTTTCGATATTTCACGGTAGCATTAGTGCTTAATCAGAGCAATGGTGGGCAATTGAGAGATATTTTGCACAATCTAAGCCGAACCATGCATGACAGTCGTGCAATGCGCAAAAAAGTCGCAAGTATTACCGCAGAACCAAGAATGACAGCAAAATTTTTGTCGCTGCTACCGGTTTTTCTCATTTTAGCGATCGCTTGGATTGATGTGTCTTTGTTCGATTTACTCATATACAGCGAAAGTGGTCAGTGGGTGCTTTTTTACTGCTCTATTAGCCTGGTTTTGGGTGGTTTGACACTTAATTCTTTAACCAAAAACAGGAAGTTTTCATGATATTGATGATTGCAACGTTTCTGATCGTTATCGGTATTCTGAGTTCACTGTTGTGCTTTCATGTCGCGCGGCAACAGGATGTTGTTCAGCGTCGTCTTAGTCAGGTGAGTTATGCCTCCTTAGCAGCTCACCCAAACAAAAATAGATGGCGCTGGAAATCGAATCCATCCCGCTGTAAGCAATTAGCCTTGATAGGTTTTAGTCATGACGATGCTGAAACACAGTTTGTGGTAGTTCGATGTGTGATCATGCTTTGTGGATCATGGCTTTGGTTTACTTCAAGAAGTTTGAGCTGGTCAGTAGCTGATGTTGCCCAGTGTATTGCTATCTCAATTATATCGGGGATCTTAGTTGATCGTTCATTGCAAGTTTGGGTTGAGCGCATTCGATGTCAGGTAGCAAGAGTGACTCCTGATGCGCTCGATCTTATGGTTGTTTGTGTTGCATCTGGTTTAACACTAGAAAAAGCGTTTCGTGTTGTTGGTCAAGAAATGGCTTCTGTATCTCCTGCGTTTGCTCGTCAGTGGTGCCAGACTGCAACAGAAATGACCGTACTTGACTCACCACAGCAAGCACTCGTTAACCTAGATCAAAGATTGGAACTATCGGATATCAACAATATGGTGGTGACTATGTCTCAAGCGCTTAAGTTTGGTACACCGCTTTCAAAGGCGCTTAGCCTAATTGCTGCAGATAGCCGCCATTATCAGTTGCTTGAACTGGAAGAATGGGCTGGGAAAATTCCGGCGAAGATGTCTTTTCCTCTTGTTGTATTGATTATGTTGCCTGTGGTTATCTTGATTGTTGCGCCTGTTGTTTTAAGCCTATTTGAGACATTGGAGAGGCTATGAACTCATCGTTTATCATCTTATGCTTCAGTCTGTTGATGTTTGGCTGTCAGTCGACAGGAACGCAAAAGATTGATCAAGATATACAACTTGCACAAACAGCGTTGGCAAATGGCCATGCGGATAATGCATTGGTTATCTATAAACAAAAGCTTAAGCAAACCCCCGATGATGCCCAGCTGCTATTTTTAGCCGGCAGTGCTTGTAATCAATCGGCACGTTATGATGAGGCGCTGTACTATCTCAATAAAGGTAGTACATTGGCTCCTTCGTCAGAATTTGATCGAGAGCTAGGTCGAGCTCACCTTGCTTTGGGCAATATTCGATTAGCCGCCGATACGCTACATAAAGCCGTTGAGAATAACCCAAGTGATGATATTGCTTTAAATAGCTTGGGTGTGACTTATTCATTACAAAAAAACTATGTAAAAGCCCGCAGTGCTTTTAAAGGCGCAATTAACATTCGCCCAGATAGCTTGGAATATCGAAATAACCTTGCGCTAGGATGGCTTTTAGATGGCCAGGCTGAACAAAGTATTCAGATTTTATACCCTATTTACCTGCGAGGAGAAGCAACGAGCAAAGTTCGGCTTAACCTTGCTCTAGCCTATGCTGCTAACGGTAAACTTGAAGCAGCTAAAACGATTGCTATGAGTGAACTTAATCAGTCGGAGCTAGAAAGCACACTTGGGTATTATCAGACTCTTGCCGAACAAGGTATTAACTAATGGCTTTGCGTCGTCAATCTGGGAGTCAGACAATCGAATTTGTAATGGTGATTTTACCTTTAATGATGGTTTTTTTGGTGGGCTTTGAGGTTGTCCGCTTGATGTGGGTCACTATGATTTTTGAATCAGCTGTATCTTCAGCAATGCGCAATGCGCGTACAATGACGCCCTCTTCGTTTGTGGAAGAGCAAATTAGCGATCAGATTGCTAAATTTCCTTTACTTACTGCCGGGAATATTCAAATTGATATTCCTCGCTACGCTGATAGCGTGGCGTCTTTAGTGTCAGGAGATTTGATTAGTTCGCATCAAGCTACTATCGCTGAATATAAAATTCGCTATCACTTTCATTTTTTGCTAGCTCCAAGATTATCGGAAGCGTTTCCATCGGTGACGACCCTCAATCGCACCGTAATGGTCAGTTATGATGCATGAGCGCAACAAACAACGCGGTTCGGCCGTGATTGAATTTCCCGCGGTAGTTGTGGGGCTGCTTGTGGTCATACTTGGCTTGTTCGCGGTATACAAAATATTTTATCTGCAAACTAGGCTAGATAGTGCTGCTTATTCCATGGTGAGTGTGGCATCACGGGCTTTGGTTTCCAATGGACAAGTTAAAAATTATCACTCAGATAGCGCTGAGCACTTAATGATTTTGGCGAGACGTTCTTTACCTGCTGAATTGGACATGACGCGTGTTGGTTTGATATTGGAAATGCGCTTTTCTGCTAGTGATGAAACTGAGGTGATTACACAGCGAGCGGGGAACGATTGTCAGGTAGAACAGAAGATAGACTCACTTGCAACACTAGCGCCAATGAGTAAAAGGACGGTTGCATCGCTTCAAGGTAAAATCGCTAACTTATATCAGGTGACCTTATGTGTATCCCAACCCTTAGAGCCGATGAGTCCTATTTTTAAATGGTTAGGTCTGTCATTTCCTTCTACGCTTCGAAGCCAAGCTGCGGTTATCGGGAGAAAATATAGTGCCTAGACAGTTAATTGGTTCTGTTTCTTTATCTTTTCTCGCTTTATTGCTGCCTGTATTGGCACTGGTGCTAAGTACGATCATGGTAGGATTTAACATTCAACTTCACAATCGTGCAATGCAAGCTGCTGACGCAGCTGCTTTGGCCTGCACTTTTAGTGCTAGCTCAGAAACAGATGTTAACCAAACTTATCTTAGCTATTATCAGCCTAATATCAATGGGGTACTAGGTGAGTTTCAATCTGGTCCTGACTGTGATATCAGTATCAACTACCATCTCGATGGTCCATTCTCGTTGCTGAATATAGGCCAAGGGTCTTATTCAGCGTATTCTCGTGCTTCTGAGCACACATATATTCACCATGTTGCGAAAGTGACGCCAACTGAAATGGCGTTGGTTCTCGACATTTCCAGCTCAATGGTGGATTCCATCGATACTCTGAAAAGTATTCTTGGTCGAGCGATTGATCGCATTGAGGATAACAATATTGAGCTTGCTGGGCGCAGAGCGGTGAGTATCTCAATTGTCCCTTTTTCTGACGGTGTGTCGGTTGTTAATCCCGCATGGGAAAATGTCACGGGTGTGCAATGTGCTAATGGGATAAGCAAAGATGAAAACGATAGGTTTTCTGCCGAAAAGACAGTGTCTAACCTAGATAAAATTCACTCAGAAAAGACAGTGGAGTTGAAGGAACAAAATGATTTTCTTCTTGATTGCAGCGGCTCTTCACCCGTTATGCCACTGACCGACAATATGAGGGGGGTTAAACATGCCATTGAAAATTTGCAAACTACAGGTGGAACAAGTTCATTCCAAGGATTGATTTGGGGCGCTAGACAGCTCATACCCAAGTGGCGTCAAGAGTGGAATTATCGTCCGTACTCTACTCATCCAACACAAAGGTTAATTTTGATGACAGATGGTGTCGACGGCAGTTCAGCGTTGGATGAGCTTATCTCCGCAGGAATTTGTGATCGCTTGGCAAATGAGTTCGGTATTCAGTTGAACTTTATAGGCTTTAATATTCCTGATTATCGACTGGAGCAGTTTAGTCGCTGCGTTGATGCTGCACTCAACATCGAATTGAAAGGTCAAGTTTTGTCGGCAACCAATACTCAGGAACTGGATGAGTACTTTTCAAAAGTATTGTATGTCGACTATGACACGACTCTTAACTTTGGGCAGAAATGAACCTCGAAAATATAAGGAAAAAAGAATGATCAAGCAACTGGCTATAGTGCTTGCTGTGTGCGCGTCTTTTACAACGCTAGCATTTCAAGAAGGGGAGGCCGTGACAGAAAGCGTTGCGAAAGGGCTAAAATTGGAACCTGATCAGCTAACAATAGTAGATTTTTTTGCCGAATGGTGTGTGTCATGTCGTCATGAATTACCCATAGTAAATCAGCTATATAGTGAGCTATCAGGAACTGGTGTAACTTTTGTCGGAGTTGATGTTGATGAAGATATCGTGGTTGGTCTTGAGTTTCAAAAATCTCTGGGATTGAGTTTTCCAGTTGTTAACGATCCTAAGCAGCAATTAATTGCAGAGTTTAAACCTGTCGGGATGCCTGCACTTTATTATGTTTATCAGGGACAAGTACTCAAAGTACGGTTTGGTGCAATCACTGATATTCGCTCTGTCATCCTAGATGATTTGACACAGATGGGAGTGCGGTTATGAAGCTGAGTACATTTGTTTTGGCGTTGATTTTTTCAACCCTAAGTGTTGCTGCACCCAAAGTTGACCTTAGCAATTTGGGTAAAAAAAATCCCACAAAAACTGAGCCTACTGTGAAGCAAGATAGTATGGAAGAAGAGGTAATATCCAATCAGGTATACACCAGTGGTAGCTCTGAAATCGGGTTAAGGCGTAATATTGAATTGGTTAAGCCAAAGGCTGGTGGCTTAAGCTTACCAAGGGCAGAAAAACCCAAGCCTGTTAGCAATGAAACGTCGGCTTTGGCTTTCGTTGATGAAGTACTTGGCATCGAAGCGGTAAAACCTTGGCAAAAAGGAACACTGGCAAAAAAAGAGATGAAGCCAGGTGGGGCAATTCCAGAGTTCGATTTGTTTTCGGAAAAGGTCTTTTCATATAAGCAAGGATCGGTTGGTGGTAGTGGCGTCGGTGGTGGCGGTTGCGGTTGTAACTAATTATTAAATAAAACAAAATGAAAAAATTACCTATAACGCTGCTTGGTGCAGCTGCAGTAGCCAATAATGTGTTGGCTGAAGATCATATATCAGTTCATTATCTGAATTACCAAGAATATGATGATAAAGTTGAAGCTGGAGATAGTATTGTTTCTATTGAGAAAAGCATTGGCTTAGATTGGACGATAAATCTTGAACTTGGCTATGATACTGTCTCTGGAGCATCACCTTCTTGGGGACCTACAACGCCATTATCAGGTCCTGCTGATGCCAATAATCGAGTAACGAAAACTCAGCAAGCTCAGGCGATGACAGATCAAGTAATACGAGCTGGCTATGACCCCAATAGTAGTAACTATAAAATTCAAAAATATCAACTAGAGGACACGCGCCAATCGGTAAGTGGTAGCGTGACCTACAGAGATGAGCTGCGAAATGAGTGGACTATGGGAGGGAATTTCTCCACGGAAGAAGACTATCGGAGCATTGGATTAAATGCTAAAGGGTTAATTTACGCCGATTCTCAAAAAAATCGTTCATACAGTTTGGGTATATCGACTTTGTTTGATGAAACTCTAGCGTTTGGTAAGTATGGTACCACAGGTAATTCTCAAACTTGGGAAGACATATTTACTGGGAGTGTAGAAGCCGGATTATCGCAAACCTTTACTCCTAATTATTACATGATATATACGGCTTATGCAGGTTATCGTTCGGGGTATCTTAGCAATCACTACTTGACGGTGCTGCGTGAAGTTGACATCGATGGTAGCGGGACAATTGATTCTGATGAAGTCTTTCTGGGCCAAGATTCCCGTCCAGACAAGCGTTTATCTGGTGGCCTGAATATTCAAGCTTTTTGGTCATTATCTGATTCAATAGTTGTGCGTCCACGTTATAAATTTTTTAATGACGACTGGGGTGTAAGCTCACATCAAGTTGGTGGTAAGTTATCTTGGAATCTAAACACTTGGTTAACATTGGCGCCAGGCTATTTTTGGTATACCCAAGCCGCCGCCGATTTTTACCGTGATCCTAATGGCAGTGATCCTACATTTTCTTCACAAGGATATGCAACATCTGATCTTCGTTTGGGAAATTTTACCGCCAACGCTTATGAGTTAGGTGCGAGTTTAAAACTTCATAAATCCCTGCGTTTGAACCTTTTGGGGGCATACTACGAGCAGTCTAATGGGTTTGAGGCTCAATGGTGGGCTGTTGGAGCAACTTATGAGTTCTAGTTCGCCATTGATACATCGTTTCCAAGCTATGACAGTTGTGTGTGAAGTCCAGCTATTTGGTACTGAGCAGGCGAAAGAGATTGTTACCACTATTGAATCTAATACACTTCGATTAGAAGAAAAGTATAACTTTTATGCGCCGACATCATGGCTTAACAAAGCGGTAAATAATCGTAAAGCTGCAACAGTGATGCTTGATGAAGAAAGCTATACAGTGTTTGAAGTAGTCAAGCGTTTGGTTGATGGTACTCAAGGGACCTTTGACCCAGCAATAGGGTCAGTTAAGTCACTAATGAAACAAAACCCAAGTATGGGTAGAGATGCGGCTTATGGTTATGCTAAAAATTTTATGGGTATTAAAGCATGGCATTTATCTGAACAGACGCTTGTCATACACAACGCAGAGACTCAGTTTGATCTTGGTGGCGTAATCAAGGAGTTTGCTGTCGATCAAGCAGTAAACATTGCACAATCACTCGGCGCATCAGCAGCTTTGGTTAATTTTGGCGGAGACATTCGATCATTCGGTGTTAAGCCCGATGGCTCTGCGTTTAATGTTGCGGTGAAAAACCCGAAAAATAAAAGTGAACCTTGGTTCTCTTTACCATTAGTTAATGCGGCACTGACAACCTCTGCGCACTACGAACGTAGCTTTAAATTTGGAGATCAGCAAAGCTCGCATATTTTATCTCAGTGCGGGACGCATCCCCAAGTACTCTCGGTAAGTGTATTGGCACCGACAGCTCTAGAAGCTGGAGCTTTGAGTACCGCACTTACTATAGATCCGACACTAGTACTACCTAATGAGGTGGGTGTTGTGTTTATTGACGATCAATTATTCATTCATCAGGACACGGAGTTTATCGCATGATAAGGACTCTCATTCTCGCTTTAATAGTCTATTTTCCTTTGGTGTCTTTAGCGCAAGAACCAGAGTTTTTGCCTGTGGAAGAAGCATTCCCGTACCAATGGTCTGTGAGTGATAAAGGAGTGCAGATGCATTTCGCTATTCAGCCACAATACTATCTCTACAAGGGCAGGTTTAAATTTTCATCAAGTAGCCAAGTGTTACTCCGTGATCCGCAGTTTTCACTCGCTGGTACGCCCAAGCAAGATAAATATTTTGGTGATGTGGTAGTTTTTAATCAGCCTATGACGGTGTTGATTCCATATAATGGTGAAGGACAAATTAAAGTTCGTTATCAAGGCTGTTCTGAAAAAGGCTTATGTTATTTACCGCAGACAATCACAATGGATTTGCCCACTAGAACATCAACTTCTAGCCCTGATTGGAGTTGGCAAAAAATCAGCAGTTTGGCAGAAAATACAGCAGGATTATCTGAGCTTCTCACAAACACACCAAAAACTCAGGCGTTACTTATTTTCTTTTTACTTGGTCTTGGCTTATCAATGACGCCATGTGTACTACCTATGGTGCCGATTCTTTCAAGTATTATTGGTGGTGATGCCAAGATGACTGGCAAAAAAGGTTTGATATTATCCAGTTCCTATGTGTTTGGAATGGCGTCAAGTTATGCATTGACTGGAGTTTTGGTTACTACCTTGGCTAAAGGTATTAATCTTCAAGCTGCTATGCAGCAGCCTTGGTTGTTATCTTTGTTTGCCATCGTATTTGTTTTGCTCGCCTTAGCCATGTTTGGCTTCTACGAATTGCAACTTCCCTCTGCAATTCAGCAAAAACTTAACGCCCACTCAGATCAAGTCGGTGGCGGAAAAGTAGTCAGCGTATTTGCCATGGGGGCAGTGTCTGCTTTGGTAGTTTCACCTTGTGTGAGTGCGCCATTAGCAGGGGCTTTGCTGTATGTTTCTACTACTCAAGACTGGGTACTGGGTGGGGTAACGTTATTTGTGATGGCATTGGGTATGGGTGTTCCACTGATCCTGATTGGTATTAGCGGTGGTAAGTTGCTACCCAAATCTGGGCCTTGGATGATAGCCGTTAAACAGCTCTTTGGTATTTTGCTACTCGCGGTCGCTATTGTATTGATGAGCAGATTTTCGTCATCGTGGTTGATAATGTTGGCTTGGGCTGTGCTGGCTATTGGTAGTGGGATTCATTTTGGTGCTTTGGATTCAGCTCAACCAGGATGGGCTAGAACACGAAAGCTCGCCGCATTTATGTCTTTATTTTATGGCTTGGTTGTATTTGTTGGTATGCTACTTGGTTCGCAAGATCCTCTTAAGCCACTAGGTCTTGTCTCTGTGCCAAGTCAGTCAAAAGCAGACTCCTTGCTACCTTTTGCTAATGTTGACTCCGTGACTTTATTGGAGCAAAGCTTGACGTTGGCTAAGCAGCAGGAAAAGCGAGTAATGGTTGACCTTTACGCTGATTGGTGTGTCTCGTGTAAGGTTATTGAAAAAGAAATATTTACCGAACAGTCGGTGCGGGCTAAATTTTCAGATTGGGAAACGATCAAGTTTGATGTTACCAAAAGTACGCCTGAACAGATGGCTTGGTTAGCAGAAAGGAATGTGTTTGGTCCTCCTGCCGTGTTTTTTTATGATTCAAGCGGTTTAGAAATGGCTCAGCAGAGAATGGTGGGATCTATTGGTCTTGAGCACTTTCAGTCGATGATGTCTCAATTGTGATATAGCTAGGGTCTGTTGACCCTAATGACCTGCTTGGTATTTGTGTCAGTGGTCACTGCGCTGCCCCAAGCTACCGTACTATAGTTACTCGAAGGAGATAGCAATCAGGTGGTGATGATACATGGAAGGTGTTGTTGACTTTAGTCGCTGGCAAAAAGAACATATTCGCACTGAAGAAGAGCTTTACCAACTGTATGCCGAAGTTAAAACATACTATCAAAGTGAGCCTTTTTCGGCCTATGGCGCACGCATAGATAGACTCAAAACCCTTAAGCGAGCAATGGTTGAACATCAAGATGCACTTATCGAATCGATAAGCTTAGACTACGGCTTAAGAAGCCATTTTGATAGCCTTGTTTGTGATTTACTGCCAGCAATAGCGCATATTAATTACACCATTAAAAACCTCAAAAAGTGGATGAAGCCAAGTAGGCGAAAATCTGGTTTATTACTCTTTCCATCATCAGTTAGGGTCGAATATCAACCACTTGGTGTTGTGGGAGTTATTGTCCCTTGGAACTTTCCTATTGTTCTCAGTATTGCGCCAATTGTGACTGCAATTGCGGCAGGCAATCGAGTCATGGTTAAATTGAGCGAACATACTCATCACACTAATCAAGTATTAAGTAATATTTTCACTAGTGTGGAGGGGCATATTTATCCTGTGGAAGGTGAAGTTGATATTTCTAGTTACTTTTCCAAGCTTCCATTTGATCATCTTATATTCACGGGCTCGACGCAGGTTGGTAAGTTGGTTGTGCAAGCAGCGGCGAAAAACTTAACGCCAGTAACCTTAGAGCTTGGTGGTAAGTCGCCAGTTATCATAGATAATGATATCGATGTAAGGGCTGCAGTAGATGCAGTATTACTCGGAAAGTCTGTAAACTCAGGGCAAATTTGTGTGTCGCCTGATTATGTCTTGCTGCCAAGGGGTAAAGAGCAGGCGTTTGTTGAACTCTATCTTAAACGGTATCAATCTTTGTATTTAAAAGATAATTACGCAACTTCTATTACACATATTATTAATCAAAAGCAGCATGAGCGGCTTAATACTATGTTGGAAGATGCACGTGCTCGTGGCGCTGGTATCCACACGATTGAAAATGTGGAGTTAGAACAGCGCCAGATGCTACCACATCTTATTACAGGTGTGACTGAGCATATGCAGGTTATGCAGCAAGAAATCTTTGGCCCTATATTACCAGTGATTGGTTATCGTCACTTAAATGAGGCGCTAAGTTATATCAATTTTAACCCTCGGCCTCTAGCACTGTACCTGATGTCAACGGATAAAGTATTACAGCGCCAAGTGATCGAGCAAACTCATAGCGGAGGTATTGCTATCAATGATACATTGCTCCAGGTAGCTATTGAAGATGCACCTTTTGGTGGTATTGGAGCATCAGGTATTGGTCAGTACCATGGGAAAGAGGGCTTTTTGACCTTTTCCAAAGCAAAAACTGTTTTGTATACACCGGCTTGGCTACCAAGAAACGCAATGTTATTGCGCTATAGAAAAATTGTGGAAAAACTACTGAGGTCTGTGTTTATTCGTTAGTTTTATATTTGTAATGTTCTGTGCAACTTTTTCGTACAACTTGCTGAACTTGGATTTGGTTGTCGCGGGCCTTTGTTCTTATCGTAATGCCTCTGTGTGCACTTAACCCTTTTCGCGAGAAGTATCACTTCGAATTTTTCTATCTCGGCTATAAAAATAGAGCCAATCAGACTAACTGGTTGGCTCTATTACTTTGGCTTTATCATTAAAGTTAATTTAGTACATTTTTAATTAAGAATTTTTCTTCCTCGGAGCTTAAAAGCACCAACTTGAGAAAAATACATTTATGCTATTTTGGTAAGTTTTCTGACGTTATTTTTTCTACTATTTTATCTAATTGATTAGGGAGAAGCATGTCATTATAGCTAAAGGTTTCAGGAGCTATTGACATTAATCTATCGACATAAAGCTTCGTTAAAGATTCTGTCAACTTATGTTCACTTTTTTCCCAAAATCGCCCTTCATCATTACTGATTTTGACTCTAACTTGTTCAGTGATTAAGCTAATAAGAACTGATTGACAGGTGTCATTTTTCTGGTGCTTTACTAGTTCCTTCAAAGCAGGATCATTCCGTTTAATTTCTTTAAAGCTGGAAGTTTGACCTTTTTCTTTATATCTTAATTCTATATTTTTATTTATTTCATCTACTTTTTGGTTTATTGAGAAATCTAGATATTGTCCGAGCAAACTCTTTTTATCCACTCCATTACCTTTTTTACCCATATCAAACTCTCTAAGATCTTTTAGCAATAAAGCCATATTATCATTGATTGTGTCAAACATGTGGGTCGATAATAGCTCCTTGGGTAACTGCTTATCCATTTCCATTTGCTTAATCACTTCATCTTGCACTTTCTTAAGGTCAACGTTAGCTAGAATCTTCTGGTTAATTTGGTGTAGTTGTTTTGTGTATTTTTTGTCTTTTTGCTCAGCTTTTGCAATCTTAGTATCTAGATAGTCAATATATTGTAGTAATCTTTTTTCTCCTCCTCTGCCTATCGCATCTTTATACTGCGCTTTGAGTCCTTGCCTGCACTCTTCTAGACGTTGAAGTTTTTCTTGCTTTGCAAGAATAATCGATTTTGCTAGTTGATAGTTTTTTGACTTTTTAGCTTGCTCTGATGATTTTTTTGTAAGATCATCAGATTTTTTAGCTTTATCCAGCAGGTCTTGGATAATTTTGTTTTGTGAAACTTCAGCTTCTTTCTCAGCTTTCTTCTCAGCTTTTACAATGTGGGGAAAACTCTTATTAATCTTAGAGTCTACCTCCTTCAATTGTTTTAGATATTTTGATTCTTCTTTCTTGTCTTTCGCATCACGATACGAGGACTTCAAGTCTTTCTTTTGGTCCATTAAGCTATGGTAAGGATCACCATACATTGATATGGGGGATCCGCCCTTGGGGGGATTTAAGAATCCAAAGCTGTCTTGGTCATGAGTAACAGGTTCGAGATTACCATACATTGATTCTAGGGATTTGTTCTGGATGTTATTGGATTTTCCAAAGCTGTTCATTGGTGCTTGGGGGCCGTTCTTGTCACGAGTACCTGATTTGAAATCACCAGGCATTGATACTTGGGCTCCGTTCTTGAGGACATTTAAGTGTCCAATGTTGTGTTCGTCACGTTTATCGTTTCTGTGTTTAACACCACTAACCGATTTGTTAAAATTAATTTTAACAATCTCAGGTTTTAATGCAGCACCGGGTATTATAGGGCTGCTAATTTTTATTGCTGTCATGGATAGATTCCTTGGTAATGCTTTTTAATCAATCCTATTATGTTTTTAAAAAAATCCACGTCATGAGATTATTCGAGAAAAATTGTGTATTTTTATACCACTGTTTACTGTTTTAATTTTAATAACAAGCCCTTAGTGATGGTTTTAATTTTTATATTGAATTGTTAAATTGTGAGCCTTGGTGACTATCTTTCCGGTGTTTAGAGGCTTACATTTAGTTTTGAGTATTTGGGAATTGTGCCAATCTGACCCTATTTTGGTTTTGGGCCATTAGATTTTGTCCGCTTGGATTAATAAGGCAACCAAATAAAACCTAGTGGATACTTTGGTTTTACTGTAATGGTTGCATATCAAGAATGTACAGTCGCTTTTTGACTAATTTACAGATGAGATACGCTTGGCGAAGTAACAGCGCTAACATATCAGCGCAATCCTTTTCATTGGTTACACCTCGATTTTTATAAATCAACACTCAAAATAAACCTCCTCTGTCATATAGCCTTCAACGAAGTGAAACACAACTGTCACAATTGAGTCCTAAAGTTAGCATTGTTCAAATGCAAAAAAGTGGCAATGGTGCCAACTAAGGAAATTGTGATGAAAAAGACAGTTATCGGTGCAATCGCACTTCTAGGTGCAATGGCAGTGACTTCCGTTTCTGCTAAGGAAACGATCTCTGCAGTGGGATCTAGTAGCGTAACGCCACTGATGGAAGTTTTCTCTGAAACATACATGAAAACCCATTCGAACGTATTTATTGAAGTGCAAGGCCCTGGCTCGTCAGCTGGCGTGAAAGCTGCAAAAAATGGTTCAGCCGATCTTGGCATGTCGTCTCGTAACCTAAAAGCATCAGAACAAGAACCTGAGCTTAAAGAAGTGAAAGTAGCGCTTGATGGTATTGCAGTAGTGGTCAATCCTAAAAATACCCTCCAAGCTCTAACTGCTGAGCAAGTAAGCTCAATTTACAAAGGTGATATTACCAACTGGAAACAGGTTGGCGGTGAAGATAAGCCAATTGTAACGATTACTCGTGACACAGCGTCAGGTACTCGCGGCGCTTTTGAAGACATTATGAAATTGAAAAAGAAGATCTCTGGTCAAAAAGTATCTGCTATTTCACAGCGTGCTCAAGTTGCTAACGGCAATGGTGCATTGAAAACTATGGTTGCCTCAAACCCATATGCGGTTGGTTATATTTCTCTAGGAACTGTCGATAATTCAGTTCATGCTTTGTCGGTAGATGGTGTTGAAGCAAGCGTAGAAAACGTGAAAAATGGTTCTTATAAAGTGGCTCGTCCTTTCCTAGTGCTATACAAAGAAGGCAAGCTATCGGCAGAAACTCAAAAATTTCTAGACTGGACTCTCACTCCTGAAGCTCAGTCTTTAGTTGACAATAATGGCTATATCTCAGTTCATTAATTTTATTGACACTTCTATTGCTCAGCCCTTTATGGGCTGGGCTTTTGCTTTACTTCGAGCAAACTCGGTTTGTTAGAAGGGTAAACTATTATGACCATTGCAACAAATAGTGACGAGCTTATGAACACTCAAGCGACTCAGTTACCTAAGCCACGTTTGCGCGCTAAACGTCGTGTTGATGTGAAAGAGCGTATCTTTCATGGCTTATTTCTTACCAGTGCTGTCATTGGCATTGTGTCTCTGGCGGTTATCGCCTATTTCATTGTTCAAGAATCGATCCCCGCTTTTAAAGAAGTAGGGGTTTCTAACATTGTTCTTGGCCAAGACTGGTTACCACCTGCTCTTTATGGCGTAGCGACCATGATTGTTGCGTCAGTGGTCTCAACTTTAGGCGCTGTCTTAGTTGGCGTACCAGTTGGCGTTTTGACGGCTATTTTTATTGCTGAGATTGCGCCTAAACGTCTTGCAGATATCATTCGTCCTGCGGTTGAGTTGCTAGCAGGGATCCCATCCGTAGTGTATGGTTTTTTTGGCCTCATCATCATTGTCCCTTTAATTCAGGATATTTTTGAAGTACCAGCGGGTAATACGATTTTAGCTGGGATCATCGTATTAGGTGTGATGATTCTTCCTACCGTGATTACGGTATCTGAAACGTCAATACGTGCTGTGCCGAGTACTTATAAAGAAGGTTCATTAGCACTCGGCGCATCAAAGATTTTTACCATTTTTAAGCTGCTTGTTCCTGCTGCACGCTCTGGCATTATGACGGGTGTAATCCTTGGAATAGGTCGAGCACTTGGCGAGACAATGGCGATTATTATGGTGATGGGTAACGCGCCTGCGATGCCACAAGGTATTCTTGACTCCGCACGCACTTTAACCGCCAATATTGCGATTGAAATGTCGTACGCAAGTGGTGTACACGCGAATGCTTTATATGCGACAGGCGTAGTACTGCTGGTATTTATCATGATGCTCAACGCTGCCCTGCTTTATCTCAATCGCGAGAAAGCGAAATAGTGGCTCAGGAAGTAAAGATTATGGATCGCATAGCACTAAAAAAACATCGTCAGTTTAAAGACAATGTTCTTAAGAGTTTAATCTGGGCTGCCGCCGCTCTGACGGTTGGTTTTTTATTCTGGATTATTTGGTACATTTTATCGAACGGTCTACAACATGTAGATTGGAACTTTATTAGCGACAATTACACGCGTACTGGTGAAGAGCACGGTATCTTTCCTATGATAGTGTCGACCCTTTATATGGTTGCCGCTTCGATTGCTGTCGCTGCTCCAATTGGGATTATGACAGCGATTTATCTCACTGAATATGCCCAAGTTGGCAGCAAGCTAGTGAAAGTGATTCGTTTTTGTACCGAATCCCTAGCGGGTATACCGTCCATTATCTTCGGTTTGTTCGGTATGACTTTCTTTGTTGTAATTCTTGGACTGGGCTTTTCGATTCTTTCAGGCGCTTTGACCTTGAGTATCTTGATTTTGCCAGTGATTATCCGTACCACAGAAGAAGCACTGATGGCTGTGCCTCAAACCTATCGAGAGGGCTCCTATGGCTTGGGCGCAGCTAAGATTTATACGATTTGGCGTCTGATATTGCCAAGCGCTATGCCGGGCATTATAACCTCGGTTATATTGAGTATTGGTCGAGTGATTGGCGAGTCTGCCCCAGTATTTTTAACCGCTGGCATGGTTGCGCGTATACCTGACTCACTACTTGATTCTGGGCGCACACTAACGGTTCACTTATATAAGCTGACAACTGAATTATTTACTATCGAAGAGTGGAATCAGGCTTATGGTACAGCGACAGTGCTGATTGTGGTGGTTCTGGTGATCAATATGATCACTAAGCTCATTGCCCGCCGTTTTAATACGGCAAATTATTAGGCAATCAAGCTTACAGCGACCCATTTTAGATTTAAGAGATAAAAACCATGAACAAATTTGATATCGAAAACTTAGACCTGTTTTACGGTGACAATCAGGCACTCAAATCAATTAATTTACCTATTCCTGTTCGCCAAGTAACAGCGCTTATAGGACCATCTGGCTGCGGTAAGTCAACCTTGCTGCGCTGCCTTAACCGCATGAATGACTTGATTGAAGGGGTCAAGATCACAGGCAAACTGGATATGGACGGTGATGATATTTATGGCAATATCGATGTGGCTGATCTGCGGATAAAAGTTGGAATGGTTTTCCAAAAACCGAATCCATTTCCGATGAGTATTTATGAGAATGTTGCTTATGGCCTTAGAGCACAAGGCATAAAAGATAAAAAACATATTGATCAGGTTGTCGAGCGTTCACTGAAAAGTGCTGCTTTATGGGATGAAGTGAAAGATCGCTTAAAATCTCATGCATTTGGCCTATCTGGTGGTCAGCAGCAGCGTTTATGCATAGCGCGCACCATTGCAATGGAACCTGATGTGATTTTGATGGATGAACCAACCTCGGCGCTTGATCCTATTGCAACGCACAAAATTGAAGAGCTGATGGAAGAACTGAAAAAGAACTATACCATAGTGATTGTGACTCATTCTATGCAGCAGGCTCGCAGGATCTCAGACCGCACGGCTTTTTTCCTTATGGGAGAGTTGGTTGAGCATGACTCGACTAAGGTCATTTTCAGTCAGCCTAGGGATGACCGTACTAAAGGCTACGTCAACGGTGATTTTGGTTAAGTCTCGAAAATCATAAAGATTTTCACTATAACAACAAGCGATGGTCTATTGCCCCTTTTTATGAGGGGCTTTTTTGTAAATGTTTATAATCGGCTGGAGGCGAAAGCACTTCAGGTTTTGTTTTTAATATTGGCGTTCCATTGAGAACCCCTTAATGGAGATTGGCTGCGCCAACTGCTTCTTTCCAACGGGTGAATGCGGTAATGAGATAATCGAGTTCTGTCACTGAGTTGTCGACTAATATAAAAAGCCCCCCAAGAATTGGTTTTCCAACTATTGGGGGGCTTTTTATATTCGGGGGGGCTTAGATTTTAAACAAGGTATAGTTAAACATCTTGTTTGTGTTTCGCTTTACAAACAGCAGCGGTAAATACCACGTCAGTTGAGCTGTTTAATGCGGTCTCTGCCGAGTCTTGTACAACACCGATAATAAAGCCTACCGCTACGACTTGCATTGCGATCTCATTTGGAATGCCAAATAGACCACATGCAAGTGGAATCAATAGTAGCGAACCGCCAGCGACACCAGATGCTCCACATGCAGAGATGGCAGCAACAACACTAAGAAGTAGAGCGGTAAGTATGTCAATTTCGATACCCATAGTATGCACTGCTGCCAGTGTTAATGTGGTAATGGTAATTGCCGCGCCAGCCATATTGATGGTAGCTCCAAGTGGAATAGAAACTGAGTAGGTATCTTCGTCAAGTTTTAGCTTCTCGCATAAAGCCATATTCACAGGAATATTGGCGGCACTTGAGCGAGTGAAGAAAGCCGTTACGCCACTTTCGCGTATGCATTGGAATACAAGTGGGTATGGATTTTCACCCGTTTTAACCAACACGATAACTGGGTTAACCACTAAAGCGATGATAGCCATAGCGCCTAGCAAAACAGCGAGCAGTTGAGCATAGCCTGCCAATGCATCAAAACCAGTAGTTGCTAGAGTTGAAGACACAAGGCCAAAGATACCAAACGGTGCTAGGCGAATAATAAAGCGTACAATTTGTGAAACACCGTGGCTTAAGTCTTCAAAAACCGCTTTCGTTGTAGCTGAAGCATGATGTAAAGCTAAACCAAGCCCGACGGCCCAAGCCAAAATACCTATGTAGTTGGCATCCATCAGTGCATTAACCGGGTTATCAACGATCTTAAATAGCAGTGTATTCATGACCTCGGCAATACCTTGAGGTGGTGTTGCACCTTCAGCGCCAGAAACCAGCGTTAATGTGGTTGGGAACATAAAGCTTAATGCCACGGCGGTTAGGGCTGCTGTAAAGGTCCCAAATAGGTATAAGACAACGATAGGGCGCATGTAAGTGTGCTGGTTTTTCTTCTGGTTGGCAATTGAAGCGGCAACTAGGATAAAAACAAGAATGGGGGCGACGGCTTTTAAAGCACCGACAAATAGGCTTCCAAGTAAACCAACACTTTGGGCATATTCAGGAGAGATGGTGGCAAGACCTACACCGAGAACGATACCGGCTAAGATCTGTAACACCAAATTTCCACGCGCAAAGCGGGCAAAAAAAGAGTTGTGTTGCATAGTTTTCCCTGCAATGAATTGTTATATAAATTTCTGCGTGACCTCAGCTTTCGCTAACTGAGTGCGACAATATTAGCGTTTTGAAATAATGTGTCTAGGGTTAATTGACTATTAGAATGAAAATTAGGGCATATGCGTGGGTAGCAACAAAAAATTTGTTTTTGATGAATCTAACTTATGTTTTGTGGGTGTTAGGTAAATTAGGTATACACTCTAAGTTACCACTAAATTTATTGTTTGAGCTGAACTATGGCAGAGAAAAAGTTGCAAGAACGAGAAGAGGCAATAGATCTGGCATCCGGTGAAAAGGACCAACAAACGACATCGCCCTACACTGAAAATATTCAACTTGGTGAAGATGTTTTAAGTGATGTGAAACCTTTGAGTGAAGTTGCTTTTTTTATCATGACTCCGACAGGGAAGACATTTAAAGGTAAAACCAAATATGTAGGATTACATTCCAATAATCTGATGCTGCTTGAAACACCAAATGCATCCCCTAAGGAAATGGCGGTCTATTTTCAACGTGGGTTCCCTATTAAAGCTTGTGTGATCTCTGAATCTGGAGGTGGTGCTAGGATTTATTTCAAAAGTAAGGTTGAGTATGTGCTTGAAGCGGGTGATAACAGTTTGTTCTTGATTTCTCTACCCCTAGCAACTCAGGTTGCATCCGGCCTTAGGGAAAGTGCTCGCTTGGAGTTAATTTTGGGTGGTGTGCTTGCTCCTAAAAGTAATAAATTAAGTTGTCAGGTCCGCGATATTTCCAGTCATGGTTGTCTTGTCGTATTGGAGAGAGAGTTAGCTCAGCATAGGGTTGGTGATGTTATCTCACTGCGTATTGAAGATACAGGAGGGGAAGAGTCAGTGTCTTCAGATGTACTTGGAGCTGTGGTTCGTAACATTAAGACGACTGGCCGCTACAGTAAGATTGGTGTCCAGTTTGAAGAGAGTAGTCTAGAACCAGTAGCAAATTTAATCGATAACTTACACTTCTGTCGTATGAGCCAAAAATTTACCCTGTAGCCCAGGCTTTCGGTACAGAGCCTTAACTACTTACAACTTGTTGAACTTTAACATTGGTCAGCATAAACCCGACGTTAGTGACATCGGGTTTAAAACGTTTTTATCAAAACCCTTTGATATTGTTTGCTTCTAGCTCGGTGAAATACTTCACCGTTTTTACTTTTAATTCTTGCGTTGAAGGCTCGTCACAAACAATGACTGACTTAGGGTGAAGCTGAAGTGCAGATACTGTCCAGAGATGATTTACACACCCTTCAACTGCAGCTTCTAATGCGAGTGCTTTATTGTGTCCTGTAACCAAGATCATAATTTCTTCGGCGTCTAGAAGCGTGCCCACACCAATGGTTAAGGCGTACTTAGGAACTTGTTTAATGTCCCCCTCGAAAAAGCGAGAGTTTGCAATACGAGTGTCTTCAGTAAGTGTTTTGATCCGAGTACGCGAAGAAAGTGAGGAAGCAGGTTCGTTAAATGCAATGTGGCCATCATTACCTACACCCCCCATAAATAGATTAATACGGCCGTAGGATTTAATCTTGTTTTCATAGCGTTGGCACTCAGCTTCATGCTCAGTCGTATTACCATCCAGAAGATTAATGTTTTTTTCTTCAATATCAATATGATTGAAAAAATTCTTATACATAAACGACCGATAAGATTCGGGGTGATCGACTGGTATACCAACATACTCATCCATATTGAAAGTAACTACATGTTTGAAGCTAACTTCGCCTAGGTTATAGAGTTCAATAAGTGCTTTATAAGTTGCTAGTGGCGTCCCACCCGTTGGTAGGCCCAATACAAAAGGACGTTTTTCCGATGGCTGAAAGTTGTTAATACGTTTGGCAATGTGAGCCGCTGCCCATTTACCAACTTGGGCAGCTTCGAGTAACGGGATAAGTCTCATTGGTTACCTCTAGTAATGAAAGTTAGTGCTTTTGTTTGTTATTTTCCATTATAAAATAAGTTATTTGCTACGGCTATTGTTTTTAGTAAACTTTACTCTTTGTTTTTATTTTTATTCTTATTTTAAGCATTTATTCGTTTTTAAGTAATGAAATGTAGGTTAAGTTTTGTTTTTAGATACAAAAATTTCTTTCGAGAAATAAGGCTTGATGTTTGATCTTGTAACCGATGTTTTATTTTTAATCATCAACTAATTTTGTGAGTACTGTACACTTAGATAAGAGTAGAAAATGTGTCCATTCCGATATTGAGTGGGATGACAGAAATAAAAACCAGCAGGCTGGTGAAAAGGTAATGAAAGTAAACTGATGAATTTAATTGGAATCGCAATTGGCGCAACGGGTTTGTTATTACTTGGATCCTTTATCTGGATGTTAGTTTTGCAAATGCGTAAAAAGAGGTTAGAGGAGCAACGTGTAGAGCGGAACGTCGCTAAGCGTAAAGCCCTTGAAAATAATCGCAAGGAGGAAGAAAAAGAACGGGTACAAAAAGCAGAAGGAGGGGATATGCCGACGATCTTGTTCCTCGCGAAAGAAGCGGAGCGAATGAATCAGAAAGATGCAGTGTATTGGTATACCAAAGCGGCACAACTCGATAATGTCAATGGTATGTATGGTATCGTTCGTCTTAGCGAGAAGTTTAACGATGCCGTATTGAAAGAGCAGGCGAAGTTTTGGCAAGTATGTATTAAAGCACTTGAGGGCAGCTTACCTGATAGATATGAAATGGCGATAGCCTTGTTTAATGGTTTGGGTACTGATCAGGATGTTGATAAGGCAGTTCAAGTGATGATGCAGGCTGCTGACCATAATTTTGTCAATGCTCAACTCTTTCTAGGAGAGTGGTTCGTTTCACCAAAAAATACTAATCCCAAGCCCGGTATGTCCACTGAGTATTATCAGAAAGCTGCTGCTATGCGAAGCAATGAGGGGAGATTGAAACTCGGCCTGAATTATATCAATGGTGTAGGGGTTGCGGCGGATTTCCTCAAAGGCTGCTATTGGATGGAGCGAGCAGCAGAAAAAGGTTATACAGAAGCAATGTATAAAGTTGCTGAAGAATGGATGAAAAAGCCACCAGATGGTGAATCAGTAGCTTATATTTGGCTATTTATTGCATCTAAACTTGGCCATAACCAGTCTGCTAATTTACGTGATCAGATTGCTCTGAATATTGGTGTCGATACTGTAGTTGGCTTACAATCTTTGTCAAAACCCATTTTGAAAAAGATCGGAGAAAACAAAGTGGGTAAGAATTCGATTATAAAAGCACTGAACAAGCTCTATAAGCGAGGCATTCCGCTTGAAGAACAAGACGTGTTGCAGTCTCAGGAAGTAGAAGCCGAAACTCTTCAGGAAACAGAATCTACAGAACCTTCTAGTGACGATAGCCAATCGACGATATCGCCAGTTGATCAAAACCCCGACTTTACCCAGTCGAATATAGATAAGACCTAAAGGGCACTCGTGTTATCATTAAAGGCAGCTGAGCTTCAAAGAAGGAGTCTTTATGCAAACCTGCCTTATGATTCTAATGCATTTATCAAATAGTAACTTTTGATTGATTATTATCACAAACTCCCCCACATTAGGCGCAAACAATAGAGAGGTAACCCATGTCTACTGCGAGTTTTTTGCGTTTAATCTGCCTTGCCGCTATTTGGGGTAGTTCGTTCCTTTTCATGAAAATTTCAACTTACACCTTTGGTCCTGCATATCTCATAGAATTTAGAGTGGGTTTTGCCGCGTTGAGTTTATTTCTTATCTCTATTTATCTACGTAAGAAGCTTGCTTTTATCGGTAACTTTAAGCACTTCATGATTATTGGTTTGTTTAATTCTGCCTTGCCATTTCTGCTATTTGCTTATGCAGCACAGACTTTAAATGCTTCTACACTATCAGTGCTTAATTCTACAGCGGCAATTTGGGGGGCTTTAATTGGTATTTTTTGGCATAAAGCTATTTTGACTGCTAAAGCTATGCTTGGCATGCTCATAGGAGTGATTGGAGTTGTTGTTCTTGTTGGCTGGGATGCCGTTAATATTGGGCTTGAGGCTGCCTTACCTATCGCTGCAGGTGTTATGGCTGCGTCTAGTTATGGGATTGCAACCAACTACACTAAAACCGCTCCAAATATTAATGCTTTTGAAAATGCTCATGGCAATATGTGGGCAGCTGTGATCTGGATACTCCCCTTGTTACCTTTTGTTCCTATGCAGGGTGAGCCTACTTCAAAAGAAATGTTGTCTGTCTTAGTATTAGGCGTAGTGTGTACAGCTATCGCTTATTTGCTTTACTTTCGACTGGTGGTTGATGAGGGAGCCGCATCTGCTCTGTCTGTTACCTTCCTGATTCCGGTGTTCGGTATTTTATGGGGAGCTTTAATCCTTGATGAGCCAATTGGAATGAACACTTTTGTGGGAACTTTTCTTGTGTTGGCAGGAACTATGTTGGTCACGGGATTTTCGCCTGCTCAACTTGTTAGAAAAAGACCAGGGTTGAGCAGGTTTAGGTAAAAATTGCTAATACTATTAACCTAGTTCTAAGGTCATAAAGTTACTGTTAGAGTCAGGTTGATAGTTTGCAAAAGGAGAACAGTACTTAAAACCAAATTTTTTATATAGTTCTCGTGCTGGTTTAAAGAACGACATAGATCCTGTCTCAAGACTAATTCGTTGGTAGCCATCATTTTTAACCTGAACGATGATATGCAATAGTAACGCTGATGCTACACCCTTATTGCGAGCTTCTGCGATAGTACGCATTGATTTTAGCTCTACGTGTGAATCAGATATTGGTTTGATTGCCGCACATCCAAGTAACTCATTTTCTTTCCAACTGGTCCAAAATATAGTATCTGGATGTTGCAACTCTTCCCTGTTTAACGCGTGTACGCTTTCTGGTGGTGATGTTGCATTCATATCGTCCATGTGTTCTTCGAGTAGCTTTGCCACCGCAGGGTGACTTAGTTTATCTACTTTAATTTGCATTCCTTGCCCTTGTAGATGATTTAAAATATATCTCATTCTGCATCATAGACTTTTTGAATACAAATACTCTCACGATTGCATATGTGAGATAGATCTAACTACTGATTGCAGTATGATGATTTGTATAACAAAGCGCTGGATCTCATAAATAACAATTCAGGTGCTTCATCTTTCATTGATGCTTGATTCGAATCTCATAAATGAATCTTATAGATCGAATACTAAAAAACTACGCAATTTATTTTTGCGATAGGTAATAGGACGCATGAAGTAAGATGAAAGAAGTAAAGTTTAGAACGATAGATAAATTTTTTATAAAAATGTCTATTAACGACAAGGTATGGGTAATTTTTTTCCTGTTTGTAATCATAGTAGGTAGTATAGTTAGCAGAGCTTTTTACTCTGAAATAAAGCAAGTTGAGTCGACAGCAATTTCGGTGGCAAACCATCGGCTTGATGCCATCATTCAGATAGGTACGAGTAGGTTAATTCAAGACCAAACTGATATTAGTAAGGTGATGACTCTTAGCCAGCCCAGTTACCAAAATGGAATCGCTACAGTTGCTAAGAAAAGTTCTGATGGGAGTATTTACCAACTCACATTTGACAACCAGAAACAAGATAGTGAGGCGCGTGCTCAAGCCTTATATCATTTAGTGTTGAGCTGTTTGTGGTTACTGCCCTTTGCGCTGTTTTGCTACTGGGTGGCAACTTTTATTGGTGGTGCACTGTGGGTGCTGCATATTACTACCAAAAAAATTGCTGGTGGCGATTTGACTTCGCGACTTGGTTTTCATCCGGGTAGAGATGAATTTGGTACTATTGGCTGCGCGCTGGATAATGCCATGGATACGCTGACTACTCTGGTTAAAAATGTTAAAGCTAATACTGATACATTAAGTATAACTTCGGCATCTCTTGAACAAGAAACCAAATTGAGTGAGGTTCAAATTCAGCATCAATATTCGTCCTTGGACTCGGTTGCGACCGCTATGGAGCAGATGACTGCTTCAGCAAAAGAAGTATCAACCATATCTCACCAAGCGATGCAAAGAACAGAATTAGATACTCAACATATTGAAGCGTGCCAAAAACGAGTTCAGTCGACCATTGAGGAAATTGATACGCTTTCGTCTTATATTGAGCAAGCATCAAAGTCAGTGGAGATGCTAAATTACAAGACAACTCAGATCCATGAAGTTATTACAACAATTAACACTATCTCTGAGCAAACTAACCTTTTAGCATTGAATGCGGCTATTGAAGCAGCAAGAGCAGGGGAGCAAGGCAGAGGTTTTGCAGTCGTTGCTGATGAAGTACGTACACTAGCAAGTAGTACACAATCTGCAACGGTTGAAATTCAGTCTATGATTGAAAAGCTTCAATCTGAAAGTCGTCATATTTCGTCGATTACTAAGCAAACTGTTGAGCAAGCGCGTACAAGTAGTTCAATGATTGAAGGCATTGGTGATGATGTCTGCTCTATCTCTCATTCAGCGAAAACTCTCATGGATATGAATATCCAAATCTCGACCTCGGCAGACCAACAAAGTGCAGTCGCAAATGATATAGCATCTGAATTAAGTGGTATTCGAACCAATGCCAATACAATTCGGAGTGTTGCTGAGCAGTCATCGATTGCTGTTACTAACCTCACTAAAGCAACTGGCTCTTTGGCAGATATACTTACTCAATACCGAACTTGATTAGGTATTAATTCTGATTAAAGGGTAAGAGGTTTACCTCAAGATAAGCTTATTACCGCTGAATTTCAGTTTAGAAAGGAGTTGCTTGGATCCTTCAATTCCTTTTTCATCAAATTCTACACCGTAACTTGCGTAGTGGATTGAACTTTGGGAATTGCGGACTTGGCCGCTCAGTGACTGAAACTGATGCTTTTTCGCAAGAGCTTCATGTATACACAAGGAGATTTCATCACCCACTTGGAAAGCTTTACTCAAAGGTGGAGTGACAAATCGGCAACCATGTACAGAGAGATCGCGCATTTGACATTCTAATTTCACACCATGAGATGTAACACTTGCAGGAAGATCAAGGCTATATCTAGGTTCTCTGCGCAGTTGATTGACCTGCATAGTATTTGGGATATTGAAGGCGATGATGGGAATTGGGTTAGATAAAACATATTCTAGTTGTGTTTTGAACGAAACTAAAGCGCCTTCACCTCTAGGTGAGATAGCGCGAATCGTCGCCCAAAACCCAGATTGGAAGAAAAATCCGGTGTCTTCGATAGATAAATTTGGTAGCTCGGCCAGAATTAGATTATGTGAATGGGCACCAATGAACAAAGTTTTACAGCTAAAAGCTCGACCTACTGGTGTAGTGATGGTTACAGTTAGCTCACCACCATGCTCTAACATAGCTAGAGCATCTGTACTATTGATCGATGTGAACCCTTTTTCTGGGTGAGGGTTTGAGAGGTGTTCTGAACGATCTTCTTCCTTTGTATCCATCTAGCCTCCAACATAATGACACTTCTATTGATGATATTATAATTATAAGTGCCCCTAGTCAAAGTTTGTAATGGTCATTTATTAAACTTATTTGCGATGTAATTTTAGGATCGAACAGAAGATCTCTATATTTCCATTACGTTATGCAACAAATGGGTATGCATTTTTGTTTTTAAGTAAATAAATTTGTCTATTATTCCAGATAGATTTAAGGTAAGTATGTTGGAATATAAGGACTTAATCATGACGCAGTCTGCGAGTTGGAAAACGCCTCAAAACTTTTTAATTATTATTTCTATTGTAGTCCCCATTGCCTTTTCAAGCTGGATGGCGCTGCTGAACAATTTTGTTATTGAGCGTGCTAATTTTGATGGGTCGGATATTGGACTTTTGCAGAGTGTACGTGAAATCCCTGGATTTTTGGCGTTTACCGCTGTGTTTGTCTTGCTATTTATCCGTGAGCAGAGATTTATGTTGCTTGCGCTTGGCGCTTTAACCATAGGTACTGCCATTACCGGTTTCTTTCCTTCTTTATACGGACTTTTACTCACCACTTTACTCATGTCGACGGGATTTCATTATTTTGAAACATTAAAGCAGTCGTTATCTTTGCAATGGCTATCAAAGGATGAAGCACCGGAAATGCTGGGTAAATTTATCTCGGTTGGTGCGCTGGCTTCTTTATTAACTTATGGGGCGCTTTGGGTATGTTTGCAGGTATTTAAAATGGACTACCAATGGGTCTATCTGACTTTTGGTGGCATTGGTTTTATGCTGGTTGTTTGGATGGTATTTGCATTTCCTCAGTTCAAAACTGAGACTCAGCAAAACAAAAAACTGGTATTGAGAAAAAGATACTGGCTGTATTATGCTTTGACCTTTATGAGTGGTGCTCGCAGACAGATTTTTACGGTATTTGCTAGTTTTTTGATGGTCGAAAAGTTTGGCTATTCAGTAACTGAGATAACTTTACTGTTCTTAATTAATTATTTATTCAATTTTCTATTTGCCAAAAAGATTGGTAAATATATAGGCAAAGTTGGTGAGCGTAAGGCGCTGATGTTTGAATATATTGGGCTCATTGGGGTATTTATTGGGTACGCAGTGGTCCAGAGTGCGGAATGGGCTGCGGTTTTGTATGTTATCGATCATTTATTTTTTGCATTAGCATTGGCAATTAAAACCTATCTACAGAAAATTGCTGATCCAGCAGATATGGCTTCTACAGCAGGTGTTTCGTTTACCATTAACCATATTGCTGCGGTATTTATTCCAGTATCATTTGGGTTTATTTGGCTTATATCACCTGCGGCAGTTTTCTATATAGGTGCGATGATGGCTGTTATCTCATTGGTGTTATCTCTTAATATTCCTGCCAAGCCGGAAGAAGGAAATGAAGTACGAATTCTTCGGTGGAGCTAAGGATAGCTTCTCTGAAAGCCTCTTTAGCTCTTATGCGCTTTATTCTATAATCTCGCACGTGTTTTTGTAGGGGATCCCCCCCCTTTAACCTTGGGTAGATTATGATTTCGAAAAACCAGCTCAAACTTTTGCGTGCATTAGGCCAAAAAAAGCAACGGAAGGCACAAGGGCTTTTTTTAGTCCAAGGTGAGAAAAATGTAATTGAGTTGGTTGGTAGTGGTTTAAAAACACAACATGTTTTTGCTACTGCTGAGTTCCTGTCGTCTAACAAAGATATACTAAATAGTGTTGTATGCATCGAAGCATCTCTAGAGGAACTGACCAAGTCTAGTACTCTAGTGAGTAACAATGCAGCGATTGCTGTGGTTGAGATCCCTGAGATTAAAGTTCCTAGGTCGGAAGGCGTTATTATTGCTTTAGATGGTGTCTCGGATCCGGGTAACCTCGGTACTATTATTCGAGTTGCTGATTGGTACGGAATAAAGCATATAATTGCAAGTAAAGATTGTGCGGATCCGTATAACCCAAAAACCATCAGTGCAACTATGGGTAGTTTTGGTCGAGTAACAGTCACGCCACTCGACCTACCTGATTTTCTTCAGCAGTCCAATCTTCCTGTTTATGGTGCATTTCTGGAAGGAGCCAGCGTTCACAAAACAAGGTTTGCAGAACAGGGTATTTTGCTGATGGGGAGTGAGTCCCATGGCATTCGTGAAGAAGCAGCCCAATTTGTGACGGACAAAATTACTATTCCATCATTTGGTGGAGCAGAGTCGCTCAATGTTGCTATGGCAACAGGCATTATTCTTGATAACTTGCGTCGCCAGCGAAGTTAGTTAACCCTTGAAAGTACAATAGCATACTACACCGTGATCATTATTGGTTTTAAATGATCACCCGATTGAAAAGACGCTGTAAATTGGCTTTTAAGAGATATAGAAAAATCTGATACTGATTACTCAATATCGGATTTTTATGCTTTTTAAAGATCGGTCAAGTGATTTCGACAATTTCTTAAATAATCGGCATTAGATGACTGTGCCTGCTTTCGTTATTAACGATGTAGATTAATCTTGCGACCTAAGTGCTGAACTTCGATTGTAGTATAACCTAACGCTACAGCTTCAAATTGTGAACTGAGTTCACGTGCATGCTGGGCATCTTTCGCTAAGAAGGAGATCGAGTAAATAGGACGAACTACGCCGTTAGACAATTCTTGTGTATCTAGGTAAGAGGATGTAACTAATCCCGCTTGATTGAGGCTGATAACTCGTTGTAGATCGATACCAAGTACCCTGTCCATTTCTAGAGGCTCGATACCTTCTTTCCATCTTATTATTACACCATAGCTGTTATAAACAGGTGTACTATCGAGCCATTTTGAACCAAGCAAACGAATGTTACTTATCTTAACCAACTCTTTTTTGTACATAGGGAGACCTTTAAGTTTGTTTTCAACACTAGCTTCATTGTCTGCTTCTAGTACGAATTTGAGTAACTGAACAGGTTTTCCATCTATTTTACTGTGAACAACAAACATATCTTTTACATCTCCTTGTTTAATTAACTCGCCAAAAGCGGCTCTTTGGTTGGGTAATGTTTCTAAGATCTGCTCTACGTCGTTAGTATTCCATGCCAGCTCTACACCATAGTCGGCTGCATAGAGAGTACCTGAAGTGAGTAGAGAGATGATGAATACTGTTGATGTGATTAATTTCATAGTTATTTCCTTAATGTTTAAAGCTGAATTAGGCTAAAGTCACAGTTTGATATAGAAGAAGTAAATAGATACTCCTTTATGTTGCTGTGTTTTTTAGTAGGTGAGAGGGGGTTACCAGTGAGACCGATAACTGCGATGGCAACTTCGGCAGGTATTTTGTGCATGCGCTAAACCTACTTTTGCTAGTTCAATATTTTTGGTCTTACTTGCCTGATATAGTTCTTTAAAGCCCAAGTCCATTAGTGTTAATAGCTGATTAAATTTACCGGGTTTACTCCAGATTTCTGACTTGGCTTTGCTGCCAGCTTGGCTACCTGGAGGAAACAAGCTTAGTAGTGCAGTACTGTGGGCTGTTAGTTTTTGGCTTTGATTCTCCAGTTCCTCCCAGTTAGTTTTGTTGCCGCTTAACATTCTATCTACCTGTTTACTAATGGTTTCGATTTCCTTAAATGTATTTTGGCGTTTGTCTATCTGAATATTGAAGTTCTGTGCAGCAGTGGTTAAAGGCATTATAACAAGCAAACTAAAGATTGTTTTTCTCATTTGACTTTCTCCTAATTATTGGATTTGTTAGGTCCATTTATGATTTTAAAAACAGTTTACCCAACAATTGTTGCGGCTGCAACTATTGTTGGGTAAACTGTTTTTTTGAGTAAATAATCATCATTAAACTTGAGGTATAAAATGAAAGTTTGGGATCTAGCAACACGCCTTTATCATTGGTTACAAGCTGTGTTATTTATCGTATTAATAGTGACGGGGTTTTCTGGTAATGGTCCGCATGTAACAATAGGATTGGTAATGTTTACACTCGTTCTCTGGCGGTTGATTTGGGGATATGTCGGTAGTGAAACTAATCGCTTCGGCCAGTTCTTATGTTCACCTAAAGTTGTTGTCAGATATATGTTGGGTAAGGAGCGAGTAATATTGGGGCACAATCCAGCAGGAGGATGGATGGTTTTCGTCATTATTACTGCTTTGTTGCTACAATGTGTGTCTGGTTTAGCCGTAGCGGGAATGCTGGATAACTTACCCTTGGCTAATGCTTGGCTAACGGATGATGTATTTAAAATACTTGAATCGGTACATTTTACTTTGGCAAATTTTCTACCAGTCTTAGTTGCAATACACATAGTCGCAATTCTGGTTTATAAATTTTGTTCTAAACCGCTAACTTGGGCGATGGTTACAGGTATTCAGAAAGGTTTGTCTCAATATCAAAGGTTACAATTTGCTTCTCAACTTCGTGCTTTTCTAGTGCTAGTTTTGGCAACATCAGTTACTATGACAATTATTGCCTTTTCTTTTTAAATCTATTTGATGAGAGATCTCATGGATGAGTGAGAAGTTTAACAGACAAAGTAGCTTCGGTTGGTTGATTAATGTGGTAGCTAATGATGCCGCTAAAACTTTTGATACAGAATTAAAGAAACATGGGTTGACGATTGCATTATGGCCGACTCTTATGTGTTTATGGGAAGAAGAGGGGGTGACTCAACGTGAGATTGCTCAAAAATCCAAAGTTGAGAATTCTACTACAACTCGTACTCTCGACAAGCTTGAAAACTTAGGTTTGGTGGAGCGTCAGGTGGATCCATTTAGCCGCCGTTCATTTCGTATATACCTAACTGATAAGGGTAGGGCGTTAAAAGAAACATTGGTTCCTATACCAATGGCAATCAATCAGAAGCTACTTAGTTCGCTTGAACTGAGCGAACGAGACGAAATTATTCGTCTATTACAAAAAATGGTTGCTACTGTTTGAGGGACAAGTTTGATGAGTAAAACATTGAACGAATGCATAGTACCTATGTACCCTACGGTGAAGGCGTTAGATGTTGATACCCTAGAGCCAGGTGAACATAAGTTTTGGTTTGCTGTTGCAACTGATGCAATTGGTCACCCTCAGACACTGCCAGTAAGAGTTTTTAAAGGCCACAAACCAGGTAAACGTATTGTTATTACCGCTGGTGTGCATGGCGACGAGCAAAATGGAATTTTGACTGCTCAACAACTGGCAAGAGCGCTTGAGAACCAAACTATTTCGGGGTGTATTACTATAGTGCCAACCGTGAATCTTTCTGGGATTGCTCGTCATAGTCGTGACTTTCATTCAGCAGCTCCTGATAGCTCATCAGCCAATCTTAATAGACTCTTTCCCGGTAGTCCAGAGGGTGATGATGCTAACCGTTATGCATATAGTTTGTGGAAAAACCTCCTCAAGCCAAATGCGGATCTTGCGATTGATCTTCATTCCCAAACTAGTGGCTCAGCTTATCCTCTTTATGCGTTTGCAGATTATCGATTAGATGATGCCATTCAAATGGCGAGACTTGTTTGTCCTGATGTTATCCTCAATGACCCAGGTGATCCGGGTATTTTGGAAACTGTGTATAATCAAGCGGGTATTCCCTCTATCACTGTTGAAGTCGGCATTGGCCGATATACTGATATCGATATGATTGAGCGTGCAACTTTGGGTATCATAAACATTTGTAAATACTATAAAGTTATCGATGGTCAAGTTGATAGTAATAGCAAGCCATGTGTCGAGGGGAATCGAATAACGAGTGTACGAGCAGAACAAGGTGGCTTTGTTATTTGTCATGTTTCTTTGCTTGAGACAGTAGAAATAGGGCAGGTTCTAGCTTCACAATACAACAGCTTTGGTGACGAAATTCATACCTACCGCTCACCGATTAAAGGTACTGTTATTAGTCACAATGTCGAGTCTGTGCGAGCGCCAGGCTCTCTTGTGGTGCGCTTAATTGATTAGCACCACATTCAGATTATTGCCTTATATATTCTTGGCTGATTTCCTCCATAAATTGAATCATGGCTTTTAAGCGCGGTGATTGCGTCATTTTACTAGCATAAACTGCTGAGATTGCCACTTTAGGGAAAACACTTATTTCTGGCGCAATTTGTATTAGCTTCCCTTCACGGCACAACTGACGACAATAGATATCGGGTAATAGAGAAACCCCATTTCCAGAAGCGACCAGATCTCTTACCATTAGCACATCGTCAATTTGATTCGCATGTGGAAATACAACTTTCTGCTTGATGCCATCTAGACCATTCATATACAGCTCAGGCTGATTGTTCTCTTGATCATGGTAGAAGTTAACATGTTGTAGAAGTGTGTCTGGTGTTGCCTGTTTGAGCTCTGGATGTGCGTGCAGATAATCGGGCGAACAGAACCAGAGTAGGGTGACTGTGACTAGAGTCTTAGCGTAGAAGCCTGAAGGCGCCAAATCTCCGAGTTGAATAGTCAGATCAAAGTTATCTTTAAGCAGACTCGCTTTGTTTGACATACTTCGGATAGACAGTCTTATCTCCGGATAACGTTCAGTAAAGCTTGCTAGATTAGGTGACAATATCTCTCGTGAAAAGGCTAAGGTGGTTGCTAAATTTAGAGAGCCTCTTAGGATTTGTGAGGGCATCTGCTGTTTTACATGTAACAAGCTTTGCACCAAAGGTTGTACGTGTTGGTACAATTTCTCACCATCTGAGGTCAATTTGAGGTGACGACTGTTTCTCTCCATCAATGTCGTGTTGAACGAATCTTCTAGGCGAGATATGGCGCGACTGACACTAGATTTCTGTATGCCAAGTCTTCTCGCTGCTTTTGTCATTCCCCTAGTGTCTGCAACGGTAATAAATATCGGAAGATCATTTAAGTTCCAATCCATCGTTTGCCATTTTCCTTAAATAATATATCTAACCAATAACATACTCTTGGCTTCAATTAAAGCAACGCTGTGTTGCTCATTTTGCTCTGTTTTAGATAGCCAGAAATCCCTATTCTCTTCGGAAACTACTTTTACTTAGGAACTACTGATGAGTAATTCTTCAATATCTAATTTATGCCGAATATGTTTGCTGCTCGGGAGTAGCTTATTGGTGATGGCCAATGCTGCCATAGCACCGTCACTCACTGAACTAAATCGAGTTTTTGATGATCCATTTGGGGTATCACTGATTATGACTTTGCCAGCTATTTCGGTGATTGTATTTGCTCCTTTTGTCTCCCGGTTAATCCATCTTTTAGGAGATAAAATGAGCTTACTATTGGGTCTAGCTATATATGGTTTATTGGGTAGCACGGGTTTATGGGTAGACTCTTTACCAGCCTTATTGGTTGGCAGAGTTATGTTCGGCATAAGTATTGTTATTTGTATGACGGTGATTAATCACCTGATTGCTCACTACTTCACTGGGCAAGAACGGCTCCATTTCATCTCCCAACAAGCTATTGCGGTCAACCTTGGGGGAATTGTCTTCGTTATGTTCAGTGGATGGTTGTCGTCGATCCACTGGCGTTTGCCTTTCGCGATCTACTTAATTGCTTTGTTTACACTGGCAATATCAATAAAAGGCATCGTACCAACGGATAAAGCAGCCCATTCATCGACTCATTCAATTCGTTTTTCTGACATCAAGCCGGTCTTAGCTTTTTACTTGCTCGGGTGGCTCGGTATGCTTTGCTATTACTTGATCCTACTTTGTTTGCCTTATTTAATGACTCAATCACAAGGTTTAACGACTACTGAGGTAGGTATTGCGATGGGAGTGATGAGCATATTGTCTGCAATTGTTGCCTACTACACTAGGTTTGGAGTTCACCATTACGGCGAGCGAAATATCATGGTGTTGTGTTTGGTCGCCTTTGCTTTCGCCTTTCTGTGCTTGTCCCAAACTCAGGTCGATTGGCGAGCATACCCTGCTATCGTTTTTACCGGGATAGGGTTTGGGTGTCTATTACCAGTACTTACGCACCTTGTCATTTGCAACAGTATTGTCAAACATAGGACTCAGATGCTCAGTGGCTTTGTGATGTTTTATTTCTTAGGTCAAGCGATGAGCTCGTTTGTGCTCGACTTTCGCAATATTTTGGGGGGAGAATATTTTTACCACGTTATTGCAGTATTGCTGTGTATTGCGAGTATTTTATGCCTCAAATTTGTCCCTGATTCACGCGAAACGGCTTCAAAGGTAGTAGTATGAAAATGAGTAGTATTGATGAGGCTTTGGTTCCTGAGATATTGAAGTATAGGGGATCGTTGACCCGTGCGTTGAAGTCCGTATGTAGTAATTTTAATATTCAGTCCCTCAGTCAAAGCAAGCAAAGCCCATTTTATATGCGTGAAGTATTGTTGTGTGATGGTGAGCCCCCTTTGGTTTGGGCTAAGTCTTATCTGTTTTCTGCGGATAGGTCGACAGTCAGTGCGTTTTTAGGCTTAGATGGGCGTTCTCTTGGCGAACAACTACTATTTACTGGCGACTCAGTGAGTCGAGGACCCTATCAATTTGGAGTGTGTAGCCGAGGAATTGGTCAGTTCGATTCAGGGTATGAGTTTGAAAAAGGTATAGCACGTCTGTCCAAGTTCTCATGGCATAATCATTCGACTACATTAGTGTTATCGGAGATCTTTAACGAGAATGCGCTAGCATTACTTGAATCGAGAGAAGAAGAAATTCATAGAAATTTCACCACCTATAAGTCCTTAATACGAATTTTTTCGTAACACTCATTAAAGACAAAATGGGAGAGTCAAGAGTGAGTGAAAAGATTGGACTATATTGGTTTCATTGTGATTTAAGAGTTCAGGACAATGATCTGCTTTTCAAGGCTTCTCGGGAAGTGGATCGGTTGATTTGTGTATATTGTTTTCCTTGTGTGGACAAGTATTTATGCCAATATTCTCAAGAGCAAGAGTTGGGTGAACAGAGACAAGCATTCTTGTTTCAGAGTGTATTGTCACTATCTCAGACACTTGGCAACTTGGGCCAGAGGCTTATAACTCGGCGTGGTAAATCGCGAGATATACTCTCCACTTACATTGAAGAATATAAGGTTACCCATCTCTATTGTGATTTGTTCTCTGGAGCTAACGAACAAAGGGTTGTTGAATCATTATCACGCCTTTACCCCAAACTCATTTGCACTCAGCTACCAGTAAACACCTTATTTAGTGAGGGGTTGTTGCCTTTTCCATTGGAAGAGCTTCCTAATACTTTCACTCAGTTCAGAAAGAAAGTTGAACATCTTTCCATAGGCTTGACCCCAGAACTGTCAGATTTGCCGCCAACGGTACCAGGCTACATCGATTCAGATGAAATTAATTGTCTGCCTTGCGATCAGTTTTCGGGTGGCACACAAGAAGGACTTTCCCATTGCCATCACTATTTTTCTGGCACCTTAGCCAGCCATTATAAACAAACACGGAATGGGCTCGATGGTACTGAATTTTCGACTAGGTTTTCTCCATGGCTAGCTTTGGGCTGCATCAGCCCTGTGAGAGTCTTTATATTGCTTAAAGATTTTGAGCGGAGAGAAGGAGCGAATGATTCAACCTATTGGATTTTTTTTGAGCTACTCTGGAGAGAGTATTTTAAATGGTATGCAAGAAAGTGGGGCACGCGTTTGTTTCGCTTTTCAGGTTTATGCCTCAGTGCGCCTTTGACGAGTTTTTATAACTATCGCTTTCAACAATGGAAGCATGGTGAAACTCACTATCCGATAGTGAATGCTTGTATGAAGCAGCTTAACGCAACAGGCTATATGTCAAACCGAGGTAGGCAAGTGGTAGCGAGCTGTTTGATTCATGAGCTCAAGCTAGATTGGCGGTATGGGGCTGCATACTTTGAAACTCAGCTTATCGATTATGATGTCGCCTCGAATTGGGGAAACTGGCAATATTTGGCTGGGGTTGGAGCTGACCCTAGAGGTTCGCGTCAGTTTAACTTAGATAAACAGACTCAGATGTATGATCCGGCTGAAGTATTTATCAATAAATGGCAAGGTAAAGCGGCTATGAGGCACGTTGATCATGTCGATATGGTCGATTGGCCTATAGCGCCTCTTAAGGGAGACAGTTAATATGGCGTTTCATACCGTTCGTCTGATACTTGGCGATCAGCTCAATGCTCGTCATTCATGGTTTCAAAAAACTGATAGCTCCATTCTTTACATCATTGCAGAGCTTCACCCTGAAGCAACTTATGTTAAGCATCATGTCCAAAAAATCTGTGCATTTTTTAGTGCTATGCGCGCTTTCACTCTTGAATTAAGAGAAATAGGGCATCAAGTTGAATATTTTCAGCTCGACCAAACGAGAGAGTTTCAAGATATTACTCAGCTTGTTAGCCATGTTATCCAAACATCCGGCGTAGAAAAATTTGAGTATCAAAGGCCTGATGAATATAGACTCTTGAGTGCCATGAACAAAATGACCCTTACAGAATGTGATATTGAATGTGTCGAGAGTGAGCACTTTCTCTTGCCGTTTTCTGACATTACGCAGCATTTTCCTGCCGGAAAGCACATAATGATGGAATATTTTTATCGAAAAATGCGTAAAAGGTTTGGCATTTTGGTTGAGGGTAGCAAGCCCATAGGCGGAAAATGGAACTTTGATGCGAGCAACCGTAACAAGCTTAAGACCTCGGATTTAGAAAATCTTCCTTCCCCTTTACTTTTTAGCACCGATGTTTCTGAGATTTTGGAATCACTGAATAGACACAATATTGACACTGTGGGACTCTTGTCTGGGTCGTTGTTATGGCCGATAAATAGGAATCAAAGCCTAACGCTTCTGGCTCATTTTTGTTCCGTATGCTTGCCCAATTTCGGCCGATTTCAAGATGCGATGACTAGGTCAAACCAAGCAAAGTGGTCGCTATACCACAGCCGACTTGCTTTTGCTTTAAACACCAAAATGTTGGGCCCGCTAGAAGTTATAGATAGTGCTTTATCTGCTTATGGCACTAACCCTGAGATCGATATTGCTCAAGTTGAAGGGTTTATCCGTCAAATTTTAGGTTGGAGAGAATACATTCGAGGTGTGTATTGGGCCAATATGCCAGATTACGCCCAACGTAATCATTTCCAAGCCAGTCGAAGTCTGCCAGACTATTTTTGGTCAGGAGATACCAAAATGTCCTGTTTAAAAGAGACGATTGGTCAATCCTTAGATTTTGCTTATGCTCATCATATCCAGCGCTTGATGGTTACTGGAAACTTTTGCCTTCTTACTGAGATAGATCCAGACCAAGTGGATGAGTGGTATCTTGGTATTTATGTTGATGCGGTAGAATGGGTTGAGATGCCAAACACTCGGGGTATGGCGCTATTTGCTGATGGCGGGATCGTGGGAACTAAACCGTATGCAGCAAGCGGTTCTTATATAAATAGAATGAGTGATTACTGTAAGGGGTGTCACTATGATGTTAAAGGTAAATCAGGGAGCAACGCATGCCCATTAAACAGTTTGTATTGGCGTTTTATGCATAAGCATAGGGAGCTGCTTGCTCAAAACCCTCGTGTTGGGATGATTTATCGGTCATGGGATAATCTAGACAGTAATGTTCAAGCTCAAATCTTGCAAAAAGCTGAATTTTACTTAGGACATTTAAATGAGCTCTAACTCTCCCATTTAGATTTTTAGGGTTGGCGAGTATCCCATTTTTCTAGGTAGGGATACTCGATACCACGGACTGAAAATGAAGTATTTTATGATTATAATCTGAAAGATTTCTAGGTGAAATGGCCCTTACTACACTTTCGATGGTGTTTTACTTCTGCTTGTTTTTCTAAGCTTTTTACCCGCCGATAATTGTCCTAATAGTCCTCCAAGTTGCATTCCTACGGCCTTAGCTTCAACTTTAGCCAACCCAACATAGACCAAATCGCTTGCTGGCGTACACCCACCTAAGAGAATTTCAGACTCATAGTCATGTTTCCAGTTATCATCCGACTTAGTATAGGACATGACAATTTTTCTATCGTCACCTCCTCTATTCCATGTTTCAATCGCATATTGAACGATCAATGGGTAAGTTAGAGGCGTTATTTTAATCGCTAGCCCCATATTATATGAAGCTTGTCGTGTGGTGCTGCTCGCACTGCCTCGTGAATACTCGACAGCATAGCTTGGTTTACCTGATGTAGAATGAAAGCCGGATGTTGATACTCCAGGGCCTGATTTATGAGCATTAGCTAGCTGTAGTAGTTGGAATACATCAAGTTGATTGCCATTCGTTCTTGGCAAATCTAACACAAAACGGCGTCTTAAATATTTTGATTGCCGGTCGTTTTTACAACGAAGTGTATTGCTAGACATTTCCATTACCTGCTGATTATAGAGATAACGTAACGGAATAAGCCCATTTTTGAGAATTGCGTTGACGACATTCTCTGGAACCGCTTTCATACCCATAAAAACAATAGGCGCACCTTCAGCATTATAGTCATAAACTTTGGATTGCTTTCTTGTTAGATGAGTTCGAGGGTGGGCAGCCATCTCATTTTGGTTATCATCAAATAGCTTTTTGAACTCCAAGATTTCCCTGCTTTGATGCTGAGTAGCAAGAATTTGGGCTGTTCGTCTCCTTTGGTTATCAAAGTATCGCTTAACACTTCGTTCATGTGGGTTAACCAATTCAGATTCTAAAGCCATGATCTGCTTAAATAGAAAATCAAAAGGTTTAGTCTTTACTTTGGGTAATATCAGGTTGTTGCTAAGATAAATGATGTCTCTGTTGCCAAACAAATGTGATTGTTCTACATCTAGGAGAATCGGTCGAGTAATTAGCTCTGGGCGTATTGTGCCAAGGATTTGTAAAATAAGCGCAGCGTAGCGCACATGGCTTTCTGCTTCTGTCGTCCCCAAGTCACTGACTTGAAATCGAGGAAACGGACAGTTTGCAAATTCAACTGAAGCTGCGGTGCGGGAGAAGTTGTTCTTCTTCAACCAACTTATCGCGGTTGCTGGGGATTCCCACATAGTATTACTCCTCTGATTTCAAATTCCTACTGGGTTATATCAGATATATATTGGTGTACAAAAGGAAATGCTATGCTCGTTTTTATAAATGGGAAACTTTGCTACAAATCATTGTAATGAATACAATTAACACTTTCATAAGTGGTTTTCAGCTAGACACCCCTATGAACTGTTAATTCCCAGAATAGTATGATGGACTTGTTGCAATAAACAGAGATATTGATCATTTTGATATTTTATAGTTCTGTCTTCTTCTTATGGTGGAAAATAAATGCCAGAAACTCACTTTTGAATGCGTCTATTTGGGTAAAATTCAGTTATGATAAGGATTCCTAGTTAGTTAAGTCTTAACAAATATGTATACCGAATGGATAACTACTGAAGCATTGATTGCGGCGTTTCTGATCTTTTTAGGCTCTTTTGTTCAAACGGCGATTGGTTTTGGTTTGGCTATTGTGGCCGCTCCTTTACTTTTTCTTGTCTCACCTGATTATGTGCCAGCACCAATATGTTTAGTGGCGCTTTATATTTCGATTCTTAATGCTCTTAAGCATAGGGATAGTGTAGAAATTGGTGGGCTTAAAATGGCATTAATTGGTCGTATTCCAGGGTCTATTGCTGGTGGCGTTTTGCTGGTGATGGTTTCGACAGAGATATTGGCATTATGGTTAGGCCTCCTAGTTTTACTTGCTGTTGGTGTGAGTCTTCTTCCATTTCGTATTGAGCCCACTTCTTATCGAATGGGAGTAGCAGGTTTCTTTTCTGGATTTTTTGGAACCAGTTCCGGTATTGGTGGACCACCAATGGCTTTGTTGTTGCAGCATCAAGAAGCCAATCAACTAAGAGGTAACTTATCAGCATTTTTTGTTTTTAGCTCTATTATGTCGCTGATGGTACAAGTTCCGGTTGGTTTCTTAACATTTCATCATCTGTGGATTACTATCCCATTGCTTCCCGCAAGTTGGCTTGGTTATAAGTTAGCGTTATCCACAACTCAGACTTTACCGAAAGAAAAAATTCGCCTAGTGGCTTTATTGCTATGTACAATTAGTGGTATTACAGCACTGTGGCAGGGCTTATCATAACTTTTTTGTCAATATTCATTTTGGATTAAGAATACATCATGATAATGGATACAACGGTTTTTATCAGGAGAGTATGTTAAGTGTTAAGAATAATAGGTAACATTATTTGGTTTGTATTGGGTGGGGTGATGATGGGCCTGATGTGGTGGTTCTTCGGTCTTCTTGCTTTCATCAGCATTATAGGGATCCCTTGGGGGCGTGCATGCTTCGTTATTGGGAACTTTTCTTTTTTTCCGTTTGGGCATGAAGCAGTTTCGCGTGATGAGTTGACTAATCGAAAAGATATCGGTACGGGTTCATTGGGGCTGATAGGCAATGTTATCTGGTTTATATTTGCAGGCATCTGGCTTGCAATCGGCCACATTATGTCGGCTGTTGCTTGTTTTGTGACTATCATAGGCATTCCATTCGCTATTCAGCACTTAAAGTTAGCGTACATCTCACTCGCTCCTATTGGCAAAACCATTGTGCCCAAAGAACAAGCCGTTATGGCTAAATATGGTAAGTAAATCTTCACGGTATACCCTGTATATATTATGATTTCAGTGGACAACGTATGTTCCACTGAATCACTTCCTTCAAGTATATCTCTTGATACTGAGCATGGATTTTAAATTGGAAATAGTTAAGTCCAACTTTTTTATTAGTTAAATATTATTTTTCCTAAAATCCAGTTTTTTATTCTGAAGAGCTATTTTAAATACAGCTATAATTACATTTATTTACGCTCCAAAAATAAATATTGTTATTCACTAGTTGAGTTTTATTTTGGTAGAAGATCATAAATATCCTCCCAGCTATTTTTTATTTTGTTATTAATTCTAGTTTTATTGATACATAGGACTCTATGCTGCAACTTTTATTATTAAAGTAATTTGTATTAATGCGCAAGGAAACAGATGATTATTTTGTATTATGTACTAAATTTGCTCTTCTAATGAAATATTTAGTTGTATTTCATATTATTATAAATGATTGATTCTTTATATTTAAAAATTATAAGCTGATGGATTTTATTATTTTTATTGGTTTATTTTATGATTTATAAAATAAATGCAACAAATGTTGTGCACTTGTTTGGTTTATTAAATTTATGTTAAGAATGGGTTGTATTTTTTTTAATCGTTAGTGTTATGGTTCTAGTGGCATTTATAAATGCCATGATAAGGAGAATCATAATGAAATTAGACAACCGTCTATTGGCCATAGCCGTAGCCAGTGCACTGTCGTTATCAGCACATGCCGGTGAGTCAGTCTATCTAAGCAAACCCATCAACTTTACTTCTTTTTCTGGGCTGAACTCTCAGCTTGGTGTTGATAACGCTTCCAGTTTCAAAATGGTGAAACAAGTGAACCTGGAGCAACGCGGTATTCACAAAGTGAAGGTTCAACAAAACATTTGGGGAGTACCCGTATGGGGACATTCTCTGAATGCAACACAGAGCGTTCGTGGAGGAGCCCTTAAATCTGTTCAAGGGCAATACGTCAAAGTGACAGGCGTTGACCGTAAGTTTGTTAAGCCATCGTTGAATCGGGCTCAAGCTCTAGAGTTGGCTAGTAAGGATATCACCGCTGGTTTGACAGGTAACAAGTCTATAGCAAATGCAAAAGATAACCTTTATGTCTACCAAGATGGTGACAAAACTCGTTTGATTTATGTGGTTTCTTACTTGGTGCAAGGAAAAGGACATCCATCACGTCCTTTCACTATGTTAGATGCTCATAGTGGCGAAATTATCAAGCGCTGGGAAGGTATAGCCCATGCTGAAGTCGGGACCGGACCAGGTGGTAATGACAAAACAGGCATGTATGAATATGGAACTGACTACCATTATCTAGATGTTATCGAAAATGGTACTGATTGTGTTATGGAGTCTGATAATGTTGTCACCGTTGATCTAGATGGTGCAACAGAAGGAACAACAACATATTCATATGAGTGCCCACGCAATGAACATAAAGCGGTTAACGGCGCATTCTCACCGCTCAATGACGCTCACTACTTTGGTAATGTCGTATTCGACATGTACAAGAACTGGTTTGATACCGCGCCATTATCATTCAAGTTAATGATGCGTGTTCACTACGGTAGTAGTTATGAAAATGCGTTCTGGGATGGTGAGGCTATGACATTCGGTGACGGCGGTAGCATGTTTTACCCGCTTGTTAGCCTAGATGTATCAGCCCATGAAGTAAGCCACGGGTTTACTGAGCAGAATTCTGGTCTTATTTACGCCAATCAATCGGGTGGTATGAATGAAGCTTTCTCTGATATTGCTGGTGAAGCTGCTGAGTACTTCATGAAGGGGACCAACGATTGGATGGTAGGGCGTGACATTTTCAAAGAAGAAGGTGCCTTGCGCTATATGGAAGATCCATCTCGTGATGGATCTTCTATCAACCATGCTTCTGAGTACTACGATGGATTGAATGTTCACTACAGCTCAGGTGTCTTTAATAAGGCCTTCTACCATATAGCAACAACTGAAGGTTGGGATACTAAGAAAGCATTTGAACTGTTTGTACTTGCAAATCAGATTTACTGGGCGGAAGACAGTAATTACTGGCAGGGTGCTTGTGGCGTTAAAAATGCGGCCAATGATTTAGGTTACAGCACTGATGACGTTGTTGCAGCGTTTGATATTGTTGGTGTAGAACCTTGTGCTGAGCCCCCATTACCACCAGAGCCAGAGTATCAACGTCTAGAAAACGGCGTAGCGACTACGGTTGAAGGTGGAACAGGTTCAAAAACTTACTTCGATATTGAAGTACCAGAAGGTCAAGACAACTTAACGGTTGAACTTGAAGTGGCATCCGGTGACCCAGATATCTACATCGGTCTAGACTACGCACCAAGTCAACAAGAAAACATTTGTAAGAGTAATTCTGTAACAAATGAAGTTTGTGTGATTGAAAGTCCTGAAGCTGGTCGCTACACCATCAATGTCTTTGGTTATTCTGAGTATGCAGATGCGAACCTTAAAGCTTCATTTGACGCTGGTAGCACTAATGTTCCACCAGTAGCCGCGTTTGATCATGTTGTCACTGGCAAGAAAGTTGACTTGACTAGCACAAGTACAGATAACGATGGTCAGATTGTGTCTTACCAATGGGATCTCGGTGATGGCACTTCTAAATCTGGTGCAGTTGTTAGCCACACATATGCAGCAGCAGGTGACTACATGGTGACTCTAACCGTAACAGATGATGCAGGTGCAGCGACATCAACCAATCAAACCATCACTATTGAAGGTGGAACAACGGATGCATTCCCTCTGAGATTGCAGTTTGGTGACAAGCAGCCTAATGGCAAAGCTCGCGTTAAACTTGCTTGGGAATATGCGACTGATGATTACTATGTTGTGAAGCGCGACGGTAAAGTAGTCGGAGCAACTGAGTTCACTTCATACATTGATAAATTCCGCCACAATGGAAGTATTAACGTTGAATACCAAGTATGTACTTCAGGTGGTATTTGTTCTGAAACGAAACGTTACCGCTTCATCAAAGTTCAATAAACCATTCTAAACTTCAGGGCTCCGAGACCGGAGCCCTTCTTTGCTCTTATTTTTAATATAAGTTACAAGGGATTGAGTCTCGCTATGAAAAAAACATTATTAGCTATTGCTTTAATTAGCAGTACATCTGCCTTTGCCTCGGTTGATAACAACACATTAAAAGATGGTGAAGTTTGGATCACTACAGATGCCGATGCCCAAGAGCTAATCTCTCAGCATGGCGCAACAGTATTGAAAAGCTTCTCTCATAAAGGCTTTGCCGCATATCCTAATGCAGTAGTTGCGAAAGTAAAAGAAAGTCAGCTAGCGGCTGTATCAAGTCACATGCATAAAGAAAAACACCGTTGTGGTGGTTATATGGTGCATGCTGACAAGGAAAGTGCCATAAAAGCGGCGTCTATGCCTCTTTCTATGAGCGATTTTGAAAAACCCGTGATTAGTCACAATGAAACTGTGGAGTCACTTATTTCTCAGGTTGAGCCAAATAATTTGGTCACAACCATTGAGAATCTGACCAGCTTTACTAACCGCTTCTATACCACGTCTACAGGTATTGCAGCGTCAGATTGGCTGTTTGAACGCTGGAGTGAAGAAATTAAAGACGTATCTTTTGCATCAGCACGTCAAATATCTCACAGTGAATACCCGCAAAAATCAGTTGAGGTGACATTACTAGGTGCAAAGCATCCTGATGAGATTGTCGTTGTGGGAGGGCACCTTGATTCTACTGTAGGCTCATGGACCACAGAAGGTACAATTTCTCCAGGAGCTGACGATGATGCTTCAGGTATTGCGACTGTAACTGAAGCGCTACGTCTAATGATTGCAAGTGGTATTCAGCCAGATCGTACTATCAAGTTCTATGGATATGCTGCCGAAGAAGTTGGTCTACGTGGTTCGCAAGATATTGCAGAGGCAATGGAGAGTGAGGGGGCTAATGTGATATCAGCGCTACAACTTGATATGACGAACTACAATGGCTCCGTTCATGATATTACCTTTATTACTGATTACACAGATTCAAACCTAACCGCTTTTCTTAAAGAGCTGATTGATACTTACACTGATGAAATCTCCTATGGGTTTGATCGCTGTGGCTACGCTTGTTCAGATCATGCTTCTTGGCATAATGCGGGATATCCAGCCGCGATGCCTTTTGAGACTATGTTCCATGAATACAATTCTAATATTCATACTGAAGAAGACACATTAGAAAACTCTGATCCGACTGCTAGCCACGCGATGAAATTCGCGAAATTGGCTATTGCTTACTTGGTTGAAACAAGTCTTGATGATGTCGAATCGCCAGCCAATGAGCTAGAAAATGGAGTACCTGTCGAAGACCTTACTTCAGGATATTTTGATGAGCAGTTTTTCACTTTCCGCACTACGGAAGCTGGTGAAGTGACGATCTCGATTTCTGGGCCGCAAGGTGGGGATGCTGATCTGTATGTAACTTACGAGGGTCTAGTCTCTAAGACTGAATTTGATTGTCGTCCGTTCCAAAATGGCAGTAATGAACAGTGCGTGTTCAACAAGCCAGCTGGAGAGTTCAACATTATGGTTCGTGGATATCGCAACTTCGACGAGGTTGATATTGTGGCCAGCTTCAGTCCTGAAAGCTCCCAAGAGTAACACATCCAACATGTGTCAAAGTTTTTTATAATCAATGTGTTATAAAATTGAATGAACCATAGGGCTCCCCAGGGAGCCCTATTTTTATCGATAGAAATAATATCAAAAAAGGAACTGAGCTTGGTTATGAAAAAAACACTTGTCACTCTTGCTTTATTTGGGCACATGTCAGCCTTCGGTGCAATCGATTCAACAGAGCTAAAAGAAGGAGAAGTCTGGATAACCACAGATGCTGATGCTAAACATCTCATTACTCAACATGGTGCTGATATATTGACCAGCTTTTCACACAAAGGCTTTGCTGCATACCCAAATACCCTTGTAGCGAAGATCCATCAAAATCAATTAGCTTCTTTATCGAGTCATATGCATCAAGAGAAGCACCGCTGTGGTGGTTATATGGTTCACGAAAATCAGGAAAAAGCTTTAAGGGCTGCGGCAATGCCACTTTCAGTGAGTTTGTTTGAAAAGCCAGTGATAAGTCACCACGAAACCGTTGAATCACTTATTGCTCAAGTGGAGCCGAATAATATATTAACCACCATTGAGAATCTTACCAGCTTTACTAACCGTTTCTATACTACTTCTACAGGTATCGCTGCTTCCGATTGGCTATTTGAACGTTGGAGTGAGGAAATTAAGGAGGTATCCTTTGCATCTGCAAGGCAAATCTCACACAGCGAATATCCGCAAAAATCAGTTGAAGTGACCTTACTTGGCTCTAAATATCCTGAAGAAATTGTAGCTGTGGGAGGGCATCTTGATTCCACTGTCGGCTCATGGACTACTGAAGGAACTATTTCTCCGGGAGCTGATGATGATGCATCTGGCATTGCTACGGCAACCGAAGCGTTGCGTCTTATGATTGCAAGTGGTATCCAACCAGATCGTACCATTAAATTTTATGCTTATGCGGCTGAGGAGGTAGGTTTGAGAGGGTCTCAAGATATTGCTGAAACACTCAATGAGCAGCAGGCTAATGTTATTGCCGTTTTGCAGCTTGATATGACTAACCATCAAGGATCGGCTCATGATGTGACCTTCATGACGGATTATACAGATGCTAATTTAGTGGAGTTTCTTACTGAGTTGATGGATACTTATATTAGTGAATTGACTTATGAGACTGATCGTTGTGGTTACGCATGTTCTGACCATGCGTCTTGGCATAACGCAGGCTATTCAGCTGCAATACCTGCAGAGAGTTTTTTCCATGATACAAACCCGAACCTTCATACCCCCAATGACACGCTAGAAAATTCTGATCCTACAGCAAGTCATGCAACAAAATTTGCAAAGTTGGCGGTTGCTTATTTGGTCGAAACAAGCCTTGATGATATAAATTCGCCAGTTAAAGAACTAGAGGGCGGTGTACCTGTTGAGGGACTTTCTTCTGGCTATTTTGATGAGCAGTTTTTCACTTTCACAACGACTGAAGTGGGAGAAGTTACCATCTCAATTTCTGGACCACAAGGAGGTGATGCTGATTTGTATGTGACCTATGACGGCCCGGTATCTAAGACAGAATTTGACTGTCGTCCATTCCAAAATGGTAGTAACGAACAGTGCATTTTCAACAAGCCAGCAGGAACGTTCAAAATTATGCTTCGAGGCTATCGAAACTTTAATGATGTAAGTATTGTGGCTAGTTTCAATCAAGAAATCCCAAGTGATTAAAAGTTAGGGTATAAACCATGCCGTTCATGTAATGTGAACGGCATTTTTGTTGGATATCATGATACTAGGTTATTTATCCTTCCAAGCCGTTTTCGTTGCTGCTTTAATAAGCGTTTTTCGATTCTCTTGTGTTGCTTCAGGTTCTGATTCACCAAAAATAGCGGCAAGCCAATGACCATCTGTTGGATTTGGGAAAAGAATGTACTTGCTGCCAAATAAATCTTTGTCCTCTTCCATCTTAGCAATGCGTCCATCTACATCGCCTTTGATATAGTACTTATGCTTAAAATCATTCAGGTTGTCACCAAGGAGCACAACCACGTTATAGTTCTTTAATATTTCATTTTGGCGTGTTTCTTTATTGGATGTATCCGTTAATACAGTGAGGTGCGCATCATCTTTCAATGGGAATCCCATAGCCAAAATATTTTGCTTGGCTAATTCCCATGTTGGCTCTCCCTGATCACGGGAGGTGACATAGAAGATGTCTACATTATTGCGATTTGCGTATTCAAGAAAATCGTTAGAACCAGGGCTTGGAATCATACCATTTGTTGGGATCCATTTATCCCAAAGAGGATCCTCAAAGAAGTCCTTCTTGTTTTGTATCAACCTTCCCCAGTATTCAAGCGGCAGTACTAAAGTATCATCAAGATCTGTCACTATAGCTAAAGGCTTGTCTCCTTTTTTGTGATTCATAAGTGCTTTATCAAGGTGCATTTTGGCAAGATTGAAGCCCTGATAGTAAAGCGCTCTATATTCAGCAGCTGTTTGTTTCCAAGCTACTGAGTAAGCTAATAAATTATGCTCATTGTTATCAGTAGCATAAGAATTGCCAGTAAGTAATGTAGCTAAGGTAGTTACGCTCAAGGTGATGATGCTCTTTATTCTATTTTTCACTGTCTAATCCAATCCATTAGTACATATTTTGTAAATGATTCTGCTGTATAACTTAAAAACTTGTGATAGTCACATCAAAATCAATTAATCAACAATAATCTAAATTATTGCTTCAAACTTTTTCAAGATTACTTCTATGGTTAGTTATAGGTTTCTAGGTAGATTTTAAAGCTACTTATGGTGAATCAATCAAGGTAACTGTATTCACTATGACTTTCTAAATGACATACTTCATTCTAGGTCTGTCCTTTGTTATTAAAGCGATAACCTTGAATTTTTCGTAATAATATACAATTGATAGCATCTTCAGTAAGAAAGCAAGGACTTAGCTTATGGCATGCCCACATGATAATTTCCGAGAAATGGAAAAAGACATTCATACCGATTTTAAAGACGATATGTCTTATGGGGATTATCTAAAATTAAATCAAATCCTTTCCGCACAAGTACCTCTCTCCGACCAACACGATGAAATGCTGTTTATTATTATTCATCAATCCAGTGAATTGTGGCTCAAGCTTGCTGGTCATGAGTTGTCGGAAGCGATAGAAAACCTTAAGCAGGGAGATTTTGGCCATGCATCTAAAGTGATTTCTCGTGTTAAACAAATCTTTAATCAGCTTACCCAATCTTGGTCTATTCTCTCCACTCTAACTCCAGTCGATTATCTGAAGTTCAGAGATTCTTTGGGCTATTCCTCAGGTTTTCAGTCCTGTGGTTATCGCAAGCTTGAATTTTTGCTAGGCAATAAAAATCAAGCACTACTGAAAGTTCATGAAAATAACGCTCAAGCGTATCAAGAATTAAAGGCAGTGCTCGAAACGCCTAGTTTGTATGACGTGACCTTGTCAATACTTGCCCAGCAAGGGTTAGAGGTAGACAAGAGCCAACTATTAAGAGATGTGAGCTTACCTTATGAAAAAAACGGCTCAGTACTCAATGCATGGCTTACAGTTTATCGTGATGCAGATAAATACTTCGAATTGTACGAATTAGCTGAAAAACTGGTGGATATTGAAGATAGTTTTCAGCAATGGCGATTTAAGCATATGTATACGGTGCAACGTATCATTGGTCATAAGCGAGGTACCGGAGGCTCATCTGGAGTGGCATTTTTAAAAAAAGCACTCGATATAAGCTTTTTTCCTGAACTGTTTGAATTACGTACTCAACTTTAAGCGAAACAGGATTAAAGAATGGATATTGCCAAAGATTTACAGCAGCATTACCGAGAATTTGATGTTGCTGAGCGCATTTTGCTGTCTGGACACTCTCATCAGGCGTGGCCAGATGTGGCAAAGCAGGGTGTGTTAGATTGCTTCAACGACGCAGCTAAACACATTGATGATAAATGGGAATTAGCGTTTGAAAAAGCAGAGAGAGTTAGAGTATTTTATCGTTTAACTATGCATGAGCCAAATGGGCAAGTTGTTCTGGGGCAGTCAACTCATGAGCTTATTCTTAGGTTCTTATCTGATCTCAATTGTTTCAAATCGAAGAAAAATACACAGATAAAAATAGTGACTACAGATGGTGAATTTTATTCAATACGTCGTCAACTAGAACGGCTTAAAGAGCTAAACATTCATATAGATGTTGTTCCTACTCAACCATCAGAAAGCTTAGCTGATCGTATTATAGAAAAAGTGGATCGTTCGACAGACGCAGTGATGCTATCGGCGGTCTTCTTCGCAACTAGTCAAATCTTCAAAAAAATTGGTCAAGTTGCCAGTGCGGCAAAGTCACTTTCTATTCCATGCTTAGTCGATGTCTACCATGCAACTAACGTGATTGAGTTCGATCTCGCTAAATGGCGGCTGCAACACGCGTTTATTGTTGGTGGTGGTTATAAATATTGTCAAGCGGGAGAGGGAAATTGCTTTATGCGTATTCCCCGAGGTTACAATGGTTCGCCAATTATCACAGGATGGTTTGCTGAGTTTGAATCTTTAAACCAAAAGGCCCATCAAGTGAGTTATGGCAAAGGGCAAGGCGCATTTGCCGGTTCAACTTATGATCCTACCAGCCATTACCGTGCTGCTGCTGTATTTGATTTTTTTGACCAGCAGGATTTATCTGTAGCAAGACTTGCAGAACTCAATCGGCAACAAATCACTAGGTTATGGCAAGGCATTGAAAGCTTAAACCTTACGAACAAGGTTTTATCGTTTCCGCGACATAGTATTCAAAATAATGCAGGTTTTCTATCCTTAACTACGCCAAAAGCAGCTGAATGGGTAAAACGGCTTAAGGCTAGAGGGATCCAAACCGATAGTCGAGGAGATCAGCTGAGGTTGGGTCCTGCGCCTTACGTATCAAATGAACAAATCGACAATGCGTTGAACGAGATAGAGCAAGTTGCAGGGCACTTTTAGTTAATCATCTCAGGGATCATTTCCTAACATATTAAGCTATTGGCAAAGAATAAAACATAATAAAGATAAAATTTTAATGTTTATCAATAAATTTTTGTTGTTTTGTTGGTTTTTGATGCTAAGATGCCTCCATCAATCAGTTGGAGATCTTTATGCAACAAATTCAAATCTACAGCCGAAGAATTGGGATAGTTATTAACTTTTTGATGGTTTTATTACCTGTCGCGACTATCTATTTTTGGCTAACAGTGCAAACTTCCGGTGATATATTGACTAAGTCAGGTATATTTGAGCTTAGTTATGATGTTAGTTCATACACTAGTGAGCCTTTAACTTTACAAACTCGTTTGTTGTCTCTATTGATTAGCTTACTCCCTTGTGGAATTGTATTTTATGCCCTTATCTTACTGAAAAATCTATTTAAAAGTTACGAGAACGGGGAAATATTTACCATTCAGACTGTAAAATACTATCGCCAACTTGGCTTTGTCTTTTTTTACTGGGCGATTGGTGGTTTTGTATATTCAGGGCTCTTTTCAGTAGCACTAAGTTTTAATAACCCTCCTGGTGAGCGCTTGCTGGCATTGACTTTCACCGGTTTAGATGTGATGGCCTTATTCTGCGGTTTTATTGTGGTGGTTATTTCACATGTTATGCGTGAAGCTCAGCAACTTGCCGATGAGCAAAAACACACAATTTAGGAGGTAGCAGTGGATATTATTATCAATCTGGATGTGATGATGGCCAAACGCAAGATGCGCTTAAAAGAGTTATCTGAAAGAGTGGGTGTGAGTGAGCAAAACCTATCGATTTTAAAAAATGGCAAAGCCAAAGCAATTCGCTTCAGCACGTTAGAAAAAATCTGTCAGGCTTTAGAATGCCAGCCCGGTGATATTTTAGAGTATCAGCCAAATTCTTTAAGTAATTAGTTTTATGGGATCAATATGAATATTAAATCGTCAAAATTATTACTCGGAGTTTACCTTTTTATTGTGGGAATACTCGCTGTTAATATCCATATACAAATGACGAACTGGGGGGTAGCTTATCCTCAATGGCAACCGACGCAATGGATAAATATGTTCATATTTGTTATTCAAAGCTTAGGAATACTTTGGTTGAGTTTGCAATTGGTGCGCTGGAAGCCCTCAATCAGCTTCGCTCAACATATTGGTATTGCTTTTGTCACTATGGCTGCAATTCAAGAGCTTTTTATCCGTTTACCACTTACTGCAGGCTATACAGTGGATCAAAAGTATTTATTTGTTTGGGTATTAAGCTACCTTCCCGAGCTTTTAGCAACCTTTGTTATAACGTTAGCTATTGTTAGTTTTCAGCGCTGCTTAGCAAAGCGTTATAATCTGTTTTTCACAGCAATAGTGGTCATTTTTTACAGCGTTGGGGTACATCTCTGGCTAACCCCATTTTTGCAAGAAATCACAGCCCCACTTGCTCAGCTTCTTACTCCGCCATCTGAATCGGGCGTGCTGTCTTTCCCATATCCTAAGATAGTCGACATCATTGCATCAGTAACCTTTATTGAGCCTATGATTGCCGCCTATTTTATTTGTTATCTGATCGGTCAAAACGGCACCAGAAATCTAAAAATGCTTTTGCCCAAAACCATCGCTGCTCTACTGATACTGACTCAAAGCGGCGCAAAGTTTGTATTTTATATGTGGATTTCAACTATTGATGATTTGATGGATCGTTTGTTGAGTATCAGCCAATTTACCCTAGAGTGGGTGTTTATTGGCGTGGCAGTCAGTCTTGCTGTTGCGTATTCTCAATCAAGGAAAAGTAGAGAGGTATCTCTCGCCAACACTACTGATTAAACTCCAGATATCCTATTGAGATAAAGCCAACAAGGTTCAGTTTTCTGTTTTCCTGCTGAGATATAGTCTTATTCTCATTTACTTGATTGATAATAAGGCTGTTTATGTTTGATTCGATTCCGATACGCTCCTTAATTTTAGTATCATTGATTGCCAGTAATACGGCTTGTGCGGCGAGTGCTGACACGCCATATGTGATTGATGATGAGATGGTAAAAAGGCAAGTGGCTTTATCTCCCAATAAGGATCCTAAAGCTCCCAGTCCGTCAGATTATGGGTTTGGTCCAGATGGGCGTTTTTATCACCCTAAGGAAGCGCCAAGCTCGCATCAAGCGCAGCCGTTTGAAGGCCAGTTGGACTACTGGGATACGCAAAGCTATCAGCATAATATGACGGTTGAAGCCTACTATCCGATTACGGTTGAGCCTTTTCATACTTGGCAAAATATGGTGGACTTTGATGGCAAGCGCTACTTGTATCAGTATGTCAGGGGCGATCTGAAGGTTTTCGATATTACGAATCCAAAGGACGTAAAATTGCTGTTAACTAAAGGGCATACATGGGGGAAATCGGGTCTAGGAGAAGCACAACAGCCCTTTAAAGACGGAGAAATGATGGGCGCCGCGTCGATTCAATGGAGTGAATCTGAGCAAAGTTATGTGATGGTGCAAGCTTATGAGGTCAGGCGTTTTGGCTTACTTAAGGATAAATATCGTAGTCCAGAGCAAGTTAAAGCTATTCGGCAAAGTCAGCATTTGAAGGGATTTAAGGTATATAGCATGAAAGGGCCAATGCCTGAAGATTGGACCTTACTTTCCGAGCGCACCACGGATATTCTTAATCCAGATGCTCCAATTGGTCAGCAACAAGGCTCTGGCGTGCGCGACATACCGTCGTATTATGGTGATGGTGTGATGTATTTAGCGGCTGCGCCCGATAAAAAGTATGCATTAACGGAATACCCTAACGATTTATACAGTGCCGGCTACCAGGCTTGGGACATGTCTGATCCTCGCAATCCTCGTTTGTTAGACATGCTGTCAGTTCCCGGTCAAATCGCTGGTGATCCTGAGCATGAAAAAGCATATAAACAAAATCCTCGTGTAGGTAATCGAACTTCATGGATGGGAGCGCGTATGTCACTGTTTATTAATAATAAAGAATCAGAATATGCGTATGCTGCTATGGGAGGGTTAGGGCTTTATGTGGTCGATATACATGATCCAAGCCAGATGAAGACGGTAGGTCATGTTACTTTCCCGCCTAGTGTTGCTGGCACGGAAGGGGATTTTATCGATGTATCTCAGGTCGAAGAGACGGGGCTAATTTATTATAGTGGTTACCCATTGAATGAAGATTGTTATGAACCCTATAAAGATGTATATGTGATTGATGTATCAAAACCCACTAATCCAATAGTTAAAGGGGTTTTGCCAAGACCTATGCCACCAAAAGAGGCAAATTTTACAGACTATTGTCAGCGCAGAGGCAGCTTTGGTCCTAAACGTACAGGAGCCTACCATCAACCTGGTATTGCCAAGTCAGGGTTATTGCCCTACAACTTTTATAATGCAGGTCTGCAAGTATTTGATGTATCTAAGCCGAACAAACCCAAAATAACAGCTTACTTTGTTCCACCATTTGCTCCGGATAAAGTGGCTGATTATGCGATGGGTAACTTATCTCATGCGGTGTATGTCGAGTATGACCGAAACTTATTTTGGCTCTTTACTAACCATGGTTTTTACGTATTGTCTAGCCCTGTATTAGGGGAGCCTAGCTTTGAGGCGCCAACGAGACCTTGGCCAGAAAAAGTGATTAACGAATAAGTTAACTATGAATTTTCTTCATGTTAAATATGAAGAAAATTAACTGTAACTTGCAGTCTATTGTGATTTAATGACCATTAAGATGTTAAGACGTATGGATGTCTAAATGGTTAGCCTTACAATATTGGATGGTGGAATGGGGCGAGAGCTTAAACGCATTGGCGCCCCTTTTTCTCAGCCTCTATGGAGTGCGCAAGCACTGATCGAGTCTCCACAGCATGTTAAGCAAGCGCATCAAGGTTTTATAGAAGCTGGCGCGCAGATCATTACTGTGAATAGCTACGCTTGTGTGCCGTTTCATTTAGGTGAAGCGCTTTATGCAGAACAAGGCCAAGTACTGGCAGAAAAAGCTGCGCAGCTTGCCCGCGAAGTGGCGCAAGAATCAGAGAAAAAAATTTTGGTTGCAGGTGCACTTCCGCCGGCGTTTGGTTCATATCGTCCAGATTTTTTTGATGAGCAAAGAGCGTACGAAATCATTACCAGCTTGGCTGAAGCTCAGCAGGCATATGTTGATATTTGGTTAGCTGAAACTATTGCAAGCCTTGGTGAGGCGAGAGTCATCACTAAGGTATTAGCGAATTCTAAAAAACCGGTATACCTATCTTTCACCTTGCAAGATGACACTGAGCAATCACCATCTCTCCGTTCGGGAGAGTCAGTTACGGAGGCAGTGGAAGAATTACTTGACGCCAATGTCGATGGTATTTTCTTTAACTGTTCTATCCCAGAGGTTATCGAAAATGCTATCAAAGAAGTGAACAAAGTAATGAAGCACAATGATAAGCCTTTTATTATTGGGGTATATGCTAACAGCTTTGCACCAATAAAATCTGACCATCAGGCCAATGATTCACTGCAGGCAATTAGACACTTTTCACCCTCAGAATATCTTGAATATGCTCAAAGATGGTACGAGTTAGGGGCGCACGTTATTGGGGGATGCTGTGGTATTGAGCCGATCCATGTCCAAGCTCTAGCACAGTGGAGAGACAGTCTTGAAGAATCTTAATTTAGGATTGGCTATCCCTGCTATTGTAACTGTTTTGTTTATTCTACTTGTTTCCTCTTTGTATCCTGATCAAGCTCAAGATATGGCAGGCAATGCGATGACTTTTGTCACCGACTGGTTTGGTTGGTTAGTGCAGCTTGTTAGTTTGGCATTGGTTGGTTTTTTGCTTTGGCTCGCTTTCTCGAAATATGGAGATATCCGCTTAGGAGATGATAAACCTGAATACTCTAATTTCTCGTATGGAGGGATGATTTTTACTGCTGGAGTAGGAGCATCTTTGATTTATTGGGGTATTGGTGAACCCATGTACTATTTACAATCGCCTCCTCTTTTTGCAGAAGCTAATAGTTATACTGCCGCCGCTTGGTCTGTAACTTATTCTATTTTCCATTGGGGTGTCACAGGGTGGGCGATTTATTGTTTCCCTGCGATTCCGTTTGCCTATGCCTTCTATGTTAAAAAGAAACGCACTTTAAAGCTTTCTACCTTATGTGAGCCAGTACTAGGTCGTAATAAATACGTGGCTAAATCCATAGATTTACTGGCGATTTTTGGTACTTTGGCAGCATTTGCAAGTTCATTGGCGTTGACGGTAACTTTGCTTAGTGCTGGTGCTGCTGAGTTGTTTGGTGTAGAGAATAATCTTGTTCTACAGGGGAGCATCATAGTGCTGTTTGTTTTGGTCTTATTTGCTGTCACCTTGGTGGGATTTAATAAGGGTATAAGCAAGGTATCTGATTATACAGTGATCTCGGCGATTATATTCGCTTTGTTTGTTTTGTTCTCATCCAATGTACAATTTATTTTAAACAATCTCACCGATTCTTTGGGGGTAATGTTAGATAGTTTTTTTCGTATGTCACTTTGGACTGATCCTGTGCAGCAAAGTGGCTTCCCGCAAGCATGGACACAATATTATTGGTTTTGGTATTACGCTTACCTGATAATGATGGGGCTTTTCATTACTCGCATATCAAGAGGGCGGACAATACGTGAAATGATTTTGTATGCGATTTCAATGGGTTCTCTTGGTTGTACTTTTTTTATTTCAATTTTTGGCGGTTACGCGGTATGGGCTCAGCTATTAGGTGGCTACCCTGTACAAGAATGGATGAGTAGTGGTGGGCAAACTTTCGCAGTTGTTTCCCTAATTCAAACGTTACCAGCAAAGAATCTGGTTCTCTCTTTGTTTTTGATAATCCAGTTTTTTTTAATGCTCACTACCATGTCTAGTGCGAGCGTAGCGACTTCTATGCTGACCACAAACCGATTGTCCATAAATGGGGATCCTGACATTAAGGTAAAGCTACTTTGGGCTGGAGCCATTGCTTTGATTAGCTTTAGTGTGTTTTTGACAGGCGGTGGTATCAATACCATAAAATCATTGTGTGTGGTGGCTGGGCTGCCGATGATGTTTATTTATGGGGTGTTAATTAAACAAATTATGATGGAATTAACTGGAAAGAGTGCGCGAGAGTATGATGTTGAAGAAGAGTTGAAACCCAAGGAGTTGATCGCTTAGTCGCAAAAATACCAAAAAGCGCTTTAACAATAGAGGTAGTTAAAACCAATTCTTGTTAAGATGAAATCTCTAAATGCAGTCCCCTAGGAGATTTCATGCTTAACTTTGTAACAGCGCAAGCCGTCATTGATCACGCTCTTTTTTTAGGCGCTGATTTTGCCGAGCTATTCGTTGAACATCACCAAACGAATACTGTTCAAATTGCTTCAAGTGAAGTAGATAAAGTCAACACAGGTATCGATTTTGGTATTGGTATCCGACTCTTTTTTGGTTATAAAGTTCTTTATGGTTACACCAACAGCACAGATGAGGCTGAATTAAAACGAGTGACTTCACTCCTTGCTGCCAAGGACAAACGCCAGCAAATTGTTTCATCAGGAGCACTGAATTTAAACTCATATCCAGCTCAACATGGTTGTAAAATGCCTCTTAGCCAAGATGCTAATCTAGATGCAAAGATTGCTTTTTTATTGGATGTTGATAAATCCGCACGCGCAGAAAGTGAGTTTATCAGCCAGTTTATTGGTAGTGTGCTTCAGCGTGAGCAGAAAATCTCTATCTTCAATTCTGAAGGTTTACAAGTTGATGATACCCGCCATTATATTCGTGTTGCAGGTAATACGGTTGCGCAGCAAGGTGATGAGCAAACTTCTGGTATGGAGGGGCCTGGTGCTCTATCTGGTTGGGAATTTAGTCAGCATTTGGATGCGAAAGAGCTTGGGCAAACCATAGCGCAGCAAGCACTGGTTAAATTGGGCGCAGATCCCTGCCCATCCGGAGAAATGCCAGTCGTAATTGGTAATGGTTTCGGAGGTGTCATTTTCCATGAAGCATGTGGCCACTTACTGGAGACGACAGCCGTTGCCAAGAAGGCGTCGGTATTTCATGACAAGATGGGTGAGATGATTGCACATTCTGCGGTCAGTGCTGTTGACGATGGCACTATGACCAACGAGTGGGGATCGATTCATGTTGATGATGAAGGCATGCCAACTAAACGCACTCAATTGATTAAAGATGGTAAGTTGACCAGTTTTATGGTCGATAAAATGGGTAGCCTGAAAACGGGTTATCAGCCGACAGGATCAGGCCGTCGCCAGAACTACAAGTTTGCTCCTGCGTCTAGGATGCGAAATACCTTTATTGAAGCAGGTGATCATTCTCTTGATGATATGCTAGCTGGAATAGAGCACGGTATTTACGCCAAAAAAATGGGTGGTGGCTCGGTTCAACCGGGCACAGGAGAATTTAACTTTGCGGTGCGAGAAGCTTATCTAATCGAAAACGGCAAAATTACCAAACCATTAAAAACAGCAACCCTTATTAGCACTGGCCCTAAAGTACTTAAAGAAATCAGTATGGTAGGCCAAGATATGGCCTTAGCACCGGGAATGTGCGGTTCAGTCAGTGGTTCTGTCCCGACGACCGTTGGGCAGCCTTCCCTTAAAGTGGATAATATTCTGGTTGGAGGTGGTAACTAATGAGTAGTGAACAACAACTTCTTAACTCGGTGGATTACGTTTTATCAGAAGCTAAACGGCAAGGCGCCGAAGCAGACGTGATTGTCAGTCGCAATAGCAGTTTCTCCCTTAAAGCAAACCAAGGCCAGTTAGATGAATATAAAGTCAGTTCTAGCCAGGTGCTTGGGGTGCGTGTTGTCAAAGATGCACGCGTTGCCACCAGTTACTCAGAATCCCTTGAACAAACCAGTTTGGATTTAATGCTAACCAACGCGTTAGAAAGTGCACGCTTTTCTAAGCAAGATGAACACCAAACGATTGCTTGTATAAACAGCCATATCCAATCCGATGCAGACGAAATTGCCCAGCCGGATACGGCGTTAGTTGATGATAAAATTCAATTAGCCGTCTCACTTGAGCAAGGGCTTGTCGATAAATCTGATGGAGTTAGCTCTCCTTACAATGGATACAGTGACGGTGAAGTTCAACTTATTATCGCTAATACTCAAGGAAGTTTGTGTCAGCACTTTGAGCGCTCATTCAATTGTTATGCCTATGCATTACTTGAAAAAGACGGTAAACAAGCCATGGCAGGTAAAATGTCAGTGGGTCGACGTTTTACTGATTTGAGCCCGGCATTATGTGTTGATGAAGGGTACAACCTGGCACGAGAATTACTTGATGGTTCGCCAATAGCAACAGGAAAGTACGCGGCTGTATTTTCCATTAATGCTTTAAGCAGTTTATTTGGCGCTTTTGGAAATGCATTTTCTGGTATGAGCGCGATGAAAGGTGTGACGCCACTTGCCGATAAGCTTGGTCAAAGTATTGCCAGCAATCTGATTTCTTTAACAGATGTAGCTTACACGCCAAATGGTATGTCGATTGCCAGCTTTGATAGTGAGGGTTTTGCTACGCAAGACAATGTATTGATTGCCGCTGGTGAGCTTAAGACTCTGCTACATAACAGCCATAGCGCAAGTTATTTTTGCGTGGTATCGACAGCTAGTGCTGCTCGAGGTGCAAAATCCAGTTTAGATGTCTCTGCAAACCATAAAATGATTGCACTTGGTCATAGTAGTACATCTGAAGTTCAAGCGGGTGAGTACTTGGAGTTGGTTGAATTGCAAGGTGTTCACTCTGGCGCAGATGTGGTCAGTGGGGACTTCTCGTTTGGTGCTAGTGGTTTCTTGTGCCGTGATGGGCAGCGTATTCAACCGGTGCGCGGAATAACCGTAGCTGGCAACTTCTACAAGATGTTGCAAGAAGTTGATGCAGTGGGTAGTACCCAAGATATCAATGATAGTCGGACTTTCTTCGCCCCAGAGATCAGATTTTCACGATTGAGTATTGGTGGTAAATAATCTGTATTTGTAAGAGGACTTGGTTAAGTCCTCTTTGCTATGGTTAGATTTTTGTTCTATTTAAATAGAGTGCTTTATGACGAACAACTGTAGTGTGACACGCCACCTGAAGCAAAAAACTCTAGTGGCCTTAAGCGGTAATACTTATCTTCCATCTGCTGTGATTGTTCACCATAAGGGTCTTGAAAAACCTCTTCCAACTCATGTATTAAAGTATAATCACCATTTTCTGCTAGCTGGTAGGCAGGCACAATTAACCACTCACGCCATGTGTATTTGGGGTTAATCTGGTTCATCTGTTTAGCGATAGCTTCCGGACTTGATGCTGAAGGTATTTTTTTTCGCCATGAGGTTAACCATTGTTGCCATTCTTCCGTAACTTCATCACTGGGCGCGGCGTAGAAACTGCTTTCAATGTCTGAGATGTTTTCGGGAATATTACAAAGCTCACGAAAAAAGAGTGTGTAGTCGACATGGGTTTTCATCATCAATGTGATAAGTTGGTTGAGTAACTTATGATCGAGTGTTTCTAGTCCAAGTTTATCTGCCCACATCTGGTTAATTTTAGTTTGAATCAACGGAGAGAAACCTTCACAGATCTTCGCTAGTTGCCTTTTCTGCTCTGGTGACGAATGCAAGAGCGGTTCTAATGCTACGCAGAACGTCTCGAAGTTTTTTTCCGCAGCTAAAGGTTGATTTAGAAAAGCGAAGTGGCGACCACCGCCAGTCCATGGTTGAAAATAAGGCTCAAAATACTCACAAAATCCAAATGGCCCATAATCTAGAGTAAACCCTCCAATAGCGCAGTTGTCGCTGTTAAAGTTACCTTGGCAATAGCCGACTCGAATCCAATTGGTGACTAAAGAAGTTAGTCTTTCTCGAAATGAACGGGCTAGAATTAATACCTTCTCCGTAAGTGGTAAAGTGTGATCAATCTCATCTCGATATTCTCGCTCGATTATATGGAGCGTAATCATTTCTAACTCTTTCAATGCATCAGAGTTAGTATGGCAGCGAGCCCGACGACTAAAGAGCTCAAGTTGTCCCACACGTAAGAAAGAGGGGGCGACTCGGGTTGTAATCGCAACCGGGTTAGACACCAGGATGTCAGGATTTTCAGAGCGAGTTCCTTCGCTATACCAAGGCCTGTCGACAGTTTCTGATTGTGATGCAAAAAGGCATAGAGAACGGGAAGACGGGATCCCAAGAGCATGCATGTATTCTTGAGCAAGATATTCTCGCACACTTGAACGAAGTACAGCCCTACCGTCGGCACCTCGACAGTATGGGGTTGGACCACCACCTTTTAACTGCATTTCCCAGCGCTTATTATTCAACATACCTTCAAATATTGAAATGGCTCGGCCGTCTCCGTAGCCATTCCCCGTTCCAAATGGGCACTGTTGTATGTATTCAGTACCAAAGATAGAGAGAGCATAGCCCGTCGCCCAGCCAGTATTTTTCATTGGTTCAGGAGCATTATCCATATCACCAGAAAACAGTCGTTTGAAGTCTTTTGATTTGGCTAGATCATCACTTAGTCCAAGTTCTTCAAAGAATGTGGTACTGTGACTTACATAAACAGGCTCAGCAATAGGGGTGGGTGTTACGGGAACATAATGCCCAGAGAATATTTGCCTTGAGAGATGATCCTCTCCATTCACTGTTGCATCAGGGTCTGGTTTGAGAGTGTTTAGCAAAGAATAATCTACTGCCGCAGCAAGACTCTCGATGTGCACCAGGCAATTTGAGATTTGGATGTCTTTCGGTTTGCTCATCGTCTTAATGCTCCAATGATGAATCTGACTTACTAGCCATGATACGTTTCTATTGATAAAAAGGCATCAATCATTGACCTAATGTTTTTTTAAAGACGTACAATGAGTTGATAAATCAAACACTCTTAATCTGTGGATTATATATGAACAAAATCAACCCAGCTAAGCTTCGCAATAGTAAATGGACCGCAGTTACGCCTTTGAAACGAGAAAAGCACTTTTTGGTAACAGAAGCGGAGTATGATGATGAAGGCCGTATATTATCCTGCACTTTGCAAGCAATACTGTCGAAAAATGACTATCTCATTGATTGGAATAAGTTAAAAGACTCAAGCCAATGGCTATATGGCTGGAAGTAGTGTTAACAGCAGTTCAGTGGTAAATTAGATTATTAATTACAGCTACTAAAAATTGTTATGGTGAAATGGCCTTGTTTACTCAAACTAGAAGGGGATCCTGAGCTTATTGTTCTCGCTTGCGAGCAAGCTTTATTCCGCGAACTTGACGGTCTGATTTGCAGCTATTCCGATTGCCTGATTGATAGTTTTGGGCAGGTCTATCAATTCAAAACATCCCAACGCGGCTGTACCGTTGAATCACTTGATCTAATTCTCTCTCTTGAGCGTGTTACACAGCTTATTCAGGAGCACCAGTTTGTCCAAGCTGAAGTCTGCTTGACGAAAATTCAGTTCACTTCGATAATTGAAGCGATTCAGTCGCTAGCGTAAAAAACACAAGGACACATATCAAGAAAGTTAAAGATTTTTTGATGCCATAAACTTTAACTATGGTGAAACTAATCTTTTTTCTAGTGTGTCCTAAGTGTTGCTACTGATTACAAGTATTGGTTAAACCAATCCAGCTGTTTGGTTACTACCGATTCAAAGTGCTTACCAGAATAGACTTGATAATGTGTTGCTTCTTTTTCCACATACAAGGCTTTTGGTTCATTGGCATGGTCGAACAATACCCTTGATTCTTCTAACGGGTTTACACCATCGTCTTCTGCCGCAACAATCATCAATGGCTTATTAAGATTTTTCAGCGCTTGTACTGGCTTATGATTTATTGTTTCCCAAACAGTGAGAAACGGAATCTTGATTGTCAGCGCAGGGAAGTCATCTTTGTATTTATTAAAGAAGTCCACTGATTGAACGTCACTTAATACTTTAGCAATGGGGACCATCATTTCTTTGCCAGTTTTTGCTTTTTTGTCACGCATGCGCTCAACTGTAGAGAGAAATTTATCTTTTTCTTCAGCAGACATTTCACCAGTAATGACAGTTTCGCCGTCAGCAAAGGTTAATTGGGCGATGACACATTTCACTTCTTCGCTCTGACTTGCTGCAATGATCGCATTTGCGCCACCAAATGAACTTCCCCATAAAGCGATACGGTTTGAATCAAGAGATGGCTCTTGTTTTGCCCAATCAATAGCAGCATGGATGTCTTCGATTTGTAGATCTGGGACTAGGCGCCCTTTCTCGCCTTCGCTTTCGCCAAATCCACGGTAATCGAATGTCAAAGCAGCGTATCCTTGATCAGAAAAACGCTTTGCAAAAGCTGGAAGCAGTAGCTCTTTTACACCACAAAAACCGTGGCAAAGAATAATTAAAGGTGCAGGCTTAGTTGTATTTTCTGGTAAGTATAAATGACCTGAAATTGAATAGTTTTGTGATTTAAATCCGATTGCTTGGTACATCTGTATTTCTCTTATCATGTATGTGTTGTTTTTATACATGATGCCATCACTTATTTCATTACGATGAGTGAATAAAAAAATAATTTCAATAGATGTATTTAATTGATGAATTGATAATTTAATCAATAATGGTTAATCTATACAGAGGCTTGTTTGTCTTATTTTTGATTCAATAATGACAATCGGAAGGTGACAAGCCTCCCGGAAAACCGTAATCTTAGTGCTTTGTTTTAACCATGTATAGGTCAAGTTGTGCAACCCAATAGTTTTAAATCTCGTTTTAGAGAGCTTTCTAAGTCGAGAAAAATGATACTTTTGAGTCTTCCTATTGTTGCCGCATTGGTTATATCTGCAACGAATAATTCCAGCCAGAACAAACGTATTATCCATCTTTCTTTACCTGAATCGAGTATCACAGGCAATCTGATGAATCAGACAGAAGTGATTAGTGATATACCAGATTATGAGTATGTCATTAAAAGAGGAGATAACTTGAGTACCATTTTCGATCAGTTGGGCTTTGGCTATACGGAACTGATGAAAGTGATGGAAACGGACCTAAACTATCTGGCATTAGATACTTTAAGACCAGGAAATACATTGAGGTTCTGGCGGGATATAGATACCAAACGTTTAGCTAAAATGGAATTGGAATTTAGTATTGTTGAGCGGGCGGTATATCGTTTACTTGATGATGGAAGTTTTACGTTTAATACGGTCAAAATCCCTAGCATATGGAGAGAGCAAGCGCTAGTAGGAGAAATCGCAGGCAGCTTTTCTCAGTCTCTACACCGTGTTGGCCTTGGAATTAATGAAAATGAACAAATTGTAACGTTACTCAAAGATAAGCTTAACTTCTCTCGTGACTTGCGTGTCGGTGATGTATTTGAGGTTGTTCTTTCCAAGCAATATGTGGGTGAGCAAGATACGGGTAATCGTGAATTGCAAGCGATAAAGATTTATAATCGCGGCAGAGAAATAACAGCATATCTTCACTCTGATGGTCAATACTACGATAAGAATGGCAACAGTTTACAGCGTGCGTTTCAACGAAAACCTGTGGGCGGTAGTTATCGATTAAGCTCTAATTTTAATCCCACTCGCAAACATCCCGTTACTGGTCGTATTGCTCCTCATAATGGAACTGATTGGGCGACTCCTACGGGTACTCCAATTCAAGCTACAGGCGATGGAGTTGTTGTGATGACTCGCAAACATCCGTATGCGGGTAACTATGTTGTTATTCAACACGGAAGTCGCTATAAGACACGTTACCTTCACCTGAGTAAAATTTTAGTGAGTAAAGGGCAAAAAGTGTCACGTGGGCAACGAATAGGTCTTTCTGGCGCAACGGGGCGTGTTACTGGCCCACATATTCATTATGAGTTGATTGATCGCGGACGAGCAGTAAATGCTATGACTGCAAATATTCCTATGGCGAGTTCAGTATCAAAGAATGAAATGGTGGCATTTAAAGCACGTCGAGATGAGTTAGATACAATGTTGAGACAGCAAGAAATTCAACTGGCAAGTAAGATGGAGTCTGAAAAACCAACCAGTTAAAGATTAGGCAAGTCATAGATAGTATTCTCTTGCATTAGAACAAGGTCATGGATTTATCCTAGTTTTATCAAACTAAACGCACACATTACTTAAATCAATGTGTGCGTTTTTTATGGTCTCTAATAAACTTAATGCTGATGCCACAAAGTATTGCTTTGAGAAATACAAAAAATATTCATAATTTGATGTAAATGAAGCTTATTTGTGCTTTGTATTACCACAATTGGTGATTTTTCGCCTAGAATTATTGATTGAAACGACAATTAGGATTTGTTTTATGAAAACTTTGCAAAAACTGCCGACAAAGATGCTGATTTTTGGTGCACTTACCGTCATTATTGTGGGCTTTACTTCAATTGCCATTCTTGCCAGCCAGTCAAATCAGAATGTGATCACTAGTCAAGAACAAGTTTCTAAGACCTATATGATAAAAGGCAAGATTGATAGCTTACTTGAGCAAATTCTAAATATTGAAACAGGTTTTCGCGGTTATATGCTAACGAAATCTCAGTCCTCTTTGATGCCCTATAAAATAGGTATTGAAAACATCAAAAAAGATATGCAGTACTTGGCTGGTATTTTTATCAACAACCCGACGGACGTGCAAACAAAAAGGCTAAATGAGATTAGAAACCTCTATGAGGAGTGGCTTAGCGTTGAAATTGATAAGGGAATCAAGCTGAGAACATCTGTTAGTGACACCGAAGTCTTAGATTTCATTCAGCAAGATCGTAGAAAATACGTGGATGATATGCGTGTCATCTTCGAGAAAATTGTTGGAGCGGAAGATGAATTCTTACAGACGCGTTATACAGCGCTCAAATCTTCGCTATCTTCTTCAGTGTTTAATGTGATTGTGCTGTCGATAATATCTTGTGTCGTATCAGGTGTATTTTTGATGATTATTAATAATTTACTGTCGAGTAACATCAGTGAAATGTCTCAAGCAATAAGGCAACTCGCCAAAGGTACACTAAAACCTTTAGTTCTGACACCTTCAAAAAACGAATTTTTCAAAATAAAGCAGACCTACAACCAGTCTATTGAGCAACTTTCTCAGTTGATTAGAGAATTGACTGATTCGTCGGACAACACCAGTGCGGCTTCTAGCCACTTAACGCAACTAATGCAAAATACAGCAGATAATACTCAGGATGTGCTTAATCGGGTTGAAAGTATATCGACGGCTATCAATGAGTTATCTAGTACATCTAAAGAAGTGTCATCTAACGCTGTACAAGCTGAGGAAGAAACGAAGAAAGCGATCAGTAATGTGAAGGATGGTAACACAGCATTGGATAAATCAATTGTATTGACACAGAACATTAACAAGTCAGTGCAAGAAACAGCAAGTATGATCGAGGAATTAAAAAATAGTGCAGTCAACATTGGAGAAGTCACTAATGTTATCAGTTCTATTTCTGAGCAGACTAACTTGCTTGCCTTGAATGCCGCAATTGAAGCCGCTCGTGCAGGAGATCAGGGTCGCGGTTTCGCTGTTGTAGCTGATGAAGTTCGCCAACTCGCGGGCAAGACACAAGAATCGACACAAAATATTCAAGAGATCATTACTAAACTTCAAGAGCAATCAGAAAAAGCGAATAATAATATGATTGCTAATGTTGCTTCGATACAAGAATCAGTAGATTTGTCTGATAATGTTAAGTCGTCTTTCGATGATATTGCTGGTTCAGTGGAAACTATTTCTGGCATCAATACGCTTGTTGCTACAGCCTCTCAAGAGCAATATAGTGTGACTGAGGAGATTTCCCAAAGTACTGTAGCTATGTTTGATTTGGTCAATGAGAACGTTGGTGCTGTTGATCAAGCGAAGTCATCAGCGACAGAGCTCGCATCACTGGCAGACAAACAGAACACAGAACTTTCGTTTTTTAAAGTTGAGAAAAATTAGGAAAAATACAAGCCGAATGTAAATTAAAGCTCATCAGCTATTTGGTTGTTGAGCTTTTTAGCATATTTAATCACTGCATTGTAGGGAAGGAATGACTTTTCGATAATCTGGTTAGATGAAAAGCGAGCAATACCTAAATTGAGTCACTTATGAGCGAGGCTCAAACCATTCATTGGGTACTTTTACTGCGATAATAGTACTTTGGCAGCATAAATCTCCGCCAGAAAATAGGTCACAATTTAACATGATTTTATGGTCTTTTGCCTCAGATATTGATGCGATTAACTGTACATCACTATCTATGGGAACAGGCTTTAAAAACTTGATGTCCAGATTTCCTGTTGCGAACCACACAGTTTCACCTATACCAATATTTCTGCTACGCATTTTATACCCTTTGGCAATGGCAGTACATACACAATGACAATCAATGATGGTTGAAATGATACCGCCATTGAGAAAATGCAACGGTCCGGCGCTATGATGTTGTAGGGGAGTAAAACTGCAGACCGATTCGTTTTCACCATTCCAATAGCTATGAATTTTTAATCCTTGCTCATTCTGAGGACCACATCCAAAGCAATGGTTATTGGGTATTTGTTCTTGAAACGACTTTTTGGGTTCCATTTGTACTCCTCAGCTATTGGTGCCATAAATTTCAGTTGTTTACCATCCACCCTAGTTAAGCATGTGTTATATATTCTTCAAGTTTAAAATACGATTTTGTGATGTTTTACAGTTGCTTTCCGCTATCTTTGATGGCCAAAACAGCATATTTGTCCAGATGGTATGCTGTATATAGATAAGTCTTTTTATGTGGGTTAAATGTTATGAAAGTGTTAGTTTAGTCAATAGGAGTTATCTCAAACTTTAGGGAATAAGTGTTACCAATAGTGAGATCTTAATATCATTTAATTGACGATATGAATGATTTTCTAAGTTTTGCACCTTATCTTTTGTGCGCTTTTTGAGCGCATAATTAAATAGGATGTAATTAAGATGAAAAATGGATATAAGCTTTCTACGCTTGCCGTTGCAATTATGGCTTCTGCGTCAGTTTCAGCTAGTGTTGAACCAGCTCCGGCTAACTTACCTTTTATTACAGATGTAAAAGGTAATATTATTGAAGACTATTCACCACAACTCGCTAAACCTGCAGCTTTGTTTTCAATAAACATGTTTATCCCACCCTCTGAACAACGAGGTGATTGGTTCAATATGTCTGCTAACTACTCAAATCTGCAAGGCGTTGGTGCTGATTATGTGTATGAATCTATGCTCCCACCACTTAAACCTCAACCAATCATTGTTGCAGTTCTTGATTCTGGTGTTGATATTGAGCATGAGGATTTAAAAAATAAGCTTTGGACCAATAAAGACGAAATCCCAGGTAATGGTATCGATGATGACGGAAACGGCTACATTGATGATATCCACGGTTGGAATTTTTTGGGTAATTCACTAGGACTAAATGTTGATCAGGATACTTTGGAAGTAACTCGTGAATACAAAAAGTATCTTGGAATGGTCAATGAGCAAGAGTGGATTGCACCCAAAGAGCTTGAATATTATAAAGGTGTTGAGGCCGATTACCTTAGGTCTGTAGCAAAGAATCAAAGCTTGCTTGAGAAAGTTACTCTTGCTTTCGAGCAGGCGAATCAGTTCAAAGGGGATATCCTTGAGTTGATCGAACATAAAGACTTTACAGTGGATGGTTTACAAATATTGTTATCGCATTCAAATCCAGAGGTAGTCGAAGCTACAAAAGGTATTTTAGCAGTATTTGCATCATGGTATTCATTTGACTATTTGGAGTCGCGTAAAAATCGTTATCAGACTGCTCTCGATTATCATTACAATTTAGAGTTAGACACTCGTCAAGATATTGTAATGGATGATATCGATAATGCTTGGGAGAAGGGTTATGGGAATAATGATGTTAAAGGCCCAGTAGGATCACATGGTACACACGTATCCGGTATCATTGCAGCTGAACGCCGCAACGGTATTGGTATTGATGGCTTGGCTGAGCATGCTCAGATCATGGCTGTTCGCATGGTACCAAATGGTGATGAAAGAGATAAAGATATTGCCAATGCGGTGCGTTACGCGGTAGATAATGGCGCAAAAATTATCAATATGAGCTTTGGTAAGAGCTATTCACCGCGTAAGTTTATTGTTGATCATGCATTCCGTTATGCAGCAAGGAAAGGTGCGCTTATCGTGCACTCTGCAGGCAATAGCCGCAATGATAATGATATCAAACCAAGCTTCCCTAACCGCTTTGCAAAACACCAATGGTCCAAGCCTATTTCAACTTGGATGGATGTAGGTGCTTCTGCGAAATATGCTGATGATTCTCTCGTTGCGAGTTTTAGTAATTATGGTCAGGAAACGGTAGATGTATTTGCTCCTGGCTACCGTGTTTTATCATCTACGCCAAATAATACATACTCTGCATATAGTGGTACTAGTATGGCAGCACCAGTGGTTTCTGGAGTGGCTGCAATGGTATGGTCACATTACCCTGATCTGTCAGCTGTTGAGCTTAAAGATCTGTTAATGAACAAAGCTCGTATTTATCCAGAGCTATTGGTCAAAAACCCTACATCACCAGAAGATTTAGTTCCATTTACCACTTTGTCTATCTCTGGAGGCGTTGTTGACGCAGAAGCTATTTTTGCTGAGCTGCAAAGCCGTTAATTTTGTTGTTTATGAAGTGAAGGGGGGCTACGTTATGTAGCCCCCTTCTTATTTTAACTATTTTCTAAATCAATGATTTTACATCGTATTGGAATAACCGACATAGCTGAGCCAGAAGATAAGCTGCGAACAAAATCTATTGCTTTGGTGATATCTTTGGTTTCAATTTTAAGTTGATTATCGATTCGTCCATCATCTGTCATATCGGTATCAACGACGCTTGGACATAAGCAACATACCTTTATGTTGTATGGTAGGAGCTCTTGATAAAGCGATTGGCTATAACTGACTATGGCTGATTTCGTGGCTGAATAAGCTGCAATTTTTGCTACAGGAGATAGTCCAGCAGTCGATCCTAGATTATATATTTCACCAAATTTTTGTTGCTGCATTTTTTGCGCTACAACATTACATATCACCATTGTTGAAGTCAGGTTAATATTGATCAACTCTGTGAGTTGGGTGAAAGATAGTCCAATGTTACCAGCTTTAAGTATGCCAGCGCTGTTAACTAATACATCTATGTTATTAATATTTTCTAAAATTGGTAGTAGTGAGGACTCTAAAAGTTCAGGGTATGAGAAGTCAATACTGTATACCTGTATTGATAGATCTGGAAACTCTCGATTTATTTCAGACCTGAGTTTGTTTAGGTTGTTTAGGCTATTGGCAATTAGCACTAAATGATACCCTTGTTGAGCAAAGTAGTGAGATATTGCCTTTCCGATCCCTCTACTTGCACCAGTGATTAATGCGGTTTTAGCCATAGTGTATACCCTCTGAATCTTAAGATTCTATGTTAGTTAACGGCTGGGTAAGGTTTCCAGCTTTAAATAAGTAGTAACTAGTTATAGTACACCTATAAGTTACAGGTTTTTTCTAAAAGGTGTAAGAGATATATAAGAGGTCCTATCAGATATTATGATTTATTGCTCGGTAACATAGGTATTACTTTTGTTCTACAATTAAATAATAAAATTTTAATTAGACTGATAATTATATTTAATAATAATTTTTTTATTATCTTAATTAGTCCATCGGTACTATAATTAATTTAACGGATTAAATGGTGATACTATGAAATTTTTAAAATATTTTATATGTTAATTTAACAATAAAGATTAATTAAACTTGTTAAATGAAAAATATATGCAATGGTTATAGTATTGAATAGGTTGACTAAGAAATGCTTCAGAGGTTATGCTGAGACAAACCTGTTGATTTTTTTGGTAAATATTCATTATGTGAATACACATGATCTTTTTTGTGAATTTCATTCGTCATACGAATTTCATTCAGAATGAAAATTATGTGAAAATGAACAAGAACATAGGATCACAAAAAATAAGATGCCAAAAAGAAATTTAATTATCATAATCCACTTGCTATCGATAGAAGCTATTTATGACAAGTTGGCAATGAATAGCTCTTTAACTAAGCTAAGATCATTGATTTTCCTACATAGTCGCATAGGCCTTATGAATTATTGATTATATTTATATTTTATTTTTAGTTTCATTAATTATTATTTTGTTTACAAATAAAATGAGTCTTAAATCCTTATTTTATATTTCCATTTGTGGTTGTGGGTATTGATGCAGTAATGATTTTCAAGTTTTCTGAGTAATAAAAGTAAATACTTACCCTTTAGAGAAAGAAAAGTAGATATCATTAATAGAATATAAAAATGGGAAAGCTGATGAAAAATTCATTTTTGCTAAACCTAGAAAGGAGACGCACTATATATTGTTTAGGCGACAGTGTTACCCAGCCTAAGAAGCATATCTCCGATCTAGTAAACAAGGCGGTAAAGTTATCGCCTTCTGCGTTTAACTCCCAGAGTACACGTGTTGTGATATTGTTTGGTAACCACCACTGTAAACTTTGGGCATTAGTAAAACATGAACTGAGTAAATTACTAACGTTTGATGCTTTAGATACGAGTTTATCTAAAATTGATGCTTGTTGTTCTTCTGGGTTTGGGACTGTACTCTTTTTTGAAGATACTTCAGTGATTAAAAAACTGGAACAAATCTACCCTTTGTATGCTGAAAATTTTAAAAACTGGTCCGAGCAAGCTAATGGAATGGCACAGTTATCGGTTTGGACTGCGTTGGCGGCAGAAAATATAGGGGCATCTATACAACACTACAATCCAATAATTGATGAGGGTGTCTCACAAGAATGGCGGATTCCTAGCAACTGGAAACTGATAGCCCAGCTACCATTTGGCACCATAGAAAAGGATCCGGAAGATAAAACATTTATTACTGATGAAGAGCGCTGCATTATTTTTGAGTAGGGCGCTCAAGGCCATCAGTACATTTTGAACATTTTGTATATCCAGTTCCATCGTCCAATCAGTTTGCTTGGAAAAACATGCGCTAATAAATATTTTGGAGTGCGTCCAAACTACAACTCATATGGTTCTAGGTGAATTGAAAATTAGTTGAATTTTTTATATTGTACAATGAGTTAAGTAAAAATGCCGTTCACAAGCCATAATATGAACTACCTAAGACGAGTTGATCTTAATCATTTAGTGACCTTACAGGCGTTATTGTCTGAAAAGCATATTTCTCGTGCTGCAATTCGGCTGAGTAAAAGCCAACCCGCTGTAAGCCATTCTTTGGCTTATCTACGAAAAACATTTGATGATCCATTGTTGATCCGCCGGTCAGGTAAGCTGGAATTAACATCGAAAGCCGAAGAGCTTTTACAACCACTAGAGGAGGCGCTAGCTCAGTTGACAACTTTGTTTGCACCATTAGAGTTTTCTCCAAAAATAGCTAATCGTACATTCCGGATTGCTATGTCAGACTATGGTGCGAAAGTAGTTCTGCCTAATTTATTGTCTCAGATTCGTGCAATTGCCCCGAATATAAAATTTGTGGTTAGACAAGGTAGCAGAGACGCTATGATAGCAAGTGTAATAGATGGTGAATCTGATTTAGCATTTGGTGTTTTCCCTGATATCGGTGCTGAACTACAAACCGAAACACTTTTTCAAGAGGAGTTTATTTGTGTCGCTGATAAGTCGACGATCCCAGAGTGTGGTTATCTGAGTTTATCAGCTTGGTTATCTCGTTTTCACCTTCTCGTTGCACTTAAAGAGGGGAGCGATAATGAAATTGATAGCTCACTTAGTAAAATTGGACATAAACGAAATATTAGTATGGTTCTTCCTCATTGGGGGATTGCTGGTGATTTAGTGAGAGGAACGGACCTAATACTAACAGTAGCAAAACGAGCTTTGAATGCATTTGAAAAGCAACCAGATCTGGTCACCTTTAGGCCACCATTTCATATTGATTCCTTTAACTTTGATGTTATTTGGCACAAAAGAAGGTCAACTGATCCTGCTCATATTTGGTTAAGGAAAATGATTTATCGCTCTCTTGCTACGAGGACCGATCAGAGTTAATAGTAAGATTGTATGAGCTGATGCCATTTTGTTATTGAGTGAAATTTGGTCTAAAGATTAATTGCAATTTTAGCGTGATCTAGCTCTTTATTCGGAACTGATTTATGACACTTTTAATGCATGTAAGTGTCTACTGAATCATCATGTAGTTACATTACTTTAACATAGCTACCAAGATAAGGAGGGTAATTTGGGACATCCAATAACGATTACCGATCAGGTACCAGCACTTGCTGTATTGTTTGATAGTGATTTTAGGCTCAATTTTCAGGCATTCATAGAGCAAATCCAGTTGGCGAATAAGCCTCTATCACTGGCAACAATTCGCTTCATATTAGAACACGTAGATCTTACAGATGAAGAGATAAAATCGTTGGTGAGTTTTGATCAAGATAATTATTGTCGGAAGCGTTTATTTAAAAATAAACACTGTGAAATTTTGATATTAAGTTGGCTTAATGGTCAGCGAAGCAAGATTCATGACCATTTGAATACTGCTTGTGGTGTACGTGTATTGCAGGGGGAAGCAACTGAAACCTTGTTTGAGACTGCGCCGAATGGCTATATTTATGCTTCTCAGTCATCGCATTATCCAAAGGGGAGCGTAACCGTAAGTCGAGACAATGATATTCATCAGATTTCTAATTTGCAGGCAGATGGTAAACCTCTTGTCACCTTGCATGTATATTCACCACCTTTGAGTCAGTTCCATTTATACCAGCTCGAAAAAGGTCAGCCTGAACTTCTAGATTTACAGCAAGATACTTGGTTCTACGAAATTTAACTACTTGTCGTTGCACTATTGGTTGAGTCACTTAGTTATACGGCTTAAAAGGAATCAATCAGATAAGAATGTAGAAGAGGCTAGGTCGCCCCTTTAGATATTTTAATTATTTTTCTTTAAGAGTCGAGAAAACCCTTGTTCTTTTAAGCTCTGTTCCATAATGGCGATGACTTTTCGGCTCGTATCTGCTCTGAGTATCGGTGAGCTAACATTACCTTGAATAATTAGCTCAGAGACATGAGTTGCTTCATATTCAAAGCCACCTCCCATTGGTGATTGAGATATGACAGTATGTTGTCCCTTATAGATCACGTCTATTTTGATTGGATTCCACCACTTATCATGAATAATAATTTTGATCTCAGGGCCTTGTATAATTGCGTGGCGTGCTAAGTTCTGAGTAATGGAGGCTTTGATGTTCCCATTGATACCTTGTTCGAAAATGAACTCGGCGGTTTCATCTACCTCTGAATTTGGATTGTCTTGCCAGTAAGTGACTTTCGGAAGAGAAATGTTAGAGCCAGTAAGATGAGATAAGTCCGCGTATAGCCAAAGTGGGTATACGCCCACATCCAGAGTAGCTCCGCCACATAACTCGGGGTTGAATATTTGCTGCTCAATACCGAACGAATGCCAGTTACCAAAAGCTGCCTCAATTGAAGTGATTTTGATTTTGTTTTGCTTAATAAATTGGCGCAAACTCTGATAAGCCGGAAAAGTAACCGATTTCATAGCTTCCAATAGAAGTACACCTTTTTCAGAAGCTAGCTGATGCATTTCATCCCAATGACTTAACTCCGTGAAAGCCGGCTTTTCTACCAAAATATGCTTACCAGCATTTAAAAATAACTTGGCCATATCGTAGTGAAAAGGATGGATAGTAGCTATGTATACCACATCAACATCTGGATCATTTGCTAGCTCCTGATACGATGAATAGGTGTTTTCCACCTCATATTGATTGGCAAATGACTCAGTACGCTTTTCACTTCGTGAAGCGATTGCATATAAGTACCCATTTGGGACATGTTTTGTTAGATCGTTGGCAAATCGGTGGGCGATTTTTCCAAGCCCTGCGATGGCCCAGCGAACACGCTGCTCTACCATTCTCTTTCCTTATTCAGGCGTTTAGGTGAGCAATGATACTAAATGGCAAGTTATACTAAGGTCAATAATTATAGTGTCCATAAACCTAGCTAGTATAGTTTGCAGGTTAATGAAAATTAATAGGTGATCGAGCCTTATGAGTAAAATTGATTTTCACACGAGTACTAACTTATCCTACTAAGTAGTAGGTAAAAATCATCTTTCAACGTGGTTTGCAAAGCTGTTGCGTAAAGCTACGTTTTACTTTTTGATATAAAAAATAAAGTTTTATATCATTCGGATAGTTAGCGTTAGCCTCATTTTCGTTTTCATGCTTATAATTAGCAATACTCGGATATTCAAAACCTTAACCAGCCCAATCCAAATTTCAATTCACTAGGCGGTATTATGCGTGGCGCTAAGCAGCATGACATAGATAATTCTCATCCCTCTCGGGAAAATACACTCATGACCAATCGTCGATCTATACATGTGTTAGGTGAATTGATTCGGTTTATTCACCCTTATCGATGGAAAATATTTGCGGCCCTGTTTGCTTTGGTACTAACGGCATGCCTTACTTTATCTGTTGGTCAGGGTCTTCGTTTGTTGATTGACCAAGGTTTTGCGCAGCAGTCTGGAGAGGCTCTTAATCGTGCTATTGGCTTTATTTTAGTTGTCACTATTATGATTTCTATAGGCACATTTTTTCGTTTTTATTTAGTGTCTAGTGTCGGGGAGAGGGTCAGCGCTGATCTTCGTCTTGCTGTTTTTAATCATGTCATTACTTTGCACCCCAGCTACTTTGAAACCAACGGAAGTGGTGACATTATGGCTAGAATTACCACAGATACTACGTTGCTACAAAGTATTATCGGGTCATCATTATCTATGGCGATGCGCAGCGCGTTAATGTGCTTCGGCGCTATCATTATGCTTTTTGCGACAAATATTAAGCTTACCCTTATTGTATTAGTATCGGTTCCTGTAGTCATACTTCCCATCTTGATTTATGGGCGACAGGTTAGAAAACTTTCTCGTCAAAGCCAAGACTCGGTGGCAGATGTTGGAAGTTATGCGGGTGAAGCGATTGAGCAAATTAAAACCGTTCAAAGCTACAGTCGGCAAGCTTTGGAAATTGATGCTTTTTCAGTTGAAGTTGAAAAAGCCTTTGATATTGGTTTTCGAAGGGTTAAGCAAAGAGCAAGTCTCATTTCTGGTGTTATTTTAATCGTGTTCAGTGCGATTGCAGGCATGCTTTGGGTTGGTGGCAGTGACGTTATCAATGGTACTATATCTGGTGGCGACTTGGGGGCGTTTGTTTTTTATTCCATTATGGTTGCTTCATCCTTAGCAACAATATCTGAGGTGATGGGAGAGCTTCAAAGAGCTGCTGGCGCTATTGAAAGGTTGATTGAGATTTTAGAGGTAGAAAACCATATTACTCCGCCCAGTTCGTCTTCGCTCAATGTCGATTCCTTATCTAATGAGCTTAGGTTTGATGACGTGACGTTTTTCTACCCCTCGCGCCTCGATCAACCCGCAATCGATAAATTCACATTGACGGTCAAAAAAGGTCAAGTAGTCGCTCTTGTCGGGCATTCAGGTGCTGGGAAAACGACACTATTTGATCTATTGCAAAGATTCTATGATCCGCAAGAAGGAACAGTTACACTGGGCGGAGCGGATGTTCGTGATTTAGATCCAAGTGCTTTACGTGGAAAAATGGCGCTTGTTCCACAGCAGCCAGTACTGTTTAGCCGTGATGTACTTTACAATATTCGTTATGGTAAACCTGATGCAACAGACGAAGAAGTTATTGCTGCAGCCAAAAAGGCTCATGCACACGACTTTATCCTTAAACTACCTCAAGGCTACAGTAGTTTTCTTGGTGAGAGAGGGGTTCGGCTTTCTGGTGGGCAGCGCCAGCGCATTGCTATTGCAAGAGCGATTCTTAAAGATCCAGATATCTTATTACTTGATGAAGCGACGAGCGCACTTGATAGCGAAAGTGAGTATCATGTCCAGCAAGCACTTGATGCATTGATGCGTAATCGGACGACAGTCATTATTGCTCACCGATTATCTACTATTCAACATGCAGATCAGATCGCTGTTTTAGAGCACGGGCATTTGGTCGATACTGGTGATCATAAGCAATTGTTGACGCGCTGTGAGTTGTATCAGCGACTGGTGGCTTTACAGTTTACTCCAATGAATGGGTAGGCGAAAATTCTATAAGAAAGCGAGCTGTACTGGCTCGCTATTTACCAATTTATACTTTAAACATCACCCGGCTGTTCTTGTGTCGCATTCCAATCCATAAAGTTATATACATAGTAGCGTAGAATGCCTGCATATTCGTGTAGTGCGAAATCAGTCACCGCGAAATTGTACCACAGGGGCATGGTTGAAATTCTCGCATCCATATAATCAGCTCGTACGGGAACCGTCTTAATACCGAAATGCTTAAAGTAGAGCTGGCTGCGTTGCATATGCAAGCCGGAAGAGACAAGTACTATAGTCTCAGCTTGCTGTTGATTAAGAAGTACCGAAGTAAACTGAGCATTTTGCCACGTATTGACACTGTCAGCCTCCAAAATAATGTCTTGTTTAGGAACATTGAGTCTTAGTAGTTCTTTTTGATATATGTCAGCTTCAGTTACCCCATTGTTTTGGGCGTCTCCTCCGCTAATGATAATTTTACATATTGAGTCTTGTTTAACACAACTGTAATACTGAGTTGCGGTTTCATGTATACGTCCATAAGAGAAAAATGTTGGTTCAAAACTTCCATCTGTTTGTATCAATTGTGTGCCAGCACCAAGCAAAACAATGGCATTGTTAGATGACCACGGAACCTCTTTTTTTACTTGATATTGAGTTTGCAAATTATCTAGTAAATAACTGGGAACAACCCCTGTACCTATGAGTGTGAACAAAGTAAAAAATATTGATAATGAAATGTAAAGGGTCTTTTTCCATTTGAATGCCTTGGCTGCAACAGCAAAGAGCAGCAATAAAAGAAGTGCAAGAAAACTCATAACTATCCTTCAACTAAATAATAATCTTACTGACAGTATACGTGACTGGAGCTAGAAGCAATAGATATGTCTTTTGATGATGACATAAAAATAAATAATAAAATCATGCACAGTTCAGTGTGGTTTTATTGTTCAGACTTGTGAGTCTATGAAAAAAATTGCTATAAAAATAAATATAACTCAGATAGTTATATCGTAATTTTCATTCTTAATTGATCTAAATCAGTTTTCATATGGTCATGATATAGCAGACTGGTCATGTTTGATTTCATGTGAATGAATACGCATTTAAATTGGATTTATTGAGATGCAGCCATCCTTCTTTTTGTAATAAAAAATGTCGTAATGAAATCTAATTTTTTGTGGTATTCAGAGAATAATAACAAGAGATAAAAGATGAAAAGGCTATTGGGGATATTACTATATATTTATACAACCCACGCAGTGGGAGCTCTATACTATGGTCCCGCCGATGGTAAAACTATTATTGATATTGGCGATCCCAAGGGATATCTATTTAAGATTGAAAAAGGGATCTATGTACAAAGTACATCTCAAGATTATATTAAGAATATAACGAATTTATTAGATCAGATTAAAAGTACGCCAAGTGGTAGGGCGATTTTACATCAAGTATCACATTATCACCCATTACCATTACCCGGCCAATCTAGAGCCTTGCCTTTCTCAAAATCTTCTGCACCCGAAAATGTATTAAAGAAAATCCATGTCGTTATAAATGAGGCAACCGGCAACAAAAACTTTGTCACTGAACCTTTAGTTACAGAATTGTCATATATTAGTCATCAATCAAATGGCCTTGGTGTGCCTGCACGTATTTATTTCAATCCGAATACAGAAGTCGTGATTCCAGGAACGAGAGAAACGATTAAACCATCTGTCGCTTTAGGCCATGAATTGGTTCATGCTCGAGATTATCTTTCAGGTGGGTTACCTACAGGCCTGCGTACCGTGTCACATATCGCGCCTGTTGATGGAGTCGATGAACAAGGAATGATTTTTAGGCAAGGTGATCGTGTTGAGTTTCAGCTTGCTCGCAAAGAATTTGAAGCGACAGGTATTGCTTATCGTAATAAGGAATCAACTACAGAGATAAAGAAACTTACCATTACTCGTCAACGTTCTATCGAACGCCGAGAAAGTTATGGTGACCTTTGGCATCAAGCCAAAAAGCAAGGCAATGTATCGCGGGCCGAATATAAAGAAGTCAAAACCAATCTTGCTTTGCTAAAAAAGGAAAAGCCGGTTACTGAATACCATTTAGCCAAGGAATTAGGTGCGCCTACTCGAGATATGTACTGGCCAAGTCGTATGCTTCCTTACCAGCATGTAGATTCGCCTAGTCTAGGTAGTAGAAGTACGTCTAGTCTAGGTAGTAGAAGTACGTCTATGCTTCGTCGCCGTCCCGGAAAAGTCAGTGCTTTGGCCGAACGTACCCATACAACGACATCTTATTTAGATAATTCTGAAAATCCACTGGTTGTTGTGAGCTCAAGTGTATTCTCAGACCACAATAAGAGTCCCAAAATCAACCGAGATGCTAAGAATATTATTGATATCGCGCTTGCAACAGACAGCGATATTGTCGTTCTTGAGGGGGATGAATTTAGACGTCTTTCTTATGGTAAAAAAAGGTTTATTCGTGAATTACAGCTAAAGGCGATTGCCAGTGCAACGAATAACTCAAGTATTGAGGTGAAATTTGTCTCAATGGGCACAAGTGAATTGACAGGAGAAGGAGTTGTGAGTCTTCGGCAAGCCATTCATGTCGCTTTGTTTGCCCCCAATAACGAGGTGAACGCAATTAGGTTAGCTCAGTATATTTCTGGGCAGGGGACATCACTTATGGTCAACCATACCGGAGAGCTTACTTCACACGCTCGAATTCACCCTTTTCAATTAAAACAAGAGTGGGCTGACCTTGCATTACAACAAGATGTCACTCTGATCCCCGAAAAACCGCTCCCTCGACTTAAAAAATGCTGGAGTTTATAATGAGGGATAGATGCCATTTTGTGTGTTTACTCTCTCTTGTCTTGTTTCAAGCTCAAGCTGAACAGTGGTGCGATATACTCAACAGCCAGCTTGAGCAGGAAGAGGTTTGGCTCTCTCGACTTGACACGGAATTCTCATCTAGCTTGCAAAATGCGCAGTCTCTATCTGCCATTGAACAAATCCCAAGCTTAGTTTTTCCACAGGATAATATTCTTTCAGGACATCGAGCATGGTCTGGCTTAGCATTGACGGTCAGAGAGAATACTCAAGCACCTGGCACAGCATCTAGCTCAAGAAAAAATCAGTTTCAACGTCTTGCGCAACGTACTCTGAGTCGGCAATTGTTGTATGGTGTTGCAGAAGGTTTATCCGCAGGGCTAGATGTTATTACTTTGATCCCTTGGTACGATAGATTGGTCAGAACGATGTGGGATGATTCAGCGACAGCTTTGGACAGGCTTGCAGTGACATTAGATCCAATACCCTTTATAGGCTTTGCAGTCAGCTACTACGATACCTTATCTCATATGGATAGCCCCCAAAAGCGCATTGAGCAATTTGCCCAATTGGGTCACTATACCTACGCGAATAATAACCCTGAAGCCATAATCAATAGAGCGACAGCGGTTCATATCGATCAACAGTATCAACAGCTGAAAAACCACACTAACGAGCTGGCTAAAAGGATCATTAGTGTCCATATGCTGCATTACGATGCGACGTTTAGTGCAAAAGTTCTTGAGATCGAAAAGGTGCTCGATGAAACTTTCGCACAAATGGATTCAGAGTATGTGCACCTTATGCTCAATCGCTATAATTCGACCGAGCACTTGACCCATCCTTTTGGTAATAGAGCTTGTATTAATCAACGAGAATTGCTGGAGGATAAATTACAAGCGAGTGAAAATATCAGTGTTAGGGAGCGCCAGAGTCTTAGAGAATGTAGCTACCAAGCTTTGATAGCTAATTTAATGGTAATTGGTGTCGGAAGAAGTCATTTAAATGAGGCGGCTAGAAGTGACTTTTTTTCTTACAAACAACAAATGGTAGACCAAGCTATTGAGCATATTTCAAGTTGGCGACAGACTACCATTGATATACAGAAAACTGCGATTGATGCAGCAATTGAATCTGTTATTTCTAGTGACGATCTTATTCGTTATCAGCAAAACCTTTACCAACGAGCGAGAGATATTGCAATCAACAACTTTTCAGTACAGATTATGCAGCGTCCCGCAACTGAGCGTGAACTTGAAACAGGACGTTTTTTAGTTGATGAAGGTGAATTGGTGTGTGGTCTCTATAGCTGTACTGTGTATGAGGGACGAGAAGTGTTGTTTGATGAAACAAAAGATCCTCTACTCACTAGATTGAATCAGCCTCTGCTCACACTCAATACACAACAATACCTCTCGCAGCATTATCAGCATGCTTGGTCTGAGGCTGAATTGGATGAGCCCTACATCAACTTGTGGACTCAGTGGCAACATAGAAATGAGTATCATTTTTATGCCTTACCTTATTTAGGTAACCCATCGCTGCAAGTGATAGAAAAAGACATGCCATTGCTTATTGATGTGCTTGAAAATATTCCAGAAACATTAACTGCGCAGCAAGCTTTACCATATATATATCGGTCGATGCGAGAAACCATTTCTACCATGGATTCGCATAAAGCGTGGGTGATGCTTGGTGATTTTGTTTTTCGTTTTCAGTATGAGCTACGCCAACAGCAAAGGTTGCACTTTCTGCCTGTGTCTTGGCAGCAGGTAATTTGGCCTGAATCTGTTTATGGGCCTATGTTTAACGCCTACCTAAGTAAGCCATACTGGTACTTATCATCTCAATCTTGGGCACAAATTTTGCCTCTTTATAATCAACGTTTCCGCGTTGACTGGTTTTTACAAATGGGGCAAGGTCATCGAACTTATCTCACCGAGTCTGTAAGTCGAGACGTTTATCTCAGTGATAAGTATTGGCATGATGTTAGTGCTCAGCTCTATGCGGTATTAAATATTCCATCTATGCGCTGGCGCCCATTTGATCACCTGCTGTTCACTGATATATGGTCACAGGTGATAGAAAATGAAGCTTTAATAGCTGCGAGTCAAAGCTAGTCTTTAGGGTTCATATGCTAGATTAGAAGAATTTAGGCTGCTGGCTAAAATACTGCGCAGCCCATTGAGTATTAGTGAGATGAGTTTGTTTGTTTGTTTTTAGGAACTTTTCTCTGCAAATGCAATGCTTTAGCAATTTTACTCTTATTGCTGAGAGCTTTTGAACGCTCAGCTTTAAAGGGCTTTTTAGCCCATGTTTCCTTATGTAACTTCTCTGTTTTTACAAATTGGCTTATGAGTAACTGGTTGAATACTAGAAGCGCATTGGCAAAGCTTTCTGCAGAATTATTGTCTTCAGATGCTTCTATTGCTTTTCTGTAAGCTTGCATCTGTTCGAAAAACTCAGCTTCTGTAATTAATGCCCTAGCTTCCTTTTGTGCTTCTTTTAGCAAAGTTTGGGCTTGATGGTGTAAAGCACTCTCGGGATCTGCCAGCTTGAAAAACATCTCCTGATAACTGCTTTTGTGTGACTGAATAAATTGTGCCCAAGGATTCTCCTGCGATGAAAGATCTTTACCCGCATCTTTATACAGCTTATTGAATCTGACTAAGCTGTATATAAGGTCGTTAGAGTCGATATCTTCACCTACCACCTGTTGCTGGCGCTGTTGGTAGCGTAAATTTGCATCGAGTGAAAAACCTGAACCAGTTTGAATGCTGCCGGTAGTACTTGTCACTATATCGCTTCCCGTGTAATAACGGGTAAATTGGCGTTGTTCTTGGCCATTAAATACTAGCTGTTTTGCGTCGGGTTTGAACCAACGCTTCTGTATGGTTACCAACCCTGTCAAGTCGAGTTGTAATAAGGTTCCTACATTGATAATGGAGTCCAGTTGATTACTCACTAGTGCTTCAGACAGTTGTTTTTGCAACTTGGGAAGTTGGAGTAGTTCTGTTAAATTCGTGTGAGCCGAGAGTGTTATATTCACATCTCGATACTCTCCGCATCGAACCCTACTAGGATGGATAAAATGTCGCTCGCGCTCATGAATAGTAAGGGTAATAGGCCCTACTTGTACGGTAGCAGTTTGGTTGACATCCTTCTTGCTCTCCATAACATGTTGTCGAACTTTAGTGAGGTGGTTGAGTCGAGTAACTGAATATTTAAAGTCAATATTTTTCAGTGTCTGATGGATACGATCGGCCATGTTTGTAAAGCCATTTTCTGCTTGATTTGCAGATGGGCTAAGCTCTTTAGCTGAGGCATTAAGCCATGCATGGCACAAATAGAAGAACTGTAATTGTTGATGACGGCCAATATTGCCGTATTTATCTTCTAACCTATGTTTATTGCATTCATGAGAGGCGTTCCATTGGTTTGCTGATTTTATATGATCGTGCTTTTTGACGGTTTCAGAATATTCAATAATGTCTTTTTCTAACTGCTCAGAAAATGCTATCCACTCTTTAGGCTTGTCAATACTTGGTACAAATGCGTTAAGAAAAGGTGCAAGGCTAATCATATCCTCTGGATTTTTAATATATTGGGTAAGATCTTCATACACAGTTTCTACAGTTTTTTCTTTGCTTTTGGACGTTTGCAGCGCTGCCTGAGCACCTAGTGTATAACGTGGGCTGACACTAAACTTTGCTGTTGCACTGACTTCAGCAGCAGAAGTTTGTCTATTTTTGATGCCATGCTTGTAGGTTTTACTTTGCTCAGGTCGCATTGACTGATACATCTGGTCAAATTTTTTGTCGCTTATGCTGGCAACATGCTCAGAAAGTACAGGGGCTATAGTGGTTTTGGCATTTAGTGCTTTTTGCTTTTGTTGTGTCAGCTTAGACGACGATTTTTGGGCAAGGTATTGACCGAGTTCTTTGTGATTGGTGAACTTTTTATATTTAGTTTGAGTTGTAGATAATTGGGTTTGAGCTCCAGCCCCCAGTTCAAAATGCTCACTTATTTTAAAAGAAAGCCCTGTCCATAACCTTGCCATAACGCGCCTAACGCTATTGATTCGCACCGAGCCTTCGTCATTGTTGTCAAAGCGTTTACCCGACTCGATACCAAATGTTTTACTTAGTACTTTTGCACCGCTTGCATCAATATTACCAGTGATATTTAGGCCTGTTGTGGTTTGTTGCCTTGCGCCCACTTTGCTGAGATAAGCTGTATCTTGCATGTATCGTTCAGCTCGTAACTCATGCTCTGTTTCTAACTTTTCTATTTGATTTAAGCGCCCGAGCTCTTTCTCTATAAAGCGGGCCTCTTTTAAACTGATGTCATCACTAATAACTATACGCTTACCTTCTTGGCCCAGTTTAAGACTACTTACATGACGTGAAATGTCTCTTTTTAACTCGGCTAGTTTGATTTTATTAGCGTCGTTTTTTCTATGCGTAATGCGTGCGATAGACTGAGCTAAATTTGGCAGCTTATATGATTGTACATATTCGCTAATAGAACGAATAGTTGGACAATTAATATCAATTTTTTGCATCTTAAAAATCGGTTCATAAGTAGTTAGCATGTAAGGTAAACTCCTAATATTGCGCTTTTATGAACTTACTGGCGTATGTATAATTTTTGTACGCTATAGATTTGCTTTGTGCAAACCTCACTCTTTTAAATTATGGCAAAGGATCACAAGCTTGTAACAATTAATAACCTAAACGTTACTTCTATAGCATATTTTATGAACAGTGTGAGTTACTGTTTTTAGAGGTAGGTAGTAAAGTTGCTGCAGGGTTTGTAAATTTCGTTTTCATCAAGGTCGTGTTGCTATGGATCATAAGGCTGAGTACTCTAATAAAACTTAGACTCCAGTGAAGCCTAAGTTTTATTAATTAGTTCGACTCTCAGAGTTTGAAGCCAGATTTTTACCGGAGAGGTAGATAAACTTCAGTGAGTAGGTCACACTCATCCACTTGATGGCTAAAGTTTATATACCGAAAAAAGCAAGGAAAATCCCGTAAACTGGCTTCGCTTTGAGGAAGCCACTTTTGATATAGGTATTCTATCGTTTCATTCATACGGCTATAGCTTCCCTTGTGAATTACAACCGCGCATCTACCACTAGGAATTACCCCAGATTTTACCCCATATTCATTTTTTGGAACCTCACCCTGATAGGAGCCGCAAATATCAAACTGGAACTCTTCATCTGGTGTGATACTTGGGTCAGAGTGAGGGATACCGAATGTGTCATGTGTTTTTATTGGCGATAATCCTGTCGATTTTCGCCACTGTATAAACGTTGAGACAGTTTCGTAAATCAGCTTTTCAGAGCCGATATGCTCAATTAAAGCAACTTGGGTTTGTTTGAAATCAATGATGTTCACATCCATTACTTTATCTCCAACTTTTGGGGGATGATAGTCATACCGTGAGTGCCAACAACGCCACTCAGGTTGATTTCTGAATTGAGAGGGGGACTGACCAAATATTCGCGAAAAAGCGCGAGAAAATGCCTCTAGACTTTCAAAGTGCGCTTCAAATGCAATATCCGTAATACTTACTTCATATTCGAATGCTAAACGAAACGACGCTCTCTTCATACGAGCCAATAATACATATTGGGTTGCACTTTTTCCCACAGACGACTTGAATATCCGATGAAAATGGTATTTGGAGCTTGCTGCCAGTGTGCTGAGTTGCTCTAGTGTGAACTCATCATCTAGATGATGATCAATAAAATCGCATACTTTTTTGATTTGAAGTTCATGGCGTTTGGTCGTTGTCATTCTTTGCTTATTCCCAATTCAGAAGTCGCATTAATAGTAATTAAGATGATTTCTGGTTGCTTGATTGAGATTGCTTAATAGAATTGGTGGGATGACTCGTGGGCACTTATGCCCACTTGATAGAATTGGGTAACTTTTGTTTAAGTGCATATATGTGTCTGATTAGCTGGCCTTCATGTATGGCTTCATGCTCAAGTAAATGGACGAGCAATTCGTTTCTTTCTGGTGTCCAGTCATGAACCTTGTTGACTTCATGATTGAATTTATCTGTTGAAGAGTGCAGTTTAGAAATAATGCTTGATGGGCTATCTGTCTCTTCTAATGAACAAGTAAAGCCATCCCATTTTCCTAAGCTTAGGGCTCGTGAATAGCTTTCTCTTGCGCCGACAATGCACCACATATGTTCACCAACAGATTTACTTTTAGCTATATCGAGTTGTGAAGTAAGTAGAGAAGGTTCAAGTGATTCTATGAGGTCCAGAAGGGATTCAAAACGCTGGCGAATATTCTTTAATATAGTATCTCTCAATATATGTACTCCATGTGCCCTATGTTATGTTCAGAATGTTGAAATCGAGGATGTGCATTGCAATAAGTTGTTGATAGCTATGCCATATCGATAATGGTGAATGAGATGTTAGCATTAAAACGACAACGATAAATTAGGCTTGCCGAGTATTGGTGTGACTAGCCTAACGATTATGAGAGTCTGTTAGCACGCGTTTTTTCTGGTTTGATGTTAATCTAAGTGCAATTGTTTAAAGAGGTTTTCTCTATGTCAAAAAAATCAAAGCTTCATAACGAAGACAAATTAGTAAAAAAAGCGTTGGAAATTGGTGGGAAAATGGCCAATATGCAAGGCTTCGACTTACCGCAATCACCACAGCCTTTAAAAGTTAAAGCCATCTATCTATTTTTGGTTGATGCCAAACAGATTACGCCACTACCCGATAGCAAGCTCGATGGTACTAGCATCAAGCACAGACTTGCACTTTGGATCCATAGTGTATTACCTGACGATGATCCATTGAAATAGTTTTTACTACTGTAGTTAAGGCGAACCTACGGTTCGCTCTGCATGGCAGTTAAAGCGTGAAAATACAGATAGCTAGATTTTTAATTTTGAGTGGGTTCAGAAGTTATAGGAAATATTTAACCACAATGTGGGTGTAGTAATACGGCTGTCTGATTGTGGAAGACCTCCAACTGTTCGCCATGCTGCTGCGGTATCTATATTTAGGCTTTTGTATGTGGCTTGTAGGCCAAATCCGATGCCACCTATGCTTCGGTCGTTATCTTGTGTTGTCCATGAAGTGTGATTAGTTTTGATATGCCCATAATCGTAAAAGATATATGGATTAATGTTATTGTTGTAGGTATGACGTAGTTCTACTTGCCCGAAAATGCCTTCATCACCATAAGATTCACCAACTGGATAAGCTCGTACACCATTTGGTCCGCCCAGACCAAAATCTTCCGAAGAGTCTAGGTTTTCAAAGGTTTTCTGCCCTACTATGCGAACATAGAGACTGAGTTTTTTGGCTGGTAGAGCTTGTATACGTCTAACATCCAAATTAATTTTATCAAACACACCTTGAGTATGGGCTGTCAAATTGTCAACTGCGTATAGATTGTCATCCAGATCAAGAAAGCCATGGGCCCAAGATAACGATCCGTATGTTACTCCTCCACCCCAGAAGGTATCTCTATAATCAAAGTTCAGTGCTGTTGTGATAGTGTCGCTTGATTTTTTCGCTTTGGTAGAGGTGATTCTTTGTTCATCTACTAGCCATTTTCGCTGGTAGGTAGTGAAAAAGGATAGATTTTTTTTGTTGGGAGCGAATTAGAGGATAGCTTAATCCAGCACTTATTATATCCGCGGTACCATGGGCATCAAGGCTACTAAACTCTTTACCCAATTGATAATCAGTATGCTGAAATCCCATATTACCACGTAGCCCTGAATGAAGAAGTGGTAGGCTATATGCTAATGAGCCAAACCACATGTTTTCTTCTGTATAGATTATTGTCGTGTCGAACTTATCTCCAAAAGTTAAAGGACTATTTAAATAACCTTTTACCTCAATGCGACCGCTACCTGTATAACGATTTCCATGGTTGTCTAAACGTACACTTCCCCCATAATGAGTGTCAGGGCTCATATTGATGATAAGATCGCCTAAGCCGATACTTTTACCAGGGCGTATCACGGGTGTGACCTTATAACCTGGTTGATCGTCAAGAATAAGGCAGATATTTTCAAGCTCGGAACCTTTTATTATATTCCCTGCTTTTAGTAAAGACAGGTATTGCTGGGCAGTTTCTAAATAATCTGCGTTGAGTTCGTCATTTGATATAGATATGTCACCATAGCGGCCCTCAATAATTGCTATTTGAAGTTTGCCGTCCGTTAAGGTTTGAGCAGGCATAATTGCACGGGTGAAAGGGTAGTCGTGTTTGTGATAGAAGGCTGTAATTGTATTGGCAAGACTCCGTATACCAGAAAAATCTAACGTTCTCGCCGTAGTATCTAGAAGTGATAATAATGTTTCATCTGAAAAAATTGAATTACCGTTCAACATAATAGTTAGTATCTGCACTGTTGCACCACCTGGTTTGACATTTTCTTGTGCGGCAGGCTCTGTAAGTGATTGCATTGGGGTCGCTTTGGGAAAAAAGGATGATTTGTTGAGCTCTTGGACTGTGTGACCAGAATCAGGCTTTTGTTGTGCTTCTACTGCAGCCGTAATAATGCTTACAAGGCTAATAATTGTGAGGCGATAAAGTGAGTTTATTTGATACAAATCTCTTTACCTTTTTTGAATTTGGGTATCGACTTTTATTTGATTGAAAGAATTTATAAAATCTGGTGTAACCCATGTTGGGAAATTAATACCACCATCGACCACAAAAACTTTTAGTGGACCAGACACATTATGTTGACTATAAAGCCAAGTGGAAGATTCAATAGTTTTGTCTTTTCCATTATTTGATGAGTTGGTATCACCCTCCACCTCTGAACTATCAATTTGCACTATATTTAAAGATCCGATGTCATTTGAAAAATTGATTTCAAGAGGTGTAACGATAACTTTGTTTGGCAAAGGTGCGATGGATTGAACCACAGATACCGCAGTTGCTTGTGGGATAGAGGAATCTATAGCAGGAGTAGGAGTAGGAGGAGTAGTAGGAGGAGAAATAATAGCACTACTGTCATCAGCTACATTTTGGATGATATTTTCAATACCACTGGCTTTCCCGGCAGCGTAATACCAATTAAGATTTTCACTGCTGTTGGGATCTAAGTCAGCCATACGTAAAAATAACCCGTAAGATCCATCAATTTTGTTTGTTATTATTTCCGATGAGCGCGGATCCTTCTGCATGATTTTGGAAAATTTGCCGAAACCTGTGGTAACAGTATCGGCACCGTCAGAGGTTGAATAAAATAATACGGCCGCGCCAGTGCCATCGATTTCTTCAGTAATCTTAATCGCTTTAGCTTGGGTATTTTGTTCTGAAATCTGGGCAAAACCATCGGAAATATTTCCTTTGGCCATATAACTTGTATCTGATTCACCAACAAAGTCATCCCTAGTTCCAATCCACAAACGAACATTAGTTAAGGGGGTCGTAGTGCTATTATTCGAAACGGTCGTTGTAGTTCTTACAAATTTTTTATCCTGCTCTAAAGTGTATGAGTTAGTAATATCAATGGTGTTTGCTGTTTCGGTAACATTGACATTAGTCGTTGCTACGAGAGTTCCTATCCCCTCATCGTAGTTGGCTATGTTTATTGAAAGTGAATTCTTAACACTTTCAAGTAATGTCATGCTTCCTATCTCTCCGTTGGTTGCCAACACCTCTCCATTATAATTCCAGCTGTTGCTTCCATCGCCACCTGTTGCAATGCCAAAATCTAATGGGTAATCTTGATAGGTTAGTTGGTACCAGCCAGCTATACGGCTTGATGATATTCCATCATCATAATAAAAGGGCTGAAGTAGCGCCCCTGTGTCCGTTATTGCAGCACCTGTATTCTTATCAAACTTAATTAAACTATTACCAAAATAGAGATTATTTACCGTTCCAGCACTGCCTTTTTTCCAAGTGAAATTTGCAGCTTTTGGTATTAAAACGTCTACTCCAGATGCGATGGTATACGCACTTCCTAAGCCAGTTGCTACTATGTTGGAGTTGATTTCGATATTATTATTTGCAGTCAAAGTGAGTTTGTTGGCAGACCATGACACAGTATCGTTAACGTAGAGGTTTCCTCCTACTCCAGTAGTTTGAATCTGTACATTGCCACTGGCTAAATTACTTGATAGCGCGGTGCCTGAAATATCACCACCACTTGCTGAGACGGTAAAATCGGTTGGATCAATAAGCCATGTACCATTTTCGCCTTGTTTTGATTTGGTATTAATTTGGGTGTCATTGGCTATTTTTATATTCGCTGCACTGGTTTCAATAAATCCTCCATTACCGCCGTTAGGGGCAGAAGCATCAATGACACCTGCTACTTTAGTGGTTCCATAATCCATATCACCGAGTAGGACAATTTCACCTTGTTCTCCAGTAGATAAAGTTTGTGCTACTGTAATTCCAGTATGATTGATAACGCTAGTAGCAAGTTCATGCACGGCCTTTGTTGTTAAATAGACCATACCGCCATTCGCATGTACTGCACCGCCTTGCTCAATCAAGGTTGTAATGGCACCTTCTTTGACTTCTAGCTTTACAGGGCCACCTAAATCAAGTTTCTTTATTCCCCGCGCCCATCATGATATTGCCTGATTGAGAACTAATTGTTCCCTGATTAATGATTTTTGCAGCGATTAATGCAACAGTTCCTCCTTGTGTTGCAGTGATATTTCCTTGATTAACGATGACGTTAGTACTTTGTCCTTCAAAAATATAGTTGCTAGCCAGAAAATCTTGTGTGTCGATGTCATCCCAAACGTGCACAGAAAACAGACTAAAAATTTTGGCGTATTTGGATACATAAGTGATTTCCCTTTACAACGTACCCTTTATACTAAAAATAGCATAAAGCCCTTTAATCTGTATGCGCTTAGTGATCTTGCTGAACGATGGCTTAATTTAACTGGTTTCCGTATTCAAATTTTGTGGCATGTTCTATCTCAATCTCTCCATATATATTTATAAGTTAGTTATGTGTAGAACTAGTGGTCTAACCCCAATAAAATTGGCAAGAAAGGGTTAAAGGCGATATGCAGATGGAATAACGCCTCCTGTATTATAGTAAGTCTTATATGAGTCAACTAGCACCTGAGTACCGTTAGGCTTCTGTATTTCAAATACCTCCCAACGAGATGTTCCTCTGTCTGCTGGTTGTGGTGTGTAGCCCGCAGGGCAACTAAAGGCTTTACTATCAAAATGGCTTTCAGTGACGCGGAATACATTAAAATACTGACCATTTCTTTGATGTACTCGTCCCCATGTACCTTCGATAGTCTCATAATTTCCATTTTGATCGAGTAACCAATCCCAATCACTACCATCAGACAACCCACAATAAACATAAGTCATAGAATATGACAGGGATGAATAAATACACAATATGGAGAAAGAATATACTATTATTTTTTTCATTATTAATTAAATCCGAAGTTATATATTTATATTGTTTCATAGTGATCGCAGATAATGATTTTGTGGTCGTATGGTATTATGATAAGATTTATTCCCTTCCATAAAGTATGATGATCCGTTTGGAAGGGATATTTGAAATACTTCCCAGTAGGAGGTATTTCGATCTGCTGGTTGAGGAATATAACCAGAAGGGAATTTGATTTTTTTTTGATTAAAAATTGATTGCTGTACATTGAACACATTGTAGAAACTCGAGTCGTGTAATGATATACGCCTCCATTCACCTTCTATATTTATATAGTTTCCTTGTTCATCATACAACCAATCCCAATCACTCCCATCTGGCAAGCCACAGTAAACATATGTTGTGGAACTAGCTTGTGCTAAGTTTATTATACTAATGTAAAATAATAATATTACGGATAGTGTTTTCATTGTTAACTGATATTAAAAAATCATATTAGATGTCATTTTTAACATAAAAAAAACATTTTATAATCTGAAATTTGAACTTACTTGGTATATGTCACTAAAACAATTAAATATAAAATTAAAATTATCATCCGTGTGGTTATTATATTTTATTAATTCTAGGTTTTTATATATAATTCTTTCTATAATTGATCTTGTATGGTTAGATGTAAATGCCTATTAAAATGATATACAATAAAAATTATTTATAAAATAAAACACAGTGAGACTATATGATAAGTAAAAAAGTATTTTTTTTCATCACTATTTGCATGGGATTGATGTCACATTACTCCATCGCAGAACAGTTAAATAAACCTAAAATTTGTTCTGATAAGTTCCAGCCATGGTGTAGCGATAAGGAATTAAAGAAAAACATATCTAATATAACATCACCAATAGAAAAAATAATTAAAATTAAAGGTGTTAGATATCAACTTAATGGTTCAGATCAGGTAGAGTTTGGGTTTATTGCACAAGATTTACAACGTATTTATCCAGAAATTGTTCGGGAATCATCTGATATAGACTATTTAAGGGTTGACTATCGTTCAATGATTGCAATCTTACTAGAAGCTATTAAAGAGCAGGAAAAACGTATTCTTACTTTAGAAAGCTTAATTGAAAAAGATCTCATTACTAACGAATAATAACAAATCTCATAGTTAGATTGTTTATCTCACCATATAAACTTATGTATAAATATTACTTTCTCCTCATATGATTTAAGACTATGAATAATATTTTTATTATGTTATAGAATGACATACATCATTATTAAGTAAAAAGAGGTTAGTAGATTTAGTGTTAACAATTAAAGAGAAATCGGCCTTAATATATCAGGCCAGTTTTGCTATTTTTCCACTTTGCTTAGCTGTTATCCCTTGGGGTGTTTTATGTGGTTCGTTGGCGATTCAAGCTGGGCTTACATCACTTCAAGCACAATCAATGTCACTGTTTATTTTTGCTGGTGCGGCTCAATTAGCAGGTGTTTCTATGTTCGGTGCGATGAGTCCAACGGTACCTATACTTTCTTCAACGTTTGTCATTGGCTCTCGTCATTTACTTTACTCAGCAGTATTTCAATCATATATAAAGGATTTGCCTTGGTTTAGAAGAATGATTTTTGCTTTCTTTCTCACAGATGAAATGTTTGCAATTGCAACGAGTCATATGGATAAAAGTCGTTCATTTAGTTATCTGTATGCGGTGGCCGCAGGTGCCATTTTCTATTTGGTTTGGAACCTTGCAACGCTTGGGGGAATTATCGCAGGGTCAAATATCAGTAATATTGAAGAGTTAGGACTTGAGTTTGCTATTGCGGCTACTTTTATTGCGATTGTTATTCCATCAATAAAAGATCGTTCCACTTTGGCTGCGGTATTGGTCAGTGGAATAGTTGCACTTATCTTAGATCTCGTTGGGTTTGAATATTCGCTTATTTGCGCAACGGTCTTGGGAATGATTGCAGGCTTTTATACTTCGAACGGAGAACACTATGACACTTAATACGGATTGGGTGATTTTCTTGATGGCGCTTATTACTTTTGCTTGTCGATATTTGTTTTTTATGCGATCAATCCCGATTTCTCTTAGCAGTAAAACCAAGCAACTCTTAAGGTATACTGCGCCTTCAGTCCTTACTGCTATGTGGGTTCCGATTGTGTTTCTAGAACATGGTACATCTTTTTACAACTTGTATACCAGTCCATTTTTTTATGCTGGTGTGATTACTGTGTTGTTGAGCTTGAAATGTAACAACACACTAATGATTGTTGCAGGCGGTATGTTGGCATTTTCTATTTTTAATTGGCTTGTTATTTGAATAGCTACTCATGGCTAAATTTGTATAAAATTCAATATTAAAACTCAGGTCTTTACCTGATATAGTGTGCCATCTTATTAGAGTAGGCTATGGCCGTTGCTTACTCTAACATACTGACTTGAAGGTCTATTTTTGGTCAGTATATGTTTTATTTTAATAAGAGTTGAGCAAGTTTCAATATTGTTATTTTACTTTCTCATTAACTAGATAAAGCCATGGCATTTTTAAAGTCATTAATAAATAAGATACAAGCTCGATTGACACATGAGATTAACCCTCAGAATAAGAAAATACCCCAAAGGAGTGAGGATAATTATTGCCCAAATGATCTTTCTCATCAAGAACACCAGTCCTTTGCCCTTCAGAGTGAAATGAGTACATCAATCCTAAAAGGAACTCGTCGATGATTAGAACTTTAGCCGCCATTACGTCAATACTGTGGTCTTCATATATTTTTGCTGCCACTAATGATGAGATTGTAAACTTTCTATCTGTTCATGAAGTACCCGATAGCTTGTCAATTCTTCCTCCTCCACCGACTGAAAATACGGTTCAATGGAATGCTGATAAGCAGGCTTTTATTCAGACACGACATTTTGAAGGAACGAGAAGATGGAAGCTTGCAATAGCAGATGCCAACTTATCCGCCAACCATATGGGAGATGCATTTAGCGATGTTTTGGGCATTGATATCTCGCCCAGAACAACCCCAAAACTTATCGAGGTGTTGAAACGGGTACGTGGTGATAGTGCGAGGCTAGCTGTTCGCTCTGCCAAGCTGGAATATATGAGAATTCGTCCGTTTGTTCAATTCAATACGCATTCGTGTACTCCAGAAAGTGAGAAGGCTCTTTCAGGAAATGGTTCATATCCTTCAGGGCATGCATCATATGGTTGGGCTGCTGCTTTGGTGTTAGCAGAACTGGTACCAGAGAAACAAAATGCACTGTTCGCTAGAGGCTATGATTTTGGTCAGAGCCGAGTAGTATGTGGTGTGCATTGGCAAAGTGATGTTGATGCAGGTAGGCTAATGGGCTCTGCAGCTTATGCGCGCCTACATGCTAAACCAGAATTTATTTCTGCATTAGCTGAAGCGTCAAAGGAATTACAAGAGTTGGGTGTATTAAAAAAATAGTTTAGGAAAGTAAATCAAATGCAAAAGGAATTGGTATGATTAATACAACGAATACAAAGATATTATTTTGGGCAACATTAGTCGGTGGTGCAATTAGTTCCTTAGTAAAATCTGGGACAGAATCACCAATGCCACCTCGTATACCCGGAGAGATATCCCCACCAGCTGTTAACATAGACCAGTGGGGACAATGGCTTGGAATTAATTCACATTCTTTGGACTATATCTATCAAACTGTAACTGTAACTGTAACTGTAACTGTAACTGTGCCGGTGCTATTGTACTTTACCATTGGCTTTTCAGCTTTATTTTTGCGTTTGTTTATATCGCTTTTTCTGCATACTGGCCAAAAATTCGTTTGGGGTTTGGAGCTGTGTATGGATTACTATCGTTATGCACGGTCTATTGATACCAGCTCTGGGATTTAGGCATCCAGCTTATCTTGATGGCCAAATTGGTTGGTTATGGAACTTAAATAATTATGAGCTATGGAGTGAGCTTATAGGACATTTATGTTGGTCTATATCGATTGAAGTTAGTTTAATTGCTGTTTTAGCTTATTTCTCAAAGCCGATTAGTGGAAACTGGTATAAGTAAGTTGAGGTAACGATATTTTTTACATAGATATAGAATGATGAGTGTAAAGGCTTTATAAGCTTTATCACTCGTAATCAGGAGAAATATGGATATTAAAATTAGGTGCTCAGAAGTTGCTGATGCGTTGCAAATTAAAGAAATTTATCAAGATACTAATGCTTATAGTAATACTCTTCAACTGCCGCACCCATCGTTAGATTTGTGGGAAAAGCGATTATCTAATATGGGAGACAATCGGTATCCGTATGTCGCAATAATAGACAATGAAATCGTGGGGCATATTGTGCTTGATGTTAGCGTTAACCCTCGCAGAAAGCATGTTGCCTCTTTTGGGATGGGAGTTAAAGACAACTACTCAGGTTTAGGGGTAGGTAGCAAGTTACTTTCAACCATAATAGATTTGGCAAACAATTGGCTGAACTTATCTCGCATAGAACTTACCGTATACACAGATAACCATGCCGCAATTGGCTTGTATAAAAAGTTTGGCTTTGTTATTGAAGGTGAGTCTCCTGCTTATGCGTTTAGAAACGGGCAGTATGTATCTGCTTTTCATATGGCAAGGCTCAAAAATTGATTGCTGATGCCGTAGGATCAGTTGCTCTTCTCAGAAAGAACGCCTTAGTAGCATCTTAAGCTGCGACTGAATGGTGGTTGAATCTTATACAAAGGGGCCATATAGCCCCATGTTTAGCATTAGAATTGAACATCAATTTAGCAATGAAAGGTGTATTCAGTCTTGCGCTGGCGGCCGTTATTCTTGTTGATCTTTTTGGTTAATATACGTAAATAGAGTAGCGACTGAGCATTTAGCTGTAATAAACGCAGAGCCAATTTCTTGCTCATCGTCTTTCGCAGTTTTTAGTGCAGCTTCTAGTGTTTCACCGATTTTGAAAAGGATAGATCTAACAGTTTTTTTGTGATCGCTATAAGGGTCAATCAGCTTATGTAAAGGGTAGTGTTTTTGAGCGATCTCTGGACTGTCTGGGACTAGATAGTTTCTCGCAAAAGTTTCACCAAATGATTCTCCTTTTCTTTGGAATAAGTAACGAATGTCATTATATCGATATGATTCAAATTGGTTGTTGTACATAACTCGACCAAAATCAATTACTTTGAGAAACAGTTCATCACTGCCTTTAACTCTATGAAGGATTAAATTACCCATATGCAGGTCGCGGTGTGCTAATTGACGTTGTACATAATTTTGGCAATTTCAATCATTTGTAACGCAACATCTAATGCATCATCTCGGTCAAGGAAATTAATATCATCGAGAAGTTCAGTGCTAGTGACACTATTTTTATCATAGATATCAAACTCGGCGTAAGTATAGCTTGTATCCAATCCCTCAGGTGTATCAATAATACGTTGAAATGACGTGTAAAATGCAAGTTCTGGTTTATCTTCTACGTACTCTGCTAAGTCTGTTTCTCTGGCAAAATCTTCGACTCCTACTTTTGTATCGGCGCGCAAAGTCCCCGTTTCTCGGTGGACTTTTTTATTGACACCTCCTTGCTTAAATGAGTTATTGGTCAATGTTGCTTCGCGTTCTGACTCGGTCACAATGATTTTATATTGATCAAGGGTATCTGATAATGCTTTAGCCTCATTAAGGTTAACTTTGTCAATGTAGCTTGAATAGTCGAGAGTTTGGATCGAGTCATCCTCAAACAACTCTTCATCGTATAATTGTGTACAAGACATGTTTGGTACGTTGTCATTTGAAGAGGATATTGGTCCCCCTTCTGTTACGGAAGCTAGTAAACCCACCTTGTTATACATAGAATAGGACTCTTTAGCAGAGCCATTACTAACCAGTAAAACGTTTAAAAGTGTCATTGCCAAGCTGGGATTCACAGCAAACTCCTGACTTGATAAAGTCTATTAATCACCATTTTTAAAGATTAGTTCAGTTGATGGCTTTGGCCACATCAAAGTTTCCGTTCAGTTTTTTCGAATAACATCATCATGATGAAGAGATTTAATTCCTAATTATTTGCAATTAGTATTGAATTTAAGCGAATAAAAATAGTCATAACAGCAAGCTTCTATGTTATTTGAAAATATTGAGGAAAGGTTTATGAAAGTACTGTTTCGAGCATTATCAGTTTCAAATTCTGGATTTGAAACCCTAATTCTGCGTATTCCAGTAGGCATTATTTTTATGGCCCATGGGGCGCAGAAATTATTTGGCTGGTTTGGTGGCTATGGCCTAGTGGGTACAGGCCAATGGATGGAGTCGATTGGTCTTGGCCCCGGTGTATTGATGGCCTTTTTAGCGGGCAGTGCCGAATTTTTTGGTGGACTATTTATCCTGCTTGGGCTGTTAACGCGCCCAGCTGCAATACTCGCCGCTTTTACTATGGTAGTGGCTATCTTTAGCGTTCACTTCGAAAATGGATTATTTATGTCTAACAATGGCTACGAGTTTGGCTTGGTATTGTTGGCCGCTTCGGCCTCACTAGCAGTTAGTGGTGCAGGTAAAGTGTCGTTCGATAACCGTATTGCAAGGCGTTTAGGCTATCCTATAGCGGTCTAGTTTATCGCTCATTAGTTGTAATAATTTATCCGCGTGAGGTGTCACACATATCGCGCGGATTGCTTTTTGGCCGACGCGCTCGGTATATACCCAGTGCGTTAGATAAGGTGAATATCGATTTCTATCTTCTATCGATACTACAGTTGAAGGTGTGGCTAGGGAAATCTGCTGGTACTGGTGGTGGTACAGGGATAGCATTTAGTTTAATAACAGCAAGCTCTTCTGTTTCAAAATAGTTTGGTGCGTGGTATACGCGATAGTTGAATCCATAGAATCCATCGTGGTATTCCACATATTCTGACTGGCCAATCCATGCATCTTGCGATTCTGTTTTTAGCTCATACAGCTCGTTCACACAATATTTAGAAAGATGGTAAGTAGACTGTTCATCGTCATTAAGCATTTTAATATAAGAAGCGAATGTACTTGTTGATGCAACAAGTAAGAGTGACGCAATGGATAGAGATTTTAACTGCATAATTAACCAACCTTTTAATATATTATCTATTGTTTTGTATTTTTGTCTATTTTGGGTGTGATAATCCCAAACATTAGGGTTACCTCACCTTTAAGCACGCGCATCATAGAAGCTAACTATTTGATTGAAAAGTACTCTTTTCTTAGTGATAAAAAAAATAGGCGAATAACCAATTTAGGTCACTTTTTACACATGTCATTATGAATAAAATCATAATCATAAATGTAAATTTGTTAGGTAACTAATAAATTAAAGAGGTTTACAAGCTTTTAGTTTACATATGCTTTTACATTTGAGTGTGATTGATACATTAGGGTTTATTTCACGCTTTATCGTTTTCATTGTTTAGCAGTTTGACCATGCCTTGCTCGTACTCTAGGATTTTAATGAATGGGTGAACATGATTTAGATAACTTGTTGAGATAAAATTGATTTATTTTTATAAATAAACGCTGAAGTGGGGTATCGAGTACAGTTATGAAACTATTTCCCTTATTATTCATTTCTCTTCCTTTTGTTTCTGAAACCAGAGCGGCCAGTCAGCAAGGTAGTATGATTTTTGAAAGTTCAATTGGCATGTTAAATGGTTCATCAACGGAGCTGGTCTACCGAAATTCGGGTAGTAAACTCAGCCAACTTGATTGGGAAATTGACGGCGTACCCATTATTAACTTGGGCTCAACTTGGGGCGTAAGTGACAACTGGACTCTTGCAGCACACTTTTGGTCAGTACTAACTACTGATGGTGATGCCCATATGGAAGATAGAGACTGGCAGGATACTAATCAGTCTTCTCCTACGGATATCTCAGTTCATTCTGATACTAAGTTACGACATGCATTTGAAATAGATTTGAACTCCACCTATTGGGTACTACAACAAGCTAACTATAAAGTAGGTCTACTCAGTGGCTACCAATATAACGAGTTCAAGTGGGACGGTATAGGAGGGACTTATTCGTATAATAATGGTACGAGCGTTGGCTCTTTTGCGGATGTTGTTGTTATTGATTACAAACAACAATTCAGTGTGTTTTATATAGGTCTTACTGGAGAGTATCAACTGGACTCTCGATCTGAGCTTGGCAGCTCATTCAAGTGGAGCCCTTTTGCGTATGCTAAAGATGTGGATAACCATTATTTGCGTAATTTGAGATTTTATGATGACGGTAATGAGCTTTCCAACTTTATCGCTTTATCACTGAACTACAGCTTTCGCTTTTCTTCTCAAACTCAGATTTATGCTGAGTATGCTTATACCAAATATTTTGAAGCAAGAGCAGATATAACATCTGTTAATACCAGTACTGGTGCGACTACTTTCTCGCCTAATGCGGGTGGGTTAGACAATGAACACTCAATCATTTCGATTGGGTTGAAATATATGTTTTAGCCTACAAACATAAACAAACGTAGAAATTGGTTTAGTGTGCCTTATTGTGTTTTGGGGTTGTGAAATACTAACCCATCAGGCTTCACTTTCCCGATTAATGAATTCTGTTGTGACCCTGAAGCCGCAGAGCTTACTGAAGTGGCCAATATTCTTGCACATGTGCTGGCAACCGTTGCAGCAGTGGTTACTTGAGATTGTTGCTGATTATTGATCGCGTTGTGCATCGCTAAACCAATCGTGTCTGCAAAAGTACTGTCGGTTAATGTGGTTCCCTGCTGAGAGTAGGGTGAAGTTGATGCGTTTGACGGTGTGGTATTAGCATTGGTATTAGTGCTAGGGGCTTCTATTGCTTGCATAGCTGCGTCTTTGGCCGCTTGCTCGGCCTTTCTAACGGCTTGTTCTGCCTGCATAGCAGCTTGTTTAGCCACCTGTTTAGCGGCTTTTTTGGCCGCATGTTTAGCTGCGCGTTTTGCAGCTTGTTTCAAGAACCAATTCATCTATCCAGCACCTACTATTCTACGAAGTCAAACGATAATTTATTAATAGTAAAGAATAACGAATAAATTAAGAGGGACACAATAGCTAACTATTGGTAAAAAATAGCGATGTTTAGTGTTGATGTATGAGATTGTGACATTTCACTTTAATAAGCAGTTTAAGAACCCTCCAAGTCCAAAATCCCTTGTTTTATTTCACTCGGGAGTTGGACTTTACAATTGTTTATAAAATCAAACATCACGCAGGTTGCTTGGCCTTGAGTGCAGATTTTCCCTATTTTCTGACTGGCAATTTGGTATTCCATTGTGAATCTGTCTTCTTGCAGATCGACGACCTTAGCACCTATAACGAGTGTGTCTGGGTAAGTGATGGGTACTTTGTATTTACAGCTGGTTTCTGCCAGTACAGGGCCAATAGTAGTTTGAGATGGATCGACTAATAGATTGATTTTAGAGAAGTAGGACAGGCGAGCAGATTCGAAATACCGAAAATACACCACATTGTTAACATGCTGGAGGGCGTCCATTTCTCCCCACGCTACCTTAACTTCAGTGACAACTGGAAATGTTTTCAATAGTTCGTGCATGGAGAGCCCTCAGTCAGTAGTTGGAATTTAAGATTGTATTGTAAAATCATCAAAGTGGTTAAAAATGTTGCGAAAGTGTGATTGCTGATGGGGGGCATGTGGCAGAGCTTTACATCATTAGGTCAGAGGAGTAGTTTTAAAGTAATAAGACTGAATGAGGATCTGATATGACAGCACCTAGCGGTTTTAATCTTGCTTATGTTGATCGGCGCACTGACTGGAATGATGAGCTATTTAGTTTGCATTTGAGTGGCTCACCGCTTGATTTTAAAGCGGGGCAATTTACCAAGTTAGCTTTGTATGATGATGGTGGCTTACTTATTAGCCGTGCTTATTCAGTCGTTAACGCACCTCTCGCCGACAGTAATATTTTAGAGTTTCTAGTGGTGTCGAACCCTCAAGGTAAGCTGACACCAAAATTACAGCAACTGAGAGAAGGTGAGCAGGTCTATGTTGGCAATACTGCTCATGGCGATCTGATTCTGAGTTCTATCCCGCAAGAGACGAAAGATTTGTGGTTACTTTCGACGGGGACAGGCATTGGACCGTTTCTATCACTGCTCAACGATGTCAATGCACGGCCTAACTACAATAAAATTGTTTTGGTGCATGGTGTCAGACATGAAAGAGACCTAGTTTACCGTGATCTGATTACCCGGCTGGTGGATAACTATAAGGGGCGCCTGTGTTATTTGCCGCTCGTTTCCAGAGAGCAATCTTCATTTGCACTTAGTGGCCGTATCCCCCAATTAATAGAAGAACTCAAGCTGCAAGACCTTGCTAAAGTACAACTAACGAAAGAAAACAGCTTTGTGATGTTATGCGGTAATCCTGAGATGATCAAAGAAACCACCTTGACGTTACAACAATTGGGATTAGATAAGTTTCGCAGAGCAACTGGCGGAAATATTACCTTTGAGCGTTATTGGTAATCGGTGTGACCGAGATAGAAAGCAATAAAGGCCCAGCAGGGCCTTTATTGCTTTTGTGAACAAGAGTTTAGAAGATCAAATGAGCGATACCAGCAATAACAGGTAGTGTAATTAAGGTTCGCAAGATAAAGATTACGAATAGCTCAAAAATATTGACCGGAATGCGGCTGCCAAGAAGCAGTGCGCCCACTTCTGACATGTAAATTAGCTGAGTCACAGACATGGCTGCAATAACAAAGCGTGTCATTTCGTTATCAATTGAGCTTGCCAAAATTGCGGGAATAAACATATCAGCAAAACCAACCACAATCGTTTCTGAGGCTGCTACAGCTTCAGGTACGCCGAGTAGTTCTAAGAAAGGAATAAAAGGCTGACCAAGGATGCTAAACACAGGGGTGTACTCAGCAATCACTAAAGCTATTGTACCTAAACCCATAACGACAGGAAGTACGCCAAATACCATATCGATGGCATTACGCACACCTTCGCCAAAAACAGACTTAAATGATTTTACTTTACCTGCTTTTTCAAGCGCTAATTCCATACCCCAAGAAAAATTGCTGTGACCTACAGGCACAAGGTCGGAATCTTTAGCCCGCGTAGTGCCATCAATAAAGGTATCTTTTTTCATACTTAGTGGTGGAATACGTGGAATAATAATGGCTGCAATAATACCTGCAAGGCATATAGCGCCATAAAATGGTAAGAATAAGTGCTCGAGTTCGACTTGCGCTAGTACGACCAAGCTAAAGGTGATAGATACTGCTGAGAAAGTCGTTCCGACTACCGCTGCTTCTCTTTGAGTATAAAACTTAGTCTCGTACTGTTTACTGGTTAAAAGAATACCTACTGAGCCATCCCCTAACCATGATGCCATACAATCGATAGCACTGCGGCCAGGAAGATTAAAGATCGGTCGCATGACCTTGCTTAGAAGAGTACCAAATAGTTCTAGCAAGCCAAAGTTGAGTAGAAGAGGAAGCAGTAAGCCCGCAAAAATAAATACTGAGAAAAGCGTAGGCAATAAGCCTTCAAGTACTAAGCCACCAGTATTTTCTTCCCATACTGCTTTCGGACCAATTTGGAAGAAAGTCATCGCAACTGCGAGCCCACCGATAACACGCACTAATAGCCATAGTGAGCTAGGGTTGAACAGTCCATTTAAAAAAGCATTACGAGCGATAAACTCAGGATTTTTTATGCGACATAAAACAGATACGGAGGCCATAAAGATAATGATGGAGGTGACAATACCAACCAAGTGATCGCCAAATAAAGCTTGGATAGTTTTCGCGAGGATGGCAACAGGAATAGTGATATCCCCTTCATAGCTAATGGGTGCCATGAAAAGAAATAATCCCAGTAATGAAGGGATCAGGAACATCCAAAGATTACCTTTGGTATTTGTCTGTTTGATAGATTGAGCGTTATTCTGCATTACAAATCTCATGTTACTGCTAATGAACGTAGGGCTTGTAATTAGCTAGCATACTTATTCATTAAACATCTTTATTTAGTCATCCTTGGCGCAGGTTAATCGTTATTGTCTAGCCTTGCAATACTATTCAATAAATTTCCCTAAATATGCACAATTTAATATGACGCTTGTATGGAATGATGGTGTTTTGTTTCATGGATGTTAATTTGAATGGTTTTATGTTGCAAGTTGGTTTTGTGCTGTTGGGTGTGCTGAGTAAATAATTGTGATGTCACTCATTTTATTTATTAATCACTCAAATGAAAAAACCGCCCATTGGACGGTTTAAGCGATCTTATTTGAAACTTACTTGTCTGTCACTTTCCCAAGTTTTAGCCAAGTATCGATCACTGTATCTGGGTTGAGTGACACTGAGCTAATTCCTTGCTCCATTAGCCATTCTGCTAGGTCGTCATGGTCTGACGGGCCTTGACCACAAATACCTACGTATTTCCCGGCCTTGCTAGCTGCATCTATTGCCATTTTTAGCATAGCTTTGACTGCTGGGTTACGTTCATCAAATAAATGGGCTACGTCACCTGAATCGCGATCAAGACCAAGTGTAAGCTGTGTCATGTCGTTTGAACCGATGGAGAAACCGTCGAAGTATTTGAGAAAGTCTTCAGCGAGGATCGCATTAGATGGCAGTTCGCACATCATAATGACTTTCAGCCCTTGATCGCCACGGCGCAAACCATATTTAGCCAGAATATCGATTACAGAGGCTGCCTCGCTTGGTGTGCGAACAAATGGGATCATAATTTCGACATTTTTTAATCCCATGTCGTTACGAACGCGCTTAATTGCCTGTGTTTCTAGCTCAAAACAGTCCTCGAACACCGGAGAAATGTAACGAGAGGCACCTCTAAAGCCTAACATTGGGTTTTCTTCGTGGGGTTCATAGCCTTTGCCACCGACTAGGTTGCTGTACTCGTTAGATTTAAAATCAGACATACGGACAATAACTCGTTTCGGCCAGAAAGCGGCCGCTATAGTCGCAATCCCTTCGGTGAGTTTACTGACATAGAAATCTATCGGATCTTTATACCCTCGGATACGCTCGGTGATTTCTGCTTTAAGTTCATTGGTTTGCGCATCAAAATTGAGTAAGGCTTTAGGGTGAATACCAATCATTTTGTTGATAATAAATTCCAAGCGCGCTAAGCCAACACCTTCATTGGGGATTTGAGCAAAATCAAAGGCACGATCTGGGTTGCCTACATTCATCATCACCTTAGTCGGTAGTAATGGAAGCTCATTGACGGTTGAACGCTTAATAGCAAAATCCAGTTTGCCACTATACGCATAACCAGTTTCACCTTCAGAACATGAAACTGTGACAATATCGCCATCAGTCAGGCGAGAAGTTGCATCACCGCAGCCAACTATAGCGGGAATCCCCAGCTCTCGTGCAATGATAGCTGCGTGACAGGTACGGCCACCTCGATTGGTGATGATAGCAGAAGCTTTTTTCATCACGGGTTCCCAGTCAGGATCTGTCATATCAGTCACTAATACATCTCCGTCTTGCACAAGAGACATTTGGTCTAATGAATCGACTAATCGAACTGGACCTGAACCAATACGTTGCCCAATAGCGCGACCTTCTACGAGCACGTCCGCTTTATTGTTAAGTTCGTAACGTTCAATAACATTCTGCTCACTTTGTGAGCAGACTGTTTCTGGTCGAGCCTGGACAATGTAGAGTTTACTGTCGTTACCATCTTTAGCCCACTCAATGTCCATAGGACGCTGGTAGTGCTGCTCAATAATCATCGCTTGTTTGGCTAATTCGGTGATTTCATCATCATTGAGAGAAAATTGCTGACGCTCTTGCTCAGTAGTATCAATGATATCAACCTGTTTACCGATTTCAGGATTGTCAGAGTAGATCATTTTGATCAGCTTAGAGCCGAAAGTTTTCTTAACAATGGCTTGCTCGCCTGCTTCTATCATTGGCTTATGGACATAGAATTCGTCAGGGTTGACCGCCCCTTGAACAACCATTTCACCAAGCCCCCAAGAAGAGGTTACGAATACGACTTTATCAAATCCGGATTCAGTGTCTAATGTAAACATAACTCCAGAGGAAGCTTTGTCTGAACGAACCATACGCTGGATACCCGCTGATAGCGAAATCCCCCTATGGTTAAATCCTTGGTGTACTCGATATGAAATCGCTCGGTCATTAAATAAAGACGCATAAACGTGTTTTGTGGCTTCAAGTACGGCGTCAATTCCGCTGACATTGAGGAAGGTCTCCTGCTGGCCAGCAAATGAAGCATCAGGTAAGTCTTCTGCGGTCGCAGAAGAACGTACGGCAACTGACAGCTCAGGATTACCTTCTATCAGCTCTTGATAATTTTTCCGTATATCCTGCTCAAGATCAGCGGGAAATGGAGCTTCTAGGACCCATTGGCGGATTGCCGCCCCTGTTTTTCTAAGCGCATCAACATCTTCAACGTCTAGTTCATCAAGTAGTTGGTGAATACGTTCATCTAGGCCTTCAAAGTCTAGGAATTGGTTAAATGCATACGAAGTCGTAGCAAAACCGTTGGGCACTGAAACCCCCGCATTTGATAGATTGGAAACCATTTCTCCAAGTGAGGCGTTTTTCCCGCCGACTTTGTCGACGTCTGCCATGGATAGGCTATTGAACCAGAGGGTGTTCTTTTGCATGTCTTTCTCCAGAAACATTACAGTTTTGTAGGAATAGAGCAAACGTTTACGCTTATTTTTAAAAAAGCCCTGCCATTTTTAAAGTTATGCAGCACGTATCTATTGGCTATGCGTTATTATCGGTATTATTATGTTAACTATCCTACCTCAAAATAATTTTAAAGTTTAAATAAAAAATGCAAATTGATATTCAAAGTCGTGATGTATTCTATGTTTCTGACGGAACAGCTATCACATGTGAGACATTAGGGCATGTTGTCCTAGGCCAATTCCCACTCAATGTTCATGAAAAGACATTTCCCTTTGTTGAGAGTGAGGAGAAACTTGCCGATTTATTAAGGGAAATTGAGCTGTCTTTTAAAAAAACGGGTCTTAAACCTCTGGTGTTCTTTTCGATTGTTATCCCACATATCAAGCTTAGGCTTTTGCAGGCACCGGCATATAGTTACGATGTACTGGCTGATATCGTTGAACAGGTAAAAGGTGATATTGAGATGGAACCTCAACCTCAACTTCAACGTTCCAGAAGTGTAAATAAGGACTCAGCATCGTATTTTGATCGTATTGCAGCAATAGAATATACGCTAGCTCATGATGATGGCATTACCCTCAAGGGGCTAGGTGAAGCGGATATAATCTTGCTTGGCGTGTCACGTAGTGGAAAAACACCAACCAGTTTGTATATGGCAATGCAATTTGGATTGAGAGTAGTCAATTATCCTTTCATTGAAGAAGATATTCGCCGCTTGAAGTTGCTTTCTGAGTTTGAAGTGCATAGACATAAGTTATTTGGTTTAACGATTGATCCAGAAAGGCTAAATGAAATTAGAGAGAACAGGCTGGCAGGGAGTGATTACGCCAGTGCCGAACAATGCATTAGTGAATTGGAGAGTGTTGAGTCTTTGTTTCGTCGAGAAGCTATCCCCTATATTAATACCTCTGCCTTATCCGTGGAGGAAATATCTACTCGTATACTTGAAAAGGCAGGGCTACGTCGTCGACTTTTGTAATCTATGTTACTCAGTTTGATATTTCTTTAGTCCTTGATCGAGCAGTTTTTTAAGTTGTTCTTTGTACTTGTATTTTTTTGAAATTAGCATGTGGAATTTGTGCTTAGGCATATTGGGTACAAGTTCTATGGCTACATCATTAGCCAAGTAATCAATACCCCAGATGCTTTTTATACCGCTGACTATTTCTTTCCATGCAAGAACGACGTCACATTTACCGTCGTTTAACTCCTTGACAAGCTCATGCATACTATGGGCATTTTGATGTATTTTTTTCAGCTTGAAGTCGCTGTAGTTATATCCGTGAATGCCGCATACTTTATAAGCATCTAAATCTGAGGATTTAGTAATTTTGAGGCCTTGAGTGAATTTGGATTTCTTGTACAGGTAAGAGGGCGTTGTGGCGTAATACCAAGTAGTGTAAAGGAAGTCTTTAGCCCGCTGATCTGAGTAAGTGGCACTAACTGCAACTTGAAAGTCTCCCGATCTCCCTCCTTTTAGGCACCGAGACCAAGACGACATAGTAAAGTCAAAGGTAATCCGATTTTTTGGCAAGATTTCATTAAGTACGTCCAAGTCAAAGCCCTTAACTTCTTCGTTCTCTACATATGTATAGGGCTCCCAATCAATTGAGTCACCACAGATATTTAAATGTGTGTCAGATAAATCATTAGTATTGGCTAAACCATTAGGACTTAGCAACATTAATAAAAGCCAGTAGTAGATTCGTAAATTCATGCTTGGATAGGATCATTGCCGTTGTTAACAACAAGTATAGACACCATAAAAATAATACTGGTGATTTTGTCGCTTTAAGGTAGTCAATAAGTGATATCTATAGATAAATAATGTAATCGTTGATTACCTGTATAAAGCGGCGAATGTCATTGCGCTTTATACAGGTATTTTTTAGTGGTCTAAGCTGGTTTGATGTTCGCTAATTAGTACATCAAGAGACAGCTCGGCCCGAGCTTCTGCCGAGGCGAGGTTTTCTTGCTCGTTAAATTCCTCGACTACTTCGTAGTAGCATTTCAACTTTGGCTCTGTACCTGAAGGTCGCACAATGACTCTAGCTCCACCAGCTAAGCGATAGATCAGCACATCGCTAGAAGGCAGGTCAATGGTTTCATTTCGGCCATCCGCATGGTGCCTGATTGATGATTTTAGGTCATCGATTTCGGTAACTTTTCTACCCGCAATATGCGTGGGCTGCGCTGCTCGGAGCTTATCGCCTATTGGTGGCGATTTAGGATCCAATGCTGTACTGTGTTGAGCATTGATGTACATACCGTGTTCACGGTAGATACTCTCTAATTGATCCCAGACTGTTTTACCTTCGCTTTTTAACTCTGCAGCCATTTGTGCGAACGCAACTAAAGCAGATAAACCATCTTTATCCCAGACTTTGTTGCCTATGGTGTACCCCAGAGCTTCTTCATATGCAAAGAGAAATTGCCTATCGGCGGTTTGCTCCTTCATAGCAATATTAGTTAGCCACTTAAACCCTGTTAGCGTTTGGTAATATTTTGCGTTGTGGAAATGCGCAATTTTTTCCAATAGGCTAGAGGAAACGATAGTGTTACCAACTAATTGCTTTGATGCTTGTGTTTGATTCAAGAGGTAGTGACCAAATAACGCACCAACTTGATCTCCAGTCAGCATCTGATAATTTCCGTCAGACCTAGCTGCAGCGACTGCAAAGCGATCTGCATCGGGATCATTGGCGCAGGCAATATCAGCATTATTTTCTTTGGCAAGAGCGATAACCATATCCATCGCTCCAGTTTCCTCAGGGTTAGGGAAATGGACGGTAGGAAACGTTCCATCTGGAACTTCTTGTTCAGTCACACTGTGAACTGATGTAAACCCTGCATCCTTAAGCAGTGTTTTAGCCATTTTTGCACCGACCCCATGCATTGCTGTATAGGCAATAGAAAGTGGCTCTGGTTGGTGGCGGAAATTAAGTACGGGAGTTTGGCTGACGACCTGACGGTAAGACTGATAGTAATCGTCGTTCAGCCAGATCAATAGTGTTTCTTTCTCAGCTTGTTCTAGGGTCATTAGTGAAATTGGAGTAGTTGCAGCTTCGTCAATTTCTGCTGCAATTCCAGAGTCATGGGGTGGAATTATTTGGGCGCCATTTTCCCAATATACTTTAAACCCGTTATACTCTGGCGGGTTATGACTTGCTGTTACGACGACGGCTGCGGCTGCGTTTAAATGTCTAACGCCAAATGCAACGATGGGAGTAGCGGCCACATCATGGGTCAGATATACCTTGATACCAAGTGCAGCAAGGACAGAAGCTGTATCATAAGCGAACTGTTTGGAATCTGTGCGGCCATCATAGCCGATGACAACACCCCGTTGTTTAGCTAGGTCAATATTCTTAATTAAATATCGACCTAAGCCAGTGGCAGTTTCTTGAATGACAAGTCGATTCATTCGATTTGGCCCTGCACCTACTTTACCTCTTAATCCTGCTGTACCGAATTCTAGTCGCTGACTAAATCTATCTGCGATTTCTTGATTATTCTTTTGTTCAACTAAGTTTTTTAGTTCTTGATGAGTATGCGGATCAGGATCTCTTTCCAACCAGTGAGTGACTTGCTGCATCATATTTTATTTTACCCCGACAATCTTTGTCCTGAGAGAATGGAATTTAGGAAACAATCATTAGATATTAAGTAAAATTGGTCATCTTTTGCGAGAGAGCAATCGTTAAATCAAATATTGTGATCAAGGTAAACTTAAATCGGTCTAAATCATCGACATTTCCAGTAGCACTTTCTTGCATATTCCGAAAAGGCCAACTAGGTTTTGATAACATAAATATAACAAAATCAATCAAATTTACCGTTATAAGCATATTTTCCGTGCCCATGTACCCATTAGGACTTTTTTGCGCCATTGAGAGCTAGGTGTGTAGGTTAAACCGTCATAGATGAAGCCTCAAAATAGAGGAGAGATCTTTTGAAAAGATTACAGGTAATACTGTGGCAGCTAATCAACTTGTTGTTTTTTAGTTTTGCTACGTCGGTGAGTGCTGAGCAACCCTCACTAAACATGACCAAAGGTGTAACAGGTATTAGTAGTCAGGTGTATGACTTACATATGCTGATTTTCTATATATGTTGTGCCATTGCGGTGGTGGTTTTTGGGGCTATGTTTTACTCCATGTACCACCATAGAAAGTCTAAAGGCGCCGTTGCGGCCAATTTCCATGAAAGCACTAAAGTTGAGATTATTTGGACCGTCATTCCTATTATTATTTTAGTTCTTATGGCAATACCAGCAACACGCACTTTGGTTGCGATGGAGGACACTTCTCAATCTGATTTGACCATCAAAATTACGGGTTCCCAATGGAAATGGCACTACAGTTATTTTGGTGAAGATGTTGAGTTTTTTAGTTTGTTGGCGACAAGCCAAAAGGAAATTGATGGCATAGAGGAAAAAGGCGCTCATTACCTTCTCGAAGTCGATAATCCTCTTGTTCTACCTATTAATCGCAAAGTCCGGTTCTTGATGACATCTGATGATGTGATTCACTCTTGGTGGGTGCCTGATTTTGCAGTGAAAAAAGATACTATACCCGGTTTCATAAACGAAGCGTGGACTCGTATTGATAAACCAGGCATCTACCGAGGTCAATGTGCTGAGCTTTGTGGACGAGCACATGGCTTTATGCCGATAGTGGTTCAAGCCATGGAAGAAGATGATTACGATGCTTGGCTGGTGGCGAAAAAGGCAGAAATTGAGAAAGTTAAGCAAGAAGCTGCAGCATCGTTAACAGCGTCATTATCGAAAGAAGAGCTAATGAATGTTGGTGAAAAAGTTTACCTCGATAGGTGCGCGGTTTGTCACCAAGCGAGTGGTGCCGGTATTCCTGGAGCATTTCCTGCGATAACAGGCAGCAAGGTTGCAACTGGTGAGGTGACCAAGCATATAGACGTTATTGTTAATGGTCGTCCAGGTACTGCCATGCAGTCTTTCGCTAATCAGCTTTCAGATAAAGAGATTGCCGCTGTAGTGACATACCAACGAAATGGATTAGGAAATAAAGTGGGTGATATTGTACAAGCATCCGATGTGAATGCATTTAAAGCTTCCAAGGAGGGACAATGAAAACGTCCAAACCTGAGTCATTGACTACCGAAAGCGTAAAATCTGCACCAGCGACCGATGCGGATCTAGCTGGACCGAACAGCGGTATTGCGATTGATGAGCATGAACATCATGATGCTCCGCAGGGGATTTCTCGCTGGATATATTCTACTAACCATAAAGACATCGGGACTCTTTACCTTTGGTTTAGCTTCATCATGTTTCTGACTGGCGGCGCAATGGCGATGATTATTCGCGCTGAGCTTTTCCAGCCAGGTTTACAGCTAGTTGAACCCCATTTTTTTAACCAAATGACCACAGTGCATGGTCTTATCATGGTTTTTGGTGCGGTTATGCCAGCCTTCACTGGTTTAGCCAACTGGATGATTCCTTTGATGATTGGGGCGCCAGATATGGCTCTACCAAGAATGAATAACCTCAGTTTTTGGATTCTACCATTTGCCTTTTTAATTCTACTTGCTTCGCTGTTTACTGAAGGTGGTGGGCCCGATTTTGGATGGACTTTCTACGCACCACTTTCAACAACCTATGGCCCAGACAGTACTGCATTATTTGTGTTTGCGGTGCATATCATGGGTATTAGCTCGATCATGGGTGCGATTAATGTCATCGTGACCATTGTCAATATGAGAGCGCCTGGCATGACATGGTTTAAAATGCCTTTGTTTGTTTGGACTTGGTTAATTACTGCTTTTCTACTCATTGCTGTTATGCCTGTTCTGGCAGGTGCGGTGACAATGGTGTTAACTGATAAATACTTTGGGACGTCATTTTTCGATGCTGCTGGTGGAGGGGATCCAGTGATGTTCCAACACATCTTTTGGTTCTTCGGTCATCCCGAGGTTTACATCATGATATTGCCTTCCTTCGGTATTGTATCGGCCATTATTCCGGCTTTCAGTGGTAAGAAGCTTTTTGGTTACCATTCTATGGTTTACGCCACCTGTAGCATCGCGTTGCTGTCATTTTTAGTATGGGCTCATCACATGTTTACTACCGGAATGCCGGTGTTTGCAGAGCTTTTCTTTATGTATTGCACCATGTTAATTGCGGTGCCAACAGGTGTTAAAGTTTTCAACTGGGTTGCGACAATGTGGCGTGGTGCTATGACGTTTGAAACGCCCATGTTGTTTACTATTGCCTTTATTATTTTATTTACGATTGGAGGCTTTTCCGGTCTTATGCTGGCAATAGTTCCGGCTGATTTTCAATACCATGATACCTATTTTGTAGTGGCGCATTTCCACTATGTATTGGTGTCAGGAGCTGTGTTCTCCATCATGGCTGCTGCTTATTATTGGTTACCGAAGTGGACAGGTCATATGTACGATAACCGATTGAGCTTGTGGCATTTTTGGTGCTCAGTTATTTCGGTTAATGTGCTGTTTTTTCCGATGCACTTTGTCGGTTTAGCCGGAATGCCACGACGCATACCTGATTATGCGATTCAATTTGCCGACATCAATCAGATAGTGTCGATTGGTGGTTTTGCTTTTGGTTTGTCTCAGCTGATTTTCCTCTGGGTAGTGATTAAATGCATCCGTGGAGGTGAAAAAGCCGAGGCAAAAGTATGGGATAGAGCGGAAGGTTTGGAATGGACGGTTCCAAGTCCTGCTCCTCATCATACTTTTTCGACACCACCACGAGTTGATTAAGGGTGTATGATGGATAAGCAAGTGCAATCAAATAATAAACTCACCCTAAAGCTGCTAGCTGCAGTTTTAGGCATGTTTGGCTTTGGGTTTGCTCTTGTGCCTCTCTACGATGTCATGTGTGACACTTTAGGTATTAATGGCAAAACAAGTAGTGAAGCATCTATTCAGCCTCAAGGTATGGTGCCGGATACATCACGTGTTGTTAGGGTTGAGTTTATGGCGCATCTTAATCAGGGGATCCCCTGGTTATTTGAGCCAGACAAACAGTATATGGATGTCCACCCCGGACAAGTAATTCAGACCGTATTTATCGCGACAAACCAGTCGTCGAGAGCGATAGTAGGGCAGGCGGTCCCTTCAGTTTCACCTGGAATGGGAGCTGCCTATTTTAACAAAATTGAATGCTTTTGCTTTAACCATCAACCTCTCGATAGTTTGGCCAAAGCGGAAATGCCGCTCATTTTTTATCTCGAGCCTGATATTCCCGACTCGATTCACACATTAACATTGTCTTACACCCTTTATGATATTACCGATAAGGTTCCTCAGCCTGTAGAACTGGCAAGAGCTGAATCGAGTGGCGATCTCACACAGCAAGGAGCTAAGCCATGAGTTCAAAAAAGCAATCCTATTATGTTCCAGCACAAAGTAGTTGGCCGATTGTTGGAGCGGTTTCTTTATTTCTTATCGCTGTTGGAGCTGGCTTGACCGTGCAGAATATGGCTGACGGTGGTGCAGGAGGTACCTATGGTAAGCTTATATTGTTGTCTGGCTTCCTTTTCCTTCTCTATATGTTCGCCGGTTGGTTTAGTAATGTTATTACTGAGTCGATGACAGGTAAATATTCAGAACAGATATCGCGCTCATTCAGACAAGGGATGAGTTGGTTTATTTTTTCCGAAATAATGTTTTTTGGCGCATTCTTTGGTGCCTTGTTTTACGCAAGGATGATTTCAGTGCCTTGGTTAGGAGGCGCGAGCAACAATGCTATGACTCATGAGGTATTGTGGCCAGCATTTGAAGCCTTATGGCCATTAACCGCAACTCCAGATGGTACAACGACTCAAGCTATGGGATGGCAGGGTATTCCTTTAACAAACACGATTATACTCTTGCTGTCTTCAATCACCTTGCACATGGCGCACATCAGTTTGGAACAAAATAAGCGCATGGCATTGATAGTATGGCTTGAGCTAACAATTGTACTTGCAGGGTTTTTCTTATATTACCAAGGCGTTGAGTACGCTCATGCCTATCAAGATCTCGATTTGACATTGCAGTCAGGAGTATATGGCAATACCTTCTTCTTACTCACCGGTTTCCATGGTATGCACGTATTTTTGGGGACGACAATCCTCATCATCTTACTAGCGCGTATTGCCAAAGATCACTTTACGCCCAAAGATCACTTCGCATTTCAGGCAGGAAGCTGGTATTGGCACTTTGTTGATGTTGTCTGGTTGAGTTTATTTATATTTGTTTACGTGCTTTAACGATACGTTAGTAGGGGCGCACATTGGGTTCTACTAATCCGGTAAGAAGGGCCGAGAGTAATAATATGACGGCGAGTGCTGAAAGAAAAACTCTCCGTCCAAGATAGTGACTCATAGGTTTGTCTCCATCAATCTTTTGGTCATCTGGTTGTGGCCCTTTTACCATTTCGAACATTGCTCTTGCGAGATTTACAATGACAAAGAGTAGTAGCAGTACCAACAGTGACTTAAAGATCAATACCATAAAATTTTCCTTACCAAGGTCGTTGAAAAAATGTTCTGTTTGGGTTGGGTTGCTATTAACTTTGGCCGTCTTTTTCACTTTGGTCAACTTAGGTTTTTGGCAATTAGCAAGAGCGAAGGAAAAGCAGGTAATGGAGCAAGTTTTGTCAGCAAGAGAGCAGTTTGCAGTTATTGGTATTGACGAACTACACTTGGCGGATTTCACCTATGTAACTGGAGTTAAAGTAGGTGCTAAGTTGTCCCCCATCAAGGGACGGTATTTGCTACTTGATAATCAAATATATCAAGGAGAAGTCGGATATCTTGCTTACCAACTGATGGAGTCGGAAAGAGGGATGAAAGTTTTGCTTGAGAGGGGGTTTCTACCAGCCAGTACTCAACGTGAACAATTGCCAAAGGTTGCTTGGCTGACAGCCCCTATCGATATTACGGCAAGGTTATATCAGCGTTCAGCCAATCCATTGAGTGACAATCTCTATATGGAAACGAGTATTCCACATCGGATTCAAAACTTAAATATTGAAAGGCTTACGCAAATTTGGGGGTATTCTATTCAACCTTATGTTTTGCAGCCCATAGCATCTGAATGGCCTTACCCACAGCCATGGCAACCGGTACCACTTAGTTCTACCAAGCATTTTGGTTACTCAATTCAGTGGTTTAGTATGGCTGCAGCATTACTTATTTTAAGTCTTTGGGTAACGTTCAGACTGTGTAAAGGCAAGGAGTGAAAGATGATTAATAAGGTCTCTAGAGGTAGGGTCATGTTTGTGGCTTTGATAACGATGTTTGCCTTACCGGCTGTTATTGCGAAAGTTTTACTTATTAATCAATGGTATGAATCTGGCGTGACCAATAAAGGTCAGCTAATTGAATCAAGACAGAGTTATGAAAAATTAGGAGTAACTAATCCTTATGTAGGACAGCAATGGCAACTAGGGTACTTAGTCCCATCAACATGTAACGAATTTTGTCATCAGCAAATGTACTTACTTGGACAAAGTCACTTGGCGTTAGGTAAGTATCAAAGTCGAGTGGTACCAGTGCTCTTGATATCTAAAATGAGTGATAAGACCGTATCACAGGAGCACCAATTTAATTTGATAGAAGTCAACGATGCCTTTCATCAGCTAGTGTCTGACTTTGAGTTGGTAATTGTTGACCCTTTAGGCCAATTAGTGATGCGTTACCCTTTGGTTGAAAGCCAAGATGAACTCATTAGCCAGAGTAAAGACATATTGACGGATTTAAGGAAACTATTGAAGCTCTCAAGAGTTGGTTAAAGCATAGTTTCTGATTTCATATTAATGCAAATGCAATCTAATGGAGTTAACTGAGACTCATGGAAGGAGTTTGGTTATGGGATTGACCAATTTAGTTCGTTTAACCTTAGTTATGACAGTGACGGTCATTTTATTAGGGGCATATACACGATTAGCTGATGCTGGGTTGGGATGCCCAGATTGGCCGGGATGTTATGGCCATTTAATAGTACCAGATGAACAACATGAAATCGCACTTGCAATGACCTTATATCCAGAACTGGTGATTGAAGCGAACAAGGCTTGGCTAGAGATGATTCATCGGTATTTTGCTGGCACTTTAGGTGTCTTGATTTTTACCATTTCAGTCAAATCGCTCAGCGATAGTCGGATACCCAAGAGTATGCCAATCGCCCTATCAGCGGTTGTGATCTTTCAAGCTTTACTTGGTATGTGGACTGTGACAATGAAGTTGATGCCGGTTGTTGTTATGGGGCATCTACTCGGTGGTTTTACACTGTTTTGTTTACTCATGGTTTTATATTGGCAGTTGCGTGAGAGAGGCGCGCCTAGAGAAAATATTCTGTCATATCCAAGAGGGATAAAATGGCTTGCTTCAGTCACGTTATGTTTGGTCATCATTCAAGTGGCTTTAGGTGGGTGGACGTCTTCTAATTATGCAGCCTTGATGTGTAAAGATTTACCAATCTGCGATGGTAACTGGTTGGCATATCTAGATTTTGAACGCGCATTTACCCTCATTCAGCCCGAGCAGCCTAGTTATGAATTTGGTACGCTAGATTATGGTGCTCGAATGACTATTCACGTGACCCATAGACTAGGCGCTGTATTACTCACTTTGGTTTCCCTGTGCTTAATATTGGCTTTGTTATACACTAAAAAACCCAATTTTAAATGGTCAGCTATACGGGTGTCGGTTTTATTGGCGATACAGATAGGCTTAGGTATATCCAATGTAGTGTTTAGTTTACCTTTGGTTGTAGCCGTTGCTCATAATCTAGTCGCTGCGTTTTTGCTTGTATCGATTTTACACGTCAACTATCAGCTTTGGCATAAGAAAGCGTTCGATGATGTGAATACCCCTCAGTTTATTAGTAAGGAGAGCTCACAATGAACAATTCTATTAGTCATGTATCTGAGCAAGAACGTTCCTTGTGGATCACCTATTTGACTCTGACTAAACCCAAAGTAGTTGCTTTAATGTTGCTTACTGCTTTAGTTGGAATGTGCTTGGCTGTTCCTGGGACATTACCAGTCCAAGAGGCCGTATTAGGAATGGTTGGTATAGCTCTAATGGCGGGATCTGCTGCGGCATTTAATCATTTAATAGATCGGCGAATTGACGCAATAATGGCTCGCACATACAAACGGCCATTGCCTTCAGGCGAGCTTAGCACTCGTAGTGTATTAATCTTTGCTAGTGGGTTGGGGGTGGCTGGCTTTTTCGTCTTGTACGGCGGCGTTAATACCTTAACCGCGTGGCTAACTTTCGCAAGTTTGGTTGGCTATGCTGTGATATATACCATGTACTTAAAGCGTGAAACGCCACAAAATATTGTTATTGCCGGTATCGCTGGTGCTATGCCACCTCTACTTGGTTGGACGTCAGTGACCGGTGAAATGCATGCCAATGCATGGTTGCTTGTGATGATTATTTTTATATGGACTCCCCCTCACTTTTGGGCTTTAGCTATTCATCGTAAAGAAGATTATGCCAAAGCTAACATACCTATGTTGCCTGTAACGCATGGTGATGAGTACACTAAAACGTCGATTTTTCTGTATACCATTTTGCTGTTTGTTATTTGTTTATTGCCTGCTCTTGTCGGTATGGCGGGAGTTTTTTATTTAGTTTGTGCAACCATTTTATCTGTCTTGTTTATTTACCATGCATGGAAGCTAAAATTTGAATCATCAAAGACGCAGGCGATGACAACGTTTAAATTTTCAATATGGCATCTGATGCTGTTGTTTTCTGCTTTGTTAGTAGAGCATTACTTTGTTTGATGCTGAAGAGTGCGGCGTTCTATTTTTCTAAACAGAGCAGAAAGCGTCGCACAAAATATCAGATACACAGCGCCGACAATAAGCCAAATTTCAAAGATTAGGCCTGAAGAATTAGCGACTTCAGTGCCGACAAACGTCATCTCTTGAATAGAGATAAGAGAAACAATTGACGTATCTTTTACTAGGGATATGGCTTGTCCTGCTAATGCTGGAGTGATAGTAGCTAACACCTGAGGAGCAATAATAAATCTATATTTTAACCACATAGATAAACCTAGAGCATCTGATGCTTCCCATTGTCCTTTAGGTATACTCGCTAGGCCGGAGCGAACTATTTCAGCAATATAGGACGAAGATAAGATGCTGATACATAAAACACCTGAAAGTAAGTTTTCCCAGAGCGGTTTTGGGCCAAATAACAAAATTTGCCAATATTGAGCCTGTTCAGATGAACCTTGAAGCATGTCGCTTAAACCCAAGCTAGGAATGAGCTGATTAGAGATAAAGAAGTAAAATATAAATACAAATACTAAAGGTGGGATATTACGTATTAGTAAAATGTATATATTGGCTGAAGCGCGCAGTACATAGACGGATGAATGCCTTGAAATACCTACGAGTATGCCAATTGGTATTGCGAAAACTATGCCCCATACACTTAGTCTTAATGTTGCGATCACGCCTTGGAAGAAATAAGGCAAAGTACCATCAGAACGTGGGGTAAAGAGGAGCGTCAACGCGTCGTTCCAATGCCAAGTATAATGAACTCCAATTGATGCTCTTTGGTGAAGCCAAAACCCAGCGACAGTTAGCAAAAATAATAAAGTTAGGTCGAGCTTATTGAATTTCCAATAACGCTTCGGACTTGGTTTTGATTTGAGGATGCTTGTCGTCTCCACTCAATATCCCACCCTTAAAAAGTTGTATATTAGGTTGCCACAATACACCTTGGTAGAGTGGCTATTGTTATGGTTTAGTCGTGGTTTCTAATATGCTGTTGCCAGTCTAGGGTCGAAAACCAGTACTCATAGCGCTGCTCAAGCCATCCATCTTGGATACGATCGTTAATCCAGTGATCAAAAAAGGCTTGTTTGTCTGTTTCTCCTAATCGAACAGCAAAGGCTTCGTTACCTTTAGATAACCGTTCGTTAAAAGGTATAAATAATGTGCTGGCATTTTTTACTGCCTCATGTTCTGGCTTTGGGCTGGATGCAATAACGGCATGCGCATTTCCATTAAGGACTTCTTGAAACGCTTGTGCGTCATCATCGAACTGAAGGATTTTAGCTTTTGGGAAAGCCTCACGGGCGACTTGCACGGTATAAGCGCCTCTTCGTGCCGCAATCTTGATGCGTCTTGAGTTGAAATCACTGATTTTGGAAAAGCCTGAGGCCAGTTGCTTGTTAGCAGCCAACTGCACGCCAGAATGAGAATATGGGCTGGTAAATAATACGCTTTTTGAACGTTCAGCAGTCACGCTCATTCCACCGATAATGACGTCAAACTTTTTAGCTAAGAGAGCCGGGATTATCCCATCCCAAGCGGTAGGCACAAACTCGACCTTCCAGCCTGAGTCAGCGGCTAAGCGTTTCGCTACGTCTACCTCAAAGCCAACTAAATCTCCTTGCCTGTCACGCATTGCCCAAGGGACAAATGTTGACATGCCGACACGTAATGTTCCCCTTTGATTTATGGTGTCTAGATTTGGTGTATTACTGGCATTTGCGGTTGCCGCTACTAAGATGAAGAATGTGCTTATTGCCACCCAAACTGCACGCAGTAAAAGTGGTATGTATTTGAGAGGTTTCATTTGTTTTCCTACGTTGGTGCGCGCCAGTTAGCGCCCAGTTTATTTTCAAGCCAGACAGACATAGCAGACAATGAGAGGGTCAAGAGTAAGTAAATGGCGGCCACGGTAAACCAGATTTCAAATGGCATTGCTGTCTCTGAAACAATATTCCTTCCCTCAGTGGTCAAATCAAAAATTGCCATGACACTAACAATTGATGAGTTTTTTACCAAAGAAACAACCTCATTGGTCAGAGGAGGGAGTGTACGCTGAAGTAGCTGAGGGCCAATGACGTTATAGTAGGTCGCAAAGGCGCTAAGGCCGAGTGAATGTGCAGCTTCGAATTGTCCTTTTGGGATGCTATTCAAACCGCCACGGAAAACCTCAGCTGTGTAAGCCCCTTGAAAAAGAGATAATGCAAGGATAGCGGTGGTTAATCTATCTAGCCCGATCACGGGACCAAAGATAAAGTACAACAAATAGATTTGTACCAGCAGCGGGGTATTGCGGATCAACTCAATGTATACAGTAGCGATGGAGCGCCCAATCAATGAGTCGGACAGTTTGAGTAAGGCGGTTAACATTCCAAGCAGTAATGTAAATATTAGACTCAGCAATGAAATTTTAATGGTGACGAACAAACCGTCAATTAGTTCTGCTGGCCACCATTGCCCTTGTTCATAAAATGCAATGAAATCAGGTACTCGCTGCCATTGCCATTGGTAGTTCATTGCTCTAGCGCCAGACTCTAGAACCCAACCTAACAATAATATCAAGATAAGGATTTGTATTAGAGCAGAAAAAATAGGTTTGAATGTCTTTAAAATCATTGGTGACTTAAGATCTGTTCGAGAAAATGCTGAGTTCTTGGGTGCTTAGGATTGTTAAATAGTTGCTCAGGTGGCGCTATTTCTAAAGCTCTCCCTTGATCCATAAATAAAACTCTATCGGCAATTTTTCTTGCAAATCCCATTTCATGAGTGACACAAACCATGGTCATTCCTGACTTCGCGATACTTGTCATCACTTCCAGAACTTCTTGTATTGTTTCAGGGTCCAACGCTGATGTTGGTTCGTCAAACAGTAATAACTCTGGTTTCATGCAGAGTGAGCGAGCGATGGCAACGCGCTGCTGTTGCCCTCCAGATAACTGGATTGGGTATTTGTCTGCTTGATCGGCAATGCCGACTTGGTTAAGAAAGTGCAGTGCTGTTGCTATTGCGTCTCGTCTCGAGAGTTTTAATGTTCGGGTTGGAGCTAAGATCAAATTATCAAGGATGCTCAAGTGAGGGAAAAGATGAAAATGTTGAAAGACCATGCCTACTTTTCCAGGAGACGTTTTTGATATTGGCTGGCCAAAAACTTTAATGTCACCATGAGAAATGTCTTCAAGGCCATTTACGGTCCTTATTAAGGTTGACTTACCTGAGCCAGAAGGGCCACAAATAACCAGCTTTTCACCTTTTTTCACTGATAGGGTAATGTCTTTTAGGGCTTGGAACTGACCGTACTGCTTACTCACATTTGTAAATTCAATGGCATTCATTCAAGAACCAACTGTGCAAATTGTTGTATTACTACCTTACCTACATCATAACGATATTGCACCTTGCTGTGAATAAAGTTGGTTTTAAAAGCTTGTGCTAACTCATAATTTTAATGATGTAATCTATGGTTTACGCCTAATGTACATTTCAAAGACAGAGTCTATATTGCATTTTATTTGAAAAAATGGTTGCAAGCTTCGTTTTTGATAGATAAGTTACACCAAAGCCCAAGAAAATAACTGAGTATTTAAGTGCGCCATATATGAAGCGTACTGCTCAAATAGATAAGAATAGGAAGACGTAAGCAATGTTCCAGACTGATGATGTACGAATTAGTAAAGTTAAAGAATTATTACCGCCAGTAGCTGTTTTAGAGAAATATCCTGCCACAGAAACTGCGTCTTCTACAACCTTTCAATCTCGTCGAGATGTTTCAAAAATTCTTAGTGGAGAAGACGACAGGTTGTTGGTGATTGTTGGCCCATGTTCAATTCATGATCCTCAAGCTGCACTCGAATATGGTAAACGCTTGAAAGTCTTACGAGATGAATTAGGTGACCGCCTTGAAGTTGTTATGCGAGTGTATTTTGAAAAGCCGCGTACAACAGTTGGCTGGAAAGGGCTGATAAACGACCCGTACATGAATGACACGTTTAAAATCAATGATGGTTTGCGCATTGGCCGTAAATTACTGCTTGATTTGACGGACCTTGGTTTGCCAACCGCGAGCGAGTTTCTTGATATGATCACGCCCCAGTATGTGGCCGATCTTATCAGTTGGGGCGCGATTGGGGCGCGTACAACGGAGTCTCAAGTTCACCGCGAGTTGGCATCAGGCCTGTCTTGTCCTGTCGGGTTTAAAAATGGAACGGATGGAAACATCAAGATTGCTTCTGATGCCATTCGAAGCGCAAGTGCATCACACCACTTTCTGTCAGTGACTAAGTACGGTCACTCTGCGATTGTTGAAACAGCAGGGAATTCAGATTGCCATATTATTTTGCGTGGCGGTAAAGAGCCTAACTATAGCGCTGAACATGTGCGTGAGATTAAGTCTCAGCTTGAAGCTTCTGGCTTGCCACAGAAAGTTATGATTGATTTTAGCCATGCAAACAGTTCTAAGCAGTACCAGCGTCAGATGGTGGTTACAGAAGATGTTGCTGGTCAAATTGCTTCGGGTGAAGACGCTATTTTCGGTGTTATGATTGAGTCTCATTTGGTGGAAGGACGTCAAGATTTGATTGACGGTAAAGTGGAAACATACGGTCAGTCTATTACCGATGCTTGTATCGGTTGGCAAGATACTGAAAAAGTACTTCGCCAGCTAGCTGATGCGGTTGCAGCTCGTCGCCAGCGATAAACAGCAAAATTCAAAGCATGTTAACAAAGGCAGAGAAATCTGCCTTTTTTATTGCCTGCTCACCACCTACAGGTCTGATATTTTTATCTGAAGACGACTATTATACAGCTGAAAAATCGAATTTTATTAGTTCGAATGGCTCTGTAATTGCTTGGTCAGATAAATGTGTACAGTCTGGCCGAGTTATGTATTGTTACGTTAACTTAAAGAATATCTCTGAAAAAGACCAAACTGTCTCGATAAATACGAATACAACTTTAATAATCACATGCGAAAAAGCTCAAGTAAAAGTCAGTAGTTATGGGAAGTTGGGTAATCAAAGTGGTAAGAGAATGTGGGACAAGGTAGTTGCGCCAAGTCAATTGACCGTTACATATGGTCTAAAGTTTGAATTACCCTCGCCTACTTTGTTTGAAACGGTTCCTAACCTTCGCGTGGGCTTGAAGGTTTCTGGTTACAATGATCTATTTTCCATGACCAATAAACCACTTGTTAATGTCGCGGGGCATTAGGCTAACAAGCATTTAAGAGTGATTCCTAACTCTGGCAATTTTGTTGTTAAGTTTTGGTCAGTGATTACGGTGGTATTATTAGGTTTCGTGGTAGCGCTGCTCGCACCTTAATATGGCCTTGGCCCACGGACATTTTTCTTAGCTCCGGCTTTCAAACTAAATCCAATTTTAATCGTGAGTTTTCCAATCAGGCTCAGCCCCCAGTGGCAATTGCTGGGGTGGTGATATTATTTCAAATGGTTCTGGGGCAACTGCGATTGACTAAGAAGGGCAACGATCAGAATAAAGCCATCTTCTTTGGTAAAGTAGGCGGTGTGTTTACCAATATGGAAGTAGAAGCCATTTGGATATAACTCATTACAGTTTTTGCCAACGGCTGGATTGTCAGCAAGCATTTGAAAAGCAGTGAGTAGGTTGTCTCTGTAGCGACTCCATTGTGACTCTGAAAAGTTTGTAGCCGTGTAGTTTTTTATTTTCCGCAAATGGCTTTGTGCCAATTTACTTAGCTTGTAGTTGTTCGTTTGCATACTTGAGGTTACAGGCTTTTCAAGAATGTTTCGCCATCAACTACATTACCTTTCGAGAGATCTTCTTTTGCAGCTTCAAAGCAATGTTTAATGTACTCTGCTTTCATTGCTTCAAGCTCTTCGTAATCCTGAATAGACATAACAACGACAGCATCTTTGTTGTTTTTGCTGATCTTAACTGGCGCTCGTTGTGCACTTAGAAGTAGTTCACCAAAATTACGCTTGGCGTCATTTGCTGTTAGTGTATGCATGTTAAAGCTCCAACATTGGGTTACCAGTAAGAGTATAATTGTTTGTGCAAAATGTTCAATTTAATTAAATCGTGCGATTTATGACGCTTGTTGCCCTAGCTTCAAGTCAGTTTAGTGTTTATAGCATAATGGTTTAGGTTATGTGCCAGTATTGTACTTGGTGTTAGCTATTAATCCTAAATTGTGAGTATTAGTTTTTATAAAAACAACTTTCCGCATTCGCGGTATTTTCAATAGGACAGGATTCCATATAAGGATCATGAGGTACGCAGAAGGTATAAGCGCCATCTGTTTCTGCACGAGTACCTTTTACCCAATCATAAGACCAATTATTGTGCCACTACACATCCAGCAGCAGATAGGTCCGTTTATGGCATAATGCCCCCTCGTAATAAAAAATTGTAAAATTATGATTTAAATTTTTATTATCAATTATCCAGCTTTTATCGTATTCCATGTTCTTGATCAAGCTATCTATCTTAATATGCATTTAGTTTCTTAATTTTAAGAGTATGATTATGGCCTGTGGTAGTAATTATGGCCCTGACGATGATTTAATTCGGTGCATGTCCTCGTTAGTTTCGTTAGTTAACCACTTGATAATGATGTCCATAAAAACGTTAAAAAAGGAAATCGACCATGGTAACAAATGAAGTAGAAACCAGAGAAGCTGAACAGTCAATTGTAGAAGTACATACTGAAAAAATTGGACTTTCATTTTATGAGTACAGTCCAAACGGCTGGCAAGATTCTCCTTTGACTATCAGTATTGATGGTGATGTCGGATCATTAAATAGGGCGGGGTATTATGAAGTAAAAAAGCTAAGCCTTAAGTATAAGTTAAGAATTCATATCTCTAAAGCAAGAAAGGAGCAGATAGTCAAAGCAGGCAGTACTGTTATTGATTACATCAAAAACCATCTTACATTACTTGTTCATTACGATGAGGAGTATATAGTCGCTGATCATTACACTCTAGAAAATGACACAGGAAAAATAGACTTTAGTCTCTCAGATAGATCGTCAGCCTCTCCAGCAGAGTTTACTGATGTTGTTTCAAATGAAGTTGTTAATGAAGAGAGGCAGAGCAATCATGGTAGGGATTATCACTATTACCTTACTTTTGACATATCTGCGCAGCATGACAAAAAATTTGAGATAGGTAGTAACATTTCGACAGCCACCCCCATTTCTTTTGCCATAGACACTGAAGCCTTGAATTTATTTTCGGTAGTAAATATAGAGCCGATCCACTTCTTTTATAACGACCATTCTAACGCAGAAGTAAGCGCCAGTAATCAGAGAGACGTTGTCACAAATCAGAACTTTGTCGTTTTTTCAAAAGAGCTTGAAACGTATCCAAGAGGCCCAAACCAGTCAGGAAGACTTCAGCTAGGTCAGAAAAATTATTATGGGTTCGATCCTTCTTTTACCAATCTCAACGGTTGGACGCAAAATGATATCAATCTCGAAACGACAGAGGTAACCACTCAGCTTAACCTATTGGCTAAAGCGTTAGTCGATGCAGGATATGCTGGTACAAGCTTTGAGTACACGAGTGATTTAAGTAAGGCTAAGCTGGTTTTCAAACGAGACCTTAACCTAGCATCACAAGGTGCACACACAGGATTCCAGAATGGTAGAAATGAGTTTATCACCAATACCGGTAGGCTATTTACTTGGAACCACAGTTACCATGTGGTGATACATGAAGCATTACACGCATTTGGCCTGAGGCACCAAAGCAATCAGGTTCAGTCCATGATGAACTACAACAGCCTGCCTAATGGTGGCCTGATATCTTACAATAATAACAATGCATTTTCAGATTTAGATAAGCTGATGATTGATAAGCTTCATCAATCAACCCATCCAGCAGCAAGCACTGATTAAAGAGGCGTTGAATTCTCAGATGAGCTGGTCAATTATTTTGAATAAACTGCGCTCACTATAGTTGGCGCAGCTCATTGAGCTGAAAACGTTCCATCACACACAAGGACATTTGTGTTCACCTTGCAAGCTATAAGGTGCTCATAAATGTCCTTTTAAATGCTTAAAGAATACCTAGAGTACAGTAACTCTCTCGGCTAAGTCCTGATTCAAATTAGCATTTATCAGTCTTAATTGAACCTAAGAAATAAAATTCCTTATGGATAGCTCAGAGCTAGTATGGTGTGTGTCCCGAGCATGCTCGAGCATGCACTCCTGTTGTGTACGAGGTGTATCTTAGTACCTCTAATCAGGTGGCCAAATTCACTATGCCACTACAATCTCAGGTGGTGGAGGGCGTGAGCGCTTCAACAAAGTAATTGAACACTACACTTACATTTCTAAATCTTTCAGATTGAACAATTCCTATCCTCTATTTGGTTAATTTTTGATCGATTTATGATGTCTATGCCACATTATTGTTAATATTGTTAATATCATTGTTTACTATAAGTTGAATTTATGTGATCACTATTGACTGATTTCACAGTTAGGAGTGTGAGCCATGATAAAATCTAATACTTATAAAGTTTTGATCCCATCCGTACTTATTTCTGTTCTGTCTGCAAGCGCACAAGCTAAGATTTATCCTGACCAGTTAGTGATTGATCAACTGGGTGAAGATATCTGCCGTTCTGGTTACCGCCCGATAGATCGCTTTGAAGCATCCGCACAAAAGGACTACATTGTCTCTCGCATGGGGCAGTGGCAAATCGCTGGGCTAAAAGATAACTGGGTGATCATGGGGCCTGGTTACCATGGCCGAATCAAGCAGGATAGTCCCAATGGTAGTGCTTGGTGTTACCCTAACGAGGCGTTGTCTGAAATTCCTAACTACGCCCCGAAATCTATCCCAGAGGGTGACGAGATAGACATTCAGTATGCGCTGGTAACCAATCACTCTAACTTTGTTCGTCCATTGAGTTACCTTGCCCACTACCTTGGCTATGCATGGGTTAGCGGCAATCATGGCCAATTTGTCGGCGAAGATATGGATGTCAGACGTGAAGGCGACGGCTGGGTGATTCAGGGCAATCAAGACGGCTCATGCGACGGCTATAAATGCGATAAGAAAACCAAAATCACTGTTGATAACTTTGCGTATACCCTTAACGACAGCGATTTCTGGCACGGCACTGTAACTGAATCGAGTCGCCAGCTAGTAAAAACCGTGACAGCGGTTGCTCGCAATAGAAGTGACATCCCGCAACAGGTAGTTGTGGATCTGAAAGTGGATGAATCAACCGATTGGTCTAAAACCGACACATATGGCTTTGCTCAGTCGGTATCGACAGAAAATGAATTTAAGTGGCCTTTGGTCGGCGACACTAAGCTGAAGATTACGCTGGAAGCCAATCAGAGCTTCGCCAGCACTAATGGCGGATCTACTAGTGAGCAGGTGACACTCCAAGCAAGGCCAACAGTGCCCGCAAATTCTGAGCTCCCGATTCGTGTCGAGCTTTACCGCTCCAGTATTTCTTATCCATACCGCTTCGGCGCGGAGATTAGCTATGACGTTGAATTTAATGGCTTTTTGCGCTGGGGTGGCAACGCTTGGAATTCTCATCCAGACAACCGTCCTGACAAAGCACACACCTTTACCATGGGACGCGGTAGCGAGAACTCTGCAGATATTCGTTATCAATGGGACCACCGCTATATACCAGGTGAAGTCAAATGGTGGGATTGGAGCTGGGCCATCAATGAAAATGGTTTAGGTAACATGCAATACGCGACAGGAGCAAGCCTACGTCCGTTTTACTCTCAGGTTTCCGGTGATTTCAATGCGGAATCGCAATTTGCTGGCACGATCGAAATTGGTCAAGCCACACCGATAAGTAACCGTACCAAACGCTCTACTGAAGCTCTGGTTAGTAAACAAATCGGTGATATAGAAATCACAACCAACTTTGACGCACAAGAACTTGAGGCACTTGGTTTTGGTGATGCTCAGCTGACCATCACACCGGTTGAATAATTTGCTTACAGCAATCAAAACTAAAAAAGGCAAACCAATCGGTTTGCCTTTGATTTCTGTATATTATCACTAAATACATTGTTCTCTATCGCTTCGTTGACTGTAATAGTCCTTTTGGTATGTCGTGTACTTACACGATTAACTTCCTAGTCTTATAATCTTTTAATCTAAATATGTATATTTGGGTTTTATTTAAATATTCTCAATTTTAAGCTCGGTATTGTTAAATTTATAAGAATTTAACAATGATATTAATTAATAATATTACTCATATCATTAATTGCATTGTTTTTTTTGACTAAATCCACATTAATTGAAAAGTAATCTATTATTTACATGTTATAACTACTAATAATATATTTGTATATGTTAGATTTAATATGTTAAGCACACTTTTGCATATAAGTGTTTTTTGATAGTCAATATATAAGAAAGAGAAATATGAAATCTAAAACAAAATTGTTAGGTAAAATAGAATTTGATACTGATAAACTAATACAAGATTTAGAAGTAATTTCACAATTCCCAGTGTTTGAAGAAGAGTATAATGAGTTTAATAGTGGAACTTGGATAAATAATTCATTATGGAATGATAATGGAGACTATCGTAATACTCAATATAAAGATAATCCAAACTCAGCAAAGCTAACAGAATTAGGTGAAAAAACTGACTATATAAACTCAGTTATCAGAAAATACTTTGATGTAGATAATCTCAAGATGGTAAGAACACGTAACTTGGTTAACGGTCAAGTTGTACCCCATAAAGATTTCATTGAATTAGACGACAATAAAGGTAAGTATATTCGAATTTTAATACCTTTAGAAACGTCTTTAACATCATATCATAGCGATGAGCACTATGGTGTATTTAGAATGCGCAAAGGTGATATATGGCAATTAGATGCAAGTGTTGTTCATGCAGCCTACAATTTTGGTAATGGAAATAGAGTTATTCTATGTTTAGACTTTCAATATGATAATGTAAAAGATCTTAGCCCAGAAATCATATTTAAGGATAAATCTATATGGAATAATGATGTACAGCCTTTAATATTTGACAGAGCTTCTTTAAAAGACCAGGATATCGAAGACTTTATCTTAAGTGTTTCTCAGTCAATACATAGTATTGAAGATATTAAGCAAGCTGTGCTGAATATATCTAGTGCGCATGTTCATCATGATATACCAATTAATAAAACATATGATTTGCTGATAGATTCGGTAAAAAATAAGAATGATGACATATACAACTTGTGTTGCAACATGAAAAAGTATTACACTGTGGATCGAAACTTAGGCGAACGATTTACGGCAGTGTAAATTTATAACTTTATAGCTAGGAGGCTGTAGGTGAAACACTTAGGATGGGTTTTTGTTTTTCTTTGGGCTTCTGGCTATATAGCTTCTTCTATTGGTCTTAATTACTCAAACCCACTATCATTTATAACATTAAGAGTAATTATATCATTAATATTTTTTATCATTGTATGCTTAGTTTTACGGAGTGATATAAAAGAGTTAAACAAATATAATGTGATACATTCAATGCTGGTCGGTCTATTGTTGCAATTCTTATATCCTGTTTTCTTTTCTTACTCACTGATTACAGGAATAAGCCCTACAATGTTGACCATTGTATTGGGATTGCAGCCAGTATTAACATTAATCATTTCAAGAGATATTAAATTTAAAGTTCAGATTTACGCTGTATTTGGTTGTGTTGTTGGAACTTTAATATTTTCTGCCGAGAATTTTAGTTTAGGCACAACTAATATGGAAAATTTTTCTTTTGCGATTCTCTCATTATTAGGGGTTACTTCTGGTACAATTCTCCAAAAGAAATATTGTTCAAGTATTCCAGTTGAAAGTAATATGCTTATGCAATGTTTATCTTCAGTGATTGTACTTATTCCTACTACATTGATCATCAGTGAGTTCAAGTTTGAACTTAACTATACTTCTGTCTCAGCACTATTTTGGCAGGCGATATTAATATCTTCTCTATCGTCAATATTGCTAATAAGGGCTTTGAGCTCTGGAGCTGTTACAAATGTATCCACCTACTTTTCATGCGTACCGGCTGCGACTGCTTTGATGACTTATTTTGTATTTAATTCAGTTATTAATACAAATATGCTAGTAGGTATGATCATCATTTTCGGTTGTACTTGGCTAGTTCAATCTTCCCCGAAGCTAAAATTAGCTCCTCAGAAATAAGTGACATGAGATAAAGGTTTCTTGTTTATATGGAACACATGGATTATGAACATGTGTTCCACTTTTTTCAAATTCATTAACTAAACATAGAACTTAGCAGGTATCCGTTATCAATGGGACCACCGCTATATACCAGGTGAAGTCAAATGGTGGGATTGGAACTGGGCCATCATGAAAATGGTTTAGGTAATATGCAATACGCGACAGGAGCAAGCCTACGTCCATTTTACTCTCAGGTTTCAGGTGATTTCAACGCGGAATCGCAATTTGCTGGCACGATCGAAATTGGTCAAGCCACACCGATAAGTAACCGTACCAAACGCTCTACTGAAGCTCTGGTTAGTGAACAAATCGGTGATATAGAAGTCACAACCAACTTTGATGCTCAAGAACTTAAGGAACTTGGTTTTGGTGATGCTCAGCTGACTATCACACCAGCCGAATAATTTGGCTATGTAAAAAAACTCAAAATCTGAACTCCAGCACCACTAGGAGTTGTTACCTCGAACAGAGCAGCTTAGCTGCTCTGTTTATTTGTTTCAGGGCAGAAAACACGAAGGTTCGCCTTCCGCCATATACCATCTTGGACAAGACTAGTATTTATGCTGTTTAGCATAACGGATAATCTATTAATTTTTTTGATAATAATGTAAATTACACTAATTGCTAATCTGTACTAAGCGTGGAATAAAAGAGTTAAAGTATGAGACATAACTGGTTTAAATTCATTTTAATGAGCACTTCGTTGTATTCCTTTACGGCTTATAGTCAACCATTCGAGAGTGTGATTGTGACTAGCGGCCAAGGAGGAGACTATCACGCGGGGCTTGTACTGAAAGATTTGATACCAAACAGTAAACAAGTCGATGTAGATGCTTTTGGGGAACTTAATCCAGGCAAAAGAAAGTGCCAGATTATTTTTGGTCAAGGTGCCGCAGATAAATTACTAACTAACAAAGAATTTATAAAGTCATTCAGTAAAGAACCACTTGCAATCTACTCCCATTTACTTGATCCAAGTATATTGGATTTCGTCAAGCATCATGTCGATAATGGTGGACGTATTAATCTGTTCGTAACCGATTCGCAGTTGAACAAATTGAAACTATCGTCACCACTTTTGTATAAGAAGACTCAGAGCAAAGAATCAAACATTAAGGTTTATTCGGCTCCTTTGGCGGCATCATCAATCGTACCAGACGATAATGTCCATATATCAGCACCTAAACTGGATAATGTCATATGGTTTGGCGGAAACTACACCAACTCAAAAGGGCGCAGAGAAACTTTTACAACTAAGCAATTTGCTGATTCACTGAATCAAATTAAAGGAAGTATTGCGACGGGATCTTCAATTGGACTATTTTTGATGCCGAGACTTTTTACTAATGATATGACACGAAACGAAAAGAGTGCTCGTGTCCAAGCGTTGGTTAATCGTTTTCCAAATAACAAGGTAATTATATTTGCCAGTCAAGATTTGTTGTCACAGTTTTCCGTCACCTCGGAAACAAGTGTTCCATCTTCCTACACAAGGCTTATGCTAAGCGATTGGGGGAACACTCGGCAATTTGCATCTGTCGATCAGTACAATATTTTCTCTGACTTAAGTAAATATACAGTAACGCCATTTTTAATTAATGACGAAGATCAAGATCAGGTTCTTTACGCTAAGACGTATCTAGCCGCGAAGAAAAATCCTGTTCAACAAACAAATATTATGCAATTAATTGAAATTCACCAATGCAGTAGTAGCATGTAAGTCTCATGGTATTATCGTGTGTAGCCCTGTATGTGTGCAAACGATACAGGGCTATAGACCTTAGTCGCTTGTCTAGGATTTTCTAAAAAATAAGCTTCGATCAATTGAAGCCATTCAAGCAGTGTTGGGCGACTGTTTCGCGGTATTGACGAATACTTGTCTAAAAAGTAGGTTCTTGCAATTCAGGGGCATCGGCTAGGGTATCTATTTCATGTGGGTTGGAGTTGGTTTGCAAATACATCAGCAAAGCTTGCAAGTCATCCTTATTGAGAAGACTGTTCACGGCGTACACTGTTTACCACTATTGGAATCTTGGTAGGAGGATGTAACGTAAGCGTTAGAATTAGTATTGAGCAATTGCTGTAACTCTGGCATGTTACTTGGTCCAGAACAAAGACTGTGATGGGCTGACTGAGTGATGTTGTAGGTGAAATTATCGCCTGAACTTATAGATTCTGGTATCAGGATGTGATTCTAACTCACGGGGAATCACTAAAGCCTTGATGCAGGTGATCCTTCATATATTTGTGCCAAAAACAAAAAAGCGAACCAATCGGTTCGCCTTTGATTTCTGTAAAGAAACTTACTCTTCGTAGTTATCAATACTTGGGCAAGAGCAAATAAGGTTACGGTCGCCGTAGACGTTGTCGACACGGTTAACCGTTGGCCAGTATTTCCACTGCTTAGTTGCCGGTGTTGGGAAGCAGCCAAGTTCACGCGAGTATGGACGATCCCACTCGGCAGCAGACAAATCTGCTTGTGTGTGAGGTGCGTTGACTAGCGGGTTGTTCTCTAGTGGCCATTCGCCATTCTTCACCTTGGTCATTTCTTCGCGGATGGAGATCATCGCCTCACAGAAACGATCGATCTCTTCTAAGTCTTCCGATTCAGTTGGTTCAACCATCAGTGTGCCAGCCACAGGGAAAGACATAGTTGGCGCGTGGAAGCCGTAGTCCATAAGACGTTTGGCAATGTCTTCTTCGCTGATGCCTGTCTCTTCTTTTAGCGGACGAATGTCGATAATACATTCGTGAGCCACACGACCATTAGTACCACGGTAAAGTACCGGGTAATGAGGACGTAGACGCTCCATCATGTAGTTCGCATTTAAGATAGCGACTTTGGTTGCATCGGTTAGACCAGCTTCGCCCATCATAGCAATATAAGCCCAAGAGATAGGCAAGATAGAGGCACTACCAAGATCGGCTGCTGCTACTGCTAAGTCTTCACCTTCTACACCGTTTTCAATGTGACCTGGTAGGAAAGGCGCTAGATGCGATTTGACACCAATTGGCCCCATGCCTGGGCCACCGCCACCGTGCGGGATACAGAAGGTCTTGTGCAAGTTAAGGTGAGAAACGTCAGAGCCAATGAAACCTGGAGAAGTAAGGCCGACTTGCGCATTCATGTTGGCGCCATCAAGGTATACTTGGCCACCAGCAGCATGGACCATTTCACACACTTCTTTCACTTGCTCTTCGTATACGCCGTGCGTTGAAGGGTAAGTGATCATAATGCTCGCGAGGTTGTCTTTGTGCTTTTCAATCTTAGCCGCAAGATCGTTCACATCGATGTTACCCTCGTCATCACACTTAACGACCACAACTTTCATTGACACCATAGAGGCTGTCGCTGGGTTGGTGCCGTGAGCAGAACTTGGGATCAAACATACGTTACGGTGTCCTTCTCCGCGGCTGTCATGGTAGCGTTGAATGGCGATAAGGCCGGCATATTCACCTGATGCACCTGAGTTCGGCTGTAATGAGAAGGCGTCATAGCCTGTAATCTCACACAGTTTTTCTTTAAGATCGTTAGCAAGTGCAGTGTAGCCAGCTGCTTGTTCTAATGGCGCGAATGGGTGAATAGAGCCAAATTCTGGCCAAGTGACAGGGATCATCTCAGCCGCAGCGTTGAGCTTCATAGTGCAGCTGCCGAGCGGGATCATACCGTGAGTAAGAGAAAAATCTTTGTTCTCTAATTGCTTCAGGTAGCGCATCATTTGCGTTTCGCTGTGGTGCGTATTGAATACTGGATGAGTCAGGTATTCCGATGTGCGGCGAAGCGCTTCTGGGATAGCGGCAAATTCGTTGGATGCAATCTCAGTAGATAAGGCATTCACATCTTCTTTGACATCAAATACAGCAAATAAGGCTTGGATATCTGCCGTTGTAGAGGTTTCATCCAAACTTACACCGAGCTGACCTTTCAGTAGACGAAGGTTGAGATCTGCTGCTTGCGCTTTGGCGTACAGCTTGTCTGTATTGGCAGAGGTATTGATAGTGATGGTGTCAAAGAAGCTATTATGAGCAAGCTCAAAACCAGATTTAGTCAGCCCTGCCGCCAAGATAGCCGTCATGTGATGGGTGCGGCGTGCAATAGTGCGCAGGCCTTCTGCGCCGTGGTATACCGCGTAGAAAGAGGCCATGTTAGCCAGCAGTGCTTGCGCGGTACAGATGTTCGATGTCGCTTTTTCACGGCGGATGTGCTGCTCACGCGTTTGCATTGCCATACGCAGCGCTTGTTTACCTGTGCTGTCGATAGACACACCGATAACACGACCTGGAATAGTACGCTTGTGCTTTTCACGCGTTGCCATAAATGCAGCATGAGGACCACCGTAGCCCATAGGAACGCCGAAACGCTGGGTTGAACCAATGACGACATCGGCGCCCATTTCACCTGCTGGTTTAAGCAGTGTAGAAGCAAGTAGGTCAGTCGCTACTGCAACTAATATTTTGTTCGCTTGCGCTTTAGCGATGGTTTCAGTGATATCTCGCACTTCACCTGTGGTGTTTGGGTATTGTACCAACGCGCCGAAAACATCTTGCTCAGCAAGAGAGTCAAGTGAGCCAACCAGCACGTCAAAACCAATGTATTTAGCACGGGTTTTGATGACTTCGAGTGTTTGCGGGTGTACATCATCAGCGACAAAGAATACGTTACTCTTGCTCTTACCTGCGCGTTTACAAAAGGTCATGGCTTCAGCCGCTGCGGTCGCTTCATCAAGCAAAGACGCATTGGCTATGTCCATTGCAGTTAGGTCCATGACCATTTGCTGAAAGTTAAGCAGCGCTTCAAGGCGGCCTTGTGAAATCTCTGGTTGGTAAGGCGTGTACGCTGTATACCAGCCAGGGTTTTCCAGTACGTTACGCAGAATCACATTGGGTGTGAAGGTGTTGTAATAACCTTGGCCGATAAAAGTACGCTTAACTTGGTTTTGATTGGCAAACTCGCGCATAGCTGAGAGCATATCTGTTTCGCTCATAGCTTCTGCAAGAACCATTGGCTTCTCAACGCGGATTTGCGCTGGTACGGTTTCATCGATCAGTGTATCAAGGCTGGTGGCTTTGATAGCATCCAACATCTTTTGTTGGTCTTTTTTATTAGGGCCGTTGTGGCGAGCAACGAACTCATTTTGGGTGCTAAGGCTTTGAAGTAATTCAGTCATTGTCCTTTACCTACTCCATCATTCGGGTATTGGATACCACTACTGATATAAATGATTATACGTCCGAATTTTGAAAAAAAGCTGCCCCCGTTATGGGACAGCTTTACCTATTTGCCTAATTACTCGTCTTCGATTGAGTTTAGGTATTCTTCTGTATCTTTGAGATTGTCGAGTTCAGCAGCATCTGCCATTTTCACTTTGACAATCCAGCCGCCTTCATAAGGCTCTTCGTTGATAAGCTCTGGGCTATCTTCGAGGTCTTCGTTTATCTCGATTACTTCACCAGTAATGGGAGCGTAGATGTCTGAGGCTGCTTTTACAGATTCAACCAGAGAGAAACTATCACCTGCATCAATTTCAGCTTCTACTTCAGGAAGGTCAACGAAAACTACGTCACCCAGCATTTCCTGTGCATGCTTTGAAATACCGATAGTTGCTGTGCCGTCACCGTTGTCACGTACCCACTCGTGGCTATCTGCAAACTTCAGTGTTTTATCCATTGCTTAGTCTCCAAAAAAATAACTTTGTTTAAATTTGTTTACTTGTAAAGAGGGAAGCGGCTGCACAGTGTTTTTACTTCTTTGCGAACGCGTTGTTCCACTTGTGCATCACCTTCTGGGTTTTCTAGCAGCCCATCCAGTACATCGCCAATCCAATTACCAATGAGTTTGAATTCTTCAGCGCCAAAACCGCGGCTTGTACCCGCAGGTGTACCTAAACGTATACCCGATGTAATCATAGGCTTCTCAGAATCGAATGGTATTCCATTTTTGTTACATGTGATCCCTGCACGTTCTAGCGCTTCTTCTGCTTTGTTGCCTTTCAATCCTTTCGGACGAAGATCAACTAGCATTAAATGTGTGTCAGTACCACCAGTGACAATATCGCATCCACGAGTTTGCAATACTTCAGCCAGTACTTTTGCATTATCAATGACTGAATCAATATAAGAGGAAAACTCAGGGCCAAGTGCTTCGCCGAATGCGACCGCTTTAGCCGCAATAACGTGCATTAGTGGTCCGCCTTGAAGTCCAGGAAAGACCGCAGAATTGATTTTCTTAATAATGTCGTCATGGTTGGTTAAAATCATGCCGCCGCGTGGGCCACGTAGAGTTTTGTGTGTTGTTGTTGTTACTACGTGTGCATGAGGTAGTGGGCTAGGGTGAGCCCCTGTTGCGATAAGGCCAGCAATGTGGGCCATATCAACCATTAAAATGGCGTTGACTTCATCGGCAATGGCGCGAAATTTAGCAAAGTCGATAGTACGTGGAATTGCGCTTCCACCGGCGATGATCATTTTAGGCTTGTGCTCAATTGCTAATTCACGAACATCTTCGTAATTAATTTCAAGTGTTTCACGGTCAACGCCATACTGAATAGCATTGAACCATTTGCCAGAAAGGGCAGGGCGAGCGCCGTGCGTTAGGTGACCACCTGCGTCCAGCGACATGCCAAGAATAGTATCGCCAGGTTGAAGTAATGCGAGTTTAACTGCGCCATTTGCTTGAGCGCCAGAGTGAGGTTGAACGTTTGCGTATTCACATTTAAAGAGCTGTTTCGCACGTTCAATCGCGATGGCTTCTACGGTATCGACATGTTCACAACCACCGTAATAACGACGACCGGGATAACCTTCTGCGTATTTGTTGGTTAAGCATGTGCCTTGAGCTTGCATTACGGCTTTCGATACAATGTTCTCAGAAGCAATCAGCTCAATCTGTTCATTTTGGCGAGTATTTTCTGCTTGGATGCCAGCAAAAACCGCATCATCTGTAGCAGCAAGGTTGGTTGAGAAAAAATTCTCTAGGCTGTGATTTGGGTAAGTGTTGTTCATGGTAGATGACCTTCCATTCGTGCTAACGAGATTATTAATAGGATTATCGCTCTCGTTAGTCCTTTTTTCTGTTTACTGCCCTCTATAATGAAGACAAGGTGAATTCCATACCCCAAATGATCTATCGCGGGGAAAAACCGAATCTCACTGTTAAATCACATTATCAGTCAGTTCGGAAATCGCATCTCTACAACTAACAAGTTGGTAACATAGCTTTTGTTGAAGCTATAATCAACTAAAAATTTCCTATTGGAAACATGGTTTCTGAAAATGTTACCGAGAGCACGGTTTATTTGTCCTAGTTATCTTTTTTATCCTATAAGCTTAGTGCACAATAAAAACCAACACGAAATGGACATTCAATGAAGAGGGATACATGCCTGAAGACACCTATGACGAGTACCCATCTTTGACTCTTGCAAAAGAAGGCGAGCAAAATATTGAGCCTTTAAAATTAGGCGAGAAAATTAAGGACATTCGAAGTAAATTGGGGATCACTCTTGAGGAAGCAAGTCAGCGTACAGGTTTGGCTCGTTCTACCTTGAGTAAAATTGAAAATGAACAGATTTCTCCCACGTTTCAAGCAATGCAAAAACTGGCGTTAGGTTTGCAAATTGACATGCCACAACTATTTGAACCACCGAGAAAAAAGGTGGCAACGGCACGTCGTGATATTACGAAAACTAAGCAGGGTAAACCACACCCAACACCTACCTATGAACATGAGTTACTGGCGACCCAACTTTCTAACAAAAAAATGATGCCTTTTAAGAGTCGTATTCATGCACGTAACTTTGAAGAGTATGGTGACTGGGTTCGCCATGACGGAGAGGAATTTTTACTCATTCTTTCTGGCTCAGTTCTCTTTTATTCTGAATTTTATGAACCCGTTGAATTAGGTGAAGGTGATAGTGTTTATTATGATGCGACTATGGGCCATATGCTGATTTCTACCAGTGACGAAGACGCCAATATTTTGTGGGTAACGGCTAAATAGTGACAGCTTTTTCAGATTTCCTATAGTAAAAGCAAACGATTGTATTTTGGGTTTTAGTTGGTACAATGACGCGATCTCGATTGAGGTGGCGTTTTCTTTTGTTATCGTAAAATGTGAAGATGATGTTAAATGTCACATTTTGAATGCTTGCTATCTTGTTAAGAGTGCAAAAAGGTCTCACTCGTGTTTATTATTGGAAACAAGGTTTCCTTGAATGGAAAGCGGACCTGATTAAATGGAGACAACAATGACTCAAGATCTACTTAAAACACCACTTCACTCCCAGCACGTAGAAGCTGGCGCGAAAATGGTTCCTTTTGCAGGCTATGATATGCCAGTGCAATATAAAATGGGTGTAAAGAAAGAGCACCTGCATACTCGTGATGCCGCTGGGCTTTTTGATGTATCCCATATGGGGCAGCTTCGATTACATGGTGAAGGCGCTGCTGCATTTCTTGAGTCTTTAGTTCCTGTTGATATTATCGATTTGCCGCAAGGCAATCAGCGCTATGCCTTCTTCACTAATGAGCAGGGCGGAATTATGGATGATCTTATGGTGGCAAACCTAGTTGATCATTTGTTTGTCGTGGTCAATGCGGCATGTAAAGAACAAGATATCGCGCATTTAGAAGCCAATTTACCCGCCGACGTTGAACTTGAAATCATTGACGATCGCGCGCTACTTGCACTTCAAGGACCTAAAGCGGTGGATGTGCTTACGCGTTTTAACCCTGTGGTTGCTGAAATGCTATTTATGGACGTCAAAAAACTCGATATTCTCGGCATTGAATGTATTGTTAGTCGCAGTGGTTACACTGGTGAAGATGGCTACGAGATCTCAGTACCAAATACTCATGCTCAAGAGTTGGCTGCTAAGCTAACTTCAGAACAGGAAGTGGAATGGATTGGACTTGGCGCACGTGATTCATTACGTCTGGAATGTGGGCTATGTCTCTATGGGCATGATCTAGATACAACAACAACACCTGTTGAAGCTAGCCTTTTATGGGGCATCCAAAAAGTGCGCCGTACAGATGGAGAACGCGCAGGTGGATTTCCTGGTGCTGATATCATCCTCAAGCAAATCGAGACTAAAGATGTATCACGCAAGCGTGTTGGTCTTGCAGGGCAAACTAAAGCGCCTGTGCGTGAGGGTACAGAGTTGTTCGATGCTAACGATACCAAGGTTGGTGTTGTTACCAGTGGCACCGCAGGTCCGAATGCGGGTAAACCTGTTTCAATGGCATATGTTCGCGCTGACTTGGCGGCCATCGGGGCGGAATTATTTGCTGATGTTCGTGGTAAGAAGTTACCAATGATAATTGAAAAAATGCCGTTTGTACCACAGCGTTATTACCGTGGATGAGTAGGTATTTTTAAGTAAGAGTATTCGTTTAAACCTCTCATCTGAGAGGTTTTTTTTTGCCTATGTTTTGATATTGAGCTGATTATTTTTAGAAAAATTAGCGCCTTATATGCTAACCCCTCCCCGAGTTGTAAGCTAAACTTAACCTTGATAGGTAACAAGGGAGACGAAAAGATGAAAGCATCACTTGGGTTTCTAAGCTTAGTATTTGTGTTCTCTCGTGCGCTAGCTAACGATGTTTCTGCCTATATCGTCAATGGTAGTAACGCGAACATCGTTAACTACCCTTCTTTTGCCAGTATGTTTTATATTAATGGAGGTGCTTATAGTAATTACTGTGGCGCGACTATGCTAAACAGTCAATATGCGCTTACAGCCGCTCATTGTATCTATGGCAATCCGAGTAATATGCTCAATACTTTTATTATTCCTAAACTAGAAGATGAATCGACTTATGTGTCTGCTGAAAAGGCAAGAGCACTAGAGTTTTATTATCCAGATGATTACATCGATTCTGGTGCAGTGTTGTGGCCTAACGATATTGCAGTGATTAAACTTGAGTCTCCACTTTCTGTTACAGATTATACGTATTTGCTCAATACAACCTATAACAATAATTTCCCAGGAGGCACTACCTATAAAGCAATTGGTCACGGTCAAATAGCAGGTAATGTATCGGGTGGGAATCAATTACTAGAAACTGATCTCGATTATGTATCTTTAAGTAGCTGTCGTACTCAATATGGACTAATTACCGACAAACAGGTTTGCTTTGGCGGTGCTCTATCCGGAAGTTATAGAAACTCTACGTGTAATGGAGATTCAGGTGGCCCAGTCTATTTATTTAACGGAATAGAGTATATTCAAATAGGGATAACGAGTTTTGGGCCTAAGTCTTGTGGTGACCCATCGGAGACAGTAACTTCAGTTTTTACCGATGTTTACGATTATATAGGCTGGATAAACAGGGTAATAAATGGACAAGAAACACCTAAGTATTATGTCACGACAGCTAATGGGCAGCGTAGTTTAATCAGTAACGTGAGTTCATCTAGCTCTAGTTCTAGCTCTAGTTCTAGCTCTGGAGGCAGTACTAGCCCAGTGATCATATTGGTTTTGGCTTTCATTGCTCTATTTGTTCGGTGTAGAGATTGAATCAACAGAACAAGACATTCATAAAGCAATGGATTGTAATGAATACCTTTTTATTGATTTAAGTTTGAACTATTTATGAGATCTTGGAGACTAATCTGTCTCATATATGATAATTTAATGTTAAATTCATCATTTTTTGAGGTTTTTTATTGGGCTAAAGTAGTTTTTATATTCTGGCTGGCTTGACAATATTTGCCGAATCAATATTGTTACTTCGATCAATAAGAGTGAGCCGGAGAAAATACAGATGGCGAGTCGACCAATCTATAAAGTAACTTTTCTTTCAGATGATTCCATGCAATCTAGAGTGTTTAATCAATCTCTACAAAGAGGTATTAACCACCCCGTTTGTATGAATGCGGTTGAAAATTTAGTTGAGAGTACAGCGGATGGTGTTAGCCTTGGTGACTATGTCTTGTTTGACTACCACTATTTGAATGAAACCAAATTTGAGCAGTACAATCAAGCTCGAATGATGAGTGCTAATAATGCCAGAGAAATTATTATAAACTGTCCAAGAAATATACCATCAACTGAGCTCTTAAAGTGGAGGAACTTGGTTGGAGTCTTCTATCTCGATGACAATATGTCGATATTATTTACGGGTATGGATAAGATCCTTCAAGGTGAAATGTGGCTGTCACGTCAGGTAGCCCAAGAGCACATTGAGCATTTTAGATCCGCTAATACAGCAACGACTTCTCAAGTTTATGCAAACCTGACAAAACGCGAAAAACAAATTATGCGTTTATTGGGGCATGGCGCATCCAATGCAAAAATCGCCGATGATCTTGTTGTGACGGAAAATACGGTTAAGACACATCTGCATAATATTTTTAAGAAGATTAATGCCAAGAATCGATTGCAAGCGTTACTTTGGGCAAACAACAATATTGCTTTAGAAGAAAGGTCTTAAATTCAGTATGAATAATTCTTACTGATATACCTGCACAAAGCTTTGAGTAAAGATTAGGGTAAATTTATATGAAGTTTAAATTCACCATTGGATCTGAATAAGCTGTTCTAACCGTTATTATGCATTTAACTGACAAATCAATATTAAGTGTCCAATTAGTCTCTGGTCAGCCATGCTGTGCAGACGAGTTTGATGATACACAAGACCCATTTTATTCACCACACCGTCATGAATATTGGGAGGTTGTCTGGTGCCTCAATGATGTCGGCAGTCAATGTATAGACTTTGTTGAATATTAAAACCGATCAAATCGATTTTTCACTATTACGCTTGGTCAAGTGCATTCTTCTCAATGTATGGGAAATAATGTCCGTTTTTTGGCTTTTTCGACAGGCTTTATTGATACCCATCCTCGCAATATTCAACTAATGAACAGTATTTTCGCCTCATTTGATAGAGTCCCATACATTGACTGCTGTGATGAAGGTATAATTTACTTAGAATCGATTTTTTCGCTGCTCATTGAAGAGTGTAAACGGATTGATTGTGACTGGGATTTGGTGGAATCATTAGTCAGCAGTTTTATGCGTTATTTGATTCGACATTCTAAACAATCTGATGGTAGTTCAATACTTTACGATGGACGAGTTACTGCACTGGTTGAGTTGATTGATAGGTACTATCGACAAGAAAAAAGAGTGAATTTTATGCGGATAAGTTGTCTTTGACCACCAAAAGGCTTAATGAAATTGTTAAGCGGGATAAGGGAAAATCAGTCACTCAACTCATACATGATCGTCTTGTATTGGAAGCCAATAGAGAAATGACTTTTTCAGAGAAGAGCATCAAGAAAATTGCTTTAAATTTGGGTTTTGATGCCCCAGCATATTTCAGTCGATTCTATCGTTCACAAACAGGTGAAACACCAACTCATTTTCGTCTTCAATGTTCAGATAGTGCAAGATAATAGGCATTAAATCCATTTATAGTGGCTCTTAAGGTACTGATAATACCCGAATGTAAACTTAATTATTCGGTAGTGTTAGTTCTATGACAGTCAATTTAAACAAGGATCCAATTTCCACATCTTTCTATCAGTATTTATGGCCTGCATTGGCCGGAATGCTTACTAAATCTCTGTTTATTATGGGTGATGGGTTAATTATAGGCATAGGGATTGGAGTGGAGAGGCTCGGTGCTCTCGCACTTATAATGCCAGTGTTTTCTATTTTTACTGCCCTTGCGATGATGATAGGGATTGGCGGTGCGGCAAAAATGTCCATAGATATAGGAAAGGGAAAGATTAACTCGAGTCAGGTCTGGTTCAGTCAATCAACTCTGCTGATCGTTGTTACTTCAATTATAACAGCTGCCTTAGCCATTATTTGGCTCGATGACCTTCTGACTCTAATTGGTGCGTCTGGAATAATAGCTCAGTTAGCGCGTGATTATCTTCTCATAATGTTGCCATTTTTCACGCTCTATTCTGGTACTTGGGTTTTATCCTGTTTTGCACGCAATGATTCTAACCCTAGATTGGCAACTTACGCTATGTCTTCTGGAGCCATTGTAAATTTGTTATTTGATTATTTATAATGGAAATGGGCATTAAGGGTGCAGCGTATGGAACCATCACTGCCCAGCTGATTATGTCACTCATTCTTCTCAGTCATTTTGCGCGTGTTCGGGGTTCTCTAAAGCTTAGTTTAAAAGGGATTGGTTTCAGCAAAGCCAGAGATATTCTGGCAATGGGGGTACCTTCATTTTGTGTTGAGATGGCATCTGCATTAACGATAATATTGTTTAACTATATTCTTTTGACTCAGTTTGAAGAGAGTTACATTGTTGCATATGGACTAAATACCAATATTGGTGTTTTCGCACTATTTGTTATGGTCGCTGTTGGACAGGCTTGTCAGCCGATTCTTAGCTTCAACCATGGGGCAAAGCGACAGCCTAGGATTGATGAAACTCTAAAATTAGGTCTAAAGGTAGCGATTATCAGCGGTAGCTTATTTCTCATCATTATCTGGATATCCGCTCCTTTTATAGTATCGTTATATTTAGGTAATTTAACCCAGTTGATATCATTGGCGGTGACAGCATTAACATACTATTTTTTCGCTGTGCCACTGATGGGGTTCAATATCGTTGTTGCCAATTTATTTCAAGCGATTGAGAAACCACAACGTGCGAATGTGCTTGCCTTATCTCGCGGATTCATTTTTGTCGTTCTTGGTATGCTTTTACTCCCTATGCTTTTTCCTAGTAATGGTATTTGGGTGAGCATTTTATTTGCAGAATTTTTGACAGCAATAATGGCACTTAGGCTGTTCGTGCTATATACAAATAGTAGTCACTGTATGTAGTGATTTTAGAGCTTATTTGAGTAATAAAATAAGCTCTGTCGCTGTTTATGTGGAGAATGCCTGAGTTAGTCGTAAATCGTAGGAATGGGTAACCTCTTGTGCTGCGTTGCTTTGTAAATTGCGATTAAGCGGTCTGATGTGTCTTGTGATACAGACTTGCCTTCAAGGAAATCATCAATTTGGTCATAAGTGAGGCTCAGGGCATCTTCGTCAGCTTTTTGTGGATCTAGCTCTTCTAAATCGGCAGTTGGTGTTTTGTTTACTAGGACTTTAGGAGCACCTAGGGTGTCTGCTAGCTCGCGAACTTGACGTTTGCTCAGGCCAAAAAGAGGTGCTAAGTCACATGCGCCATCACCAAATTTTGTATAAAAACCGGTAATGTTTTCTGCTGAATGATCTGTGCCTAAGACTAAACCGCCAACATATCCTGCGATTTCATATTGTGCTATCATTCTTGCTCTGGCCTTTACATTGCCTTTTACAAAATCAACTTTCTCTTCTTGAGTCGGCAATAAACCTGTATTCGCTAAAGCTTGGTGTGAAGATGTATGTAGACCATCAACACCAGGTTTGATATTTACCGATACAGAGTGAGTGGGTTGAATAAACGCCAAGGCAATTTGGGCTTCGTCTTCATCTTTTTGCTCGCCGTAAGGCAAGCGAACGGCAATAAATTGATATCCAGCATTTGTTTCACTATTCAGCTCTTCGATAGCTATTTGTGCCAAACGGCCACAGGTAGTCGAGTCAACGCCACCACTGATACCCAATACTAATGTTTTACATCGTGCATCTTTTAGCTTGTTCTTGATAAATGCGACACGGCGGCTAATTTCAAATTGAGGATCAATTGATGGCAGTACACGCATTTCGTCACGGATTTGCTGTTCCATAGGTTTTCTTCCTGCAAGCATGATTTTACGGAATAATAGTAATATCATACCTCAATGAACAGTTTAGAAAACTATGAATAGTGAATTCACATATATCAGGGAAAAAAATGAACAAAATTGCGGTGTTTGGCAGTGCTTTTAACCCACCAAGCCTTGGTCATAAGAGTATTGTTGAGTCGCTGAGACACTTTGATCGTGTTTTGCTAGTACCAAGTATCTCACATGCATGGGGTAAGGAGATGCTTGAATACGCAAAACGCTGTCATTTGGTTGAGGCATTCATTGAAGATTTATTGCTAGAAAATGTAGAGTTAAGCCTCATAGAAGAAAGGGTATACCAGCCAAAACACACAGTGACAACTTATGCTGTCTTGAGTGAACTTCAAAATCAATATCCTAATGATAATATTACGTTTGTTATAGGGCCAGATAATCTGTTCAACTTTGCAAAATTCTATAAAGCTGATGAGATCCTCAGTACTTGGTCGGTGATGGCTTGTCCAGAGAAAGTTAGGGTGCGAAGTACTGATATCAGGCAGGCAATCGCAAAAAAACAAGATATTAGTAGCCTGACAACACCTCGAGTTTGCCAGTTGTTGAACAGTAAGAAATTCTATTAATTTCTACAGCGTCTTAGAGTTTGTTGACCTTCAGCATGTGATGACTGCGGGCGGCGGTTCAGTAGGGCCGATGTTATTCTGTGCTTCAATAATTGCTTCAGGCTTTTGTGGGCGTGAATAGTAGTATCCCTGAATTTGCGCGCAACCCATCTGGTGTAGCTTATCAACCGCTTGCTGAGTTTCAGCGCCTTCTGCAACGAGATCAACCTTGAGTTGTTTGGCAAGTTGGATGATTAACCAGATCAAGCGCTCAGACGTTGGGTTATTGAACATATTACGAATAAAGCTGGCATCGATTTTGATACAATCTATTGGGTATCGATGAATATAGTTGAGGCTTGAATACCCAGTTCCGAAATCATCAAGGGCAATACAAAAACCAAGTTGTCTCATTTTATTGAGAATATCCCCAATCTCACTTGCCTGTGTGAGTAGTACGGTTTCGGTGAGTTCTATGGTGAACTCTTCGGGTTTAAATCCATAACGGCCGATTGTTGAGGTGATATGTGTAAGATAACGATGTGGATCATTGAGCTCATGCGCAGAGCAATTAATACCTAACTTCACTTTGTGCCCTAAACCTGTTTCCAATTGCTTTTTAGCCCAGCAAGTCAGCTCAAAAATTCTTTCGCCTAAATCGACGATTAAACCTGATTGTTCGGCGGCTTCAATAAATTCAGTCGGTGAGATAAAACCGAGCGAACGGCTTTCCCAACGAGCTAGAATCTCAAAATAATACCAGTGCTCTTGACCTAGCTTGACGATTGGCTGAGCGACAACATGAATCTCGTTTGATGTTTTATGGCCTGATGTAAGCACTTTGCGTAAGGCATCAATTACTCGGGTACGTCTATAGTACTGAGCACTTAGTTCAGTATCATAGCATCTTATTTGTGACTTTCTCGACTGCTTACAGTCTTTAAGTGCCAAACTGGCATTGAGAATCAACTGTTCGGCATTCACTCTATGATCTGATTTGATCGCTATACCCATGCTGACATTGATTTTGACATTATGTACAGGGTCAGTATAGCCAGCACTGAGCTTGGCCAATATTAGCCGACATGTTTCTATAGGGTCACTGGCGTAAGTAATAAATGCAAATTCGTCACCAGAGATGCGAAAGGCGAATTGTCTGATATGTAGTGAAGATTCAATAGCGTGAGCGACAAACTTAAGTACTTGATCACCAATATATTGTCCATATAAATTGTTAATAGATTTGAAGCTATCAATATCTACATAGACTAATGCCAAATAGTTAGCATGTGATTCAGCTAAACGTTCAAGCTTGTCGGACAAATAACTTCGGTTTAGTAGGCCTGTTAAATCATCATGGGAAACTTCGTAACTGAGTTGTTTGACGAGACTATCAGACCGTGCCGCGAGCCACTTTACTCGCAAGCTATGTACTACCATATTAGCGAGCAATATGTGGTAATATATCAGCTCTTTAGGGTTTTCAATCGGTTGCTTGAATGTTGATAAAAGTACGCCAAGTACTTCACCTGAAGCTGTTTTTAACGGAATACCGATATAAGCTTCTAATTCATGCTCTCGGATGTAAGTGTCTTCTGGAAATTGCAAAGAGACTTTTTGAGTGTAAAGTAAATAATCCAGTTGAGAATGACTTACTCGAAACGAGGGAGTACTTCTTAGTGAGTAAGAATGGGGGATACTTTTAGAATCAAAGCAAGCTTGGGATAAACAATAGCCATTGGAATTAAATTTATCTATTTCTACGATACAGGTGCAATATGTTTCAAAATGTTGATTTAACACATTGGTCACTTGATCTAACAACTCAGCACCATCAAGTTGCAACGTATGATTAATGACATCTAAATCTATAGATGCCACCTGTACTGGTGTCCTAGCCATTTGAGCCACCTAATTTGTCGTGATTTAAATCACTTATTTATTGGTAATGCTATGATTAAATATGGTACAGGTCTCATATTATTTCAAATTTTGGCAAAGTTTTTTCTCTCGACTACGGCCAGCCTATTGGTCTATCAATCTATTTTTAAGATAATCGAGAAACAGTTTAGTACGGGTATGTTGGTAATCTAATTTAGGGTAATAGGCATAAACAGTTGTTTCCTCAGTAGTTATAGCGGGTAAAATTCTTTTGAGTGCACCAGATTTTAATTCATCCTTGATCATAACGTCATTTGAAATAAGTATGCCTATAGCATTTTTTGCTGCGTAGAAAAGAGCTTCAGGATTAGTTGTTGCAAAGTTACCTTTTAGGACAACCCTTTTACCATTGTTGAGTTTGACTTCCCGTTGGGGTCTCTCCCCCCAAATTAGTATGTTGTGTTGGGTGAGTTGTTCGATATTTTCCGGCTCTCCATATCGGTCTAAATAGATTGGGGAAGCGTAGAATCCAGCATTGTGCTCGAACAGAGCTGTGGCTTTAAAGCTTAAAGAGTTAAGTTGTTCAAGTTCCCTGCTAATAAAAAGATCTAAGCTGAGCTCTGGTAACTGACCTGGAGTGGTAGTAATTAATTGTATTCGTATATCAGGATACATCTGGAGAAAATCATCCAGATATTGAACTAGGAACTTAGAACCTACGGCAATGGTGGCACCTATCTTCAATAGGCCAGCGGGTGTTTGATTAACTGAGCGTGTTTCATCAATAATGGATTGCCACCCTTCTAATTGAATTTTCGCCTGCTGATAGAAAAGAGCTCCTGCTTCAGTTTGAGTAACACTGCGAGTGGTACGTTTAAGTAGTTGTACGCCAATTCTTTCTTCGAGCCAGTGAATTCGCTTACTTATCGCAGAGCTCGTCGCATTCATTTTACGAGCAGCTCCATTAAAACTGCCTTCATCTACAACTCGAATATAACTCTGTACGCTTTGGATCCAATCCATTTTCTACCTTACTCTTTCCTGTATGGAAGTAATTAGTTTCCAATTGAAGATATTATCATTATATAGAGTTTAATTTAAACTTTGTTGCACATGAAGTATGTGAGGTATAGGGATGAAAAGAGCGCCGATTTTAATGGCGATGTTAATTATTTCGACAGGACAGGTAGGTGTCAGCATCTATTTACCTTCACTGCCAATGATCAGTAACGCCCTACAAATCAGTCAGTCCGATGCACAACTATTAGTTACTCTATTTCTTATCGGTTTTGGTTGTTCACAGCTTTTTTATGGCCCTTTATCTGATGCTATTGGCCGAAGACCTGTTTTTATTTTAGGTCAGGGCGTCTATTTGATTGGAACTTTGCTATGTATTCTATACAGCCATAATCTCTGGTTGTTGGTGTTTGGGAGGTTACTTCAAGGGCTAGGCTCTGGAAGTGCGTCGGTTTTGGGTCGGAGCGTTCTTCGCGATTGCTATGATGGTCATGAGTTAACAAAAGCACTGTCGTATGTCTCAGTAACGGCATCTATCATGCCAGTTCTTGCCCCTGTACTTGGTGGCTGGGTGGCATTCTATTTTGGATGGGAGTCCGTCTTTGTCTTTGTGTTTACCTATTTGGCTGCAACTTTTGTTTTGGGTTACTACTTACTGCCTGAAACAATGACTTATGAAAGAACAAAGTTCAATATAAGAACAGTGGCATTAAATTATGTAAAACTAATCAAGAGTAGACAAGTGCTTTTCAGCGCTAGCTATAACTGGATTACTTATTTGGCATGTGTTGTTTCTTTGTCTGTGATGCCATTCATCCTGCAACACGAATTGGGTTTGACCGCAGCTCAATATGGAACTGTGATGGTAGTACCTTCAGCGGGTTTATTAGCTGGAACTTTAGCATTAAATGTTCTAAATCGTTACTTAAACTCACGGAAAATCCTTGGGTTAGCAGCCGGTATTATTGTGCTGTCAGGAATATGGTTAATCGTGGCAGACTTGACAATATTTAATATTACTTGGGCGTTTACTTGGATGGTGGTTGCTCAAGGTTTATCTTTTCCACTCTCAATTGCAATGTTACTGGCACCATATAAAAGACAGGCTGGAGCAGTATCTGCTTTAACAGGAGCTATCCAAATGTGTTTTGCTGGACTGCTCGGTGGCTATTTAGTTGAGAGTTGGATACAAAGCAGCATAGCACTAGGTGTGTTTTACCTTATTTGTGCAGCTATCATGGCGACCGTATTGTACGTTAGTCGCGTAAAGCCATTCATACATCAAGAGTTTGCTTGAAAGACATCGACTGCCTGATACAATGCGCTGATTAGTTGACACATACTCTGAAGGAGTGATGATGGAACACAAAGAATTTTCTGAATTAGTGATTGCGCTTTGTAAGCAAGATAGCTTGCCACAAGTCCTAGAACTACTAAAAGTTAGTGAAGATGAAGAAATCGCTCAAGCTGCGTTGTCACTGGCAGGTCAGTTTGCTTTGGCAGAGGTTGAAGGTGAACAACGTATTTACCACGTGACCATTGAGGACAATCCAGAGGGCAAAGACCAGGAATATATTGAGCATATTATGAATGAAGGCGATGATGTTGTGCGCTTTGTTGCTTGGTTCTTTGAAGTGATGTTTGACGTAAAACGAAAAGAAACTTATCAAGCTGCAGGTAAAACGTTTCAGCAGCCCAAACGATAATCTAATCGAGAAGTTCTAGATAATGAATGGCCTCAATAGTTAGATAGCCAACCATTGAGGCCTTGTTTTTAACCAGCAGAGCTTTGATTATTTTCTAAATTGACGACGTTATCTGGAACGTTATTCAGTCCTTTTTTCTCAAGCCAAGCTGCAAGGTTGTCAGCGCCACCAATGAACTGACTTTCGAGCCAGATTTGTGGGACAGTAACGGGTGTCTTTTCACCAATAATCGCTTTGACTTCAGGGATCATTCGATATAAAGCTGCGCTATCTTTAACGACATCATGGTACTGGTATTTTATCCCAGCATCATCGAGCAGTTTTTTTGCTTTGACACAATATGGGCAGGTAGCCTTACCATAGACAATGTTACCTTTAAGCGTGTCACGTTTTGTCCACTCTTTTATGACCGATTGAACTAAGACACCACGGTTTAACGCTTCGCCTTGGCTGACAACTTTACCTTCAACCATAAGAATAGGTGCGTGCCATGCTCCCACTTTAAGTGGTTCCCACCAGTGAGATAACCAGTCTTTGACTTCCAGTTCAACGGCGACGTCAGACAATTCATTTTCAAATGTATCTTTTAGAATATCTTTGGTTAGCGTGCATTCTCCACAAGGAATTTTGACACTAAATGGCCCCCAACTGCCACCCCAGCGATATAGCGTTATTTTGATTGGATCTGTCATAGAGCTCTCTCCCATACATATCTATAATTAATAGAACGAGATTGGCTGGTATTTATTTCAATTGGCGAGATTTTTTTGATTCCCATTGAGTGATGAAAGCAACAGATGCAATAATAATGGCCGCGCCAAGCCATAATCTACCTGGTGGAACCCAGCTAAAGACAAGCCAGCCAGCCAGCACATTTAATGGTAATTTAGCGTGATCAAAAGGCTGCACAAAAGACGCATCTGCAACAGAATAGGCCTTTACGACAGCCCATTGAGCTAAAGCTGTCAGTGCGCCTGCTGCGAATAATACTAGCCAGATCGAACCGCCTGTTGGTGTTTGCCAGTCGGGTATCGCGAGCAGAATATTAAATGGGGTAATCAAAACCAGTAAATAGACAACCATAGTGGATGGTGAATCATCAGAGGATAATTTTTTGACCATTAACGAGTAACAGGCCCAAAAAAATGCAGCGCCAATAGGAAGTAATGTCGCCCAGCTAAAGTCATCAGCCCAAGGTTCTAAGATCAGCATGGCACCAATAAAACCAGATAGCGTTGCTCCCCAGCGAGCTATACCAACTTGCTCTTTTAAAAATAAGCCTGAACCCACGGTTGCAAAAAGTGGAGATGTCATTAATAAGGCAATACCTTGCCAAATAGGAACAGGGTAGGCGAGGGCCCATAACCACAGCTGGATGCCGATGACAGAAATGAAGACACGAAAAATATGCCAGCCGAGGTGGTTTGTACGTAAGGATTGACGAATGCCAAGAGTTTTTAAATACGGCATAATAACTATCAGTGCTATCGCATATTGAAGCAGAGCGACGGTCGTAGAAGATAAGCCAAATTTAATGCTGGCAATTTGCGCAAGGCTATTAACCAATGCAAACGCTAATCCAGCCGTGAGCATCCAACTTGCTCCCTGTACTGGGTGATGGGTTTTTGAAACCATAATTATCTTATTAGAAAAAGAGTAAGCAGAATCATACGACGTTATCGCTTATTCGTCATCTATCTTACTGTTTAATATTTGAATTTTGCTGAAATAGTCATTTAAATTACTTTACTAAAATAGGCGTAACATTGTACTTTAGTAAAGTGAGCAGTTCATCTAACTCTGCCACGCTCACTGACGCATAACGAGAAAATGAGCTGACTTGACCATGAGTGACAAGACAAGAAGGCATATTTGCGTTGCTGGCAGCTTGTAAGTCATAGACATAATCGCCCACATATAGAACTTGTTGAGAGGTTAGCCCCCATTCATCGGCAAGCGCTAACAAAGAGTCTGGGGCAGGTTTAGGTGGGAAGTGTTCACGACTAATGATGCGTGAAATGTTCAACTTATGTTGTTCCACTTTCCGTTGGGACGCTTGGTAGCAATTACGTGTAATAATGGCGGTGTATAGTTTATTTTGCTCAATGTAACCGAGTAAGTCATGGCAACCTTGCATTGGGGTGGAATGATTTGCGTCATCAAGTTCGTGTTTGAGTACCAACTGCTTTGCTTGCTGTGCAGATTGAGAGCAATCCAGCCCGTCAATAAAAGTAAGTAAATCAATGTCTTCTGGACAACCTATTTGTGTTCTCAGCCATTTAAAATTTAGACTTGAGCTAACTAAAGTATTATCCAAATCAAAGACGACAGCTTTGATCTTTCCTATGTCTAGATCCATCACTTCCATGTGAGCTTCCTCAGTAGACGTTATGTGAATTCTTTTTCCAAATACGTAACAATATCAGATGACTCATACATCCATTCTACCGTGTTATTTTTTTCTATCCTTAAGCAAGGCACTTTTATTGTTCCTCCGCCCACTTCAAGTTCGGATCTATGCTGCGGGTTAGCTATGACATCACGCAATTCAATATTTACTGATTGGCGTTTCATTGCTCTGCGCACCTTGACACAAAATGGACAAGCTTCAAATTGGTATAATGCGAGTTGTTTTGCTTTATCATCAATTTTTTGCTGATCTTGATTAGACCGTTTGACACCTTTAGGTGAGAAAATAAAATTGAGCAACAGAATTACACGGCCTAAGAACCAACGGACGAACTTCATAATATTCCTTACAACATGGTATTTATAGTAACATTGTACCCAAGTTAGTCTTTAATGAGTACTGATCTTGTGTTGCTTTGTTACTGTCAGCCCCAATCGTCTGGCAAGTCGAGTTAGATTCGCACGGTCTGTTTTTAACTGGCGAGCGGCTTTGGCCCAGTTAAATTGAGCTTCGGTAAGTGCGTGTGTGACTAGCTGCCTTTGATAATCTTCTGTCGATTCACGTAGCCCTTTTGACCAAGTTACCTCCGGCATATAAGTTGCGAGAGAAGTTTGGTCTGTGGGTATTTTAATTGGTAAGGTATTTAGCTCCCCAATATCCTCAATTGAAACTGAAATTAGCTTGGCGTTGTTAACTCGTGCTCTAGCTTTTAGCGCTGCTCGGTTGATAACATGTTCTAGTTCGCGTACATTGCCCGGCCAATTGTAATGTGGTAGCAGATGTTGAGCATCTTTACTTAGTTTGATTTGAACGATACCAAGCTTACGCCTTGCCTGCTCAAGGAAGTAACCTGCCAGAAGAGTAATGTCGCCTTCGCGTTGACGTAGTGGAGGAACACTAATTGGGTAAACACTCAAGCGATGATAAAGATCCGCTCTAAATCGCCCTTCAGCGACTTCTTCAGGGAGATCGCGGTTGGTTGCGGCCAATACACGAACATTTATGGTTTCAACAGTATCTTGGCCAACGGGCTGGATTTCATTGTTTTGTAGAGCTCGTAAGATTTTACTTTGTGCATTGAGTGGAAGTTCACCGATCTCATCTAAAAAAAGCGTCCCTCCATCTGCAAGCGCAAATTTGCCTAAGCGGGATTTATCAGCGCCAGTGAATGCACCTTTAACATGACCAAACAGTTCACTCTCAACTAAATTTTCAGGAATAGCAGCGCAATTAACATACACTAAGGGTTGTTTACGTCGATTGGATAAGTGGTGAATGCTTCGGGCTACTAACTCTTTACCGACCCCTGTTTCGCCGTTTATAAGGATGTTAAAGTGAGAGGGTGCGACTACCTCGATATCCGATTTTAACGAGAGCATCTTTTGACTTGTTCCAATAATTTCTCCTCCTTCTCGTTCCAATGCATCTTCGTTTAGTTCTTCAAAACGTTGCTGAGTTTGTTTTGCTTGCTGTTCGAGTTGATTGACTGTCATAGCCACTTTAAGTGTTGAAGCTAGGATTGCTGACAAAGCCTCTAAGCTACGTGTTGGAATTTGGTCAAAGACATTGGGCGTTAAGCTGTCAAGTGCCAGTATCCCTAGAAGCTTATCAGCATAGATAAGTGGCAGGCCCATGCAGGAATGCATGGGGAGGTCACCTTCGTAATCAATTAGCAAATTATCAAACGGGTCGGGCAAATCGCAATTGGTATCAAAGCGTACTACCACTTTTGATGAACATATGATGTTTAAGCGTGGATGCTCGCTGATAATAAATCGACGTCCTAGTGTGTCTCTTGTCAAGCCTTGGATAGCGAGTGGAATAAGAGTTTCACCTTGTAATGAAAGTAGCGCGATACTATCACATTGAATCGCTTTGCGGATCGCATCAAGCAATTTGTGAAATCGCTCTTGCTCATTATGACCAGTAGCAAGGCCAATTGTCATATCGATTAAAGTAGAAACAGAAATATCTTGCATGCTAGCGGTAGACTCCAGAATGAATTGTGATGCCTTTGCAGTCAATTGGGGCGGTTAAAATACAGTCACAGTCAGTATGTTATTAGACTATTATAGAGTCATTTGGACTTATTTCAATAGGTCTAAATGACTTTCATAAGACTAATTATTCACTAGAATCCAAGTAATTACGCGTTTTGGTGACTTGGCACTGATTGTGCAAAAGCATGGTAAGAGTAACCAGACTTGGAGAATATATAGATGCTCAATAACCAGCACATTGACGTTGTAAAAAGTACCATTCCTTTGCTAGAAAGTGCCGGACCAGTTTTAACTCAGCATTTTTATCAGCGTATGTTTTCACATAATCCAGAGTTGAAAGACATCTTCAATATGACGCATCAGAAGACAGGTCGCCAAAGTGTGGCTTTATTTGAAGCGATTGCTGCTTACGCAAAGAATATTGAAAGCTTGGAGGCATTGGCTTCTGCTGTTGAGCGAATTGCTCATAAACACACCAGTTTCAATATTCAAGCGGAGCATTATCAGATAGTTGGCCATCATTTAATCGAGACATTACGTGAATTAGCACCAGACGCATTTACAGAGCAGGTAGAAGAAGCATGGACGGCTGCTTATTTGTTTCTTGCAAAAGTATTTATTGATCGTGAGGGTGAACTATATCTGCAAAGAAAGCAAGCAATCGGAGGCTGGGAAAATGCGCGTCAGTTTATTGTAAGAGAGAAAACGCAAGAATCTGAACTAGTGATGAGCTTTATACTGGCTCCAGTTGATGGTGGTGAGGTACTTGATTATGTTCCTGGGCAGTATGTTGGAGTTGAAGTTAAACCATCGCTAGGCGAGCATAATGAGATTCGTCAGTATTCATTGTCGCAAAAGCCCAATGGTAAAAATTATCGTATTTCAGTTAAACGCGAAGTTGGTGAGCATAAAGGCTTGGTGTCTAATTTTCTTCACGATGAAGTGAGTGAAGGTAATATGGTTCAATTATACGCACCAGCTGGTGATTTTTATTATCAGGAGAAAGGTGCCCCTGTAGTGCTTATTTCTGCGGGTGTAGGTGCAACACCTATGCAGTCAATGCTACAAGTGCTAGCGGATTCGGGTAAGCAAGATGTGTCGTACTTGTATGCTTGTAACAGTTCTCATCAGCACACTTTTAAACATGAAACTGATCAGCTTATTGACCAATGTGGCTGGCAGCAGTTTACTTGGTATTTGAATGGTGAGGCACATTTTAAAGGTCAAATGGACCTATCTTCGGTAGCAAGTTCATTATCTTTAACTTGTGCTGATTTCTATCTTTGTGGGCCAGTTGTGTTCATGGAAATCATGGTCAAGCAGTTAGAGGACCATGGGGTACAAAGAGATCGTATTCACTACGAAGTCTTTGGCCCTCATGCTTACTTATGATTTTTGACAAAGGGTTTCCTGCAGGGAACCCTTTATAATCAGCCGAAATTATTTTTTAGCCAGTTCCAAATTGAAATTCGATTTGATGCAATGGGTGAACTTTTGTTACCGAGGTAAAAGCTAGCGAGAAACTGAGCCCGAATCTTGTGAGTGTCTGAATTTGACAGCTCTCTCATTGTCTTTGCTGTGGCATCTGCATGATCGTTAGCTAGGCTGAAATCCATTTTTAAGTAACCCTGAACGTAGAGCCAGACATGCGTAACCAGTATTAGCATGTGGAAATCTTGATACTCAAAATTTTTGGCGTATTCGGCACCTAAAGTTTTGTTGAGTGCCTGCCACATAGTTTTGACAGCCTTTTGATTGAGTTCAACATTTGATAGGCATTCAATATGAGCTTTAGTTAGAATACCTAGTAGGTGAGATTCATCTGCTGCATTGGGTTTATGTTGCTTAACTTTGGTAAATAACACCGAATGTTGTTGCAAAAATTGTTGCCATAACTGTGGATGGTCATTGATTAGCTGTAGTGAACTGATACCTATCTTTTGAAACGCTTGGTTGAGTTCACTCATTGGATTGTAGTGTTTCTATTTGAATTTCAAATGAACCTTTATCACAATCAACGAATACGCTTGTTCCACTGATCATGATAGACAGATCCATCCCCCGTTGAATTACTTCAGATAAGGCTTCTATACCTTCGGAGCTAAGACGATAGATATTAGCATCATACTGATGTGATTTATTTTTATTTTGTTCCCACCAAACGTCAGACTTATTAGTAAAGCTAAAAATATCAACCCTACCTGCTAAGCGAGTCGCTTTCTTTATACGATCGAGAGCTGGCTCGCCGACCTCAATCCAATGTGAAATTGTGCCATCTAATGCTTTTACCCAAAGATCTGGCTCTTCGATTGATGACAGACCTTTGGTAAATGTCAATTCTGCTTGGTACTTTATGCAGTATGCTAACACACGGGCGAGCATCCGAGTTGTATTCTCTGACGGATGCTGAGCTATGGTCAACTGTGGCGAGCTATATAGGTCTCTATTGGTATCTGAAATAGAGAGCCGGAATTTAAAAATAGTCGGTTTTAGTGCCATAATTATTTTCTACACATAAAAAAATAGCCAGCGTAGAGCTGGCTAATGAAATTCATTTAGTTTAAAAATTAAACTAATTTGATGTTTTCTGCTTGAGGACCTTTTTGGCCTTGAGATACAGTGAACTCAACTTTCTGACCTTCAACTAGTGTACGGAAGCCGTCACCAGTGATAGCAGAGAAGTGAGCGAAAACGTCAGGGCCGTTTTCTTGTTGAATGAAACCGAAACCTTTAGTTTCGTTGAACCATTTTACTGTACCAGTAACAGTGTTTGACATAATGTTTTTCCTTGATAAATCTTTTAAAAGCCATAACGGCAACGATAGCGTGGAAAAGGAGATTGCTATTGCGCACGACGTCACGGAAGAAATACAAGAAATCCAACGAAACGGCGAAATAAAAACAAGAACCGTTTTCTAGCTGACTCATAGTCTAAAGGTAAGTGGCACTAAGTCAATAAAATTCATATGATACTTTTCTGTTTCTAAGACTTTTTCATTGGAAACTTGCGCTGAGTAGAGTTTCGAAAATATTACTGTTTGCAGTTTAACTAGTGTAATATTCGAAATGTTGATGATTTTTTGATGAAATGTGATTTAATTGATTGTTGTGTTATTAATTGTCAGTTGTTTATAAAATAGAGTATAGGTAAGTACTATGGTTAATCGTACCAAAAAAAAGAATAGTGAAATTCAATCTCCGCAGATGAGTTTAGAGATTGGGCGAGGTGAGATCCATGATAATGCACTCAAAGCGCTTGTTACCAGTCCATTGTTTAGGACTCGTGTAGAAAAAGCTAAGAAGGGAAAAGGGAGCTTTAATCGTAAGCTGAAACACAAGGGCAAAGAGCCCTATCCAAAAGCTGCTTAGTCTTGCTTTTGAATAGGGCTTTATTTGTTTGATCTATCCAATGACTCCCATTGGGCTTTTAGTTATTATTTTTTATTTAAAACTTTAGATGTTTCCTTTGTTAATAAAGTGTAACTTTTTGTGTTTTTTCTATGTGTGATTCAATTATTTCTTTAAACGTCAAGGAATAAGATAAAACATAGGCTTAACCTTTATGTTACATATGTTAATAGCAATATTTTATGGTGAAAACATCATAAATCTATCACTTGAATTGATTGAAAAAGTGATGTAAACATGCAGGAAATGAGTTTTCATAAATGAAAATTAACTTTCACCTAAAGTCATAGTGAGTAGAAGATGAAACTTTTCCTGATAATCGTTGCGTCAATTTCAGCTGGCGTCCTCTCTGCTGAACACCTCCACTCATTCATGCTGGGGTTATGTATCTCTGCAATAGCAGTTGGTAGTTGCTATTGGTTTGCTTTTCGAAGCACACGCTTTCCTGAGTTAGCGTTATTACTTCTCATTATTGGTTTGTTTTCGAAATTGATTATTACTGTTGCGGGTGTAAGTTGGGGCCTGTCTCAGGAATTGATATCGTCACCATTCGTATTTGCGCTGTCATATCTATTCTTCTCTTTGGTTGTGACATACTTATGGTTTACTTATCGAGAAAGTATTACACCTAAACCAAAAACCGTGCAAAGTGCTTCTCAAACACGATAGCATGTGACTAACAATTAATTGTTGTGTTTTACTTCAGTAAAATCAGCGTTATTAGCGCTGATTTTTTGCAACTATTTACCTATAAATGGCGCTTAATTCTCATAAATTAATAAAAGCTAGTATGGATAAGTAACTATTGGTTACAAAGCAAACACATAGCTCAATTGTTTGTATATACTCAAACGCATAAACAGTACGATAAATTGTGACTTGAGTGGTAATGTCCCATGATAATAAATTTTCTTCGCCAAGCTGCCTTGTGGTGTACCTTAGCTTTGGCATTCAATGCTTTTTCTACGCCAACGATTGTCCCAGATCCGCCTTCATTATCTGCAAAAGGTTATGTCTTAATCGACTATAACACTGGAAAAGTATTAGTTGAAAAAAATTCTGAGACCAAGCTCAATCCTGCGAGCTTAACCAAGCTTATGACGGCCTATGTTGCTGGACAAGAAGTTAAAGTTGGCAATATTTCATTGGATGATCAGGTATTAATCAGTAAAAAAGCATGGGCAAAAAATTTCCCTGACTCGTCAAAAATGTTTATTGAAGTGGGTACTAAAGTCGCTTTGATGGATTTGTATCGAGGCCTGATTGTTCAATCAGGCAATGATGCGAGTGTTGCCATTGCTGAATATGTGGCTGGAAGCGAGAGCGCGTTTGTGAATATGATGAATTCATGGGCAGAAAAATTAGGGCTAGAGAATTCGTCGTACAGCAATCCCCACGGTTTAGACAGCAAAGGGCTTTATTCTACACCGCTCGATATTGCCAAGCTTGGGCAAGCGATTATTCGTGATCTGCCAGGTATTTATTCTTTATATAGTGAAACCTCTTATACGTATAATGGTATTACTCAATATAACCGAAATGGGCTTCTACGTGATAGGAGTATCAATGTTGATGGTATGAAGACCGGCTATACGAGTGGGGCAGGTTACAGCTTAGCGACTTCAGCAACGTATGGAGATATGAGATTAATTGCTGTTGTTATGGGGGCTAAAAGTTCTAAAAGCCGAGAATCTGTAAGCAAGCAGCTACTGAGCTATGGCTTTCGTTTTTTTGATACTATTTCCCCTAACAAAGCTGATGATATCGTAGCAAGTACTAGGGTGTGGATGGGAGACAAAGATCAACTCTCGGTAGGAGTGAATGAAGATATCTACCTGACTTTACCTAGGGGGGATATAGATAAGTTAAAAGCAGAAGTAGAATTTGATCGTGAGTTGGTTGCTCCCATTGCCAAAGGGGAAAAAGTAGGCAGTGTTATATACGCTGTAGAGGGTCAACCACTGGTGGTGACTGATCTAGTTGCCCAGTCAGAAATTAAGAAAGGAAGCATGCTAAAACGACTGTTCGATTGGTTTAAGCAGTTTATTGCCAGTTGGTTTTAGAAGGTAAATCATAAATGAGATTAGTCTTTAACTAACATTAACGGTTGGCTGACATCTTGGTTAAGAAAAGGTCACATAGTTGAGGTCAAATATGTGATTTGAGAATTAACCATGGAATTTACGGAAAAAGATCGAGAAGTGCTCTATTCGACTTGGATGTCAAAGAAATCGAAAATGCGTATTACGCAAATGGAGTTTGCAAAAAAACTAGGAATCAGTCAGCTTAGTTTTTCTCAGTTTCTACGAGGCGATCAGCCACTTACTATGTCATTTGTGAGTCACTTTTGTCGTTTGCTTCGTCTAGATCCCAAGCTCACTTTCCCCTCCCTCAAGCAAGCGAATGATTCTGGGCCTAAAGTTGTGTATCTAAAAAGTCGTTTGAGTGTGGATGGTGAAATTCAAAATGCCTACATTGAGGGTAATCAGATTGTGGTTGAATATGCGCACACCATCAACGAAGAATAGGCGAATTTTTATGTTCGCTACCATAGTCTTTTGCTCAGTGGTACCCTAAATCTCACATATTCTCATTCCTGAAGCCTCCCATGTTAGAAAAAGAAAACTTGATTAAGCTAGCACGCATTCAGATGCCATTTGGCAAATATACTGGACGCGTGCTGATTGACTTACCTGAAGAATATTTACTGTGGTTCGATAAAAATGGCTTTCCGAGAGGGGAACTAGGAGATCTGCTTAAACTCTGTTTAGCACTAAAAATAGAAGGACTAGATACACTAGTCAAACCGTTAAAGAATGGTTCTACGCGCTAGATTTTGTGTTTTGTTTGTATCAAATTGATTTGATGGTTGTCAGCGTGTGGTTGGCAATCTATATCCTTATTAATCTTGAAAGCACAATACCTCAGTTTGAGTTAAAAGAGTCTTATTTCACATGGGTCGAGTTGAAAAAACTCAGTAACCTGTACTAGTATGACCAGAGCGCATTGTAACTATCTAGCTGACTTAAATGAGCTTTTCCTAGTTTAATGTTCGGCTCAGTGGTGGTGAGCGTACTGATAAAATGTATCGACTAGCGAGTAATTACCATGATCCATAACGCAATAATCAATATCACTAATCTTAGGCTTAGGACGTTTATTGGTTTTAATGAAGATGAAAAGCAAAAGCAGCAAGACATAATTATTAATGTTGAGATCCACTATCTGGCAAATAGTATGTGTTTAAGTGACAATGTTGATAATGCACTAAACTATAAAACTATTTGTAAGAATATTATCCACCATGTTGAAAATGGGCGGTTTTTGTTGTTGGAGAAATTGACTAGTGATGTGCTCGGCCTATGTGTAGATAACCCTGTGGTGAGCTTTGCTAAAGTGACGATTGATAAGCCTCATGCACTGAGATTCGCTGATTCTGTTTCCTTGACATTAAGTTACTCAAACGAAGAAAACAAGGGTGATTAGATGATAAGTGATGAAGCAAAGCGAGTAAAAGAAGTACTTATTGAACAGGGTTTGGAGACACCACTTGTTGATAGTTTTATGAGTCCTGAGCAAAAATATGAAAGGCTCAAAGGACTGCTTACTGAAATGATCTCAGTAATCGGTTTAGATTTGAATGATGATAGCTTAGCCGAAACACCCCACCGTATCGCCAAGATGTATGTTAATGAGATATTCTCCGGGCTAGATTATATGAATTTCCCCAAAATCACTGTCATTGAGAATAAAATGAATGTTGATGAGATGGTGAAGGTGTCAAATATTAATCTAACTTCTACCTGTGAGCATCATTTTGTCACCATTGATGGGCTAGCGAAAGTAGCCTATTTACCTAAATTAAAGGTGATTGGCCTCTCAAAGATAAATAGGATAGTGCGGTTTTTCGCTCAACGCCCACAAGTTCAAGAACGTTTGACTCAGCAAATTCTTATTGCCATTCAGACTCTAGCTGAAACAAAAAATGTTGCAGTGACGATAGACGCGACACACTATTGCGTTAAATCGAGAGGAGTGATGGATGTCAATTCCAATACAACAACAACAGCCTTAGGTGGTTGTTTTAAAACAGATCCTCAAACTCGCGCGGAGTTTCTACAATGAGCCAGACGATATTAATTACTGGTGTTGGTAAACGCCTAGGTTTTGAGTTAGCCAAAGCATTATTAAAAGATGGCTATCAAGTGGCTGGTACTTATCGCACAGAATACCCATCTCTTGCTGACCTTAAAGAGTTAGGAGCTGATCTTTATCAGGTTGACTTCTATCAGCAAGATCAAGTGGATGGCTTTGTTGCTCAACTAGTGCAAAATTATGCCACTATTAGGGCTATCGTTCATAATGCTTCAGATTGGTCTGCTGACCATAATGGTCAGGCTGAGTCTAGTAAAAGTGCAGCAGCTGTTATGCAACGTATGATGACGGTACATGTTTCAGTTCCTTACCAAATCAATTTAGCGCTGCAAGATATTCTTCGCAAAAATGGTCATGCTGATGTTATCCACATTGGAGATTATGTCGCTGAAAAAGGTAGTAAAAAACACATTGCCTATGCTGCTAGTAAGGCTGCAATGAACAATCTGACTTTATCCTTTGCCTCATTACTTGCTCCTGAGGTTAAAGTGAACACTATCTCGCCAGCATTGTTAAAATTTAACCCAGATGATGGGGCTGCATACAAAGATAAAACACTGGCCAAAGCCTTGCTTCCAAGAGAGGCAGGTTTTGATGAAGTGATTGAAGGCGTAAAAATGTTGCTTAACAGCCATTTTATGACAGGTAGAAATTTGCAGTTTGACGGAGGACGTCATTTGCGTTGACTACTATACATAGTCATACCTACTATACATAGTCATACCTACTATACATAGTCATACCTACTATACATAGTCATACCTATTTTACATGGTCACTAGTAGCATACTTTTCGCCAATGTTACTTGCCAGAAGGGTGAAAAACCGAGTTGAAGTAGATATTAAATACTTTGGCTTTGGTGGGTTATAGTCGCAGCCATTGAAATAAGAAAAGCCAAATTAATGGCTTTTCTTGGGGCCATTTCGCACCATATCTTGTCCAGTTTGGAACACATCATCGGTTACCCATCTAGCTAATAGTAATTGATGGTTGTCATCCAGCACTGCAACAAAATGGCGTCCGTCGGCGTTATTGGTCGCAAGAGCAATACCCGCAATTACTTCCAATCCAAAGCTACCATTTTCGACTGCTATCAGAAAAGCTTCCAGCTCTTCTAGGCTATCAATGGTACGGTCATCACTAAACATAAAACTAATCTCTATAGACTCTCATTGAGTGGTCGATGTGAATATAAGCCTACACTCTAGCCATCATTCTTGTCGATTTCTAGGTGCTATGGATCTTTCGAACAAAATTCAACCACAAAGGTCAATAGATCCTAACCACGAGATATAAATTAGTATGCTGATATTCCGAATTCTTTTAGTTTAGCGGGAAGAGTATCATCCAGCCTATCTATCTCCTTAGATTCAATTTCTATTAAGTTAAATTGATTGTTGTGATAGATGGCTTGAATCTTTTCTTTTTCGATATCTGTGAAATTATCGCTTCCCCAGTATTGGAGATAGACTTTGCCACTAGGAAGGTAAAAATTGCTTAGAATGTCTTCCTCAACGGGCAGCTGGCGATCGTAAGCATGGATAATACCATTCATGTATAGCCAGTTATCAATTTTCAGTTCGCCTTTCGAACGGACATAATGGCCGTCTAAGGTTCGATATTTTGCTTCAAACTTTTGCCTAAAATGATAGATGGATTTGTTTGTAGAATATTGTTCAGCTTGTTGGCCAGAAAACTCCAAGACAGATCGCTTAAAACGTTTATTGTGCACAATTGAGTCGTGCCACAAGGCATACTGCTGATCATTTTGTCGGTCTAGCTTCTGGTAACCACCGATTTTTAGGCCATTGTTGGTGATCTGCCATCCATTATCAGCTTTGTGCAACCAACCAAGTTCTTGAAGTAGTTGATTGACCTTTTTGGGGTTGAGAGAAAAACGTTGGCCAAGTTGTGTTGCGCTTAGAGGTTTTCCACTACTAGAGCTACAGTCAATAAGCAAGTTTTCAGGCCAGACGATATACTGGCCGTATTTGGGGTGTTGTAGATACTCCCCCCCAAATTTCTTCCCTATTTCTGTGAGTAGCCAAGCATCTTCATGGCGATTAACATAGCCTGCATTTTTTAGCGTTTTAAATAGCTGCTGGACCTCTGTGTTTCGTAGCTTAGCTAGTGCAGTTGTAGAGATTTTATCTGCCATGTTTCTTCCTTTTACTTTGGGGAAGGTTTAGCCGTATTGTTAGATAAACAGTCTAGTTAATCAAGCGAGTAGAAGAGACTCTGTTGATAATGACAATTAGCGTTTGGCATGCAAGATAATCAGTGAACAAGGTGTAACAAGGATCTGTTTATCTTCAATGTGTTTATTGAGCTCATAGCAATGGGTATCACAAATAGTGACCCATTGCTGTTTATAATTGCTTGGCAAACTAAAATGGGCTGGTGCATTGGTTTGGTTAATACAATAGAACATTTCCTCTCCTTGATTACCCAAACCAAGGTGCAAAGCTACTGCATTAAGTGTATTCCAATCATCATGTTCGATTGCGGTTCCATCGACACGTCGCCAGTGAATGCGATTATCATGTCGGTGCTTACCACTGAATGCTTTAATAAATGGAGCCATAAAGTGATGACGAGCAGCTACTATGTTACTCATCCACTGTTTAAAATTGTCTTTTTCAGGTGAAGGTCGCCAGTTTAACCAACTCAACTCATTGTCTTGGCAATAGGCATTATTATTCCCTTTTTGACTATGTGAGACTATGTCTGCAGTGAGTATGTGTGGAATGCCAAACGAAAAAAGTAAACTAGCCATAAAATTACGTTTTTGCTTTTCGCGCTTTTCAATAATGGCAGGATTGTCTGTTTCACCTTCGACACCATAGTTGTCTGAGCGGTTATCTCCATGCCCATCACGGTTTTGCTCACCATTATCATAATTGTGCTTTTGGCGGTAAGAAACCAAGTCTTGCAAAGTGAACCCATCGTGATAAGTGATATAGTTGACGGTGAGGTTATATGGCCAGTTGGCAGCACTGTACAAATCCCTTGATCCCATTAGACGTGTCGTGAACTCTTTAAGATAGCCATGATCGCCTCGCCAAAAGCTTCGGGTGATGTCTCGCAGCCTATCATTGCATTCGTTCCAGCCAATTGGAAAGTGTCCGACTTGATAACCATTTGGTCCTATATCCCAAGGCTCTGCAATAAGCTTCACTTGTTTGAGCACGGGATCTTGGGCAACGGCTTTAAAGAAAGCTGAATCTGGATTAAAGGCATCCCCTTCGCGACCTAATGTAGCCGCTAAATCAAAACGAAATCCATCTATCTGATATTCTTCTGCCCAATATCTGAGGCTGTCCATTACTAGGTTTAGTGCGGGTTGGTAGGTCAAATCGAGAGTATTTCCGCAGCCAGTGAAGTTTGCAAACAAATCACCATGCTTGAAATAATAATTATTGTCTAAAGCTTTTAGGTTAAACAGCAGGCTTTCGTCACCTCCTTCAGCAGTGTGATTGTACACTACATCAAGGATGACTTCGATTCCATGGCGGTGGAGTTCTCTAATGACTGTTTTGAATTCAGACACTGCATCTGTTTCTGCAAAACGAGGATCTGGGGCCATAAATACATACGGATTGTACCCCCAATAATTAGATTGGTTGTTTTGCAGCAGGTGAGGTTCATGCATACAAGCGGCAATGGGTAACAGCTGTATCGTATTGATATTTTGCTTTCGGTAAAATGCGATCATTGCTTCGCTGGCCAAACCAAGGTAACGACCTTGGTGGCAATGTGGCACGTCTGGGTTTAGCTTAGTCACACCTTTAATATGAGTTTCAAACAGTACTATTTCTTCTCTCGGACGAAGAGGTTTGGATATACCCTGCCAATCAAAGTCGTTATCTACTACCACTGACTTTGCGATTTGGAAACTCTCGATTGGTGTGTAAGGCGGTGTATAGTGAAGAGGCTTTTCTAGTGCCTTAGCATATGGATCAGATATGAGATAGTCGCCGTTTGGATGATGAATAATAAAGCCATATTTTTGTCCAACTTTCACTCCGTCAATGTGAATATGTTGTATGCCGGCATATTCATTATTTAATGGGTAAGTTTGAAATTGGTTATCTTCATTAAATAGTGCAAGGAGTATATTATTGTGATCGGGCGCATAAACAGAGAAATTGCATCCATCACTGTTTAAAGTAGCACCAAGAGGATAAGGGCTAGAACAAGGCATAATTAATATTGCATCAGTTGTCATTTAATAACTGAACTAAGTAAATCTCTTTGTTGTAAAGACGTCAAGCGCCTTCTTATTGAAAATAAAATTGTCATTATGGGTATTTAACCTCTGTATTTTCATATTAAAAGTTGATCTTACTTGGGCTTTATTGGGCTTATAAAGACATCTTTAGTATTTTATCACCCCTATATTTGTGAACTAAACCCAAAAATTTCTTGTTTTTTATTTTTCTCATCCTTTCTCATCCCCCTAAAAAACTACTTAGGGTGGAGGAAGTCAACCCTGCCTCTTATAGTTAGTCTGTCAGTAGTTAGAGCAAATAGGTTGAGACATTGTTCTTAACCTTTCTTATCTCGCTTATTCATGATTTTGTTTCTGCCTTTACAGGATCGTTCAATGAGTCAGGCATAAGAATAATAAACCTTAAATGGAGTAAATAATGAAAAAAGTGAACTTGGTTGCGGTTGCAGTGGCTGCAGCTCTTGTCGCCGGACCTGTTTTGGCCTTTGATTTCAATGGCTATTTCAGAGCCGGTACGGGAATTAGCGGTAATTCTGGTAGTGATGTTGCTATTAATAAGGCTGGTATCGGTCGTCTGGGTAATGAAAACGACAATTACTATGAATTTGGCTTTTCTGAAGAGCTAAAAACAGGTGAACAAACTTGGCGCGTTGAATCTATGTTAAACAAAGGAGATCAGGGTCAATCGGGCAGTGAAGATGGGGATATTAATGTCGCTCAGTTTGCAGTAAAAGCAAAAGGTCTGATTGCTTCGGACAAAGAAGCCACACTATGGGCTGGTAAAACGTATTACCAGCGCAAAGATATCCATATTACAGATTTTTACTTCTTAAATACTTCTGGAACTGGCGGCGGTATTGAAAATGTGTCTCTGGGCAATCAGAAACTATCCGTTGCTCTTATCCAAGATGGTGAAGATGACAACGGGGCAGGTTATATATTCGATACTCGTTTAGCGAACATTGGTGTGTGGGAAGATGCCTCCCTTGAGCTGGCTTTAGCCTATAACTTCTCAAACGAAAAAGACGGCAAAAATATTGATGCTGACGATGGTTTGTTGGCATCGGCAATCTTACATCAAAATATGAAGATTGGTTTTAACCAGACAGTACTCCAGTTCGGAACCAATGGTTATGGTTCTCAGGTTGCATCATACGGTTCAGGTGCAGGTTACAACCGCGCAAACAACGCTCAGAACGAGGCTTCTGGATATCGCTTACTTAACTGGGGCGTTGTGAGCCTTGGCAATGATTGGGAAATGGGCCATCAGTTAGCCTTTATGGCAGGTAGTGATATTGGTGGTGCTGATTCAGGTAATAATGCGACGTCATTTAAGTCTGATACTGACCAGTTTTCTGTTGTAGTTCGCCCAATGTATAAATGGAATGACACCATGCGTACGACTTTTGAAGCGGGTGTTAATATGGGCGAGAGGATCAATTCAGCAGGAACAGCCAAAGAAGACTTTGGTAATACTAAACTTACCGTGGCGCAAGGTTGGGCAATGGGTAATGATTTTTGGGCACGCCCTGAATTGCGTGTTTATGGGTCTTACATAACCGATACTGAAGATGACAACGCATTTGGTACTGGTGAAGATTCTGAGTACGTTGTCGGCATCCAAGTGGAAGCTTGGTGGTAAGCCCTCAAACTCATTGTGCCTTTTGGCTCGTCTAGTTATGATAGCCAGCAATAATCGCTGGCTATTTTTATTGCTATTGTCGTCCAATAGCAAAACAGTCAAATAAGGAAGACTTTATGTATTTTCGTATCCTTGCCCTTAGTAGTTGCATTGCCTTATTTGGATGCCAGTCTCCAGAAGTAGTTGAACAGATTAGCGCCGCCAATACAAAGCAGGTAACTGTGGTGTCAGACCTTCAGTCAGTTCCAATGAGGCTACCAAGTAATAAAAGCGTTAATATTACCTCTCAATCGCAGGCTCTTAAATATCAAGATATTGATAGCCCTGTAGCTTTATTTGAGTTACCTGCTGATAGAGGTGAATTTTCAATTAATATCACCAGCGAAATTGGTGAAACGGCCTTTGTACCAAGAGCGGTTATTCTTGACAAAAATGGTCGTGAACTAGAACGTTATGGAAAAGATGCATTTGTTTATCAACCTCCACGTCTTGGGGCTGGTAATCGTTTGAGCGCAGAGGTTGATTTCTTCCCACCAAGAGATAACGAAAGTGTCTATTTGCTGATCTACACAGATAGAGCTGAACTTGGTAAAACCACTATGGTTATTCATCCTGCTAGGTTGTATGCAGAGGGAAGAGGGAACTACTTGCCTGAAGTAAAAGATATTGCAATACCGAATTCAGAATATGGTTTGGTCAGTGTGTCTATTGACCGAGTTGGCTTTCTTAAACATTTGGCAATAGGAAGCGCACCAAGTGACTCAAGTTCACAACCCTTGATGGCAAAAAGTGTGGATGTGGTTCAACCTGAGACACAAAAATATTACCATCAAGCAATAACAGCGGCTGTTGCCGATGATGATCTTAATAAAGCGATAAACTTATTGGAAGAAGCAAAAGCGCTTAATGTTGAAGGTGCCCAGCAAGTTTTTGTTAAGGCGGTAGAAGATAACAAGAGTCAACGAAATTACTAATTAAACAAGATACGGTTGAGTACGCTAAGTTAGAATTTTTGTTACTGGCTTTGCGGTAGATGTTACGGTACCTCCATCCATTTATTTAACCATGATCAACACAAATCATTACAGCATCTGGACGTCAATATTCAAACTCGGCGTCCATGAGCTGATTGTCTTGTTTGAAACTAACGCGGAAAATTTTTAGTAGTGATTGACCTGATGTGGTGTGAAGCGATTTCGCAACATGTGGTGGTGAAGTTGTGAACATATCAAACCGTGAGCGCTAAGTTTGATAACTATATTTTTCTATACAGATCCAAGCCTAATTGAAGGTCACTCAAAGTTAACTTAAGATATTAGCCCTTGATATCGAGTCTTTTCAAAGACAATTTAGAAACCTCATTACAATGGATACAATAGTATGGAAATGACGGTTGGTGAAGTAGCGAAACGAGCGGGTGTCAATGTGTCAACACTGCACTTTTATGAACAAAAAGGGCTTATTTCAAGCTGGCGAAATCAAGGTAATCAACGCCGATACCATCGTGATGTATTGCGCAGGCTTGCGGTTATAAAAGCGGCGCAAGAAGTAGGGCTTACCTTAGAAGAAATTAATCAATCACTTTATTATTTACCTAAGCATCATGCTCCCACACGTCAGCAGTGGGAAAAAATGGCATCGAGTTGGCATGATTTACTTGCTCATCGTATCCGGCAGTTAGAAGCTCTTCAAGACGATCTGGGGGGGTGTATCGGTTGTGGTTGTTTATCGATGAAGTCTTGTGCCATCTATAACCCAAAAGATATTAGAGCAGAAGTCTTTGAGGGGAAAACCATGCTGAGTCATCCTGAGGAATGGTCTGAAAGCTTAGATGTTAAAATGAATAACGATGAAAGATAGTCTGAATAATACGCTAAAGATCTAATTTCGATACTTTTAGTCGTTTGTTGCAATCCTACATTGGTCAATTCGAAGTTGGTGCAGATTGTCAGATCTCTCACTATTCTCATACCCATTCAGTAATTTTCTGACCAGTCCTATGGTCGTATTTGTGAAGTATATTGTATTTTATATCCTCCTCCTCCATTTCTACGCCTCATTAACTAAGGCTATAGGAGGAGGGAATTTGATCTGCTAAGAATATAACGTGAGCTTGAATACATCTACCTTGGTCAACACGGTTATTAACTTAATAACACGAAATATCAGTGGGAATATGAATGAAAATCAAGCGAACAAAACTGTGTATAGTGATAGCAGTGCTTGGCTTATTGGCTGGTTGTGATGACTCTCCAGAAGCCCAGGCAATTGAGACATTTTTTGGCGGCAGTTCGACATATTGGGAATCGGAGAATGATAGTTCAGCCGACTCTGATGCGGTATACAAACGAGCTGTCATCTACTACAAACGCGATGAAGGTGATTATAATAACTGGGGGCTACATTTATGGAATAGCACCTCTTGCGATTCCATCTCTGATGATATGCTGCCTGATATTGATTGGAGTCACCCAGTAATATGGAAAGATATCGACCTAAGATATGGTGCTAAATTTGTTATACCGCTGAAGTCTGAGCATGGTGCGTGTATGAATTTTATCCTCCATAAAGAGGATGATAAAGCACTGGGTGGTGGTGATTTAAAAGTTGAATTTGATAAAGGAAATACGCTCTATACCGAGCATGGAAGCGCGATACTCAAATATTCTCCTGATGAACCACTGAATGTAAAGCTTGATGGTGCCGCTGCCCATTGGCTTGATACTAATTCGATTGCTTGGTTTGACCATAGTAACGCGGTTAGTTATCAAATCTGGAGCCATGAGACGGGAGAAGGAGATATTGATCAACCACAAAATTTTATCAAATACGATCTGGAGATCTCCGATACTATTTATCACTCTAAGTTTCCCCATCTTAACGGTCGTGTAGGTTTTGCTCTCAATGTCACTCCTCAAACAGCCAAAGCTTTACTTAAAACACAATTAATTGCGCTTGCACTCGATAATGATGGTAAGCCACTAGTGGCTACACGTGTTCAAATCCCAGGTGTACTTGATGATCTATACACAACAGGGCCAAGTGATGCGGATGAAGAAAAACTAGGAAGTTGGATTGAAGACAATAGGGCTCATTTTGCTCTCTGGTCACCAACGGCTCAGAAAGTTGAGCTGTATTTGTACGATCAAAATAAAATGCCATTGCCTGACTCTCCTTTTGATTTGACGCTTGACGCTTGACGCTTCTTCCGGTATTTGGCGTTTTGAAGGTGATGTGTCACTGAAGAATATGTTCTACCGATATCGTGTGAAAGCGTTTCATCCGCAAACTGATAACATTGAATGGATGACAGTTACTGATCCTTACTCGCTGTCACTAAGCAAGTCTAGCCAATATTCACAACTTGTTGACTTAAATGCCCAAGACACTAAGCCTTCTGGTTGGGATAACCAGAAAGTTCCTGAACTCACCAATCCAGAAGATCACATTGTTTATGAGCTTCATATACGCGACTTTAGTGCCAGCGATAAGCAAGGTGAAGAGCTTAACAATGGAAAATATCTTGCTTTTTTGGAAGATGAGCGAGATAGCGTCAAGCAACTGGCAGCACTTAAAGAAGCTGGCCTGACGACGATTCATCTTTTGCCTACGTATGACCTTGCCTCTACTCCAGAAGATCCTGAAAAAATGGTGAGCCTGACGGATACGGTTGAAAAACTGTGCAGTATTAATCCTGCGGCCAATCTATGTAGTAATGGTACTTCACGCCATTCTTCAATATTTTCTTTATTGGAGCAAACTGATCCAAGTAGTGGTGAGGCACAGAAGTTATTGGCAGATATCCGCCCAATTGATGGCTTCAATTGGGGGTACGATCCTTTTCATTACAACGTGCCAGAAGGCAGCTATGCTGTTGCGAGTGATGGTATTTCACGTATTCATGAATATCGCCAGATGATACAGAAACTTCATGCAATGGGCTTTAGAGTTGTTCAGGATGTAGTTTATAACCATACCTATGCTTCCGGACTGTACGAGAAATCGGTACTCGATAAGGTTGTTCCTGGCTATTACCATCGCCTTAACCCTTTGACAGGTGCAGTCGAGAACTCGACATGCTGTGATAATACCGCATCGGAACACCGAATGTTTGAGAAGTTAGTCGCTGACAGTGTCGTGATGTGGGCCAAAGACTACAAGATAGATGGTTTTAGGTTTGATTTAATGGGGCACTTGATGAAGTCAAGTATGCTGCATGTTTATGAACAAACGCAACAGGTCGACGAAGATACGTGGTTCTATGGCGAAGGTTGGAACTTTGGTGAAGTGGTTAACGGGCAACGTGGTGAAAATGCGACGCAGTGGTCAATGGCAGGGACAGGTATTGGGACATACAATGACCGATTGCGTGACGGGGTTCGTGGTGGTGGACCATTTGATAGTGGGGAAGCCTTGCTAAAGAATCCAGGCTTTGCCAATGCTGGTAGTCGATTCAGTGATGACCTAAAGTCGAAGATGGATCTTATCCGCTATGGTATGGCGGGTAATTTACAAACCTATCCGTTGGAAACTTATAGTGGCGCGATTGTCTATGGGCGTGATTTTCAATACGGAGGTCAAGGTGCTGCTTACACGCTTGATCCTCAGGAATCGATTAACTATGTTTCAAAACACGATAATCAGACCTTGTGGGATTTCAATCAATATAAAGCCGATAGTAACATAAACCCTGCGGATCGGGCGCGTATGCAAATTGTCGGCCTCTCAACGGTTATGCTTGGGCAGGGAGTGCCATTTTTACATATGGGGTCTGAGCTACTGCGTTCTAAATCAATGGAGCGTGATAGCTACGACAGTGGCGATTGGTACAATAAAGTCGACTTTAGTAAGCAAACCAACAATTGGAATGTTGGTTTGCCTCGTGCCGACAAAGATATGGCAAACTGGGATGCGATTCGCTCCGTGATCGCTAATCCAAATACCGTTGTCACACCAGAGCACATTGCTTGGACTAACGAGGTATACCAAGAGCTGCTCAAGATCCGTTCAACGTCACCTTTGCTCCGTTTGGTTAGTGAAGAAGAAGTCTTAAAGCGTGTTCGGTTTCACAATACAGGGCCAGCAACTTTACCAGGTATGATCGTTATGTCGGTCAATGATGGCGTGAGTGTAGGCTCTGATCTTGACAGCAATTTTGATTCTTTGATTGTTGCCATTAATGCTAATACTTCTGAACATACCATTCCTATCATAGGTGCAGAAAATTTTGAGTTAAATCCGATTTTGAAAGATTCCTATGACCCTGTTGTCCGACAGGCTAGGTTTGACAACGGAAATTTTACCATCCCACCATTAACTGCAGCTGTCTTTGTTCAGGTACAAAATGGCGCCCAAGGTGAAGGTTTAACACTTGTCGATAAACCGAATGACTTAGCTCCTTTTGGTTCAACAAAAGTGTATGTTAGAGGGTCAATGAATGACTGGGGAACAAGTGATGAAATGATTTACCAAGATCATGGTCAGTATACCTTTGAAGGGTATCTTACCCCCGGTGAATATCAGTTCAAACTGGGATCGTTGGATTGGAATGAAGTTAATCTTGGTTTTGGTTCTCTAGCTGTTCTCAACGATTCCATTACGCTTGAAGATGGAGGTAGTGGCCATATAAAAGTAAAAGTAAATAATCAAGGGGTGCATAAGTTTACGCTTGATGCTTCAGATCAAAACTCTCCCACCATTTCAGTTATAGATGCCAAGATTGATTACGCTTGTTATGGGGATGATAGCAGAGCTTGCAACTTAAGAATTTATCAGGTGATGGTGGAGTCCTTTGTGGATGGTGATCCCAAACATAGCTATGGCCATGGTTATGGCAATTCACATCATAATGGTGATCTTCAGGGTGTGATCGACAGCCTAGATTACATCGCAAGTCTTAATGTAAACGCATTATGGTTAACGCCTGTGTTTGATTCATGTGCAGGCCAAGCTGGTGATGATCGCCTAGATGCGACGGGTTACTTTCCCTGTGATTATTTTAATGTTGACCCAAAATTTGGTACCAACGATAAGCTTAAGGAGCTGGTGGATAAAGCGCATGCAAGAGATTTGTATGTTTTTCTCGACGGTGTCTTTGGCCATTCTAATCTTGTTGGAGTTAAACCGTCGCCAACGGGTAAGTTACCGTACTTAACAACGAAGGAAGGTTACCCTGGCACATACGTGGCCTATCCAAATGAAGATAGCGATGCCTTTTTTGTTGAGGTAGCGACATATTGGATAAAAGAATATGGTATTGATGGCTGGAGGCTAGATCAATCCTATCAACTTCCTTTAGACACTTGGCGTAAAATTCGTGCTGCGGTTGAGCAGGCATCTATGGGAAACAAACTGGCGGGCCAGCAGTGGGGAACGTTGGGCTATCTGGTTGGCGAGGTATGGAAGGGTGCAGATGATATTACCGCAACCGCGTATGGTAGTGATGCCAAACCTGGCCTCTCTTCAGCGTTTAACTTTCCGTTACGTTATGGATTAGTACAGGCGCTGGCCGTTGAAGAGTCGGGCAAAAGTGGTAGCGCAAGAGCGCTAGATGCCAGCTGGAATAGCCGAGCGAAATCTCCCTATCATGCGATGCCAAATCTTATGCTAGGTAACCATGATCTGGTTCGTTTTGGCGATCTTATTCAACGTGGAAAGTTAGGTAATGAGGTGAAACGGCATAAAGCCGGATATAGTTTTTTAGCAGCATATTCAGGACCAATTACTGTTTACTATGGTGAGGAAATTGGTGATGAAGTTGCGGGTTTTGCTAAAAAGATCGATGAAAACTGTGTTTCCCAAGGTCTGTGTGATGATCACGTTGCACGTTCCAGTGCAAAAATTGAAGGCGTGACAGGCGCAGAACTCACAGTTAATCAACAAGAATTAAAGCAGTATTTTACTATGCTAATGCACCTACGTAGTCAGTATCCTGCATTATACGCAGGAAAACGCCGTAATTTATGGCTAGACGATAACTTATACGCAGATCTCAAAGTGTATGATAATCAGCAAATAATTTACGCACTCAATACGTCAACATTTGATCAAATACTGTTTGTTGATTCCACTTATCTAAAACAAACGCATTTACTCCGAGACTTAATGAGCAACGAAGTCGTGAATGTGACAACGGGTCCAGTACAAATTAAAGTCCCAGCATTAACTGGGCGCTTTTTAATCGCTGAGTGATGAGTTATTTATATTATTCCTAGCTGGAGGGTTTATTACTGATGTGATAAACCTTTGATTCATTCTGAGTGAATAATGATAGGAACGTAGAGCGTAAACATGAAAAGCATTTGCATAATGAACATGCATTATGCAGGTGGCGTTGCATAATGCAAATTCATATATGCAATATATGGCGCAAGTTAACCAAGTTAATCGGAATTCACCACAATTCAGTCTTTTTTCTCTTGGCATGGAATTTGTAAACTATCAATAGTATCCTTAAATGTGCTCATCATCCTAAACGTGTGTTCATATGGTTTGGTAGAGTAATTAAACTGGGCGCCAATACAACAAGCAGTCGAACAAAAAATAAGCCAAACATGTTTGTATATAATCCAAGGAGTGGAGGCGGCATGAAATTGATAGAGCTCGTCTACGTTAGCAAAGCTAGAAATAGGCTTGAACAAGATGAATTGGAAGGCATCTTATCAAAAGCCCGCAAAAACAATACCGGCCATGATATCACGGGACTTCTGCTTTATGATGGCTATGGTACCTTCATTCAAGTGTTAGAAGGACCTGAATCTTCAGTTGAACGGCTATTCGAAAAAATCAAAACAGATTCTCGCCACTCTGGTGTTAACAGAATCGGTTTCCATCAGATAAACAGCCGCAGCTTCCCTGATTGGAAGATGGGCTTTCGAGTGCTTGATCAAGACCTTGAATCTTCAATTCCTGGATATAGTGACTTTATGAAGCATAGGGGAGAGGTGCAATACCTTGTAGAGCACAAAAGTTTTGCCATGCAGATGGTGCACTATTTTGTGAAAAAAGATTAGGGAGAGAGGCATGTTATCATATTTCAAGATTGCTCATAAGGTCTACCTGCTAGGGTTTTTCCTACTTGGTGCGATACTTATTATGGGAGGGTTTGCTCTTCATCAAATGAATAAAATTGGTGTCGAATTAGTTGATATTGCAGAGCGAGATATCCCTCTTACTAAGGCTTTGACAGTATTAACAGAGCACCAGCTTGAGCAGGCGATTATGTTCGAACGAGCCTTAATTAAGGCTATCCGAGTAGAGCAAAATCTTGCGCCAATGAGTGCTTTCGTGGAATACAAAAATAAAGTAGAAAAAATTAGTATTAAAGTTGAGAAAGAAATAATGGAAGTTGAGCAATTTATTGCTGCAGCGATTCCAAAACTTCACAGCTCGAAAGCAAAAGCAAAGTTCGCAGCAAAATTGGCTGAACTTAAAAAAGTTGAAGATTCTTACCATTCTCTGGTGGATGAGGTTAAAGAAACGATGCGCTTGGGATCTCAAGGAGATATCGAGACCATGCTTGTGTATTCGAAAAAAGTAGAAAAACACGAAGATGAAATTGATAAATCATTAATCAAAATCTTGGATGATGTACAGAGTTTTACGTTAGCCAGCGCTTTGCAAGCCGAAGAAGATGAAAAATTTGCCATTAAATGGATGAGTGTCATCGCAGTTGTTTCATTGGTGTTTGGCATTATTATGCCTATTTGGATTGCTAAAGCTATTAGAAACCCCATAGTAACCTTGATTGGAAGGCTTCAGCAAGTTGCACAAGGGGACGGCGATTTAACCATCAGGCTTGATAGTAGTGCTAGAGATGAAACAGGCACAGTAGCCAGTGCTTTTAATACCTTTCTTGGCGTATTAACTGGAACCATTTCTGTGGTTAGCTCAAAAGCCGCAGAATTAGGTAAATCATCTGAATCTGCATTGGGTGCGATGCAACGAACACTAGCAAATGTTGAGAAACAACATAGAGATATTGAGCAGGTGGCGACGGCGATTAATGAAATGAACGCGACTACACAAGAAGTTGCAACGAGTACAGCTAACGCATCTGCGGTTACAGATGCGGCTAAAAAGCACGTTGTTGATGGGCAGAGAGAGTCATTGGAAATCCAGAAGATTATTGAAGAACTAACCAATGAAGTCACATCCTCATCAGGGGTGATTGAAAATCTGGTCTCTGAAACTAACAATATTGGAACCGTACTTGAATCTATTCAAGGGATTGCGGAGCAAACAAACCTGCTTGCGCTTAATGCAGCGATAGAGGCCGCTCGGGCAGGGGAAACAGGGCGAGGTTTTGCTGTGGTTGCCGATGAGGTACGTTCACTTGCACAACGTACTCAAGATGCGACAGTTGATATTCAACAATTAGTTGATCGATTGCAATCTGAAGCAAAAAATGCAGTAACCAGTATGCAAAAAGGGACAACTACAGCCCAATTGTGTTTAGAGAAAAGCACGCAATCGGCTAACACCTTCCTTTTAGCCGCTGAGTCTGTTAACGAGATCGCTGGCTTAAATGTGCAGATCGCGACCGCTGCGGAGGAGCAAGCTGTTGTAGTCAAAGATTTGGATGCCAATCTCACCAATATTAAGCTGCTGTCAGAAGAAACTGCCGAAGATTCTAGGCATACGGCTTCTGCAAGTGAGACAATTGCCAAAAATGTTATCGATTTACATCAGAACTTAAATAAGTTCCAAATCTGAGATTGTTGAGAGCCAACATCACTTTTTATATCTGTGAAGTAATGATTGAGGGATATGGCAGTAATCTTGAGGATAATGTGTAAGGCGGTCCTGGTGTTCAGGATCGCTTTTTACGTAATTGGTCAGTGGTAACACCTCAACGACAATATGACTGCTGTTAGGTTGAAGCTTAATAAAGTGTTTTGCTTTTTCTAAATGTTCACTATTTATACTATAAACACCTGTGCGGTATTTTTTACCTATATCTTGCCCTTGTTGGTTTAGGCTAAAGGGGTCGATGATCTCAAAAAAGAGTCGCATCAACTGCTCAATTGTTGTTTCTTGAGGATCAAATTGAGTACGAACACATTCAGCATAGCCATCATATTGTCCTGTAGTGTCGATATTCATACCATTTGCGCGTCCAGCTTCAGTTGCAATGACTCCTGGAAGATGTTTGATAAACTCTTGAACGCCCCACAGGCAACCGCCGGCAAAATATACCTCTTCCACTTATCTGTACTCCTATGACTTGCGACATCCTATTACACCAAAATTACAGTGCTAGGGGTAGGTTTTATTCTCTTCCTTAAAGACAACTAGCCAGCTTTAAGTTATTTATGGAGGGACAAGTTGGGTTTATAGTAGATAGGCATCTTAAAAAGCCTTTTAGATGCCTTAAATTGGCTATTTTAAGGTGTTTTAATCTATTGATTTTTAAAGCTTTATTTCGGTGGAAAACTCAATGGTGACAGTGGTAGGCTAGCGGCAACTAAGGAGACATTATGTCAACAAAGAATCAAACCTACTATCAGCAAGATTTTTCTCATCAAGATTTGCAATATGAAATTTATGAGGACTGCCAATTTATTCAATGTAACTTTGAACGTGCAGATTTACGTGATGCAAAATTTATCAATTGCCGCTTTATTGAAGCGCAGGCAATTGAAGGGTGCAGCTTTGCCTATGCGAAATTAAAGGACACCAGTTTTAGCAACTGTATGTTAGCGATGAGTGGGTTCGTTGGAGCCGATTGTTTTGGTATTGAATTTAGAAAATGTGATTTAAAAGGGGCAAATTTTCAAAGAGCTAATTTTATAAACCGCATCAGTGATACGGTATATTTTTGTTCTGCCTATATAACAGGGTGCAATTTGAGCTACACCAATTTTGAAAGAGCGCTGCTTGAGAAATGTGATTTGTATGAAAATCGGTGGAATGGAGCAAACTTATTTTCAGCGAACTTATCGGGGTCTGATTTATCCCGTGGAGAGTTTATTAAAGATCAATGGGGGGCATTTAAAGTTGAAGGTGCTGATCTCACTTATGTTGACTTAGAAGAGCTTGACATTCGCCGTGTACCATTAAATGGAGTGAAAATTTGCAGTTGGCAGCAAGATCAACTTTTATCTCAATTTGGCTTAATTGTTGTGGCGTAATTTTTTGGTTACGCCATACCAAGCGCAATCTTAATGGCGAAAGACAACATGCCTAAGAAGGTTACGCTAGCAAGCCATATGAATACGAACCAGGTTAACTTTTTCATCAGTGGTAATTCTCCCCATGCTTCATTTTTCCTCTGAAAATCCAATAGGTATAGGCACTGTATGAGATGATAAGTGGGAGTAGAAATACAGTGCCAGCAAGTAAGAATTTCAGACTTTCATCGGGAGCCGCTGCTTGATGATAAGTGAGGCTAAAAGGCACTAAATAAGGGAAGGTGCTTATTCCAAAGCCCAGAGCGGCAAGTCCAAACAAAGCAATACCACATAGGTAGGCTTTTAGTGCTTTGTGATTTTTTAAAGAGCGATAAAGCTGCCGTATAAACCATGCGGACAAAACCGGTATACACAATAATATTAAAGCGTTTGGAAAACTAAACCAGCGATCAAATATCAAGTTGTTTTGCAGTGGAAGCCATATACTCACAATCGCAATACATAACACCATGCCCATACCCCACCGCTTTGCAATGATCTCATAGCGGTCGGTTAGATCGCTTGGTAGTTTAATCATCAGCCAGCACGACCCTAACAAAACGTAAGCAAACACCAGCGCTAAAGCACAAAATAGACTAAAAGGACTTAACCAATCGAACCAAGTGCCTGCGTATGAGCGTCCCTCAACTTCGATTCCTTGCAATAGAGCGCCAAGCATTATCCCTTGCATAACCGTGGCAAGTAGTGAACCGACGAAAAAAGCAATATCCCATAAAAATTTCCCTTTGTTGGTTTTAAAACGATACTCAAATGAGACGCCACGTAAGATTAAGCCCAGCAACATAAGTATAAGAGGAGCATACAATGCTGGCATAACGACAGAGTAAGCTAATGGAAACACAGCGAACAAACCACCGCCACCGAGAACTAACCAAGTTTCATTCCCATCCCAAACAGGCGCTATGCTGTTCATCATCATATCTCGTTCCACTTCGCTATGAGCGCTGGGAAACAAAATGCCAATTCCAAGATCGAATCCATCGAGTATTACGTAGATGAGTACTGCAAGGCCAATCAAAGCGTACCAAATGAGCGCATAATCCATGTCGTTGTCCTTACGTTAAATGATTTGAATGGGAGGCTGGTGGTATGTCTGTCCCATCGGGTAGACGGCTGTCTAGTGAGCGTTCATATCTCGTTGGCGATTTGCGCATGAGTCGAAGCAAATAAAAAATACCTGCACCAAAAACTAAAAAGTAAAAGATGACAAAGGCCGTTAATGAGATACCAATTGCGGTTGCATCAATGGGGGAAGCCGATTCTGCGGTGGTGAGTAAGCCATATACTGTGAAAGGTTGGCGACCTACTTCAGTTGTTATCCAGCCTGCAAGTACGGCCACAAAGCCCGCTGGGCCAAAAGCAATACAAATCTTGTGGAACCAACGAACTTCGTAGAGGGTGTTTTTATATCTTAAGTACAAACTGCAAACACCAACAAACAGCATGCCAAAGCCTATGGCGACCATAGTTCTGAAACTCCAAAATACGATACTGACGGGGGGGTGTTCATCTTTTGGGAATGCATCGAGTCCTTTGACTTCTCCATTCCACTGATGAGTGAGGATGAGACTTCCTAGATGAGGTATTTCAAGTTTGTAATCAATAGTTTTGGTCTCATCATTGGGTATGCCAAATAAAATAAGCGGCGCACTTTTGTGGGATTGATAATGTCCTTCCATTGCCGCAACTTTGGCAGGTTGATGTTCTAGTGTGTTTAAACCATGCATGTCTCCAGCTATTATTTGCAATGGTGTTACAATTGCAGCCATCCACATCGCCATGGAAAACATGGTTCTTGCAAGAGGATTTTTGGGTGCTGAAAGTAGGTGGTAGGCACCAACAGCTGCGACAACAAAGGACGTTGTTAAATAGGCAGCAAGCAGCATGTGTACCAATCGATAAGGAAATGATGGGTTAAAAACAATTTCAAACCAGCTTTCGGGAACAAACTGTCCAACATCATTGATAGAAAATCCGGCTGGAGTTTGCATCCAACTATTAACTGAGAGTATCCAAAATGCTGAGAGAAATGTACCAAATGCAACTATGCAGGTAGACATAAAATGTAGCTTTTTGCCAACCCGTTCCATGCCAAATAACATCACACCTAGAAATCCAGCTTCGAGGAAGAAAGCCGTGAAGACTTCATAGCCCATCAATGGACCTAATATGGGCCCGGTTTTATCAGCGAATACACTCCAATTAGTACCAAACTGATAACTAAGAACTATGCCACTGACCACTCCCATGCCAAAACTAATCGCAAATATTTTGATCCAGTATTTGAAAAGTTGAAGATATTTATCTTCTTTTGTTTTGAGCCATAGACCTTCTAGCACAGCTAAATAGCTGGCAAGACCGATAGTGAAGGCTGGAAAAATAATGTGGAAGGCAACCGTAAAGGCGAACTGAAATCTGGCTAAATCCACTGCTAACGTATCCATAATCATTTCCCGCTGGTGGTACATCTATTTTCTACGGTGCTGCGACAACGAATGTTCAATTTAAGCCAAATTTTTTATTGCTCTTATTACGATTCTGTTTCGTATCGAAATATATCGGTTTTTCAGGAAGTATAACTATGAACTTGAAATCAAAACTAGAAGCAATCGCTCCGACGTTTGAGCCGGGTGGTAAGTACGAAAAGTTTTATCCAGTATTTGAGGCAGTCGCCACCATCCTTTACACACCAGGAATGGTTAACAAAGGGGCAACACATGTTCGAGACAGTATTGATCTGAAACGCATCATGATTTTTGTCTGGCTAGCGACTTTTCCAACTATGTTTTGGGGTATGTACAATATTGGTAATCAGGCTGTTTTGGCATTAATGAGTCAGTACACTCCACAAGACTTAGAATCTATTGTCGCTGAAAGTTGGAGATTGGCGTTTGCTTTTGGCAGTTACCAAGGTTTGGTCGAGGCAGGCTGGGTTAGTAAGATGTTGTTAGGTGCTACCCATTTCTTGCCTATCTATTTAACGGTATTTGTTGTTGGTGGTTTTTGGGAAGTCCTATTTGCTGTGGTCAGAAAGCATGAAATTAACGAAGGCTTTTTTGTCAGTTCTGTTCTGTTTGCTTTGATCTTACCTCCAACTATACCGCTATGGCAGGCCGCATTAGGCATTTCATTCGGTATTGTGGTAGCCAAAGAAATTTTTGGAGGCACAGGTCGTAACTTTTTAAATCCTGCGTTAGCAGGAAGAGCATTCTTATACTTTGCTTATCCGGCTAATATGTCTGGGGGTAGCGTGTGGGTAGCCGCTGACGGATACTCAGGTGCCACGCCATTGAGTCAGTGGTATGAGGGTGAAAGTGATAATTTAATCAATAAAATGACAGGGGAGGCAATTACATGGAATGATGCTTTTCTGGGTAATATCCCGGGCTCAATTGGTGAGGGCTCCACATTGCTTGTGATGTTAGGTGGTATAATTTTAATCGGAATGCGTATCGCTTCATGGAGGATTGTCGCAGGCGTTATTCTTGGATTGTTTGTCGGCTCAACCATACTTAACCTAATCGGATCACAAACCAACCCTATGTTCTCTATGCCATTTTACTGGCACTTTGTTTTGGGCGGCGTCGCTTTTGGTACTTTCTTTATGGCAACAGACCCTGTTTCTGCTGCTTATACCAACTCAGGGAAATGGGCATATGGTATTTTGATTGGACTGATGGCAATTTTAATACGAGTGCTCAATCCTGCTTATCCGGAAGGGATTATGCTGGCTATTTTGTTTGCTAATCTATTTGCTCCCCTGTTTGATTTTATTACCAAGGAAGCAAATGCTAAGAGAAGGCGGCAGAGAGCTACCCGTTTGAGATAGCATCATAGTTATTTACCATGGTAGTGATTGCCCATCGTAGGCCAAAAACCTGCCATTTGATTCTGGGGTCGCTTTTTCCATGATATCCAGAATATCAGCTGCTACTTTATCTGGGCTAAAAAGTTTCCCTTCCGGAACATTGGCTTGAAAAGGCTTTGAAAGCGGCGTATCGGTTGTCCCTGGGTGAATCGATAAAATGCAGGCTTTTGGTATTTGCCTTGACCACTCAATACTTATGTTCTTTATTAGCATATTGAGGGCAGCTTTGGACGAACGGTAACTGTACCAACCACCTAGTTTGTTGTCTTCAATACTTCCTACTTTAGCGGAAATAGTGACAAATTTAGGTTGCTCGCTTGCACTTAGGCAAGCAGAAAAATGTTTTGCAATCATTAATGTGGGTAGAGCATTTACTGACATACTATGCAAGAAAAAATCAGGCTGACAAGATTGAAGGTTTTTCTCTGGGCCATGAATTGTGGAATGTAAAAGCCCCACAGCGTTAATAATCCAGTCTATCGATGAAAATTGAGAGGAGAGATTTTTTAATTCCTGTTCAGAGGTGATGTCAATACGATGCCAAGTAATGTCATTAGCAAGGTCATCTGGTTTTTGATTATGGTAAGTAGCGTGAAGGTCGACGTTTGTTTTTTGACTCAGTACGCATTTGCACAGTGAGTGGCCAATTCCTCCATTTCCACCAAAAATAAGTACTTTCATATGCTCGCCTATGTCGCTGTATTTACTAAAGATAAGCATAAAATTATAGCTAGTTTCTCTTAATAATGGGTTTCTTGTCGGTTTGTGTGACTCTATTCACGCAACTAATAAAGATTTATAAAGAAACCTATAAAAATTTCGTTTGTCACTAAAGATCGTAAATCTATACGCTACGTTTATATGAAACTATCACCTTATTTGTTTTGAGGACAATTAACGATGCTATTGATTCGGAGAAGTTTTGTGGTGGCGCTACTCTGTTTTGCTGCGTTCGGAGCTGCCACCTTAGGTTTTAGTCAATACAATTGGCGAGAAAACCCTCGCACACCAGAGGTCAGAGTAGGCGTGTCTTTGACCCCTTTGGCTTCGCCTTTTTTGATTGCAGAGCATTTAGGCTTGTTTGAAGATCATGGTCTTAAAGTTTCTCTTTTTCCTTGTGCGAGTAGCATGGCATGTACTCAACTTATGTTAAATCGTGATGTGGAATATGCGACGGCCTCTGAATCTGTTGTGATGTTTCAGAGCTTTGAACAGAGAGATTTAGCGTTGCTGGTCAGTTTTGTGGAATCGGATAATGACTTAAAACTTTTGGCATTAAATACATCTGATATCAATCAGATAAGTCAGCTAGAGGGCAAAAAGGTCGGTGTTGTAAAAGGAAGTGCCAGTGAGTTTTATTTTGACTCAGTTTTGATCGCGAATAACCATAAAGCGTTAAATGTTGAAAAGGTATATTTACAGCCTCATGAACTTGTCCCTGCCTTGCTTTCGTTTAGTGTTGAAGCGATTTCAGCTTGGGAACCAATGGGGTATAAAGCAGATATACAGTCAACCTCGGAAGTGAAAAATCTAGGTATACCAGGGATTTATCAGCATTCATTTAATTTGTTGTCGACAGCTCCCTACCTAGAGTTTGCAGGGCAAGAGCCGGTATATTTACTTAAAGCGCTTGATGAGGCGGTAGAGTGGATAAACGCAAACCCCGATCAAGCATCTCGGATAATAGCAAAAAGGCTGAATATTCCTTTAAATCAAGTTAAGTGGTCTTGGGAAGATTATGTTTTCCGTTTGTCTCTGGGTAATTCACTACTTTCCAATTTACAATTACAAGCAAGGTGGGCATTAGAAGAAGGTTTAGTGGTTAATGATCAGCCTGATTTTAGAGAGTTACTTTTTACACAACCGTATCAACAAATTATTGCTTTGAGAGACTAAGCTATGTTGAATTCATTGTTTAAAAAGCTATTTGTTTTATCAACCACAACTTTAATGCTGACATTATTCATTATTATCTCTTTTGTCAGAGTAGCCGCTGAACAGCGAGAAACTAAAGTAGAGTTGGATCAGATTATTGATTTGCAACTTTCGGTAGATTTACTTAGAAGTCAACTATGGTTTTTTCTCCAGTTTGGTGATGGACTTAGCCTTAATCAAGTTGAATTGGCGCAAACGGATCTAGCTACCAAGCTATCAGAATATGAAAAAGGTAATAATCACTTGGGTAATATCCAACGAATGAATTACAGTCTGAACGCATTGCTCAACAAAGAAAAACAGGTCTATGTTCATGAGAAAAATGGGCTAGATGAGCAGGGTCCAGAAAGTGTTAATTTGAGAGGCTTTCTTCACTCTAGGTACAATATGATAGTACAAAATATGACTGAAGAATTAGCATATGTCCATCAATCAGTACTCAATCGTAATACAGATAATGTTCATAGTGTCATGATGTATGCGGCTGCTTGGTTAATAATTTGTTCAATTCTAGTGAGCGTTACTGCTTGGCTGATCTCCTTTCGGTTCAAGTCTGGTGTAGAAGCGATGAAAAAGGCTATTATGAATTTAGCTGAAGGTAATCTTAACTCTAAAGTTGAAGTTGTGAGTATGGATGCAGAGTTTAGGAGCATGGCATTTTTTTTCAATGAGATGACAGTGTCTCTATGTGACACTACCGTGACCAAGAAAGAATTAGAAAATGAAGTTAAGCGCCAAACGAAGCAACTGATCCATAAACAAGAGCAACTAATATTTCTTTCAGAGCATGATCCGCTAACCAATTTAATGAACCGCCGAGCTTTCGATAGAGCTTTGGAAAATGCGATTGTGAAAGCCAGCCGCAGCCACTGCAAATTGGCGATTTTTTTTATTGATCTTGATGAGTTTAAGTCAGTTAATGATACTTTTGGGCATGATGCTGGTGATGCTATTTTAGTCGAAGTGTCTAATAGAATCCTTACCGCAATACGAGAATCTGATTTTGCGTGCCGTCTAGGAGGCGATGAGTTTGTTGTATGTCTTGATTTGCTCCATAACTTTGAGGTTGTTTCAGCAAAAGCAGAACAACTGTTAGAAGCCATTAATCTACCAATCGAATTTAATGGCCGCAGATTAAAAGTGGGGGCTAGTATTGGAGTAAGTTACTTCCCCGATCACACAAGGAACAAGGAAGTATTAGTTAATCTAGCAGATGAAGCCATGTATCGTGCTAAGCAAATGGTAGGACCTGCTTGTTTTTATGGTCGAACGACGGTTTGTAAAAAGGGTGCCTCGTCAGTACGCTGACTTCGATTAATAATTATGGCCTTTATGGTTTAACGCATGGTTAAACTGTTCTATATCTTTGTTGTCAATGTGATAACCATTACGAGCACTTGCATGAAGAGTGGCTACGTAATGGATCTTATTATATTCGAAAAATTCACTGAAAAATGCTCTAAATATTGGACAAATTCTGCGATTTCCCGAGCTTGATACAACAAAGCCTCGTTTTGATGTGAGTAAACTTGTTTGGTTCTTTAATCTTGGTGACTCTCCAAGCTCGGTTATTCTATCAATCAGGTTTTTCATTGGTGCAGTGACTGAATACCAGTAAACAGGCGAGGCGAAGACGATATTTTTAGTGTTTCTTATTTTATCGATCAAACCATAAAAATCGTCATCTGGATATTGATTATCATAGCGGTAGGGTGTGATGTTAAGTGTATCGATAAAAATAACCTCGCATTCGTGGTCAGCATGAATTTTGCCGATTGTTTTTGCTGTATTACCACTTTTATTCGCACTTGAGAATAGGATTAAAGTTTGCATTATTCGCCCCATGATTGTTGAGAAGTCTTAAACCTAATATCTCAACCATACTTGAGGTCAATAATAAACTTTAGAGGTTTTCTATGCGCGATAAGGTTTTAGTGTTTTTAAAACTAATCCCTATGACTTCGCAGCAGATTGTTTTTAGAATTATATGTGCAGTATATTTTATATTTGTTATCTATGTCATTAAAAAGAATAGCAAATATTAATATGAGGGTTTATTCATATACTATTGTTGTCGACTTTGTATTTTGTCCGTATAAAAATTGTTCTTCATATTCTTAAAAGGATTGTGTATGCGAGTGAGGATGTTGCGTTGGTGTCTCCCTGTAATCATATTAGGAGTGGCATACGGTAGCTATGTCGCTATCTCTTCAGGTAATGCAGAAGCATTAGAAACCAAGCCAACTAATACATCAGTAACTGTCAAAGTATCTCCCCTCCGTTCTAACGATCATAATGTTGTTATTACCAGTCATGGTGAGGTTTCTCCTGTTGAGGTTACTCAACTTTCTGTTCAGGTTTCAGGTGAAGTTGTCAGCTGGCACCCAAGTTTTGTCGTTGGTGGTATTGTTAAAAAAGGTGAGGTCTTATTTTCGATTGAAAGTGAGAACTACTATGCAGCTGTACTTCAGGCAGAGGCTGACTTAGCTTCGGCTCAAGCGTCTTTGATAGAGGAAAAAGCTAAAGCTGAAGTTGCAAAGCGTCAAGCGAAAAATGTCCCTTCCAGCCAGGTCACAGACCTATATCTGCGCAAACCTCAGGTTCTTAGTACTCAAGCTCAGGTTAAATCAGCTATGGCATCGTTAAAAAGGGCAAAGCGGGATCTTGATAAATGTCGTGTAGTTGCTCCTTACAATGCTCTTGTTGTTGAGCGAGAAATTGGCGTGGGACAATATATTTCGGCAGGTACTCGGGTCGCGACCTTAAACAATATTGAAGCCGCTGAAATCCATATTCCGATTGCTGGCTTTGATAGTGTTTTTTTACCTCAAGAATACGGTAGTGTTACAGCTAAAGTGACCCGTGAAGGAATCACTAATATTGAACGTGAGGGAAAAATCGAGAGAGATTTAGGTGTGATTGATAGTGCAACGCGCATGACAAATTTGGTAGTAAAAGTGGCCGACCCCTACGCGTTATCTTCCAATGCACCTCCCCTCCAGTTTGGTTCATATGTTGAAGTACAGTTTGTCGGAAAAACGTTAAAACATGTTTATCGTCTACCTCAAGAGTTAGTGAATAATAGCCAAGTGTGGGTGGTGAATGAGAATGGTGAGCTTGAGCCTCGTATTGTTAATATATTAAGAGCTGAACAGGAGTTTATGCTCATAAATGAAGGTCTAAAAGATAGCGATCGCCTTGTATTAACTGTACCTGAGTACCCACAAAAAGGAACTCGAGTAGAGCTAACTATCGTTGATAATCCTTTTAAACAATAGGGTGGGCAGCATGGATGATATCAAATCTAAAGGATTAATTGCCTATTTTGCCCACAACCCTGTGGCCGCAAATCTTATAATGGTGTTCGTTTTGATAGTGGGCACTGTGAGTTTTTTCTTTATTCAAAGACAAATGTTTCCCAACCTTGAGGTTAACTATATTTACGTCAATGTTCAGTATCCAGGGGCTTCTCCTCAAGAGATCGAAGAGAGCATTCTGATAAAAATAGAAGAGTCTTTGAAAAATGTATCTGGAATAAAAAAAGCGGTAACAACTGTTTTTCGAGGTAGCGGCTCTATTGAGATAGAAGTGGACGTAGATCGTAAAATAGAAGATGTTCTTGTTAAGGTTCAACAAAAGGTAGACTCGATATCCAATTTTCCGCTAGATATGGAGCCTATTCAAGTTTTTCAATATGAATTTCAGCAAGATGTTATCGAAATGGTTTTAGTCGGCGATCGTTCGTTATTGGAACTTAAACCCATAGCTAAGCAAATTGAAGATGAACTGTTGCAATTAAACAATGTTGCTCTGGTTGATTTGAGTGCACCGGAATATGAAATTGGTATTGAAGTCGCGCCGGAAATGCTGCGTAAGTATAACCTGACATTGACGGACATTAGCAAGGCCATCCAACAATATTCTGCCAATTATTCAGCAGGTGAAGTTAGAACGGATGGAGGGCTGATATCGGTTAGGATTGAAAACCAATATTACAATGGTGAAGAATTTCGATATATACCCGTTAAGATTGGTGCGAATGGGAGCATGGTATTACTGCAAGATATTGCCAAGATTAAGGATGGCTTTACCGAAGAAGAACGTTATTTTAAATACTCTGGACAAAACGCAATTTATCTTTCTGTCAAAGCAACCAAAGATCAAAACATGGTGACAGTTGCTGAATCTGTCAAAGCTTATATTGAGCAAAAGAACCCTCAACTTCCGGTAGATCTCAAGATAAAGACACTGGTTGATATGACTTATTATTTAAATGCTCGTCTTGACATGATGCTAAAGAATTTATTGCAAGGTGCTGTACTTGTAGCCTTGATGCTGAGTTTATTTTTGCGCGTTAAACTTGCAATGTGGGTGATGATTGGTTTACCAGTCTGCTTTTTGGGAGCCGTTATGCTTATGCCATTGGTAGGTGTGAGTATTAATATCGTATCATTATTTGCCTTTATTATGGTGCTGGGCATCGTTGTTGATGATGCCATTGTTATTGGCGAAAGTGCATACACTGAAATAGAGAAGCAAGGCAGTGGTATCAATAGTGTTGTAGAGGGTACATTAAGGGTAGCGACACCTGCGACATTTGGAGTCCTGACAACAATCGCTGTTTTTGCACCTTTCCTTTTGTCAAAAGGTATTGAAAGTGCTTTCTTTTTTGGTATTGCCTCCATTGTCATTCTTTGCTTGATTTTTAGTCTAATTGAATCCAAGTTGATTTTGCCTTCACATTTGGCCCATTCAACGTTTAAACCGATTAAAAAGGGTAGTTGGCGAGACCGATTTAACCGTGGCTTTTTTAACTTCGTTAATGGTCCATACCGTCGTTGTGTAACCTTTTGTACCTATTGGCGCTGGAGCGTACTGGCAAGTTTTATTGCTATATTGGTGGTGAGTATTGCTTTAGTTATGAGCGATCATGTGCGTATTATACCTTCCCCTAAAGTTCCTCACGATTTTCCGACGATAAAACTCATTATGAATGATAATGTGTCGAGTGAACAGACAATTGAGGCACTCAAAGCAATTGAAAGTACCGTGCTATATGTTGATCAACAAATTGAGCAGCACACGGGACAAAAGATGATTCGAGACATACTCACATTTAATCAAGGGCGGAAGGAAGGCCTAATGGTGATTGCACTTGTTGATGAAGAAAAACGTCCATTTAATACCTTTGAACTAGCCCGCCGATGGCGTGAGGCAATACCAAGTATTCCCGGCAAAAAAATGCTGACTGTGTCAGATAATGTTAATGATAGTGGTAAAGGCGATGAATTTGGTTTTTTGCTGTATGGATCAGATATAGAGACGCTTAATGGGGCTGGTAGGGCGCTAATTTTGGATCTGAAGCAGCAAGAAGGGCTATTTGATATTTCGTCATCAATGGACGCTGGAAGTAAAGAAATACTCCTCTCACTTAAGCCTATTGCTTATGACTTAGGTATTAGCTTATCTGATATTGGTGCACAGGTTGGTGGAAGTTTTTATGGTGGTGAAGCACAGCGTTTGATAAGAGAAGGAGAGGAAATCAGAGTGATGGTTCGTTACCCTAAGTTAACAAGAGAAGCATTCGCCTCATTACGCTACGCTTTGATCACTACGCCTGAGGGACAAAAGGTGATGTTGGGGGATGTGGTGAATATTGTCCAGCAGCCAGGTATTAGCAGTATACGCCGTGAAGGTGGCTTTCGAAGTGTTTATGTGTATGGTTCCATTGATGAGGAGCTAGTTGAACCCGATGAAGTTGTTGCTCAGGTGAATGAATTGATTTTGCCAAGTATTTTAGCTCAATACATTGGAGTTAAAAGTCAACTAGGCGGTTCAATTGAAGAACAGCAAGCACAGCAGGATGAGCAAATAATTTTCTTTGTGGCAGGTATGATCATTGTTTATATACTACTTGCGGTTCCACTCAAGAGTTATACCCAGCCTTTAATCATTATGTCGGTCATTCCATTCAGTCTTACTGGTGCTATTTGGGGACATTATTGGTTTGGTATTGATTTGAGTATGATGTCAACGTTTGGGCTTATTGCTGCGGCAGGTGTGGTAGTCAATGATTCTTTAATCATGACAGATTACGTGAACCAAGTTAGAACTAAAGGTTTTTCAATCAAAGAAGCCGTTATAGAGGCTGGTTGCGCTAGATTTCGGGCTATTGTTTTAACATCAATGACTACTTTTGCTGGAGTCTTACCCATCATGTTTGAGACCAGTTTACAAGCTAGGTTTGTTATTCCTATGGCTGTAGCTTTAGGCTTTGCAGTTTTATTTGCTACAATGTTGACGTTGATTTTAGTTCCTTGTTTGTACTTGATTTTAGGAGATCTACAAGGCATGACTCAAAGATTAAACTATCGATTAATAAGGCAAAAGTTGTTTCGTTAGGAATGTTAAAAACAAGGTATTAAAGCCATGTGCTTTGTCTGCATGATTTTCAGTTATCTACAGATTTGCTTTTAGAATACCGATGTCCTAAGTCAGCGATTTTATAAATAATTTAAATTCAAAGTATTTAATCTACTTTCAGTTGAAAAGTGTTAAAAATTGGTCTTACCTCTTTTTTTTTAGCTCGCGCAGGGATTTAATTTGGGATCGATTCCCTAAAAAAATATTCATAGTTTCGCAACTAGTTTAATCTAAACATATTTTTACATTTATCTGCTCTATGTTATTTAATAATAAAGATATTTTTAAACATATGTTGTGGATTACTTGTATTATGTATGGGTACTATAGAGCATATGTGTGATTGCTCTACCAGGTGTATAGTCCCCAGTTGTTTATAACAAACTGTAATATTTCACTATTGTTTTTTATAATATTAATCAGTATCGTACGTTGCAAAGTGGCTAAGATAAACTTGCTCCATCAAGACAATCTATGGCATACAGGCTTGTCGCAGGAGGTAATTCTTACTACTCCTGATTTGTCTTTTTCAATTACGTTGCTCCAAGAAGGAGTGATGTCATATTCCAAAATATGGAGTATAAAGGCCAACAACGGCTAAGCTTAAGGAAGGCAGGGGCTTTAGGTTTATAGCCTGAGATTTTGTTGAAATACTTAATTAAGCGTTTATGAATTATGAATCTTTATGGCAGTTGTATCCTCTTGCTCGAGAGCAACTGGTCCATGTTAAAACTCGGAGTGCAACAAAGCTCAAGGGGACAGAATGTCGTGTGCTGGAGATTTTAATTGCTCAGCAAGGGCAGGTTGTATCCAAGAGAGAGTTATTTGAAAAAGTGTGGGGAGAACGAGTTGTCTCTGAAAACAGTTTAACTCAGTGTATTGCCCAACTTCGTGTCGCACTTGGCGATAGTGGTAAAGAGCAAAAATTTATCAAAACAGTTCCATCTCATGGTTATATGCTGTTTGAAAATGTAGTAGAGCTGGCCGACATTAAGCAGACACTGAATGAAAGGCCTGTAGCCTCAATCTCAATACAATCAGAACCTGAAACGGAATTTGAAGATGTTAACGAGTATAGTTATCGTCAACAATTTAAGTTATTGCTTGCGTTAGTTTTGGCTATCGTATTGTTATTTCAAAGTGCAGCTGCCATTCATCGCTGGACTTTTTCATGGAATGTCCCTTTAGATACATGGATAAAGACGAAACAAGGTAATCGGAGCTTTTTCTACTTTGATAATAAGGCGAGTAAAGCCATGTATCTATACTTAAGTGAAAATAGTAATCACTTAAGTGATTCTCCTGTGACCGAACTTTTAGTTTCTACAGGTGTTAGTCACTATTATCTTTCCTGTATCTATCGTTCCGAAACGAATGGTGACCAGCAGGTGAAAAATTTAAATTTCTCACTTCGGGAGAATTTTTATTTTATTGGAGAAACGGTGCGTGATGTCTGTCGATAATGTTCTCAAAACACTGTTTTGTTTGACGGTAATTGCGACAGTATCAAACTTCGGTTTGAAATTTCGTGATTCGCCTGAAATTATGGATGGTAAACATAGCTTACTTTATTACAGTAACAACCTGAGCTTTAGCCTTGATGGGGACGTATTGTTTAGTGAAGATTACCACACTGTCAATTATAGGTTGTTTTTTAACCAGAAATCGCATACGAGCAGAAAAATATATGGTGAGCCGAAGGGGATATATTTTAGCTATTATACCCAGTTTTATGATCATGCTTTGATTCAGTTTAGTGATTTTACCTTTTCTGATGGAGAGCTTGACCGAAATAGTATCACGGAGATTGAAGCTCATAATTTACGGCGCATTAGTGAAGAAAAGCTTCAAGTTATTTATAGGGAAGGTAAAGTGGTTTGCTACACAAAACTGTTAGATGGTGGAGTTAAGTGCATTGTTCGTAGGCAGTAGCTAAGGAGTCCTTAACACTGTTATTCTGCCACCAACTTTAACAATTTTTCCAGCTCACCCTTTTTGTTAAGTTTGAGGTGTAATTTGCGCAAAAATTAGCCTGTCTTGGGTGTTTTTAGTTGGCGGCAATCGATATTTATCAATTATCCACCTATCACTTTTCCTACCTAAATAGTGTTTACAACGCACTAATTTCTAGCCCATACCAGCTGCCAATTAACTTAATATTTAACATTTTTTTGCCTAGTTTAGTGTAAATAACCTATATGGATATAAATTAAATATTTTATTTATTCTTTAAATTCAATGATTTGATTTTTTACTGTCTGATTCATAAAGGTTGTTATAACTTCATTGTGTGTTTGGCTAGTCCATTGGCATCATGACTAAGTTGTTGATAGGGCAACCTAGTAGATTAACTTTTATCCAAGTATCAAAGTTGCCTTTTCAATTGGGAATAAATTAATAAACGCATCAATCTGCATAACATAAATGAGGTAACTATGTCAGTCACATTTTTAGGAAATCCTGTTGAACTATCTGGTGAACTACCACAAGCAGGCCAAATAGCTCCCAGTTTCACCCTATGTGATCAATCTTTAGCTGATATCAGTCCTGAATCTTTTACAGGTAAAAAATTGCTTCTCAACATTTTTCCAAGTGTTGATACGCCAACGTGTGCTAACAGTGTACGTGCATTTAATGAGGTAGCGAAAAAGCTTGATAATACAGTTGTACTTTGTGTGTCGGCAGATCTACCTTTCGCATTGGCTCGTTTTGTTGAAAAACATAATCTTCAACATGTTTCTATTGCATCGTTTTTCCGTTCTCCAACCTTTGCATTGGATCATGGAGTTGCTATTTCAGATGGTGCTTTACGTGGCCTCGCTACACGTGCAGTGATTGTATTAGATGAGGATCGTAAGGTTCTACATTCTCAGCTAGTGAGTGAAATTGCAGATGAACCAAACTACCAACAGGCTATCGCAGTAGTAAAGGGAGTATCATTATGAAACGTACGTTAGTTTTACTAACCATGGTCACTTCCACATGGGTTCTGGCAGGATTTGAAGTGACGGATAAGTCTGCAGGTTTAGGTGAACATCAAAGTGTTACTTTGGAGTACAGTACTACATTTAACCTAGGTGGTAAGACGTTAAAGAAAGGCGATATTATTCCACCAATGACGCTTTCAACCTCAACTTTAGATAAGGTTAAAACCCAAGGTAGCGGAAAAGTTCGTATTTATAATGTCTTGGTCTCTGTTGATACGCCAGTGTGTGTTGAGCAAGCTTTAGCGTTTGATCAAATGGCTAAAGAGAATGCCACTGATGGGAAAATCGAATTCATTAATGTAAGTGCTGATACTCCCTTCGCTCAAGCTCGATTTGTTGCAGACCAAAAATTGAGTCAAAATGTAGCATTTCTGTCTGACTCTTCTAAACACGAGTTTGGTCAGCAGACTGGTGCTCACATAGAAGGACTGGGTTTGCTTTCTCGCGCTGTTATAGTAGTCGGTAAAGATGACCGTATTCTTTATATCCAGCGTGTTCCTGAGCTAACTCAGCTTCCAGATTTACAAGCTGCGATGGCTATTGCTAAACATAACCTATAAGAGTCTACACTATACACCAAACACTTAGTAAGTGTTTGGTGTTGCATTTACATAGCATTGTATTAAAAGCTTATGAAGTTGTTTGTCCCGTTATGCCTTACTGTGCTAGTCACATTAGGCTTTTATGTATTTTTCTTTCTAATTGTTGAGAGTTTATTAGATGGGCAGTCGCTGTGCAAAGAGGCACTGCGTTATCAGCAATTTCAATATTATCCTCATCGAAACCCTTGCATGTAATTGATTAAGTATTCGATTTTAAACAAAAAAAACCTCAGATATGAATTTATATCTGAGGGAAATTACGCGGATGTAGACAGGAATAACCCGCAAAATAGCCAATTTCTAGCTATTGGTGAGGATTCAAATATACTGGCAAAAAGGCCACTAGACTGAATCAGCTTAGCTATTATAGATCTTATTAATTAGCCTAAACAGGTAGAGTTTATTAGGCGTTTTACGCGTTTTTGACTCAAATATTTATTAATAATTTGTGAATGGGAAAGTAACAACTTCTTTAGCATTGTAGGACGAAAGGAAATGCCCTAGGACTCGTAAGGAAGTCATCGAGCGTTTGTTGAGACTGCGTTCAATTTCTACGACTTAAATTGAAAAGAGAGAAACTAACTATGGCAGAAACTAATATTCGGAGGCTTAATCAGCTTCTAAAGGCTTATGAATGCAATCATACTTATAACGTCCTTGTTGAAGATTTGGCTGGTGCATTAGCGTCTTCCAGACGAAATGTGGCGTTAATAATAAAGCGTTTAGTTGCTTTGGGTTGGATTGAATGGCAGCCAGCTGTTGGTCGAGGTCAGACGAGTATATTAAAGATCCGGACATCTGTAGATGATGCACTTTATCAAACTATGGTTAAAGAATTGCGTGAAGAGCGTTTTAGTCTTATTTCTAAATTAATTGAGCAATATCGAGAAACAGCTGTAAAAGCATTGACACGTGCGATGGGGCTGAAATGTGTATAAATTTCGTTGTAAATCCAGCAACAGGTATTGATTTATTGCTGGATCCATGATTTAGAACCAACGTCTAGCATGCTCTCCATTAAGTTGCATAACAGTATCAAAAACGGATGTATGACGGATAAATTGTGTGTAAAGCTGTTCTCTATACTCAAGTTGGTCTTTATCATTGAGTTGGCTGTAGTGTAAAAGAGCACTCTCAGCTGCTTGGCAATCAGGTGCGAAAGTTTCACTGAGTGCTGCAATAACTGATTTTGCTTGGTTTGACTCCAGTGCAAATGATATTTCTTTAGCTTTCTTGATTAATGCTTGCGCAACCGCATGCTTTTCTGCTTGTTCTACTTTATGATGCAGCTCATTTTTATCATAGGTAAATCCGATTTGATCGAGTTTTTCAGTTAATTCTTTGTACATAACATTGCCTGAATAAAAAATAAAATTAGGTCGATATTTGTTGCTATTACTGACAGTCTTCCCTAAGAATCTGCACTTAAATTATTGTCATTGGAGGAATTCCTATTCAATCATTACTGCGGTGGTTATTTTTGTGTGAGTTTTTCCAAAAGAGCATCAGAAATTTTGATGTGTAACACTTGGTATTCTCTGGTCGTTTTTAAGGCTTGAATTAGCCCCCACGATTGATTGATATAGATGGATGCCAGTAAAGCCCCCAAGTTGTTCTCATGTCCTGGGCACATAACTGCCGCTACCATACAGGCGATCACGTTATCATCTGTGACATTAAATTCGAGTAACTTGGCACAGCGAACAACCTCTTCAATACGTGTAATCATTTCCTTTTTGCCCTAAGTTATCACTCTTACTAGTTTACGAAAGCGTTAGAAGGTTAAAGCTACCTACATGCTGCTACTTTGTAAATCTCCCCAATTATTTCATTCCAGCTTATAAGAAATTAGTTAGTAAAATAATGAAGTAAATTAACTTTAATATGCATGTTTAATCTAAGTGGAAATAAGCCATTTTAATTCAGTCATATTAATTTTAGCTATAGCTTGGCTGCCAGTTTATACGAGGTTTATGAAGATTTAATATAATAAAAACAAACGATTAATTGTGATCTTAAGCTTCATAAAAAATCATGTATGTTTACTATTGATAATTTGGGTAATATGTCAGTATTTTCGTAATAAATATCCATGTTAGTGATGGATCGTAGTTGTGAAGTCATTTATACATGATTTTAAATAGGAGAACCCATGATCACATTTGAACTTAATGACCTCAATATTATGTTACCCTTTCTAGCTGAGCGTTGTCACGTGAGTGATACAGCACTTCGCTATGAAAATCGGTTATTTCCTATCGAAACGGTTCAGCCCGTTATGACAGACTTTGAACAGTCAGGTCAGCTGCAATCTATAGAGACGCATTTTCATGTATTACTGCGTTCAGGTATTACATTAGTTTTCCCACTATCTTCAGGCAAGCCCATGATCACGGCTCATCTAATGGATACATTAGATTCTATTGCTCCAATGCCTACCTATTTATAATATTGAGATGACAACTTGCCTAACGATATGCGAATTCAGAGAACTGGTTCAAAGGTGGTTTCCTCGTGCAGTGGTAACTGTTAGCAGATAAATTATATTTGTAATCAAACCATTGCAAAATGCAGTACATATCAGTTTTAATAAACCCCTATTCAACTTAGACGGTAAATAATAATGAAAAAACTTCTCACGACACTGAGCATTGCTAGTATTTTGTTTTCAGGCGTATCATTGGCGAGCAATAAATACAATTTAGAAACTGAACTTTCCTCTTTAAGCTTTGCCACCATTAAAAAGCAGTTTGTTGTTGAGCCAGCAACGATAGATACACTTTCTGGAGCATTAGACACTGATGGAACATTTAATATTGCTATTGATCTCCAGAGTATTCAAACAGGTATCCCGATTCGTAACACCCGCTTGAATGACGTTTTCTTTGAATCAGCTAAATTCCCAGATGTTAATGTATCTGGGAAGGTTAATTGGGGTGAATTAGATGAAGGTTCTCACAAGTTTGTGATCCCTGCTCAAGTGACATTGTTTGGTAATACTAAGTCCATTGATTTCCCTGTCGTTGTGCTAAAAACTGATAACATTATTATGGTGAGCTCTAGTGCTCCAATCATCATTAGTGCGAGTGATTTTGGTATTCCGAGCGAGAATTTAACCAAGCTGGCAGCCTTGGTAGGTGGAATTTCAATTTCTGATAAAGTGCCGTTGACATTGAATCTAACGTTCAAAAAGTAATTTATGTAAAGTATGGCTTGGTCGTTTGCTAAGCCATAACAAACTATTTATATACGTCTAGCCGTTGGCTATTCTTTCTGTCAACCATTTAATTTTGGGGTCATTATTACGTGTTTTATGCCAATAAAGTTTTAGCTTATAAGTTGGTACTTCAAATGGTAAAGGAGAAATTTTAATCGGCAATTGCTGGGCAATATGCTCAGCGTATCTTTTGGGTATCGCTAGCAAATATTGTGTATCTATCACAAACATCGGGGCGGACAACACGCTGGGTGTTTTTATTGCTACTTTTCTCTTCTTTCTGAGCTTGGATAGCGTGATATCAATAATCCCTTTTGCTTCGTTCCAAGGAGTAACAACAACGTGACAATAGCTGAGAAATTTTTCCAAACTCAGTTCATTTTGAAATGGATGCTCTCGGTGATGTAAACATACATACTGATCGTCGAACCATACTTGATTGCTGATACTTTCAAAGCTTTCAATTTCATGGGCAAAACCACACACTATGTCAAACTTACTTTCCCTCAAAGCAATCTCTGGCAATCTTTCTTCTAGATTGAGAAATTCAATTTTGATTTTTGGGTAATCATGACTGAGTTTTGAGATAAAATCGCGCATGCACCAACTGGTGTAGTCAGTAACCGCTATCCTAAATGTTTGCTCGGCGTTTGGGTCGAAGGTCGAAGAGGAGGTAATGCCTTCTTCAATTAAGCTTACCCCTTGCATGAGTTTTTCTGCTATTGCTTTAGCGTATTCGGTCGGTTGCATTGTGTTACCAATGCGCACGAATAAATCATCTTTCAATCGTTCACGCAATCTTTGCAATGCATGGCTACATGCGGATTGGCTTAAATTTAAGGTATCAGCGGTTTCTCTCACCGATTGTGTTTTATATAACACAGCAAAGAGATGAATGAGATTTAAGTCGATAGTGGATAGAAAAGTCATGTGTAATATACATCTTCTTTCTGCAAAAAGTGCATTTCTTTCATGGTAAGAGAAAGGCTACACTAGTTCTAATACCTGTCAATGCCATCATTATCAAAAAACGAGTATTTTATTTTAAAAAGTAAAAAGGACACAAATGGAAACTATCACAATTAGAGAAGCGTGCATCGAAGACGCCCCATTGATCTTGCGGTTTATTATCGACTTAGCCATCTATGAAAAAGCTCAGCAGGAGGTAAAAACGTCTCTTGCAGAATTAGAAGAAAACCTATTTTTTGATCACTCCACAGCCCATGCCATTATTTGTTTGGTTGATGAAAAACCCGTAGGTTTTGCTGTTTATTTCTATAACTTTTCAACTTGGCTTGGAAAACATGGACTGTATTTAGAAGACTTATATGTATCACCAGATCATCGTAATCTAGGTGCAGGTAAAGCGATTTTGAAACATTTAGCAAATTTAGCGTTACAGGAAAATTGCGGAAGGTTTGAGTGGTCGGTACTTGATTGGAACCAGCCAGCGATCGACTTTTACCACTCTGTTGGTGCCGTCGCTCAAGATGAATGGATAACGTATCGACTTAGCGGAGATAACTTGGCGGAGTTTGCATCGAGCTAACAGTATTAAGAATATTTGTAATTGCCCCAAACTGATAAACACCATTAGCTTGGGCTAACTCATAACTGTGTTTCTAACCAATGAATAAAGGCTGCGTTTTTGGGCCTTTGTTCTTGTCCATTCAAGCAGATTAAATTGTAACTTAATCCAGACCTTACATGCTCAAAAGGAGTCACTAACTCACCTTTATTCAAGCTGGATTGTATCAGAGATGCTCGACCTATACCGATTCCCATACCATGTTTGGCTGCAATCATTGCCATATCTGCATGGTTAAATAGATAGGTATTTTCCATTACATTGATTGACCTTAGTTTCTCATCCCTCTGACTTTGTAGCCAAAGATTCCACTCTTGATTGGGCTCTCCTGTTTCTAGAGACTCATTGCAGTGAATGAAAGTAGCACAAGACAGCTGGCTAACTAGATCAGCGTCATTTGCAAATTGAGCTTTATAATAGTCTGGGCTGCATACTGGTATGAGAACTTCATGGAACAACCTTTGGTGATAGAAACCTGGATGTTCGCTGGAACTGTAATATATGGCAATATCTACTGGTTCATGCTGGAAGTTAAGGCGGCTCGCTTTGACTCTAAGTTTAATATTGAGATTAGGGTACAACCGCTGGAATTTAGGTAACCTTGGTAGCAACCAACTTTGAGCAAAGGTCGGTGCTGCACCAATATAGAGTTCACCACGTAGTTCATTGAATTTAATATCTTCTAGCTCAGCAAAAATAACTTCGAATGATTGGTTTAATGCGTGAAGAAGCCGTTCTCCTTCTTTGGTTAGCTCAAGACGTCGAGTCATGCGCACAAAGAGGCTAAAGCCAAGTTGGCTCTCTAGAGACTTTATCCGCTGGCTAACCGCCCCTTGGGTAATGAATAGCTCTTCAGCCGCTTTGGTGAAACTAAGAAATTTTCCTGCGATAGAGAAGGTGTACATATTAGATAACATTTGCTGTTTTTGCACCATGATTCAATCCTATAAATTAGTTAAGCTAATACATAACAAGTTGGTTTTGGTTTGTATAGCTTATTGTGATGTTTTTAAATTACCTCATCTTATCCATATGTCGGGTATATCATAATGAAGAAGTATCTTAAGATAACAATTATTGGCGCAGGCTCAAGTTACACACCTGAGCTTATTGAGGGGCTGATAAACCGTTGCAATGAGCTACCAATTGGTGAACTTTGGTTGGTGGATATCAAAGATGGCGAGAATAAGGTGAGCATTATCGGTAGTCTGACTCGCCGTATGCTTGAGAAAAATAACCTGTCACATATTAATGTTCATGTCACTTTAGATCGAGGGAAGGCACTCAAAGATGCCGATTTCGTTTGTTCTCAATTTCGTGCGGGTTGCCTTGAAGGAAGGATTCGCGATGAACGCATCTCTCTTAAATATGGCATGATTGGCCAAGAAACCAATGGGCTTGGAGGTTTTGCTAATGCGTGTCGTACTATTCCAGTTGCTCTAGAAATCTGCAAGGAAATGGAAGAGTTATGCCCTGATGCGTGGCTACTTAACTTCACCAATCCATCGGGGATGGTGACAGAAGCGATTCTAAAACATACCAAAGTTAAAGTAGTTGGCCTCTGTAATGTGCCAGTGATTATGCAAAAAGGTATAGCAAGCATTCTCAATGCTGACGAGCAAGACTTTGTATTGCAAGTCGCAGGTTTAAATCACTTTATTTGGGCTCGTCAAATTCTTCATGAAGGGCGAGACAAAATGCAAGAAGTGGTCGATGAAATCTTATCGGGTAACGATCCATTAATCCCGAGTAATATTCCACCATTTGAATGGCCTGCCGAGTTACTGTGTAATATGAGAATGATCCCCTGTGCCTACTTACGCTACTACTATACCAGTGAAGATATTATGAATCAGGAAATCAAAAAAGCCAGTGATGAAGGGACACGAGGTGAGGTGGTTAAAGCCATGGAAAAACGCCTGTTTGAGATATATCGAAACCCAAATCTTAGTGAAAAACCAAAAGAGCTAGAAAAGCGCGGTGGTCAGTATTATTCAGAAGCTGCGTGTGAACTAATGAGTTCAATTTACAATGATAAACGTACAATTATGCACATCAATACCCGTAATAATGGAGCAATTAATGGTTTGCCGGATGATTGTGCAGTGGAGGTCAGTTGTATAATCACTAAATCTGGGCCCGTGCCACTCAATGTGGCCCCATTCCCTGATGACACTTTAAGGCTTATTCAACTGATTAAAGAATTTGAGTCACTGACGGTTGAGGCAGCTGTTAATGGTGACCGCCATGCCGCTCACCGAGCACTGATCTTAAATCCACTAGTGACCACTGGCATGGTGCTGGAAAAAGCCTTGGATGAAACTATCGAATCGAATCGAGATCATATGCCCCAATTTCGCTAGATATCTTTCTAATTTAAAGAAGAGAGCTAATTTAAAGAAGAAGGTCCTTGCGGTGAAGGACCTTTTGGCAGAATAGGCAGTATTGATAGTATTAGTCAGGGGAAATAAATCAATTCACGGCTTAAGACTTGCTTGGATAATCAAAAACATCATTGCCGTTTTGTGATACTCCGGTTTGAGGCTCGATGATGTCCCAGTGCTCGACGATAAGACCGTCACTATTAAAGCGGAAGATATCAATATAGCCTGTCCCTAAGTCTCCTTTTTTGTTGAGGTCAACTTGTTTAGAGTGAACAAGAACCATATCGCCCATAGCAATAGTTTTCGCTATTTCAGTATCAAACTTGGTATTTTTTTTATGCAAGAAGTCTAGGTAGTCTAGGAGAGCGTCTTTGCCGTCAGGTACTTCAGGGTTGTGCTGAATGTAGGTTTCGCTAGATATATACTTTTTCACAGCTATTTTGTTGGCTGGATTATCAAAGCTTTTCAGCACCGAAATCGCTCTTTTCCTATTACGCTCAATGTTTTGAGTGCTGTCATAAATATTGGCGTCTGGGCCTTGATACATAGTATTTTGGTTGGCCGATAAAGCTGGTACTTTTTGGTAGTGATCCCAATGTTCAACTAACTTACCATTCTCTTCTCGCCAAATATCAACATAGACGTATTGAGCTTTGTCAGAGGTGGTCCAAACTGAGTGAATGGCGGCATAAGGGCCTTCCGAGATGGTGCGGTAGATATCGATTGTAACATCAGGATCTGCTGTTAATTCACCGGATATGGCTTTCATCAATTCAACTGGGCCATCACCGTACGCAGGGGCATGTTGAATATAAGGGCTGCCAATGTATTTTTGAAAGTTGTTAAGATTGCGGTAAATCAGTACATCTTGGTAAAAACCCTCAGCGAGTTTTTTGACTTGGCTGGTTTGTTTATCAATGGTACTGAGATCAGCAAAGCTCGGCATAGCGAGCAGCCACATAGCAAATCCGATAGCAGCAGATTTAATAGACATATATCTTCCTCTGGATGGTTCTTATTGACAATCTGAATGCTATCGGGAGGTGTTCATCAGACAAACAGCAAGTTAACCATAGGTGATATGAATAAATTCGATGAATCAGGAAGTATTATTCATTGTGTCGCATTAAATCTTTAAACCAAGTGTGACGTTGTGACTTCTTGTTTCTGCAGTGCCAAACTTTAACAATATTGAAAGGTGAGTAATTGAAAGGTAAGGGTACTTGCTTAAATTCGTGAAAGATAGTAGTGGATAAACGCGAAGGCATGCTTACTATGATGTTGGTGTCTCTTATCAAAGAGGCAACGGCAGCAAAGCTTGGGGCACTGGCAACGACTTTTCTTTTCATACCATATTCTTGCAGTATTGTATCAATCTCGGTGTGATGAATATTCTCATACGCCATGATTGCATGAGGCTTAGCGCAGTATTGTTCAAGGGTTGTCGGCGGTGTTTGTTTCTTCGGGTTATAAAAGCAGACTTCTTGGTCGGTGAGCAGCTTAGTTTGAATTAAATCCGACTCGTTGCTGGTGAGTTCTGGAGTCAAAACTAAATCAACATCCCCCGCTCTTAGTAACGAAGCCCATCTTTTCTGGGTACGAGCTGGTGCAATATGTAAGTGACTCAAAGGGGCCTGTGTTCGAAACTTTTCAAATATGGGTTTGATGATCGTCTCAATTTCATAATCATTAGCGGCGACAATAAAGCCTTTCTCATCTTTGGAAGGATTGTAATCTTGTGAGCATGAGAATTCTTGCATAGCAAGGATAATTGCTCTCGCTTGGCCAATCAGGTCATTTGCTTTTGGTGTAGGTGCGATACTGCGTCCACATGCAACAAACAACTCATCGTTGACGATTTTACGTAATTGATTGAGTCCATGGCTGACCGTCGATTGCGTTACTCCCATATTCACCGCCGCTTTGGTGACCGATTGGTGTTCATAAACGCAAATAAACATGCGAAGCAGACGCCCATCAAGCGAAGAGTAATCGAAAGTATTCATAGATGCCATTGAACTTGTGCGATGTATTAATTATTTAGGTTATAGCATGCTTTTAATTAACTAAACAAGCGTATTAATTAAGCCAATAAATACTTGATCTTGATTTGGTTTTTTGGCCTTTGCTTAAGGTGAGTAAGGCCTTTCGGTAAGCGCGTATACTTTGAATAATACTATGAGGAATGAAAATTATGGATCATTTTCCTATTTATTTGCCAATAACCTCGAATTTAAATCAGCTCTATTCTTCTAATGAAGCAACAAGTGCAGACTGTATTATTTAAACTTTAAGAGCTGTTGAATCTAAAAGTTTAATGATCGCCTATAACGGAATTCATACATTTATGTAAATAATGATTTGAATCATTGCTCTAACTCTGCAATAGTCAATAGCGTTAGTATTTGATTAGCCTGCTGATGGAAGAAAATTGTATCTTCTGAGCGGTTTTTATAAGCTTTCGTAGGTGTTAGTTATGAAATGGACTTTGGTAGTATTCTCTTCTCTCATTTTTGCCTGTTCTAATGTATCTGTATCTTATGCAAATGCTCAGTATCCAGAATCTTTTGATGATCAAGATAACCTAGAATCCCTAACTTTTGATGAAAATGATGTGGAGTTTATAGATGTTGAAAATATGGGTTTTGCGCAACAGAATGAATTTTTTCCTGAAGCATACAAAACAACGACGTATGTAAGATGTTGGTATCGAGCATCGGACAGTCTTGAAAAGCCTAAAACTAAATGGAAGTGGGCACTGGATGATAAAGGTAAGTATTTTCGCTTAGAGGGTTACTGGTGGTCGTCATATAGCCCCAAAAATATGTTTTACACAAATATACCTCAGGAAAAAATAAAGGAAGTTTGTGAAAGTACCCTCGAAGATAAAGTACAGGGGTATGAACACGCAAATATCCGTTTTTATGCATCTGATCATGCATGGTCATACAATCATACTATATGGACTAACGATAAGAAAAACAAAACATCATCTATAAATCGTATTGTAGCTTTTGGTGATAGTATATCCGATATAGGGAATATTTATAATGCTTCACAGTGGCTTTTCCCTAATTCTAGTTCTTGGTTTGGAGGGAATTTTTCCAATGGTTTTGTTTGGACAGAATATCTTGCTGCCAGTATGGATATTCCTTTGTATAACTGGGCTATTGGTGGAGCAGCTGGCTCTGATCAGTATAAGGAATTAAAAGGTGTTTCCTCACAAGTGGATTCTTATGTCTCATATATGAAAAAGGCTAAGTATTATGATCCTCAGTATACACTTTTTACGCTCGAGTTTGGTTTGAATGATTTAATGAACTACAAAAGAGACATATATAAAATAAAAGCCGACCTTAGCAGTTCGCTAACCAAACTTACTGAAAATGGCGCAAAAAATATCCTGATCTTGCGACTGCCTGACGTTTCTAGTGCTCCTCAGTTTAAAAAAGCAACATATGAGCGCAAGAAACAGTTATCTAAAGATATTGCTGAGCTCAATGAGTTCTTTATACAACACACAGAATATTATGTAGCCGATGGGGTTAATGTGACACTCTTTGCTACTGATGAAGTCATGCATAATTTGTTAGAGAATCCTACCAAATATGGTTTTGAAAACTCGAGAGATGCTTGCCTCGATTTAAAAGGAAATTCCCCTACGGGATATTTGTTTAATCATAAGTTAACCAAAGATTGTATGGAGAAGGGCTCTGATAAATATGTATTTTGGGATATAACCCATCCTACTACCGCAGTACATGAGTTTCTCGCAAAAGAAGTCCTCACTAGTATCAGCTCATAAAAAACAAAGTATGTTTTAATAAGCCAGTTTGATATTTTCTAAACTATAAATGCTAGGGCTTTGATAAATCAAGATTGGTTTCTTATATACATAGGTTCAATATTTTGGGGGTTTTTCGTGAATTTATAGGTAAAAAATAGGTGTTATATGACCAATAAAGGAGGGTTTGGACCCTTCTTTATGGCATCCCTGAAAATCCTAACTTTATTTATTGTTTATTAACGAATTTTTCAGCTTTTGCAAATAGTATGTCACACTTTTTCTTCTGCTTGATATATTCTTCACTGCCTTCGCTCATAGCCTCAAGAAATTCCTTAGCTTTTTGGTATTCTTCGACCATAAGAGCAAACCGTTCTTCAAAATCGGTTTTGCGCATTTTTTTACCTGTTTTTTTTACTGGTTTTCTCATGTTTTTCTCATTTTATAGGTCCCATAGCTTTTTCTGTTCGCGTTCTAACAGAATCCGCTCGATCTTTTTTCTTATTTCATGAATGTTATCCGGACGTTCATCTTTGATTTGATTTTCGACTTTGGCTGGTTTCGAATTACGACAAGTTGATTTTTTTTTCAAAGTTTAACCTCCTTTATTTGATGAAATAGAAAAAGTGCCTAAGACCATACCTTGTGAATTTATAATCTTCCCCGATTCTTCAGTCTCACAAAATGAAAAACTCAAATCAAAAAAACTTATATTTATTCTGGGGAGGATATGGCGTGTTAATACGTCACTATTTAGTTGATTTATGGTCGCTGACCAAGAGGCTTTATTGTGATAAAGAAAGAAATTAATATTATACAATTATATTTTTATCTTGGCTGTTTTTTGTTCACGCAAAACATAATACCAGTATATTTTTCTATGGGTTCTTCGAGCCATAGTTCTCCTTAAAGAAATGTTAAATCGAGATCTTACCCTAACTAGGAAGTCGGTAAGATCTCGTTAAAAAAGTTACAGTACAGTAACGTTACCCGCTTGTGGGCCTTTAGCACCTTGTTCAACACTAAAAGACACTTTTTGGCCTTCAGCTAGTGTTTTGAAACCGTCGCTAGCAATAGATCTAAAGTGAACGAATAGATCAGCACTGCCGTTATCTGGAGTGATAAATCCAAAGCCTTTTGATTCGTTAAACCACTTTACTAGACCAGTTGTATTATTTGACATGTATATCTCGATAGATTGATTAAGTTAAAAAGAAAGCTACTAAATAAGGAAGTAAGAAGAAGGTATCGCAGGATAGAAATGACGAATCAAATCGAAAGAGAACTGTGAAGATCTTGAACTAAACATATTATCAATAGCTCGCCGTTTGAGCTGGGGGTTACTATACACCATATGCTAACAATAGATATAAGTTTTTGATGTTATTTTTTTAAATCTTAAAAATCATGAGTTTAGTCTTATTTTTTGCGGATGTAATTATATGATTTTGTATACATTGGTGCATTTTCAAGTAAAGAAAAACGATAAAGCCTCTGTTATATTATGACTCTATATGTATAATCAAACCAATGATATTTAACACTTTTGATGAATTTAAAGCGTTGTTTTTTTCTAGCAGGAAACAGAAGAATTGGTGAAAGTATGACGAACTGTATTATTTTTGATCTTGATGGCACATTAGTCAATAGTGAGTATATAAACAACTACGCATTGAAGAAAATGTTTCAACAGTATGACATTTACTATGATGTACATGTGTCTGTTCAGCACTATAAAGACTAGCCATAATATCATTATAAATAACAACGCGCTTAAATATACACGCGTTCACGTTCCCTAACTGTCGATGGTTCGCAAGATTGCTATTTTTGTAGAGCGTAATATTATATTTGTATTTATATTTCAGCTAGATAGTAGCAATGGTATTGACACAAGTCGACCGTCTGGTCAAAAAGTTAGATCTCAAACCGCATCCTGAGGGTGGTTATTTTAGTGAGTATTACCGTTCAAAAGAAGTTCTAAAATGCCCGCCTGATAGGTTTAGTGGTGAACATGTTTTTAAAACATCGATATATTATCTTTTGCAGCAAGGCAATGTATCAATGTTTCATCGTCTCAAACAGGATGAGCTTTGGCATCACTATACGGGAAGCAGTGTTGTGATACATATTCTTGACCCTGAGTATGGCTACCAGCAACGGATTCTTGGTTGTATTCTTGAAGAGAATCAAGCTGATTATCAAATACTGGTTCCACAAAACGTGTGGTTTGCAGCAGAAGTTAAAGATAAATCTCACTTTTCTTTGGTGGGGTGTACAACAGCGCCGGGTTTTGATTTCTCTGATTGGGAGCTGGCCAAGGTAGAACATTTGGCTAGAGAATTCCCAGAGCAAGAAGAGCTTATATCACGAATCATGGTATCTACTTGAATGTATTTATCGACAAGAAAAAAAACCGCACAATGGGCAGACTGTGCGGGTAAAGAAGGGCAACAATTTTATTTTGTTCGTTTGGAGGTTGTTGGTTAAATGTCCATATTTCAACTGTTATAAAGTATCTGTGATTATGTATGATGACTTTGTATCAGTGTTACCAACTTTAAACAAAGTAACACTTATGTTACGTTTCTTTAAATGATAAATATGAAAATATAAATTTCATTTGTGAAAGCGATTTCTTATAGACAAGCTCCAATAAGCATTTAACCTATCGGTATTTTGTTCATATATTTTGTTCATATATTTTGTGCGAAACTACAGTTATAACTTTTTTTGAATTACTGAAAACAAAGGCGAAGATTGATATTGTATCGGGTCTGGTTTACCTTTTTCTTGTGCTTCCCAGTAATCCCATCCAACGGCTTTTTGGGCGCCGAGCTCGTAATTCATACCATCCCATTCATCTTCTCTAAAGCTATAGAAAGCCCAATGAAGATTGTTTTTATCTAAAGCAGTTATCACATCATCTAAGTATGTTGCGCAGTTGTTGAGTTTTCTAACGCAGCCAAATTCACCAGCTATAAGCCTGTTCGTGGGAATGTTATGTTGATTGGCCCAATTAATGGGGTTATTGAGGTATTGTTGCACGGTTGTAGCATCCCAAATCGCGTTGGGTTTATCTGCAAAAGGAACCTTCCCTGGATAAAAGTAGGGCTCATTTCTGTTTAGATTATGAGAACTAGTTGCTTGATAGGGTTCATACATATGAAAACTGTACAAAACTTTTTTATCATTGATTGCTTTGTCCCAGTAGTTGAAACTATCCGCCGCAGCATACCAGCCGGCATCAACTATAATAGGGGTCACAGTGTCGACTTTTCTTATCGCTTTGATTGTTTTTTCATAGAAAAGAGGTAAATCATGACTTCCACCTTTATTGAGCTTGTACCAGGCTTGCATTTCATTAAGAGAGGCGTGCTCTTTTAATCCAGCCTCCTTTTCTGGAGCTGGCTCATTAATGATATTGTAAGCGGCAATATGGGGATTATTTTTTAGCTCTTTGGCAAGATCTACCCAAAAAGAGATCGCTCTGTCCCAATTATCTTGGTTTTCGAATAAGCGACCATCAAAGCGTTGGCCATTGTTTTGTGACCAGCGCATGAAGGGTAGTGACAAAGGAGATACCACAACTTTGAGGCCAGCTTCTCCTGCTTTATCTATTTCATTGATTAGCCTATTAAGATCTTGCTTTATCAGCCCTTGATAATCATCTGCATTTCCGATCAGGAAGTCATGATGGTCAGATTGCCATTTATCATAGGCGAGACGAACCCAAGTCGCATTGTAAGCCTTAAGAGCTGGGTATAACGTTGGCGTTGCCGGCATGCGGTTGAATACATTCGCACCATGCTGTGGGGTGTCCCAGAAGTGAACCAGATCGGCGGCGCTGGCAATCTGAGTTATTAGGCAACTTAGTGACAGGATTATTGATGTTAAGTGGTATTTTGACATGAATGAACCATAGCTGATTGTTTGTAATAGACCAATACTAACGAGCTGACGTCGAGCTTTGTCTCCTATTTGTCACTATTGCTCTATAGTTCATTCATATCCAGCATCATAGCAAGAGGGAAGTTAGTTTATTACACCCTTCTTCTCCATCACAAATGGCGAAAACGGTATGGCCACTCGTTGTATGTAATCAATCTTAATTCCTTGCTGGTATTCGAATAAAGACACTGAAGCGCTAAGGTGTTTTGCTCTTTCATGTTGATATGTAGGTTGAGGGACAGAAGCAATATGTTTTTGAATGGGGATTTTACTATCTAGCATTGTATAGTTGCTATCAAACCACTGCCATGATGCAACAGCTTGGCTACAACCTTTGATTGTTTCTGGAAATGAGGTCCTGATAATTTTTGCAGTGTTATCATAGGTAAGCCAGCTTTTATTGTCCGGTATGGCTATGAGCAACGGAAAAGATTGACCATTAATGCGCAGTTGATAAACACCAGTACTTGGCTTGATTAGCATCTCTTTTGTCTCAAGCTCTTGATAAGCGCTTTGCTTAGATAATTTGGCCCTCAGAAGCCTAGTTGAAGATGGAGAGATGAGCTCGACGAGGCTATCAGTTCTAGTTTTTTCGGTTGAGAGTTTAATTTGGAAGCCTTGAGATGATAACCCTGAACGGCGAATAAAACTAATATTCATCTTCATAGGCAGCGCAACAGAGTTATCCATAAGTTCCTGTCCACAAGACGTTTGGCTAAGGATCTCTTGTTTAACCGCAATCCAATATTGACTCTTAATATTTTCGCGGCTTAGGGTCAGAATAAGCTCTTGCCATGCGAGCTTTGGCTGGTGGTTGATTAATGCTTGGTATACGGGGTGGAGCTCTGTATCTGTAAACCAGCTAGCTTGTACAAAGTGAGGTTGGCATACTGTATAGATACTGAAAAGCAGCTTATATCTCATCAAAACGCCTCATGGAGTCGGTAACCAACCCCCCGGTGGGTTTCGATATTGAGGACAGGTAGCTTTTGTCTTAGGCGCAAAATATGATTGTCGACTGTTCGAGTGCTTGGAAAGGCTTGATAACCCCAGACTTTGTTGAGTAACTCATCTCGATGAAAGACGCGGCCTTGATTTTGTATTAGTAACACCAAGAGTTTAAATTCTTTAGGTTTAAGAGAAACGGTTTGGTTATCAAAGACAGCATCACGCTTCGCAAGGCGTATTTCTATGCCAGCATAACAAAGAGAGCTGTCACCAAGGGGCCTAAGTTGGCTTGCAATTCTGGCTAAGAGTTCTTGGTGTGAAAAGGGCTTAGTAACATAATCCTTAGCTCCACTTAATAAACCTTCTATCTTTTGCTGCGTATCGACTTTAGCTGTTAGAATTATGACGGGGAGCGCTTTAAGTAATAGCCAGTTGGTAAGGTACTTTAGACTATCTCCATCAGCTAGTTGCCTGTCGAGAATAACTAAATCCGCTTTAAACCAGTGCTTCTCCACCTCAGTCGATTTTTGAGTCCAAAAACACTTATAACCTTGAGATTCAAATAGAGAAACTAAACCTTGACCAAGTAATTCGTCATCTTCAATCAATAATAGAGTTTTCATAGTGGTATTTCCAAAGTACAGCGAGTTGGACGACGGCGGATTGTCAGATGTCCACCTATAAGTGCAATTAAATGTCGGATAATACTTAAGCCCATGCCCATATTGTCAGTACTAGGCTTTGCAATGGAGGCGGTCATTAGTTGTGAGAGTGTTGAAGGAAAAACACCTTGATCAGATACTGTGAGCTTTAGTTTGTCTGTCAAAGTAACGTAGACAGTAACTTCTCCTTTTCCATGCTGTTTGGCATTTCTAATCAGGTTATCCATACATATTGAAAGCCAGTAGAAGGGAAGGGTGACTTCTTTATCTTGGTTGAGTTGATAACTTAAGTTATGTTTCTCGCATAAATGATCTAGCCAATCACTTATGTAGGCAGTTTGTTCCATCAACTGGTGTGAGCTGTGCGTGCTTAGATACACTTTGCTATTTTCCGTAAGTTGGGCCAACCTTTGGTGATCGGAAATAAGTCGCCAGACTGCTTGTTGAGTTTCTTCCGTTAATAGATCAAATTGATTGCGAAGCATTTCAACGGTTAGGCCTAAACTGGTAATTGGTGTCCGAAGCTCGTGTGTGAGTAGCTGTAAAATAAAGCGTTTCTCTCTATTTTGTTTCCGCCTGATGTACAGACTTTTGGCAAATAAAAATAGCACTATGACTGAAATGCTAATTAAAATAAGTCGTTGCATTATAAGGTTATGTGTTACTTCGTTGATACAAAGGTTGCTATACCGTAATTCACAATTAGGTCCCGATAAGCGGATATTTAATTCTTTGGCAACAGGGTGCCATTTTATATTTGGTACGGCTTTCCAGCCTTGTTCACCACTTAACCATAGTGTTTCTTCTTCCATCCATGCTCGATAACCATTAAGCAGAGTTTCTCTTCCTTTAACTGAAAGTAGTGATAGTTGTTTGTTCAGTGGATGCTTTGGGTTACTAATTGTAAGATAACGCAAAAAATCTCCAGTGGTTTTTTTTTCTGGATGTTTAGATAGATAACGTTCGGCAAAGCTTCCACCTGCTGGGTGTATCGGTGAATGAGTTGAGAACCATGTTTCATCAAGAGATTGGTTATGGCATAGCGCTAACTCAAATTCGACGGCTGTTTTGAGGTGTGGCTGGGTAGGTTTATTAACTTGGCAATCTTGTGCAATCTGATACAAGATTTGGATATCGCCCCAGCTATAGTATTCAAAATCAGGATAGCGGGCACTTTCTCTAAGTAGTTTCTGAGGAAAGTGGCTTAACTCTTGCGAATTGACTACTAGAGGTGCGATCTGCCAAGTACGCTGAAAAAAAGATTGCCACTTTTTTTGGATGTTTGTTGCATGGGAGGCCCAAGGAAGCGCAGTAATGAAAAAAATCACCAATGGGTAAATCTTCATCCTTGTACTCAATTTGTGGAAAGTCATCATGATTATATTGAATACAGGCCTTAAATTGTAACTTATATGTCAACAATAGCTGAAAGATTATTCCTGCAATCAAGTTAACTCATTTACGATACTAATGCAGATCAAAGTTATTACGATTCAAAAAAGCTGTCGAGTGGAGGCTCGACAGCTGTATGGAGTTTCAACTAAATCACTATTTTGGCGTTTCGTCTATGGACTATTGGTACTGACTCTTTATTTTGTCTAGCTCGCCAGATTGAGCGATTTGGTCTAGCCCTTTTTGTAACTTGTTGACGTATTCATCTGGTGTATCAGGGCTAAGGCTATAGAAGAGTTGCCCTTCGCTGAGAACATATGCAACATTAAATTTGCTAGGATCAACGTTTGCAGATTTCATTAAGTAGGTTGCTACACTTTGCTCGTAGGCCAACATATCTATTCGCCCTGCAGCAAGTTGCTTTATTAATAGTTCTGCACCTGGTGAAACCTTCATAGCAGATGCCGGAACGCCCGCTTTCTTCAGAAGAGCTTCTCCCACATCATCTCTAACCACACCAATTTTATATTTGCTTAGCTCTGAAGCATCACTGATAGTGACATTCTTACTGGAAAAGATGACAACCTTAGTGGCAATAATCGGCCCAACCCACTTAAACTTGGACTCTCTTTCTTCGGTTCTCGTGGTAGCAAACAGTGCTACTTTAGGACCTTTGAGCGCGGCGTCATAACCGCGAGCCCATGGCTGGAGTTTGATATTACTTCGTGATACTGGTTCACCGACAGCTTTAGTTGCTGCCTCCAAGACATCCACTGAAAGCCCCTTGAGCTCTTTGTTTTCATGATAATTAAAAGGAGGGTAGGATTCGGTGATATAACTAAGATCATTTAGGTTGTTTGCAAAAATAGATGTGGAAAAAAATATACAGACAAGCAGCAAAACTCTCATGGTTGAACCTCATTTAGTAGTTTATACACAATGCAGTATAGTTGCTTTTTTTAAAATCAAGTGTGGGTATAAGCATTCGATGGTAAATTAAGAGAGAAGGTTGTTCATATTTCCAAGAATTAACCGTTTATTGTTTATATTGTCTAAAAGGGTTTCGATTTAGCCCCCGTATATCGTTTTATACCGACTCGATAGTATCAGGACACTAACGCCTATATTTATTAAAAATGTTACCTAGACGGTCTTTTAGGCTCATTTTTGACAAAATTGGGCCAATTACAAAGACTTGGTTCATAATTATACCATGCTCCAATTAAATAGGACTGAAAGTGAGGTGTTGGAGAATTTGGCTGGTAGTTTACACTCCAGCGTTAGCATGGGCTGGGTTATCACTTCTTGAGTCCACTTGGTGGGTAGAAAATATTGTTTCCTACCCGGGGCTATTTTTGGTGCTTTATGCAATGATCGCACTTTTGATGATCTTGGGGCAAAGATGGGCACCTAGTGCGATATGCATTGTATTGGCCGGTGCTTTCGGACTAATGTCACCCAAGCCTCATGAACACTTAGTCGCGCAATGTACAAATTCTATATCGATTATTCAATATAATCTTTATTACGAAAACCCTAGCATTAATTCGTTTATTAATTACTTATTGACTAAACCAGCAGATTTAATAGTGATGCAAGAAGTTGCTCCAGAAGTAGGAGACAAATTGCAACTCTTAAATGACATATACCCTTATTTCTATGGTGGGCAGGAGGGGGTTGGTTACCCTTCAAGTCAAATGATTCTGAGTGTTTCGCCACTAAAAAATATGTCAGTGTTTAAAACGCCAGATTCGCAAAGTATTATTAGAGGAACTTGGCACCCAAATCGGCAAGCGCCTATTTCTTTAATTGTTGCACATCCGCCGTCACCTCGGACCGAAGAGTTATGGTATAGGCGCAATGCTTTAATCAAAACGGTGGAGTCTTTGCTTTCAGTTTACCCAAGTGAAGAAACGCTTGTGATTGGTGATTTCAATCTGTCGGCCACTAGCTTACGCTTTGCTCAAATGCTTCCAACCTT